>CAWAKF010000001.1:0-171594 GCA_963782435.1 uncultured delta proteobacterium
CAACGGAAAAACCTCGTTCATCTTCTCCTGAATAATTTTAAAAGTAGATAAAAAAAAGATCCTTGGAAGTAAAATTTATTTTTTGAATGGCCCGTTTCAAAGCATCCATGGATTTAAGCAGGTCATCTTCCTGGGTATGATAAAAATCGTATCGTTCCTTAAAGGCGTTATATTCTTCAAGGGCTGTTAGATTGACTTCTCCTATTTGTTCCAACTTTTCCCTAAATTCCCGGCGCTTTCCCCTCAAGGCTTCAAGGTCTTCATCCCCTTTAAATATGTGGACACCACTTCCTCCGGAGGCAGGCCGGACTGTTCCAGGGATTGTTCTTTTAAATGGTCTATTTTCATCGCCATCTGGGCCAGCTTCCATCTTGAACTCGTTTTCCTGCCGTTCAGCTTCACTTAGGAGACCCCTCGTCTCTTTCAAAACAGTTTCCCAGTCTTCTTTTTGTTTGATCAATTTTTCCCAGGTTTGATTGGCCCTCTCAATCTGAGCCTCGAGGTCATTAACCTTAGCGTGCAAGCTTTTAATCAAGGCCTCTCCCAGGGAAGATTTTTCAATAAGGTCTGATTGAATCTGACTTCCGGTAAGCATTTTTTCCTGGAGTCTTTTTTTCCTGATTTCCTTTTCAGTCAGGGATTCTTTCAGTCTTTCCCATTCCCGGCCGATATGTCCTCCTTTTTCCTTTAATGCGGACAATTGGGTATAAGCCAAGGTCAAGTCCTGTCTTTCCTGTTCCAGGTCTCCTTCTAAAATTTTAATTGTTTCTTCCTGTTCCTGGATTTCTTTTTTTAATCCTTCAATTTCTTTGTTCAAGGTTTCTTCTTGCAGAGAAAGCCCTTGTTCCTCAACCGCCTGATCTTCCTCCTGGATCCGATATTCATCTTCTTCCAGAATTAGCAATTGCAAACGGCGTTGCATAGGCTTGGTTTCTTCCTGACAGCCGATAAGACGTTTTTCCAACTCGAGGATGTTCTCTTCCAACTCTCGTTCTTCGTTCTCCAGGACCAATATCTGATTGATTTGATTGGTAAGGTCGGTTTCAGAGGTCAGGATACTTTCCTTTTTCCTTGCTATCCTTTACCTGCCAATCCCCTGCCTTTAGTTCCAATTTGTGAATCAGGTTTTTCTGGAACAAAAGACCGCTCTCCGGATTTCTGGAACTGCCGCCGGAAATGATCCCCCTCGAGTCGATCAAATCTCCTTCCAGAGTAACCACGGAGAACTGACCGGGATTGTTTTTCCAAACCTCCAATCCCTGCTTTAAATCAGAAACCAGAACAAAAGAATTCAATAAAACTTGCAGCCAGGATTGAAATTCCTCCTGAGCGGAAACTTTAGACAGTAAAGGGACCAACCCCTTTTCTCTCCAATAACCGGAAGTTATTTCTTCGGTGGATAAAGAGGGTTTCAAGAGTAGGAAGGTCGCCTTGCCTTGCCCCCGACCTTTCAAATACTCGATTCCCATAAGAGCGGAATTTGGATCCTGGATCATCAGAGCTTGAAGGGCCTCACCCAAAGCGGCTTCTACGGCTGCCTCACAGCCGGGTTCGGTTTCCAGTCCTTCAACCAGTACCTGACTGAAAGTCGGGGTTTGCTCACGCCCTTCCGACCAGCCGGCCTGGAGTAAGGTTCTGACCCCATTTTGATAACTCTGAAAATTGTCACGAATCTGCTGAAGATTTCTAATCTGGGCCTGGTCTTGTTTCCAGTCCTGTTCCAGTTCCAGTAATTCACCCTCCAGATTTTTGTGGATTTTTTCAACAGCGATCTTCTCTTGTTGGGCTGGGGTTATTTTTTCTTTAATATCTCTCAAGGCTTCCCGTTTAAACAGCAGCTCGCCCTTTCCGTTTCCTCAACTGAAGCATTCAAAAAATCCGAACCGGGCCGTTAACTGGGCCTTTTCTTCACTCTGGCGAATGATCCGACGTTGTCGATCTTCTTGCAATTTGATTAAACCGGCACGTATATTCCTAACCCTGCTGAGTTCGGTCAGTTTGGTAACCAGGATATCTTTACTTTTTTCCCCTTTTTCCTGCCCGCGAACAAATTCTTCTTTGGAATCCGAAAGTGATTGTTCCTTTTCAAGGACTCGGGTTTCTTCCAAGGCCAATGTTTGGGTAAATGAGTTGACCTCTTCAGCCAAATTCTTTTCCCTGGATTCATTTTCATTGAGCCACCGGTCTATCTCTTCAATTTCTCTTTCAATTTCGATGGCCTCTTTTCCCAGGTTTTCCAAATCCTTTTGATATTGCTGGTTCAATGCTTCATGATTTTGCAACTCAGCTTTTTGTTTATAAAATTGCTCCTGCTGTTCTTTCAATTGCCTTTCGAGTCCCAAGAGTTCGGTCTGAAGTTGGTCCAGCGAAGTCTCCTGGTCCAGGCATTCACCCTTAAGCTCACCGGCCCGGTCTTGTTGACGTCCCAATTCTTCTTCTTTTAATCCTTTTTCATTCAGCACCATTTGATATTCTTTGGCCAAAAGGACTAATTCGACTTCTTTGGATTGTTTTCTTATCTCTTTAAACCTTTCCGCCTTCTTAGCCTGCCGAAACAACGAATTCATCTGTCTTTTAATCTCGGCGATGACATCACTAACTCGAAGAAGGTTCTGCTGGGTCAATTCCAGTTTACGAAGGGTTTCATGCTTCTTGCTTTTATATTTGGAAATACCGGCCGCTTCTTCGATCCAATGACGGCGGTCCTCGGGTTTGGAATCAATAATGGCCCCGATACGTCCCTGTTCAATTACCGAATAAGCCTTACTTCCCACACCGGTATCCATAAATAAATGGGTAATATCCTTAAGCCGGCAGGCCTTATTGTTAATGGCGTACTCACTCTCCCCATCCCTAAACAACCGGCGGGTAATGACTACCTCGCTGAAATCAGCATATTCCTGAGGGATAGAGCCGTTGTCATTGTCCAGAACGAGGGATACTTCAGCCATGCCAACGGATGATTTACCGTTGGACCCGGCAAAAATCACATCATCCATGCCCTTTCCTCGAAGTTGCTTGGGGCTTTGCTCACCCATAACCCATTTAATGGCATCCACTATATTGCTCTTTCCACATCCATTGGGACCTACAACCCCACTAATTCCTTTCGGGAAAGAAACAACCGTCTTTTCTGAAAATGATTTAAACCCGTTAAGCTCTAATCTTTTAAGTTTCACTTTAAAATATTCCCTTTCAGTCCTAACGTGCCCGGTTTTCTTAGGACGGTTTTTTGGAAAATTATCCCCTTTATTGTAACCGAAGATAATTTTACTTCAAAAAATCATTTTGTAAAGAAAAAAATACTATAGGAGGGAGTTTAATGGAAAATAAACACAATATGTAGTGGTTATAGGCTAAACGGGTTTCACCCAATTGAAGGAACCTTTTTTCCTTCAAATCATTAGTATACATTTTATTTCACACATACCCCATATGGTCTTTTTACCGAACCGCTGCCAAATTTCCCGATTAAAGTTCTTAGCCAAAAATGCCGATAAATTTCATAACAGGCAAAGGAGGAGGTTCCCGTGAAAATTGTTACAGCGAAAGAATTAGGGCAAAACTTGAAGCTTTCTGAATCAACCATCTATAAGTTGGCCGGAAATGGAGAAGATCCAGGCTTTAGGTTAGGGATGGCTGGCATTTCGAGATGGAAAAAATGCTCCAACCATCAAGGGGGCAAAGGATAAACAAGACCTCGACATCAGAAATTCGATTTTGGTTAAGTGAGGGCCAGTTAGTCCCGGTTTCATTTTAAACTCATAAAAATTTGGTAACCGACTTCCGACAGGTCTTTGTTAAAAAGTCATTAATCTTGAAATATTCAGAGTGAATTGCTTCAATTCCCGGCTTGATCATCTGCGGTATTGTGTTCAAAACTGCCTCTAAAATTATACCAACGACCACTTATCGAACCCGGGCCGATAAAATAATATATTCTTAAAATCTTAGATGCCATAATCTTGTAAAAGGACCTGATATTAAAAGGCTTATAAACATCGAAGAAAATGCCGAGGAAATATTTCGGAGATAGCTTTGATGAAATCGCCTTCCCGGTATTCAGTTATACCCGCATAGGAATGGGCAGCGAACTATCTCATCCTAAATCTTTTTCGCGGCGGGAGCCAAACCCAAAAAAATTAGGAACATTCCTCCTTTGGCAGGGCCCTTGGGGAATTATTTTAAGTCCATCAAAATAAGCAATAAAGAAAATCATGCTCCGGCAAATTGTATAACCTTCGAACATGAGAACCAAGGGTTTCCGGCAAGTATCTTCCCCAAAGTTTTATGGGTATCTGTTCGATCCGTATCTTGGGACTAAACCCCGCCGCAAAAAGGTATTCGACAAGGAATTCTACATTGGTTGGAATAAACCTCGGTAACTGTTATCTCCTCTTTGGGCAATGATCCGTTCTTCATGGATACTTCTTCCCAGCTCCGATTCCACCATATCAGGATAGGTGGAAAGGATCAGCTCAAGGATCAAGGTTGGCTGTGCTCCTTCCAGAAAAGGTTCCAAGCCTTTTTTCAGGCGGTGTTCCCCTATTCCCCGTTCGAGATAATTTTCCCAGCCCCGGCGATTTCTAAAGGTGCGACAAACATGGTCGGGTCCCAGTTGATCTCCAGGGTCAGGTTGGTAGCCCGATAGTTTCCCTTAAAATCTTCCTTTTCGATTAAACAAATCTTGGGGTGTTTGATCAGAGTGTTTCCAAAAAATTCAATCTTTCAGAATCGGCAATAATTTTGATGGCCCCCACATCGTATAAAATAGGGAAGATCGGTCGAACTTTATATAACCTTCTTTAAACTTTTGGGCGATCTCTTCTTCTGCCTGGATAAACTCCCGGATCATTTCTTCTTGGGGGATAACAAACCATTCCAAGGGAGTATGGGACTGTCTGGCTCGTTCCAAGGCCATTTCTTGAGCGACTTTCTGCACTTTTTTAAAAATCCAGTTGGCGATCCGCCGATTGGCCTTTTCAGCGATTCTCTTAGAGCGCTTGATCCGTATAACCCCAGCAAATGGTCGGTGTCGTCCAGACAGACCACCCCGTTTATAGGGGCTTCCCGGTAAAAATAATCGGGATTTTTTTCGTAAAGGGCGAAGAGTTCTTTTACTTCGGGGTTCGATCCGTAGGCTTAAGACTCAAGACATCCCGCAGCTCCCCTTTATAGTGAATTCGCCTTCTCTTATAGGGTGTTCCCAGAATAGTTTCGAGTAAATATCCGGAAAAGGACTTCAGGATTTCACCTAAGACAAAACCGTCACAGATTAATATCTCAGTGAAATGTTCAATGTCGTCTGGTTCCGGACGACCACAGATCCAACGTTCGACTATCTCAAAAAGCCGATCACGGTGAATAAATGAGGTGAGATACATTTACCGTTGCAGTCTAAATCAGTATATATTTGAATTCATAAGGCAAATATTTATTAGTCATCGGAGACCTGCGCCCCTTTCATTTCAATGAATTGCATATCGTCTTTTTCAAGAAGTCCGCTGTTTCTGACGAAATTATTCCTTCTATTGTCCACCAAAGAGGCCAGCTGGCCTACAAACCCCTTCAAAGTTTCTGCTTGGGCACTCATTTCTTCAGAAGCCGAAGCGGATTCTTCGGCATTAGCGGCATTCTTCCGAACTATTTTTTCCATTTCAGTAATGGCCTTATTGATCTGGTCAATTCCTTGTGCCTGTTCAAAGGAAGCCGCTTTAATCTCTCCTACGATTTCCCCAACCTTTTTTGCTCCGGTAGCCACCTTGGCAAAGGTGCCTAAATTGGTGAGAAAACTTCGGTGTCGGTATTTATCCGTTGTTTCGGTGGATTTTCGGAACACATCTTCAGTGGTCCACCCCCAATTATAATCAACAGTGACATAAAAATAATTCTTACCGGCGAAATTCTTTTTAAGATAACCGGATAAAACTCTTGCAGCCATCCTGGAATTAGAACATTCACGAAAAAGATATTTATGCCCCTCCTCAACCGTGATGTCGGTGGAATAGGCGGAGGTCGCAAAAAATATTTTTTCTTTCATCTTGGCCACTTTTCCCACAGCCTGGGCGACCGCACTGGATGCCCCTCCAAAAATCATCTGGGCCCCCAATGTGTCAAAGAGCTCAATGGCATTTTCTTTGGCTATCCTTGGATTACTCTTGGTGTCCCTCTCCACTAATTTTATCTTTTTTCCCAATATCCCGCCTTCAGCGTTGATCTCTTCCACCGCCATTCCGGCTGCCCGTCGTTGAGCCAACCCTTCCCGGCCATAAGGGCCCAATTCTGGTGCATTAAGCCCTATAACGACTTCATTTTTATTTTCCAAGGCCGGTGGTGATACTTCATTGGACATGACTGGTGGGGTAGCAGCCGCCGCTGGTTGCTGAGCAGCAACCGGCTGAGCCGGAGGACTTTCAGCAGCAAAGGCAGGCCCAAAACCTAGAAAATTTAATATGATTACCATCCCAAGTACATTTAAACAGGTGGATATCCTTTTTTTGTTCTTCATTATAGGTGACCTCCTATTAATCGAAGGGGGTTGCCGACGGTTTTTTATCCTCCGACCACCCCAAGTTACTTCTTATTAGGGTTTTCGGTATTCTGGTCAGAAAACTTTAATCAAAAGAAAACGGGTAGTTTGGATATAGCCGGTAAAAGTGGATAAAATGCTAACAGGGGAGAAAATAAGAAAAGAGAAAATAAAAGCTAAATAACTTTTTCTATAACAAACATTAAAATATTACAATTAGCTTGAGGCGTCAAATTTTGAGAAGAGGGCAAAACGGTTAAAGAAGGAGGTCAGTTGGAAGAGTAAGGCCAGACGATTGTTCTTGATTTTTTCCTCCGGGGACATGACCAATACCTTATCAAAGAAGGCGTCAATAGTTGGACGCAATTGCGCTAAATGAAGGAGATAATCAGAATATTCTTTTCTTTCGAAAAAATTATCCATATCACCCTTAATTTCCTGAACTTTCTCAAAGAGGGCTTTTTCCTGATCCTCAAATAATAACGAAGGGGTCACCTGTCCGATCTTGGAGGGAGAAAGGCCCTTTAAGATATTCAAGGCTCGTTTGCATCCCGCTGCCAGAGAGGAAAAATCCGGATGTGTTTGAAATTCCTGCAGGGAACGGCTTCGCAGTCGCAGTTCCCCAAAATCGTCCCAACCGGCAGCCAGGGCCGCCTCAACGGTTTCCCGACCGATCCCTTCCCCTTCCAATAAATGTTGCAGGCGCAAGGCCATAAAATCTATGAGATTTTGTTTGATCGATGAGATGCTTTCCTTGAAACGTCCGGCATAAGGGATTAAGGCCTGATCTATAACTTCATTTAGAGACAAAAGATACCCTTTCCCAGATGAGCAGGATTACGGCTTGGGCCTGGCGACGTAAGGCGTAAGGATCAGCTGATCCGGAGGGAATTTGCCCCAGTCCAAAAAATCCGGTCAGGGTATCCAGCCGATCAGCCAGACCGACTAAAGTCCCGGTTGTCGTTTCAGGCAGTGGGCTACCGGAAGAGGCCGGCAGATAATGCTCAAAAATCCCCCGGGCTGTTTCTTCCTGTTCTCCGGATCGTAATGCATACTCCCGGCCCATAATCCCCTGAAGGTTCGGAAATTCCCCCACCATCAGAGAAGTCAGGTCGGCCTTGCACAAAAAGGCGCATCGGCGGACCATCTCTTCGTTTTCGG
Source organism: uncultured delta proteobacterium (assembly GCA_963782435.1). Taxonomy (GTDB): domain Bacteria; phylum Desulfobacterota; class RBG-13-43-22; order RBG-13-43-22; family RBG-13-43-22; genus RBG-13-43-22. The sequence continues at coordinate 7,691 of CAWAKF010000001.1, forward strand.
GGGAAAGTTTACGGGAAAGGAAGGCGGCCAGTTCAATTATCCTCTCAACTTTTTCAAAGGAAGTCCCTAAACGGGAATGAAATACAACGGTTTTCAAGGCCTCAACTTTTTCATGCAAAGGTTTTTTTAAATCTTCTCTGAAAAAAAATTGGGCATCGGAAAGACGGGCACGAAGCACCTTTTCATGGCCCCTGACCACCCGTAGGGTGTCCTCTACCCGGGTATTGTTGATGGCAATGAACGCCGGGATTAATATTCCTTGCCTATCTACCAAGGGGAAATAGCGTTGGTGCTCTTTCATGGAAGTGATAAGAACTTCGGGGGGCAATTGTAAAAATTCAGGATTGAAACGGCCGGAAACCGGTTCTGGAAATTCAACCAGAAAGTTAACTTCCTGCAGTAATTCAGGATCTGCCAATACCTGTCCCTCGGCCTTTCGAGCCAGGGCTTCTATGGCCATACATAACTGGTCTTCCCGTTCTTCGGTGTCTACAATAACCATGGCTTTTCTAAGTTTTGATACATATTCTCCTGCATCCTTGAGAGGTATGGCCGCGGGGGCCATAAAACGGTGGCCGAAGGTCTGATTTCCAGAATCAATCCCTTCCAAGGAAAAAGGGACAACCTGTTCTCCGAATAAGGCTACGATCCAATGGATGGGCCTGGCAAAACGAAAACTGGAAGTGCCCCAACGCATGAACTTGGGGAACGGCAGAGCTAAAATCATTTGGGGGAGGATTTCGGCCAACACTCCATTGGCAGGAAGACCTTGAATCTTCTTCTTGAGACCTATATAAACCCCTTTAGGGGTTTCAAAGGACCCCAGATCCTCAACCCTCACCCCCTTGGCTTTGGCAAAACCCAGGACAACTTTCGTGGGCCGGCCATTTTCGTCAAAGGCTGAAGATTTCGGGGGACCTATGATGTTCTCCTCTTTGTCGTCCTGAAAAGGAGAAACCCCAAAAACCAAAAGGGCTAACCTCCGGGGTGTACCTATGGTCTTTATTTCCCGATACTTAAGACGGGATTGAATAAATCGTTCCCGGGCCAAATCTTTCAGGGCATCTAAGGCCCCGGGAATAAAACGGGCTGGTATTTCTTCTGTCCCTATTTCAAGTAATAAATCCTGTTCCATATCCTCTCGCTTTATCTCGTGATATTCTGGATATTGGGCTTTTCTGACGTCCGGGGGTTGAGGGAGCCTCTTGTCATGATGCCGTTATCCCTGATCTTTTAATAAAGGAAAGCCCATAGTCTCCCTTTGGAAAAGATATTCCTGGGCTACTGCCCGGGCCAAATCCCGAACTCGGCCGATATATCCGGTTCTTTCCGTAACACTAATAGCGCCCCTGGCATCCAGGAGATTAAACACATGGGAGCATTTGAGACAAAAATCATAGGCCGGCCGAGGCAGTTTCAAAGAAGTCAGTCTCTTGCTTTCCTGTTCATAAGATTGAAAAAGATTTTGCAATTGGGTCACATCCGCCTGATCAAAATTATAAGTGGAAAACTCAAACTCATCCTGGTGATGGATTTCACCATAGGTAATCTGATTGTTCCATTTCAGATCGTAGACATTGTCCTGTTCCTGAAGGTACATGGCGATTCTTTCCAGGCCATAGGTCAACTCCACCGATACAGGGGAAAGGTCAATGCCCCCGCATTGTTGAAAGTAGGTGAATTGAGAGATTTCCATCCCGTCCAACCATACCTCCCAGCCCAGACCCCAGGCCCCCAGGGTCGGGGACTCCCAATCGTCTTCCACAAAACGCAAGTCGTGTTCCAATGGTTGAATACCAAAGCTTGATAGACTTTTCAGATACAGATCTTGAACATCCAGGGGAGAGGGTTTCAGGATGACTTGATACTGGTAAAAACGCTGTAAACGATTGGGATTTTCTCCGTATCGGCCGTCGGTCGGGCGTCGGGAAGGTTCCACATAGGCGGCCTTCCACGGTTCCGGTCCGAGAACCCGCAGAAAAGTAGCGGGGTGAAAAGTCCCGGCCCCGACTTCCATATCGTAAGGTTGCAGAAGCAGACAACCCTGCTCGGCCCAATAGCCGTTAAGAGCCCCAATTAGTTCTTGAAAGGTAAGCACAAAACCTCCTGAATTATCACCTAAGTCAAGGCTGACAGTAAAAACTTGTTTTTTAAGTAATCAGCGCTGTGCTAAAATTATCCATAAGTTTCTTGAATCTCCCTCAGGTATCGGGCCGATCCCAATTCCTTACCCATAATGTGGCAGGAAAAAGATCCTAAAAGGTGTTCAATTTCCTCTCCCATATACCGGGTAAAACGAATCCGAAAAACCTGAGGAATGGCCATACTCGTGGCCTGGCGAAGACACTGAACCGAACCGGGGGAAAGGCGTATCCCCGTTTCTCCCGGACAGCCCAGGCAAAAGATCCCTCCTTGGCTCAAAGAAAAAATCGGATTTGTAATGCCCTCGGCCTTTTTCCCGCAGGCCAGACAGGAGGTTAGGTAGAGGGCATACCCGGCGATTTTAAGCAAACGGATTTGAAAAATACCGAATACTGCCTGATCCCCTTTCCCCTGTTCAAGGACATGTAAGGATTCCCGGATCAATTCAAAAACCGACAGGTTGATATCCCCTACGGCGAACAACTCTTTAATCATTTCACAAAAATAGGCGGCCTGTCCCCATTTTCTAAAATCTCTTCTTATGCCCGGGAAAGGATGGATCAACTCCCCTTGATCGATGCGTACCAGGGAGTTATTCTGTTTTTCAAAAAGGTGAAGGCGAACCCAGTTCAACGGCTCAAGACAATGGACAAACCTTTTTTTACTTTTTTTAGCCCCCTTGGCGATCCCCCTCATCCTACCCCATTGGGAAGTGAAAAATTCAATAATCAAGTCTGCTTCCCCAGAAGGTTTGACCTGCAGGATAATAGCTTCAACAACTTTGATCGGCATAGATGAACAAGATCCGCGGATAAAAACTCAGCCTCTAAAAAAAAACCTTGATGCATCAAGGGATTCAAAAATTCGAGGGGTTTGAAGTATATTCTTTAATCAGGAGCTTTCTTCATGTAAAAGGCCTTGCAACCGGAAGGACAACGGTGATTGAATACCGGTTGGATAAACAGTAAATCGATCCGGGTATCTTCATCGCCCCCAAATCATCCGCGAAAACAAGGGCAACCCCTCTTCTTTTAAAATGTCACCGGCCTGAGAAAAGGATAACCGGGGTATAAGGGGCTTTACCTTTTCCAAAGGGGAGAGGTCGCGTTCCGGAAGTTTAAGTTCAGGAAAGTGGTTGGTTAAAACCCTATCACGAAGGATCAAAAAATGGTCCTTTCCGCTGGAGCGTTTATAGACCCTCCGGCCCCGAAGGGTCTCTTCCTTTCCGACACCTTGCCGACATTCCGAAATAGAGACAATCATGGCGAATTAGGGGAGGATCAGAGAAGCACCTGGATATAGGAACGATCCTTTAAATTTTGGAGCCATTGGGCGAAGCGTTTATCCACTTCTTCTTGAAAGAGCTGGTTTTCAATCCTTTCCTTGGCTTCCTCAAAGCTGAGTTGCTTGGCCCCCTTAACATCAACCAATTTGACAATCTGCCATCCGTTTGGAGACTGCAAAATGGGGCTAAATTCACCAGGTTTCAAGTTGGATATCACCTTTCGAAGGGAAGGATCAATTTCCTCCAATTTAAATAGGCCCAAATTTCCCCCCTGCGAGGCAGAAGGATCCTGAGAAAACTTACGAGCCAATTCGGCAAAATCTTCGCCTTTTACGAGCCGGTCCCGGATTTCCTCGATTTTCTTTTTTTGTTTTATTTGCTCTTCAGACGGAGTTTTTTCGGAAACAAGCAATACAATCTGGGCCAGTTGCACTCCATCTGTTTCTTGAAACTTTAACTTATTTTTTTCGTAATAATCACGCACCTGGTTATCGGAAATGATTATTTTACTCCCCGATTTCCCGGCTGATCAATCTTACCCTCAGAATTTGATCCGTAATCTTTTTCCTAAACTCCGATTCAGACAACCCCTCCTGGAGTAAGACCTTCGAGAAATCTTCCGAACGAGTCAAACCTTGTTCTTCTCGGATCCGGGTTATAGCTTTTTCCACCTCTTCGGGAGGGATATGGATCCCCAGTCGTTTTACTTGGAGATCGATCAACTTCTGATCGATTAACTGAAATAAAAGTTGTTTTTGAAATTCCTCTTGGCCTTCCTTTTCCATGACAGGAGGTTTGAAATTTTTTTTGGCCTTTTCCAGCTCATGAAAGGTGATAATTTCATTATTCACAATAGCCACAATGCGGTTGGTCTCTTCGGTATAGGCTTTCGTACCAACAAGCAAAAGAAAAACCACCATCATTAGCTGAAAATTTACCTTTTTCATCCCTGCCTTTAAAAAAGAATGCCCTGGTTTTCAGGGCATTCTGGAAGATTTATCTCATTGCCTGCCAGGACTATTCTTCAATCTCATAACCGATCTTTTTCAGCTCGGCCGTTACCTTTTCTTTACTTTTATTGTCCGGCTTAATTCGAAGATAGACCCGCATCAAATCGGTCGTTCTTTTAGGGACAGAAAACATACTGATGACCGTCACTCCCAACTTTTCGACAGCAGCTATGATTTTCCCAAAGGTGCCGGCCTGAAGATCCACATTTTCTATGTGAATGATTTCTTCTTTAACATTGGTTCCAAACAGCCGCATCATGGCCCTCGAGATTTGGGTTTCGGTGACGATCCCCACTAATTCCCCATGATCATCCAAGACCGGAAATCCACCTATATCATGTTTCATCCCCAAAGAAATGGCATCAACTACCGTGTCTTCCGGAGAAACCGTGACGACACTTTTCTTCATGAGGTCTTTAACCTTCATCTTCATAATCAGGTAATTTAACTCATAAATACTCAAGGAAGTGGCGGAAGAAGGAGCCGCTTCAATAAGATTTCGGAAAGTTACAATTCCCACCAGTTTCCCCTTTTCAACCACCGGTAGACGTCGAATCTTGTTTTCCTTCATAATCTTCTGGGCTTCGACCGCTAAAGTATCCGGAGTCACCGTAATCGGCTCCTTCGTCATCCAGTATTTGATCTTCATGTGTCCCTCCTTGTTAGGTCGGCCTTATTGCCGGAATTATCATACTTCTTTATTAAATCCCATTTTTTATTACCAAAAATTTCTTCTCCGGTCAATAACAAAATTGACATAATATAATCGACGGCCATCGGATTTAACATATCGGAGGGAAAGAGAGAAAGCACCACAACTCTTGCGTCCCCTTATCAAATCCCGGGTAAGCTTTTGTTTAAAACCGGTTCCTTAAACTTATATGCTGATAAACTTCATGGCGGGCAACTCGATGCAGGTCAGTTTATTGCCATAAGCCGCCCCGGTATCAATACCTATTTTGTTTTGGTATATAAAAGGTTTTTGGAATGGAGTATGGCCGAAAATCACGGTCTTTCCGAAGTCGTATTTGGAAAAATAAAATTCTTCCCGAATCCAAAGGAGATCAAAAAGTTCCTGGTTCTCCAAAGAGATCCCTTCTCTAAGGCCGGCATGCACAAAGATATAGTCTTCCCATTCAAAATAAGGAGATAAGGAATTAAAAAACTCCAAATGGTTCGAGGGAAAAATGGTTCTCGGATCCTGAGAGGATACGAGCCGATTATCTCCAAAATAGCTGTCCAAGGTCTTCTTCCCCCCATTGACCAGGAAGGGGTTGATATTTTCTCCCCCAAGAAATTCCTGCAACATTTGTTCATGGTTGCCCAAAAGAAAAACCGTCGAAGGCCATTGTTTTTTAAGTTCAATAAGGTAATCCACCACCTCTTTGGATTGATCCCCCCGATCGATATAGTCTCCTAAAAAGACCAGTATATCCTTTTCTGAATTCAATTTAATTTTTTCCATGAGTTTGGTTAACTTAAGATAACAACCATGGATGTCTCCAACTGCTAAAATTCTTTCTACCATTTAATTCACATCGCTTCCCCGGATTATTCGCTGTTCAATATGAGACTTGCCGGCTCCATCTGTTCGTTGTTGAGTCAAGTCAACTGATGCACAACTGCCCCGTCCAATGATTTACAGACAACCAAAGTCCTGACCTCGGTAATACTTTTTTTCCGAAAAGTACAGATTTTTTTTAAAGGACATTTCCCGGGCAAATCTTTAAACCCTTTATCACAATTATTGGTTCAGGGGAAGAGGAAAGGACTTTTTCTATTCCTTTTAGACACTTATTTATAACATTCCATCGCATTTTTGGTTGATTTTTTAAATATTTTATTATAACAATTTAGCCATAAATATCCCATGATGCTTTTTTTACCTTTTATTAAGGGTTCGGTACATCGGAGGTTTTTATATGTCCAAGAGGAATATAAGGGTGGCTGTCTGCGGGGTAGGAAATTGTGCCAGCGCCTTGATCCAGGGTATTGAATATTACCGACATAAACCGTCCGTTCAAGAGGGTTTGATGCATAAAAACCTTGGGGGTTATTTACCCGGGGATATTCAGATCGTGGCCGCCTTTGATATTGACCGTCGAAAAGTGGGGCTCCCTATTGAAGAAGCCGTTTTTTCACCACCCAATTGCGTCTATCCGGTTTGGACTTCTCTTCCCAGGTATGGGGTCAACGTCCAGATGGGCCCGGTTTTAGATGGTTTTGCCCCCCATATGAAAAATTTTCCTGCTGAACGTACTTTTTTACCGGCCAAACAAAAACCGGTAAACGTTGAGCAGGTCCTGAAAAAATCCAAAGCTGAAATATTTGTTAATTACCTCCCGGTAGGTTCGGCTGAGGCGGTTCGCTATTATGCCCAATGCTGCCTTAATAGCGGGGTAAGTTTGATCAATTGCATGCCTGAATTTATCGCTTCCGATCCCAAGTGGGCTAATAAATTTAAACGGCAGGGAATCCCCTTGATTGGAGACGATATCAAATCCCAAGTTGGAGCCACTATCATCCACCGGGTCCTGGCTCGTCTTTTCGAAGAAAGGGGGGTTAAAATCAAACGGACCTACCAACTTAACACCGGGGGAAACACCGATTTTCTGAATATGCTGGAAAGAAGCCGGTTAATCAACAAGAAAATCTCCAAGACCGAGGCCGTCCAATCCCAGTTGCAAGAACCCTTAGCTGAAGAAAATATCCATATCGGACCCTCCGATTATGTTCCTTGGCAGAAAGACAACAAAATATGCTTCTTACGCCTTGAAGCCGTCAATTTTTGCGGGGTCCCCCTGGAATTGGAGGCCCGTCTATCGGTCCAGGATTCTCCCAATAGCGCCGGAGTGGTAATTGATGCCATTCGTTATTGCCGCCTGGCGCGCGATCGAGGGGAAGCCGGGGTTATGCTCCCTGTCTCAGCCTATCTCATGAAGCATCCACCGGTTCAAATGGTGGAAGAAGAGGCCAGACGAAAGATGGAAGTTTATCTGAATCATCAAAAAAATTTAAAGAGTCCGGCAAAGAAGACCAAAACAAACAAAATATGACTGTGAGTTTTACAAAGGAACAAACCCTTGCTTCGTAAAAGCAGGTTCGGTACCCGATACCTGAGATGGGTTGAAGAGGTTCCGGTTCCCTTCCTTTATCATTTGGCGTTAACACCCAATCACCTTTCCATTACCGGACTGGTTTTGAGCCTGCTGACCATTCCTGCATATTCTTATTCTCTTTGGCTGGGTGGAGTAGGAGTTCTTGTTTCCGGAGTAATAGATACCTTGGACGGTGGGTTGGCCAGAAAAGCCGGTCAACAGACACGCTCCGGCGCCTTCCTTGATTCCGTTTTAGATCGATACAGCGATTTTTCTGCCATCTTTGGGATTTGGCTCTATTTTTTGTTTCACCCCATTCATCATCAAAATAATTTGATTACGGCCCTACTTTTTCTTTTCTTAGCCGGTTCCTATTTAGTTAGTTATTCCCGTGCACGAGGGGAAGGGCTTGGGTTATCGGTTTCGGTGGGATCTTTCGGCCGGGCCGAGCGAGTGATTATCCTGGGTTTAGGATCAATTTTAAACGATCTGTTGACTATTCTCTTACCCACCCAAACCTGGGCCTCCGACCATCTGTTTTTTATATCAATCCTCCTTTTGCTTACCATAGGCACTCATTTGACCGCCCTGCAACGACTCCATTTCATATTTAACAGCTTAAAAAATACTTCCAAATAATGAGCAGAAAAGGATAATAACGCTGAGGTTAAAAGTTCGATATCGGGGAGTGCTTGGGAAACCGAGGTATCACGTCTGCCTGTCGGATGTATACTGGAGGTGTTTTAAAAAAATGGAAATTTTAATTCAATTAAATTCGCTATTTTTCTTTAAACCTTACGTTTTCTCTTGACCGGGTCAGCAAAGAATGTCCTCCTCGTCGTTCTCCATGAATTCGGTTTTTGACCCCGTCATACATAATCCTCAACAAGAATTACGTGATAGAGAAAATCCTCAGACAACCAGTGCAGAAAACTAAGGCAGGTGGATCAGTCTTTCTTTTAATAAACTGTAGCGCAATTGGGGTTTATTGTTTTTAATTCCGATGGCCAGGGCCTTTTTTGTTCCGACCAAAACCACTACCTGTTTGGCACGGGTCACGGCCGTATAAATCAGATTTCTTTGCAGTAGGATAAAGTGCTGGATCATGACCGGTATAATCACGGCCGGGTATTCATTCCCTTGGGACTTATGGATAGAAATGGCATAGGCCAGAACCAGATCTTCCAACTCGCTGAAATCATAGACGACAAACCGGCCGTCAAAATTGACCAGGATTTCCTGATTTTCCTGGTCAATTTTGGCCAGTCGGCCTATATCGCCGTTAAAAACATCTTTATCATAATTATTTCGAATCTGCATGACCTTGTCTCCCACTTTAAAAACCCGGGAGCCTCTTTGAACCGATCTCTGTTCTTGGTTTAAGTGCCGCTGAAGAAAAAGATTCAAATTTTCAGCCCCAACCACCCCCTTGTACATCGGAGTTAAAACCTGGATGTCCTGCAGAGGGTCAAACCCATACCGTTTGGGTAATTTATTCTGGACCAGATCCAGTATCCAGCGGAGGGCCTTTTCCGGCTCTTCCTGGTTCAAGAAAAAAAATCCTGGGTTCTATCCCCCTCTTCTTTGACCAGAATCGGCATATCTCCCTGATGAATCCGGTGGGCGTTGACAACGATCAGACTCCCTTCCCCCTGTCTGAATATCCGGTTCAATTGGACAACCGGTACCTTTTGGGATTGAATGAAATCGGAAAGGACATTTCCCGGGCCGACCGATGGCAATTGAAAAACATCGCCAACCAGAATTAAAACCGCCTGATCAGGGACGGCCTTGAGAAGATGAAACATCAAATAGGTGTCAACCATTGAGGCCTCATCAACAACTACCAAATCGGCCGCAAGAGGATGTTCTTCATCCTTTTGAAATCCTCCCATCTTGGGATTGTATCCAAGGCTCCTATGGATAGTGGCGGCCGGATAATGGGTCACCTCGGAAAGACGTTTGGCGGCCCGGCCGGTTGGAGCCATCAAAACACAGCGCCGGCCTAGTTGTTTATAGATTTCCAATATTGAACGTATGATAGTAGTTTTTCCGGTTCCAGGCCCTCCGGTAACGATCAACAACTTTTGCGTCAGGGCCTTTCGAACCGCTTCCTTTTGTTGACCGGACAAGGTCAATCGAAAGCCCCTTTCCATCTGAGAAATGATCACTTCCGTCTGTTTGTCTATTTGGGGGTTTTCTTTCAGCAGGACCCCGATCCTTTGAGAAATCCCTTCTTCGGAGAGATCCAGATAAGGAAGAAAGAAGTAGGTTTTCCCGGTCTCGCTCTGCCTGGTTCGAAGTTGTTTTTTTTGAATTAAATCTTTAAGGACCGGGTCGAGTCGGGAGGAATCCACTTCCAACTGTTGGGCGGCGGCTTGAATTAAATCTTCCCGAGGGAGACAAACCTGCCCTTCTTCACTTTTTTGTTGGAGAATATAGGTCAAACCGGCCTGAAGTCTGACAGGGGCGTTCTTTTCCATTCCCATTTTTTGAGCAATCCGATCAGCCGTGAGAAAACCGATCCCGAAGATATCGGTAGCCAGCCCATAAGGATTTTCTTTAATGCGGGTTACCGCTTCTTGACCGTAAGTTTTAAATATTTTGGTGGCCAACCCGGTGCTGACCCCATAGCCCTGTAAGAAAATCATAATACGACGGACCTCTTTTTGTTCCTTCCAGGCCTCTTTAATCTGACCTATCCGTTTTGGGCCTATCCCTTCCACTTTGGAGAGCTGTTCAACGTCCTTTTCAATAATAGTCAAGGTCGATAATCCGAACCATTTGACTATCCTTTTGGCCATTTCCGGACCGATCCCTTTGACCAAACCGGAGCCCAGATATTTCTCAATACCGGTTAAGGTGGCGGGAATAATGGATTCATAACTCTCTATTCGCACCTGGCGGCCGTACTTGGGATGGTGTTCAAAATATCCGCAGATTTTCAGTATCTCTCCGGGAGTGACTGAAAACAATTGTCCGATAACCGAAATCGTTTCCCGCTCACCCTTGATTTTCATCTTGGCGATGGTAAAATGATTTTCTTCATTATGAAAGGAGATCCGTTCGATCGAACCTTCCAAAGTAATCAAGTTCTTGGGATCCATAAGGTTCCTTTTTGTTAACCTGAGCCAATTCCGAAGAATTATATTTCCTTAACTTTGATTTCTATACTATTTTAAATTGGCTAAAGCGTCAATTACATTCAGATCGCCGAAAATTTCGCCCGGTCGATTTAAACAATTTCTTGACATTTAAGGCAAAGACAATTAATTAATTCCAGCAGGTTACTTTAAATTCTTATGCTCAAGCTCCTTTCAATCCTTTCCTCAGAACTAAAGAATCGAACCTGCACTCTTTTTTTGACTTTGATGATCCTATCAGGAGAGTCCATGGTTCATCCTGCCTTGGGGTCGACCTATCAACCCTCCTGGACGATTTTTTCCACAGTGCAGGGAGGGGAGAATGTCTATTTGGTCAAAACCAAAGATTCATTATATTCCATCTCCGGGCGTGACGGATCCACCTGGGAGTATTTGGCAAAAAAGAATACCCTTTTCTTCCCATATAAATTATCTGTCGGCCAACTGCTTTTTATCAACAATCGGCACATCCTTCCCCTGTTTCAAATAGCCGATGGGATCTTGCTGAATCTCCCCGGGCACATGATGTATTTATTTGAACAGGGTGTCCTGCTCAAATGGTATCCGGTAGGGATCGGCAAACCGGACTGGCCCACACCGGTTGGGGTATTTAATATTAAGGGAAAATACAAAAACCATACTTGGACAGTTCCAAAATCGATTCAGGAGGAAATGAAGCGGGAAGGAAAAGTGGTTTTGGAAAAAGTCCCACCGGGGCCGGATAATCCCTTGGGACAATATTGGATACCTTTATCGGTTCCGGGGTATGGAATCCATGCCACGATTTGGCCTGAAAGTGTCGGACATTCAACGTCTCACGGTTGTATTCGAATGACTACCGAAGATATCCAGCATCTTTTCCATCGAATAAAACCAGGGACTCCGATAACCATCGTTTATGAACCATTGAAATTGGCAGTAACTTCCGACAGAAAAATATTCCTGGAGGCCTATCCCAATACCTACCAAAAACCATTTTCCTATTGGAATTACGTTCTGACTTTGGTTCAAAAAAACGGTTTATCAGATAAAGTCGACTGGGCGAAAATAGCAGTCGTTCTCAATGAAAGAAATGGCATTGCGGAAGAAATTACCCGAAAGTGAAACCGGCTTCCCTTGTTTTCGAACCAACAACGGGGCGGATTAACACCGATCATCAAGATCGGGGACCGTTTCGCCAGGTAGATATTTTTGGTGTACCTTTTAGGGAATGGATGACTTTATAAATCGGTTTTTTACAAATTTCTGTCAAATTCGAGGCGATTTTTTTTACCAAGGGTGCCGGAATCCCCACAAATAATTCGTTTTTCCCCATAGCGGCGGATATACGATCCCCTACCCCATTCACGGTCATATTTACCTTTTTATGCAAAAGGGGATAAACAATCACATCACCGCAAACCCCTTGGAATCCGGTTCCCACACTAAAATCGTTTCGTTCCCCCGTGAGATACTGATTAGCGGTAAACAACCACATGGCCTGTTCCGAATTAACTTTGAACAAGACGATATCGACACCCATGATCGCTTTTTCCAAAGGGCTCATGGCAACCCATTGGGTCTGCCCGGCAGGAAGGCAGCTTCCGGTGGAAAAATAGTTCTGGGAGGCCGCTTCATTTCCAAACACCCCGATTTGAACACCTTGTTTGGTTTTTTTCGATTTGGAAGATTCTTTTCTAAATCCCAAGGCGGTTAAGCCCATTAGACATTGGACATCAGAACGCCCCAGTAAGATACTTTTTCCTTTAAAAGCCTCCATCACGCCGAAGCAAAAACTGGGAATCGGGGACTCCGGTTTTTTTAATAAGACCGGAATTTCTTCATAAGTTTTAATAATCCGGACAGCGACGGGACCGGTTTTAAGTTGCAGGATTCGACGATAGATTCTGGCTAATTCCTGAACATTTTCCATGGGGCGGTTTCCTTGAAAGGTTTTTTGCTTTCTTTATTTTTTTCGTCTTCGATCTGAAATAGAAACAACTTTACCATTCCGTTTGGAGGGAAGAGGTTCCGGAGCTTCCACAGGAACCTCCACCTTCTCGATAAGAACCTTTTTCCCACCCATCGTAAATTCTTCACCCTGAATATATTCCGGCAATAAGATCCATTCCCCCAACGAAACGGGGACCTGAAGGATTAAAAAGCTCATTCGAACCCAACCAAGCTTGATGTCCGGAATTATGGTTTCAACACGGGCAAAAAAAACGGGTTGATTTTCTAAATAGATCAAGACGAGATCTTTGGGACCCGTCATAGACTCCTGTTTCTCTCTTTTATGGAAGTACCAGAAAATTTTTTGATAATTGTAACACGAGATCCGATCTTGCATCATCATACAAGATCAGCCGATGGAAAAAAACCGAAAATCATTAAACAATCTTGTTTTATCGAGATTCCTCCAATGATCTTCTAATTATTTTTTATACCCATTCGGGGTTGAAAAGTCAACAGGAATTTAGGAGACAATCATAATTGTCGGAATTTTTCATTGAATTCAGTTTAAAATAAAACTTCGGTGCTATTTTTCTTTGACATCCCCTTGTTTTAGTATTAATAAATCCTGAGGACAATTCCGGATCAATCATTAAAAAAAAATTACGCGCCTGTAGCTCAGTTGGATAGAGCAACGGACTTCTAATCCGTAGGTCGCAGGTTCGAATCCTGCCAGGCGCGCCATAAATTTAAAATAAATAAAGCGACTTATGAATTTAAGTCCTTTTTTTTATTTTGGTGTATTAACGGTTTTCCTATTCTGTCCCACCTCTGTCCCACCAATAAAAAAAGGCCGGCCAGATATTCCCCAACCGGCTTTAATATTCAAGTGTTTGGCTTCCTTTGCGGGCTGTGGCAAAACAGTCCCTTTTATGCACAGATTCAATTATTCGGGAATTATGCCTTCCCCGAATGTGGTATAGTCCGTCATTTGCTTCTTCCTGTAATGGTGAAAATTCGAATTTTGAAAAATCAGAGTAGTACAAATGATATTTCTTAACCCTCTTTTCTTTTTTGGTTACCTCTACTCAGATGACCAAAAGTGTTATTCATCTCTAGATCAACCTCGATGTTCACGAAAGATTCCTGTCTTCGATAAGGCTCATCATCCGCACTAGCCCCTGGAAACGGAAACTGGTAAGGCGAGAGTCCCTTCTCCTGCGAGAACGCCGTGCCCCAGGGCCCAGACAGAGGCTAAGCCCTGGGGGCAACACGCCAATCACTGGCCAGTATTGACGTAATCTTCCTTGAGCTTGGCTTTCCTGATCTTTCCCACGGGTGTTAAGGGAAGTTCCTTTAGAAATACCACTTGTTTAGGGACCTTATAGTCCGCCAAATGCTGCCGACAGAACTCCTTGAGTTCCTCTTCGGAGGGTTCCGCCCCAGGGTTGGGCACAATATAATATCTCCCCACCTCCCCCAGGACCGGGTCCGAGACCCCGATTCCAGCCACCATCGCAACCTTGGGGTGCTTGGATAGGAGGTTTTCCACCTCCACGGGGTACACGTTGAATCCGCCTTGGATATACATCTCCTTCCTGCGGCCCATAAGGGTGATGTATCCCGCTTTGTCCAGGTAAGCCATGTCCCCGGTGTGAAGCCATCCATTCTTGTCGAAGGCTTCCTCGGTCTCCTCGACCATGCGGAAATACCCCCCGGCCACCGCACTTCCCTGGATGCAGAGCTCCCCTGTGGTGCCCTCAGGAACCTCCCTGCCTTCCCCATCAATGACCTTGGCTCGGAAATTTCCTATGGTTTTACCTATGCTTCGAACCGTGGTGTCAAAGTCACTCTCCCAGGGGCTCATAACCACAGCTCCGGAGGATTCACTCAGCCCATACAGGTTCATGAGAGACGCGTTGGGAAAGGCCTCCTTAAGCTTGTTAAGAAGCTCCGGCTCGGCATTGGATCCTCCGGTGATCACGAGGCGAATCTTTCTCCTGTCCCAGTTCTTTAAGTTCTCATTCATCAAGAGGAGGACGTGCATGGTCGGAACGCCGGCAAAGACGGTCGGGCGGTAGCGGATCGCCTGTTTGATGACATCATCGGGGACGAAGGCGGGGATCAGAACGGAGGTCCCTTTTCCCAGCAGGCAGGTCAGGACCCCGCAGGTGATCCCCCCCACATGGTTCATGGGCAGGGGCAGGAGCATGAGGTCATCTTCCGTGACCCTCGTGTGCCCGGCCTGGGCGCGCGCAGAGGCTAGTTGGCTTCCGTGGGATATGGCGGCGCCCTTGGGTTTTCCGGTGGTGCCCGAGGTGTAGATGATGATCATGAGGTCTTCGGGTGTAATATCTGCTTCGGCCTTGTCCAAAGCGCCCCGATCCACCTCGGTCTCCAGAAGAGACTGGAAGGATCTGCTTCCAGGGAATCCCTCCGTCCCAATAAAGATGAACTCCTTCACGGATGGGATCCTTGGTCCAAAGCCCTGGAAAAACGACACGTAGTCCATGTCACCCAGCTTAGGGATCGTTACCACGCCCTTTGCTTCGCTCTGGTTGATCATAAAGTCCAGTTCGGACTCCCGGTACCGGACGTTGAGCCCCACCACGACCGCCCCAATCTTGGCACAGGCAAAATAGGTGTAGATCCACTCGGGTTGATTGAGACCGATGATCCCGATGCGGTCCCCTTTTTGAAACCCCAGCTTTAACAACCCAGAGGCCACCCGATCCGAGGCTTCATCCATCTCCTTAAAGGTGATCTCATCCCCCAGATACACATAGCCCCTATGGTCGGGCAGCGCCTTGGCCGCAGCCTCCAGGGCCTTCCAAACAATTTCCGTCTTCGTGATCTCCGCCATCATGTCCCCCTTTTAACTTAGTATTTACCTGTTTGGTAGAACTTGCTTTTTGGAATAAAAAGCATAAAACAAGATAAAAAGACAATCAAGGAGAAAAATAGGACCAAAAGCAGTGGGGAAGGGAAGTCTACTGAAGAAAAAGGGACTTTGCCAGTAGATAGTTTACAACTTGAAAGTAATGCTTATAAAAGAAGGAACAGACTGCCGACCTTTAGACAGACTGACCCTTTTGTCTCCATCTTTTTCGTTACTTTAACTTTTCCCAAAAGTTATAAAAACCTTTGGACCCTCGTTATAAGACGCCTTGTAGAAGGAAAGCTCAGGATCCGATAAGTTTAATAGAAGGAAGGCCCCCTTTGCATAATGTTGACGTTTTAATGATTTCAATTTGAGGTTCTTTCAAATCTCTAAAATTTCGTCACACCGGCGAAAGCCGGTGTCCAGAATGCATTGAAAAAACTGGATTCCGGCTTTCGCCGGAATGACATCGCTGGACTTTTGCAAGAGGCTCTGTATAGTCCCATTTTCTTCAGATGACCCCTTTGTCCTATTGACCCTCACGCATTTAAAATATTTTTTTGCAAATTATCCGGTTATATTCTATAATTCCTCTCAGTATTTTTCTTTCAAATCCCATTTATTTTTGAAATGATCAATATTAATACTTCTTGGTAATTGAAAAGAAATTATTCAATTTATTGTTCGGCAAACAAAAAAGGAGGGCATGATGAAGATCGTATGGACTGAGGATTTCAGCGTGGGGGTACCATCAATGGACGAGCAACATAAACGCTTAATCGAAATGATCAACGGGTTGGTCGATACGAGCGATTCGGGCGCCACATTCAATGCCATCATGAAAATGTACAACTATACCGACGAGCATTTCCGGGCAGAAGAGGCCCTGATGCGGCGCTATAGCTACGCAGGCCTCGACGAGCAGATCCGTGCGCACAGGGACTTCATGTCCAAGACCAAGGACCTTGCCGCACGCCACTCATCACAAGGCGATGCCCATCAAGAGGTCTACCGCTATCTGAGCCAATGGCTTACCGAGCACATTCTGAAGATGGACATGGCGTACAAGGACTGCTTCCCGAAGAAACAGCCCACGTGAGATGCTGAACAAGATAAATCCACGCTATCGTCGCTGGCGCGCCGAACTGTGATTCACGACGTTATGCTCACTTTCAACCAGTAATCCTCACTTTTTAGTCCAGTTCCCAAGCAATAGTTGTGGGTGAAGTCGATAAAAGGGTTATCCTGAAAATGCCCGTCCGGGGCATCATTTTTTCTCTGGAAACCTTAATACTTAAACTAAGATCAACGGAAATAATGTGACCAAATTGTGAGCAGTTTATCATAAAACAAGGTTAAAAACCAAAAAACAACATAAAAGATGAAACTCTAAACATCCAGTTTTCATGCACCCTTAACTTTACCTTTCTCTCTCTTGTATTTTTTTGTTTTACCTTTTTAAAATCCATGTTATACGCTTCTAATCCGTAGGTCGCAGGTTCGAATCCTGCCAGGCGCGCCAACTATTATTATTGCCTATCCATAGATAAAGGAGAAAAAAATGAAGTTAAGTATTTTAAAAATGTCAGCGGTTATGATTCTGGCGATTTTTTTTATTTCTACAGGCCTCCGGGCTCAGGATAAGGAAATATTAGCCAAAATCGGGAGTAAAACAATTACCACTGGAGATCTGAACAAAATCATCAGCTACTATGATCCTGAGCAGCAGAAAGTGATAGAAAAGAACCCTCAGATCCGGGAAAACATTCTTATGCAAATCGTCCGGAGTACGGTCATTGCCCAATTGGCTAAGAGAAAAGGTTTTGATAAAAAACCTGATATCAGGAACCAACAGGAAATGATGATCAATAATTTTTTGGCTACGGTTTATCTGCAAAAAGAGGTCATTGATAAAATAAACGTCAATGATGAAAAGGCCCGTGCTTACTACAAAGATCATCCGGATGTTTTTAAAACCCCGGAGATGATCCGGGTCAGACATATTCTCATAAAAACCGAGGCCTCTGCCCCTGAGGCGGAAAAGAAAAAAGCCAAGGAGAAGGCCGAAGAAATACTCAAGAAATTAAAAGGCGGCGAAGATTTTGCCAAAACAGCAGCCGAGGTATCTGAAGATCCGGGGACAAAAGACAAAGGAGGCGATCTGGATTTCTTTCCCAGGGGAAGCATGATTCCCGCCTTTGAAGAGGCTGCCTTTGCCCTCAAGCCGGGGGAAATCAGCGGCGTGGTGGAAACTGATTATGGGTATCATATTATCAAAATGGAAGAAAAAAAGGACGCCGTGCTGGAGCCTTACGAAAAAATTAAAGATAAGGTTAAGGAACAGGCCTTACAGGAAATGAGAAAGATTGCGGTCACAGATTTTCTTGAAAAGTCATTAAAAAACGCCAAAGTGGAATTTTTTCCCCCGGGGCTAAGCCAGCCAAAAAAATAACGAACTCTTTTGAGGGAATTAGACCGGGGGAATGAAGTTGACGAGGATCTAAAGGCAACTATTGATCTGTAAAGTTCGGCGTTCAAAGTTCGGAGTTCAGTATCGAAATCGAAAACTCTTAATTTTGAACCCGAACCAAGAACTTCGGTTACAACTATTCTAACCCATTGGCGTCCACTCCCCATAAGTCCCTCACTCTTTGGTCCAACATTTCCTTGAGAGAAGGGCCGTCCATCCCTGGGATGAACCCGAAAACTTTTTCCCAAACTGAGGGATTTTCCATACAAAGATAAACCGGGACCCCCTTTCCGCACTCCTTTATCCATCCGTGAATTTTTTGATAAATTTCCACTCGTTTGGATTGGGGGTAACGCATTTTTTTGTCTAAGGCCGGGATAAATTCCTGATAAATATAACCGGCCTTCGGATGCCGTTGTTGAATAATTGATTTTAAGGCCGGCATATATCGAAAACAGCCCATGCTGATCCAAGCGATTTTCTCCGGATGGATTTTGGAAAAAAGCAATCGGACTGTTTTTTGATAGGCTTCCTCCCATCCTTTAAAAAAAAAGATGGGATCGAAGTGAAATCCCAAATTATATCCTTTTTTTTGGCAAACCAAAGCAGCTTCCAAACGCCCGTTCAATGAGGCGGCCCCTCGCTCTTCTTTTTTTATAATCTCCAATGGATTAAGAGACCAGGAAACGAGAATATTCCTCATAGGAGGATTTTTGATGAGATTATCGATAACCGCCGTCTTGGTTTTTAATTCAACCAACACTTGGGGATAGGAAGCCAATTCCGAAAATAGGAGATCGCTGAAGCCGGTCAATTGGTCCAGGGCAAGACTGTCGGTAAATTCACCGGTCCCCAGACGAATAATCTCCCCAGGGTAATTATCGACAAATACTTTCAGTTTAAAAAAGATCTCTTCAGTATTGACAAAGAGGCGAATAAAGGGTTGGTTAAAATAAGCCTGGAGGATGCAATAACTGCAGTCCACCGGGCAATTGGATCCGATGTGGAGAATACGATATCCGCAACAGATATAATCCTTGGTCCCCGGGCAAGGCTTGATCAATTCCCCTTTAAACCGTGTCAAATAGAGGATTTTTTTCGATTCGGCCAAGGATTCAATCAGGGGAAAAACAAATTCCCGTTCTACCCTTTCGACTGGCAAATGAGGCAGGGCACCCAGAATTCTTCTGGTCATTGGGGCGTCTTCGGCCCCTCTTTCAATGATAATTTTTTTAATATGCATTCTGTTTTTTAACCCTCAAACCCGCCTCGGAAAAGTCCCAGAAAACCTGAAAGTTGTCCTGATCCCCTCATAGTGGCAGGGAGGGGACATTTTGAATACATCTTTGGAAATGGGAATGGAAGGAACAATATTACGATTTTCTTATCGAACCTAATGGATCGAAGGGAAATAAACAGGTCCAAAAACGAATCCGAGGCAACCCTAAGAAATACGATAAACGCTACTCCAGCCTTAAAAATTAAGGCAGCTCATTCAACTTTTCTTCTTCCAGAATCTGATGGATTTTTCTCAGAGACATTTTCAGTTCTTCCGGCTTCCTAAATCCAATATCCAGACCATACCGGCCCCCTTCAAAATAGGGAGGAGGATATAGGCGGGTTCGGTGGTCCAGATTTAAAGTAGCCAACAATTCGTTAAAGCGTTTTTCTGTTTCAGTTAAAATAGGATAAAGGCAGATCCGGAAATATTGCCGTAGTGCTTCACCTTTCTGCTGAGGCGTCCATCCGGCATAATGAAAAAACCCCTTCATCGACAAAGAGGAAAGGAATTCTCCCGGTTCCTCATTCCGGCGGATACAGATCTCTTTCAATTCCGCTAAAAATTCTTTTTGTTTCTGAAAGCCCCAATGAAAATAAATAAACAAGGCAAAAATAAGATGGGAGATGGGGAAAAAATCCCGAACCACCGTATCCACAGTTTCCGTAAATAATCGCCCCTGAACCAGAGCCGGCAGAAAGGATGGGCTTATTTCGCTGATTCTCAGACAGCGCGCAATGGTTTCTTTCCGCGGCGGTAAATTTAGGAAAGGCAGAACCTTCTGGATCAGTTCTTTTTCTTCCAAGAAGACCGATAATTTTTTTACAACTAAAGACTGTTCAACTATATTGAAGCCCCGGTCGATATTTTCAAAGAAATTATATAGGCAAAGATCCTTTTTTTTATTATCAAAAGAAACGATTTTGCAAAAAATTGTTTCCCGGTTCATTTTCTGAAGGGCTTTAAGGCGGCGGTATCCGGCAACAATGCAAAACCGACCGGATTCTTTTTCCTGGAGAACGGGTAACTGCTGCAACCCTATCGTTTCAATGGATTGTAACAACGGGGTAACCGGCCGGTTATAAGTGAACCGATAGGTCCTGTCATCCCAATCTACCAGGGAGAAAGCAATGGGCCGGGTTTGAAAATCAAAATTATTCGTTATCACGCAGGGGGGGTTCTTTCCTTTTCACCACCAGTCGACGGATCCGGCGGTTGTCGGCTTCCAGAATGGTCATTTCCAGATCCAGGAAGTTGACCTTTTCTCCCACAACAGGTACCCGTTCCAAGAGATGAATAATCAACCCTCCTACCGTTTCGAAATTTTTATCTTCTATCTCTATGTTAAAATATTGTTCGAATTCTTCAATCTCCAGGCGGGCATCCACTTCGACTCGACCGTCTTCCAGGGGTTTTAACCGTGGTTCCTGACGATCGTATTCATCTTCGATATCGCCGATGATCTCTTCGATAATATCTTCCATGGTCACCATCCCGGACGTTCCTCCGTATTCATCAAGAACGATGGCCATATGAACCTTCGCCAACTTCAATTCCCGGAAAAGATGGACGATCTTTTTAGTTTCCGGTATAAAAGTAGCCTGGCGGATGACCCCCGAGGGTAAGGGTTGATCCGGCGGTAAATGCCAGTAGGGCAAGAGATCCTTGACATGGAGCATTCCAACAATATTGTCTGAGTTCTCCTGGAAAATCGGTAAGCGGGAATGCCCGTGTTCAAGAGTTAAATCAATAATAGTTTGAATGCTCACATCGGAGCTGACCGCGAGCATCTCGGTCCTGGGAACCATCACCTCTCTGACCACGGTATCCTTAAAATCAAAAATACTCTGAATCATGTCTCCTTGTTCCGGAGTCAGGAATCCTTGTTCTTCCCCTTGGTCGATGAGGTCCTGAAAATCTCTTTCCAAATCAGATTCCGGTAGGGTGTCAGGTTTCTTTCTGAACAAAGAACGAACCTGATCAATTAATCTTGAAGGGTGGTCGTCGGGGTTGGTACTCATAAGGTGTAGAATTTCATAACAGATTTCTCTAAAGGTGTCAAATTATTTTCTTAATTGTTTTTTCTTTTATTTCGGTTATATTTGATGTTCTTGCAAATCTTTCGATTCTCTTTATTTAGGTGAATCCTGAATCAGGTCCGAGGCACGTTACGAAGTTCAGGATATAGTGAAAAGGGGATTCCGGCATGGTTTTATCCCTTACCGGATTCGGGATCGAAATAACCTCCCGATCTTTTTGCAAGAAGTTTCACCGGTTCGAAACAACTCATATTTTTATGGTCTCATAATATTATCGACATGAAGCATTTTGGTTCACATTAGACTGGTGACCTGGGGGGTTTTTAGTCTATATTAGTCTGAACCCCTTTATAAAAATAAGTATCAGGAGCGATAGTTCAATGGCAAAAGTAGTCTCTCTTGAGTCCCTTAAAATTCAAAAGGCGGCCAAAAGGGGATTTAAAGAATGGCAGCGTCGATTTAAGTCTTTGCCGATCCTGGATGAATTTACTGGATGGGAAGACCTCCCGGATGAATTGATCCTGTTTTTGGCCGAAGATGATCAGGGTGGACGGGAAATTATCCATGATCTAATCATGGGGACCCTCGGGTTGGGGAATGGTTATGAATTTGAGTCCTTGCCTTCGGAAAAACTCCTCCCCCTTCTGGATGTCTACTTCATTTTAATTGATCAGGTACGATTTGAATGCATGCGCCGATTGGAATGGATTGAGGAAATCCCTTTAGGGCACACTTCTATTATTGGGTTAATAAGGAATTATAACCAGGGGGTTTCACCGGCATTGGCCGATTCCCCCCTGCTTACCCCGAATCACCCTAATTATCCTGAATATTTACTATTAAATGAAATAGAAAAAAGGTCCTTCATCCGCAGAACGATTCCAGAAGCCGTCAAGCAATTTCAAGTAAAAGTGAACCCCGTTGGAAAAAGATAATAAAAATCTGCACAGCCTTTTTTTTCCAGAAGCCATCGCCATAGTTGGGGCCTCCAACCGCTTTGGCAAGTGGGGATTTAATTTGTCGGCCACGCTTCTGGTATCTCCTTTTCCCGGCCCGGTTTATCTGGTTAATCCCAATGAACGGTTTATTCTGGGAAAGCGGACCTTCCCAAACCTTAACTCGCTTCCCGGGAAAGTTGACTTGGCGGTTCTGGCGGTCCCATCTCTTAAAACGATCCCTCTTGTCGAGGAATGCGCTCGTCTTGGTATTCCTAATGCCCTGGTGGTGGCTTCGAACTTTAAGGAAATGGGAGATGAAGGCGCCCGTTTGGAAGAAAAACTGACTCGAACAGCAATGGAGGGAGGCGTTCGCCTGGTCGGTCCTAATACCATGGGGATGGTTAATACCCGAGCCGGCCTGGAGATTCTCTTTATACCTCCTGGAGTCACTGCCGGGCCGGTGGATGTGATCTCTCAATCAGGGAATATCGGCGTCCAAATTATGGATTTAGGGATGAAAGAGGGAATAGGCATTTCCAGGTTTATCGGTTCCGGAAACGAAGCCATGCTTGGTGTGGAAGATTATCTAACTTACTTTGGGTTGGACGATTATTCCAGGGTGATCGTCCTCTATTTGGAAGGTATCCGAAACGGTGAACGTTTTCTTCAAGCAGCCCGGGAAATAACCCCATATAAACCTGTTCTGGCTCTTAAAGCCGGTAAAACATTTCACGGTTCACAAGCCGCCCGCTCACATTCCGGGGCGGTTGCCCAATCTCCAAAGATGATTTCCGATTTGTTTAAACAAGTAGGGATCATCGAGGCCCAATCCACCGAAGAATTGATTGATCTGATCAAGACCTTCAGTTTGATTAAACCTCCCGAAGGAAACCGTTTGGGGGTTGTCTCTCTCGGTGGAGGATGGGGTGTGGCTACGACCGATGCCGCAGCCCTCAAGGGCCTGACTCTTCCAACTTTATCCGCACCTTTAGTGGAACGTTTGAACCCCCTGCTTCCCCCTTTTTGGAGTCATCAAAATCCTTTGGACCTGGCCGGGACGACCAACCGGCGTTCCCATATCGAGGTCCTTCGGACACTGTCGGCCAGTGGAGAGATAGATGCCATTGTTGCCCTGGGTATGCTGACAGGATTAAAAAAGTTTTTAGCACAGGTCTCCAGATGGAAGAGATTGATCCTGAAACAGAAAGTGAGATCCTTTTTCTCCTGGCCGATTAAAATTCTTAAAAAATCCCCCAGTTCTAACCTTAAAAAAACGTCAAAGGGAGAAAAGAATAAACAAGGAATCCAAAAAAAAGATCTTCACCTTTGGAGAGACAGTGGATTTATCAAAGAGATCCAAGGCATTATGGAGATTTACAAAAAACCGATTCTGTTGGTCACCTTTCTTCCCGGGACGGCTGTCCAAATGACCCGACGTTTTGGCTTGCCTGTCTTCGGGAATCCGGAGCGGGCCGTAGGTTCTATGGCAGGCCTTATAGAATATGGACAGTTTGTAAGGTATGCCCAACAAGGCCATTTTACACCACCTCCGGTAAACGGTCCCCAAGAGACATCGTTCCTACACACAAAGGACTCCTTGAATGAATATCAGGGGAAACAGATATTGACCGATTATAAAATCACGGTCACCCGGGAAAGGCCCGCAACAAATATTAACGAAGCCCTTTCCATGGCTAAGGAGATCGGGTATCCGGTAGCCGTAAAAATACTTCCACTGATACCCTGCACAAGACCGATCAGGGAGGGGTGGTCCTTTCCATCAACAATGAAGAAGAATTAATAAAGGCGGTTAATAAATTGGAGGAACGTTTTCCAACTCTTAAGGATCCGAACCATAAGGATGGACTACTTATTCAAGAGATGGTCTCCAAAGGGATTGAGGTTTTCCTGGGCATGGTAAACGATCCTCATTTCGGACCGTTGCTGGTTTTGGGATTGGGCGGCATTCTGGTTGAAATTTTGAAGGATGTAGCCTTCGCCAAACCCCCGTTAACGGTCTTTCAGGCTGAACAACTCTGGCGTTCTTTACGAGGATCGTCTATACTGGATGGAGTCCGTGGGAACCCGCCGGCCGACAGGGACGCCCTTGTTCAGGCGACTGTTAATTTTTCCTATCTGATCGGTGAAATCGGATCTAACTTTGAAAGCATTGACATCAACCCTCTGATGATCCTGCCTGAAGGCCGGGGGGTTAAGGCCCTTGATGCCTTGTTTTTGGTTAAATCAAAGGACCATGATGGAGGGAAGTAAAACGGCCAAGGGAAACATGGCGGGAGGAAAATTCTAATCGAAAATATATTGATCCCAGGCCCAAGTAATCCGACTGGAGAAATAGGAATGCAAATAAAGCGGATTTCCTCTATAATTTTATTTTTTTCATTATTTATTTTCATTGGTATTGTCTGGGCCGGGGAACCGGTTCAACTTCCGAATTCTCTATGTAAACGATTTCCATGGTTTTGCCGAGCCCTACCAGCCTTCCGGCAGTCCGGGAAAATTGGGGGGTATTGCTTACCTGGCCGGGGAGGTAAATCGCCTTCGAAAAGAACACCCTACCCTGCTGTTGGCCGCCGGGGACATGATCCAGGGAAACCCATGGACCAACCTTTTTGAGGGTAAATCGACCATCGAGGTCATGAATACCATGGATTTTTCAGCGATGGTCCTCGGCAATCATGAGTTCGATTTTGGTCAAGAGGTCCTTAAAGATCGTATCCGGGAAGCCCGGTTCCCCATCCTGGCCGCCAATGTTCAGGGGATACCATTGATCAAGCCATACATACTTAAAGAAATTTCAGGTCTCAAAATAGCCATTATCGGACTCATAACCGAAGACACCCCAACGACAACGCACCCTGACAATGTCAAAGGGCTTACCTTTACTACCATGATCGATTCAGCCCGAAAGGTAATGCAAGGAATAGAAGGCAGGCCTGATCTGGTGATTGTGCTTTCACATCTTGGAGTGCCGGCCGATCGCCGACTGGCTGAATCGGTAAAAGGGATCCAGGTTATCGTCGGTGGACACACCCATACCAGAATAGAATCTCCTATGAAGGTTAACGAAACCCTGATCGTTCAGGCCTGGGAACACGCCAAGGTTTTGGGGGTTCTTGATTTAACGATTCAAGACCGACGGGTTATCCCGATATAGGGAACCTAATCGCAAATCCAGCCGGACCGCCAGCCCCCTGATCCGGTTGTCTTGGAAATTGTGAACCGATATAGAACCCAGGCCTCGGCCATCCTCGATCAAGTAATCGGAGAGGCCCAGGTGGATTTGCAGGCAAAAGGATCACGATCTCAGGAAACCAACCTGGGAAATCTGGTGGCGGATATTTTAAGGGAAGAAACCCAAGCCGATGTGGCTTTGATCAATGGGGGAGGCCTTAGGGCCGATATATTGAAAGGTCCTGTCCGCATGAAGGATCTGCTTTCCGTTCTGCCCTTTTCCAATCATCCGGTCGTCCTAAAAGTCACCGGGCAGGAGCTTAGGCTGATTATGGAATATGGACTCTCCGGAGTGGACGGAACCGGCGGGGGGTTTCCCCAGGTATCCGGTATCCAGATAACTTACACCCCGAAAGCCCCTGGATGGGCAAAGGATTACGGCGTTCATGGTCGGAGGAAAAGATTTAAATCCCCAGAGCTGGTATTCTCTGGCCACCAATGATTTTCTGGCCGCTGGTGGAGATGGATATCAAATATTAAAGCAAGTTATGGTGAAAAAGGGGAATGATTCCTCCCAAGAGGGCAGCCGGGTTTTATTATTCGATTCCGGAGGGATATCCGGGACATGGTTACCAAATACATCCAAGAAAAAAAGGAAAGTATTCGCTTCGGTGGAAGAGGCGGATTCCAAATGGGGCAGTGAGTGATGCGTGTTTGGCTGAACAATCAACCGATCGACCTCATTCCCGGCATGACAGTCCGCCAGGCATTGATCCGGCCGATCTTTTCAGGAAATCGAAAAAGGGGCCAGGGTCTTTGATGAATGGGGCAATGAGGTGGGATTCGATGGGGCTTTGTCAGAAGGAAGCCGACTCACTTAAAGTCAACATGAATTATTGATGTTTCAAAGGAGAAAATAATAATGGTTCAAGATGATATGGATATGAATTTTGCGGAACTGTTTGAGGCCAGCGTCCGTTCAACCGGTGATGGGGCTTGCCCCGGGGAACCGGTAAAAGGGAAAGTAGTCCTCATTACAGGCGATACCGTTTTTATAGATTATGGGGCCAAATCGGAAGGCTGGGCCGATTTACAGGAATTCACCGATGATAAGGGTGAGGTTGTTGTTAAACCCGGGATAGAAGTAGAACTGAGTTTTATCGGCTATGGGCCTTCGGGGGCCCAGTTGGGAAATTGCCTTCGTAAAGTCTTCGGGGGTGCCGGTGTTGAATTGCTCAGAAAGGCCTTTGAATCAGGAATCGCTATTGAAGGGATGGTTATGGGGACTAATAAGGGCGGCTTGGAAATCAGTGTTTCAGGAACAAAGGCCTTCTGCCCTTTTTCTCAAATGGATCTGACCTATCTGGACCGACCTGAAGGTTTTATCGGAACCACCCAAAAATTCATAGTCACCCAGTTTGAAGAGGAAGGGAAAAATATTGTCCTATCCCGTCGGGCAGTACTGCAGGCTGAAAAAGAGGCCTTGGCCCTGAACACCCGGAAAAGGCTTGCGGTAGGGGAAGTGTTTCGGGACAGGTGACCCGATTGACCCCTTTTGGGGCCTTTGTCGATCTGGGTGGGATAGAAGGCCTGGTCCATATCTCCGAAATTTCCCGGAGTCAGGTTGCCGATCCCGCCGATTTTCTTGCCGTTGGCCAGGAAGTGGCGGTTCAGGTTTTGCAAATAAAAACAGACGAAAAAAACCAGGAACGTATTAGTTTGTCCATGAAAGTCTTGGAACCCGATCCCTGGGAGACGGGACTTGGTCTTGATGAAGGGGATATTGTTTTGGGGAAGGTTCGCAACCTGGCTCAATTTGGGGCTTTCATTGAATTGGCCCCTGGTATTGAAGGATTGGTTCACATTCCGGAAATATCCTATAAACGTATCCGTCACCCCAAGGAATTACTCAAAGAAGGACAGGAAGTCGAAGTCAAGGTCCAGGAGATCAATAAAGATCAGCGGAGGATATCTCTATCCATCAAAGAAGTCTCCCCTTTACCTGGGCTTGAAATCGTTTTAACGGAACAGGAAATGGTTCGGACCGGGAATATCATTCGCCGGAGGGTGAGATTGGCGGCCAATGAAAGATCAATAATTCCAACGCAGGATGAATCCAATCTCTCACCGGATCAAAGTCCTCCGCCACAAATATCGTTAGCCCCTACCGGACCCAAACTTCCGGAGGTGGGAATGGTGGTAAAGGGAGTGATTCGTTCGATAAAACCCTATGGTTTTTTTATTGATCTTCCTGAACTGGGATCGCATCAACGGGGTCTCCTCCATAAAAGCGAGCTGGGGGCACCGGAAACAAACCAATTGAAAAAAGGGTACAAAGAAGGGGATGACATCCTGGTTGAACTCATCAAAATAGATGAGCAGGGCAGAATTTCCCTCTCCCAAAAATCAATCATGGAGACTCAGGATCAGGCCGATTTAAATGCGTATCGTGATCGGGCTAAAGAAAACGTCAAATTCGGCACCCTTGCCGATTTGTTTAAGAAAAAAAATGGAGCAACCGGATGACTCTCATGGAATTTTCGATGATCCCCTTAGACAAGGGAGCCAGTTTTAGCGAATATGTGGCCAGGATATTAACCCTGGTCGATCAAAGCGGTTTGGATTACCGGTTGAATCCCATGGGAACCGTCGTAGAAGGGGAATGGGACCAACTTCTTCAACTGCTCACCTGCTGCTTTCGAGAACTGGAAAAGGATTCGGCCCGTATCAGTCTCCAAGTAAAATTTGATCATCGAAAGGGGGCGGAATCCAGGATAGAAAGCAAAGTTCGGAGTGTTCAGGCCAAAGCGGGTCGGAATTTAAAGACTTCCGGATAACCACTCCAGTTTTTATAGAAAGTCACCTGCTAAAATTGGATCAGGGGACCATTTTTTGTTCAATAATAGCAAAAAGTCGAATGAACCCTTCAATGTTGAATTAGGATGGAACTGACTGCGTTAAGATATTTAATTGAAATTATAGACTATTTTTCACAAAGGCTCTTATTACTTTACAGGCATTATTCTTGCATAATTTAATGTTGATGGACTCATAAAAATTCGTCATTCCCGCGCAGGCGGGAATCCGGTCTATCCATAACCAATTAAAAACACTGGATTCCCGTTATTAACGGGAATGGCCTAAATAAGCTTTCGATGACTTTTTACGAACTTTTCAGATATTATAAGCAAGCCTTTTAGCGGGAGGTGTTTTCTAACAGCCTTCTACAGGCATATTTTTTTCTTGCCATTTGTTAACTTTTTGTTATCTTAAAAAAACTGATAAAGGCAAACCAGACCGATAAGGCTGGGACGCAAAGATCCAGACCCGATTTCAATAATAGAAAGGGTGGCTGATCCGCCGGTTATGAAACAGAAAATATTATATAATAAAACAGCCCAACCAACGAATTCTTATCTTCTTGATTCCCGTCTGCGACTTTTCATTATTCCTTATCTTTTTTGCCAAAAAGGTTTTTCATTAATAGAAGTCCTAATTGTTATCGCCATTATCGGTATCGTCAGCGCCATTGCCTCCCCCAGTATCTCTATCTGGTCATCCAGTTCCAGACTTAAGTGCGCCTCAAATGAACTGGCTTCCACCCTGCAGTTAGCCAGACTGACTGCCATTGGGAATGGGGCAAATTGTGTTTTATCCTATAATTCCAGTACAAAAATTTATAGGGTCTTTGTTGACAATGGAGCTGGAGGAGGAACTGCCAGCAATGGGGTGAGGGATGGGTCCGAGCCGATCATTAAAACGATCGACATGACAGATGGCAACCATAAAGCCTTACCTCTTCCCGGAAGTGATTTAAACATTGCCTTTAATTCCCTGGGGGGCACTGTCACAATTATTTCTCCGGTGACACTTTCAACTTATTCAGACTACCGACAGATAACGGTATCCCCAGCAGGGGCTATTAAGATAACTTAAAAGGAGGCCTGATGACGAGTCAGGGAAGCACCCAAAGAAAATATTTCAAAAAGAGTCAAGGGTTTAGCCTGATTGAAGTCCTTATCGCTATGTTACTTTTGTTTATTTGCTCTTTGGGTTTAGCCGAAATACATATATTGAGTATTAAAAACAACGCCATAAATAATTACAAGACTACAGCAGTTAATTTAGCCCAACAACAGATGGAGTCATTTAAAAGACTGCCATTATCCGATCTTCAAGCGATCACAACAACTGGGGATGTGATTACGGTTGCTTCTCAAAATTATACCAGAGCCTGGACAATTGTAAATAATGTACCAGGGGCCAATACAAGTAGGGTTACCATAACGGTAACCTGGCCCGAAGCTAAAAGCCCGGTTACTCTCCAAACGATCATGGCGGGATAAATTAATAAAGGCGGGAATAAGGTCAAGATGATGTCATTGAAATATAAAAATTCAGGCTTCTCCCTTATTGAGTTGTTAGTTGGCCTGTCTATGGGGCTGATAGTTATTTTTGGTATGTATGAATTGTTCCGAGTGCATAATAAGACCTATGCCGACCAAATTCAGGTTGATGAGATGCAGCAGAATTCCAGAATTGCCATAGACATTCTGGGAACAGACATCAGGATGGCAGGATTCGGTTTTTCCAATACAACTCCCCGAACTATTGCTTGCTATAACGGTGGAACGACAAACACCCCTAGGCCTGTTTTCACGGTAATTAACAGCACCACAGGACCGGACAGCCTGACCATACGCTATGGAAACCCTACTATAGCCTCAGGCATCACGAACTTAGCTACTACAAACAATTTTATCTCGACAGGGAATACAATCAATTTAACAGGTTCAGCCAATATTACAGCCAATGATTATATCATTCTTACGGATGGAACCAATTCTCTCATGCTTCAGGTAACCGCGGTTAACGGTACCCAGCTTTCGGTAGCTCCCAATACCATCAATCCGCAACTTTCCGTAACTTTTAACTATTCTGCCGGCAGTTATGTGTACAAATTGGAAGAAAGGACCTACCAGATCGATACTATTAACAAAGTCCTGCAATTAAGATCCGGGACCGGTGTACTCCAAAACCTGGCCGAATGTATTGAGGATCTTCAACTGGCCTACCAAGCTTATGCAATCAATCCATCAGGCGTTTCAGTGGGTACCTGGTATTTTAATGGAACAACTGCCGGAACGATTCCGACAACCTCCACAATAAGGGCTGTTCGCGTAAATATTCTGGCCCGGGCCAGGAATCAGGATCCATCTTTTTCAGGCTTTATCCCAGCGAGAGAAGACCGGCCGGTAGGCAGCAGTGATCATTATCGCAGAAGATTATATACCACTACGTTTACGGGAAGAAATCTTTAAGCAAACAAGGAGACTGGGAAAATGAAAAAGACCACTTTTTCATTCATTTTTATGAATGACAAGGGGAGCGTTCTGGCTATTTCCTTAATAATCATGGTCATTCTTTCTTTAATCGGGGTGGGGGCTTTTATTGCCACCAACCTGGAGACCCAAGTAGCTAAGAATGAAGTGACTTCCAAACAAATCTTCCAGGCTGCCGAGGCTGTTTCAGAATACGCCATCTCCCAGCTTCGAAGCCTTTTGGCTAATAGCCTGTCGGTTTCCCCTACTATAAACACACTTTCAGTACCTACGATTTCCGGGTATACTATTTCCACCCCTGAAGTTATCCAGGGCACCCCTTCAGAAACAAGCATAACCCAAGGGACCTATTCCGGATTGAATGCTAAAATTACCCACTATACACTAACAACGACAGCAACCAATTCCAACACCCAAACCGGTACAACCATTGTCCGTCAACTGGATGATCAATTGATCCCCCTATTTCAATTCGGGGTATTCTACAATAAATTATTGGAGATCTTTCCTGGAGCCCTTATGACTTTTAATGGCCGAATTCACTCAAATGCGGACATAAAATTAGGCACCCATGCAACCCTTACGACGAACCTAAAAATGACCAGCGGAGGGACTATCGACAAGCCCTCAACCTGGCATGGGGAGAGTTTTAGCGGCACGGTAACTGTTTCGGAGCAAGAGTCAGGGGTTTTGCCCTTAGCCCTACCCCTCCCTACAGAACTCGACGACGACGGCAATCCAATTCCAATTGATCCTATCAACCTGATTCAACGGGGAACAGAATCTTATAAGCTGGAAGCCAAATCAGGTTTAAAAATCATTGATGGGGTGGCTAAAGACAAGAACAATGCTACCTTGGATTTGAGTAGCTGCAGTTCAAATCCAATAATTTCAACAGTCAGTTTTTATGACAAACGGGAATCGAAAACGGTTTCCGCCATTCAGATAAATATGGGAAACCTGAAAAAGTGCTCTGTTGCCTATAATGCCTTAAATGATCCACCTACAGGAGGTGACCCGGGAATTCTCTATGTCTCAAAAACCCAGGCAGGATCCGATCTTGATGCGGTAAAATTAACCAATGGTGCCAATCTATACGATACGGCCGCTCTGCCTTATGGTCTTACGGTAGGCACTGACAATCCCCTCTATGTACAAGGGGATTACAACACTACGACCAAAAACGGCCTCTCCACTGACTACCCTGTCCCCGCTTGTTTAGCTGCAGATGCCGTGACCATCTTATCTAATTCCTGGAGTGATGCGAATAGTTCTTTGGATCTTACTACTAAGCGAATTGCCAGTGCTACTAAAGTAAATGCTGCCATAATGACCGGAAATGTCGAAACAACAGACCAAACTAATGGTGACGGTTACAGCGGAGGGCTGGAGAATTTCCCCAGATTCTTAGAATATTGGACCGGAAAAACCTTCACCTATGGCGGCTCTATGGCTTGTTTATGGGAAAGTCTGCGGGCTAATACGGCATGGGCTTATGGCGGCCAGAGATATACAGCCCCGACCCGAAGTTGGTCGTATAACATGGATCCCCAAAATATGCCGCCGGGGACTCCCAGGGTCAGGAACCTACAACGAATCCAGTGGTATCAGGCCAAGAGTTGATAATCTGGCATAAAACTCAAATCCCCCCGGCTAAACTTTTAAAGAGAGCAGGGGGATTTTTATTGAGGTTCCTTCCAGGGATGGGCTTATAGGCCGTCCTTTTTTTCTTTCCCGCCAGCCTCCTTGGAAATTTCATTCAATTTTGTAAGCCGTTTTTCTATTCTGAAATTAAGGGTATCTTGGGGATAAAACCCATCCTTTTTCTTCTTTCCGGCCTTTTTTCCGGTCAATATTTCCAGCCCCTGTTCGATGTGGGTTATGGGATAGATATGAAACCGTTCCTCCCGGACCGCTTCAACCACCCGGGTCTTCAACATCAGGTCCTTGACGTTGGCCTCCGGTATGATGACCCCCTGCTTTCCGGTAAGACCTTTTTCCCGGCAGACCTCAAAGAACCCTTCGATTTTTTCATTGACCCCGCTGATGGGTTGGATTTCTCCTTTTTGACTGACCGAACCGGTGATTGCAATCCCTTGATCAAGGGGGGTTTGGGCCAAAACCGATAATAAGGCCAAAAGTTCGGCCCCGGAAGCGCTGTCCCCGTCCACCATCCCATAACTTTGTTCGAAGGTAATGCTGGCCGAAAGACTTAAAGGTTTTTCAGAGGCGTATTTCCCTTTTAAATACCCGCTTAAAATCATCACCCCTTTGGTATGGATATTTCCACTCAACTTGGATTCACGGTCGATATCCACCACGCCCTCTTTGCCCAAAGAAGAAGTGGCGGTTATTCTCGAGGGCCGGCCGAATTGATAATCGCCCAAGAGATACACGGAAAGCCCATTGACCTGCCCGATCTGGGAACCATCCGTTTCTATTTTTAAATTTCCCAGTGTGATCATCTCCTGGAGTTTTTCCTCATATAAATTCGAGCGGTATATTTTTTCTTCCACCGCCTTTTCAACATGCTCCGCCTTGATTAAAGGACTTTGTTCCTGGCTGGCCCAATAATGAGATTCCTGGATCAGATCATTGATTTCGGCCAATTGCAGAGTGAGTTTGAAGTTTCTTCCGGTAAGTTCCGAACTGTATTCAATCAGCCGGGCTGCGCCGCTCTTATGAATAGGGAGGAGCTCTCTATCCCGGCAACAACGGGCCATATAAAGAACATAATCCTGTATGGGAGCCCCCAGTCGATCCATCTGATCGTCCAGTTCAGCCTTGACCTTGAACATTTTGGAAAAGTCCGGGTCCATCCCATAAAGAAGATGATAAAGATAGGGTTCCCCGATTAGCAGAACCTTGATTTTAAGAGGAATGGGTTCCGGCTTGAGGGTCTTAGTACTGATCAAACTCAATTGTTCTCCCAAGTCTTCAACCTGGATCTTTCCTGTCTTTAGCGAACGCTTTAATCCCTCCCAAGAAAAATACCAGCGCAGGAGATCGATCGCCTTGATAATCAGAAATCCCTCGTTGGCCCTGTGTAATGAGCCTGGCCGGATCATACTGAAATCGGTGAATAAGGTCCCGAACTGGGCCTGTTTTTCAATCGATCCGAACAGGTTGGGATAGGTGGGATTGGTCTCAAAAACCACGGGGGCGCCCTTGGTTTCCGTATTGTCGATTAATACATTGACCTGATACCGGGTCAGAGAAGGCTCCAAAGAAGGTATGGGGAACGATCCGGCCGCTGGTGGTTTGCCTTTGAATTCTTCTATGTTTCGGATAATATCATCTTTGATTTCCTTTAAATATTTGAGGACCTGCGAAAATTCCTTATATTTTTCCTGCAATTCTTCAATCAAATGACCTACCGCATAGAGGGCGATTCTTTTATCCAGGTCCTTAATTTTTTTTCTCAGGTCCTTTTCATTGTTTTTGATTATTCGGACGACCTGATTCATTTCTACCTGGAGACGCTCGCTTTTTTCCCGGAGTTGTTTTTTATCATCATCGTTCAAGGATTTCAGGGTTTCTTCATCCATGGGTTGGCCGTCTTTGGCCGGCATAATAACCATCCCCACTTGACTGATATTTAAAACGAATCCTTCGGCCAGGGCCTTTTCTTCCAAAGCATTTAGGATAGACGTCCGTTCAGTGTTAAAGCTTTTTAAAAACTCCTCTTTTCTTTGGGCATATTCTTCGCTTTCAAAAACATCCGGAATTTCGCTTTGTATATCGACGATCAGTTCTTCTATATCCTTTTTTAACTCTTTCCCTTTACCGCTGGGTAAGGATAAAGTCTTCGGACGATCCGGTTCTTTAAAATTATGAACATAGCACCAATCCGGAGGAGGATTTATATCTCGGGCTATTTCTTCGATCAAAGTCCTGGTAATATAAGTCATTCCTGATTTGGGGGGTCCGGCCACGAAGATATTATAATCCCGTCCATCCATGCCCACTCCGAAGAGGATGGCGCGGACCGCCCGATCCTGGGAAATCACTTTATCCGGTCCAAGGACCAAGGTTTCAGTCGACTCAAAACCCAAGCTATCGGGATCGCAAGTTCTTCGAAGTGCTTCCGGCTTTAACTCTTTTATTTTGAATTTCATCCCTTACCTCCCAGATTTTGTTGTAAGGAAAAACCGCTCGGTTTCGCTCTATGTCATTGATCAGGACCATTCTTTGTGGTTTGGATGGCCCTTCCCATTCAATAAGTATTTTATTGTGGACGTGGTCCAATACTTTGGGTTGTTATATTGCACGATTGTTGAGGATCACCCTGGTCAAAGGCAGAAAAATTGGTCTATTCTATTTTAAGCTTCCCAATAAACGACTCCTTTCTTAGCATAAGTCAGTTTTGTTTATCAAGGGATTATTATTTCAGGTGGGAGATAGCTATTGACCAAAAAAAAGGTGGAATCGGAGTATCCAATTCCACCTTTTATTGAATAAAAGAAAAACTATTTCTTCTCTTCGTCTTTCTTTTCTTCTTTCTTTACCTTCTTTTTAACGACCTTCTTTTTCTTCTTTACAACCTTTTTTTCGGCCTTTTCAGCCGGGGCCTTCTCTTCCACCTTAGCCGGTTCTGCCGGAGCAGCCGCCACAGGTTTAGCCTCAGGCTTCTTTGCTTCCTTTTTAACAGGGTCAGCGGCAAAGGCCATCGAAACGGTCAAAGCAAATACTAAAGACATGGTCCAAACAATCAGTTTTTTCATTAGGTTTCAACTCCTTCCTTCATAATCTCCTACAAAAGGAAGGGCTTGTTTCTCTTGGTCCCCTTGTGGCGTTTCCTCCGGGTTTTCTTTTTCCGTCCCCGGTTCAAGAACCATGACTTCTTCAAAAGTAGGGATGACGATTCCCCTTTTAATCATAATATTGTAAATCACCCCGGCACGCTTGGCCACATAGCGGGAATTTCCGATGGGATTTAATTTTTTCGGATTGGGGAGGATCACAGCCAGTCTGGCGGCTTCTTCCGGTCCCAAGGATAGGGCTGATTTTCCAAAATAGTGCCGAGCGGCGGCCTCTATCCCGAAAATCCCATTCCCCCACTCCACTACATTCAGATAGAGTTCGATAATCCTTTTTTTGGTCAGGGTCCGTTCAATCCTCCAGGTCAATACCGCTTCTTTCAATTTCCGCCAGGGGTTCTTCGACGGGGTCAAATAAAGATTTTTAGCCAATTGCTGGCTGATGGTACTGCCCCCGACTTTAAACTTTCGAGCCTTAAGGTCCTTTTCCAACGCCTTTTGCATAGCCTCGAAATCAAACCCTTCGTGGGACCAGAATTTGTCATCTTCGGCAATGATCACCGCCTTGATTACATATGGGGAAATTCTGGACAGAGGGACCCAGTAGGTCTTGAGTTTCAAGGGTCGGCCCTTATCCCGCCCTTCCTTTTCCCTAAATTCCATAAAAGAAGTTTTTTTTGGATTTTCCTTTTTTAATCGGGAGACATCCGGGAAAAGGAAATAAAAACCGACATAGCCAAAAAATACAGCAAAAACCACCAGGGCAATTTTCTTTAGCACTAATAACCTTCCTAATATTCTCTCCTTCGGAAATAAAGGAGGGTTTATTCTAATCGAATTTAATGGATAGTATCCGATTTTATTTAATATTTCTATTAAAGTTTTTCATAAAATTACCGAATATAAAATAGAAAGCTTAAAAATGGTTCCGGATTTAAATCTATTGAACTCATGGACATATCTCAATTAAATACCAACGCCGACACCTTGGCTTCCATCCTTTCCAACCAGAAGGCCCAAAGGGAGCAGGTGGCCCAATATGCCATGGCCCGGGGACTGTCTTTTTTACAGGAGAAGAATTATGACCGGGCTATCAGCGAATTTAAGCGGGCGACCGCTTTTAATCCGGAGTTGCCGGAGGCCTATGAGTACCTCGGGAAAGTCTATCAAACGACTGGAAAAACAGATGAAGCAATAAAAACTTACAAAAAAGGGGTCCAACAAAATCCCTCATCTGAAAAAGCCATCATCAGTTTAGGGAATATCTATGTTGAGAACAAACAATATGTAGAAGCAGAAACCCAATTCAAAAAATTGGCCCAGGTATCACCCACGTCGCCTTACCCGTATAATACCCTTGGACATATCTATTTGCTGACAAATCGATATGAGGATGCAGAAGAACAATTCAAGAGAGTCATCAAGCTGGCTCCCAATGATGCTAATGGTTATTATGGATTGGGTCTAACCTATAATAAGGAGAAAAAATTTGAAGAGGCTGTGGAACAGTTTGAAAATGCTATTACCTTAAAAAAAGATTTCGCCGTTGCTTATTCAGACCTCGGGTTCGCCTATATCGGGTTAGGCAATACAGACAAAGCCGAAGAACAAGTAAATATCCTCAGTGATTTGGGTACCAATGAGTCTAATTCGCTGGCCCAGGAACTTGAGCTGACCCTCTATACCCCCAAGATTTCAAGCGTCAAACCTTTTGATAGCACTTTCACCTCTGTTCTCGGGCCGCGAACCCCGCTTTCGATCCTTGATGCTTCCCTTCAAACTCCGAACCAATCAAAAACATTCAGTCTAACCTTTCAGTTTAACCAGGCCATGGACAACGGATCCGTTCAAAATTCACTCAATTGGTTTATCTTTAAGGCTTCCGGAGGCCAGGCCGGTTTCTATAATAACGGGATTACCATTCAGCCTGAAAAGGAAATCCTGCTTTCTCCTGTTCCAAACAGTGTCTCCTACGATCCTACAAAATATACAGCCACCGTCTTTTTCACGATTACTCAAAATGCCGCCGGTGATGGTGTCATAGATCCGTCACATTGGGTATTCAAGTTTAAGGGAACCGACATCAGCGGTAACATGATGGACTCTTCCGGGGACGAATATAACGGGTTTGCCCTTTCCCCCTTTTAATAAATTAAATTTAAACAAAATTGATAACCTCGTAAAAAGTCAAAAACGACTTTTCACGAGGCGGAAAAGGGCTTCCCCTTTCCCGCCACTTGAGTGAATTCAAGTGGTTCCACCCTTACCCCAGGCCGGGGCTTAATCGCCCTCGGCCTGTTGATGGACTTTTTACAAGTCCATCAAAATTAATTAGTTCAAAAATATTCCCTTTACTCGAATTCCAAAACATTCTTTCTCTTTACCTCTTTCACCCCCGGCCGACCCTAATTGTCGGCATTAAATTTGCATAATAAAATAAGAGACCAACTAAAATCGATCGGAGGCCATATGTCTCAATTGAATTCAAGTTTTGTTGCCGTAAAATCAGCAAACAATGAGATTCAAGATGTTTATCAGAATATCCAACCCTTGATTCATAACGGACAACAAGACCTGGCCATTACGGCTATGTCAGAGTTAGCCGAAAAATATCCTGACTTTGCCCAGGCCCAAAACGATTTGGGGGTCCTCTATTATCAAATAGGAGATAAGGAAAAGGCCTTTCAACATTATGAAAAAGCCAATTCACTTAATCCGGAGAATTTGACCTTTCAAAAAAATATCGCTGATTATTATCTGGTTGAAAAAGGAGATATCGAAAGATGCCTTTCAATCTATACCCGGATACTGGCGGAAAATCCTTCGGATGTTGAAACCTTATTGGCCATCGGTCAAGTATGCATCTCAATCAACAAAATTGACGATGCCGCTGTTTTTTTTAATAAAGTTCTTGATCTCGAACCCTGGAATGACACGGCCTGGAAGGCCTTGAAATCGATCCCTCAAGCAAGTCCTGAACAAGGCGACAATGATGCAAATTCACTGGAAAGCCTATCCCAAAAGGTACAAGCCTGTCTGACAGCCGGAAATCAGGAAGAGGCTATGGATCTATTGAATCGTATCATTTCCCTATACCCTGAACATGGCCTGGCATATAACGATTTGGGGGTATTACATTCCCGCCATGGTAATACAACTAAAAGTCTATATTTTTATCAAAAGGCGGTCCGACTGGAACCGGACAACCCCTCTTTTCAAAAAAATCTGGCAGACTTATATCTGGTCGAATTGCATGAAATCGAAGAGGCCTTAAATATTTATCTTCAGGTCCTCAGAAAAAATCCGTCGGATCTGGAAACTTTGTTTGCCTTGGGTCATATCTGTTTACAATTGGAAAAATTTGAAGATGCAAGGGTTTTTTATAATAAAATACTGGAGATTGAACCTTGGGATTTATCCGCCCAGGAGGTTCTTGATTCGTTACCCGGCCAATAAATTTTCCATTGATATTTCTTATCAACCGATATTCAAAGCCTGAAGGTCTGTCACTACCCTTTCAATAACCTCTACCCAATTTCCGGGTTTCTGTTGTCGATACAAACGCATGGTCGGATACCAGGGGTTGTCCTCCCGGCCCAACAACCATCGCCAATCCGGACTGAAAGGGAGCAGGGTCCAAACCTTTTTACCCAAGGCCCCGGCCAAATGGGCCACCGCCGTATCCACGGAAATCACTAAATCAAGATTTTCAATCAAGGCAGCCGTATCAGAAAAATCCCGAATATGTTCGGTGAAATCAATCAGGTCTAAATTCCGGGTGTTGCGTTTAGCCTCCGCAGAATCCAGCCCCTTCTGCAGGCTGAACATTTTGATATTTTGAATCTGGAAAAGGGGGAAGAGGATATTTAGCCCAATAGACCGATTACGATCATTGAGATGCTCCGGGTTTCCGGACCATATCAATCCCACCTTGAAATTACTATTCTTGGAATTTATTCTCTCTTTCCAGATTCTTTTCAAGTCCGGTTCGACCTTGAGATAGGGATTCTCTGAAGGGATACTTTCCAATGTGGTTCCAAAAACTTTAGGCAAGGTCATCAAGGGACAATGAACATCAAATTTCGGAAGTGGATCACCTCGAGCGATCACCTGGCGGACCCCCTCCATATGGCTGAGCAACCTCTTTAAGTTTCGGGGACATTCCATGTAAATTCGGGTCGTTCGGACAGCCACTAAAGGGACATACCGGACAAATTGTATGGTATCTCCATAGCCTTGCTCGGCATGGATTAGAATCGTTCGCCCTGCAATATCTTCCCCGTTCCAGATGGGTTTTGAAAAAGATCTATAATATTTTTTATAATCCGGTTTCTTCCAGCGCCACTCATACCCTTCCCAGCCATCAAGGAAATTTCCCGTCAGCAGGCTGGTCAAACCCATATTCCATTTGGCTTCGGCAAAACCGGGTCTTGCTTCCCAGGCCTTTTGGAACATACATAGTGCCTGGCTCAATTCACCGGCTTCTTTATAGATCATCCCCAGATTATTATAAGCTTCTGCAAAATTCGGATTGAGTTTCAAAGCCTTTTGAAACTGCGATTTAGTTTCCTCTATTTGCCCTTTTTCTTTTAGGACATTTCCCAAATTATAATACGCCTCGGGGAGTTGGGGATTCATTCGTATCGCTTTTTGATAGCAGGCCTCGGCTTCGTCGAATCGACCCTTGGCCTTTAGGGTCGCTCCAAGGCTATAATAAATTTCCGGATCTTCCGGGAATCGGTCAAAAGCCTCAGATAATATTGCCAAACTTTCCTCTAATTTTCCCGCTTTCCTTAAGGCATTTCCTAAACATTTAAAATGGGTGGCATTCAACGGATTGATCTGGACCGCTTTTTGATAACAGCGAATCGATCCCTCGATCTTTCCTTGGTCATTCAGGACATTTCCAAGGTTATGATAGGCATTGGCATAGTCCGGAATGAGGTTTATCGCCATTTGAAAACAGGATATCGCTTCAGACCATTCGCCGGTTTCCCTTAGGACCGTCCCCCAATTATTATAGATATGACCATCGGTCGGATCCCGCTGGGCAGCCAAAGAAAAATTAGCGATCGCCTGGTCAAATTTTCGTATTTCATAATAATTATTGGCCAGGTTAAAATAACCCGAGGCCATTTCCGGATAATAACGGATCATTTCTTCAAAACAGAGAATGGCCTGGTCATATTCCTGCCGGCCTTGCCTGGATAGTCCTAAAAGCTGCAGGGCCTCGAAGTGTTCGGGATTTTCTTTCAATATTTCGAAGCAAAGATCGATGGTTTTCTGGAAACAGCCGGCTTGATAATGAGATAAAGCTGTTTGAATGGGATCGATAGAATTCATTAGTCCAGGCAGGTCAGAATACCTTCATAAGTGAAATTTCCATTTTCCTGGTCGTTGAGGACTTTAAGATAAGGGTCAGAATCCGGGAAATGATGTGGACCTCGTCTAATAACCTCGCAGGACTCACAATCGAAGATCTCAAGACCAAACTTTTTCATTTCAAAATATAAGATTAGCAGGACAAATATCGATTTCATATTCAGAGGGTATTGATCCCCATGCGCTTGATTCAGAAACCAATCCATGTGAGTCATAAATTCCTCTGTTTCATTATAGATTAACCGGTACCTCAAGGCTAAAGCCAGAAAGAATCGGCTCTTGAGGTCTTCCGGCCCACCCAATTCCAAACTCTTTAGAAACATATCAAGGGCTTCTATGGCTCTTGTCTTTATGCTATAGGCATTGCTTTGTTCTCAAAAATACAGGCCATAGTTAAAAAAGATATTCGGGTCAGGGTCGATTTTTTCACAAGACCAGCACCTCTTGAAAGCCCTCTCCAGAACATTTTTATCTTTGGGTTGGTCGGGGAAAAACTGTTTTAAAAGGGCCCTATTTTTCGAAAGGGTTAATGGGGATATCTCCCTAGCGTCTTCCCAGTAATTCTCATAAAAACCTGATGAGTCAACCGACAGATCTTGAGTGGAAATCCCCTGGGTCCTTATTTCGTTTAACATTGTTTTCTATCTTCCCCCAAAAAGATTAGAGTCCTTCGATCAGTTCAAAAAATTGCTTTCCGGTCCGCTCCCAAGTCAGGGCAGCCAGATCTTTTCCGGCTTGATTCCCCAATGTAGTAATTTCATCCCGGTGATGATAGGCCCAATCCAGTTTATCAATGGTTTCGTCCAAAAATGGCTCATCCCAAACAGCCGTCTGGGTTCCATTAACCGATATATTCAACACGCCCATTTGATTGATTTTGACGGCGTTGTCATCTGTTAAAATGTCTTTGTGCCCACTGTTGAATGATCCTAAAACGGGTTTTCCGCAGGCCATGTATTCCATCAAAACTAAGTTGGTCCCTCCCTCGCAGCGGTTGGGGAAAAACCCCAGATCGGAATTTTTATAAATTCTTGGCATCATCAAATTGGGATAGGCCGGCAACTGGATCACCCGGTTCACATCAATCCCATTGTCCAGGAGCACCTGACTGATCAAATCAAAAAAATGGTCCGTCGTCATCTGGAATTTCAGGTAGGGTGAACCGGTCATTGTGTTAATGCTTTGCGGCCATTGATTAAACCAACTGGTAATGAGTAAAACGTCCGGATATCGATCTTGTAATACCTTAAAGGCCCTGATAACGATATCATGGCCCTTTCGGAGTTCAAATTTCCCACCGGAAAAAATGACAAATCGGTCGGTGAAATATTCTTTCTCTTT
The DNA here is from genome assembly GCA_963782435.1 of uncultured delta proteobacterium. GTDB lineage: Bacteria > Desulfobacterota > RBG-13-43-22 > RBG-13-43-22 > RBG-13-43-22 > RBG-13-43-22. Next base: position 49,925 of record CAWAKF010000001.1, read on the forward strand.
ATGGCTGGGGTTGAATACCATGTGATCAATACCCTGTATAATGGTCGAGACCTTGGAAAGCCCATAAAAACGCAGCATCTCTTCACACCAGGAAGATCCGGCGACTACCCGGTCATAGTATTGACCTGCGTTTTCAATTTTTTGTTTGGGAATGATATTGTCTTCAAAAAAAGTATAGCCGATATTCTTCTTTCCCCGTAACTGAGGCAGATTGGGCAGGTAACTGTTATTGTTCATGGCCTGAATGATCGGATACCGGAAGTGAGGTACCATTTGGCTCCATCTGGCTTCTTATCTCTTCTTCCGAAATACAGAGTCCTTTAAAAAAACGAAAATCCAATTCATTTTCAAAGGATTCCGGTTTTAAATTCCCGTTCACCAGGCGGACCTGGTCCAACCGTGACAATTCCTTGATAATATATTTTCCGCAAATGCCCCAGCCGTGAAAACGGCCGACCGGTAGAACCGTGTAGATCATGTTAAACCCTCAGGCCTTCATTTCGGTTAACTGGCTTTTTCCGCCAAGACCAAGTATTGAAAAGTTAATAGTTTTTGCGCTTCTTCCCGGTTGATGTTTTTTAAAACCAGATTAGAAATAGTGATTTCCAGGGGATACGGTTGCCCATCCAAGGCGGCCTGTAACTGGCTGACCGTTTTCAGGATCCGGTACCCCGTTCCCTGCAGAAGTTTTTCAATCTCAGTCCAGGTGAAAAACCGGATATGGGTGGCATCCAACAGACCATATTTTTCATAGGTCCAGTGTCCTTGCACCAGGTTGGCAATCAGATTGATATTTTGGGTATTGGGAAAACTCATTAGGGCCTTCCCGTTATTTTTGAGAAAACCCCGGAGAAGGTACATAACCCTCCAGGGATCGTATAGATGTTCCAAGACATCGGCGGCGATAATCAAATCAAAACTTTCTTTTTCAAACTTCAACTCATCTAAATGAAACTTTTCAATGTCGATCGTTAATACTTGATTTAATCGAGTTCCGGCGATCCGGGCGGCCTGTTCATCAATCTCCAAACCAATATAGGTCACATTGGGGTTTTTCCCTTTGATGACCGATCCGGTAGCACCGGTACCGCATCCGATTTCCAAAATACGCTTACAGGACTCAGGAACCAAATCCAAAAGATCCATTCTCGGTTTATCATCATATTTGTCCTGATGATCGAAGTCCAAAGGGGAATAATAGGGTTTCATAAAATCGCTCTCAACCGATCCAATAAATACAATGCCCGGGCTTGAGTGGTATGATGTTTTAATAGATGGGACCTGCTTTCCTGAATTATTTCCTGATGGTTTACTTTTTTCTCCAAAACACGATCAATTAATTGCTTCAGGTCGGGCAAATAGGTAAATCGGAAAAGATGAACCCCATGTTCGAAATCGTTGGGGATATATAAGGGCATCTTTTGGCTGATATGAACCGCATTGCAGGCGGCATTTTCCCAGAAACGAAAGGTATCGTACCCGGCCCCCCGCACATTCAGCAAAACCCGGCACTTCTGAAGGTGAGAATAGTATAAATCCCTGGACAGCCAGCCCGGGGGGGTATCCCCTCCAACTTGAGGAACCGGGCAGATATTCAACAAACAGTCCCCATACCATCCGGAAACGGCTTCGGCGATTTCCTTCCTTTCCTTGTACCGTTCATCGAAGCTGCCCAAAAAACCGACGGAGAACTCCTTGGGATTTGAGTCATACAACCGGATCCATTCCATCACTTCTTCGGGTAATGAGATGGGCAGGGGGATACTGTAGTTGGATCCGTCGGTCTCCCTCTGACAAACCACATACGGTCCCGGTGGGATGGATTGGGGATGGTCTTCACCATCAACCACCACAAAACCCTTGGGAATCTCGGATAAGGTTTTTAATATTTGAGGGAATATCCTTAAATCGCAAATAATATATCGAAAATATCCTGCGGCTATCTTTCTGGGGATATCATTCCGGTCTATCCGATTTCCATCGGGCTGAAAGAAAGGACGGTTGATTTGACCCTCGGGGGAAAAACCGACCAAATCCCCGCTGTAGAGACTGTCTTTCCGCGGGAAATCGACCACCTCGTTATCCAGAAGTTTTCTAAGACCGTGCAGCAACAAGTCGGTAACGAAATTAGGAAAGGGAGAGGTTAAAAATAATATTTTCATGCTTGACCGGAGATCCCTTCTTGTAACCCTCTGGATAACTGCTGAATGGCAGTACCCGTAAAGGGTTTTTGGCAAATATAGGCCCAATAGGTATCGGTTCCTGCGGGCAAAGGAACAGTGATATCCGCCCGGTTTACGTCGATAAATCCGGTCCGTTGAATAAGGGACATCCACATCCCATTGGTCAACACACTGTAATGATTTCCATTCCCTTCATGCTGACACCGCGTATCAGGGATGGGCATCTCCAAATAAAGATAAGCCCCCTCTTTTAATACCCGATAGAACTCAGACAAAGTATAAAAAGGAAAAATACTGTGTTCAATACAATGACGGACCCAAAGCAGATCAAAGGCCCCGTCTGGAAATTCCAAAAATGATTGATCCATGCTGTAGACCTCAAAACCTTTGTTTCTACAGACCTCCAAATCTTCCTCATTGATTGTGACCCCGATGGCTTTATACCCATTGTCCCGCAGCCAACCTAAAGCCGGGCCCTGACCGCAGCCGACATCGAGGATCAGGCCATCGGAAGGGATAATACACCGGCTTAAAACCTGTGGCAACATGGTCTCGGTAACCTGATTATGGGTTAAACTCAGAGCTTCCGCATAGGACTGATTCTGCACTTTATTAATAAATTCCACGAATCGTTTTAACCCCTCAACCGGGATATCTTGAAAGGTATGATTGTCTTTAGGCCTGGAAGGTAAAACGGGTGGGGGCTGAATGGAAGAAAGGATAGGATGCCATTTCTTTTTAAAAATTTCCCGATTCTTAGTCAGAATTTGATCTCGAAACAACTCACGACCGAAATAGGTGATCGTTTGATTCCCCTTGGACCTTGAAATACCCCAATGATGTTCATATGCCTTGACTGGGACGACATAACAAGCCAATCCGGCCTGCAAAACTTGCAATCCCATGTCCCACTCTTCAAAAAAACAAGGGCTGAACTTTACCTCGAAGGCCAATTTATGGGATTGAAATCTTTCTAAATAGATGGCGAAAAAGAAACCTGAAATGGCGTGGCATCGGACCGGATGCGTGGCTTTCCCCTTATCAAAATAATTTAAATCACGCAACTGTTCAAAATCAACCAAAGAGCCCTGAGGGCCGACCATCACTGCCCGATCAAGGCTGAAAAGAAATTTTTCCATCTCTTCCACCGCGGATCGTTCGATATGTATATCGGCATTGAGGATAAATACCGCCTTACCTTCGGCCATACTCAGTCCGATATTCCAGGATCGGCTCACCCCGGCATTGAGGTTATTATAACAATATTTATCAATCCGAGGATGATTTGATAAGGTTTTGTATACATCCCGGCTGTTGAAGATACAGATGACCTCTCCGGGGACATTCTCCAAGTCATCGAGCAAGGTTTTGATGTTATAGGGGCTATGGGGGGAAAAATCCAGAACCGGAATAACAATACTTCTTTCCGCAGGTTGTGTGTTGTTCATCCATTTCTCCATATCTATTCGCTTGAAATTTTCTTATTTAATCGAGCCGCAACTGCTTCTATCACACTGGCCCAATCATTGAAGACCGGTTGCCGATAAAGTCTCATGGTCGGATACCAGGGGGTGTCCTCCCGGTCTAAAAGCCAACGCCAGTCCGGTGAAAACGGCAATAAGATCCAGACCGGTTTGCCCAAGGCTCCGGCTAAATGGGCCACGGCGGTATCCACGGAAACAATCAAATCCAAATTTTGTATCAAGGCCCCGGTCTCGGTAAAATCATGGAGCTCGCCGGAAACATCCAACCAGTTCATTGCCGGGGGCCGGTTTTTGGCCTGCAGAGCCGCGGGTCCTTTTTGCAGGCTGTAAAAGGAAAGCTCCGGGATTTGAAACAACGGCCCGAGTTCATTAAATGAAAGAGACCGGTTATGATCATTACTGTGTTCCGGTTTTCCGGCCCAAACCAGACCGATTTTGTATTTACCCTTGTCCGAAGATAAACGGTCACCCCATTCACGGACCTTTTCGGGGTTCAAAGAAATATAGGGGATTGATGCCGGAATGGTCGAAAGGGTGGTCCGGAAAATCAAAGGTAGGCTCAACAGGGGACACTGAACCTCAAAATCAGGCAGGGATTGTCCATATTTAATAATCACCTCAATCCCTTCCACGGTACTCAACAAGGAGGTCAATTCCGGCTGACATTCGACTATGACCCGCCCTCCCCTTTCGGCCACCAGAGTTGCATAACGGATAAACTGGATCGTATCTCCAAACCCCTGTTCGGCAAACAGTAAAATTTTTTTCCCCTGAAGTTGTTTTCCGTTCCATAATGGACGGGTAATATCTTTTCGACTGAGTACACCTTTTATCTTCCAACGCCACTCATATTCAATCCATCCTTCTTCAAAACAACCACTCATTAATAGGGCCAACGATAAATTCCAGTGACCTTCCGGGTAATCGGGATTTACTCCAATGGTCTTTCGAAATAATTCGACCGACTCGTCGATCCTTTTCTGATCTTTAAAGACATTGCCCTGGTTATTTAAAACCTCAGGAAGATCCGGGTTCAGGGTTAACGCCTGGTTGAATAATTGGATGGCTTCTTCATGGCGCCCCAGCCTTTGGAGAATGAGCGCCAAATTATTGTAGGCTTGAGGATAGTCGTGACGAATTTCAATGGCCTTTTGATAATAAACCATCGCTTTTGTTGATTCCTGTTTATCTTTATATACATTTCCCAGATTATAATAGGTCTCAGCGGATTGGGGATTCAACTCTATGGCTTTCAGATAACAGGTAACAGCCCCGTCCAGGTGTCCCTGTTCCACGGCCAGGGAGCCCATATTGATGTAGGCCTCCGCAATGTTAGGGTCAATCATCAGGGACTTTCTAAAGCAGACTACCGCTTCCTCAGCCTTATCTTTTTCCTTATAGATGTTTCCCAAATTCACCCAGGGAATGGCTTGATCGGGATTCAGGGAAATCGCTTTTTGAAAGGTTTGGATCGCTTCATCCAGGCGTTTTAACCGGCCAAGGGCCGTTCCTAAATTTATATAGGCTGAAATATATTCCGGTTTTAGCTCAATGGCCTTTTCCCAACATTGAATGGCTTTTTCCACTTGGTCTTTCTGATAAAAAGCAATCCCGAGAATATTATGGGCCTCTGCCAAATCAGGATCCAACTCCACGGACTTCCGGCTATAAACGAGGGTTTCCTCCCACTCTTTTTGCTCCTTAAAGACATTGCCAAGATTATAACAGGCCTCGGCAAAAGACGGATTGATAGACAAAGCCTTTCGATACCAATGGATGGCCTCTTGTTTTTTACCTTGACTCTGAAAAATAGTCCCTAAATCATTGCAGGCGGCAAATAGGGCCGGATCCAAAGCAATGGCCTGTTGATAATAACCGATCGCTTCTTCCCATTCCTTCCGGTCCTGGGCAGAACAACCCAGTTGATAATAAACCTCAGCGGAGTTTTTCTTTAAAAGTGGATGTGGTTGGGTTTGTATCATTAAGGTTGTGTCAATTTTTTGATTTTGTCTTCTTTATTTGCAAATTTCGTGCAATATTAGGGGATTTATAGGGAAGGCGTGTATTTATTTTTTTAATAGACAATCACTTAATGCGCGGATAACCGATTCCCAATCTCCAGGGAAAGGCTGCCGAAAAAGCCGCATGGAGGGGTACCAGGGACTGTCTTCACGATCCAACATCCATCGCCAGTCTGGTGAATAGGGCAATAAGGTCCAAATCGGTTTTCCCAGGGCCCCGGTCAGATGGGCCACCGCGGTATCCACAGATATTACCAGATCCAGGTTCTGGATTAAGGCCCCTGTTTCAGTAAAATCAACCAGTTTCTCGCCAACGCCAATAAGTTTCATCCCCTCCGGCCTGTTTTGGATTTGCCTGGCGGCCTCTCCTTTTTGTAAACCATAAAAAGTTATCCCGGGAAGCCCAGCCAAAGGTTCAAAGACCTTTAAAGCCAGAGATCTCTTGCGGTCCTTTTTATGAGTCGGTCTCCCGGCCCAGATCAGTCCCACTTTCAAGTTGTCCTTCTCCACTTCAGTGAATTCATGCCATTTTTTAACCAAGTCAGAATTTAAAGAAATATAGGGGATGGAAGCAGGAATATCGCCTAACTCGGTCTGGAAGGCCAAGGGCAGACTCAATAAAGGACATTGAACGTCAAATTCGGGCAAGGGTTGTCCATAAGGGATGAGTTGGTCAATCCCTTCCATTGTTTCCAATAAGGAACCCAGGTCTTCCTGACACTCCACCAGGACCTGACCACCCCGTTTTTTCACCAGGGGGACATAACGAATAAACTGAATCGTGTCACCAAAACCCTGCTCGGCATAGAGTAATATAGTTTTCCCTGTCAGGTCTTCGCCCCCCCATAAAGGTTGTGGGAAATGTCGGTTTAAAAAAATAGTATTTATCTTAAACCGCCATTGATATTCGCTCCAGCCTTCGAGGAAAGAACCGGCCAACAGATGACACAAAGATTTGTTCCAATGCGCATTGGGAAAATCAGGATGGTTATCAATTGCTTTTTGAAAACATTTTTGGGCCTTATCCAGTTCATGTTTATCCTGGAAGGCGGCTCCCATATTATTAAAGGCGTCCTTATGTTTTGGGTTTATTTGGACGGTTTTTTGCCAGCAGCGGATTGCTTCATCCGGAAGATCTTTTCCATAATATACCAGGCCCAAATTATAATGGGCCTCGGCCAGGCTGGAATCCAGTTCAACGGCCTTTCGGCATAAAGCCAGGGCCTCTTCCAGATTACCTTTATGGTAATAGGCAATCCCTAAATTGAAATGGACCTCGGCAAACCCCGGTTTGAGTCGAAGGGCTTTCTGCCAAACTTCTATCGCTTGATCCAGTTTCTCAAGCTCATAAAAAGCAATTCCCAGTATATAGTAGGCCTCGTGTAGATCCGGATCCAACTCAATGGCTTTTTGGGTATGGCTGACGGACTCAGACCAACGACCCAATTCTTTATAGGCATTTCCAAAATTATAATGGGCCTCAGTGAATTCGGGCTGTAAGGATAAGGCCTTTTGATAAAAAAGAAGGGCTTTTTCCATCTGCCCCTTTCTCTGAAAAATCCCGCCTAAATCGTTATAGGCTGCAGCCAGGGTTGGGTCCGATTTCATCGCTTTTTGAAAAAGTCGAATGGCCGCTTCCGAATCCCCCCGGTCATCAAAATAGCGTCCCAGTCGATAATAGGTATGCGCCGAGAGCTGGTCTTTAGGATTGCCGGACGTCTGATCGGGGTTTGAAAAAGGGACAGCGTCTTCCGGAAGGGGTTCCGGTAATGATACCTGAAGAAAAGGTGAAGAAAATGATTTTATTAAATCAATCAATTTTGGCCGAATGCAGTTAAAGCAATATTTATAATTCTTTGACTTTATTTATGCAAATCTTGGGCCAAAACAAATCATATCTCTATTCCAGATTCTTTTGAAATCCGTTTCTGGTGAATAGTCGCCTGGGTCTTATCCAAAGCCGAAATGGCCTTATCCCAGTCCTGATCAGAGGCATTTTCGTTTATTTCAGGAAGAGATATCCCTTCTTTCAGCCGAACCGACAGGTCTTCGGGCGGTATAGTCAGATCTTCAATTAGTTTTCTGAGCCCGATATAACTCTTTAAAAGTCGTACTCTTTCCTGGCTTCCGGGAGGAAAGGGAGGCAGGGTCCGTCGTATTGTGTTCATCTCCTCTTTTAGCGAGGAAGCGGTCTTTTCAATTTGATTCATCTGCTGATCCAGTTGCTGGAGGCGTACTGCCTCATCACTGAACTGGGTTGTTATTTCTTTGGGGGTATCGGGCACCTTGATCCAGGGTTTTTTAGAAGGCTCCGGCTGAAGGCGCGGGAAATCTTGAACCGACCGGGACAGGGGATTATCCACCACTAATGATATACTATCAATTTTTTGAATTTCCATGGATTATCTCCCAACAGGAAATCGGCAGAAAGGTGTTGCCACCCTTCTGCCGTTGACTGTTTTTAATAATCTACCGATTCTTTTCCTCTCGCTATCCGAACAGTCGCAATATAGACTGGGCCGCCTGAGAAGAGATGGAAAGTGAAGTTGTACCCAAGGACTGACGAGTTTGAAGCATCAACATGTTGGCTGATTCTTCATTCATGTCCGCCAGCGTCAAATCATCGGCACCGGTTTTCAGGGTGTTGATCATGTTTGTGGTAAAATCCTGACGGGTGGTAATGACGTTCATATTGGCCGACAGGGTCTTGACCTTGGTTCTTAAAATCTCACTGGATGTTCCAATTAACGACAAGGCGGTGTTGATTACGGCATCGTCAGTACCCCAACCGGAGGTAAAGGCCAGGCTCATCTGACTTAAAGTAGTTGCCCCAAACCCGGTTACTGACAGTTTGGAGGAGCCGTCCTCGTTGAATTTAACTTCGACTGTTCCGTTATCCAGGAGGTTCGTCCCCTTATACCCGGAATCTTTAGCCATGGTCAGGATTTGACTCATAACCGTATCAAACTGAGTGGCATAGGCCGCCCTGGATGCAGTATCCGTAGTAGCCAGGGCCGAAGTTGCAATACCTTTGGCCTGTTCGACCAACGTATTGATGGCGGTTAACCCCTTGTCGGCCGAGGAGACGACATTGATGGCCTCACCCATGCCGTCCTTTCGGGCAGCCAAGTCAGCCGCACGGGTCATATGGGTTTGAGCGGCGAAGAAGTTGACCGGGTCATCCATGGCCGTATTGACCCTCTTACCGGTGGACAAACGGTCCTGTGTGGCCGCTAATAGTTTAGTCGTTAATTGTAAACTGACTAAGTTAGAACGCATCCCCTGGGTTAAGGAAATATCATTTGCCATTGTTTTTTACTCCTTTTCTAGGTAATTTGTTTTGGCCTTCTGGCCAAGTCAAAAGATTGACTAATTGATTGACCGAACATGCCGTCATGAAAAAATTGGAGGCCCCCATTTTTTCTTGTCTTGGTTATTTATCGGAATAATGTAGAAAGAACTTGAGCGTTTTTGAGAGGATTATGTGACTTCTTCATAAAGAAGATATGGATGGTTTACTTGAAACAACCCCTTGCTTGCGGGCGAAACCATTGAAGACCTGCAAAAATTAACAAATTAATTCAACTTGTTTCATTATACCTGGTTCAAGGAATCAATCCCCGGGAAGAAAATAGAGATCAGATGATATCTCATTTTCTTTGAACTATTTTTCAAAACAAACCTTTCAGGCAGAAAGCAAGGAATTATTAAGGCCCGCTTGCTTTCCCCCGTTTTGGTGAATATCCTTGATAAGGTTTCCATTGTTATTGGAACAACCGCAATACGGACTGGGCGGCTTGAGAAGCAATAGAAAGGGGAGTCGTCCCCAAAGACTGCCGGGTTTGGAGCATCAACCTATTAGCCGATTCTTCATTCATGTCGGCCAAGGTTAGATCATCAGCCCCGGTTTTCAGGGTATCAAACATGTTTTTGATAAAATCCTGACGGGTGGTGATGACGTTCATATTGGCTGCCAGGATTTTGACCTGGCCCATAAAATCTCACTGGCCGTTCTGATCAACGATAAGGAAGTGTTTATAAAATCGGTGCTGACATCCCAAATCGCGGTAAAGGCCAAACTGACCGAAGACAAGGTTGTTCCGCCAAAACCGGTCACCGTCAATTTGGAATCGCCGTTTTCATTAAATTTGACATTGATGGAACCGTTGTCCAGAATATTGGTCCCCTTATATCCGGCATCCTTGGCTAAAGTCAGTATTTGGCTCATAACCGTGTCAAACTGGTCGGCATAAGGAGATCTTGGATGCGGTATCAGTGGCGGCCAGGGCCGAAGTGGCGATACCTTTGGCTTGTTCAATAAGGGTGATAATAGCCGTAATCCCTTTATCGGCCGCAGATATGATATTAATAGCTTCTCCCATGCCGTCCTTGCGAGAGGCCAAATCGGCAGCCCGGGTCTTGTGCGATTGGGCGGCAAAGTAGTTGACCGGATCATCCATGGCCGTGTTAACCCTTTAACCTGTGGACAAACGGGCCTGGGTGACGTTCAAAAGTGTGGCAGTGTTCTGCAGACTGATTAAATTCTTCCTCATACCCTGTGTTAACGAAACTCCATATCCCATTTTCTTTCTCCTTTTCTAAGAGTCTTTCTTTGGCCTTCTGGCCGGATTCGAGGTTGAGGGTTTATTTTTCCTATTTATTTTTCCTTAACCCTGGGACCTAACTTTTTTAATCATTGTCCTTTTAGTTTATTTATTGAAAAAGAACTAAAAACTTTAATTTTTTTTAATATTTTTTTTTGCGCTAAACGGTTTTATTTTCTTAAATGGGGTAAAAAGGGGAAACGAGAGAAAACGAAAATCAGCCAACACAATATAACAAACTGAAATAACTATTAAATATGTTTATTATTTCTAAAGCGGATAACTTTAGGGAGTGGTTTTGGGAAAACTTAAGGGGAAATTTTTTGAATGAAATTTATAATAACCTGCGATAAAACTATGAAAATTGATTTTGGATTAATAAGTAGCCGGGTTGGAGGTTGGATTCGATGCTTCAAAGGGAAAAAGAAAGTCAGCCTTTGGCTCAGGAGGAAGTTCCTAAGGGGTTAAAGGGTTTATCGATATGATCTTCCCCCATCAGATGGGAAGATTTGGGGTTCCCTGATGGGAGAATACGGGTATCAGTGGGAGTATCAAAGAGCAGGACAATGGAAATCCTTCGATTCCTCGGGTCATTGGGATTGTTGGGTATAAGAGGTATTTTGGCGGCAAAACCGGCAACACGGGTAAGCCGGTTGGGATTAAGCCCTTCGGACTCCAGTTCTTTCCTGGCTGCCGAGGCCCGTTCAGTGGACAGTTCCCAATTGGTATAACGATTTGAGACATAACTCAGGGCATCCGTGTGGCCTTCAATGGCCACATCGTTCTCCATTTCTTTAATATTGGATGCAATGACCTTTAGGATCCTTCTTGCGGTGCTCGTCAGCTCAGGATTTCCGAGGGCAAACATAGGGTTGCCCTCTTTATCGATAATCTGGATCCGAACCCCCCCTTCGAAGACATCCACTAAGACTTGATCCTTGACTTCGGCCAGCTTGGTTTCAATATCTTTCTTTAATTTATCCCGGAATTCATCCCGCCCTGGTTGAATAAAATCCCCCTGTCGGGCATTGTTTTTCATCGTTCCGGCATCTCCCATGATGCCCACCTTCTTTTCAAAGAAACCGGAGCCGGTATTTTCAAAAATACTGACATCTTTAAAATACTGGGCCATGGTTTTTTTCTGTTCCGGTGCCAGGATGGCAATGAGCCACATAAGTAGGAAAAAGGCCATCATGGCCGTTATAAAATCGGCATAGGCCACCTTCCATTCTCCACCATGGTGACCGCCGCCGTGGCCTTTTCTTTTAACCTTTTTTATGATGATTTTCGGTTCTTTCATTTCCGGATAAAATCTTCCAGTTCGTTGAAGGAAGGCCTTTCTTTCCCTGGAATGGCTCGTCTACCAAATTCTACGGATAACTGGGGGGCCGCCCCCCCGACAAAGGCCACCATAGAGACCTTTATCACCGAATAATAAGCCTCATCTTCCTTAGATTGATGTTCCAGGTTAGCCGCCATGGGTCCGACAAAACCATAACACATCAAGACCCCTAAAAAAGTCCCCACCAGGGCCGCTCCGATACTGTGGCCTAATACCTCCGGGGGTTGATCTATTTTGCCCATGGTTAATACCACTCCCAATACAGCGGCGACGATACCGAACCCGGGGAGGGAATCGGCCACCTTGGCCACGCTTGTGGCCGGGATTAATGATTCATGTTGATGGGCCTCAATATCGACTTCCATTAAGTTTTCCATCTCATGAGCCGGCAAATTGGTAGAAATGATTACTTTAAGGTTGTCACAGATAAAATCAACGGCCTTACGATTAGCAAGGACTTCCTCGAACTTTTGAAACAAGGGACTGTCAGCCGGGTTTTCGATATCGGCTTCAACGGAAATCAAGCCATCCTTTCTGATTTTCATGAACAGGGTGTTCAATAAAGACAACAACTCCAGATAATTTTCCTTATTTCGCCCTTTGCCCCCGAATATAGCCGAAATGTGTTTGACCACCAGTCCAACCACTTTGGAGGGAGAAGCGACTAAAAACGATCCAATAGCCGCCCCGAATATAATGACTATTTCTGCCGGTTGAAAAATGACCCCAAGATTGCCGTGTTCCATAAGATAACCGCCAATCACGGCTCCTAAAACAACGACAATCCCGACAATGGCAAACATGACCTAATCCCTGCCTTTTATTGGTAGAAGGACCACAAAAACCGGTCCCTCTCCTTGTACCGTCTCAACTTTTAATTTTCCGCCCATTTCACCGATCCATTGTTTCGCTTCTTTAAACCCAATCCCATGTTCTTTTTCCATTGATTCGTCCGATGAAAACAATCCAGGAATATATACCTGGGGATCGGGAGGCACCCCGAGACCATTGGCTGAAATGGTTATTTTTATAGTAGGGTGCTGAGAATCGAAATTGGTTGTAAACCCTATTTTTCTTCCTTCATGTCGATGTTCAAGGGCCTCTTCGGCTTTGAATATAAGGTTTAAAAATACCTTCTGTAATTTTACCCCATCTACTGCAATCGAAGGAATTGGATTCCTTAAATCCTTGATAATCTCAATTTGTTGGTGGCGAAATGCACATTTTCGCAGTTCTATGGTTTTTTCTATAACCTCATTGACATCTCCAAAATGAACTACGGATGAATTCTGGCGTGAAAGGGTTAATATATTGGCCAGCAAATCCTTGCATTTTTCCGCCGAAAATGTGATATTTTTTAACCCATTCTTAATACTTTCGTCTTCAATCTTTTTCATTGAAAGCAGTTCGGAATACCCTAATATGCCGGTCAAATGGTTGTTGATATCGTGAATGACTTCCGGGGTGATTCTTCCAATCATAGCCTGGGAACTGAACTGATCAAAATATTTTTGAAATTGGGTAGGATCCGAACAATCAAGATCAAGGTCCCTCGGTGTTCCGGTCTTCTCTTGATTAAAGATCTTTTTCTTTAATGGATTCATCATGACCCCTTTTTTGCCTTTGCGCCGCAATCATTTTCCGTTGCTGGTTTAAGGTGTAGTGGATTATCTCATCCTTTACCGTATCATCCAACTGATGGAAATGCAACGCCACTTCAAACTCCCCACCCTGCAAGGCCTCAACCCGGACAACTTTACCGTCGATAACCAGTTCTTTAACCGGCAAAGTCGGTAAAAGCATTTTGATCCTTACCGGTTCATCAAGTTCAAAATTTTTCTTAATTTTAACCTTCATTCCGGTTGAACTAAGATTGATCGGCTGTGATTTGGCTTTCATTAAATCAACGGGAATAACCTCGAGCACCCGGTCCAATTTCTGATTGAGATGGACCAGCATCGCCCATAGCCGTGGAGGGATATTCTCCTTTTCCAGGACTGAGGGATCGATTTTCCCCGGATCATCCAGAGAATATTCTATGGCGGAAACCTGTTCATCCGTTTCTATTTTACCTATGATAACCGGCAACGAATCGTCTATTCGAAACGATTCTCTTTGCTCTCCTTTAACCGGTTTCACTGGTTCGATTTTAGTTGGCATATTCCTCTTGATAATCCAAAGCACCTGGAACGGTTTTTTTTAAATCTTCTCCCCTTCCCACCGGGGTTTGCAAAAAAGCCTGGACGATTTTTTTATCAAACTGGGAATGGGCACAGCGTTTGATTTCCGTCACAGACTGTTCATGTGTCATGGCTTTCCGATAAGGGCGGGAGGAAGTCATGGCATCATAGGCATCGGCCATGGCCAAAATGCGTGCCAGAATGGGGATTTGTTCCCCGGCCAAACCTTCGGGATACCCCCTTCCATCATATCGTTCATGATGGTAGCGAATAATTTCCCGCTCTTTAGGAAAAAATTTTAAGGGTTTTAAAATATTATCGCCGATAATCGGATGTTGACGAATATCGGACTGTTCCGCTTCATTCAAGGGGCCGGGTTTTAACAAAATTCCGTCTTTAACCCCGATTTTTCCAATATCATGCAGATAGCCGCCGAACTTTATGGCATCCTTCTCCTCTTCGGAAAGATTTAACACATCAGCGATTTGCAGGGCATAGGCAGTCACCCGTTCGGAATGAAAACGGGTATAGGGGTCCCTCGCCTCGATACTGATAACCAGGGCCTTCAAGCTGTTGACCAGATTATTATAAACGATTTCATACAAGACGTTGTTTTCAATTCGAAGGGCCGTTTTATTGACCAGGGTCAGGGCTAGAGAAATATCATCATCGGTAAAAGAGGAGCCATCCACCTTATTGGCCAGGTTCAACAAGCCGAAGACCACATCCTTGATCACAAAAGGAATGGAGATGAAAGGATAAGACAGAGGTTTGTTGGTATGTGGATTTAGTTCGCCCAGTTCGGCCAGATAATGGCTCCTGGTTTTCATAATCGACTCAAAGAAGGTAGCAGGGATAGGGATATCCCATTCCTTAAACCCAATGGCCTTTTTGACTTTTAGGTATCCGTCCTCGATAATTCCAAAGGAAGCCTCCTGGACCATCATGAGCTTTGATGCCATGGTCACGATGGACGTATAGATTTTATTATTATCATATAAAGAATCCAGTTCAGCATGAATGGCCTGGAGGAGATTGATGTTTTGTAATTTTTTAAATAATTCCGCATTGAGTCTTTCTATGGATTCATGATGATTCCCTTTTAGTGTAATTCGATCCAGCAGCCGCTTTTCACCTAAAATCCTCTCCACAGTGGAGGTGATGGTTTTTATTTTAAACGGCTTGGTGATGAAGTCATTGGCCCCTTCCTTCATGACATTGATGGCCACATCGATCGTCGACATCCCGGTGACCACCACCACCGGAAGATGACGGTTAATCTTTTGGACCTCTTTGAGTACCCCCAATCCGTTCAATTCGGGCATGGTCAGGTCGGTAAAAACAATTTCATAATCATTGGCTTTTACCTCCCTGATCCCGACCATTCCGTTAGGGGCCTCATCGGTCCGATAACCGTCAATACTGCATAAAATATCGGACAGCAATTGACGGGTTATCGGATCATCATCAATAACTAAAAACTTTTTACCATCCACCGATCAATCTTTCTTTAATCAAAGAGGCTTCATCGTTATCAAGAATTTCCATTTTTTTAAGTTGTTCAATATGGTCCACCCAGTCCATGGCCATTCGATTATGATTGTTTTCGCCTTCCTTGAAAAGCATCATATTGGCCAGTATTTCTCGCAAGGACTTGACCAAGGCCTTCATCTTAATTACCAGAAGGGTCCGTTCATAGGCGTTATTCACCCGGATAATCATTTCTTCCATTTTGAAAGGCTTGGTCATGTAATCATAAGCCCCTTCTCTTATGGCCTTCAAGGCCGTATCCAGAGTGCCATAGGCAGTCAAAATAATCACCGCCCGGTCAGGGTCCATCCTGACAGCCTCTTTGAGGACCTCGATCCCGTCGGCACCGGGCATCCTCAGGTCGGTAATAACCAGATTGATATTTTCACCTTTTAAAATTTTAATGGCATCCAGGCCATCTTTAGCCGACCTAACTGAATATCCTTCGCTGCTTAGGAGAGAAATGATGACTTCCCGGACAATCTCATCATCATCTACCACCAGAATCCTGATTCCATTTTTCTTCATCTCAAATCCTAATTTAAAGGGTTTTTCTTTCACCCAAGGTTATTTCTTTATTTTTTCCAAAACTTCGCTGAATGCCTGTTTAAGGACAAACTCCCTCTTGGCCTCCGCTGAGATATTCAAAAAATCATTACTGTTGTTCTGGCCCCGATCAGCCAAAGAATCCGGCTTGCGGCGGGTAACCCTCTCGTAAAAACGGATAACTTCCGGATAGTTTACGGGTGAGGTAGACATTGGTTTCCTTCCTGGTTTGGATGCATTTCACCTTATACTTACTATCGGCCAAAACCAACAAAACTTTAGAAGTTTTTCAGGAGGAAACAATTATTGTAAAAGAAAAAAAATTCTCATAATCACCCCCCTCAAGGGAAAGGGGGAAGGGGGAGGAGAGATCCTATTATATTTAGCTTTAATGTCATCAAATTAATATGAAACACACAAAACCAAAGGTAAAAAGTAAGCCTTCCGGAACAAGGCAGGGTTTTTTGGGCACCATGCAATTCCGGAAAAGTACTGGGAAAAGATATATTAAAAACACATTATGGTTGATTCTTGCCTGAAGAAGCCATTAAGCCCGCAGCAATATTTTGATTGATCTGAATAAGAGGAGTGAGCTTTTCCGGAACGGGATTGGCCATAGCTTCAAAAATAGTTTTGTCTATATAGGTACTTAAAGTCAGAAGCGGTTGTTTTATTTCAAGAGGCAGAGGATTCTCGTCCCGGGATAGTTCTCCCTGGAAAATGCTCCAGATCATTTGATTAAACCGAAGGGCTTCTTTGAACTGGGCTTCTCGATCCTCTGAATCCCAACGATCCTGGCAATCTTTAAGCTTTTGGGCCGCCCGGATTAAGACCGAGGATTCCAGGGCTTTTCCGGAAAGCGTTTCTTTATGCATACTGTCATAGGCTTTATATTGGTTCTGATACACGTTTCAATACCTCCTGTTCATATTCGATCAATTTTCCAGCCAGTTTAAGGGCCTGGTAATAGCGATTACTTAGAATCTGTTCACTGAGTTGATCAATCAACCCTAAAACGCTTGGGGTGGCCGTGATAAGGTCTTTGACCAAAGCCCAGTATGTCTGATGGTGTTCAGCCAATTGGCCTTCGTCCATATACATCAACTGAATCGCAAAATAAATCCGCCGGCAGAGCGTATCGGCTTCTTTAAAGCTCAGGATATTCTTTTGCCTTAAGATAGGGATTTTATTTTCAACAAACAATTCACTTTTAAACTTTCCATTGGTAATTACCGCACTTCCAATAATTACGCGTTCTCCCGGTTTTAAAGCAATTTTAAGCGGCACAGCAAAACCTTTAGGTTAAAAAATCAAACAAGGATTGTGAAAGAATTTTGGATGATGATAATCTCAATGCCTCTAAAGTCGTAGTCAGTTTCTGGAGTTCAACAGCGGTCTCAGTCATATCCGCATCTTCGATTTCAGTCAGGTTATTTTTTAGATTGACCGTTCCGGCCTCCAGCCTGGACTTTTGGTCCGCCATTTGAGCCTGTCGAACACTCATTTCGGCCTGGACTGTTAAGGCCTGTTTCCCGGCTTTCTCCAGGGGAATAGTCAGGGATTGAATACGCCTCAAGGCTTTGGGTTCGTTTAAGGAGGTCCCATCCGTTTCCTGATATTGCCAGGCACTACTTAAGAGATTAGCCATATCCATGAAATTGGAGAAACTGAAATGATCTTCATAATTAGGATCACCGGGATGATTGGGATGAGAGATGGCCACCTCAATGGTTGTTTTGCCTAAAATCGGATCTGGGACGGCCGTGTAAGACACCTCGCTTCCGTCGGATAAAGTCATGGTCTCCATACCTTGTAAGGTATAGCTAAAGACGGTTGAAATGGATGAATTGGCACTGCTTCCGACGACATTAATCGTCTGATTCATTTCTTTGGAAATCGGAAGCCGGATTTGACCGCTGTCTCCCTGGTAGGCAAAATTAAAATTAACCGGATCGTAGGTATAGGCCTTTTGATCCGATTGAAATCCGGAATAAATATAACGATCTCCAAATTGACTGTTGGAAAGATCCAGGAGAAAATCCCTCAGATTGGCCGCTTTTTCAGCAGAATAAGCCCGATCTTCCGCAGTCCCCGAAGTATCCCCGCCGTTATAAACCATGGTTTTTAATTCGTCCAGAATGTTCGAGACCTGACTCAATATCGTATCGTTAAATTCCAGATAATTATTGGCCTCGATCAAATTCTGCCCGTACTGGTCGTTTTGGCTGATGGACAGCTTATAATCCATGGCCTGTACTGCCCCCCGGACATTGTCGGAGGGTGTGTTAATCTTTTTTCCGGTGGCCAATCGAGTACTTAACTCATTCAGTTCAGAGAGATTATCTTTTATTCCCCGGGATAATTGATTATAGAGCATGGAAGAAGCAACTCTCATATAATACCGAACCTTTTCTTTATAAATTCAGTATGGACTGAAATAATTCGTCGGCGGTTTTTATCAATCGGGCCGCTGCCTGATAGGCTCGCTGGAAAATAATCAAATTCGACGCTTCTTCATCCAGATTTACCCCGGAAACCGAATCATGTTGGGTGTTGAGCTGAGCCATAAAATTATCCGCAAAGGTCAATTCATCTGATGCCGCCTGACTCTGGCTCCCAACCTGTGTTACCAACCTCTCGTAAAAATTGGCAAAGGTACCTGAATCAAGGGCTGTAATCGGGCTGTTGACAAAATCAATAATGGCCAAGGCATTGGTATTATCACCCGGAAGGCCTCCGGCAGTCCCCGAAGCGGCGATTGCCCACGCTGAAGCTACCGCGGTCCCCATGTTGGAAATAGCGTTTGTTAAAGGGCTGACTTTGAAACTATCCCGATCAGTAATAGCCCCGTTGATATCGAATTGAACCCCCTCTAAATTGATGGTGGTCCCGGCCGGATTATAAACCCCGGAGGTTTTTAAATCTCCGGTCTCTGAATTATATACTTCATAGTTTCCACCATTAAAACGGATAGAATACTCATCCAGAGTCAGCAGGGAATAATCGGTGATGGAGGCGGTCAGACCGGCACCGCTGGCATTATTCCTGACCGTGAGTTCAAGGGGATTGAAAAAATTATTGCCGGTGGATCCATCAAGATCGTAACCTTGGGTGTGCTGAAGATTAACCGTATTGGTAATGGAAACTATTAATTTTCTAAAATCATGCAGGTTGTCTTCTATATCTTGGCGGGCGGCAAGATATCCCCCCATTTCTCCCTTGATTATCCTGGAAGTAATATCCTGCCCATCTAATTCAAGGTTATAATTTCCCTCCTGATTGGTGACCGCCGAAAGGGTGGTGGTCGTATTGCCGCTGACCAAGGTTTTCATGCCAATGGTCACCGTAACCACGCCGCTGGCCTTATCTTCCCAGGATGACAACTCGACAAAATTCCCCAAATCCTTTAATAACCCATCACGCTGGTCCCTCAGATCATTGGCCGTATAGGTCGTCGAACCGCTTTCGGCCTGACTGATCTGGTCATTTAATCGGGCGATTTTAGTGGCTAAGGAATTGATCTGGTCCGTCAGGTCGGCTATCCCATTTTCAGTATTTTTCAGAATATCGGTCATCCCCTGTTCCATCTCTTGGGCGGTAAGGGTCAAGGCCCCCGACTTTTGCAGTAAGGAATTCCTTTCGGTCAGACCTCCTGGGTTGGAGGCTATGTTCTGCCAGGCATTAAAAAAGTCTGCTAATGGGGTGGCGAACCCCAAATTTTGGGCTTCATTAAAAAGCTGTTCCACCCCGGATAGAGTTTGGCTCAAGGTATAGGATTTTCCATAATCCTGTTGGCTGCTGACAATCTGGTTCTGAAGAAAACTATCATATTGTCTTTTGATTTGGGCGACCGAAACCCCCTGACCCACAAATCCTTGAGCCTGGGCTATAGGAGTTGAAACTTCCAGGATGACCTCCTGGCGGTTATAACCGGGGGTCGTGGCATTGGCAATGTTATGACTGGTTACGCTCAGTTGGGTCTGGCTAGTATATAAGGCAGTTTTCCCAATATTAAAAATACCGGATAAACTCATTTACATTTCCAAAGAAAGGAGTCTGCCTTTTTCACCCCGGAAATTCCCCGGATACAGCATCCCCAGAAATTGGTTATTCTTTTTTAAAAAACCCAGGGTTCGGTCTATCATCATCTTATTAAAATCATTCAACTCTTTGGTGCTCTGAGATAAGGAGATAAGTTTGGATCGAATCTCATGAAAAATGGATTCACCGGTAAGCTCGGCCAGTTTCTGGAGGCTGATTTTCGGGGAACATGTCCCCTCTTTAAACAATTCAGGGAAATTTTCCAGAAGATAGCTATCTAAAAGCCTTTCTCTTTCTTCTTCCAGGAGTCTCAGTTTTAGTACCAGGATGTCTTTTTGTTTAGAAAGAGCCTCAATACCGTCCATCTGGAGCCCCAAAAGACAGATCTTTTCCCTTTGTAAAAGCTCTAAAAGCAGACGACAACCTTGCACCTGCTCAAAAAGGACTTTTTTAATTGTTTCAAGCTGTGGCATTTAAATTTCTTCTAAGATTTTTCCGGCGACCTTTAAGGAATCCACCTGATAACTGCCTTCCTGGATCGCCTTTCTCAACGCTACAACCTTATCCGTCCGTATCTCCGGCATTTGATGGATGACCTGTTTTAACTCATCCAACTCTTTGGCTTTTCCGGATATTTGGACCTGATCGGATTTGCTGATGCGTTGGGACTTTTCACTGACGCCCGGGGTCGTTTCCTGTTTGCCCGATTTTTGAGCACGCAGAAGGACCTCCTGGCTCTCGGGTGGTCTTCTCCCTTCAACTTTCATGACCGTCCTCCCATTAAAAAATGTTTTTTCTTGTTTCTGTATCGGCACATTCCTAAAATTTCTTTAATAAAAACTGTCTTTGAGGTCATGATTTTAACATAATTTGAAGGTAAATAGGTTAACACAACAACCGCTCCTTCATCCCAGGGCAACAGGCCTAATTTTTATTAGTTCTTGCGGGTTAACTTTTTTTCCTTGGTGCTGTAATTCAAAATGGAGGTGCGGTCCGGTCGATCTTCCGGTACTGCCCACCAAAGCAATAACCTGACCAGGATCTACACTATCCCCCACTACAACCAGGTTAGTCAGATTATGACCATATTTGCTGACATACCCATCCCCATGATCAATCACCACGGTATTGCCGTACCCCTGAGTCATCCCGCTGAATATCACCCGTCCTTTGTTGATCGGATATATCTCCCTCCCGGAAGGAGCGGCAATATCAATCCCGGAATGAAATTTTTCATCTCCGGAAAACGGATCGGCCCTCCAACCGAATTGGGAGCTAATCCGGCCATCAACCGGAATGCTTCCCGGGGTCCCCTGATCATCAACCTTTGATACCCCCTCCTCCCCACCTGGTTTTACCTGAGAAACCGGAGTGATTTCTTTTTTCAAGGAAGATATCTTAAGTTCTTCTCGAGGAGAAGAGGACCTTTCTGCCTTATTTTGTTCCCGGCCATTTATTTGTTTTAAGATCAATTCTCCAAGCCCGAGTCCCCGTTCGGCAAACATTTTAGACACTTCCATGTCAAATAGACTACTGTAAATATCATTTCCCATTCCTTTGCCTAAGAAACCGCTTTGGGTCGTCTGCCTCATCTCCTTTAACATTTCGTAAATAAAAAGGGCTTCCAAGTCCTTGACAACCCCTTTTAGACGGGCTTGGTTCACCTCTTTATTCCCGGAATCCCCCTGACCTTCACCCGGCCCGTTCAAGGGTTTCTTCCAGTAATCTGAACTGATTTGCGAGGTAATGGCATCTAAGGTCATATGATCTCCAATTCAACTTTAAGGGCTCCCGAACTTTTTAGGGCCTGGACTATGGCAATGAGATCTCTTGGGGTTACCCCCAGTGAGTTTAGGGCAC
The DNA here is from genome assembly GCA_963782435.1 of uncultured delta proteobacterium. Lineage (GTDB taxonomy): Bacteria > Desulfobacterota > RBG-13-43-22 > RBG-13-43-22 > RBG-13-43-22 > RBG-13-43-22. The sequence continues at coordinate 71,716 of CAWAKF010000001.1, forward strand.
GAACCACTTCGCCGAGGGTCACACCGGACACTTCAACCAATGAGGATTTTTGTTCTTTCACCTCCATTTTGGTCTGAGGGACAACAACCGTCTGCGCATTGGCGGGAGCAAAAGGAGAAGGTTGAGACACCTTATAATCCGTGGACACTTCAATGGTCAGATTTCCATGAGAAATAGCTACCGGGGATATTCGAATCCTCTCTCCCATGACCACGGTGCCGGTCCTCTCATTGATGATGACTTTGGCTAGGGTATCCACGGAAACATTCAGAGATTCTACCTGGGTGATAAACCCCATCAATCCGCCTAAAAAGTCATCCGGCATTCGCACTTTTATTAGGGAGGGATCCATCGCTTCAGCAAATTCTCCCCCCATTTTCCGGTTGATGGTCTGGGATACTTGAAATGCGGTGGTAAAATCAGGCTGATGGAGGACAAGATGAATATCGTTCCCGATTTTTAAGGATACCTCCAGCCCCCGTTCAATAATGACCCCATTTGGAATTCTCCCGGCAGTAGGATGGTTTTTTTGTACAGCCGACCCTCCGGAGGCGGCTCCGAATCCACCCAATGAAATCGGACCCTGGGCTACACCATAGACTTTCTGGTCAGGACCTTTTAAGGGTGTAAGAAGAAGGGTGCCGCCCTGCAGGTTTTTGGCGTCTCCCAAAGCCGAAACCACGGCATCAATCCTGATTCCGGGTTTGGGAAAAGCCGGCAAGGTGGCCGTAACTATTACAGCCGCGGCATTCTTAGCTTGAATATCTTTTGGGTTGACGGTCATCCCCATCCTGGCCAGCATATTGGTGATACTTTGCATAGTCGCCAGCCCTTTATCTCCGGTCCCGTTTAACCCGACCACCAATCCATAGCCGAGCAAATCATTCTCCCGGGACCCTTCTATACTGGCGATATCTTTAATCCGCTCTCCCCGAATCCCGGGAGGATTCAGAATTCCCCCAAAAACAACTATGCTCACCATGAATAAGAATAAACCAGCCCGGTTGGTTTTCATAAAATTGATTCTCGTTGGTTTTGTTCCTAAAATGGCCATACCCAATCCATTAATTTGACCAGCCATCCCTGGCCTTGTTTATCATTAACCACCCCGTCACCGGTATAGATCATTTCGGCATTGGCCACATAACTGCTCAAAATGGTATTATCGCCGGCAATATCATCAGGCCGGATAACCCCTCTTAATAACAAAAGCTGTTTCTCCCGGTTGACGGTAATATCTTTCCTGGATTCAATAATGAAGTTCCCATTCGGCAAAACGTCTACCACCCGAGCGGTAATAGTGGCCACCAAACTGCCTTCGCGGCTGGTGTTGCCCGTTCCGGCAAAATCATTTTTGGCTGTGGCCTTAATCTCAGGTTTTAGGGACCCGGAACTGCTTTGACCCAAAACATTTGCCAGATTGTAGTTAAGTGAATTACCAAATAAACTCTCAATTCCCAGATCCACACTGGATGCCCGACTGGTGGACGTATCCGCTTTTTTAGAAGCAGCAGAGGTTTCAATGATCTTTATCGTAACCAGGTCATTCAGTCCCCTGGCCTTTCGGTCTTCAAACAACCCAGCAGAATCGCTCCATAAAGACCCCTTGGTCCGGATTTCATTTTTGATTTCCCTTGCTCTTACATAATTGGGAGGCATCTCCTTGGAAAATTGGGTAGGCGTAGCGCAAGAAACGGCCAAAAGACCAAGGCCGATCCATCCCAAGACATATTTAAGATAACCTCTTTCCTCCATAACGAACTCTCTTCCTTAAAACCAATAAGCTAAAAATCCACACTTACATGATTTTCATCCAATGGAATTCCCTGGACATCACGTTTGGAGACCAGATTAACGACCTTCAAAGTTTCTCCGGGATAGCCATTTTGTCTGGCCTCCCCTGGAACTGTAATTTTCAGACCGGGGGCCGAGGCAACCAAAGTAATTCTTTGACCTTTTCGAATCAAAGGGATGTCTCCCATGGTGCTTTCGGAAATCGCCATATTCGCCCCCATGGATCGGGTCATGGTTTTCCCTAAGGCCGATTCTAACCTGGTCAAAGCCCCCCGGGGCATCCTGCGAACATCCATTAAGGCCAAATAAATATCCTCTTTTTGAACAATTTGTGATTTTTTCAAGGGACGTCGGGATGTCACCACCCAATCCAATGCCCGTATTTTAGCCTGAAAAATGGCTTTTTCTCCAGATTCAAAGACAAAGGAAAACATAGCCCTGCCCAAGGGACCCTGAATTAAATAAATCCTTTCCGGAGGCACCTTTGATATCATTTCACCAGAGACATCCAAAATTTCGATTTCCGCCCAGGGGTAATGATCCCTCAGGTATTTTTTAATCACTGCCCGAGGTTCCCAAAGCGCGCTCTCGGCCCAAGAGAAGGACCCCAATACCGAAAGGCAGACAAGAACACTTAACAAACACAGCCAGGAAGGTCCCTTTTTAAAAGCTCTCAGAATCATCCCCTCCTACCTTTTCAAACTGTTGGCAACCTGGAGCATCTCATCCGAGGCCTGGACTGCCTTAGAATTGATCTCATAAGCCCTTTGGCTGATGATCATATTGACCATTTCTTCAACGATATTAACATTGCTCATCTCGATATACCCTTGGTTTATCGTTCCCAAACCCTCGGACCCGGGTTTGTTTACAGTCGCTTCTCCAGAAGAAGCAGTTGGTTCAAAAAGACTTTTCCCGATCGCCTTCAATCCCCCCGGATTGATAAACCGGGCCAACTCGATTTGGCCGACCTCAATCGGGGTTGTGCTGCCGGCTTGAATGACCGTAATTTTGCCATCGGACCCGATAGTGATATTCTTAGTATTAGACGGAATAGTGACGGATGGTTCTAATAAATAACCGTCGGAGGTGACAATTCGCCCCTCACTGTCCATCTTAAAGGCCCCGGATCGGGTGTAAGCCACCTCCCCATCGGGTTTAGTGATTTGAAAAAACCCATCTCCTTCTATCACCATATCAAGGTTGTTGCCGGTTTGAACAAAATCCCCTTGTAAAAATACCTTTTGGACCGCTACCGGCGTGACCCCCAAACCCAACTCGATCCCTGAAGGGATCACGGCCCCTTCGGACGATGAGGTCCCCGGGGCAACAATATCCTGATAAATCAACTCCTGGAAATCAGCCCGGCTTCTTTTATAACCGGCGGTATTTACATTTGCCAGGTTGTTGGAGATTACATCAATATTCAGTTGCTGAGCTTCCATACCGGTGGCCGCAATAAATAAAGATCGAATCATGTTTGTGCTTCCTTCCTCTGATTAAATTCGTGCAACTTCAATCATTTTCGAATCGGCGTCATCAAAACCCTGAATAACTTTCTGGAAGGCCTGAAACTCCCTCAAAGTCATGATGATCTGAGTCATTTCTTTGACGACTTCTACATTGGAACCCTCCAAATGCCCTTGTTTGATCAAAGCCTTGGCCGGAATACCGGGTTCTTCAGTTCGGAAAAGGTCTTCCCCTAAACGGGTCAAAGATCCTTTATTGGGGAAATCCACCACTTTTATGGTATCAACAGGGGTTTGATTGATGTTCACTTCACCCCCGGTCCGATCTCCAGTTTTCCTTGGGGTAAATATATTGGGGCCCCTTTTGAACCAAGGACCGGTATACCCGTTTGGGTGGTTAAATATCCTTCAGGATTTCTTATAAAGTCTCCCCTCCGGGTAAACCGCTTATTTTCCAAAGCAAAAAAACCGCTACCTTCCAAGGCGATATCCAAAGTATTTCCTGTTGGATGGATACTTCCTGCGGAAAAATCGGTACTAACCGAGGCCACATCACTCATGATTTTCCCTTCCTGTTCACTTTCCGGGCTCATCAAGTAATCCTTAAAAGCGACTTTCATCTTCTTAAAGGCCGAGGAATTGCTATTGGCCAGATTTTGCGAAATAAGCTCCATCTGTTTTTCTTTTAAAACCGCCCCGGAGAGGGCTATGAAAATTCCTTTACTCATATCTTTCCTTTATTCTTCTTTACTTGCAACTTTAATACCAGGAATTTCATGAAAAGGAATCGGGCCTAAATCCCTTCCAAAATAAAACTGGGACCAATTTTCCTGAAAATTGGGCAGTTCCTGTTCCTTCTTTTTCAGACCGATTCCCTTCATTTAAGCCTTCAACTCAAAATGGACGGAAAATTTTTCCCGGACGGGAAAATTTTTTTCTTTTTATTCATGTACCAGGTTTAAAATCAATTCGACTTCCCCCGAGGGTAAATCCAAAATTCGGGCGATCTGTTCGGAGTTAAATCCCTTTCCGGCCAAGGTCTTAACTTCCTTCTGCCGTCCTTCCCCAATGGGGGCCATTGACTCGGAGGAAAAATTCATTTTCTTAAATTTGGTAATCAACCCGTCGAGGATGGCGATTTTTTCATCAGCCCGGGTTTCCACAGTTTTAAGGGCTTTGATTTTTTGCTCGATTCGGGCAATCAGTTTCTCAGCAATATCATTAATTTCCATCACTTCCATAGTAAAGTTCTTCTGAATCTTCCAGGGGTTTTCCATACATTTTTCCATGATACCTTTTAAAGCATTCATATTCATACCCTCACATCGATTTGATTTTTCTTTTTATTTTCCTTTTCCCGATTTTTTGATTTCTTTTTTTTATTGGAAAAAAATTGGTCCGCCTTTATTCTCTTAACCCTCAGGTTAAAATCGATTTTTTCCAGCGAATTGATATCCATGTTTTGAACCTCTTCTAATAAAGAAACAAAAGGTTAAATAAAATGCCCCCTCATCTTCTTTAAAATCCAAACTGAGTTAGAATATCATCCACTTCCGATTGCCCTGAGACCAACGTTTCCTCTTTCTTGATCCGTGCCCCTGATAGATCATCCGATTGGGAAACGGATTCCAGTTTAACACCGAACATCTTCAAGTTCATGACCAACTGGTTTTCAATCTCGGCAATGAGTTGAATAACCTTTTTAATAATCTGGCCGGTAAGGTCTTGAAAATCTTGGGCGATCATTATTTCCGTCAAATCCTTGGGTAAATCCTTGGCCATTCTCTTAAGATAACCTAAACCCTCTCGATCCAAATCGGTGGGGATGATATGATTCTCAAAAATCGATTCAATTTGGCTGATGATGTTGGCTGTTTTTTCCTGATAACCCAAGTGCTTTTCCACCAGGCTGATCGTTCTACTGGCGGCTTCTTCTGTTTTTCCGATCACCCATTGCAGTTTGTCGGTGGCGTCCGGGAGTTCATTGAGCGGCAAATTTTTCATGCGAGGGCTGATATTTTCTTGGAATTCCCGGATGGAATCATGTAACTTCCGAGTTATTTTGCCCACTTCCACAAAGAGATCTTTTCCCCCAAGCCGCTGAACTTGATGACATATCTTTCGGCTGCCTGGATATCCCTTTGAATAATCGCCTCCAGCAACGCCTGGACATCATCAATGATTCCTAAAACCCCTTTAACCTTATTGCCTTCCTCTAAGGCTTTATTAACAATCAAGGCGATGGCTTTTTCCATTTCCAGAAGGTTCTTATCCTTCTCAATCTCGAATTCCTTGGTTTCTTTTTCTTTTTTGGACTGAATCGTCATGTCTTTTCCTTTCCCAAAGTGATCTCCGCCCTGATATCTATCCCTTAGGATTTTTCAGTAATTTTTTCAAAAATCTTTTCCATCTTTTCTTTCAGAATCTCGGCGGTGAAGGGTTTGATGATATAATTATTAACGCCGGACTTGATGGCTTCAATAACCTTCTCTTTCTCCGATTCGGCGGTGACCATCAAGAAGGGAAGACTTTTCAATTCAGGGTCGCAGCGCACATTTTGCAACAACTCGATACCGGTCATATTCGGCATATTCCGGTCGCAAACAATAAAATGATATTTTTCATCTTTAAGTTTTGAAAACGCCTCTTGACCGTCTTCCGCCTCTTCAATATTTTCAAAGCCTAATTGCTTTAATAGAATTCTGATGATTCTTCGCATGGTCGAAAAATCATCCACAACCAATATTTTCATTTTCTGATCCATAAGTCTTGTTCGCCTCCTTTTTAATCTGTTTTCTAAATTGAAAATTCCGCCTTTAGGATTGATCCTGGTCAGGGTTCTTTGTTGAGTTTTGCTTTCAATCTAATCAAAGCCTGGTTGTGCAGCTGACAAACCCTTGATTCGGTTAAATGCAATACCGCCCCGACTTCTTTCATGGTCAATTCTTCCCAATAATATAAAGAAAGAACCATTTTTTCTTTTTCCGGTAATTCGTCAATCAACCGGGCTATCACTTTTTTCTGGTCCAACTCCACCAGAAGAATCAATGGGTTTTTTTCATTTTGATCCTCGATATTGTCCAATAAATTACCCGAATGCCCTTCGGATAAGGTATCATAATCCTTAAATTTCAGGGTAACCCCGCCTTTGGCCTCGTCCAGGAGGTGATAATATTCATCCAGGGAAATTTGAAGAGCCTCCGCTACCTCCTCATCCTCAGGGTTTCGTTTTAATTCTTTCTCCAGCTTTCCATGCGCTTCCTTAAGCGTATTGATTTTTTTCTTCCTGGAACGGGGGATCCACTCCGCTGACCGTAATTCATCCAGCATGGCCCCCTTGATCCGATACTGGGCATAAGTTTTCAATTTAACTTTGCCTTGTTCGAACCTTTCCATGGCATCAAACAGCCCGTTCAATCCGACACTGATTAAATCATCTACCGAGATTTGAGGGGGTAATCTCCACGACAACCGATAAGCCGTATAGCGAACGACCGGTAAAAACTCTTTGATGATATTTTCTTTGTCTTGAGAAGACATTTTTATGTTATAGCCGTACATGTCTTGCTTCCCCGATCAGATTTCCTAAAAACAACTGCAAACTCCCTTTAATGGAATGCGAGGGATCTTCCTTCAGCTTTTCGGCAATAGCCAGGATGTTTTTAGAGGCCAGGGATTCCGGATAGACATCCAGAAAAGACTTCTGGGCTCTGACCGCCTTCGGAATGGAATCATCCTTGGAAATAAATCCCAGATAATCGAGAGAGACCTGCAAATATTTTTCCGCTGCCACGGCCAGTCTTTTAAAAACCATTAATCCTTCTGAGGCATCATGAACCGAATTAACCAATATTTTGAATTCCTTCTCCTGGTATTTGGTATACAGCACTTTGATCAGAGCATAACCATCGGTTAAGGCGGTAGGTTCTGGTGAAATAACCACAATGATGGTTTGGGCTGAGATGCAAAAGAAAGCCACATTGGAAGAAATACCGGCCCCGGTATCGATGATCAAGGTATCGATCTCCCCTTGAAAAGTCTCGAATTCCTCCAATAATTTAAGACGCTGAAATTCATCCAGTTGGGTGATTTCCTGGACTCCGGAACTGGCCGGCAAGATTTTGATTCCCTGGGGTCCTTCAACAATCACATCATGGAGTTTCTTTTTCCCGTTGAGGACATGTTGAATATTAAAGGAGGTTACCAGACCAAGCAAAACATCCACATTACTTAATCCCAGATCGGCATCAAAAATCAGCACTTTTTCACCAAATTGTTGTAAGGCAACGGCCAGGTTGGCGGCTACATTGGTTTTTCCAACTCCTCCTTTTCCGCTGGTTATGGCAATGGTTCGAATCGTTTTCATATATTTCCTTTTTTCCTTTAATTACTTGTATAAATTTCCATAGATCGAGCAACCGGGTTAAGGCTTAAAATTAAATCCACCAATTGAACATCAGAATAAAATTCAATATCATTCGGCACCTTTTGGCCGGTTGTCACATAGGCAATAGGCTTTTGGGCCTGCATCGAAAAGTTATAAACCGGGCCAAAGCCGCCGGCTTCATCCATTTTAGTAAATGCGATCCGGCTGACGGGTAGGTTGTGGTAATGAGACAGGGATTCATTCATAAAATGTTCACTGCTGCTCCCACTGATCAGGAGATGGGTTTCCATTGGAATCCCTAAGGCGTAAACCGCTTTCAATTCATTTCGATAGGATTGGTCTTTCGGATTCCTCCCGGTGGTATCGATAATGATGAGGTCCCGATCGTTCAACTTTTCAATTCCGTCCCGCACCTCCTCAGGAGAAGAGGCGACGATCAAGGGGACTCCCAGGATTCTTGAATAGATCCGGATCTGTTCAATAGCCCCGATCCTGAAGGTATCCAGGCTGATCAGACCGACCCTTTTATTCCGCTTGATCGCCTGACCGCACAACTTGGCCGCCGTAGTCGTTTTACCCACTCCTGTGGCGCCGATTAAAATAACCACCTTTTTCTCCGACCAATCCCAGCCGATTTTGAGCTCATTCCGGATTAATCCGGAAAGGTCGTTCAGGTCTGTGGCTTTTTCAGCCAATTGCAGGGCCAGGTCTTCCCGGATAAATCGCGTCCGGAGATATTGGTATAGAGTTTTCTTCCCTTCCGGTAAAGAAACCTCATACCCTTTGGTTCTTAGATCTTCTATATTTTCCCTCAGTTTTTGGAGTTCCTGTAAGACCAAATCCTGATAAGCAGGTTTGGCGGTGGTATTAAATGCAGGGGAACTTGTAGATAAGGATACAATATCAGGCCGGGTCGTTCTTTCGGATCCCGGATCTGGCTCTGTTTTTAGGGCATGTCTATCAAAAAGTTCTTCTTGATCCATATCCTGATCAATGGCAGCTACTACTTCCACCTTGGGCTTCAGGCCCCCGATCTCTTCCGAGGATAAAATCACCGCATCATGGCCTAATTCTTTTTTTACCCGGGCCAAGGCTTCCCGGAAACTTCTGGCTTCAAACTTTTTAATCTTCATATCGGACCATCCCTATGGTATATAATTTAGCCGTCGAAGCAATTTCGGCATTGGATAAGACAGCGATCGAAGGTAAAAACTTATCGGCAAACCGGCGTAAAAACCGGCGCAGGTGAGCCGAACACACCAAAACCGGCTGGGTGTCTGATTTTGCCTCTTTACCCAAAATTTTCTCAACCGCCCGCAATAGCTTGCTGATCAGGTCGGGACTGATGCTCCCCCCGCTTTCGATACTTTCATAGATAGGTTTTTCAAACCTGGGATCCAGTACCAATATGGGAATACTGCCGTCCTGTCCCTCATACTGTTTGGTCAAATACCTCGAAAGGCTTTGCCGGACATGTTCGGTTAATAAATCCAAATCTTTAACGGAAGGGGAAAAATCCAGCAATGTTTCCAAAATACTGACCAGGTCTTTAATGGAAACCTGTTCCTTGAGTAAATTCTGGAGTACCCTTTGAACCCCGCCGAGGGTCATATGGGTCGGGATCAACTCATCAACGATCTTGGGAAAGCTTTTGGCGACACGATCCAACATATTTTGAACTTCAGTCCGGCTCAGCAATTCCCAGCTATGCTTTTTAACCAGTTCAGTGATATGGGTAGCAATAACGGTGGCTAAATCAACTACCATATAGCCGGCCATCTGGGCCCTTTCTATTTCCTTGGATTCGATCCAAAGAGCCGGTAGCCCAAAGGCCGGCTCTTTGGTCGGAACCCCGTTTATCTTTTCAACATCTCCGCTTCCGACTGCCAGCCAATGGTCGATCATGATCTCTCCCGGGCCAGTTCGATCCCTTTGAGAAGGAAAAAATATTCATGTGGACGGAGTTGAAGGTTGTCTTTGATATGGATAGGGGGAACCACGAATCCTTGGTCAATGGCCAATTGTCGCCTCATCCCTTTTATTTTGGAAAGGAGTTCCCCGTGGCCTTCAACTAAGGGGATCAGTCCATAGCCGATCTCAAGGGTCAAAGGATCCATCTCCAGAAAGGACTCTAATTGAGGTTCTTCAGTTGAAGTTTCCCCTTTTTCCTCCACGGTCTCCGTCTGGTCCTGTTTTTTCAAGAGATAGGCCACACCCCCGGTCAGGATTGAAATGACCAGGAAGGGGATATGAGGGAGTCCGGGCATTATACCAAAAACAAACAATATTCCTGAAGTGGTGGCCAGGGTTTTGGGATTGATTAATAATTGTTGGGTCAGGTCTTTGCCCAGATCCGTTTCAGTTCCGGCCCGGCTGACAACAATACCGGCGGCGAAAGAAATAAGAAGGGCTGGAATTTGGGAAACCAGTCCGTCACCTACTGTCAGGAGGGTATAGGTTTTGGCTGCGTCGACGATGGGAAGGCCTTGCTGCAGAACCCCGATAATAAACCCGCCTAAGATATTGATACCTGTGATTACCAATCCGGCAATCGCATCTCCGCGGACAAATTTACTGGCCCCGTCCATAGCCCCGTAAAAATCAGCCTCCTGGGCGATGATGGATCTTCTCCTTCTTGCCTCACCCTCATCCAGGAGTCCCGAATTTAGGTCGGCATCGATAGCCATCTGTTTTCCAGGCATGGCATCCAGGGTAAAACGGGCGGCCACTTCCGCGATTCTTCCGGCCCCTTTGGTAATAACCACAAAATTAACCACCACGATGATGATGAACAGGATTAACCCGACCAAATAATTTCCGCTGACGGTAAAATCTCCGAAAGATTTAATAACATGCCCGGCCGCTTCTGTCCCCTCACTCCCGCGCAACAAAATGAGTTTGGTGGAAGCGATATTCAAGGCCAGTCGATATAAGGTGGTCATCAGCAAAAGGGAGGGGAATATTGAGAAATCAAGGGGTTTATTCACAAAGACCGAAGTGATGACGATGACCACCGAAAGGGCTATGGACAAGGAAAGGAACAGGTCCAGCAAAACCGCCGGAAGCGGAAGGAGCATCAACCCTAAGACGCCCACCATGCCGAGGGCCACCAACACCCCTTCTTTATTTTTCATCCGATTAAAAACACTCATAACGACCTTCTATTCTTCATGCGGTAAAGGTGAGCGATGATCCTGGCCACGGCCTTATATAGCTCCGGCGGGATAAAAGCATTCAGGTCCAAGGGAAATAATAAACGGGCTAAGGGTTTATCCTCCATGATAGGGATCCCGTGCTGCCGAGCCACCTCTTTAATTTTTTGGGCTACCAAGCCTGCCCCTTTAGCCACGACTTTGGGGGCGGCCAATTCCTTTTCCTGATAGCGAAGGGCGACGGCGAGATGTTGCGGGTTGGTAATAATAACGGTGGCCTTGGGAATTTCGGCCATCATACGCTGCCGGGCCATTTCACGCTGTAAACTTCGAATCCGGGATTTAATAAGGGGGTTCCCATCAATTTCTTTGGATTCCTCCCTGATCTCCTGTTTGCTCATCCTCAAAGACCGTTCGAATTTCTTTTTTTGCATAAAAAAATCAAGAATTGCAAGGCTCAGATAAAAAAAGAACCCATAAACAAAGGCCCTCAGGATCAATCCGCCTGCGATTTGAGCTAATTCCAACACTTCCAAGGTCATTAAAAGGGGGTAAATTTCCAAACTCTTTTTTATGAAATGATAAATTAGAAAAACCCCTATGGAAAACTTGATCAGGCTTTTCAAGGCTTTCCGTCATCCCATTGACGGAATAGATGTTTTTTAACCCGGCCCAGGGGTTAATTTTTTTTATCTCAAACTGGACCGGCTTCAAAATCAGCCCTCCTTGAATCACATTGAATCCGATGGATGCAGCCAGGATGACCAGAAAAAAAGGTAGTAGAACCACAATCGTTTCAACCGTGACCAACCTAAAAACCGCAAAAGGATCCAACCCATATTGTAAGCTTAACAAGTTCGCCGTAGTTCGACTCATTCTTTCCCAAAAGGGCCTGATTCCGAAATAGAACACCAGGAGAATCCCCCCGATATTGGCTATGGAAACCAGGTCGCGGCTCCTGGAAACCTGGCCTTTTTCCCGGGCTTTTTGTCGTTTTCGCGGGGTTGCTTTTTCGGTTTTATCCTGATTCTCGGCCATGTCGAATGGATTACCCTTTCGCCAGGATTAGGATTCGATTGATTTCGTCTTTTAAGCCTGAAAACTGGGCCCGAGGAAATTGAACAATATTGGTGTGGACAGGAATAATATCAAAAGTCCGATGACCACGTAGACCGGCAAGCTGACAAAAAATATGTTGACCTGAGGGGCTGCTTTGTAAATAAATCCCATGAGGACATTAACAATGATCATGCCCACCAAAACCGGGGAGGCTATCTTGATGGCCAATATAAAAATTTGCTGGCCGATCGAAATCGCTTTTATCAGCAAATGGTCGGTTCGAATATGTCCAACCGGTAAAACTTCGTAGCTTCTCACAATCATGGCAATCAAATCGTGGTGAAGATCCAGTGCCAAAAAAAGGAGCATGGCCATAAGCCCTAAAATAGTCGATAGTTCTGTGGAACGGCCCATCTCCGGATTGAAAACAGCAGCAATGGATATACCCATGGCATCACTGATCAAGGTGCCGGCAAATTCTACGGCTAAGAAAATAAACCTTGCAGCAAAACCCAGGGTGGCCCCTAATAGGAGTTCCTGAATAAGAATTATCGGAATCTCCCGGTCCTGTATTTTCATTGGAATGACCGGGGCCAACACATAGGCCATGACCAAAACAAAACCGATTTTGTACATTCCGGGAAATTGTTTCCCACTCCAGAACGGCAGCAGGAACAAGATCACCCCCAGACGGATCAGGAGAATGAGAAAGTTGGAAAAATATTTAGCTAACACAAAGTAGTTTTCCAAGGTGATGATCCCTTACAATGGATTCCCAAGGGGTAATCCGTTAGTCATTAGCTTTCATTTAATGTACAAAGGAATATTTGCAATCACGTTTACGGTATACTGGGTGACGGTTCTGGCCATCCAGGGCAGCATCAAATAAAAGCAAACAAAAACGGCAATGATTTTGGGGACAAAGGTTAAAGTAAATTCCTGGATCTGAGTCACGGCTTGAAAAAAGCTGATAATCAGCCCCACCAATAAACTGACCATCAAGACCGGTCCGGCGGTTATAAGAATCGTCATAAATAAATTTAAAAATATTTCTTTTAAGGTTTCAACACTCATATGAAAGTCCTCACAATAGAACCGATCAATAAATTCCAGCCGTCGACCAAGACAAACAACAACAATTTGAACGGCAGGGAAATCATCACCGGGGGAAGCATCATCATGCCCATGGACAACAAAATACTGGCCACCACCATATCAATGACCAAAAATGGAAGAAAAATTAAAAACCCGATCTCAAAAGACGTTTTCAGTTCACTGATGGCAAAGGCCGGGATCAATATCTTCAGGGGAATATCCATCGGTAGCGCGGACACCGGTTCCTTGGCCAGTTTAACAAAAAGGGCGATATCTTTCTGCCGGGTCTGTTTGAGCATAAATTTCTTAATGGGGGATTCGGCCCGGTGAAAGGCCTCGGTCAAGTTAATTTTTTTATCCGAATAGGGTTGGATGGCATCGGTATTAATCGCATTAATAGTCGGAGACATAATGAATAAGGTCAAAAATAAAGAAAGGCCGATAATAACCGGATTGGGTGGTATTTGCGGGCTTCCCAATCCCTGTCGTAACAAAGCCAGGACTACGACGATCCGGGTAAAAGAGGTGAGCATGACCAGTACAGCCGGCAGGAGGGACAAGAGGCTGACGATAAAAAAAATGGACAAGATGGGATTATTTAGATCAAGACCTTTGCTGATATCCGGAAGGTTATTCATCGATTTCCTCTTTGAGCTTTCTCAGCCTTTCCATTCGTTCGGAATAAGGGGCTTCCCGCTCTTCGATAATCTCTTTGGCGTCCATGGTCTTTAATACCCGAAGACCGTTGGGCATGATGCCGACCAAAAGAATTTCATTTCCTACCTGGAGGGCGGCGACTCCTTTTTTAGAACCCAGTGATTGATAAGCCACCATATGGATAATATGGGATTGGTTTTGTTTTCGGCGATACATGACCACAAGAGCACCCATGGATAAAACCAGTCCTACCAGAGCGGTAATAAAGGTTAAAGAGCCTTCCATCATCTCAGATGCCTGACCCTTTCGGATGGACTGATGATATCGGTAAGTCGAACTCCGAATTTTTCATTGACCACAACTACTTCCCCCCTGGCGATCAAGCGGTTGTTAACATAAATCTCCATGGGCTCACCGGCCAATTTTTCCAGTTCAACCACTGACCCCTGCCCTAACTGTAAGAGATCATTAATCAACATTTTGGTTCTTCCCAACTCGACGGAAACCAGCAAAGGAATATCCAGAAGAAACTCCAAGTCACGCGGAGGGCCGGAAGACTTATTCTCGTTAAGCTCTTCAAAATTGATTTCCTGTTCCATAGACTCCGCTTTCTGTTCCATAACGGCTCCTTAGTTGTTTTCCAGAATTTTTGTGACTTTTATGCCCTGATTGCCCCGAAAGGAACCTGCGGTCCCTTTCATTTTGGGGACCCCCTCCACCCGGATGGTCAATTCTTCCGAAACTGAAGTCTGTAAGGTAATCACATTCCCTTTTTCCATATGGACCAGCTCCCGGAGAGATAATTCAGTACTGCCCAAATCCACATGAAGTTCGACAAAGGATTCCTTTAAAATTCCCTCTAATCTGGCGATCCATCTTTGATCGCTGGACAGGATATCTTTTTGGATGCCGGAAAACAGTTTATCCTTAACTGGTTCGACGATCGAGTAGGGAATACAAAAAAATATTTTCCCGACAAAATTTTCGATCTCAATATGAAATTCGATCTTGATGACAGCTTCCGAAGGGGTGACGATGGATACAAACTGCGGGTTCATTTCCGAACTGACCTGTTCCGGTTCCATGGGAAAGATCCCCTGCCAGGCCGAAGCCAAATCATTTAAGGCGATGTCTACAATCTTTTTGATTATTTTTTGTTCAATCGGGGTAAAATACCGTCCCTCACTTTTTACCCAGGGTTTACTCCCCCCTCCGAAAATTTGATCCACAAAGGCAAAAACCATCGGGGCTTCAATCACCAGCAGGGCAAATCCCTTCAAAGGTTCCATCTTGAAGATATTGATGCTTGATGGAAGAGGGAGAGTTCTCATGAATTCTCCGAATTTTATCAAATCGTGACCCTGGATGGTAATATCCACAAATTTCATCAACATGCCGGAAATGGAATTACGGAAGAAACGGCCAAACCGTTCGTTGGCCATTTCCAGCCCCGGCATCCGACCTCGAATGATCCGTTCATGACTGATGAAGTCAAAAGTCCGAACTTCATAGGAAGGTACTTTGGGTGACTCTGTTTTTATCTCCCCTGAATCCATGCCCTTTAACAGGGCATCCACTTCATCTTGCGAAAGTAAATTGTTCATTGCATCACAAAATCCGTAAAGTAGACATTTTTAAAAACTTCCTTATCCATGGCCTGATTAGCCCGAAGCAGGATCTCATCCTTGAGTTGGAATTTTCCTTCCGGCGAAGAAACCGAATCCGTGGTTTTACTACTGATCAGCATAATAAGCGTATCCCGCAATTTGGGGGCCCTCTCTTTGACCTTCAATTCGTCTTCTTCGTGCAACAGTTCGAATTGAACCGCCACTTTTAAATGTCTTCCCGGGTCAGAAAGATTCAATACAAAAGGTTCCATGGAAACGAGGACCAATTTCTCCTTGGCCTTTTTCTCAATAATTTTTTCGGCCTTGCCTTTGTCCGAAAAAAACAGGGGATAACCGAAATAGGCCCCGGCGCCAAGAACCAGTATCAAACCTCCCAGGATGATCATCATCTTTATCCCCAGGCCTTTGGAGGGGGGCTTCTTTTCTCCGGAAGCTTCCTCTTCCATTTCGTCAATCAAGATATCGTCTTTTTCCAAACTCATTGATCTACCCTTCTATTGAAAAAAAAATCAAAATGCTGATGGAAAAAATTGTTGAAGGTAACCGGCTTTCTTTTTATTATTCAAAAATCATGCCTAACCTTAACTACTTGTAATATATGAAATACTTTAGAAATTCCTATGGATGATCGCTTTTAACGTCAAAGAATTGACTTGGTATTGGTGGGCAATAAGGTGAGATTGTCTGATAAGCGGATTAGATAGGGGAATTCATGAATAAAATTATTCAAATTTCCGTCACTACGGAAAAATCCGATTTAGGTCCGGGGCTGGAATCTCGGTAGATCACACCAAAATAATCTATCAGTTTCTGATTAAATCGGAATATCCTTTTGGGGGGTTCTGTATGGGGCTTTTTCCAAAAAGGGGGAAGGTGAAAAACCCCTTCCCCCTCTAATAATTAACCCCATTGAACTCTTTTATCTTTTCAGATTGACCAGTTCCTGCATCAATTCATCCGTGGTGGTTATAATCCGGGAATTGGCCTGAAAGGCCCTTTGGGCGGAGATCATTTTAACAAATTCCTGGGCCAGGTCCACATTACTCAATTCCAGGGTATTGGATAACAACCGGCCGATCCCCGAAGTGTTCGGAGTACCGATCACCGCCTGACCGGAATCATATGTTTCAGCAAACATGTTTCGCCCTAATTTGGTCAAACTGCCGGGGTCCAGGAACCGGCCCAGGGCTAATTGCCCAATAACTCTCGATTGACCATTGGTAAAAATTGCCGAAACAAGCCCATTTTCGTTAAAGGTGATGTTTTTGAATATGCCTGCCCCGTAGCCATCCTGGTTGAAATTTGAAACACTAAAGACAGAGGCAAACTGAGTGGTCCCGTCAAAACCGGTTCCGGGGGTGGCTTCCCCGGTACCGGTACCGAAATCAAAGGAAATGGATTGGGGGGTCAAAACACTCCCTCCGAAATCGAAATCGATAGGTGTCCCGCTTCCATCATCGATTAAGGAACCGTCAGTATCAAAACTGAGGCTTTGCGTTCCAGCCAGAACCAGTTTGTTGGGATCAGCCGTATCCGGATTGTCGTAAATATAATTGACGTCCCAGGTATTATCGGCTGTTTTGGAAAAATACAAGGTTACCTTGTGGCCCCCTCCCAAAGAATCATAAACGCTGATGGTCGTAGAACTGTTATAGTTGGCCGGATCATCATTGATACCGTCTCCATTGCCGTCCAAAGTAAAGGCCAAAGTTTGAGTAGTTTCATTGGCGTTTAAATTGATAGCGGCATTGGCCTTGGTCGTCGGCTCGGCCCGGCTCGGCGCATTGGAAAAAACCAAGTCCCCTGTGGTCCCGGTGATATTTCCGGATTGATCGGCCAGAAAGGCCTGTAAGACATATCCATCAGGATTGACCACTTTGCCGTCTTTATCCAAAGTGAACTGTCCGGCACGGGTGTATAATTTCATTTCCCCATCCCTGACTTGAAAAAAACCATCGCCGTCAATCGCCAGATCAAGGGCATTTCCGGTACTCTCAAAAGCGCCCTGGGTGAATTGGGTGGCTACCTCCTTTATCATCACTCCCCGGCCGACTTGAAACGAGTCGGTACCCCCGGAAACGGTTTGACTCAATATGTCTCCAAAGGTAACCCGACTGCCTTTAAATCCATTGGTGTTCAGATTGGCAATGTTGTCCCCTATAACAGCCAGGGCCGTACCGTTGGCGTTCATCCCGCTGATCCCGGTATAAAGTGAAGTCATCATAATTCCCTACCTCCTTACGTGGATATTTTTTTAATATCGGTTAATAAAATTGATTTCTGGTTATCGAGTACTACACTGGTATTGGTTCCTTCAAAACTGATCCCGGTTACCTGACCGGAAGACCCATCCTGCAGGGTAACCGTTTTCCCGATCAGGTTTACCGACATCCCCTGAAGAAGGGTATTTTGAGAGGATATCAAGCTGTCCAGATTAGTATTGACGTTATAAAGCTGCTCCAAAGAACTGAATTGGGCCATCTGGGCGGTAAAAGCGGTGGCGTCCATCGGATTTAACGGATCCTGATTTTTTAACTGGACGGTGAAAAGTTTCAAAAAAGCATCCTTGTCCAAGGTATTGCTGGCAACGGGTGATACGGCCATAAATTCCTCCTTTAAATGATAATATGGATGAGATGATTCCCCTGGACAGGACCGAACTTTTCAGGACCCCTAATTTCCAGGGATGGTTCATTAACTTCCATCCGGATTGGGATGAGGCTTTGACCTCTCCCCTGGTTTTTTAAGGAAACGGTAAATCCCCCTATCTGAAGGCCCTCCCGGGTCAATTCCGAAATAAGTTGGGGAAGATTTTGTTCAATCAAGTCTTTTCCTGCATTATCGTTAACCAGAATCTGTCCCTGGAGCCGATCATGGGTTAGGCTTAATTCGATATCCAACTTTCCCAATCCTGCCGGTTCGAGTGAAATTTCCATGGTGGAGGAGGTCTGTTTTTTTAGAGTAAAGAAATGATCTTTGAGGAAGCCTCCATCAATAGGTTTTTGCAATTGATCTAAATATTTTTGCTTATCAATGATGAATTTTTCCGCTCCTATTGCCTCCCCAAAGGCACGATCGGCACGCTCAACAGGAAGGATATGGACTTGACCGGACCCCTCCCCTTGAAGAGTATCTCCCTCTCGGGTTAAATTTTTATTATTTGATCCTTCAAAATCACTGGCCATTTCATTTCCAGCCCGATTTATTAAAAAAGATGGCCCGCCGAGAACATCGAGAACCGTATCTTTGGAAAAAGAAAAAAAAACTTGTTGCCTTGCCTTTCCATTTTCTGCCGGCTCACCTTCCCCCTTTCCAATCACAATGGAATGGGAAGACTGCCTATCCTGGGTGGGCATAACCTTAAAGATTTCAGAAAGTGATTTCTCTCCTTCAATGTTATCCCTTTCAGAGGCCGACTCAATAGAATTAAAAAACTCGAGTTTTCTTTCCTCGGAATTGGGGATATTCCCGGCAGTGCCGGCAACCAATGATTGGGCTATTCTTTTGGCAAACTCCTTCCCTTTATTTAAGAAAAAGTTGTCGTCCAAAGGGGGAAAACACCCTTCTTTTTGTCCCGGGGATTCATTCACCTTATATTCTTCAACCGCACCTTTCTGTTCCGGATTCAACAAATCAGGGGTATCTTTTTCATCGGCTTCCCCATTACCTGGAGTCCCATCAACCGTAAGTGGTTCAAACTTAATAACCATACCCCTTCCTTCATTTAAAGAAAGGACAAACCCCAAACCGGAAATATCGTCTACCGGCTTCGAAGGGGATTCCTTCACACTCCCTCCTTCGCCCGACCTTCTTTGTTTCGAATTTACTGAACCCGGGATTCCTTCTCCAGCCTCTTCCGTACTGACCTGGGTTCCAGGGTCGAAATTACTGACCGGCCCATTTCCTTTATTTAAAAGCAACGTACCGCTTAAACTGGAATTATCTTCTGCAGCCTTATTAAGAAATCCATGCAGAATTATCCCTTTTCCTGAAAAAAAGGATCGTACGGTAGGGAAATGGGCAAACTTTTCTAATTTGTTTCCTTGATCCACCTCCCCCAAGTTTAAGCTGGAGGATCCTTTATCTTGACTATTTTTTTCACTGGATTCCTGCCGGCATTCCTCCGGACTTTGCTTTGCGGCTTCCAGGTGTTTTAACAAGACATCCATTAAAAAATCAGGGCCCTGGCCTTCGGTCTGATTTTTTTGACCCTGCCGAGGAAATACAATATTCCCTGCTGTTTTAAGTTGACTCCCTGGTTCCATAATTTCACTAAACGGCATTGCCCCGACTCCGTTATCACCTGTCGAACAATAGATTCATACCTTGGGCGTTATTTCAATGGATTGAGTATTTTTTGGACTTCAACAATCACACAAAGCCAGTAAATATCAATAAACATGCCAACCTTTTCCTGGTTCCCAGAAACAGACCAGGTTGGATGGTTATCTTCCTGGCTACAGCCATCAATAATATAACATATTATTATTAATAATTATTTTACTGAATACCAAATTATTTTTTATTTCAAGGGAAAAAACCTCTAAGGAGATTTTGGAAAAAAGGGGGGGTCTTTAGGCGAGAGGGGTTAATTCTTAGGAAAAGTTTTCATTTAGTGGGAATTTTTTTCTCGGTCCTGGAAAACGTCTCGGTGATTTCAGCCACTTTTTTTGGATCCATCAAGGCCAAAACAGGGCCGGCTTTCTTACTGTTCATTTTAAAGATGATTTGAATGGCGAGGGATTTGTCCAGGGTAGAAAGTCGGACAGCCGCTTCTTCGGGGGGCATGGCCTCAAAGGTTTTTACCAGCTGCTCAATCCGTTCCGATCGGATCTCCGCCAGTTTATTTAAATTTATTTCAATCTGGCTCAGCAATTGGTTCAGCTTTTGAATCTTGACATCCACTTCTTTTTCTATATTTCTTATTCGTTCTTCCTCATTTTTCAGTCGCCGCTCTTTCTCGTTCAGTTCCTGACGTTTTTGTTCGATGATTTTTCCCGGATCTTCTTGACCATACCCTGGAGGAAGGTAGGAAATCAAAACCCCTGAAAACATAAGGACCAAACCAATGATTATTTTCCTCATGGCCTTGACCTATCCGAAAGGTTCAAGTAATCCAGATTCTTTTGTTCCAAAAACACCTCTGTTTTTCTTTCCTGGACCTTGATTTTGTTTTGAACGATTTCGATGGCTTTCTTCTTTTTATAGGCCTCTAAAAAAATAGACTGAAGGGCCTCTAATTCTTTTTCGAGCTTGTCTATGGTCCTAATTTTTTGTTCCATTTTCCTAAAAACAGTCGAGGACATTCCAAATAAATAAGTAACCTCTTCTTTATCCAAAATATTTCCGTCATGGATTCTTTCTTCAAAATGGTCAATATTATTGTAAAGCTCACTTCTCAACAGTGCCAATCTTTCCTTCTCAAGACTTTGTAGGTGCACAATCTCACGGACCTGTAATTCAATGACCTCCTTTTGGTGATCGATTATCCTGGCAATTTTTGAAATTGTTTTTAATCGCTGAGTCATCTTCAACCCGCCTGGTTGGATTCAGACCTGTCAAATAAACAATACAGCCCTTGAAGGCCGTCTGAAAAATCCCTCTTTTCATCCATGCCTTGCCGCAAATAAGACCTGAGCTTTTCGATCATCTGTATCGAATAATCGACTTGCGGGTTCGACCCTTCCTTGTACATTCCCAGATTGATCATATCCTCGAGTTTTTTATAGCGGGCCAGTGTTTCTACAAATTTCCCGGCATATTCTTTTTGCCGGGCATCCACAATATCGGGCATCAGCCGGCTGATGGAGTTAAGGATATCGATGGCCGGATAATGGTTCTCCACCGCCAGTTCTCTGGAAAGGACGATATGACCATCCAATATGGCCCGGGCCGCATCCGTCACCGGTTCGGTGAGATCATCGCCCTCCACCAATACCGTATATAAACCGGTAATACTTCCCTTCCCGCCGTCATTGCCCACCCTTTCCAATAGTTTTGGGAGAAGGGAAAAAACCGACGGGGTATACCCTTTGGCCGTGGGGGGTTCCCCAATGGCCAAGCCTATCTCCCTCTGGGCCATGGCGATTCGTGTCAGAGAATCCATGAGCAATAATACGTTGTCCCCTTGTTCCCTGAAATATTCGGCGATCGCCGTGGCTGTAAAAGCGGCCCGGACTTTAGCCAAAGGCGGCTGTTCGGCGGTGGAAACCACGACAATGGATCGTTTCAGGCCTGTCACCCCAAGATCTTTTTCTATGAATTCCCGAACCTCTCTCCCTCTCTCTCCTATCAGAGCAATAACATTGATATCTGCCTCAGTGTATTTGGCAATCATACCCATCAAAACACTTTTGCCTACACCGCTGCCGGCCATAATCCCCATCCTTTGCCCTTTTCCACAGGTTAGTAACCCATTGATAGCCCGGATTCCCAGGTCCATGGGTTCAGTGATCCTTTGTCTTTGCAAAGGTGGAGGGGCCGATGAAAATAAAGGAAACCGCTTACCCCTGGCCGATCCTTTACCGTCTATCGGTTCTCCAAAATCATTAATAATCCTGCCGATCAGATCGGTTCCGACCCTGACCGAAGTCCTTTTCCCCCCCGGGAAAATTCGGGTACCCGGCTTTAATCCGGAAAGTTCGCTTGAGGCCATCAGCAGGGTTTTCCCATCTTGGAACCCGACGACTTCGGCATTTATCGGAGCCCCATGGTCTAAATAAATCCTGCAAGCCTCACCGACACTGACCTTTAAACCCTGGGCCTTGATGAGTATCCCGGTAATCTCCTGTACCCGTCCGAAGACTCGAAAGGGTTCGATGTTCCGGACCGCCTGAAGATATGGAGATAGATCAGACATTTTCCAGATTCGCCCGTAGATCTTCGATAACATTGGAGAGTTGAAAATCAAGGTCGGTTTGTATTTCCTGGAAAGCATTGCGGACCACGGCCCCGCCTTCCGGGGCTTTACTATCCGATTCGAAAATGAGATCTGGAAAGATCTCCTGAAAGTCCTTTATTTGTTTATTCAACTTTTCAAAGAAAGCGGGTTTCAGTTTAATGGTAATCGGACCTATAGGGCTGAGTTGTTTGACCGCTTCCTTGATCATGGTTTCAACCAGTTCAGGGTTTGCCTTTAATTCGTCTTTTAGGATTCTTCGTGTCATGGCAACGGAAAAAAGGACCATTTGAGATTCAAGTTCCGACAACACCTTTTCTCGTAATGAAAAAATCTCTTTGAATAATTTTTCAAGTTGATCCAAAAAAACAGCCGCCTTCTGTTCCCCCATTTCGTAACCGGCTTTTTCCCCGGAAGCAAACCCCTTTTCAAAGGCCTCCCGTTCAATGGCTTCCGGGTCGATCTTATCCAGCAGGCCTTCTTCCCCGCCGGGCAAGTTAAAACATTCCAAGGTCGGCATCGCATAGGATACAACGGGACAATTTTTTATAATTTTATTCCTAAGCAACTATTTCATCTCCTCCGCGTCCGGCGATAGCGATTTTTCCTTCCATTTCCAATTTTCTAGAAATATTGACAATACTTTGTTGGGCCTTCTCCACTTCCGATACTTTAACCGGTCCTTTCAATTCCATTTCTTCTTTGAGGATCTGAGCAGCCCTTTGAGACATGTTTTTAAATATCTTCTCTTTGAGGTTGTTGGAGGCCGTTTTCAGGGCCAGGGAGAGATCCTCGGTTCGAATTTCTTTCAGGATCGCTTGAATGCCTTTGTCGTCAACCTGGATAAGGTCGTCAAAAACAAACATGAATTTCCTGATGGAATCCGCAAGATTTGGATTTTCCTTTTCGATTTTTTCCAAAATAGCCTGTTCGGTCGATCGGTCGCTGTGGTTTAATATTTCCGCCACCGCCTTGATGCCCCCTACCTTACGTCCTTTACCTTTATTCACATCCAATTGCCCCCTCAACGCTTCTTCCAGCTCACTCAGGATACTCTCGGGGATCTGTTCGGTAAAGGCGATCCTTTTAGCCACATCGTCTTTTATTTTTTCCGGGAGCAGGGCAAGTACTTCGGCAGCTTGAGAGGCCTCTAATAAAGAGAGGATTAGAGCCACTGTCTGGGGGTGTTCGCTGGCCAGAAAGGTGGAAAGCGTTTTAGGGTCCACCCATTTCAAACTTTCCAGTGAATTCTCCTTGGCGGCCTGTTCCATTATCTTCCCGGCATTTTCGTCCCCCAATCCCTTTTTCAGAATTTTCTTAACATATTCTTCCCCGGCAATATGAACGTCTCCGCTGTGGATTTTTCCGTTGACCTCAATGATTATTTCATCCAGGTCCTTTTTTTTAACGGAACTTAACCGGTTCATGCAGGCAGTAATCATTCCCACCTGATTCATATCCAGATTTTTCATGATTTCAGAAGCGGCTTCTTCGCCTATCGATATTAAAAAAATGGCGGCTTTTTCTATCCCACGATAGGCCATCGGTTATTCCTCTGCCCACCCTTTGATAAGATGAGCTGCTTGATCAGGGTTTTTCTTGGCCCAAACGCGGACGTCTTCTTCCATGGTAATGGCCTTGCGTTGGGGTCCATCAATCCTTTTTTCAATTTCGGCTACGGTTTGAGGAAGGGCCAAAGCGGACTGTTTGGGGGATCCTGCCGGGGCGGACAATAATCCCCGGGTCAGGGGTTTTAAAACAAATAAAAATATCAACATAAAGGCTAAAAGAGGCCCGATATATCGGGCTGCAGAAAGAAGAATAGGCCAATAATCCCTCTGCGCTTCAGGGAATTCTTCCTGGGATCCGGCGTCGAAAGGCATGTTGACCACTCGGACCTCATCTCCCCGATCCGCTGAAAATCCTACCGCCTTTTTAACCAGATCCTCGTAATATTTCATCTCTTCTTCGGTTCGGGCCGAATATTTTTTGGCTTTTGCTCCCTGAGCAACCGCATAGGTCCCATCCACTACCACTGCCACAGAAATTCTTTTCAGTTCCTGAGAAGGTCCGATGATCCGACTGACGACTTTGCTGACCTCATAGTTGGTCACTTCACTTATTTTTTGGGTGTTCCCGGCGGATGAAGTCATCAGAGGGGCCTTTTTGTTGGGAAGGTTGGACGAGGTTCCAGGAACCCCCCCGGTAAGCCCGGATACGGATTTTTCCTGATTTTTTTGTTCACTTCGAACCACCTGCCCATTGGGATCGAACTTTTCTTCGGTTTTTTCTGTACGGGTAAAATCAATTGTGACCGAAGCTTTGGCCTTGACTTTTTCTTTCCCGGTAATCGGTTCCAGGATATTTACCACTCGGTTCTCGATCTCTTTTTCATAACTGCGCTGAAGTTCTAATTGGTTATTACTTAGTTGAGCCGTCCCTTCCTGAATCGAATGGGTTAACATCTCCCCCCGGTGATCGATCACGGTTACATCCTCCGGACTTAATCCTTCAACACTACTCGATATGAGATGGACAACCCCCTGGACTTGGTTCGGAGACAGGGTTCTTCCCGGTTTCAGCTTAACCATGACCGATGCGGTTGGCCTGGAATCCTTTTCCATAAAAATATTTTTTTCAGGGACAGCCAGATGGACCCGGCAGCTTTCAATTTCCGAAAGGGATTGAATAGTTCGGGAAAGTTCCCCTTGTAAGGCCCGGCGATAATTTAACTTCTGAACGAAATCCGAAGTCCCGAAATTGGTTTTATCAAATATTTCAAACCCGATCCCTCCACCTTGAGGCAAACCCTGGGCAGCCAATTGAAGTCTCAATTCATAGACTTTTTCAGAAGGGACCAAAATCCCTCCCCCTTCCACTTTATAGGGGACTTTTAATTCCTTGAGTTTTTGAATCATCAGACCGGAATCCCCTTCGCTGATATTAGTATATAAAATTTGGTAATTGGTTTTTTGATACCAGGAGAAAAGAAAAATCAAGCTGGCCAAAATGACTCCGGTTAGGACTAATAGGGATATTTTCTTTTTAAACGGCCAATTTTTTATTATTTCGATGAAATCGCCCACGTTTTTTCCTTACTCGTTTTTTCTTTATTTTATTAACAACTCCAAAACTTCTGTATGATCATGGATTAGTTTGGAGACAACAGTTCGGAGTTCCCAAGTAAAACCAAACAGTCCGAACTTAAAACCGGGGAATGCAACCCCAATCCCCTTTTTTAAACCTGAAGCCTCATGATCTCTTCATAGGCACTAAGCAGTTTATTCCGGACTTCAATCATGACCTGGAAGGACAAGTCGGCCTTTTCCATGGCAATAACGGCACTGGAAATGTCACCACCCCCGGCCAGTTCCTGAATGGCTTTTTCTGCTTCATTTTGTACGGTATTCACCTTGTTTACCGCATCTTTCAGGAGGACTTCAAAATTTTCTCCCGTGTCCTTTGGTCCGGATTTCCCCTGTATGGAGTTGACCGAGGAGACCGATGCGATGCGATTAATTTCAGTCATATCTACCTCCCAATCTCTAAGGCTTTAAGAAACATACTCTTTGACATATTAAAAGTGGTTACATTGGCTTCGTAAGCTCTGACCGCCATCATCATATTGACCATCTCTTCCATGACATTGATATTCGGCAGGCTTACAAAACCATTTTTATCCGCATCCGGATGGCTGGGATCGTAAACTTTTTTAAAAGGATCCTGGCTATCGACAACTTGAGAAAGTTTTACCCCTTCCAGGACTGAAGGTTGATCCGGATCGATCGGAAGAGTTGAAAAGACTACATCTTTTCTTTTGTAAGGTCCTCCGTTTTCTGTCCTGGTGGATTGCATGTTGGCCATATTGGAAGCGATTGTATTCATCCGGCCCCGTTGTGCATCCATGGCCGAGGCGCTGACCTTAAAAATAGCAAAGGAATCCATAATTATCTCCCTTTAATGGCGTTTTTATACATCTGCAATTTTTTAGACAAGAGTCTTACCCCGGCCTCATACAAGAGTCCATTTTCGGTCATGTTGGCCAATTCCATATCCAGAACCACATTGTTCCCGTCTTCCCAGGAAGTTCGTTCAACCGGGACCAGCCCTCTTACTTCATTCGGGTTTTTTAAACCATCCATATGGCCCGGGCTGGTAACGGTCATTCCAATAACCTGACTCTTCACTTCCTGACTGAAAGGAACGTCTTTGGCCTTGTAGCCCGGGGTATCCACATTAGCAATATTAGAAGCCAAGACCTTCTGCCGGAAGGCGCTGGTCTTTATTATTTCCTCTAAGAGTTCAAATCCTTTGTCCATATTATTTCCTCAAATAGAAATTTATTACAAATATCATGCCAATTATAAATTAGCGGTCCCGGTGGTCTGCAAAGGCCGTTTCGGATTTTTCTAATGGAGGAATGGGAAAAAAATTCCCATATTCATGGAGCTTATTCCGGATGGTCCGAACACTGACCCCTAGAATCCTGGCTGCTTGGGTCTTGTTCCCATTGACCTCTTTCAACGTCTTCAAGATCATGTCTTTTTCCAGTTCTTTTATTTTTCCGGAAGAAGACAAGTCTGGAAGGTTTTCACCTTCGATCATAAAATCCGAAATATCGACCAATTCTCCCCTACTGAGGTGAACCGAGCGTTGGATGGTATTTTGAAGTTCCCGAATATTCCCTCTCCAGGATCTGTTAATAAGAAAATCTAAGGCCTGGGAGGTGAATCCCTGAAGCCTTTTACCTAAAACCTTTGAAAATTCTTTCAAAAAATGATGTGACAATAAAACGATGTCCTCGGGTCTTTCGCGTAGAGGTGGGATATGGAGGGGGAAGACATTGAGCCGATAGAATAGGTCTTCTCTGAATTTGCCTTCCAGGGACTCCTTAAATAAATCCCGGTTTGTGGTGGCAATCACCCGGATATCGATAGGAATAGCTTGATTTCCCCCGACTCTATTTATTTCTCTTTCCTGCAAAACCCGTAGCAATTTGGCCTGAAGATTGAGGGACATCTCTCCGATCTCATCTAAGAGAACCGTGCCCTTATTGGCAAATTCAAATTTTCCGATTTTTTTCTCGTTAGCTCCGGTAAAGGCCCCCTTTTCATGGCCGAATAATTCGGATTCCATCAAGCTGTCCGGAATAGCGGCACAATTGATGGCGACTAAGGGCTTGTTATTCCGCCGGCTTTTTTTATGGATGTTCCCGGCCAATAACTCTTTTCCCGTTCCACTTTCACCGTAAATCAGAATGGAAGTGTCACTTTTGGCTACTTCTTCAGCAATTTTAACAAGTTGTATCATTTTTGGGTTTTCGGTTATCAGCCCTCTCTCTTGATGAATCCTCTCCATCAACAAACGTATCTTAGCCAATAAGGTTTCAAAAGAAAAAGGTTTAAGAAGATAATCCGAAGCCCCTTCCTTCATCACTTCCACGGCATCCTGAATGGTCCCGAAACCGGTGATAACCAAAATGGGGATATGGCCGATCTTTCGACGTATCTCTTTTAACAAAGACAGACCGTCCAATTTAGGCATTCTCATGTCGGTGACAATCATGGAAAAGGCCGAATGATTTAATTTTTGCAAGGCATCCTGGCCATCCCCAGCCAAGACCACCTCAAAACCGACCCGGGAAATGGCCTCTTTTAAAGCCGTTCTCATCTGCAGGTCGTCATCAACGACAAGGATAGGCTTCATTGATTGACTCCCCTTTTTGTTTTATCATAATAGACTGCCTCCCAAATTTTGTTTCTCTTGGCCCGGTTTCCTTGGATTCCTCCGAGGGGAAAATAAGATGAAAACAGGCCCCTTGCTCGCCGTTATTATAGACCTTAATGGTCCCTTCATGGGCCTGCATAATATTGGCTGCAATGGAAAGCCCTAACCCCGACCCTTTCTCTTTCAGACTAAAAAATGGATCGAAAATCCTTTCCATCAATTCAGGGGGAATACCCGGCCCCCGATCCTTTATCTCAACGACCATTTCTCCCTTGTCCCCTTTTCGGAGAGCCAGTTCCACCTTCCCTTCTTCCGGGGTAGCCTCCACGGCATTTATCAGGATATTCAAAAGAACCTGTTTGATCAGTTCTCCATCCCCCCAGATTCTGGTTTGCCCGTTGAATTTTTTTATTAATTGAATCTGTTTGGCTTCGATTAGAGGCCGGAGCATAAAAAATAACTCTTCCATTGTTTTCTTAAAATCGATCCAGGAAAATAAAGGTTTTTGAGGGATAGCAAAATAATGCATATTGGTCAACACATGGTTCAGACTTTTAATTCCCAGGGAAATGCCTTTGGCCAGGTCGGCATGAACCGTCTGTTCAAGGTCTCCGGCCAACATACTGGCATAAAGTTCGATACTGCAAAGGGGGTTTCTTATTTCATGAACCAATTTGGCTGCCATTTCTCCCATGGCAATCAGACGTTTATTCCTCTCCTGCCGTATTTCCAATTCCTTGATCAGAGAAATATCCTTTATCAGCACAACAAACCCTCTGGCCAAACCTTCCGAATCCTGAATGAGAGAACGGGAAAATATTACCTGTATTTTTTTCTTTTTATTGACTAACCAGGTTTCAGTCCCTTCTTCCAGGATTGTAATATCCAGGTAATGAAAAGAACGACCGATTAATTCAGAACCCCGGTGATCCAGAAGATCTTCCGCCGCCCGGTTCAACATGATCATCCGCTCATTCGGGTCCAGGACGATGATAGCTTCTTCCAGACCTTGCAGAATTCCATTTAAAAAATCCTTGGACTCTTCGGCCTGACTTAAGGCCTCGGAAAGCTGCCGGTTGGTCTCCTCCAGGATACCGGTTAAATAGTGAACTTCCCCCTGGAGTTTTTGATAATAGGTTTCCAGGCTTTTGGAAGCGGCCGCAAAATTTGAAAAGGCTTGGTGGAGATGATTGGCTTCGAGCATTACAATGAATCTCCTATCTTTCTTTCTATTTCCATTTCCTTTAAGCCGGCTCGGGCGAATTTTCCCAATAGAGAATTTTCTCCTTTAATCCTCCCTAATAATTTCTGCCCTTCTTCTCCGGTCATCAGGCTGCCGGCCCTATAAAGGGCCCATTCATTCAAAGGATCGTTTTCCAGGGCCTTTTGGTACCATTGAAGGGCCTCTTTCTTTTTCCCTTTTTCATGATAAATATCGGCCAGTTTTATATAAGCCTGTGCATTTCCCCCCAGTTTTTGAATATTTCTTTGAAAGACGGACAAAGCTTTATTAAAATCTCTGGCCGATAGGAGGGTATCTTGCAAAAGGGAAAGGTCCCTGGCTTCTATTTTTTTTATGGAAAGAAGCCGTTCAACAGCCGTTCTATCATCCATTTTGGCATGAGATATCCTGGCTTCCAGACGGAGGATTTCATCCCCTGAACCTCTTAAAACTTTCAATGAACGGATTCCCTCCATAGCCGCCCCCAGGTTTCCAGAGTCTACATGATCCTGAACCAAGGCACTCAAACTTTGAATCCTGACCGGTTCAGATCCATTTTTTGCCAGCCAGTGTTGAAGCTCGATATAAGATTTTCCCTTTCCTTTTAAATCAGCAGCCATAATCAAAAGAAAGGGTTCCCGGGAAATATGGAATAGTTTATGACCGATGAAATTCCACAAGGTAACCATAAGGGAAGGATTCTTTTTTTTCAGTTGTAAAAAAAACCATTCCAATTCCTTTAAAGTCTTTTCCTTAATGGATGATCGAAAACTTAACTCCTTGATCCACTTGGCTACCTGATCAAATTGCCCTTCTTCCAAATCGAGCTTGCTCAAATTTATCAGGACATCCTCATAGGCTCTTCCGGACGGATATTTAACCCAGTACTCATGAAATCCCTGTCGGGCTTGTGTTTTGCTGCCGGCCCCGAAATAGGACTCCGACAAATAAAAAAGGGCTTCTTGCCTGGTCGGAACTTCCGGGGCGGAAAGGGCTGAAACGAATAACTTTTGGGCTTCCGTATATTTGCGAGCCTTTAGGGCCATCCGACCCAAAACAAGCTCTGCCTTCTTTTTATAAGTCGGATCTTCAATATTTGAAGTCAGATACTGAAGGGCATCCTGTTCATGGCCCATTTGCTGGAGATTTTCACCAAAATAGAAAATAAGCTCAGGAGAATTTAGGAAAAAGGGCTTATCAATGGAAATACCTTTTAAATATAGTTGATGGGCCTCTTCCAATCGTCCCAGTCGATGAAGGGTATTGGCCTTTTCGAAGATCACCACCAGTCCTTCCCCCGCCTTCTCATAATATTGCAGCGCATCCGGAAGGTCCCCGATTCCGACCAAAGATTGGGCCATCCCTAAATTGGCCCGGGTTACCTGATTCGATTTATTGAAATATTTCAAGAAGAGACTAAAAACTATTTTGGCCTCATAGTAATTTTGAATTCGTAAATAGGCCTCAGCCCTTTCCAAAAAGGCCAATTCTTTCAGTTCCTCTGTAGGGGCATAGAAATAGGCTGATCGATAATGCTCCAGGGCCTCACCCGGTTGTTTCATTGCTTCCAAAACCCGGGCATAAATAAAATGATAATAAGGGTCTGTTGATAAACCGCGTTTTTTTCCTGAAAGGATTTGAAGGGCCTCGGCCGGATGTTTTGCCTTTAACAAAGCGTAGGCTTTTTTTAAATCGGGGGCAACAATCCCTTCCGCCATTGTTGTGGCCAAGAGGATTCCTGGTTTCCAAAAACTGACTAGTATGATCAAAATGGCAAGTTTCAACTTCATGCTCAATCAATAAAGCAACAAATATGCCACCGGAATCTTTTTTTTGACTAAAAATTCAGTCAATCCAGTTCGGAGGGTCAAGTGCTGATTAAGTTTAAAAACTATCAATATTTTAATTAAGTTAACAATTGGACCCGGCAAAAACCGAATAGAATTCCGCAGATAAAGGAGGGAATACAATAAGGCTTGAAGGGAGACCGTGCGGAAGAATTGTCAAATTAATGACGATGGGGAATAATTCGGCAGAAAAACAACATAGGGAAATTGCAAAACACTTATACCGGACAATGGATTTTTAATATATCAGACCATCGCCATCAGAGAAGGGAAATCAGTTAAGGTCGATTTCAAATTTTTTCATCTTTTCCAGCAAGGTGGTTCTCTTTAAGCCGAGTAGCTCCGCAGCCTTACTTTTTACCCCTTTTGATTTTCGAATCGCTTGTTGGATCAGGCTTTTTTCCATCTCTTCAACCAATCCATTCATATTGACCCCCTGTTCGGGAAACAAAACCTCCAAGTCGGGTTCAGGAAGGATGAGTGCGTTTTCCGATTCCCTCTTGAGCGGAAATTCCTGGAATTCCTGAAATCTTTGAGGTAAATCCTTCGGGGTGATCAGACCATCCTCGCTTAAAATAATAACCCTTTCGATTAGATTCTCAAGCTCTCTGACATTCCCCGGCCAGGGATATTGCAAAAATAGGTGGATGACTTCAGGAACCATCCGGACATTTTCCCTTTTCCTTTTTTTGGAAAAATAGGAAAGGAAATATTCGGTCAACAAAGGAATATCTTCCCGTCTTTCCCTTAAAGGAGGAATATGAAGGGGTATCACATTCAAACGGTAAAATAGATCTTCACGAAAATTTCCCGCTTTAGTTTCCTTTTCCAGATTTTTATTGGTGGCGGCCAGAATTCTTACATCCACTTTGATCGTTTTCGAACCGCCGACCCTCTCGAAATTCTCTTTCCTGAAGTACCCGAAGGAGCTTGACCTGGAAAGAGGGGTGCAATTCCCCTATTTCATCCAGCAGAATGGTGCCCCCGTTGGCCCGTTCAAAGCGTCCTATCCGGGTATTAATGGCCCCGGTAAAGGCACCTCTCTCATGACCAAAGAGTTCCGATTCGAGCAGGTCCTTGGGAATGGCCGCACAATTAAATGGGAGGAAAGGATTTTGAGCTCTGGAACTATTAAAGTGAATCGTCTTGGCAATCAGTTCTTTCCCGGTTCCACTTTCCCCCTCGATCAGAATCGTTGCATCGGTATCGGATATCTTTTTGATCATTCCATAGACCTTCTGCATTTGAGGGGAGCTACCTATCAGACCCTGGAAATCATATCGTTGTTTTAACTGTCGTTTAAGGGAGAGGTTTTCCTGTTTGAGTCTGGAGTAATCCAGGGCCCTTTGAACCACCAATAAAAGTTCTTCCAGAACGAACGGTTTGGTAAGGTAATCAAAGGCCCCTAATTTTATGGCTTCCACAGCTGTTTCAATGGCCCCAAACCCGGTGATGATAATAGACGGGATATTGATATTGCGGGAGTAGACTTCCTTTAAAACCTCCATCCCCCCCATACCGGGTAAAACCAGATCCACCAGAAAAAGATCAAACCGCCTCTCCTGAAGCAGAGAGGCGCCGCTCTCGCCGTCACCGGTTACTGAGACTTCAAACCCTTTTAACTGCAAAAAATCTTCAAGGATATCTCGGACCGACGGGTCGTCATCAATAACTAATACATGGGGCATAGTATTTCATTTTCCATTTCCAGATGTTAATCAATATTCTGACTTTTTCTGCACCTGCCAAGAAGAATAATATCAGAAACAGACGAAAGAAATTCTATCTTCGCACAACGATTTATTATGTCAAGAAAAACATGAAGATAACCACAAGGGAACCAGGAAAGGGGGAAAAAAATTTGCCTCTTGAAGGTGGGGGCTGAACCTATTCATCACGAGCCGTTCCATAGGGGAACCAATCCTCTTGTCTCAAACGATCCACTTTAAGGACAATAGCCTCGTTGGTATCGGATTTAAAAACAAGCTTTCTGCCCCGGGACCCTCCCACATCCTCAGAGGTAATGGGAATTTTATGTTGGGATAGTATTTTTTTGGCCATGACGATATTTTGATTCCCTAAGGTTTCCGAAGTAAAGGGGTTGGGATCCCCTCCCCCAAATATCTGGGCTTCCAGAGAGGTTTTTTCCAATCCGTCTTTGATCAATAATCGGATCAAGGTCAAAACAGCTACATTTCCATATTGGGTGGTAGCTTGATTGGGCAGGTTCATTTCCGGGTATAGATAGTGAGCCACTCCACCATATCGGTTCTTCCGGTCCCAAAGACAAACGGAAACCGCCGAACCCAGAACCGTCGAAATCACCGTAGGTTCCTGACTGATGAAAATATATCCGGGTTTCAGGAAATATTGAAAACGGTCAATAGGCTTTTCTGCTTGATTGCCCAAAGACATCGATGCCAACGCTCCGGTTCAGCATGGTGGGTTACAAAAGGATCGTCTCATAATTGATAAATCCAGGGAACCAAACTGAATAAAAAAAGTTTATTCTGTTAGATTTTGTTTTGTTTTTTCAATATGAATCACCATGGTCACCTTTTGCCCCTCAGTTAAAAAATCTAAAATAAGATCTTCGGAGTTATTTTGTTTCAATGATTCCTGAAGGGAAATTTTTTGGGTTGATGGCGAGCTTAGAGTATAAGCAGATGTTTTATCAAGGATGGAAAACAAATTGCCGCACACCATGTTGGTCAATTCACCGGCCATGTCCTCGGTTTGGGGTTCAGATACTTCTTCTTCAAATCCCAAAAAATTCATGGCCAAAACCTTGCTGAGGGTATCGGGAATAAACAGCCGCAAGAAACCGGAATATAAACCTGCAAAATGAATTTCACTTTTCAGTAATCCAGGATTTTGCAATTCAAGCGGTTGTTCGTTTTCCTTCCCCTGATCTGTGACTGTTTCCTCAAGGGATCCGTTTCCTTCTGTCGGTTCTAAAAAGGTAAAAAACATGGTTTCAAAAATATTCAGTGTAGCGAAAACAGCCGCTTTTCGAATTTCTTCATACATGGGGCTTCTCCAAAATCCGAGTTAAAACATCCCTTAGCGTTTCGGGGTGAAAAGGTTTTTGAATATAATCCTTGATCCCCAATTCAAATAATTCCTTTAGCCTTGTTTCACTGCCTTCGGTGGTAATCAGCACCACCGGAATCTCGACATAAGTTGGATTATCCTTTAAATGATGGACCAATTCTCTACCATTCATGACCGGCATATTCAGATCAGTTAAAATTAAATCGACCCAGTTGGAATCCAGGACACCCAAGGCCTCTTGTCCGTTTTCAGCCTCCAGACAATCCCCTAAATCAAAGCCCGAAAGGTTTAAAGCCTTTAAAATCACCTTTCTCATGGTGTTGGAATCGTCTACAATCAAAACATTATATGCCATCGTTCAATCCTCATTCAATTTCTGTTTAACCCTAAGGTTATTGTACTTGAATCATTGCCTCCACTTTTTTGATCTGATCCCCCAATTGGGCCATGAAGCGTTCGATGTCTTTTTCAGTCAGGCCGTAATGGACCATGATCTCCTTGAAACCCGAATAGGACAATCCATCAACTCCCCCGCCGATACCGGTCAATATGGTTACTAAGTCACAAAGATATATCTGATAAACATAATCCTGGTCGGAGGTGGCCAAAAGCGGGGTATGATGAAATCGAGTGGCCTGAAATATTTCTCGGGGGAAGTTCCACTTTTCAATAATCAGGGCACTCAGTTCCGCATGGTCGATGCCCAAAACCTCTTTTTCAGCCTCCAGAAAAGAAATCCCCCGGGTTTGAACGAGTTCTTTAATAAGATCCGACTGCTCGGCCACAAAGGAGTTCAACATCACTTTACCGATATCGTGGATCAGGGCGGCGGTAAATACCAGCGGGCTTGGTTCCCTATGTATTCGCCTGGCGATTATTTGGGACAACAAAGCCGAGCTGACAGAATGCTTCCAAAGTTCCCCGGCTTCCAAATCATATCCGGATACCGCTTTTCCCATCATCGAATCGGCAACACCACTTAATAGAATTTCCAAAAGCTGGCTGAACCCCAGCAATATAACCGCTTCATGCAGAGACCCTACGGGCTGACGCAAACCAAAATAGGCTGAATTACATATTTTTAAAACATTTGTGGTAATGGACTGATCATACTGAATAGTTTCCACTATCTCCTGTAAGGAAACATTGGGGTTGTTCAATAAATTCAACGCCCGATTAAGAACCGCCGGAAAAGGGGGAAGCTGATCGCATGCCTCAATAATGGTTTCTAAGGAATTCATAATTCTCTTTCCACCTCCCCTGAATATCTTAGCCAAACTTTCCCGGTAGCCACGTCCAACCGGACGGTTCGGGATACCTGTCCTCCTATATCTTCAGCCTTTATCAGGATATTATTTTTCCATAATATTTTCCGTAAGGCTATGTAGTTTCTCTTTCCAATATTAAAAAAAACCTTATCATCAAGAAGTTGGGCCCCCCCGGCTACCTTGACAACAATCCGGTTTTTAGTCGCTCCATAACGATAGGCTTCTTTAAACAATAACGGGATTCCGGTATCGGCAAACATAAATGGATTTTTTTGTGCTTTTTGAGGATCGATCTGGGATTCCGGCAGCATGTAATGGAGGAGTCCCCCGACCTTTGCGACCGGATCATAAATGGTGACCCCAATACAAGACCCCAAAGAATAGGTAATCAAACCGGTTTGCATGTCTTGGCAAACCTCCATAGCAGCGATTCCAACAATTTTTTTCATCGATTCTTTATAGATCCATTATGGCCGGGCTCTCTTCTTCCCATCTGAGCGGGGTATTTTCAGAAAAAGAGACCCATGACCGGCATTGATTATTTTTTGTAAATAGCTGGATTAACATAGGAGAAAGGGTGGTCGATCCCGGTTAGACTTTCCGAGTGTCCGATAAAAAGCACTCCTCCCTTTTCCAGGTGGTTGTATAATCGATTCACCAAATTCTCCCGGGTTTTTTTATCAAAATAAATCATTACATTTCGACAAAAAATACAGTCAAAAGGTTCACTGAATGAAAAAGAATCCATCAGGTTTATCCGCTGAAATTTAACAACCGATTTCAGCGTAGATTTTACTTTTACATGATTCTGCCATTGGTTCTCTCCCCGAAGAAAATATTTTTTTGCCAGGTCCGGGGACAGGGCCTCTATTTTTTCCTTGAGATAAATCCCTGACTGGGCATTGGTCAACACCTTGGTGGAAATATCTGTAGCCAAAATTTTTAAATTCCATTCTGATGCCGGAGTCAAAGACTCCGATAGGGTAATAGCAATGGAATAGGGTTCTTCCCCCGAAGAGCAGCCGGCACTCCATATACGTATTTTTTTTTGATAACAGCCGGTTCGATTTTTTATTTGTGGAATCAGTGAATTTCTGAGGTATTCGAAGTGGTGATTCTCACGAAAAAAATGGGTAAAATTGGTAGAAATTGAGTCCAATAAGAGAATCAACTCCTCACCGGACTGATCGTTTATGACATATCGGTAATACTCCCCAAAAGATTGAAACCTTCCTTTTCGTATCCGTTTTCCCAGTCGGGCCTTAACCAACTCTTTTTTACTGTCTGAAAGGCTGATCCCGGATTGATCATAAACCAGGCGGCTGATCTTAAGAAAATCCTTTTCGGTAAACTCCGGGGATTGATGAACTGATTGAAAAGCTGACATCAGATGTCTCGGTTTCCTTTTTAAGCGGTTCGAACAACCTCATCTCATCAGGACGGGAAGACAAATTATGGGGGTTCAAGGACACCCCGGTGTCTCCTGTCGGTTCATTATTTTAGGATCGGAAGCAGAAAGATTAAAACCCTTCCTCCCCAAAGGCCTTATTGGGTCTGGCCCTCAAATGAATGGTTCTGATGACTTCATCCATATCAAATCTCCATGATTTTCCTATTTTAAATCCAAGAATCTGGCCCGTCATGGCAAGTTTATATATGGTGGATCCTGTTAATTTTAAATATTGTCCAGCTTATTTAGCGTTTACAATATGGCTCATTATTTCCTCTCATCAGATCCGAACGAATCCCCATCTATCAAAGGACCCTTCCCTCCGGTTCTGGATTCTTCCACGATTATGCCTTTGAATTTTAAGCGGCTCTGTCCAGCTCAAGCATTTCTTCACCGCCGAAAACTTTGTCGATATCCAGTAGGATCTTGACTCCACCTCCGGTCTTGGCCATCCCCAGGATATAATCCGTATCCATTTGGGTCCCAAAGGCCGGCGTGTCCTCGATTTCTCCTCCTT
This sequence comes from uncultured delta proteobacterium, assembly GCA_963782435.1. Classification (GTDB taxonomy): domain Bacteria; phylum Desulfobacterota; class RBG-13-43-22; order RBG-13-43-22; family RBG-13-43-22; genus RBG-13-43-22. The sequence continues at coordinate 108,940 of CAWAKF010000001.1, forward strand.
TAATATTTAATACTTCGGAGACCGAATCGACGACAATCCCCATTAAAACATGTCCCAGACCATCTCTGGTCTCAACTACAATGATACAGGTCCGCTCTGTATACTCAGCCTCTTCCATATCAAATTTAAGTCTCAGGTCGGCGACAGGGATTACCTTTCCCCGAAGATTGATCACCCCCTTGACATAGGACGGGGTTTTGGGGACCGGAGTAACCGGCATCATTCCGATAATTTCTTTAACCTTCAGAATAACGATCCCATATTCCTCTCCGGCCAAGGAAAAAGTCAGATATTTTCCTTCCCGGTCCATGGAGTTTTTTTGATTAAGATCCGTTGGTTCATGGTTCTCTGACATTTGTTAATACCTCCTTCTTAATAAACTTTTCCCTTTTTAAAGGAATTAGGTATTTTTTCTATTTATCGGTTTCCTGGTGAAAAAACTTTAGTGAGGAAAATGGGCTTGTACGTCTTAAAAAGAAAATAGTGAAAGAAAAGAAACACAAAAAGGATATACTTAAAATTCTTTAAAATCCCCTTTTCCCAGAGGGATCACTTGTTCCGGTTTCACCTCTCTAAATTTTCCGGTTGGCTTTTTTTTGCCATTCCCATTCGCTGCATTTTATAGTCTGCCGTTACCCTGACTGAACTTGCTTGGCTGTCCGACAAAGGCGGTTCTTCCACCGTTACCTCTATCAAACAAAAAAGATTGTGGTGAGATCCAACCCTGAACTTCCCCACTGATGATAGCCCCCAGTTCTAGAACAAAATGTTTCATTTGTCTCGCCTGGGCATTCATCTCTTCCGAAGCCGAGGCCGATTCCTCGGCACTGGAGGCATTCTGCTGTATAACCTGATCCATTTGCATGATTGCCTTATTGATCTGCTCTATCCCCTGGGCCTGTTCATTGGAGGCCGCCGCAATTTCTCCGACCAAATCAGCCGCTTTCCTCGCACCAAGGGCAACTTTTTTAAAAGTATCATTGGTCTTGATTACAATATCCGAACCGCTTTTTACCTTTTTGACCGTATCTTCAATAAGCGTAGCTGTATTTTTGGCGGCTTCCGCAGCAGGCATGGCCAGGGTCCGAACCTCATCGGCCACGACGGCAAAGCCGGCCCCGGCCTCCCCGGCCCGGACCGCCTCCACAGCGGCATTTAAGGCCAAAAGGTTTGGATGAAAAGCAATTTCATCAATAGTCTTGACTATCTTACCGGTTTCTTCTCCGGCGGTAGATATTCCCTGCATGGATTCGGTTAATTCCTTCATGGCCTTATTGGCTTCATCCACGACTTGGCTGGTATCCTTCATCAGTTTATTGGCTTGATCGGCATTTTCGGCATTTTGTCTGGTCATAGAAGCCATTTCTTCCATAGAAGAAGAGGTCTCTTCCAGTCCGGCAGCCTGTTTCGAAGCCCCTTCAGCCAAGGCCTGACTGGCCGAAGCCACCTGGGAGGAGGCCAAAGCCATCTGCTCAGCCCCTTCATTCAAACCGGTGGCCACAAAATTTATCGGACTTATTATAGACCGGCTGAAAAAAATTCCCAGGACCATGGCGACGATGAAACCGAATACCATCACCGGTCCGGAAATCCATTTAATTATAATGGCATGATGCTCTCCCTGCTTGGAAGACTCGGCAATCTTTTGCTCAATCTTCGTCCCGACTTCAATAAATAGTTTTTGCATTGTATTTAAGGCGCCTACGGTTTCGGTTTGATATACAGCCTGGGCCTCTCTTCTAAACTCTTTTCCTTTTTTTAATAATTTTTCCAAATCACGGACGGATTGGTGCAGTTTTCGATGCGGTTCTTCCATTTGGACCAATACCTCCCTTAGACCCGGGATTTCGTCTTCGACCGCCTTGCGATCTTATCCGTAATACCATTTTCCGAAAGCGCATTGATGGTCATCTTTTTCAACATCGATCTCAGTAATATTTTCATTACCTTGAAATTGTCCGACCTTCCTGGCCCAGTTCAGATGATCCACTTCCCGTTGTAGGATCTCTTTGGTCAGATTTTGAGAATTATTCAATTTCCGGGTAGTTGCCACCGAACTGGAAACTTCGATCCCGCCAATTAAACCCACAACCAAAGTGATTATAGCCACGATCCCGAATCCCACGATCAGCTTTACACTCAGTTTCATGTTATTCATTTTCATTTCCTTTTGTTAATCAATTCCTCTTCATTATATTCTTTGAAAAAAAAACCGGCTTTTTTGGAGTATTAATAATTCCAAATTTTCACCGGTTCAAATTCTTCGATCAAAAAACGTCAGGTTATATCTCTATCGGGTAAATTCTATATATATTTTTATTTAAGTAAAAATATCTCTGGAAAATAATATCAGCAAAAACCTCATGAGAAACAATCAGCTGGCTCTTTTCTTCAAATTCTTCTTTTCCTGGCATTTTAATATCCTGCCGGGTCTGAAGAAAAAAAGGGCCGATCATATATCGTTTTACGAAATTTAAGACCGATTTATTTGATTGATGATCTCCTGGGACATCCGATCCAAGGCAACGATTTTGTCGGCCGCCCCGATTTTTACGGCCTCTTTCGGCATGCCGTAAACGATACAACTGGCTTCATCCTGCACCAAAGTCCTGGCACCGGCCCCTTTCATGGACAATAGTCCCTGAGCCCCATCAGCCCCCATCCCTGTTAAAACAACTCCGACGGCATTGTTCCCGACATATTGAGCCACGGAATTGAAAAGCACATCTACTGCCGGTCGCTGGTGGTGCACCAGAGGTCCATCTTTGACATTTACATAATATTTTGCCCCGTTCCGTCGAATAAGCATATGGTAATTTCCTGGAGCAATCAAAGCCCGGCCGTTAATGACCGAATCGCCATCTTTAGCTTCTTTAACCTCGATCCGGCAGATTTCGTTTAATCTTTGGGCGAAGGCTGTCGTAAAATTAGCCGGCATGTGCTGCACAATCACAATTCCCGGGGAATTTTGAGGCATATTAATCAGGATTACCTTCAGGGCCTCCGTACCGCCGGTTGAGGCACCGATGGCAATGATCTTTTGTGTGGTTTCCTTTAAGGAATGGGAGATCGTCTCTAACTTGGGCTGTGAAACAGGAAGAGGTTTCCTGTTTATATTCACCCGGGAAGCGGCCCGAATTTTTTCTTTGAGATGAATACACATATCCCCAACGGAATAAGCGCCTCCCGGTTTGGCCAGCACCTCGATCGCCCCGTATTCAATAGCTTCTACAGCCATGGCACTGCCCTTAGGGGTCAAGGAGCTGACGATGATGACCGGCAATGGATAATATTTCATCAGTTTTTTAAGGAACGTCAAGCCGTCCATTCTTGGCATTTCGATGTCCAGGGTGACCACATCCGGTTTAAGCTTGACGATTTTATCCCGGGCGATGAAAGGGTCGGGCGCTGTCCCCACTACTTCAATGTCCGGTTCCTTTGATAATTCTTCGTTAAAAATCTTCCGGACAATGGCCGAATCATCTACCACTAGAACTTTGATATTTTTATTATTCATTTTTTGTTGATTTCCCGCGATAAATCTCGAAAATCCCGTTCACATCCAGAATCAGGCTGATTTGGCCGTCTCCAAGGATCGCCCCTCCGGCGACGCCTCTTATGGTCTTTAATTTCCCTCCTAAATTTTTGATGACCACTTCCTGTTTCCCGATCAGGTCATCCACCATGAGACCTTTTTGATCCCCATCATTCTCTACTACAACCACCAGCCCTTCCCAGGGTTTTTGATCCTTGGATTGAATATTTAATAGATTATTGAGCCGGATCAACGGCAATAAGGCATTTCTCACTTTGACCATTTCTTCTTTTTTCCCGACTGTAAAAACATCTTCCGGGGCAGGTCTTAAGGTTTCTTTTATGGCAACCGTGGGGATGATAAAACGCTCTTGTCCGATTTTGACCAGAATCCCGTCCATAATGGCCAGTGTTAATGGGACGCGGATGACAAATCGGCAACCTTTCCCTTCAACGGAATAGATCTCAATTTTCCCCCGAATTTTTTCAATGACTCTTTTGACCACATCCATGCCTACTCCCCGACCGGAGACATCGGTGATCTTTTCCGCGGTGGAAAAGCCCGGTTCAAAGATGAGGTTATCAATCTGAAAATCGGTCATTGAATTTTCTTCTGAAATGATCTTACGCTTTTTGGCCTTGGCCAATATTTTGGACCTATTCAATCCCTGACCGTCATCTTCAATCTCAATGACGATATTTCCCCCTTTTTGATAGGCCCGTAAAGAAATTTCTCCAATTTCCGTTTTTCCCGTTTTCTTTCGATCTTGAGAAGATTCGATTCCGTGATCCATAGAATTTCTGATCATATGCACCAGAGGATCATAGAGGGTATCGACCATATTGCGATCGATTTCGGTTTCTTCACCATATAATTTCAAATCGACCTGTTTTCCTGATTTTTTGGACAAATCTCTGACCAACCTGATCATCTTTTGAAAAGTATGACGGATCGGGACCATACGGAGCGACATGGCAATCTTCTGCAGGTCCAGGGTGATCCTTTTTAACTGGGAAAAATCGCGGATCAATTTTTGATCTATAATGGAAGTCAGGTTTGGATTTTGTTGAACCAAGGATTGCGCGATGACCAGTTCTCCAACCATATCCACTAAATTATCCAATTTTTTTGTATCGACCCGGACCGTTGTCTGGGTCTCTTGTCCGGAAATTCTTTTCTGATCTCGCAGTCCTTCCAGGACCTCTTTTGTCTTGGCTTTTCGCCCGGATATTAATATTTCCCCAATCTTCCGGTCATGTTTTTCTTCGACTTGAGACTTCAGGGCCTGTCCCACTTCCTCACCTGAAACGACCCCTTTGGACGTCAGGATCTCTCCTAAGGGAGGCACCTTGATTTCAGGGGTTTCAGGGGAAGGACCTTCTGAAGGAAGGCTATCCCTAAGCAATCCTAACCGGTTAATCCAAGAAGTCAAATCCACCTGTTTCGGCTGAGGTTTGCCTGAGACCAGAAAGGCCTTCTGATCCAAAATCATGGTTTTTAAAAAATCAACTGCTTCCAGTATGAGATCAATTATTTTTTGGGTGACTATGAGATTATCATTTCGGGCATCATCCAAAAGGGATTCAACGGCATGAGAAAATTTATGGATTTCTTGTAAATTCAAAAACCCAGAGACTCCTTTGATCGTGTGGAAAGGTCTGAAAATGGCATTGAGGCATTCCTTGTCTTCCGGGGACTGTTCAAGGTTAATCAGGTTTATTTCTATTGTTTCAAGGTGTTCCATGGCCTCCGTAACAAAATCATTAAACAATTCCATGTCTTGTGATAATTCTATTTGATCCCCACCAGGAGAATGCTCCGGAGAAGATTCTTTTTCCGGAGTACCGGATTTTAAGGGACCGAGCATAGATTCGATCTGTTCCCAAAACCGTCCTTCCTCCGGAAGTTTCTTGGTCATATCTCCATAGGAAATTTTGGCTTGGATAATCTGAATTCCGCTGATGATCATGTCCAGTGATTGTTGCGGAGAGGGACATTCATTCAACACCATTTTTTCGATCAATTTTTTCAGGGGAGAACAATAATCTTTAATGCTGGTAAAGGGAGGGGTTTCGGAAAATTTTTCAATTGCCTCTATTTGTTTCAAAATATTTCCGAGGGCCATGATATCTTCAATTTCCACTGAAAGAATATTCATGGCCAGTTGGTTGATAACCTGGCCTAAATCGATGCCTTCTTGATCCATATTTTTTTCCTTTTTTTAACCCCTGTTAAGAATAAGTCCAAAATTAAATCCAAATCCATTCTTATGCACACCATTGGGCCTGCCAGAATAAAAAACCAGTTGAAAATTTGAAAAATTATTTTTCGGGTATTTCGGGGATATCCGAAGTCCAAAAACCTTAAATTCTTTTTATCCCAACTTACTGCTGGACGGATTAAAAAGCCTCCAGTTGAAAATAGTTTCATTTGGTATTCCCTACGGACTCTCCAAAATTTTTTGCAATAATTATACCTATTATTTTTTTATTATACAATTACAACAAGTTATACTGTTTTCCCAAACCTAATATGCAACAACTTATCAGCATTGTCGGTTTATTGACACAAATTGGGATTGAAATATATTTCATGGAATAAAATTTTCCGGTATCCCCCTCCGTCCATATTTCTGAAATCGATAGGATGGATTCATATGGACTATTTGAAGTGATATCAACCCTAACCATTAAAAATCTTTTCTTCTCATCGGTTTGAAAACCATATCTCTTAAATCTATAGTAATGAAGTAACCTTTCCGATATTTTTACTCCGGTCAAATAAACCATCTTAAATAGTCACATTACCTCCGGCAGAGCCGAAGGCTTGAAAATATTAGCCCCTCAAAGGGGCTCAAAAACAAAAGTCCAAACCCCTTAAAGCCGTCACCCCGGGAAAAACCGGGGTCCAGAGCTTTTCCAAGACGTGGTAATTTGCTGGATTCCGGCTTTCGCCGGAATGACAGGCCAGAGGGTTATTTCTTTTCGAAAAATATCTTGGTCTGGGTTTGGGAAAATATTTATTGATCTCCTTTTGAATATTGACCCACCCTACTCCCGGAAAAGTCAAACCTTGGGAGTCCCCCGGCAGAGCCGGGGGTTTACCTAAACGAAATTAAAAGAGTCGGAAGAACGTTTTCTCAACACCATGGAAAACATGATTGATGGCTATTTTGAAGTGAATCTAAAGGGGGACTTCCTGTTTTTTAATCAGTCTTTTAGGGCCTTTTCCGGCTACTCATCCGCTAAATTATCCAAAATGAATTTCAAAGAAATGATGGATGAATAAAATGCCCAAGTATTTTTTAAAGCCTTTAACCGAGGATTTGTTACCGGAAAGCCGGAAAAAGGACATGTCGGCGAGTTGATCTCTAAAAAAGGGGAAAGAAGGATTGTTGAAGTCTCCCCATCATTATTATACGGTCCCGATGGAGAAAAGTGCGGATTTCAGGGAATTGCCAGAGACATCACCGAGCAACAATCCTTTGGAAAAGAAAAAGAGCGGTTGGAAGAAGAACTGCGACAATTTCAAAAATTAGAAGCCATCGGAAGACTGGCGGGCGGGGTGGCCCACGATTTCAACAACCTGCTGACCGGCATCTCGGGGTATGCCCAGCTTTTATTATCCAAAACCGCAGATCTTCCAGCCATCCAGCATGGGCTCAAACAGATTAGTGATCTCAGCGACCGGGCCGCCGATCTGACCAGGCAGTTATTGGCTTTCAGCCGTAAACAACCCCTTTCTTCCGTAGTTGTAAATATGCATACCCTGATCGAAAATATTTCCCGTATGCTTCGACGGATTATCGGGGAAGATATTATTTTAAAATGTACGCTGGCTCCCGATCTCTGGAATGTAGCCGTCGACCCCGGTCAAATGGAGCAAATCTTGATGAACCTGGCTGTTAATGCAAGAGATGCCCTTCCGGAGGGCGGGGAGATTACTATCAAGCCTCCAACGTCGTTCTTGATCAAAAATATGCCAATATGCATGTGGGAGTGAAATCCGGTTTCTATATCGAACTGATTTTTTCCGATACCGGCAAAGGTATGGATAGATCTACCCAGGAACGGATCTTCGAACCTTTTTTTACCACCAAAGAACCCGGAAAGGGAACCGGCCTTGGTCTTTCCACTGTCTATGGTATAATCAAGCAACATAAAGGAAATATCTGGGTCCGAAGTGAATTGAATCGAGGAACCACTTTTGAAATCTTCCTTCCCCGTTCGGCCGGACCCGCCACTCAAATCGACCGTAGACAGGAAAGTAAGACCCTCCCCCAGGGGTCGGAGACTATTTTGCTCGTTGAGGACGAAGAAACAGTCCGTAATTTTGTCAGTCAGATTCTGGTAGAACAAGGATACCGAATACTTTCCGCATCCTCGGCCGGGGAAGCGAAAGAAATCTTCGCAAAAAGGGGAAGGGAAGTCGCTTTGCTTCTGACCGATGTGGTCATGCCGGGTGAAAACGGGTTTGAATTGTTTAAGTATCTGTCCGGATGTCTCCCTTCATTAAAGGTGCTGCACATGTCCGGCTATGCCATGGATACCCTCATTAAGGAAGGAGAAATGAGTTCGGAGATCCCTATGCTCCAAAAGCCATTCCATCCTAAAGTGCTCCTTAAAAAGATGAGAGAAATATTGGATGCTTGTTCCTGAACCAGGGGGAAGAATCCGGATTAACAGGTTATTGGGTTGGTTGTTTATTGAGTTGATGAGATACCTCTCTTGGTTAAACGTCCCCAGTGAAACCCGGTAAGTATTTTGACATCCCGCCAATCCAAGTCCCCTTAAACTGCGCCAGGATAATCTTTAAGCCTTATTTCCACCCTACGGTTTTGAGCCCGTTGTTCGGGTGTGCTGTTTGGGGAGAGTGGCCGTTGTTCCCCATTCCCTTTGATAGTAAATCGGGCCGGATCCAATTCATAATTGACAATGAGGTATTTCAGGACACTGGTGGCCCTGGCCACCGAAAGTTCCCAATTGGAAGGGTATCGCCCGGTATTGATCGGAATGTCATCGGTATGACCGTCGATTTCCACCTGAAACGAAGGATATCTCTCGATTATTTGAGCAACCATATTTAGGATCGGTTCCGATCCTTTCAAAATATCCGCCTCGCCGGTTGGAAAGGTCACGTTTTCCCTTATTGTAATAAGAATCTCTTGATCCACAGCTTGTATCATTACCTGATTATCCAGTCCCAAGCCCGTCACCGTGGCCCGCATATCCTTCTGGATCGTATGCAGGGAGTTTTTGGCTTTGACAGGGGAAGCCGGGGCCGAAGCTTGAAGATTCGTTTCATGAGGTGTTGGGGTCTTATTTTTTTTCCCCGGCACTCTGGACAGGGCAAAGAAAATAATAAAAAAAACCAGCAATAGCGACAAAAGATCGCTTAAGGTGATCAGCCAGTTTTGATCTTCATCCACTGCGTCCATCGAGGAGGCTATCATTTTTTGATAATGGCCTTCCCGATAAGGTGATTTTTTTTCATAAATCCCATTCATTTTCGGTCTCCAGCTGTAAAGAATTAAGATTAACGATTATATCCCGATTCTTATTTCACCTAAGTCCAGGTTTCTTCCCTTAAAAGCAGATGGCGTTTCTCCTAAACCGCAGGTGCCGGCCAGCTTTTCTTCAATCTTTAGGGGGTGTTCTCTTTCGCTGATGGCCACCAGACCCTCAATGGTCATGACCATTAACGATTCGCTGAGAATGGCCTTTTCTTTAAGTTTGGATGAAAGGGGCAGCATAACCAGATTGGCAATAATAACCCCGTAAAAAGTAGACATCAGGGCTACCGCCATCATCGGGGTCATGGTTTCTATCGACTGAAAACGGTCAAACATTTTAATCAAGCTGATAATAGTCCCGGCCAGACCTAAGGCCGGGGTAAGCCTGGCCAACGTCTTTAGGATATTCTGACTCAAATTTTGATTGACAATCCGAAGGGCCATTTCCCGCTCTAAGACATTTTTTATCTCTTCCAGCGGATGCTGGTTAATTAACAGATGCATTCCCAGTCTAAAAAAATCATTCTTGATCTCCTCCTGCCGTCGTTCCAATTCCCGAATATTTCCTCTTTTATACAGTCCGGCCATCAAAAGGATTTCCTTAAGCAGAGAAGGTCTATCCTCTCGATCTCCAAAGGATTCTTTAATATGTAGGAAGGCAATCTTGATTCGTTGGGCAGGAAACCCAACGAAAAGGCCGATCAGGGTTCCGCTTCCGATGATTAATAGTGCATCAAGATTAAAAAACATTCCTGCCCCTGTATTCCGAATAATAGGCAGAATAAAGAAAAAAATACCAACCGATAAGATGATGGTGATCAACGGACTCATTTCATTCCTCCTGATAAAAGTGGGTTGTAGTACAAGAGAAGGCCTTGTCTTTCCAGAAAGCAATCCTCATGCCAAAATGAAACAAATTCTGCCGGGGCTTTCACCTCGCTAAAATTAAACCACTTTTTAGGTTTTCCTTCTCTAAAGGCCATAAAATTGCTTGGTCGGATGTGACTAACTACCGATGAAAGAGGGAAATATTTTCCCGGTTGGGAAATTTTTTTTGGGGGGTAAAATCAGATTCTACAATGATATATTAGGAAAGATAAAGGGGTTAGAGATAAAAAGTTGAATGATATTTTACATGTAAGTTAATAAAATTAATTAGTAATTTATATCATAATAAGCTATCATTTTGAATTGTATCCAGGTGTCAAACGGTTACCCCTTGCTTACAAGTCCTCTAAAACCTTATTATTCATTCTATAGAGAAAGATTAGAATCTCGGCCACTGCTTTGTATAGATTTTGAGGGATTTCTTCATAAAGATCCAGAGTTGATAGAATTTCCACTAAATGAGGATCTTCTTTTAAGGGAATGTTATGTTCCCGAGCGGTCTGGATGATTTTTTCAGCCAACCAGCCTTTGCCTTTGGCCATCAGACGAGGGGCGTTGTCTTTTTTGGGTTTATACTGTAGGGCAGCCGCCATTTTTTTGTTCATGTTCTTATATTATTTTCATTTAAATTAATAAAGTTAAATTATTTATTTCAATTAATTCATCAATTATATTAAGCCGAATTGTTTCGCTCCCACCCTCAAAACCAAAGCAATTTACTACTGGTCTAAGTTCTGATAGACCATCAAAAAGCAAAGATAAGTTTCTATATCCGGATACTTATGAGTGTCTCTTCGAATTCCAGGCGATCCAGGGGATCCGACCGCGAATCGCCTTTATCCAAAATAGAGACACTTTTCAGATTTAATCCTTCCCGGATGAAGGCTTCACGTAATTCTTCTAGATGGGAATGGATTTTGGACTTTAATTCGGTATTATCCGCCTTAAAGTTCAGGTAAAAACTCCCGGACTGCATAAAGACCAAGACCGAAATAGGGCCCAACCTTTCCAGATCCAAATGAATACCGCAGGAATAGGATGACCCTTGTGAGCGCCATCGCCTTTTCAATACCAACTCACCTCGCTTTAATTCATCCCAGCGGATCGGTAAAAAGGTCTGAAAAGAATCCGATATTCTGGAAAGTAGTTGAAAGGTCTTAATATCCTTCTCTAAGGTATCGATACCATTTAATAGTTCCTGGGAAAAAGGGACTTCGGTTTCTCTCCCTTTGGACCCCCTTTCCAGGAATTTTTGAAGAAAACCGGCCGGTGAATCCGTTTCTTTATTTTTTTCAACTAATACCTTAAGTTGCAGAAGTATTCCCTTTAGATCATTTTTTATTTTTAAGCTTTGTGTAAATCCAGGATCTTCTCCCTTTGCTTCACCTTTTGCCAGGGCCTGTAATTTCGCTTCCAATAACACCCCTGAATTTTCAAGCACATTTTTTAAATTCCGGGAATTCAGTTCTTCAATGGGAATCAGAAAATTTTTGAGGGAATTAACATAAGGTGAATTATTCATATTGTCAGTTAACTTACCTATTATTATCAATAATTTCTCATGAATATAAGGAGTGGATCCTTGCAGGGAAGCCTGGAGAACTTGCTGCAATTGGATCCTCAATCCTTTGGGAAGGGATTGTATATTGGCTGGGATGGATTTGAGTAGCTCTCCCATAAGGAGTCTTATTTTTCCGTTTTCCCCGGATTGACCGGATGCGTCTCTATTATCTTCAAATCCGGCATCTATTAATTTAAAGATCAGATCCGAAGTTTTCCGGGATGAAGCATCCATATTTTCGACCCTTTTATTGGAGCTGTTATTTTTCTGCAGATCTTCCTCAGGGGACCGGATTCTTGAATTTATTAATTTAAGAACTATCTCTCCGTTTTTCTTCCCCGGCCCCAATACCTTAAGAAAGAGGGTATCGTTTTTCTCAAAGTTTAAATCGGTTCGAACGGGTAAAAAACCACCTTTGACTTTGATAGTCAGACCCCCTGAGGGAAAAATATCCGCCACCTGGCCCTCGAGAATTTCACCCATACGAAAGGGGATTTCTTTCCCGACCGGTCTTATCAGGGTAACTATTTGCCCGGCTAAGGGAGATTCTTGAACAAGAATCAATGAAGCCACTCCGCTAAAGGGTCGTTTTCATTTAAGGAATATCCTCGAAGCCTAAGAATGTTTCCCATGCTTGGAAAGAAAAAGGACAGTCCTCTATCTCTTTAATCTCAAACACTTATTTTATCGGTACTGTGTTTAAAAAACTAAAACCGGTTATAGCCTGGCGGGTCCTGACCCCGATGAAATCCCGATCATTCACCGGGATCCTTCCCTAAAACCAACAGGGCCGGGTTCCGGACTTTTATAAATTAATATCTATCTTAAAATCAATATATCCTAATAAAGATTTTGTTAAAAAGGCCCTTTCCCCTAAAAAATCAAATAACAGGGTGCCGGAGTCACCAACAAAGTTTTGCTTGCCTTTCTAACTTAAAATGTTATCATTCTGACCGGTGGGCAATGATTATCGTTCCAAATTCCGGGTTAGAGACCTAGTCCCGGGGCGTCCGGAAAATCCTGATTATCAGGAGCGCCTTCTCAATTATAACGTTGCCCACCATTTTTATTTCTTAAGGAGGACCAAGTATGGCCAATCGCCAAGCCGTCATTAAAACCAATCAGGGCACCATTCGTTTTGAGCTTTTAGAAACAGATGCCCCCAAAACCACTGAAAATTTCATCACCTTGGCCGAAAAAGGCTATTACGATGGGGTGATCTTTCACCGGACCATCAAAGGGTTTATGATTCAGGGGGGAGACCCAACCGGTACCGGACGAGGGGGTCAATCGGCCTGGGGCGGCCGATTTAACGACGAGACCAATCCCGCCTCTTCCCTTTATCAAAAAGGCTACCAGGCCGGAACGGTGGCCATGGCCAATGCCGGTCCCAATACCAACGGTTCCCAGTTCTTTATTATGCACGTCAAATATCCCCTGCCCCCCAACTATACTATCTTTGGCCAGGTCACCGAAGGCCAGGAGGTGGTTAATACCATCGCCTGCGGTCCAACAGACCCCGGCGATCGACCCGTTTCCCAGGTTATCATGGAAAAGGTCACTATTGAATAGGGTGTTATGTCTGCTCGCAACGATTTGAGAAATTTAGCTATTATTGCCCACGTGGATCACGGTAAAACTACCCTGGTGGATGCCATGCTGTGGCAAAGCGGCGTATTCCGGGAAAACCAGCAAGTGGTTGAAAGAGTCATGGATAGCATGGACCTGGAGCGTGAAAAGGGTATCACTATCATGGCCAAGAATACGGCCATTGTCTATCAAGGGGTAAAAATAAATATCGTCGACACCCCCGGTCACGCCGACTTCGGAGGAGAAGTGGAGCGGACCTTGAATATGGTTGACGGGGTCATGCTTCTGGTGGATGCCACTGAAGGTCCTCTTCCCCAAACTCGTTTTGTCCTGGGTAAAGCCCTGGAACGGAGGCTTCCCCCCATTGTGGTGATTAATAAGATCGACCGCCCTGACCGACGTATTAAAGAAGTCCTGGATGAAATTTACGATCTTTTCATCGATCTGGAGGCCACCGAAGACCAGCTTGATTTTCCGGTCCTTTACACCAATGCCCGAGCCGGTATTGCCCTAAGCGATCCCGACGATCAGGGCCAAAATCTGACCCCACTTTTTGAAGCCATTTTAAAGGCCATTCCCACACCGATCTGCGACCCGGAAGCCCCTCTACAATTTCTGGTAACCAATCTGGATTACAGTGACTATGTGGGTCGAATCGCAGTGGGCAAAATAGTCAGTGGTCATTTAAAAACAAGACAAGAAATCGCCCTCCTCAAGGGCGGAGAAATGGCCGGCAAGGCCATCCTAAGCCAGGTTTACTCCTATGAAGGACTCAACCGGGTGGAGCGAGACCTGATAGAAGCCGGAGATATCGCCGCAGTGGCTGGGGTGGATGATGTTTTTATCGGAGATACCCTGGGCGATCCAGATGATCCCCGTCCCTTGCCGAGCATCACCGTAGAGGAACCGACCCTCTCCATGGTTTTTTCCGTCAATACCTCTCCCTTGGCCGGAAAGGAAGGACGTCTTTTAACCTCCCGCCACATCAAAGAACGATTGGATAAAGAACTGCTTTACAACGTCAGTATTGGTGTTGAAGAGGCCGAACACCGGGATTCCTTTAAAGTCAGTGCCCGGGGTGAATTACAATTGGCCGTCCTGGTGGAAATGATGCGCCGGGAAGGTTTTGAACTTTCCCTTTCCAAACCGAAGATTATCACCCGTCAGATCGACGGAAAACTGATGGAACCGCTGGAATTGGCCGTTGTAGACATCCCGGAGATCCATGTTGGGGTGGTCAATGAGAAGCTAAGTGCCCGGCGCGGCCGGATGACCAAGATGATCAACCATGGATCAGGACGGGTCCGTCTGGAATTTGAAATCCCTTCCCGGGGTTTAATCGGTTTTCGAAGTCAATTTTTAACCGATACCCGGGGCACCGGCCTTTTTAACACCCTGGTCATCGGCCATACCCCTTATGCCGGAGCCATTCCCTCTCGACCGAACGGAGTCCTGGTTTCCGATCGCCCTGGAAAGGCTGTGTCGTATGCAATCTTTCATCTTCAACCCCGAGGGGTTATCTTTGTCAATCCCGGAGAACCGGTTTATGCCGGATTGGTTGTTGGTGAAAATTCACGGCCTGAAGACCTCAGGGTGAATATTACCAAAGAAAAAAAACTAACCAACATCAGAGCCGCCAATGCCGACGAGGCCTTACGTCTCGTTCCTCCCCGCCGATTCACACTCGAACAAGCCATGGAATATATCAATGAAGACGAACAAGTGGAAGTTACCCCCACCTCGATACGCCTTCGGAAAGCCAAGAATCGATAATGGAAGCGTTACCCAAAAAGAAATAAGCGGTATATTGTTTACTTTTTTTGGTATCGAATTATCTTCCTATTAATTGGAAATATTTACCTATCCCATCCTTCCCATCTATTTCGAAATGAAAGTTAAAAATAAAAAAGGAGTTAACCCTCTCCGATTAACTCCTTGATATACATGGTAGGCACGGAGAGATTTGAACTCTCGACTTCTACCGTGTCAGGTTGTCATATAGCTAATTGATATTACTAATAATATATAATTAAACAAAACAAGGTAAAGGAATATCAAATAAATTTGGGATTGAAGACCGGGCACGTTTTTATCTTGTTTTATAGCTTTTGAGGATGTTTTATTTTAAAATGGGCACAATTTAGGCATAAGTTTTCCTTTGATCCTAATTGAAAGATCACTAAGGCTACCGAGAGGAGATCCCCATGAGACTGATTAAGGAAAACAAATATTTGATTTTTGGAATTATCGTTTTATTGATCCTTCTTTGGTGGACCAGGTATCAATTTGTTGGAACATCTAATTACGCTTATCGACTTGATCGGCTAAGCGGGAAGATTGAAACGATTGGGGGGAGGGTTAATCTAGGTGACGTGATAACATTGAAAGAATGGAATAGGCTTGAATTGGAATCCCAACCAGCGCCTGAACCAGCCCCCCTCCCTCTATTGATTCTATCAGGAAACAACGCGGAAGGCTTAATCGTAAAGCGTTAAAGCGGGAAGGTCTTTCTGATGCAGCAATAGAGATTGTTTTGGAAGAGAATTATAGAATACTCAAAGAGGCTGGTTTTTCAGATGCCAAAATAGAGGCCGAATTTGGCCTGATTCCCCCCAAGGTGGCAACACCCTCACAAAATTTTGATTCAGAAAAGAAAAAAAATTAATGAGATTAAAACTGATTTCCAGGGATAGGGCAAGCCGGGCCGACAGGCCAGGGATTTAGGCACAGCACAAGAATTTAGCCTGGGAAGGATAGGAGGCGCGACCTGATAAGGGCCTTCTCCTGAGGCCTTTCCTTCCCAGTACACCAATCAGGGGGCCATTGCAGGAGGTGGCCAAATGAAAGAAACGGAAGAAAAAAATAGGACAATAATTCATCTTAGTCCATTTCTTAAAAAACTGGATCATCTCCCGATTAGTTGGCGAAAGCCTGATAAATTTTTAAAGAAAAGTAACGCAGGTCATGAAAGCCATAGGCTTTTCGTTTAATGACTTTAATTTTGTTATTCACCCCTTCCAGGACGCTGGTATGGAGTGGGTAATCACAGTGATTGATAAGGCCATAGCTGTACCGTTCTAAAGTGTTTACGAACTTGGTCACGGTCCTATTTTGAAGAGACCGCGCCAATGCGCACCAATGATCCAGGGCTTTGGTAGCCCAGGTTCGGGACTTATAGGACCAGATATGTTTTAGCTGATCTTTAAGGATGTACACCGTGTTAATGACCTCGTTAAGTTTTAACAATTCGGCTAACTGGATCCGCTCCTTAGAACGCCGAACGGTATTTTTAAGCAAAAGGTATTTGGCTCCTTTAAAGATCTCTTTTTGATCTTTGGAAGCTTTTCGGTATTCACTATTGCGGACTTTATCGATAACTCGGCTGAATTGGTTTATAACATGAAACAGGTCAAAGACGATCTGGACATGAGGTACTTTATCTTTGACGGCTTTGATATAGGGATCCCACATATCCATGGCAATGGCTTCCAAGTGTTTTTTTTGACTCTTAGACAGTAGATTAAAGAATGTTTTTAAGGTCCGGGCTTTACGCTTTTGGCCGATCCAGACTACGCGACCGGATTCATAATCCAGGATAACAGTCAAGTAACGATGTCCTTTTCGAATAGCGATTTCATCAACAGCCAAAAGACGAAGTCCGTCAAAATGGGGGGTTCCATATTGGGCCTCCAGAAAATATTTGTCGATGTTTTTAACCGTTTTCCAATTTAGGTCAAGATGATCGGCTACCTCCTTGACGGTCATGACTCGGCACAGACAATGAATATATAAGGCCAATCGTTTGGTAACTCGGAAATAGGGATGGAGAAGCTCCAGATCTTCTATAACAATCTGTCCACAAGTGAGGCAGAAGATCTTTCGAAAATGGCAATGAAGATATACTTGGGTCGATGCCAGATTCAGATCCCGGATGCTGCGTTGGCTCCAACTGTGAACCCGGAGGGCCTTCTGACCACACAGGTGACAGATGGGTTGAAATCGCTTGTCTGGAACAACCTTCAGCCAAGATTCGTGAGCTTGGGGATAGACAAATTGATCTATAACTCGAATTCGACAAAAGGGGAAATAGGGTGTTATACTGAGTTGGGACATCGCAGGCCTCCAAGGGTTTTGTTTTGTTTGGCAACAAACTTATATCCCCAAGAGATACCGGATGTCCATTTTCTTTTGTTATCATCTGCTTAACCCTATTTCCTATCAACTAATTGGGATATGAACCAAAAAACTTAACGATCTATTCGCTAAAATTTATACCCAAATGGTTTTTGATAGTGTTTCTGATGAATCAGGAAAACCCCCTTCAAAACTAAAAGGGTCCGATTTTCAAATAGGGGCCATGAATAAACCGGTTGAAAAATACTGGGCGATTCAAGAAAAAAGATTAATTGCAAATAAAGCCTTTTGGGGAAAGAAGAAAAAAGTCAACACAATTTCATATTTAAAAGAATTATTAGGAGTAAATCAATTTATTGATATTCCCCTATCAAATAAGGAGTTACCTTCAATTCTGACTGAAGAATTGATGAATCTGTTGGCTGTTAATGCGATGTTGTTTTATTTTGGCGTTACAGATCCAGAAGTGCGCGATCATTTTTTAAAAGAAAAAATTGAAAAATTACTTTTTAAAGGTTCTCAGTTGTTAAGCCATTGGGAGGCGAATAGAGATCATTTCGTTATTGCAGGAAAAGCAATACGACCAAAAATTGAAAATCAAAGGAGGGGCTGGGAAGAAGAATACGAAAGGCGAAAACAAAATCCAAATCTAAATTTATCCACCAGAAAAATTGCAAAATTTATTCAAGAAAATCCACAGCTAAATCCCCTAAAAAGAAATCATGAGGCGATTTACAGGTATCTTCTTAAGGTCTATCCTAAAAAAAGTGTAAAGAACATGTATAATACATATAAGTAATTGATATAACAACATTTTTATATTGATTTATTTACCATCCTTGGTTATATTATACCCAAGTCAATATTATTTGATTTGGGTTTTTTATTTTAAGGGAGGAGGAGTTTAGAATGAACGAGCTTCTTACATTAGATGAACTTTCGCAACGGTTAAAGGTCCCACGTTCATGGATTTATGACAAATCGAGACGAAAAGGACCAAATACGATCCCCGTCGTGCGGGTTGGAAAGTATTGTAGGTTTGACCTGGGGGCGGTCATGGCTTGGTTGCAGAAAAAAGGAGAAGAAAGAGAACTCCAATGAATTCCAGAGAAAGATTTGGATACTGAGACCGAGGGTAAAGAATGAACCTTATTCCTGAACACCTTGTAGACCTCAAAAAATCCGGCTTAAATGATGAGACAATCCGGGCCTCTGGATTCCAGTCTATCACTTCAAGGGAAGAGATAAAAATGATTTTAGGCTGGGATATTCCCGTAAATTCCCTTTTACCCTTTTCCTATCCTGGAAATGGTTTTACCCGATATAAATTATTTCCTGGGTACAAGAGGCCGAATGATAAGCACACGATGCGTTATTTTCAGGTTAAAGGGAGCGGGTGTCATGCCTACTTTCCACCAGACTTTAACCCGAACTATTCAATTATAAGAGTTACAGAGGGTGAAAAAAAGGCCTTGCGAGGATGCCAAGAAAATTTAAACGTCCTGGGCCTGGGAGGAATCTGGAATTTTTTATCAAAAGACGAAACCGGGGAACCACGTTTAATTGAAGATTTAGAAAAAATCACATGGACCGGGAAAAAGGTTGAACTAATTCCCGATGGTGATTTTCGGAAAAATGAGTCCGTTTGTTATGCTGTCTTTCGGTTGGGGTTGATGCTTCAAAAGGAAGGTGCTTCCGTCCAAGTTGTAGTTTTGCCGGAGATAGAAAAGCTTGATGACTTCCTTGTTAAATTTGATGTTTCGGAATTTTATAAGCTTCTACGGTTGGATCTTGACGATCCTATGTTTCAGAGGGCCAAGTTAAAGGAAGATCCTGGAGCGAATCACTTAACCGATTTGGGCCTGGGTAAACGATTTGTGGCCGAACATGGCCGGGATTTGCGTTATTGTTACCCTTGGCAATCCTGGTTGGTTTTTGATGGGAAGAGATGGGTTAAGGATTTGCAAGGGGAGGTTGACCGGAGGGCGAAGGATATTCCCCGTAAACTTTATAATGAGGCTGGCGCTATTGAAAATGAAGATCGACGAAAGGCAATGATCAAATTTGCCTTAAGTGCTGAATCCAGAGGCACGGCGTAAGGCTATGATCGGGGCCGCACAAAGTGAGCCCGATATTCCTATCCTCCCGGAAAATTTTGATAGGGACTCAATGTTGTTAAACGTATTAAACGGAACCATTGACTTAAAAACGGCCCATTTGAGACCTCATGATCGAAAGGATTTTATAACCAAATTGGCACCGGTTGAATATCATGAGAGGGGCCGTTTGTCCTTTGTTTCTGGAATTTTTAAATCAAGTCATGGCCGGAAACCAGGAGCTTGTTAATTTCCTTCAAAAGGCGATTGGATATAGTTTAACCGGCTTGACCATTGAACAGCTTTTATTTTTTCTTATTGGCCTGGGGGCAAACGGGAAAAGTACCTTATTGGAAATATTTAAGGCTATGGTGGGGGATTATGGTCAAACTACGAACACAGAAACCTTAATGCTTAAAAAATCCACGGGAATCCCCAATGATGTGGCCGCGCTGCGAAGGGACCAGGTTTGTTTCGGCCATGGAAATCGAATCAGGCCAAAGGCTGGCTGAATCTTTGGTTAAGCAATTAACCGGGGGAGACAAAATCAGCGCTCGTTTTCTTCATTCAGAATTCTTTGAATTCCATCCTCAATTTAAAATTTGGATCGGGGCGAATCACAAGCCAATTATCCGGGGGACCGATTTAGCAATCTGGCGGAGAATACGGCTTATTCCATTTCCCGTTCAAATCCCCCCGGAAAAGCAGGACAAGGCATTAACCCAAAAGCTAAAGGAGGAACTACCAGGGATTTTAAATTGGGCTGTCCAAGGATGCTTAAGATGGCAGGCTGAGGGTTTAAACCCCCCAAAAGAAGTAAAGTCCGCTACGGAATCTTACCGGGAAGAGATGGACTTTCTCTTAGAATTTATCCGGGAAAAGTGTCTTATTGACCGTCTTGTTAAGGTGCGCATCAAAGAGCTGTATCAAAGTTATGTAACTTGGGCAATTGAATCGGGAGAGAAAAGGCCAATAACCCAGCGGGAATTCTCCCGACGAATTGAAGAAAAGGGGTTTTCTAAGAGGCCTGGGGCAGGGAATGCTTACTTTTTTTATGGAATGGGACTTTTGGAGGTTAAGTAAGTTAACTAAGTTAACTAATTTCCAGTTTTTTCTATATGAGAGAGAATTATTATAAAAAAAGTGGATTTTGGTTAACTTACTTAATTTAGTTAACTGACCACCGGCCAAGGGTGGGGCAGCCTGGACCCTGTTCGAGTTAAGGCCATATATCGCCGAGTTGCTCTTTGATGTTTCACCCTGACCGGATAGGCGGCGACGGCGAAGCACAAAGAGCATTAAACTTGTTTTATCGAGCGGTTAGAGGTAAGGGGTTGAAAACATTCAAGGTACTGTGAAAGTGGTCATCCACTACGGGTGGTTAACAGCCCAGTTGCGCGCCAGTGACAGAACTTTTTAAATTCGGGGTCAACTTTTCTTATTTGGAGGCGATGAGATGAATATTGAGACAATAGCGACAAAATATCAAGTTTCACCGGCGACCGTCCGGTCATGGATACGGAAAGGTCTTCCTTTTATCAAACAGGGGGGCCGGGGGGTATCCTGGGAGCTTGACGAAAAGGCGGTTGATGAATGGTATAGGACGGAAGTCATTTTTGACTGGGATTATATCAAATGGGACCTATCCGGATTAGCCGAAGATGTTGCAAAATTTGAGAAGGAAAAAAGATATTAGGCCGGTCTGTCTGGCCGAAATAGGCAAAAAATCATTAACTAAATCTTAGAAACAAAAAATTGGCCATAAGGCCAAAAAATGAAAGGAGCTTTCACAATGAAACCAGAACCAAGATTTAAAAGAGAAGATTTCAAAGAGGCATTCCCTATCCTCTACGGGGAAATTATGTCCGAAGGAATTCAGACCGGCATGGAAAAAGCTAAGAGCAAGGCACAAAAGGAAGAAAGGGTTGATCCGATTGAAGCCCAAAAATCTTTAAGTTTAATCCGCAGCTACAAGTCATTACCTCTTGCGGCCCAAAAGACCATTGGCATTTTGGAATTTGAGAAATTTTTGAACTTGACCCATGGGGGTGATGACCAGGCCAAAACAGCCTTGATGCACTGGGTTTCATCCCCGGCCATGTATCCAAGCTGGCCGGGCGGGGTTGAGGAGTATTATCAATTCTTGAAGGACCGGCGGTCCAAGAAGGGAAAGGGGGCGGTATAGATGAAAGATTTAATCAAACAAAAAAAGGAAATCGAAGCCCGGATAATCGACCTGCCAAAAAAGATCCAATCGATTCAGGGTAGGAAATCGGACCTTGAAAAATCCCTTCCGAATTTGAGATCCAAGAAGTTGTCCAAACTGAGGCCGAAAAGGGTCGGGCGGTCTTTTCTTTTGCTAATGGAGAGGGGTCAGAAAATGGGGTGCGACTATCCCGGAAAAATCACCTTGAAGTGGTTAACCGACTATCCGAGGCCGAAGAGCTGTTAATAGGTTTTGCAGATGCCGAAAATCAAGCCCGTAAGACGAAGGTGGATTTAATAAATTCTCTCGAACGGATCAAAGGGGACCTTTGCCGATCGATTTATGAAAAAGAATCGAAATTGTTTATCGAAGAAGTCGGGGACCGGCTGATAAGGCTTTTTTCTCTTAAACGTGGATTTTCCCCTATAATCGGGATGATGTTTTTTTGAAGGATTTGTTTTCGGAAATTTTTCAAAAAGACCCGGTTGAGTTTTCCCGAATTCGAGAAGGTGCCCTGGGAAAATATTAAGGATTGCCTTTTTTGAAAAGGATCTTTTCCGTCATGACTGATTGCGCTCGGGGTTCCTTTCCCCCGAGCTTGGAAGGGTCGGGACACCCAGTACCGGTGCGGACTGCCGACCCTCCCCAAAATATAAATTAGTACTGGATTTACTTTTTTAAATCCGAAACAACAAACTCAAGGGCAGATATTATCCCCAATGCGGTCCCCCTATTACATTGTTCATTGAGGCGAAGGGTTTTCCCAGGATGAATCAGGTTTCTAAAATCTTTTGCAAGGTCACACAATTTAAATGTTTTTTCTTCAATTAAGTTTAAACGAAATGAAACATTTATTAGAGGAAAAAGGGACCAATTCTCTTTATCTTTTGGTATGGTAATCCTTGGTTTTTCCTCCTGTAATGATTTGATGGCGGTTTGTATTTCTCCATCATTTTTAAAAGATATTATCGACCATAGTAATAATGCCTCAATGGCGGAACCGGCTAAAACGGTGGCAGCCTTCCATTGGCCATTCAAAAGAGATTGATTAGCCGCACTTATATCGAGGCGAATACTTTCTCTTAATTTTTCCTCCTGAATAAAAGGAAGTTCATTTGTTGACGGAGACGGAAATTCATCGGGACATTTTTCAAGCAAACGAAGAAGGTGTGTGACGGGGCTAAGAAAGCCAAAGGGGTCAACGGTCCTTATAGGAAAGTCGTTACCAGAACTCCAAAGAGAAAGTGCTTGTTTAATGGCTTCGATACATGAAATGAATTTGATGTAGTCATCCCCCTTTAAAGTAATTAATTCCGGAGGAATTTGATTAATCAAGGTAATGATAGCGCCCAATCTCGATGATTGGTCCATCCCATGAATATGCACTTGTTCATTATGATCCTTTTGATTAACTGCAAAGGGATAGGCCAATTTGATAAATTCAACCACTTGACTTGGAACAATGCAAGGCACTTTGAATCCTTTCAAGGGATTATTATTCGTAGTTTTATCGGTTTCTTTCTTGGATTAAAGACAAACGGCCCTGTATAAGACTTCCGCTATTGATCCAGGGATTATCAAAATCAGGGTCAGCATTGTTGCGACTGCCAAACTCTAATATTGCTCCCTTTTCGTCGTAATCGGCGAAAGATGAGGAGTTTGACGGTCCGATCACTACAATTAATTTCAAGAAACATTAAAGTTCGATTATAAGAAAAGTAACGAGTAAGTGGAAGGCCTTGTTCTTCTCTTTCCTTGAGCTTATACTCGACGGGGGGAATTTTTTTTTCCCAAACCCTTTTAACCGAAGGGGATATCATGGTCAGGCTATCCTTGTCATAATAATGTTTTGTACGGAAATCGTCGGATATTCCATACAGTATCCAATTTTCCCCAAATACTTTTTTATTTGTAATGAAAATGTTCAACAATAAAACGACCGAAATCAAAAACAACCTTAAGAAATTTGACCGGTTCATTAGGAGGCCCTCCACAATAAAATGATTATTTTAGGGGTTTATTAATCGGCTTCTTTTCATATTTTTTTAAAGATTCTTCAATGAGTCGTCTTATGGCCTCAGACCGGGTATTGATGCGGTTTTCGAAACGAAAATCATCTATGCGCCTTATAAAGGTTTCATCTAACGTTAAAAGAATTCTTGGTTTTTCGGTTGTCATGGAAAAAACATAGCAAATAAGACAAGTTAAAACAATAAAAAAATATATTGAAAATCAGTGTTATTGGTGATATATAATATATCACTTTGATTTTTCCTAAACGGCATGAAAATAAATTTAAAATATCAAACCCGAGATCCAGGACCCGCGAGGGCTGGCCGTCTATGCCGACAGAGGGAAATCTCGGGTTTTTCGTTTTTCGGGTCAGACTATCGAAAGAAAGGGGGTATACTCCAACAAAACCAGGGGCACGGTAAGGGAAAGGACTAAGGGACGCATGAATACAAGCAAATTAACAGATCGTCGTTTAGGGGCCTTTTAAATAGGCCGGGATGAAAAATAACAATGGAGATAAACAATAGAGAAGGGGGTGAAATAGATGGGATGTATCCGAAAAAGAGGCGACAGGTTATTTTTAGATTTTTATGACCAGTTTGGAGTTAGACAGAGAGAAACCCTACCGAAGGGGACAACACCAAAACCAAAGCCAAGGAATGAATTGAGTTGATCGAGAAGAAAAGGTTTGAAAACAGGGCCTTTCTCTCCGAAAAGAAATCTCCATTATTTTCAGAAGTGGCTAAGGAGTGGTTGGAATACAAGAAACCAAAGGTCAGAGAAACAACATGGGAGGTCATAGAGGGAATGACTTAGGAACCATTTCCATGACCTTGATACGACCAGAAAATAACCCGAATAACAACGGCCACTATTGAGAAGTACATCAGAGCCAAACAGGCAGAAGGGGTCCATATCATCACCCTGAGAAAGATCCTGGTTAACCTAGGCCAGATCATGGCCTATGCCGTGAGGCATCGAACTATATAGGACCATAACCCGGTACAGGGAAGCCGAAAAACCAAGGGATCAGAGGGAGACACGGAGAAAGAAATTCATAGTCTTGACACCCCGATCAAATCCGGGCCTTCCTGGATGCCGTGGATAGACCAGAAATATAAGACCCTTTTTTTGATGGCTATTATGACCGGGGCCAGACAAGGGCGAGCTTTTAGGTTCAAAGTGGGGGGACCTGGATCTTGAAAAGAAACAACTCCATATCCAAAGGACCTTTAATAGTGGCCGATTCTTTCCTACCAAAACGAAGGGGTCGAAACGAAAAATTGACCTCTCCCCTACCCTCTTGATGGAATTAAAGAAATGGAAGCTGGCTTGTCCAAAGACTGAACTTGATTTAATGTTTCCAAGTGATGTTAAGATACGCGAGCAAAAAAGGGAATAGGTGGCGGACGATTAATACAGCAATATGGTTCAGATCGAAATTTTTTAACCGGCTTTGGATTGAAAGCAGGGATTATGGAAATAGAAATAATCGAAAAGAAAGTCGGAGGCTTCAAAAAAAAGTAAAGGTTACAAAGAAAGTAAAAGGTAAAGAAAATTCGATTTCATGACTCTGAGACACACCTACGCAAGTCTTATGATCGAACAGGGGGAAAATATCAAGTACATTCAAAACCAGTTGGGGCATTCCTCCCCGATGGTGACTTTAAACGTTTATGCTCATCTTATGAAAGAGACAAATCAAGAGGCAGTCATGCAGATTGGAAAATACCATTTTTGAAGAAGATGGTAGCAAAATGGGTAGCAGAAATAAAAAAGGACCTAACCATAAATGGCTAAGTCCTTGATTTTCATGGTAGGCACGGAGAGATTTGAACTCTCGACTTCTACCGTGTCAGGGTAGCGCTCTCCCCCTGAGCTACGTGCCTGTAGTACTTTTATTTTTAAACAATTTTGACCTAAACTGTCAAGTAAAAACCCTTTAATTTTTTGGATAGCCGACGAATCTGCATTAAAGAATACTTTGCGGCCGGTCTGCAGAAAAAAACCGCTTATTCAGGTTATAATTTTAAGACCGGTATAGAGATAATGGAAACCGGAAAGGATGGTAAAAATCAAGGTCGTTAAAATCAACCCTTGTCTTACCCAGTCATCGAAATGAATATACCCGGAGGACAGGACCAGTAAAATTAAAAGTAATTGAAAGACCGTGGTCATCTTACTATAGACAGTCGGCTTCATCTCAACCTGTATCTGGTTGAAAAAGAGAATACCAACACCCAGGACAATCACCACATCCCGGCTGATGACAATTACCGAAAGCCAAACCGGTAATTCTCTCATGATAGCCAGGGTGATAAAGGCCGTAGACAACAAGAGTTTGTCGGCTATGGGATCCAGTAAGGAACCCAGATGCGTCTTTTGGGAAAACCAGCGGGCCGTCAGTCCATCCAATCCATCGGTAATCGCTGCCCCGGCAAAAACCCAGAGGGCCTGTTTGAAAGAACCATTGATGAGCAGAATAGCGAACCAGGGGATCAAAATGATTCGGATCAGGGTTAAAATATTTGGAATGGACATGTTGTTATGATTGATTAAGAAATTTATCTATTTTTAATTTAATTGTATCAAACTCGTCGGGAGAAAACCAGTTCAAATTTATTTCTTTCTTCAGCCAGGTCATTTGTCTCTTGGCATAACGGCGGGTATCTCTCTTTAATAAACCGACGGCTTCTCCCAGGTCCTGGTCCTCCTTGATCACTTTGGTCAAGTGACGGTACCCCAGGGATAGCATGGATCTCAATTCAGAGGAATACCCTTTTTCCAAAAGCCCTTGAACCTCCTGTAGAAAGCCTTTGGTCATCATTTCTTCGGTCCTCATGTCAATCCTCCGGTAAAGGGCTTCCCGGTCCAAAAGAAGCCCGATCCAGAGGATATCAAAGTCAGATAAGTTCTCCGGTCCCCATTGCTGCCATTCTGAAATAGGACTCCCGGTCAACTCCAATACTTCCAGAGCCCGGATCAACCGAAAGGTATCCCGGGGATGAATTCGATTTGCGGTTTTGGGATCGGTCTCTCTTACGGCATCCCAAAGGAACTCAGGGCCTTGATCCCGGGCGGCTTGTTGCCACCGTAGTCTGATTTCGGCTTCGGGTTTTGGACAGGGGAAAATACCCCTTTGCAAGACCCTTAAATACAACCCCGTCCCGCCAATCACCAGAATGGGTACTTGGCAAAGATGGAGCTTTTGAATGACTGATTGGGCCCGAACCCTGAACTCGGAAGCATTAAAAGCCTGGTCCGGATCGACAATATCAATCAGATGATAAGGGACCTCTTTTTGTTCCGATGCGGTCGGTTTCGCGGTTCCGATGTCCAGATATCGATAAACCTGCATGGAATCGGCATTAAGAATCTCTCCGCCCATCGATCGGGCCAGCCGGTGGCCGAGGCCGGATTTGCCGGCCGCGGTTGGTCCGGTGATAAAAATTAATTTGGGTCGGGGCATTTTATGGTTGTTGGGTATATTGGGTCTATTTGGCCAAGCAATGGGTATAGAGCAAAAAGAAATCTCGCCCAAGGCTCTTTGCCCCATGCCCCATGCCGTTTACTTCACCTTCGCTTGAATCGTTTTTCAATTTCTTCCCAGGAGAACAAAATCCATAAGGGACGTCCATGGGGGCAATGAGACGGTGATTCCGTCTGATCCAATTGAATTAATAAAGCCTGAATTTCTTCCTGGCTTAGCACCTGTCCGGCTCGGATCGCACTGTGGCAGGCCAGAAGTTTTAACAGTGATTGCGAAAGTTCTTCCGGTTTGATCGAACGGTTTCCCGTCTTCATTTCTTCCAGTATTTCTTTCAGGGCCGCTTCCCCCTGCCCTGAACTCATGCCCGCGGGAATGGATTTTACCCATACACTGGTTCCACCGGCTGAAGTAACCTCAAATCCAAAAGTGGCCATTTCCGGGAGGATCGATTCCATTTCAATCGTCCACCCCGGAGGCAATTCGACCAGAATGGGAATAATAAGATATTGAGAGGAAACCCCTCCGGTTCGCCATTGGTTTCGATATCGTTCATAGAGAATCCTCTCGTGGGCGGCATGCTGATCAATCAGGACCAGACCCTGTTTCATCAAGGCCATCAGATAAGTTCCCTGGATCTGACTTAAAACCGTTAGTTGAGCAAACCCCCCTTCCCGATCATCCCTCGGAACCTCTTCCGAAAGAGGACCAATGATCGGAGTCAATGTCTGATCCCGGGAAAATATCTCAGGTTCTTCCGTTGAACCAAAGGGAATTGATCCCGCCCCCTGAATTAATGGGGTCAGGGATGGAGGCAGATCGGACTCCTTGAAAAGAAAAGGCTGGTTTGGGCTCCGGGGCCAAAAGGTCGATGAAAAATTCTTCTCCAACAAACCTGGTTTTGGAATATAGGATTTTAAGGCCTGCCCGATGGCCTTGCCCACCAAAGTCTGAATCCAGGATGTTTGACTGAAACGTACCTCCTGCTTAAAAGGATGAATATTAACGTCAATCAGTTCCGCAGGAACTTCCAGCCAAAGAACGGTGGTGGGAAAACGACCGGACGGGATCATCCCGGCGTAGGACCTTAGGATCAGAGGATACAAAAGGGGGCTGCGCACCCATCGCTGGTTGACGATGAAGGCGATATTTCTGGAGGAATTTTGATGACAATGGGGAGGAGAGATAAAACCGTAGATCCGGATCCGGTCCTCGTTCAGATCAACCGGTATCAAGTCTGTTATTTTTTCCACGCCCCATAAATCCTGCAGCCGCAAGAGAAATTCCTGGGCCGGAAAAAGCTGAAAAATCTTTTTCCCGTTATGGGTTAGTTCGAATCGAAGGTGAGGAAAACCCAGGGCCACCCGTTCAAAGGCTATCTGTATCTGATTCCATTCAACCCTGGGGCTTTTCAAAAAGGCCATCCGCGCCGGCGTGTTATAGAAGAGATCGAGCACCTCCACGGTTGTCCCGAAAGCCCCTCCGATCTCCTCCAGACTTATTTTTTTTCCACCCCAAATCTCCAAACGATGCCCCGATACCTCCCCAATAGCAGTGGAAAGAATAGTCATCCGGCTGACCGCGGCAATGCTGGGCAGGGCCTCCCCTCGGAAACCCATCGATTTTAAGGCCACAAGATCGGCATATTCCCTGATCTTACTGGTTGCATGCCTCTCAACGGCCAACACCAGGTCTTCCTTGTTCATGCCCCGGCCGTTATCCGTGACCCGGATGGAGGTTCTCCCCGATTGGAGAATATCCACCTGGATGTCTGAAGCTCCGGCATCCACCGAATTTTCCAATAATTCTTTGATGACCGAGGCGGGTCTTTCCACGACCTCTCCGGCGGCGATCTGATTAATCAGGGATTCGGGAAGAACTTGAATGATTCCGCTCATATTGTTTGGTTTAAAAATTATTTCCTCCTGGCTTCTCTTTTCTATATAGCACAAGCCTTCCTCCTCGGCTACGATATTTTCGAATAAACCCCTTGATTTCGATTCCGGGTATAAGGTATCGTTTTATGCAGGGAGGGCTGATCAGGTTCTTCTTACCGGGGCCTCTGCTGAAAGAAACGCCTTCTTCCGCAGCAGAGGCCCGAATCAATACGACATTACCAGGGGGGTTCACCGTTCGGCCTTTATTTAAACCTATGGAGACGCACCGGGTAGACTTATTAACAGCGGGCGATTCAAAGGGTCCGTCCCTCCTAAAAGTAAACCGAGCCGCTTATTGAATTTTGATCAAAGGAGGTTCCAGAAGTATGAAACCAGAAGAGGAGCTGGTCTTGAAAGTGACCAAGGAGATCGTTATCAAATATATAGAAATCGGGCGCTTGCCCTTAACCGGTTTTGACGAGGCCTTTAAAGCCGTTTATTCCACAGTTCGGGAGACGGTACAGAATTCCCCTTCACTAAAATAGAATCCCTTTCCAGGTGATCCTATCTGATCCCTGGCCGAGCCTTAATACCCGATAAAAACTTTCAGCTTCGGAAAATAACGATACCGGCCTTTCTGATTGTAGATCTTGCTTTTATTTATAAAGGACTTTCCTCAGATACAAACCCTGTGCCGGAGCCATTTCACCGGCTCGAGAGCGGTCCTTCGATACTATAATTTCCTCAAATTCTTTTTGAGAAATCCTTTTCAACCCTACTCGAATCAAGGCCCCCACCATATTTCTAACCATATGTCTTAAAAAGCCGTTGGCTTTAAACCTTATCTTAAACATCCCCCAGGGACCTGGAAGCAGGTTTGCCTGATAGAGCGTGCGGATTGAGGAGGAAACTTCGCTTCCCTGTGTTTGGAAACTGGAAAAATCATGTTCCCCGGTTAAGAGAGATAAACCGGACTTGATCAGATCCGGATCAAGCGGTTCCCGTAAAAACCAGACGTAGCGGCGAAAGAAGGGGATGGTTTGGCGGTGATTGCAGATTAGATAGTCATATATCTTGGCTTTACTGGAAAATCGGGCATGAAAGGTCGATTCAACCTCCCTGACCTGGCGAATTAATATATCGTTGGGTACAAGGGCATTCAAGGCGGTTTCAATCGTGTTTATCGACAAATGGGAGGCGGTCTTGAAGCCGGCCACCTGTCCCCAGGCATGGACCCCGGAATCGGTTCTTCCCGCCCCAAGAAGGGAAACCGGCTGTTGGGTGATTTTTGCCAGGATATCTTCAATGGTTCCCTGGATCGTCGGGCTTTCTTTTTGCCGTTGCCACCCCCGGTAACGAGTGCCGTCATAGGCGATCAAAAGGCGGAGATTGCGTTCCACTAAGGACATCCTGTTAATTGAGTCTCTTTAGTCTATATGGGCTGTCTGATCTTGAAAGAAAAAAAAGGGAAGGCCTTTTGGGCCTTCCCTTTATATATCCGTTTATTAATAAAAAAGGGCTAACGTTTTGAATACTGATAACGCGCTCTGGCCCCTTTTTGACCATATTTTTTTCGTTCTTTAACCCTCGAATCCCGAGTTATAAATCCGGCTTTCTTTAACACCATTCGCAATTGCGGGTCATAAACCAATAAGGCCTTGGTGATTCCGTGTTTAATGGCTCCGGCCTGACCGGAAAGCCCCCCCCCGGTCACATTGACCATGATATCAAATTTACCCACGGTCTCGGTCAACTCAAGCGGCTGAAGAACCACCATTTTGGCCGTCTCCCGGCTGAAATAGCGGTCGATGGGTCTGCCGTTAATCGTGATCTGTCCTGCCCCAGGCCTTAACCAGGTACGGGCAATGGCCAGTTTTCTTTTTCCGGTTGCGTAATATTCTTTCTCTGCCATATTCCCTTCCAAATTGTAATCGGCTTAGGAAAAACGCCCAACTTCTGCGTTTTTGTACTTCCGATTAAGATACTGATACAGGTTGCTGGGCCTCATGGGGATGAGCGGCCCCGACATACACCTTCAGTTTTTTATTTAGTTTCCGGCCAAGGCTGTTCTTGGGCAACATCCCTTTTACCGCCTGACGAAGCAGTTCTTCGGGCCTTTTTTCTTTCAACTTCTTGGCGGTAATGGATTTAAGGCCGCCGATAAACCCGGAATGGTGGTAGTAAATCTTTTGTTCCATTTTTTTACCGGTTAAAATAAGTTTTTCAACATTGACCACCACAACAAAATCTCCGGTATCGGCATAAGGGACAAATCCGGGGTTATTTTTTCCTCTCAGACGCTGGGCCACATCAGAGGCCAAACGGCCCAAGACCTTCCCCTCAGCATCAAAAAGACACCAGTTTCGGTTAATTTCATTTTTTTTGGGTATGTAGCTTTTCATTGTTCAATAACTCCATAATTTAAAAAGATTAATATAGATTAAAAACATTAATTTGTCAATAGAATTATTATGTCTTGTTGAAAAAAAAATATAATTAAGGTATGTTCTATTTCAGACCTTGGGAGGCAATAGCCAGTGGATGAAAATCAAATCATAGACCTTAAATCTCTCCAAAATTCTCTCAATTATTTCTTTAATGATATCTTTCTATTAAGACAAGCAATGACTCACCGCTCTTATTTCAATGAACACCCGGATTCTGAATGGAAACACAACGAGCGCTTGGAGTTTTTGGGTGATGCCGTATTAAATTTATCCCTTAGCACTCTGTTGTTTAACCGATATCCCGAGCTCTCGGAGGGCCGTCTGTCTAAAATAAGGGCCGGTCAGGTCAATGAGAAAAATTTAGCAACCTTATCCAAACAATTGGGTTTAGGGACCTTTTTATTAATCGGAAAAGGGGAGGAAAGGACGGGTGGGCGGGAAAAACCTTCACTCTTAGCCGATACCTTTGAAGCCGTTTTAGGGGCCATTTATTTAGACGGCGGATTTAGGGCAGCCTTGATCTTTATTAACCACCTCTTTCTATCTCAATTTGAGGATGCCGACCATTTCTCCATCCAGGATTTTAAAACCCTCCTGCAGGAATATTGCCAGGGTACCTTGAAGACCGTTCCAAACTACCGGGTCTTCCGGGAAGAAGGACCGGATCACAAGAAGATCTTTTTCGTCGAAGTAATCGTTCAGGGGCAGGTTGTTTCTATTGGAAAAGGCAAGACCAAAAAGGATGCCCAGCAAAAGGCCGCAGAAAAGGCCCTGGTTCAATTAGAAAATTCCCCTCAGGCCGGAATCCCTTTATAAATTATCGAACAGGATTTACAAAACTAACTTGTTCTTTACTCAGGATCGAGGGGCCCTGGCCAACCTCGATCCGCTTACTGCAAAATGGATTGCTTACTTCCACGGTACAATTCAGTTTGTGCCTTTCTTAAAGAAAGAGACAAAATTCAAGTTGGCCCTGTAAATCCTGTCTAAAAAAAATCAATACCCCTTCAAAGTGGCAAACCGGTCTTTATGAAAGGTGGCATCCCCGAAGGTCATTTCCGCCGCCCGGGCCCTCTTCATGTAGAAACCGGTATCCTCTTCATCGGTCATTCCGATCCCGCCCAACATCTGTACCGCTTCATTGGTCACCAGGATATAGGCGTCCGAACAGCGTGCTTTGGCAGTTGAGACTAAAATTTCCATGTCGGCTTTCTTTTCATCCAGCGCGCGGGCCGCAGCCATTACAACGGATCGAGCAAGCTCGATCTCCATAAACATCTTTGCGGCTCGATGTTTAAGCGCCTGAAATGTACCGATCACCACATCGAATTGAACCCTTTCCTTTAAATAACCCAGGGTGCGATCAAATGCGGCGCTCATTCCACCCAGCATCTCACCACACAGGGCCACTGTGGCCTGATCGATAACCTGGCTGAGCAACTGTCCGCCTTTTCCAACTTCACCGACGATATTGGACTCAGGGACTTCCACGTCCTTCAATTGCACCATGGCGACATTTCGGGAATCCAGTCGCCATTGTCGGGTAACGGTCATTCCGGGGGTCCCTGCGGGAATCAGAAAGAGGGTGATTCCTTCGGTTTCTCCATCATTCCCGGATGTCCGAGCCGAGACGATAATGGCATCGGCCCCGAAGCCGTCAAGAACCTGGGCCTTTTCCCCATTCAGAAGGAAGTTGTTTGCAGTCTTTTTGGCACTGGTCTTGATACGGGTTATATCATAACGGCCGCCCTTTTCCTGGTAGGCTATGGCCAAAACTTTTTCTCCCTCGATGATCGGACCCAGCCATTGTTCCCGGAGTTCCTGACTCCCTCCGATTGATAAGGCCTGTCCGGCTAACATGACGGTTGAGAGGAACGGTTCCGGCGCCAGACCTCTTCCTATGGCCTCGGTCACCAAAATCACTTCGGCCATGCCCAAACCCATTCCACCATCCTCTTCTGAAAAAAGGATGGAAGTCCACCCCAGTTCGGCCATCTTTTTCCACATGTCCTTGGAATAGCCGAGAGGATCCCCATCATCCCTGAGTTTTCGCATCCGAGTGATAGGTGAATTATCTTTGATAAAGTTCTTGGCGGTTTGGTCCAGCATGGTCTGTTCTTCGTTAAGAACTAATTCCATGATCATATCTCCTATTTTATACTAAAAAGTATCGTTAAAACGTTTAATGCTTTTTTCTATTTATCCGGAAGTCCCAGCACCTGCTTGGCAATAATATTCAACTGAATTTCTGAAGTGCCGCCCTCCAGGGTATTTCCACGGGAGCGGAGCCAAACCCGGCAAAGATCCCTTTCGTTCTGATCGAACCCTTCTCCCTCCCAACCCAGGCACTCCGGGCCCAGGATGGAAAGCATGAGCTCCATCCTCCTCTGGTTCAGCTCAGTACCATAAACTTTAAAAATGGACGTTTCCGGCCCGGGCCTGTGTCCGGCTTTGATATTATCGCTGTTCCTTTGAACCGTAAGCAGGAAGCAGGATTCGTCCATCTGGTTCTGGGCCATTCGGTCCCGGACCACCGCATCGACGATCTTGCCGTCACGGAGACCGAGGTATTTTCGGGCGGCCGCATCCATAGGATTTTCGGCCTTTTCCGGCGCAACCCGGCCGCCAAAGGCATTGGCGATCATGGTTCGTTCATGACCCAACAGGGCCTTAGCCACTTCCCATCCACCGTTTACTCGATTCAGTATATTTTTTTGAGGGACCCTTACATCCTCAAAGAACACTTCACAAAAAGGGCTATTGCCGCTTATGAGTTTAATGGGTCGGACTTCAACTCCTTTGGTCCCCATATCGAGGAGTAAAAAGGTGATACCGACCTGTTTTTTAACACCCGGATCGGTTCGCACCAGCAGAAACATCCAATCCGCCAGGTCACCGTAACTGGTCCATATCTTTTGGCCGTTGAGGATATAATCGTCCCCGTCGACTACGGCCTTGGTCTGGATATTGGCCAGATCCGACCCGGCATTCGGTTCCGAATACCCCTGGCACCAGCGAACCTCCCCGCGGACAATTTCACCGATAAATTTCTTTTTCTGTTCTTCGGTCCCATACTGCAGAACCGTAGGTCCGATCATGGTGATACCGAATCCGGTAAGGGGAGGCGGTAATTCCAGCCGGACCATCTCCTGGTTAAATATCTTGTTTTCCTCTTTGTTAAGACCTCCCCCCCCGTATTCCTTGGGCCAGAAGGGAACAGTCCAGCCCTTGGCGGCCATCATATCCAGCCAGGCTTTGGCTTCCGGAAAAGGTAAAGGGGTTTTCTTACCCCCCCAATAGGCCAGGGCAGGATCACTCACCTTGCCCCGAATAGACTTAGGGGCATTTTCCTCCAGCCAGCTTCGTACCGATGCTCTGAATTCTTCTAAATCAGCCATATTACACCTCATAAATTTTGGTGACCCGATTGGATTCACCGTTTATCAACGGTAAATGAGACCCTTCCTTTACCATCAAGGTTTGATTGAATAGAGTCTCTTTTTGATCAAGGAATATAGGAGATGTGCCTTTATTTTGTCAACAATAAATTCAGCTTCTAATTATTTGATCCCATAGTTATTAATCGTTCATAGTAAAATTAACATCTCCCATGGCTGCTGGGGGTGTGTTTTATGGAGTCATTAACTTTGTAGATAATTCCTTAGAAAAGGCCAACACTGAAGTCACAGACGAAAGAAAATACATTCCCACTGAGTCAATATCATTATGAGACAGTTAATAAATTTTTAGGGCCCCCAAATAATTCGGAATACATTTGGAATCTGTTTCTCTCCAACAATTTTTTGCT
The DNA here is from genome assembly GCA_963782435.1 of uncultured delta proteobacterium. Classification (GTDB taxonomy): domain Bacteria; phylum Desulfobacterota; class RBG-13-43-22; order RBG-13-43-22; family RBG-13-43-22; genus RBG-13-43-22. The sequence goes on from CAWAKF010000001.1 coordinate 144,094, forward strand.
ATTTTTTCCTTTTTTTTTGTTTCTCCGGAGACAGCATGAAATCAGGGAATCCATCATCCATCTAACTATTTAAAATAATAGAATAAAAAAAACGTGCCCCAGAAGGTTGGGCTGGTATTTATCTTGCAATTTATATTTTTAATGAAATCTGTCCGACAAGTCGGCTTTATGACAGGACCGGTTTTCTTTCAATACCTGTATTGGACCACATTTACTACCAGAGACCTTTTTTAGACCCTTTGGAGGACCATGGAAAAATTTTGCATTGTCAAAAGAAGAAAGCAGGAAAGTCAGGGGTTTTTTCCTTTTCCCCTGCCCCTTAGTGAGGAGGAGCCTTATTCCCGGAATAATGAGTTCAACCTTTCAAAGAAAACTATTTCAAGGGATGGTCCCTCCTTTTCCTTGGGATTCGCCCCCGGACAAGTTCGTACTATCCGATCCGGAGAGATTCACCTCCTGGGTGCCGACACCACCAAAAGCCTGAACCTGGATCTGCACCAAGCGGAGGACGGATCCATTGTCTTTAATTTTCATCTCGATTTAGATCACAACCTGATGATGCTCAAACCGGATCAAGTCTGCCGGATGATGCAGATCAGCCGACACTTACTGGACCGGTTGGTCAAGGAGAACAAAATTAAAAGTTATAAGTTTGGACGGCTCAGGCGTTTTTCGCTTAACGATATCAGTGAGGCCCTGGGGCGGGCCTTGGTATAGCCAATCTTTTTTTGCGTAGTAATATTTTTTGAGGTTTGACTAAAGAAAAAAACAAAAAAGGGAAATTCTATGTATTTCGAATATTGGAATCTTCAAAAACCGCCTTTTGACAATGTCCCCGATCCCTCCATGTATGCCGAGTGCCATACCTCTATGGAAAATGCCATTGCTGAATCTTTATTCGCCATCGAGGAGGGAAACGAATGTTTAGCGGTAATAATCGGAGATGTCGGTCTGGGAAAGACGCTTTCTCTGCGTATTATCATCGACAGTCTCTCGCCGGAAAAGTATCAGATCGCCTTGATCACCAATCCAAGTCTTTCTTTTGTCCAATTGCTGAATGAAATCATCGGTCAATTGACGGAGAACCCTTGTAATGAAAAGAAAAAGGTAGGCCTTCTGGAGACTTTCAATAAACTTCTTTTTCAGACAGCCGATGCCGGTAAAAAAATCGTCCTGCTCATCGATGAGGCCAATGCCATAACCCCGGCCAACCTGGAAAATCTTAGACTTCTAACCAATATGCAGGACGATCGAAGAAATCTTTTCACTTTGGTTCTTGCCGGACAGATAGAATTGGCCCGGCGTTTGGAGGATCCCAGACGAGCCAATCTCTTTCAGCGGATCGGAACGTACAGCCGAATCGAGAAGATGACCTCAACAGACCAAATTCGAGCCTACGTGGAAACCCGTTTGAGGCTGGCAGGGACGACCCGATCGATTTTTACCGAAGATACCTATCCTATATTTTGGGAATATTCCGATCAGGGTGTGCCTCGTTTGATCAACAAGATCGCCAAACTCAGTCTAAAAGCCGGTGAAACCTACGGTCTTAAAGAAATTGACGCCCAGGTGGTTTACCAGGTGGGCCGCCAATTTGAAAGACTAACCGGTTTGACGTCCTCCCGAGGAAAATCAAAAAAGAAAAAGGAAGCCCAAGTTTGCCCCGAACCCGATCAGCAGATATTTGGCCATGGTATTTCAGAATCGAAGATTGTAGAAACAGTGGAAGAGAAATCCACTTGGAGAGAATTCCTAACGTCGGAAATCTTCACCGATTTACCGGGAAATTCCCGGCCTGAGCAGCCGGGGGGATTGAACCGGGAAGCCGTTACTGATCAAACTATTTCGGGATCGGCTTCCGGGGGAATCAAGAAGTTCTCCCCAAATTAGAAGGATTCCCGGATTCCCTTGGGTCTATATTTATACCTTTAGCCCAACCTGCAGAAAAGGAAGGAATCTCAATGCCTGTGGGGCCGGAAAAAAAGGAGGAAACCTTTTTTGACGAACCGGTCCTGGAACCGCAGTTTCTTTCACGAGAAGAGCTTACCGGATCAAATCCGGAGGATTTCAATTCAAGTGGAACTCCGGAGGAAATTTCTTCCCCTTCCCAATTAATGGAAGCCGCTGAAAACAATCCCGGCACCCGGAGGAATTTTTGAAGAATTTCAGATTGAAAAATTTAAAGTCCGGGTCCATCTCCCCTCGGAGTTTGTCGAACTGGCCCTTTCTTCCACTCGGGAGGATCGGTTAAAGATGGCCGGCCAGGCAGCCGTTCAGGCGATTAAAAAATTTATCCAAATGACTTCTTCACCCCCCTCGGATCCGGTTTCCCTCTGGAGTGAACTCCGCTCTAATATTCTCAAGAGGCTGGACCCGTCTGAGAGCGAGATGGTCGCCTAATGGAAGAAAAAGTCCTTAAAAGGACAAATATATAAAAAACCGGCGTTGCCTAAAAGGGGATTACAAAACCCTTTTTAATTCTGGATTGGTTTTTCTACAGCAGGGAAATTTTATGGAAGCCTTGAATTGCTTCCAGGAGGCAGCAAGACTAAGACCGGACAATGAGGAAACCTATCTGGTTTTGGGACAAGTCTATGAAAGGATGGGTAGGTTCGGCAGTGCCAAGCAGATGTACAAATTGGCCCTGGAGATTTATCCGTTGCATATCGAAGCCTTGATCAGGATGGCTCAATTCTTGGAGAGGGAAGGAGATTATCACCAGGCCGTTCGAGTTTATCAAAAGGCGATTGAAATCAACCCCTGGGCCGTTGCCCCTCGTTTGGGATTGGCCTTACTCTACGATCACTACGATATGTTTGATGAAGCCAAAGAAACCTACGAAGCCCTTTTAGAGAAAGAGCCATCTCATCCCGCCGCCCGATCCCACCTGGGCCGTCTTCTCTTCCAACTGGGTGAATATCCCGAGGCCAATAATTTGTGTTAAAAGTAATTTCACCTGTAAGAGCCGAGAGTAGGATTGGTCCATCTTCACTGCGCTTCTTTATTCTAAAATAGATCTTTTAAAATATTCTTGACAAAAGAGTATCTTAATAATAATATTTTGTTAATAGTATTTTTATTGAGGTCCTCAAATGCCTAAGTATTCAAAAAAAATCCAAATGCTGGTAACAGAAGATCAATTCCGGGAACTCGAAGAAATCGCTTCTAAAGAACATAAAAAGCTCGGCACCCTGGTCCGCGAAGCTGTCGTCGAATACCATTTAAAAAACGCCAAACAGCGCCGGATCGCTGAGGCGGTTGATCGGCTCCTCTCGCTTCCCGAAGTGGAGGCCCCCCAAGATTACCAAGATTGGGAGGAGGAATATCTTCAGAAAAAATATTCCTGCCCATGACCGGTTCAATCTTTCAATTCTTAGATGCAAATCTGATTATGTACTCCCTGGGCGGTCCACACCCTCTTCAAGACCCTTCGAAAATAATATTAAATAAAATCAAACAGGGCTTCTTTCAGGTTGTTGCCAATACCGAAGTCCTTCAAGAAATCCTTTACCGTTATTTTTCGGTCAGGAAACCCGACCTAGGTGAATTGGCTTATTTCGCAATGATTAATCTTTGCCAGGAAATTATCCCGGTAACGGTAAAGGAAACCGATCGGGCACTGGAATTGCTTAAAGAGTATCCTTCGATCACTTCAAGAGACGCCATCCATGCAGCCACAATGCTGAATAATGGCATCAAAGATATCCTTTCCACCGATGCCCACTTTGACCTCATCCCCGGCATCCGGCGGATCGATCCGGCCAGCACATCATAAACATAGAAGTTTCAAAAGCGGAGTATGCTGGAGATCCAAGGGAAGGAACTGAGGGCCCTTTTTCTTCATCAGATCATGAGTTATTTACTTGGTTTCAGATGCCCCTTGTGACGGGTCAAGGCCCGGGCATAGGTCAACACCGCTTGGACATAATGATCGCAGCGATTATAGGCAAATAAAGCTTCTCTTTTACTGGCCGGTTTATCCCGGGACCATCCAAAATTTTTCAGATAATTGGCCATACTGGTTAAGGCATCGGACATATTATGGAGATCAATCAACCCGTCCCCGTTGCCGTCAACGCCGTATTTGAGATAAGAGGAAGGGATGAATTGGGGGATGCCGAAGGCTCCGGCCCAGGACCCCTTCACGGAGAGTGGGTCCTTTTTTTCCTCCCGGCAAAACCGGAGCAGTTGACTGAGTTCCTCTTCGGCCCAGGAGGAACGGCGGTTTTCAATGAGGGTCATGGTCAGGAGGCTGTTGAAAATGGGATAACTCCCCACGAACCGCCCGAAGTTGGTCTCGACCCGCAGGATGGCCACCAAAACCTCCCCCCCTACCCCGTAAACCTTTTGAATCTTCCGAAGGACCCGCTCATAGGTGCGAAGCATTTTTCTCCCCTGCTTCACCGATTTTTTACTAAGCAACCCGAAGCGTCGTCCCAAATAATTTAAACCCTTGCCCCGTCTTTCAACAATCTCCGGGTAGAGTTCCACCCGATCTGTCTGAAAAAACCCGGTTAAGATATTCCTCCGAAAAACCCCTTTCCATCAACCGCTGTACCAGCTCCCCCTGTTTTTCCCTGCGGACCGGATCGTTGACCTCGGCTGAAGCCGGTGAAAGACCGGCCAGAAAAAAAGAAAAATAAATAAAACAAACGCCGTTTCTGTGATTATTCTCATCTCATCAGCCTTCCCCTTTAAAAATAGACAAGACTATTTTTAAGTTCACCCCTTTTCACCTTGAAGAATATATTCCGGACACGGCCAGACCCAAAAATTCGATTCTGGGTTATAAATTATTTTTTATTGACAACAAAAATAATAAAGTCATACTATTTTAAAAAAGGAGTACGTTTATGTCTTTTGTCCAAATTTCTTCCAAAGGTCAAATTCTAATTCCCAAAAGGATCCGAAAAAAATACGGGGTAAAACCAGGAGGTAAAGTCCATATTCTGGAACAAACCGAAGGCATCATGATTAAACCGGCCCCCGAGGATACCCCTGGAGACCGCCTGTGGTTTTCTTAAAGGAGATTTTTCCCTCACCGATGACCTTTTAAAAGAACATTCCAAAGAAAAAAGGCATGAAACAGCCCGTCGTTCTTGATAGACATCCCTCCGGTGGACGATCTGCTGATCAGTGAGGCGGCAGAAATCAAATCCGAGTATCCCATCGCCTATGCGGATGCCTTCTGTGTGGCCACGGCCAAACGGTTGAAGGGCCGCATCCTGACCAGCGATCCTGAATTCAAAGCCGTGGAAAAATTGGTTTCGGTTCAGTGGATCACCGGCAGGGGAAGATAATCAAAACCGCCTCTTTCACTCCACCTTTCCCCGGTTTGCCTGACCGTTGTCCGTTGTCCGGTATCCGTTGTCCGCTATCTCTTTATTAATAAACAAAATCTCCTCTAAAGACTCCTTCTATTTGCTCTTCACGGACACGTGCCACGGTCTTCTTTTACCCCGGACACGTTCCCCGGAAAACGGACACGGCTTTTCCGTTTTCCGATATCCCCGCAGGCAAGGAGGCAAACCCTTACTCTTTACAATTCATACTATTTCTTAAAGAAAAAATGATTCTTTGACTGGAGTGAGGCCAAAAGCAAAGATTAAAAATCAGGGGATCATCCAACTAAGTTGTTTTAGATCCAAAGATGTCTCTTCTTGCTTTTTTTAAAAGATACATAAAGTCAATTCAGAAACAACGTCCCATTTTACATTTTACACTATGTTCACCGACGTGGCGCGCTGTTCTCGCCACGTCCGGTGCAGCAACTTGTTAAGCCTTCTTTTCAATTAAATAGCCCGATACATACTTATGAATGATACTTGAAACCAGAGTCTGGTATGGAATACCTTCTCGCGCCGCAATTACCTGGACCTCGTCGAGATCTTTGGAAGACATTCGAATGTTAATCCTTTTGTCTTTTTTAAGGGTATTTTTTGCGTATTGCTGCAGCTTCTTAATTTCCTTTTTTGCATTCTTGACTGGCACCCATTCTCCCCGTTCATATGATTCCAGGATATCTTTTTCCTCTTCATCTAATATTAACTTTTTCATGTCTTTTACCTCACGTACTTCTTGGTAGCTTTTCTGCTGGGAATAATGGTCTTGAGGAATATTTCATCATTATTTTCAACATACGGAACAAGATAGACATAGTCCTCAATCACTGCCATTGCGATCTTTTGCCCGGGGTACTTATTTTGATTTGGATGTTCAATAGTATCAAGGATTTCTCCTTTTTCCATTAAAATGACTACTTGCTCGAAACAAACGCCTCTGTCATTCTTGAGCCTCTCATTTTTATCATTATCCCAGCGGAAGATATTCATAGAATATATTTACGACAATGTGTGCCTTATGTCAACGGAATTTATGATGGGGCTTAACTTAAAGATCACCTGCGGAGCGAAGCGGAGTCAGGTGCGGCAACTGTGACCATTTTCCGTTCTCCGTTAATTCAAAAAAAACACAAAAAATTAAAAAAAATAAAACTGCTCCGGATTATTTCCATTATTACGGACAACGGACACGATCTTCCCGCCTTTCACGGACCACGGTCAACGGACCGCGGACACGGCCTACCATCCTTTATTCATCAAGTCGGCCCAGCAGAGCTGGAGTGAAAGATGAACGTTAAAAGTGAAAAACTAAACCACGTCAATCATCTTGGTGAGCATGGCCCTCAATTGCTGACAACAGCCTTCCCTTTTCTCAAAAACTTCCAACTCAATATAACCCAGTCTTTTCAGTTTTTCATACCAGTCTATCGTCTCATTAACGGAACCTCTGGCAATGTACAAGTAATGTTGAAACTCTTTCCCCTTTCTGCGTCCATACCCTTCGGCTATATTGGCCGTTATCGATGAAACGTTCCTCAAAATTTGGCTGGCTATTATTCGGGCTACTTCCGTTTTCGGAAATCCTCCAACATCCCTGACCACTTCCATAAACAACTCCATCGCCATTTGCCAAACCTTAAGCTCCCTGAAATCTTTCATCGCTACCCCCTTTTTTCCACTTTCATCTTTCAACTTTAACTTTCTCCCTTTCACTTTCGACTTTCAACTCCGCCAGCGGCGGCCCGTCGCAATCCTTTATTCATCAAGTCTAATCTTCCAACGAACCGCGACCGGTGTCAGGAGCAATGGCATATGTAAAGTCGCAATCCTTTATTCATCAAGTCTAATCTTCCAACGCCAGTGACAGTCAAGAAGTCACCGGGAGTGGTAAGTCGCAATCCTTTATTCATCAAGTCTAATCTTCCAACAGTACCCCTTTTTTTTGAAACAAATTGGCGATCTTACAAAGCGATTTCCTGTAATCTACTTCCATACCCTTCTTTTTATCTCCTTTCTTGACCATTTTGGTGGCGACCTGTATCTTAAAAATAAAGTTTATTTGGAGGGTTACCTCCCTTCCTGTAACCTTCGACTTTTTTGAAGGTCAAAATAAATTGGTTAACTATCTACAAAATAAAGTACTTGTCGTCTTTAGTCACCACTCCCTGGCCCATGACCGATGAAAATTCTTTCCGGCACCCTTGACCGTTTTCCGGTTTCCGTTTTTTCAAAGAACAATCCAAAAACCCACGAAGGCTAAAACTGCCTTGTCTTATCTCCCGCCTTTTATGGAAACAGGCCCCTGCCACGGAGCCCTGTTTCTCCATTTGAGCGGTTAAACAAAAATACTTCCTTATTGAAAAAGAGAAGAGACTAACCCATTATGTTATTTTTCCTCCTATCTTTTTCCATTCCTCATTATCTACAAGAGTTGTCCTCGAAAGCCTTATTTTTTTGCACCCATCTATTTCTTTAATAACCATTTTCACTGAATTACAAACCGATTTTGGTATCCAGGGATTGAAAATGATTTTCGATATAGAAGATAACGATATGGGTACATCCTTGCTTGCGAGTTCTTCCAAGTCGCTCTCAAAAATAAGACGATATTCTTTTTCATCCTTGAAAGGATGGCGTTTAAGAAATGGTAATTTTTCCCGGGTTAACCTCGTTGATCTGGCTTCTTTGATCTTCTTATACGTTACATTGTCTTTCTTGATCCCAGTTATCCCATCAAAACATTCCAACAACTTATCTTTTTCAAATTGAAGGCAGACACCATCGGAGGTTCCACAAAAAACCTTCCAATGGTGATAGGTTTCACCCGCTTCCGTGAAACATAGAGCCAACACAGATTTCAAACCCATTTTTGTCTTGTATAGAGAAAGATAATAGGAATCGTTCTTATCCTCCCAGCTTTGAGGGTCTAAAAGGGTCAATTTCTTATTTGAGAGAATATCAAGCAGAACGGACAGGCTGGTATACCTGCGAAGATATTGGTTTGGCATAAAACAAATCCTTGCGTATCGAAGGGGCATTGAAATTAAATGGGTAAAGGTTCAATCCAACTTCTGATTTTAAATATTAAAAAATCCAAAAAGTTTGGGGCCTTAAACCGTAGCGATTTCACTAAACTTCACCTTTACCCAACCCATGGGATAACGTCTTTCCGAGATCGTCCGGGAAGTACCATATTTCCGTGAATACGGCCTTCTATGTTTTTCGATCGTAACGTTCTCAATGTGACCAAATCTCCCTAACCGAATTAAACATTCCATATTTTTTTCGTCTATTGCAGCAACCATCCGGTTCAACCCTTCTGATACTGTCTTCAAATCGAGATGGTTAGAGTTTCTGTAAAATTTATCGAATTCGTCTTTTAGATTTTTTATATAAAATTCATTGCAGGTAACAACAATATCTTCAATAGTGACTTTAATTGGCAAGGGGCTCCATCTTCTTCCCCGATATTCAACGGTCTGCCGAATCTGCTGGAGATGTTCATCAATTGAAATCTCACAAATTCCTGTACCGTTGCCTTCAGAAAGTTCCCCCAGCACTTGCTCTTGAAAAATAGCCATCTGGGCGAAATCTTTCTTGAAATTAAAGACTTGACCTACAATCTCATTAATACCTTCAGGGAAAAAACAATCCGTAACTCTAACGGCTCGAAAAGGGTCATTTCTCGCATCAGTGTAATTCAAAAGGTTCTTTTCATAATATTTATACGGTACATTTAGGATTGCCTTATTTTGCCCTATCCGATTGAGTATTGCTGTTCTAAAAGCCCCTTTCAGGGAGGAGCCAGGAATTACGGGTTTAAAGGAGGTAGGGTCACGGTATATCTCCTGAACGTTAAGTTGGTTTTCCGGGTTATCCTTTTTGGCAAAGTATTCTGTTGCAAATGTCGGGGAGGCAGGGATGCGATATTGTGCTTCTTCCTTTGTCACCATTTTTCCGATGTATCGTATAATCCTCTTTAGGTCCTTGCTTTCGATCTCATCTAAGATCTCTTTTCTTTGCTGATCTTCAATTTTCGTTATAATTTGGTCGATCGAAAACCTGAGATATTCCTGCAGAAGATTGATTTTCTGTACCTATGACCTTATATTCCAGGAGACCAATCTCTCTACCTGTGCCGATATGAATGGGTGTAATCGGCCTGACTTCAACCCTGTATCGTTTCATTTTGGCCCTCTTCGCTATAAAATCTTAATACCGGTGCACATGCATGGTGTCTTATACTGGGATCCTCATGAATATTCTCTAGGAGCTGACCAACATAACCTCTATTGAAAGAGGAAGCATTAAATGTAGAGCCTGAGGCGTACATAAGGAAAGGTCTTTTAAAAGGGTTTATCGAATTCGCAAAATGACCACCAAGTTTTCCGAATTTTGAAACAACAAAGGCATGGAGACCGGAAAGAACATCTTTTTCATTCGGAACAAATGAACCAAGGGCCAAATATAAATTTCCTTCATCTGGGAAAACAATTTCCTCCACAGTTTCTAAAGATATTATTCCTTTACCGGTAGATTTATCCGCCCCATATCCTTCGGCCAGTCCCCATTCGAGGTATCGTTTGACTGTCAGCATATCGATAGAAGTGACGATATATATATCTAATACGCTACCTTCCTTAAACCACATCTCATTCACTGTGTATAAAGCACCCTCTTCAACTGTGTTGGTCATCCTATTAATGGTGTTGTGCATACCTGGAGAATCGAAATGTTTCAAGGCATTCATCCGAGTTTCCAAATCAATCAGAGCATCCACAATTAACTTATCCTTAACGGGCTTCTTGTCACTACAAAGGATCATGTCTGCAGGCACAAATTCCATTTTTTTGACCCTTTTTCGTTCTGCAGTTGTTCGATAGCGATGGCGGTAACGTGCTTTTCAGGAGAAAGAAGAGGTCTTGGGAGGGCCCCTTCAGGAAATCCATCAGAGATAATAAATGGGTTACTTTCGAATTGATTCAAGAAGGAAGTGAGTTCTCCTTCGTCTGCATTGTAACGAATTCCCCAACAGACACAGCCAAATAAAGTATCCCCCATAACCCGAGTAGCAAGGGGGGAATGAAGTTTAATCTTTGCTTTGTATGTCTTCATCTTTGTTTTCTACCTTTTTACCGACGGATTTAATGTATGTTCTAATCTTCTCTTCATATGAGGATTCCCACTTCCCGTCGGAATCTTTAATATTCATTCCTTCTGCCACAAGTGATTTAAAGATTATCTTCCCGTTCCCTTTGGAACCCCCACCACCGAGAAAATCAAGTTCAAGAAGATAAATGGAAAGCAACACAACACTATCAAAGAAATCCCGATCTGTTTTTCCGCCATCACCGTCGTCTAATACTCTGTAAGAGAGATCAAAATCAAAGCCTGTGCTGGGAACTACTCTTTCAATCTGCCGTGGATTCGCCTCAGCAGTAATTCGGTTTATCGTATTCTCCCATTTTTCTTCGACTAATACCCGATCGTCTGGCTCATTTCCATTTGTTTTTAATTTCGCATCTCGCACGACCAGCCTTGTTGGTCCTCTTTGGAGGGCCAGTTTTTTTTCTGCATCATTGCGGGCCGCATTTGTACCAAAAACCCGACAGATGTGGCAAGTTGGATCGCCGCAAGAACATACCGCTCCGGGGCTGTCTCCGTTCACCTTGATTTTTCCGTATGTCCATTCGGCAAGTGACCGCATCTTTCCTTTTATAGAGGACCCCGGAATATACGGCTCATTTGTTAAAGGATTTCTAACAACGGGGTTGTCCATCCCTCCGATTTCAATGGCGTTGTTACCTGCTCCTATATGAAGACCCGTGACAACTTCGATCACGCCCGTTAAATGCATTGTAGCAATCTGTTTCATTTGAATATCCATCCGATTTTCCTCCTTATTTTGTGCTGGCCCCGCCCAGATGATAGTAGAAACCATAAACGGCTTCAAAAAAAAGGCAAAAGGCATTAAAATGGTCTTCTTCGTTAATCAAATTTAAAGACTTGTCAATGAAATCGTATAGGGAATCATACGCCTTTTTCGTTTTAAAGTTCTTTGTTTTATCCTTCAATCTGGCGACCATATACGCCGTTTTTGCCCTTACCATTTTTACAAGCGGTTTTACTTCATTCCATCCTCTATCTTTTTCCTCCGGATAAAGTTTCTTTTTATCATCGAGAAGCTTCTGGTAATGTTTTACTTCATCATAAAGTCTCCTCAGTTGGTGTCCGCTCACTCCATGAAATTCGACAACCGGCTTCCCTCTTTTATCTTTCTTGTTTTCCCTGATGACTAGACGCTCTGCCCAACTTCTTGCATCCTGGTCTAACAACTCCGGCCTTAACTTATTGCCGTCAAAAAAGACAATCACATTACCTATTTCATCCTTATTCATCTGAATTACCCCCTTTCCTGTTTTTGTATAGAACGTAACTTACTGGCAAGCGGATTTCCTTGATATGTTCCAGACAAAGGATCTTGAACTCATCAGTTTTTGATCGAACGTTTCTCATCACGTCATAGTAAAAATGTGATATCCATAAGGCATCTCTCGGCCTGATAAGATTCTCTTTTTTTTCAAGGCGTTTTGCCTTTTCTCCATATTCAAGAAGTCTGTGGAAAAGGCCTTTTCCCACCTGAGAGTGTTTTTCTTCTTCACTGCTGGCTTTTAGATACTCCTCAAGTTTATATGCAACCTGAAGAAGAACGCCGAATTTTTTCCAAGGAACAGTCGTTCCAAACAACGTTATACGGTTCTTGACACCATCATCTGACTTTGAAAGACGTAACAAGGCATCTGCTTCAGAGAACATAAAATGAGATGGCAAATTAGATTTAGAGACCGATATACCGGCCGAGATTGTAATATTCTCACCACCTCCAACATAATCACAAAAATGTCGATTTAACTCTTTCGAGAAAACGATGATCTTATCCCACGGACCTACCATGCATAGATCATCCCCACCCGAAAATACCGTATAAATACTATTCCGGAATCGAATATCTGATTCAATCAGGTTGAAAACATATCTTGTAAAAAAATAATTAATCATCCTACTCAGGGATGCAAATCTTGACAGAGACACTTTTTTGCTCAGCCCGACCGAGAATATAGACCCAAGGTCGTCAACGTCTGCCTTTAGCATGGCAATCCGATTATCACCTTGTGCCTGTTCTGCGAGTTCTTCGAAACTTAATATCCTTTTTCTGGAAAACTCTTTTCCATCAGCACTAATACTTTCCTCAATCGTAGGAACATGGACACCACCAAATAGCAAAGAAAAACCTGGATGATATTCATTTAAAGTGCTGGTCCACTTGTAATCATCGGTTTTCCCCTCACTTAGACTTATATTTGTTTCCCCAAATAATCGAAGACATGCTTTATCTTCTTTTTGAATATCTGTCACATACTTCGCCTTTGTCAAACTCTTTCCAGTTATAATAAGCTGTTTACATATTTTGCAGACATTTTCATCTTCTTCTTCATTCGCAGTAATGATTGAAGGACGTTTTCCGCAAACCGGACAAAGATCTTGACTATTTTTAAAATCATCATAATTATTCTGAATAAAAAATGAGTTGTTACTACGTAGAATGGACTGAAATCTGGTTTGCTTTGCCTTTTCAATATCATTCGCAACTCGTGGGAAAAAAGATTCTAACGCCGTTTCCTGCCTAAGGAATCTACCCGAAGCTGCAAACCCCTGTGAAATGTTTATAGTTAATTGCCCGAGATATCGATCTCTGCAAAAAACTTCGATTTCTTCTCTTGCTTTATTGATAGCAGTTTTTGCCTTTTCTATATTAGGCAAAACAAGAATAAATCGGCCAGCAGCATTCATAATTCGACCAATTGGCGGAAGTTCCGCTTTCTCTAGAAATATCCCCAATTGCAGTCTCTGCCAACATCTGTAGTTCGAATGATCTTGCACGCAAAACTTTAGCGGAATATTTACCCTGCCGCAGATCGAAAAGATAATCTTGAATACCGCTCAAATCGCCAGCTACGAAGAGAAAGCAATCTTCATCCCAACTATCAATACGTCGAATATCCCAGTCACCAAGATTCGTTCCGTATTTGTTAAGATAATAAAAGTACATTGCAGCAGCCAGGGCTGCTGAGGTAGCCAAGTGATCAAAAAGGCTAATATCTGGTTCATCTTTCCATGTACTGCTTGGAACGCACCAGGTATACTGTTCCAAAACAGTATTTAGTGCAGCAATGAATCTCTTAAAAGGGAGATTCTGCAATTTCTGAAAATCTGCAAGAAAGCCAGAGTAGAGATTATCCCATTGTTTTTCCCATGATCGGAGATACTCTTCCTTAGAAATTCGTTCCTTCAACTCAGAAGGAATGCTATTATCTGGACTTAAGACCGCAATTTGATGAAAATTTTCTTTTTCTTTTCTATTTGTTGATTGACGGGAAACAGTTATCTTATCGAAGATACTCCTCATAGGTTGTCGCTTAAAATAGTGGGAGACACTTACCTGTTTTATTGTTCGGTCACAACCTGCCGAAAAATGATCTGACATTCTTACTATGGCTTCTAATAGGTCTTTGGTTTTATCATGATGCCGGAGAACCAATCGTGCGATCTCTTTCGCAAGTTCATCTTTAAAAACATCTTTATTGTTTTCAATAAACCAGTAACTATGACAAGAATGGCGGTAATCCGCGCCTTTTTTCTTTCCATCACATTCGGTCAAATTACATCTATTATTTGTTTGACTGCCCTGGTTACATAGATATTTGTTTGCTCTCTGCATAAATTTTCCAATATCATGCATAAGAGCCGCTAAAACAACGGCTTCCATTCGAAATTCTGTGCCATTATCCATTTTTGATGTTTAACCCCCCTTCAATAATCTTTTTCATGGGACGGTTCAATTGCATCCAGGCCTAATTCTTTAAGAAAGGGACGTTGATGAAAACCATCACTTTTCAATTCCCTTTGCCCCTCTCTTTTTCCCATATCCCGCCTGCCTCTCCTTCAAATCAAAGCCAATTTTCCGTTTTTTGGTTTCCGGCGGGGTCATGAGCTGCCGGATGGCTTTAAAGATGTCTGTGATTTGGTCATCGTGATCCTGGATGCGCTCTTCCAATTCGGCCAGCTTGCCAGCCAAGGCCCTTTGGGTGGTCATCATCTGGCGAAGCCGGACAAAAACGCGCATAATCGTGATGTTGACCTGTATAGCCCTTGGGCTATTAAGAACAGTGGATAACATGGCAACCCCTTGTTCAGTAAAGGCATAAGGTCTTGCGCGACGCAACCCGCCCCAACTTGAAATCACAATTTGTGATTTCAAGTTTTGGAACTCTTCCAGGGATAATTGAAACAAGAAATCCGAAGGAAAACGTTCCCTAACCTCACCTCAAAGGATTTATATTTAGAGGGCGTTTACGAAAACCACCTCTTCATTTCTACCCTGGTTTATTTTTCCCAGGCCTCGCTTCCCTCTCCGGTTTCCGTGGTCCGATTTCCGGTATCCGGTATCCGTGACCGTTGGCCGGCATCCGTGATCCGGTATCCGTAGTCCGTTTTTCGTTTTCCGATTTATTAAAAAACAAAATTTCCTTTAAAAGATCGTTTCTTGTTTACTGACGGGGTCATGAGATTTCGTATGGCCTGGAATATCGCGCTGATTTCATCGTCGTGCCGTTCCAATTTCCTTTCAAGCTCCTCCAGTTTGTGTGCCAGGTCCTTATGAGTGACCAGTAACTCCCGGAGCCTTACGAAGGTCCGCATGATGGCGATGTTTACATGGACGGCACGTTGGCTATTAAGGATGCCCGAAAGCATGGCCACTCCTTGCTCGGTGAAGGCATATGGCAAGTATCTACGGCCCCCGCGCCCGCTGGTCTTTGATATTCCAAATTGGAATTTCAAAGACTCCATTTCATCCTAGTTGATCTGAAACATGAAATCTGGCGGAAACCGCTCAAAATTTCGTTTGACCGCCTTGTTCAGGTTGAAGGTCTCTACACCATAAAGCTCTGCCAGATCGGTATCCAACATTACTTTATAGCCACGGATAAAAAAGATTCTTTTCTCAATTATCTCGATCGGTACCAAAGGTCCCATGGCATTGCCCTTCCCTTTTATCTATTCTTAGAATCTCCCCCTACCTCATACTTCCCCAATCCAAAACCGGTCCCTTTGCCCACGTGGAGGACCTCCCCGGCCTGGATCAGGGGCATAAAGGGTCCTATCTCCCCTTCAAAGGTGATTTCCCCCACAAAGCCACCCATCTTCATCCGGGTTTCCTGCCGGCCGGAATAACGCTCCCAGTCATGCCAGCGCAATTTTCTTTCCTTCACCTTCACCTCTTGAGCTTTTTCGATCAGCCCTTTGAAGTCCCAGTTGGAAGGATCGCCCCCGCAATGAAAGTAATAGAGCAGGGAAAAGCGGCGCAAGAGGTTACGGGTCAGGATGTGGAATTCGAGGTCCAGGGTCAGGTGTCCGTTATATTGGATACGGGTCGGGGTGAGAAAAGATAGGCTGAAGGCTGAAGGCTGAAGGCCGAAGGGAGGATACTCGATTACCCTGGTCTTAGAGGCCACAAAAGGTTTCAGGATTTTGGTTTGGGAATCATAGATCCGGTTTCCATTGCAGCTCACTGCCGCCAGATCAAACCCGGCCTTGCCTTTGCCGATGCCCATTCGGCCCAACTCTTCAAAAGTATAAATAAAATAGGGAAGATAATCGACGGCCCGGCCGATCAGGGTCAACCCGAATTGAAATTCCTCCCCTGGCCGGTATATCCGCTTTCTTTCCAAAGGAGGTTCGATGATGAAGGGATGGGGGGCCGCTTTGTACTTGCGCATGATTTGGGTATTGGCGGGCGGTGGGGTTTCAAAGACGTAGGAATAAATGCATTTTTCTTTCAGCAGGCAATCAGGGCAGTCCTGATTTTTCAGGGCGCAGACCACCCGCTTGAAGGCGTAGCCGAAACCTCCCCGTAAAGTGGACCCCTTATAGGCCGGTAAAACCAGGGGATCTCTGGCTTTGAGAGTGAATTCAAACCCTCCGGTAGGGATCGCTTTCAGGGGATCAAGGTTAATCGGCATTCAAACCCTACTCTTCCACCCATCCCTGCTGTAAAAAAGCAGGAAGGACTTTTAAGGATAGGTTAATTACACCGTTTACACCGGGAGAAGCTTACGACTAATGATTTGAAACAATGAAATAAAATCTGAAAAGTTATAAAAAATATATTGAGGGTATCCGATGGAATTGTCAATAAAAAATAATAATTTCTAAATTAAGAGTGATTATTTCATGTTCAATCCGGTTCAGAAACCCCGGCAATCCTGCATTTGTTACAAAGTTTCATTTCCCATTATTGACATTTTAAACATTTGGGAATATATTAGTCCTTAAAATTAACCCTGGAGAATTACCATGGCCGAAATCAACATCTTAAAAACCGATGGACGGGGCCGGGTCACCCTTCCTCTGCCTTTCCGCAAAGAACCTTTATTTGAATACCAGATAGAAGGAGAACAAATTATCCTTTATCCCGTTCGAACCGTTCGCAAATTCCCGGAGATGATCGGGTTGCCGGAAGAAAAACTAACGCCTGAATGGGAAGGGGAGGAAAAAAAGGTCAACCGGGATACCCGGAAAGGGATACGGGCGGCTTCAGCTTCGGAAGCCCTGAAGAAGTTTAAAAAATAACCGGTTATGCCGAACAAAGTCCCGCCATTTGAATTATTTTTTGAACCTGTTTTTCTGGAATACTATGCTTTATTATCGTCCAGGGAACAAAAAACCATTGATAAGACGCTGACTTTTTTGGTTGAAAATCCACGGCATCCTTCCCTTGCTGTTCATAAGGCCAAAAACGTCTTGGCCAAATATCCGATCGGGGGCAATGAGGTATTTATTGCCTATGCTTCTCGAACTCTGCGGATCACTTTTGAATACGGACCGGAACCGGGGATGATCGCTCTCCGGAATTGCGGGCACCATGATCCCACCGAAAGAAAAATGTAGTCTTTAATACGAAAATAGAATTCTTGAATCCAGGAGCCAGGAGCCAGAATAAAATCTCTTAACGACTTGATTCTAATTACTATTTTCATGCTTAGAAAGCCGTATTGAAGGATGACCAGCCTCCGCCTATGGCGGAATCTGGTCCCAAGAAAATGACAGGTTATTGATTGCCAGCCCCTCACCGGCAATCAATAATTTAGATTATCTCTGCGACTCTGAGAGCTCTGTGAGAGACGGAGTTGTGGTCCGGATTTTGTCCGTGTGGGTTTGTGGCAAAGAACCATATTATGAACAGCTAACGTTATACCGAGAAAGAAACCATATGTCCTTCAAATCCGGATTTATCGCCCTGATCGGGGCCCCCAACGTGGGGAAATCGACCCTGCTCAATGCCCTGTTGGGGCAAAAAATTTCGATTGTTTCTTCACGACCTCAAACCACCCGGAACCGTATCCTGGGGATCAAGCATGTTCCGGGTGGCCAATTTATCTTCCTGGACACCCCCGGTATCCTGGAACCGAAAGGGCTTTTAAATAAAACGATTATTCATATTTCTTTAAAATCCCTCTCCGATGTCAACCTGATCATCCTGCTGATTGAACCCTTTCCCGCCACTCCCCTGATTCCGGACGACCTTCTCTTCCGGCTGGGCAGGGCCAAGACCCCCATATTTCTGGCCGTCAATAAAATCGACTTGATTGATCGCAGAAACCTGCTCCCCCTCATCGCCCAGGCTTCCCATGCGTTTCCTTTTCAGGAAATCCTTCCGGTATCGGCCCTGTCCGGAGAAGGGCTGGATGTTCTGGAGAAATGTATCCGCCAAACCCTTCCCGATGGCCCCCCCTATTTTCCGGAAGACATGGTGACCGATCTTTCGGAAAGATTTCTGGTGGGGGAACTGATCCGGGAAAAAGTCTTTCGCCTGATCTCCCAGGAGGTCCCCTACGGCGTGGCCGTGACCATCGAAACCTTTAAAGAACGGGAAGACAAACCTATCATCGATATCCAGGCCACGATCCATGTGGAACGCACTTCTCAAAAAGGAATCCTGATCGGCAAACAGGGAAAGATGTTAAAAACCATCGGCCAGCAGGCCCGGGAAGATATGGAGCGTTTATTGGGAACCAAGGTCTTTCTGGAATTATGGGTCCGGGTGGAAAAAGACTGGAGCAGGAATCCGAAGTTTTTGAGGAAGTTCGGGATTGAAGAACCTCTTTGATGGCGGGCTGACCCGTCCTGGTTAATGGGCGCTCCGGTTAAATTTCAAGGAGAAGTTAAATCAGAAGGAAGGAAAAGCCTGAAACCGGAAATTGCCCTTACCCGGCATTATTCGACATAGTCCGGGAGGCAGGGATTTAAAAAGTCAAAGATCGCCTTTTCACGAGGTAACTAATCCCGGCTTGGCGGGACTCTCCCGCCGCTTGAATGGGATTCAAGTGGTTCCATCTCGCCAAAGGCTGGCCCGGGACTTAACCCCGCCTTAGCGGGGCCTGTTGATGGGCTTCTTACAAGTCCATCAATTCTCTACAACTTGAAAATTCGTTTGGCATTACCGTAGAGTATTTTTTCCAACGAATCATCTCTTAAACCCATTTCGGCCATTTGTTCGTTGTAGCGTAGCCAGGAAAGACCGTTTGAGCCGAAAAGGACTTTTTCGGACCCGGTTCTCGATTTCATGAAGTTGGTTAGGGAGGGGTGGAAGTAGCGGGGCAGCCAGGCACTGAAACTGAGATAAATATTGGGCCACTTGGTAGCGCAGGAAATAAGTTCATCCACCCAGGGAAATCCCGTATGGGTTCCGATCAAAACGAGGTCCGGGAAATCGGTGGCGATCCGGTCAAGGGACATAGGACGTCCGTGTTCACTTGGCATGGCTTCCAGAACGTGTCCGGTCTGCATGGAAACCGGAAGCCCCATTTCTTCACACTTGGCATATAGGGGATACATTTTTCGGTGATCCAAGGGAATATCGTACCCGTAAATATGGATATACACCCCTTTGTACTGGCGCTCCTTGACATCCGCTTCAAGCTTCACCAGACTCTCCCTGATTCTGAAAGGGTCATAATCGGCTAAACCGAACAGCCTGCCGGGGTAAGCGGTGGTCATCTCTTCGATAATCTTAGTCAAATCGATAGCAAACCGTGTCTGCCGCCGGTAAGACCAAGCCAGGAGATCTGTGGCCAGCACAGTTTCGACACCGGCCTCATCCATGGCCTTGATGATGTCCCCGGGCTTAGGGAAACCTTCTCCCCAGGCCGCCTCGACCGCGCATTTCAGCTCCCCCGGGGAATTGGTGGCATTTGCCCAGCTCTGTTTCCATTCTTGTAATAGCAGGGGGAATAAGGTGTCGATTTTTTTAATTTCTGCCATTGGTGCGCCTCCGTTTCGTTAATAATTACTTCTCATCCGGAAAAGACCTTTCCGGATGAGAAGTAATGAAAAGTAACAGGTTTTATTAAAGCAAAGATGTATGTTTGAAATGGTATATTATCTGTCGTGTTGCTCATTAAAAATCCGGTGTCAGGACGATTCGTTTAGCCGGAGATCCGGCTTTGTGGACCTCTTCGAAGGTTTCCCTGATAGTGCTCATGGGCCTGGTTTCCACAAAAGGATCGATATCGATTTTTTTCTTTAATACCATATCCAGAACCGCCGGATAATATTCCGGCAGGCAGGCCCAGGTCCCGATCATTTCCGCATCAAAGGCCATCAAACGGCTGATCGAATATTCCAACTTGGCCAATCCGAAACCGACCACAATCAATTTTCCGGTGAATCCCAGCAAGGCCAGACCGGTTTCCTGCCCCCCCCTGGAGCCGGTGACCTCAAAAATTTTCCAGCCGAAATTGGGGAGATCATTGGTTTTACAGATAGATCTAAATTCCTTTTGCACAGATGCGGCATCTTTGCCGGTTGAATTAATGACAAAATCGGCCCCGTGTTTAAGCGCCCTTTCCAGTCTTTCATCATTAAGATCAATCCCGATGACCGTCGAGGCACCCAGTGTTTTGGCGATTTGGCCCATAAATTGTCCTACACCGCCGGCTATCCCGATCACGACCACGTTATCACCGGGTTGTAATCCGGCCCTTTTTGCCGCCTGATAGGGGGTGGTCCCGGCATCAGCCACAACCGCCAGATTGGCCAGGGGGATTTCCCCCCGGTTTTTTATTTCACAGAGATCCAGACAGGGAACCGGTATATGGCTGGAAAACCCGCCCCATATCCCCATGCTGTTGCCGGGCATTTTCTGATTAAGACAACGATTACCCCGGCCGGTTTTGCACAGATAACACTGCCGACAGGGCATGACCGCCGGAATAAGAACTTCTTTTCCCATCCAGGCCGCTTCACCGGCCACCACTGTCCCGGAAATTTCATGACCCAGGGTCAGAGGGGGTTTTACGACTGTGGCCACCCCGTCATAGAAATATCCCAGGTCCGTATGACAGACCCCGCAACCGGCCACTTCAACCAACACCTCTCCGGATTTAAGTTCCGGAACAGGTATCTCCGCCTTTTCAATTTTTCCGGGAAAGACCTCTCCCGTTTCCTTGTTTCGGGTTAAGGGTTGGACCATTTGCCAGGTTTTTATTGTTTGGGGTATTTGAGTCATGAAAAATCCACTCCTTGGAGGTTAATGCAATGGATTGTCAGTCGGGATGTCTGAACTCTCTCATCGGCCAATAATGATTACATATTAACTATGTTGTAATTACATTATGATTATAGAATAGACTAATCGCTTGTCAAGAAAAAAGTGGTTGTTTTCACCGCATCAGGTTTGTTATGATTACAAAATGAATCATCGGTCATTACTTTTATCGTTGTTCACCTGTTTTTTTATTGCCATTACCGGATGCACCAAGACCATTGTCATTCGTTCTACTCCCGGGCCCGCCCCCCTACCCCCCTCAGCCGCTACGAAAACCCCATCCACGCCTAAGAAATCGCCTTCGGTGGCCGCGAAAAAAACAGAGCGGAAAGAAAAACCTTATGCCGTCAATGGAAAGTGGTATTTCCCGGTAGCCTCGGTAGCGGAGTTTAAGGAAAAAGGAATTTGTTCTTGGTATGGTCCTGATTTTCACGGAAAACCGACATCCTCTGGGGAAACCTACGATCAGTTCGGGTTTACCGCGGCCCATCGTACCCTGCCCTTTAATACCCAGGTGAGGGTTAGAAACCCGGCCAATAATAAAGAAATTTTGGTAAGAATCAATGACCGCGGACCTTTTTTAAAAGACCGTATCCTGGACCTTTCCTACAGCGGGGCCAAGGAATTGGGGCTTGTCGGTCCGGGGACTGCCTCGATAGAATTGGAGGCCCTGGGTATCTTGGAAGAAGTTGAAGATAATGGAAAAACAGTGACGCGTCTGGTCCAGCAGGTGGATTTCCAAAAAGGAGATTTTGCAGTCCAGATAGGGGCCTTCAAAGCCCTGCAAAATGCCCTGACATTAAAAGAGAGATTGCGGACAGATTATCCGCAGGTTGAAGTTACTGAAACGGTTCGTTCCGGGGAAACCTTTTTCCGGGTCCGGCTGGCTCATTGCACCGAACTACAGGAAGCCATTCGTTTGCAAAAACAATTGGAAGATAAAGGATTATCTCAGGCCCTGATAGTGGCTGATTAACCAGGGCATTTTTTAATATTTTCCGATGAAAAAAAGAATGGTTGCCTTTTGCTCAGGACAAACCTGCATTGACCTTTTTTCGCAAAACCCCTGAAGTCTTAAAGACAACGACCCTCCTGGCCTTCAACTGCAAATCCTTATTGGTCTGAGGGTTCCGACCCCGCCGGGCCCGCTTTCTTTTGACTACAAATTTACCAAACCCGCTGATCAGAATATTTTCTTCACTGGCCAGGGATTTTTTCATAATTTCCAATAACTGTTCCACTACGTCTCTGGACTGACTTTTGCTGAAACCGATTTTCTCATAGATAGTAGCGATAATTTTTTCTTTGGTCAGGGCCATTCTCTCTCTCCTTTTCTCAGTCAGAACCTTAATCGTTTAAAACCTATTTCCCAAATTTTTTTTAAACAGCTTCAATTATACCATAACCCATCCAATTTAAAATAGAATTTAATATGCTCCAAGGAAAAGGCCTTGTCAAGTATTTTTGTTCATTTTTTTTATGTGAATTTGTAAAATAGTGATTGCCGCCGGGGTCACCCCGGAAATCCGGGAGGCCTGCCCTAACGATCCGGGTCGCACATTTTTCAGTTTTTCCTTGATTTCATTGGACAACCCGGAAAGATTTTGGTATTCCATCCGGTCGGGAATCAGGATTTGTTCATTCTTTTCAAAGCGTTTTACTTGCTCTGCCTGCCTTTCCAGATAACCTTCATACTTGGCCTGAATAGCCAGTTGTTCGGCCACCTTGGTTGATAACGAAGATAATTCGGGATATAGAGGAAAAAAGTCTTCCCACTTCAATTCCGGCCGTCTTAAAAGTTCTTTTAAGGACATCTGTTTTCGAAGGGCTTGACTGCCCAGGTTTTCCAATACCCGATTATTCTCCGGTGTCGGCGGAAACAGAATCCGGTCCAATAAATTCCAACCCTTTTGTATGGCCTGTTTTTTTTGAGAAAAATTTTGATAGCGGTCATCTTCCACCAACCCCACCTCTCTCCCCAGATCGGTGAGACGCAGATCGGCATTATCTTCTCTCAGCAAAAGACGGAATTCGGCCCTGGAGGTAAACATGCGGTAGGGTTCCTTGGTTCCTTTGGTCACCAGGTCATCAATCAGGACTCCAATGTAGGCTTGAGAACGAGTCAGGATCAGAGGATTTCGTTCATAAATTTTTAAGGCGGCATTGATCCCGGCCATCAGGCCCTGGGCGGCGGCTTCCTCATAACCGGAAGTCCCGTTGATCTGTCCGGCCAGATAAAGTCCGGGTACTTTTTTGACTTCGAGCGTGGGGGTCAATTGTTGGGGATCAATGTAATCATATTCTATGGCATACCCGGGGCGAACCATTTCCGCCTTTTCCAGACCCGGAATGGACCGGAGCATAGCCAGTTGAACATCCACCGGCAGGCTGGTTGAAATTCCATTGGGATAATATTCGGTTGTTTTCATGCCTTCGGGTTCCAGAAAAATCTGATGTCTTATTTTATCCGGAAAGCGGACGATCTTGTCTTCAATGGAAGGACAATAGCGGACCCCGGTCCCCTGAATACGGCCGCTGAATAAGGGAGAGCGATCCAGATTGTTGCGGATCAGATCATGTGTTTCCGGTTGGGTATAGGTCATAAAGCAGGGGACCTGTTTACGGGAAATCGATTCTGTGGTGAAAGAAAAAGGGATGGGGGGAGCATCCCCTTCCTGAATTTTCATCGAACTGAAATCAATCGTCTTTCCCTGCAGTCGGGGTGTCGTCCCGGTCTTAAGTCTCCCCAACTCAAGTCCTAAAGACCTCAAGGAATCCGAAAGGGCCATCGAGGCCGGGTCCCCCAGCCTGCCGGCAGGAAATTGAGTAAAACCGATATGAATCAGGCCCTGCAAAAAAGTCCCGGTGGTCAGAATTATTGCCCGGGCCTGAAAAAGTTGTCCCAGGCTGGTACGAAGGCCTTTAACCATTCCCTGTTCCACCCAGATTGAATCAACCATGGCCTGTTTTACAGCCAAATCCTTTTGATTTTCAACCACCCAGCGAAGGCGTTGTTTGTAATCTTCCATATCGGCCTGGGCTCTGGAAGACCAGACCGCCGGCCCCTTTTGGGTGTTCAGTCTCCGGAATTGGATCCCGGTGGCATCGATATTCTTAGCCATTTCGCCGCCAAGGGCATCGATCTCTTTGACCAGTTGACCTTTAGCCAGGCCCCCCACCGCCGGATTGCAGGACATGGCCCCTATATGATCGATATTAATGGTCAGCAGAAGGGTTTGGCATCCCATCCGGGCCGCAGCCAGGGCCGCTTCGCAACCGGCATGGCCGGCCCCGACAACAATCACATCAAACCGATATTCTCTGGAATCAGGAATGGGCATAGCAGTGTTGGATTATAACAATGTTTTTTTAAAAAATCGCTTTTTGTTTTTATCCAGCATCCAGTAACTAGAAACCAGCATCCAATATCCTTCTTGATTTCTAAAAATTTAAAAAGGCCCATAGGTACTTTTTTTTCCCCATAGGCCTAAACAGTGAAAAACTCCGGAATGGTTATTAAGAGCCTACCATAGGTTTGTCAAGGAAATTTTAGGGGGGGATCAATCCTTGGTTACATCAACGGGGATCCCTTGTTTTTCTACCAGGGTTTTCAATACCCGTTCCCGATTAACCTTTTCGGTTAGACTCAGGGATTCAATTTTTTCTAATCCATACTGGTTAAAATCAGAGATTTTTCCATAAACATCGGGATGGACTTCCAAATATATCCGCCCCTGTTTCCAGCCCAACTTAACCGGTTCATAAATCAGCTCAACCGGTGTGTCAACAGACACCAGATCAAACAACTTTTCAATATCTTCAGGGTAAAGACGAATACAGCCATGGGTGACCAATCGGCCGACAGCCCAGGGAAAGTTGGTCCCGTGAATTCCATATCCCGGTAGAGAAAGGCCAAGCCAATAATCCCCCAGGGGATTATCCGGTCCTGGCGGCATGGTTTTGGCCTGATATTTTTCCTGGAGCGACTCAGGGATATGCCAGGTAGGATTTTTCCTCTTGTTTAATATCCGGCAGACCCCCTCGGGACTGAACCAGCCTTCATCCCCGATCCCGATGGGATAGGTTTTGACCATATGAATTGATTTTAAAAAATAATACAACCGCATCTCCGCAATATTAATGACGATACCAAAATCTTGGGTTTGCGGTAGGATCCACTGGCTGGGAATAATGACTTTCATCCCCACTTCCGGGACCCAAGGATCGATATCGGGGTATAAGGCTTCCAATTCATTAAAACCGAGATCATTCTCCCGGGCCACGTCCAGAAAGGTATCCTTGGCTTTAATGGTATATTCCCCCAAAAGACCGATGACTGTTTCGGCCTTGGGATCCAAGGAGAGCTTAGGGTCCGGAAAATGATAAGAATAGGCCCCACCGGCCCATGAACCCAGGGGAAATAAAAGTAGTCCCAGTAACCATATGCCGGCCAGGAAAAGACAGCTTTGAATAGAAGTTTTTATCATTTAGGTCGGATCAGGATAGGTCTTGGGCTGAAAGGCACTCTTTCAGAGGGTACCGAAAATAAGATCGGTACCCTCTTTCAATCGATCAGTGTCAAATGCCTAATAAAGAATATTTTGTATTTATAATTTATCAATTCGCACGGCACAGACTTTCAACTCCGGAATCTTGGCCACCGGATCCAGGGCGGTCTGGGTAAGTTGGTTGGCCGCGGCCTCTGCATAGTGGAAAGGGATAAAGATCGTCCCCTGGGGAGATCGATCGGTAATTTTGACCCTGGCCTCCAGATCTCCACGCCGGGATGAGACCTTGACCCGATCCCCATCGGCAATTTTCATCGAAAGGGCGTCCGCAACAGAAATTTCGATTAAACATTCCGGGGCCATCTCCTCCAACCCTTTACTTTTTCTGGTCATGGTCCCGGTGTGATAATGATAAAGGATCCGGCCGGTGCTCAAAATAAGGGGATATTCGGCGTCCTGAACCTCTTTGGGGCCGACATAAGACAGGGCATGAAATTTGCCCAGCCCTCGTGTAAACCGGTCCTGATGAAGATACGGGGTTCCCGCATGCTCCAGGGTCGGACAGGGCCATTGAATTCCCACCCGGTTGATTCGCTGGTAGGTGATCCCGGCATAGGATGGGGTCAAAGAACGCACTTCCTCAAAAATAGCCTCCGGGTTTTCAAAACCCATAGGCAGGCCCATCCGGGAGGACAAATCGGCGATGATCCGCCAATCCGGTCTTGAGTCACCCAAGGGGCTTATAGCCTGACGCACCCGCTGGACCCGTCGTTCGGTATTGGTGAAAGTACCCTCCTTCTCGGCAAAAGAAGCCCCCGGCAAAACCACATCGGCGAATTGGGCGGTTTCCGTTAAAAACAGGTCTTGAACCACTAAAAAGTCCAAGGCTTCAAGGGCCTGGGTCAGGTGATGTGTATCGGGGTCGGAAACCACTGGATTTTCTCCAAAGATATATAGACCGCGAATCGTCTTGTTTTTGGCCCCTTCAGTGATTTCCATCAGCGTTAAACCAGGCTTATCCGAAAGGTCTTTCACTCCCCAGGCCGTTTCCATTTTTTCGATGATGGCCGGATCGTTTACATTCTGATAACCGGAAAAAACATTGGGCAGGGCCCCCATATCACAGGCCCCCTGGACATTATTCTGACCCCGTAAGGGATTGATCCCGGTCCCGGGAACCCCGACATTTCCGCATACCATGGCCAGGTTGGCCAAGGCTTTAACATTGTCGGTTCCGTGGCTGTGCTGGGTAATCCCCATGGTATAATAGATAGCGGCCCGGTCACTGGCATACATTCTGGCTGCTTCGATCAAATCCTCCGGTGGAATGCCGGTGATTCCCGACACCATCGACGGGGTAAAAGCGGCTACGGCGGTTTTTAATTCTTCAAACCCTTCGGTCCGTTCCTGAATAAATTTGGTATCCAGGAGTTTTTCTTCGATAATGATATGAATCAGACCATTGATCCAGGCCAGATCGGTCCCCGGTCTGGGGCTAATCCACAAGGTCGCAAATTCCGCCAATTCTATTTTTCTCGGATCAACCAAAATTAATTTGGCCCCATGCTGAAGAACAGCCCGTTTGACCGCCGCACCAATCACCGGGTGGTTTTCGGTAGTATTGGAGCCGGTGATCAGGATCACCTTGGATTGCTCAATTTCAGCAATGGAATTGGTCATGGAACCACTTCCGAAGGCCGCAGCCAGACCGGCTACGGTAGATGCGTGTCAAAGCCTGGCGCAATGATCTATATTATTGGTCTTGAACGCACCCCTGACCAGTTTCTGCATCAGATAATTTTCTTCATTGGTGGCCCGGGCAGAGGAAAGGCCCGCTAAGGAATCCGGTCCATATTTATCCTTGATTTCCAGGAACCGTTTGGCTACCAGGTCCAGGGCTTCATCCCAGGAGGCTTCCCGAAATTGACCGCCTTCCTTGATCAGGGGATGTTTCAGCCTTTCCGTGTGGTTTATAAAATCAAAT
>CAWAKF010000002.1:0-15363 GCA_963782435.1 uncultured delta proteobacterium
CCATGGCTTGCGGTTTAGCCGTTATTTCTACGGAATACCATAGCGGAGTCAGGGAAATCATCGATGACGGGGTAAATGGACTATTGGTTCCCCCTGAAGATGTGAACGCCCTGGCCGTCGCCATGGATCAACTCATGGGAGATAAATCCGAAAGAAGCCGAATAGGTGCAAAGGCTGTAAATATCCTCGATAAATTCGGATTAGATAAAGTTATGGGGATGTGGGAAGAATTAATCGAACAGGTCATTTTGACGAGGAAAGGTTGACCCCTTCTCTTTCCGGGCGATATGAAGTGGAATCCCCTTACCTTTATACCTTTACCATCTTTACGCCAACCTATAATCGGGCCCATACCCTACATAGGGTTTATGAGAGTCTTCAAAAACAAACTTTCAGGGATTTTGAATGGCTGATTCTGGATGATGGCTCAAGTGACGGTACGTCAGAACTCGTCAAGTCTTGGCAAAATGAGACCGATTTCTTAATTCGTTATTCTTGGCAGGAAAATCAGGGAATAAATATTACCATCAATCGAGGAGTCTTAGATGCGACAGGGCAGTTGTTTTTGATCATTGGTTCTGATGATTCGTTTGTTCCTGAAACTTTGGAAAGATTTCTTTACTATTGGAATGCCATCCCTATCGATCGTCGGAATAATTTTGTCGGGGTTACGGCTTGTTGTAAAGATCAAAATGGAAATTTGATCGGAGGTGGACTTCCGGAAGAGATCATTGATTCTGATAGCATAGAAATACGCTTTAAATATAAAATTAAGGGAGAGATGTGGGGTTTTTTAAGGACTGAAATATTGAAACAATTTCCTTTTCCGGTGATTCCAGGAACAAAGTACGTTCCCGAAGGTCTTATTTGGAACGTCATAGCCGAAAAGTTCAAAACCCGTTTTATCAATGTCCCTCTTCGTGTCTACTGGAGTGATGAAAAAAATAATTCAGACCAACTAACCAAAACACGCACTCCTGGTTTATACGCCAAAGGACTTGTATTCTGGCATCAATCAAGACTCAACAATGAGATTAATTGGTTTTTCCATGATCCCAGGGAATTTTTTCGTTCTGCCGTACATTACGGAAGATTCTCTTTACATGCCGGAATTGGTGCCAGAGTGCAATTCAGAATGTTGGAAAATAACCTTGCCAGGGGATTGTGGTTTTTAATGTTTCCTTTGGCATTAGTATTGTTCATTAAAGATAAAAAATGACCTTTGAGTTCAATTCCGATCAAAAATTCTACTGCACCCGATCGATTCAAGTCGGTATCCAAATTTATCCCTTTTGTTAAGATTTTCATCTTTCTTATACTTGAATGAGCTTGAACAAATTTCAAACTTTCCATATGTAAAGTGAGATAGGTGTATTATGAAAGTATTGGTCACCGGTGCAGGCGGCTTTATCGGGTCCCATCTGGTTGAGACGCTGATCAGACAGGGATACACGGTAAAAGCCTTCGTCCATTATAACAGCCTTAATTCATGGGGATGGCTTGACACATTCAAGCCGGAATTGAGAGACTCTTTGGAGGTTTTTCCGGGTGACATATGCGATCCCTTCGGTGTAAAAACCGCCATGGAGGGTTGTCATTTGGTTTTTCATCTCGCGGCCCTTATCGCTATCCCTTATTCTTATCATTCTCCAAAAATGTATGTGGACGTCAATGTCCAGGGCACGTTGAATGTATTACAGGCGGCTCGTGAACTGGGTGTCCAAAGGATCATTCACACCTCGACCAGTGAAGTCTACGGCTCGGCACTGTTCGTGCCTATCACGGAAGAGCATCCTCTGCAGGGACAGTCTCCTTATTCGGCGACCAAGATAGGCGCAGACCAATTGGTCCTTTCTTTTTATCTCTCCTTTAATCTGCCGGTTACCATCTGCCGGCCGTTTAATACCTACGGACCGAGGCAATCCGCTCGTGCCGTCATTCCTACCATCATTTTGCAACTGGCCTCCGGGCAGAAAAAAATTAACCTCGGGGCCTTGCATCCAACTCGCGATTTTACCTATGTGCAAGATACCGCTGATGGTTTTCTTGCTATCGCTTCAGCGAAAAACATCGAGGGGGAAGTCCTCAATTTGGGCACTGGCTTCGATATCTCAATAGGGGATACGGCCCGGCTAATCGCTGAGATCATGGAAGTCCAAATCGAATTTGACTGTCAGGAGGATCGGCTGAGACCCCTGAAGAGTGAGGTGGAGCGTTTACAGGCATCAAATTCAAAAGCGTTACAACAGGCAGGATGGACTCCTCAATGGACAGGAATAGATGGTTTCAAACGCGGGCTGGCTCTGACCATCGACTGGTTCAGGCAAAAAGAGAATCTCAACCGTTACAAACCCAGCATTTATAACATCTAAATCAGGGAAAATCTTATGGAAGCAGTCGTATTGGCCGGGGGAAAAGGGACAAGACTTCAGCCATTCACCACGGTATTGCCGAAGCCTTTGATGCCTGTAGGGGGGAGACCGATCCTGGGAATTATCATCGAACAGCTTAAACAAGCTGGGGTAAACCGGATCACGTTGGCCGTCAATCATATGGCCGACATTATTATGGCTGTCCTCGGAGATGGCCGGAAGTATGGTTTGGAGATAGTCTATTCTATTGAGTCTGTTCCTTTAAGTACTATCGGTCCATTAAAACTCATCAAAGACCTGCCTCAGGACTTTCTTTTGATGAATGGCGACTTACTTACTAATCTTGATTATGCCGCTCTTTATGACGTGCATCAAAAATCCGGATGCCGATTGACCACTTCGGTTTTCCAGCGAGAGGTCAAAATTGACTTTGGAGTTCTCCAGGTTGATATGGATAACCGCAGACTGGTCGGGTTTCAAGAAAAACCGGTTTATCGCTTTGACGTAAGTATGGGTATTCATGTGATGAATCGAGCATTGCTGGACCAGGTCCCAGCAGGAATTCCCTATGGGATGGATAATCTGACTATGGAAATGCTGAGCAGGAACGAACCTATTAACAGCTATCCATTCTCCGGATATTGGCTCGACATCGGTCGACCCGATGATTTTGAAAGGGCCAATGTTGAAATAGAATCTCTAGGACTATTTCCAATTCCATGAGTATGGCCCCTTTTCCTCATACGGTGCTGGTAACCGGCGTGGGAGGTTTTGTTGGACAGCATGTAGTCAATTGCCTGCGTGAGACCAATTCTGAGATACGTATTGTGGGGCTGGACCGTATCAAATCAGAAAATACTGCTGTTGATCACTGCCTCTCTATAGATCTTTCTCCAGAGAATCGGCAGTCAATTGCCAAGGCTATATTGGAATATGACATCGGAGCAATCGTCCATTGTGCCGGCTCTGCAAATTCGGATTCCGAATCACTCAGCAGAGACAACCTTCAAGCAACTACCGTGCTCATTGACGCCGCTTCCTATGGCCGGCGTGGGCTGCCATTTTGTCATATAGGGTCTTCAGCGGAATACATGCCTTTAAAAAAACCTGAAAAAACTACTGAAAAGACATTGACAGAACCTGTAGGGGAATATGGAAAAGTAAAATTACAAACCACCAAAGCGGTCCTGCAGGCCTCTTATCAGGGAGATATTAGCGGTTATGTTTTGCGTCTGTTTAATCCGATTGGTATTGGAATGCCTGAAACAAATTTGGTCGGCCGGGTCTGCAAATTTTTACGGAAAGAACAGGATCAATGTCTCCGTCTTGGGAATTTGGATAGTTACCGTGACTATATCGATATTCGGGATGTGGCCAGGGCGATTGTTCTTAGCCTGAAACAGGGGAATCATTTGATCGGCCTGACCATCAACATTGGGACCGGCATTGCTCAATGTACCCGGGATCTTGTGAATGAGCTTCTTCATTACAGTAATCGCCCGGTTTTTCTTGAGGAAAAAAATGCGGGCTCCTACCGCTCAGAAACAGTCCATTGGCAAGAAGCGGATATATCCAGAGCGATCCAATCCCTGGGCTGGAAACCAAAAATTAAATTTAAGCAGACGATCGAATATATTGTCCTGAACAATCCAGGTTAATATCTTTGAGACCGAATGAGAATGAAACCCCTGTGACTTTTAATTTCGGGAAAAATTGGAGCCGTTTTTTGTCCGTTCTTAATGAGGAGCGAATAGAAATTGCCGAACAGTCTTTGCTTGCGATGTTTGAGGTAGAAAACTTCGAGGAGAAGACTTTTCTGGATATCGGATCCGGAAGCGGCTTATTCAGCCTGGCCGCCCGTCGATTGGGCGCTCGGCTTGTTTCTTTTGACTTTGATCCGGATTCAGTGGCCTGTACCCTGGAACTTAAAAGACGTTAT
Organism: uncultured delta proteobacterium; assembly: GCA_963782435.1. Taxonomy (GTDB): domain Bacteria; phylum Desulfobacterota; class RBG-13-43-22; order RBG-13-43-22; family RBG-13-43-22; genus RBG-13-43-22. The sequence continues at coordinate 4,312 of CAWAKF010000002.1, forward strand.
TTCCCTGATGATCCCAACTGGCGAGTGGAAAGAGGATCGGCCTTGGATCAAAGCTATCTTAGTTCCCTGGGGACCTTTGATTTGGTTTATTCCTGGGGAGTGCTGCATCATACCGGTGCCATGTGGTCGGCCATGGAAAATGTGTTGATACCCCTAAAACAAAAGGGGCAATTGTATATCGCTCTTTATAATGACCAGGGCTGGGCCAGCCGCTTCTGGACCTGGATTAAGAAGACCTATAACCAAACGCCGATTCCAATAAGATGGCTGGTCTTGTTCATCTCCTTTATTCGTCTCTGGGTGCCGACCATGGTAAAGGATTTTTTAAAAGCCAAACCTTTCCATTCCTGGCGGAATTACGACAGCCTGCGAGGGAATGTCCCCCTGGGTTGATCTGGTAGATTGGGTGGGAGGGTACCCCTTTGAGACAGCCAGGCCGGAAGTCATCATCGATTTTTATCAGAGGAACGGGCTTCGTTTAAAGAAATTGAAGACCTGCGGTCAAGGCCGGGGTTGCAATGAATTTATATTTGTCCGCTGAATTCATCTCCTATATTACCTCAAAGAATCTTTGATAATAAAAAATCAATTACGAATTCATCTCCCTGAATCGGATTTTTCCCTATGGGTGTTCTTTTTTCTTTATACCTTATTCGTTGGGTTATCCGTCCAGTGGATTATCCTGCCTTATCTAATCCCACAGTTTCATTGGGGTGAAGGGCTTTTATTGGGAACGGATTCGGTTTCCTATCATCAAATTGCCTTGGACCGGTACAAACTTATTAAACAATCAGGCTGGGGAAACTGGGTCTTAAGCCCCCTTGGCCAAACCCCGGCCGGTATCGCCAGCTTCTTTTATGTGCTTATTACCCCTAAGCCTTGGGTAATGATGCCCTTCCTGGCTGCCTTTCAGGCCGGGTCCGGCTGCCTCTTATTAAAAATTTTATCTTTATTTGAAAACAAGGCGCAACGATGGGTCCGGTTGGTTGCGGTGATTCCCTTTTTGGTCTTTCCCTCGGCGGTGATTATTTACGGGCAACTCCTTAAAGACGGATATTTTATTTTTGGGAATCTGTTGTTTATTTATGGCTGGTTACGATGGCTGAAAAAAAGGCATAATCAAGAAATGGTTTCCTTCTGGGAATATGTTTTATGCCTCTTATTGTTTGTTCTGGCTTATCTCTCGGTTTGGATTGTACGGCCTTATTGGGGGCCGATTTTCTTTTTATGGTCCTTGACCTTTTTTATCTTGATTACCTTTAACCAGGGGTGGCGTTTGTTTACTGGGGGAAGGACATCGGAAGCCCTGTTTAATTTATTGGATATTGTCTTTATCTATAGTTTTGGTCTTTGGTTTGGCCATTCAGCAAAAAAAACTTCCCTGCTCGATGATCACCGAGGTCCCCGGCCATGAACAATTGAAAGTGGAATTTACCTGGAAATCCTCTGGCTGGTTGCCTGTTTTTCTCGATTCCCGCTTACAATCCCTGGCTTTTTCCCGGAAGGCCTTTGTACTGAAATATCCGAAAGCCGGAACCAATATTGATACGGATATTCTATTTCAAAACGCAAAGGACATTTTATTATATCTGCCGAGGGCTTTTTACATAGGGTTTTTTATGCCGACCCTTGATCTATCTTTTCAAAAAGGCATAAATCCCGGTGGAACCCTCATGCGCCGTGTTATCGGGTTTGAAATGATTTTTCTGTATTTTTGTTATCCGTTTCCTCATCCTGGGCGGATGGTTTTGGAGGAAAAGATTAGAGTTTTGGATATTCATCCTTTGGGCTATAGGAGGGATTCTTATTTTTACCCTGGTTTCACCGAATCTGGGCGCTCTATATCGGTTCCGATATGGGTTTCTTATGTCCCTGGCCGCCTTAGGCATTTTTAAAGCAGCCCTGTTATTTTCGAAAGTGAAACAGGCTACCGGTTGAATAAAAAAATCCTATTGGTTTCCAGATGCGCCTGGACCTTGTATAATTTTAGGGCCGGACAGATCAGGACCTTGCTGGCAAAGGGGGATTGTGTTATCGGCGGGGGTGCCGGGGGGGACGGTTACGAAGAAAAAATCCGCGATTTGGGCATACCGTTTGTCCCCTTACCTATCGACAAAAAAGGGACCAACTTTTTAGCCGATTTAGTTCTCTTTAAGACTCTCTTCCAATGGTATCTTCGAGAAAAACCGGATATTGTCCACCATTTTACCATCAAACCGGTGATTTACGGCAGTATAGCCGCCCGTTTGGCCGGGGTGCCTCGGATCATCAACACCATTACCGGACTGGGCTATGTCTTTATTGAGGATTTCAGTTGGCTAAGGCGATTGGTGGAACAACAATATCGACTGGCTTTAGCTTGCGCCCATTTCACTTTCTTTCAAAACCAAGATGATCTTGGGCTTTTTTTAAAACGGAAGCTGATAAAAAGGGAAAAGACCGGATTGTTGCCCGGGTCCGGGGTGGATATCACTTTTTTTACACCCATAACGGGGAAAGAAGATACTTCCAGTCAAAAGCCATGTACCTTTATTATTATTTCACGGTTATTGAAAGAAAAGGGAATTTATGAGTTTGTGGAGGCGGCCCGCATAGTAAAAGAACAATTTCCCGACACCCAATTTCAATTGCTGGGGAAACGGGATGAACGAAATCCTACGGTCATACCCCTAAAAGATATCGAGCTCTGGCAATCGGAAGGTCTGATCACTTGGTTGGGAGAGACCGGTGATGTTCGGCCTTTTCTGGCCCGGGCCGATGTTGTTGTTTTACCCTCTTATCGGGAGGGATTGCCGAGATCATTGTTGGAGGCCTCGGCCATGGGCAAGCCGGTCATCACCACGGATGTTGTTGGCTGTCGGGATGCGGTCGAGCATGAGATCACTGGCTTGCTGGTCCCGGCAAAAAATGCCCTGGCCCTGGCGGAGGCCATGATAAGGATAATAGAAGATCCAGAATTAAAAGAAAAAATGGGAAAATTTGGACGGAAAAAAGTTGAGCAGGACTTTAACGAAAAGACAGTAATCGAGAATATATTAACGGTTTATCAATTGTGAATATTTGGATTTATAAAAAATAAATCGGGTTCAAAAATTATTCCAAGGATTTTTAAAATCCTCACACAATTAAGGAGGGAGAATGCATATTTTTTTTATTGCCGAATTGGGTATTAATCACAATGGGGACCTTCAAGTCGCGAAGGAACTAATTAAATTAGCAAAAGATGCAGGGTGTGATGCAGTGAAATTTCAAAAAAGGACAATAGGTCACGTTTATTCGAAGGAATTCCTTGATTCGCCCCGTGAAAGTCCTTGGGGAACAACGCAAAGGGCGCAAAAGGAAGGTCTGGAATTCGGTTATGATGAATACAATGAAATTGATCGATATTGCCAAGAATTAGCTATAGAATGGTTCGCTTCAGCCTGGGATATAGAAAGCCAGAAATTCTTGCGCCAATTTAATTGTAAATATAATAAAATTGCCTCGCCTATGATAGCCTTTGAACCTCTCTTGCAAGAAGTAGCCTCGGAAAAAAAACTAACCTTTATTTCCACGGGGATGAGCGAAATTAAGGTCATTGACAAGGCTGTCCAGATATTTAAAGAAGCGGGATGTCCGTTCGAACTCATGCATTGCGTTTCGACCTATCCAATGGATGATGAAGATGCAAATTTGAATTGTATTAAAACATTAAGGGACAGATATGGTTGTAATGTCGGCTACAGCGGACATGAAGTCGGCTTAGCTGTATCTTATGCGGCGGCTGCTTTGGGAATTACTTCCATAGAGAGACACATCACATTAGACAGGGCTATGTATGGATCGGATCAGGCGGCATCTGTTGAGCCTGCGGGTTTGCGAATGCTCGTAGGTGCCATACGAAAAATTGAAAAAGCCATGGGGGATGGTATTATAACTATTAACGAAAAGGAAATTCTGATTAGTAAGAAACTACGTTCCCATTTTCGTAACAATGATTGATTTTCATTGAGGCCTTATTAAGAAGGTATGCAAAAACTAAAGACTTCATCCCCTGTTTAGAATATAAAAATGAACGTCGATTTTTATAATCCGACAAAAGTCAGAACTAGATATTCAGACCAGAAGAGGAGATGGCGGTGTGCTAAAATTAGTTGAAATTTTGAGGTGGCTCCCCTAAGATTATTTTTAGGGAGAAAATACACATGTTAAATAGGAGGAGCCACCATCATGAAGAAAATACTACGAGTTGGGGAAAAAGGAAAGTCAAAATTGGCAACCGAGGAACGTCAACTGACCAGCGATTTACAAACCCGAGTGGAAGTGATCCAAGCCTTGATTCCTTTGGGGTTAGAGGCCGTTAAGGATCTTTTGATTCGAGAAGTTGAGCAGTTAGCCGGGGTTAAATACAGCCGTACCGGGGGCCTACCGGGACATTACCGCATCCCGGAAATTTGTAACCTCCAGCGCCAAGCAGTTAGAAAAGCTGATGGAGCGGGACCTGTCGGGGCAGGACTTTGTCGCCCTGTTTATGGACGGCAAGACCTTTGCCGAGGATGAGATGATCATTGCCCTGGGGGTGACTCTGACCGGTGAAAAGGTCATTATGGGGTTAGTACAAACAGCTACGGAGAATGAGAAAGTCATCAAGGAATTTTTGGGTCAGATGCTGGATACGCGGTTTGAAAATCGATGAAGGGATTCTGGTAGTCATCGATGGATCCAAAGGGTTGAAGGCCGTGGTTCGCAAGTTTTTTCACCATAAGGCGATTATACAACGCTGCCAATGGCATAAGCGGGAAAACCTGGTCAGTTATTTACCGGAAGCCCACCGAAAAGCTTGGCGCAAGAAACTCCAGCGGGCCTATGAGCAAAAGACCTATCGAGTCGCTCATGTCCCAGGTGGGTCAGCGAACGGACAAAGTTGATTACTGGAAAAACTCATCGCAGAAACAATGGTGGGTAGCCTCGGCCTTGTTGGCGATTGAACCCTCATTACATCGGGTTCAAGGATTTCGATATCTCGATAGGCTGCGGGGGGCCCTGAAAAATGAAATTTCGAAGTTTGATAAGGCTGCTTAAAAAAATAGGCCACCTTCTGAATTTCAACTTACTTTGGGATTGACTCAGAGATATCACCTATGTTAAAAAATGTAGTGATAATCCCTGCTCGATCAACAGCAAATGTGCTCCGCACTAAAATTTTAATAAAATAACCATACATAGACGTCCTAAATCTTTGGGCGGTGATCTGGATACAATCAAGGAGGTTCTACTGAACGTTCTTGACCAGAACTGGTCCAAAAGAGTAAAATTCATCGTGATCTTGCCGCGACACAGCGCCCTTCAGTTCGACGGAAACCATTGATCACTGCATTAAGCTTTTTTTGAGCAAGAAAGCTGATTCAGTTTTAGCCGCCAGGGATAGTAGCGCTTTTGATGGATTGAGAACTGTTACTTGACTGGATTGAGGTAAAAATTATGCCTTCATATAAAATTGCATTAACTCTGATTGCCAAAGGTTCAATAAACAGCCTTCATCGCCGAGAAGTGGTTGAGGCTTTTCGAAAAGAGGGAATAGAAGTTCAATTTTTAGTCAGAGAGGATTATATTCATTTATTGGATAAATTGCAGGATTGTCAATATCTCCCATGCTGTTTTGTGGAAGAAACGGGAATAAATAAATCCTGGCGAGTTTTTACACGATATTTGAGATATCTTTATCCGTCTTGGGATCCAAGTAAAAAAATTATATTTAAGGGAATCAATCAGTTACATTCCAAGTTATCCAAAAGATTGCTTCATCGATTTTTCTTTTTCTTGGCCCGATTCCGGAGGGTTATGCGACTAATGGTGGCCTTGGAAGGGAAATTGTTATTTTCAAAAACCATTGAGGGGATCAATCCGAATAACATCGATCAGTTACTTCTGCTTGGGCTGGGAACGTACGGATCCCACTATGAAGGTATCCTGAATTGGTGGGCTCATCAGCATGGAATATCGGTTGTCCACTTGGTGGGGAATTATGATCACTTGTCTATCAAAGGTTACCGTGGCGGTCCGGTAAATCATTTGTTGGTCTGGGGGCCGGTTATGCGGGCCGATGCCAGATATTTCCATGGGATTCATGACTCCAAAATTCAGATGATCGGTTCCTTGAGACATAATGCTGTACAAGAAGATCTCCGGTATGACCGTAAGACCTTTTTAAGGGCATGCGGACTTGATCCTTCTAAAAAAACCATCCTTTTTGCCGGACCCCAAGGAGATTTTCATTATTTTGAAATGTTGCAGGCATTCGAGTCGCTCTCAGCCGAGGGTATTTATCAGCTTATCTTTCGGATTTACCCCGATAAAGTACTTATGAGTTCTCCTTCAATCAAACCGATTATTCGCTATGCTAAAAATTTACCCAATGTATATGTAAGCATAGCAGATCCTCATTACCAAATCGGGATGAAGGATCTTGAAGTGCCTCAAATCGAGCAGAATGATTTGTGGCATGCCTTACAACATTCCGATGTTGTCGTTAATCATTTCTCCACGATTGGCCTGGAAGCCTGTATGTTTGATAAACCGGTCGTCTATCTTCAATATTTTCCAGAGACCGGTTATACCTGGCTCCAACCGCCTCTTTATCTGGATCACTCCCTTCTGCTTCATAACCGCCGGATGCTTAATTATGGAGTAGCCCGAATGGCTTCAAATCGAGAGGAGTTAATTGAAGGGATAAAAGATGCAATTGCCAATCCTGAAATGTATAAAGAAGAGCGTAAACTTGCCGTTCAACAGGAATTAGGTCCCTTGGATGGGAAAGCCCTCCAACGATTAGTAAATGCCTGTATTGAGGCATATCAGACCGAGAGGGCTGTTAATCATTGAATTTTATAAAAACCTTAATCCTGCGCCAATTGTTGGGAAAAGAAGTCACGCACTTCAAGAAAGCCTAAAAAATATGCGATTTCCTGGTATAATGATCTATATTTTGAATCAGTAAATGCGCCATGAAACTGCACGAGAGATAAGAGGAGGCCCCTGGAAGTCGGCTTTCAGGAGTTGGCCTAAACCTTAAGCTGCGATGATAAAGAGCCATGCTGATGAGCGTTAAGGAAAAGGCAGGACGATGACCTTGTAAGGTAGGGATCAAGGAGGCGAACGTATGCGAGCTACTTCTGAGGTGTCGAAAGAAATGGATGATGTCAAAACTGGGGAGCTGTTAATAATCGTTGCTTAACTTAGGATAGAGGAGCCGTGTATCTCAAACATTCCTTTGCAAGAATAAATAAGGTTTAAGGAGTATTTTTTTTATGGACAGGGAAAAAATCATAGCTATTATCCCGGCACGAAGCGGTTCTAAGGGGATTGTAAATAAGAATATCAAGCTTCTTTGCGGCCATCCACTTCTCTATTATCAAATTCATGCTTCGCGTGCGGTTAAGGGGATCGACTTGGTCGTGGTTTCCACGGATTCTCCTGAGTACGCAGCTATTGCGCGTCAATTAGGGGCAGAGGTGTGCATGAGGCCTCAAGAATTATCCGGGGATAGGAGTAAAAGCGAGGAGGCCCTTTTGCATACCCTTGCATGTTATGAGGAGAAGGGGTCGCAATTTGATATCGTTGTGTTTCTCCAGGCCACTTCGCCCTTTAACAAACCAGAGTATATTCAAGGATGTCTTGATCTTATTACCAAGGGGCATGATTCTGCAGTGTGCGTAGTTGAGGACTATGGCTATTTTATTGATGATAGCGATATATACACAAGGCCCATGAGGCAGGATCGCAAGAAAAGGCTGCGAGAAACAGGAAATTGCTGGGTAGTAAAAACTGATGCCTTAAAAAAGAGTGGGAACCGACTTAGTGGGAGCATTGGATATTTTCTTGTGCCTGCGATTGCGGGGATTGATATCGATGAACCAGAAGACCTTGTGATTGCCGAGGCACTGTTACGGCAAGAAGTTAATTGTAAGGAAGAGAAGTATTATAAGCGCAGGGTAATGCCGCCTGCCTCTTTTGAGGAGACCTATTGGCAGGAGGCAGTTGATCCTGATGGGAATACCCGCAGGCTCTTGGAGGAAAAAGACAAGAAGATTGAAGATTGTAAAAATGAGATTTCCTTTATTAATGCATTACCGCCAGGCAAAATCCTTGATGTGGGCTGCGGTCCAGGGTTTTTGCTTTCAGCAGTACGCCAAGGATGGGAAAAACATGGGGTGGAAGTTTCCCATCTTGCAGCATCAGTCGCTCAGCAGTATGCAACCATTCATAATGGATTTCTTAAGGATGCCCATTATTCAAGCGAGTACTTTGATGTGGTGGTGGCCTATCATGTGATTGAGCATATGCAGGATCCGGTATTTGAACTTACTCGTATGCATTCGCTGCTTAAGACACATGGTAAGCTTATTGTAGCCACTCCTAATTTTGACAGTGGTTGTGCGCGGAGGTTCAAGGAGAACTATCGACTTTTGCACGATACGACGCATATTTCACTTTTTTCTGATTCCTCCCTTAAAGAGTTACTTCAGGATTTGGGTTTTCAGGTTGATGCCATTGATTATCCTTTTTTTGAAACGCGACATTTTTCCCACGAGAATCTCGAGAGGCTTTTTGATACTACTAAGATTTCACCGCCTTTTTACGGTAATATCATGACCATGTATTGCACGAAAAAGTAACTAGTGGTATGACACATAATTAACGCTATATTTTCTTCCATACATAGGCACGAGGATTTTCATTTAAATATAAAGTAGCTCGACAGAGCGCATTTTCAATTTCTTTTGGTTTTTTATAGTCTGTATTATGCAAGGCGGTTCTTTGGAGGGTGGCAAAATAGGATTCCACTAAATTGAGCCATGATGAATTAGTGGGCGTCCAATAAACCGAGATTCGTCTCCGGGAGCTTTTACCTGATCAGTGGAAACCCCTACCCAAGAATGAATACGGCCTGATCGTTCAACCGTAGCTGATCTCACGCTTCTTCAGTCCTTTTGTCAAAGAGCAATTGCTGGAATCTTCGCCATCATTTTTATTCTTATCAAAACCTACCAGCCCGGAAAAGATGGGTTGGTCTGACGTTTACTAAATTCGTTGAACCGCACCTTATTTCCCGTTTGGCAGGTAAAGGATATAAGGGCAGTGGAAAAAACCACTTTAGGTAATGGAATCAAGACAATATACCCGAGTGAAATTCCGGTGTTGAACAAATTGAGAAGACTAGGAAAATGATTAAAATCCTAGCTTTAGATATAGATGGGGTAGTGACCGATGGACGCCTACTCTTGGATGCCCAGGGGAATGAGTTGAAGACAGTTTCTTTTAGGGATATAGATGCCGTTTTTCAAGCGCGGAGAAAGGGTCTGAAAGTTGTGTTAGTTACCGGGGAATCGTCTCCATGGGTAAGTATGATCACCAAACGCTTGGAAGTCGATCATTGTTATTCAGGGGCCAAGGACAAGGGGAAAGTAATTCATAACCTCTGTAACGATTTTCAGGTTAGTTTAGAAGAATTATGTTTTGTCGGAGATTCCTTAAAGGATATTCCAGCGTTGGAAATAGTTGGTTTAGGGATGGCCCCAAATAATGCCGCTCAAAAAGTTAAAGAAAAGGTCCACCGAGTTTTAATTAATAATGGAGGAGATGGAGCCGTGGCGGAAGCGGTCGAAATCGTCTTGGCCATGAGAGAATAAAGAGAGGAGGTAGATTTTGAGGGTATTGATGGCCGGTCTCGGAAGTATTGGACGACGCCATGTTCGAAATCACCCATCTCCCTAAAAGCGCCCAGGCGAGGGTATCATTTATTTTTTGAAAACCCTTCCATAATTATGAGGGATTCAATTAACTTACAATATTTTGATGGACTGTATGGTTGATGGACAGAGCCCTTTTATTAATACAATTTTGTAATATCGTCATTTAATAATATCAGCATATTAAAAGATTAAGATTTTTAAAATATTGGGCAATTAATCATAGGTCTTGAGGGCTTAGGTTGAATAACAAGAAATGTATCTTTGGGATAGTGGTGGTATGGGCCGGGTCCCAGGCCGTTTTTTTTCTGTTCTTTGGGGTTCGTTGGGGAGGGGACAGTGGACGATATGTGACGGCGGCCCAAAATATCCTGGACGGGGTTCCCCTCTTACCCGAACAATGGCATTACCTGGCCTATGAATGGATGCTGGTCCCCATTTTTTTTATGAAAGGCGGATTGAAGACGGTAGTGTTTACCCAATGTATATTGTCATTGGTTGGGGCCCTTGTCTTTTATGGAATGGGTAAAAAGATTTTTTCACCGACTGCCGGGGTGGCGGCGGCTATTGCCTTCTTAATCCACCCGTCCATCCAACGTTGGAATTATTATATCTTGACTGAAAGCCTGGCTACCTGTGCCTTAATCACGGTGATCGGGTCGGCTATACTTATTCGCGAGACCAAGTGGGCGAAGATAACCTTGATACCTGCCGCATTGATTTTGGCCCTGGTCCGACCCGAAACTTTCTTATTCCTATTTCCCGTATCCCTCTACTTGATGGAATTCCGGCTTTCCCGCTCCAGCTTCAGCGCGGCCTTTTAACGATCGTCGCAATGTTCGTATGGTGGATTTGGCCTGGATCTCCCGAGGCCTTCGGCCTCTTGTCACACTGGGAAAAGGGGACGTATATTTGGGGTTATCCGGGGATCGGGGGACTGAATAAAAACATTGTTCCGGGGGCGCTGGGGCCGGTGTGAACCGTCATCACCCAATTATTGTGGTCCAATCCCCTTTGGGGACTTAAGGTTATGGGCCTCAGGGTTTATTATTTTTTGCTTCCCATCCGGCCATATTTTTCAGGGGTTCATAATTGGGTTGCTTGGGGGAGTTCCTTCGGGGTTTACCTCCTGGCATTCCGGGGATCCCTCAGCTTGAAAAGGAGGGAGGTCAAACTGATTGGAGGAATCTTCCTGGTCCAGATGGGGTTGGTTGCCTTAACTTGGTCCGATTGGGACAGTCGGTGGCTGGATCGTGTTCTGCCTTTGTTGATTTTTTTGGCGGCCGGAGGAATTCTGTCTTTTGGGGACCATTATCCCCACCCT
>CAWAKF010000003.1:0-60580 GCA_963782435.1 uncultured delta proteobacterium
TCAAATCATAATCGTTGACCGTTAGCGGTGCCTTTGGCGAACAGTTGTAGGGTATGCCGTGTAAAACGTATGACTTGTCGGTTAAAGTCCGACCATGGGAATTCGGTAGTTCGCCCATGTAGCTGGAGGGAGGTGTAAGGGGTAACCTGAAACATTAAGCTTCCCTAACAAAGGCTCCTTTAGGGAGTCGAGCAAACCTGCGGGTTGCAGCGATAGCGAACCCAGACGTAGCCTCGAAAAGTGACAATGGAGTTGTCGACCCTGTCCTACAGAGGGGTATAATGGTGCATCTATCCTAACGAAAACTACCACAACCGATAGATGGACTTCCGGTAAGGTACATCGAGACGAAAGCACTGCCGGTACGATAAGTCTCATAAGCCTTGGTATGAAGCCAACAGGAGAGCGTAGTGCGGGAAAACCGCATGCTGCGTTCGATGTGGCGGGAGCTGGAAACGGGGTACGGTCGAGATGTTGGGACACTTGCAGACGAAAGGGCAAGTCAACGGGGAAAACAAACATCGACCTAAACCAGCGCGCCAGTTCTCGACCCTACTGATGAGGGGGAGCTGGAAACCTCTGACCGCTATAGTCCTTAGTAGATGCTTGCATCGAAAAGTTCAAAAGTGGCTCCAGCCCGGCGCCAGTTCCCTACTCTACTGACATCTTTTAAATTGGGTTGATGAGGCAATTTTCTATGAGATCTTAACGGCTCCTTCCTGCTATCTTGCAAGTTCCATTTGTGAAAAAACACAATATTTCAAACACAAATCAATTTGAAAAATCTAAATAAAACCCTCCTTTTTGTCCGCTTGCCTTCCTCCCTTTTATTCTTCTTGATCCTGCCTTTTGCTTATTTTATACTCGTACTATGAAAAAGCAACTTCTTATCAACTACTCTTAAATCGATTTCGTGGTACATTTCGAGAAAACCACTTAATTATATTTTTAGCCGTCGACAATGTTAGGAGATTCTTATGCCGCCCGATTTATGGTCGCTTTATGCGCTCATGCTGAAGAGCCGCTTGTTCGAAGAGGCCATGGCGAGACTCTGGCACGACGGCTTGATCTCCGGTGAGATGCACCTTGGAACGGGCGAAGAAGCCATCGTCGCGGGGGTCGTTTTCCACTTGAGGGAAGGTGACGCCATGGCTTTGGACCATCGCGGCACCGCGGCTTTGCTCATGCGGGGCGTAGACCCTGTCCTTATAGCGCGCGAAATGCTGGTTGTCCCGACGGGTTGTGCGGTGGCATGGGCGGGCACATGCACCTGTTTTCCAAGGAGCATCTGGCTGCTTCTTCCGGGATCGTCGGGGCGGCGGGCCCGGCCGCCGCCGGCTTTGCGCTGGCGGCACAGTACTCATGCTCGGGTGCGGTCGCCGTCGCCTTCTTCGGCGAGGGCGCCATGAACCAAGGCATGTTGATGGAATCGATGAACCTGGCTTCGGTCTGGGATTTGCCAGTGTTGTTCGTCTGCAAGGATGACGGCTGGGCCATAACCACCAGATCCGGGGGATGACCGGTGGGGATCTGAACGAACGAGCGCGCGGGTTGGGGGTCCCGGCCGTTGAAGTGGACGGCTGCGAGGTGTCCGCGGTGTGGGAGGCTGCCCGTCGGCGATCGAACGGGCCCGTCCGGGCGAGGGCCCACCTTCCTGCATGCCCGCTGCGTGCATTTCGAGGGCCATTTCCTGGGTTTCCAACCGTCAGAGTCGTGCGCGATCCACTCAGAGAAATGCCTGGGATCGCCGTTCCGCTCACGCGGTCCTTCTTGCGTCCTGGCGGGGCGTCTTGCGCGAACGCCTGGCGGGGCTGAAAGAGGTTCTTGCGGCGGTACTGTCGACGCTACGCGATCCACGACGGGATTCGGCCAATGACCCGGTCCGGCGTGCACGCACGGCTCTGCAATCGGACCCGGTACGCCTGCAGGAACTGGAAGACCGCGTCGAGACAGAGATAAACGACGTGATCGCCTCTGCCTTGAGGAGGTGCGGTCATGAGAACCATGTTTTTCACGCAGGCCGTCGATGATGCCCTGGCCCAAGCCATGGCGGAAGACCCGCGCATAGTCCTGTTCGGTGAAGACATTCCTCTGCTGCGACGCGACTTGCTGGTGCGATTCGGGCCCAGACGCGTGCGAGGTACCCCCATCAGCGAGAGCGCCTTTCTGGGGGCCGGCGTGGCCGCCGCGATGGCCGGATTGCGCCCGGTGATCGAGATGTACATGGTGGACTTCCTCGGAGTGTGCATGGATGCCCTACTCAACCATGCAGCCAAGGTGGAAGCATTCTCGGGCGGCAAATGGACCGCGCCCCTGGTGGTGCGCGCGCCCTGCGGGGGCGGTTACGGCGACGGCGGGCAGCACGAACAGTCTTTGTGGGGCTGGCTGGCCCACATCCCGGGACTGACCGTACTGGTTCCATCCACACCAGCCGATGCGGGCGGCCTGATGCTGGCCGCTCTGCAACACGATGGTCCGGTTATCTTCCTTGAGCACAAACTCCTCTCGGAGACATGGCTGGAGTTCCTGGGCTCAGGAGCACGGCGCACGGTACAGTTATGATGTCCCCGCCGACGGGGCCAAAGGCGCGGTTCCTAAAAAATGGAAACCCCTTCCCATCGGGAAAGCCGTCCTTCGCCGGGCAGGGAGTGATGTCACCATCGTCAGCGTGGGCGTGGGCGTGCACCGCGCTTTGGAGGCCGCCGAAGTCCTGGAGTCGGAAGGGATCTCGGCAGGGGTGCTGGATTTGCGATCCGTCTCTCCGCTGGATAAAACGGCCGTCCGCGAAGCGGTCGCCCAGACAGGGCGCCTGTTAGTGGTGGACGAAGACTACGAGGGCTTCGGTCTCTCGGGCGAATTGTCGGCGGTGGTCTTGGAGGCCGGCATATCTTGCAAGTATGCCCGCGTCTGCACCCGGACGACCATCCCTTATGCCCGTCATCTTGAGGACCAGAGCCTCCCCAACAAAGAGCGCATCTGCATCAGTGCTAGACATCTGATGAAGTGATCGTCAAAAGTTTGCAACGACAGGGGCCAACGCGATATAGCCAATCACCCAAAAGACGGGCTTAGGCTGATCACCCCATTTATACACACTTTCAATTGATAATCGCTAATTCACGCATATGCCAACGCTGAGCACTTGTAGGTGAAAGCATTTTATTGAAGACCAAGATTTCAAGGCGTTGAAACCATAAAAACAAGAGCCCTCCCATAAAACATTAATCCTTTAACCCTAATAAAAATCCAAATAATCTAACCCTCTCAAAAAAGTATCTGGAAATGCTCCTGAAATCCGCCGCGGAAATGTTGGTGACCTTTGGGATTGACTACAAAAATTTGGTCGAAAGATACTAAACGGCGGAATGATTTCTTCCTGCTCTTCAAAAATTCTCTCATGAAGAAAGACAAGAGTTCAAGCAGAAATGGTGGGTAACGACAAGGATTGTAAGCCAGGGCACCCATGATCTGCATCCGGAAAAATCACATTTTCTTTTTGTCTCACTTTCCTTAGAAAAGGTTTTTTCCCAATCGACCAGAGTGCGAACGAATAATTTCGGTTCCTGATCATGCATGGACTGCCCTTTTTAGGGAAGGATATCCGGATCGTTTCCAAAGTTGTCAACGGGAATAATCTCCCACAAATTTTTATAAGGATGATCTTTTAAAAATCCTTGACATTATTTTATATATTATATTATATAAATTATAAAAATTAAACCCATGACTACTTTAGCATCAAATCAAAATATATTTCCCCTGTATCAAACCATGACCGAAATGGCTACTCGGCTTATCAGGGAAAAGGTCCTCACGGGTCATTATAAATCAGGAACCCGCCTGATCCCTGAAAAACTGGAAGTTGAATTAGGTCTGGGAAGGGTGGCCATTCGAGAGGCATTACGGGAGCTGACCGGCTCAGGTCTGGTGGTATCCTTGCCCAACAAAGGGGTAGTTGTCGCCGATCCACCGGATTCGGTTGAGATTACAGCTTTATATCAAGCCCGTTATGCCCTTGAGGGGGAAGTTGCCTTTCAAGCCTCCACGAAAATAACCCCTGAGACGATTAAGCGGTTGGAGGGATTATTAGCACGGATGGAGAGTTCCACCAATTACCCTTTCGACATGGTCCTGCTCAACAGGGAGTTTCACCTGACCATATACGAGGCTTCAGGCTGGAAAACGGCCTGCCGGGTCATCAATCAACTGTTCGATCAGACGCTGATTTTTCGCAGTCTGAATACATACTGGGTAGGGGATAAAAATGCCGTTGGATACCATAAAGATCATCGAGGAATCATAGAGGCCCTCAGGTCCGGTAATGCCGAAGGGGTTAAAAACAGGGTTATCGCCAATATTTCCAGAGGCTTTAAACAATTTGCCATTAATCAACCTTCTTTAAAAGCAAAAGCAACAAAAACCCTGAGATAACCAGATTGTCTTTCTCTTTTTGTGATCCTGTAGCCTGAAAAACCAGATCGTTGATAACGCTTCTCGAGAACTATTTTTTTCGCTTAAGAATTCAAAAATAGATGAGGGAAAAGTGGAACTGACGAAGAAGATTACTGAAAACTCAAAAGCACGATACGAAGATCTACCCCTGAAAACCAGAGAATTGACCAAGAGAAATATCTTGGACACCCTGGGAGTAATGTTTCCGCCGACAACATTGGATAAGGCTTGTGCTTCTGTGTGCGAGATCGCCCGGGAACAAGGAGGCATTAAGGAAAGCAACATTATCGGCTTCGGAGGGAAGGTCCCTTGCACTATGGCTGCCTTTGTCAACGGGTCTCTTGCACATGCATTGGACTATGATGATGTTTCGGACGTTTTCCCCCATCATCCATCCGCAAACGTTTTTCCCGCAACACTGGCAGCAGCAGAAAAGACTGGCGGAATTAGCGGTAAAGAGTTTATCACAGCCATTGCTCTTGGCAATGATCTTTCCATCAGGCTGTCCGCTTCCGTAGGTCAACAAGCCATGAGCAATCAGCCTTGGTTCCCCTTCTCGACATTTGGAGTCTTTTCCGCAACACTGGGTGCTGGAAAGGCAATACGGCTCACAGAAGACCAGATGGTCAATGCCCTTGGAATCGCTGTAAACCGCGTTTTCGGCACCATCGAATGCATATTGGATGAGAGTTCGGATATCAGGGGTATTCGGGACGGGTTCACAAACAGGGAAGGGGTGTTTTGCGCCCTGATGGCCGGTCGAGGTATTGCAGGAAGCAAAGATGGGATCGAGAAGATGCTGAAGCACTATTATAAGAATGAACACGACCCTGATATTCTTCTTTCTGATTTGGGGAAGGATTTCAAAGGTGCAGAAGTGAGCATAAAACCCTGGCCGGTCGCCAAGAGAACCACGGTTTCATCCAGGCCGCCCTGGATATTATCAAAAGAAATCATATCGATCCATCTCAGATTGAAGAAGTCATAGTGACAGTGGGAGAATTTGTGGCCCAACATCTCTGTGAACCAAAAGAAGAAAAAGTAAAACCAAAATCAAGCATGGCTGCAAAATGGTCTCTTCCTTTCGCCCTGGGCGTAGCACTTACCCAGAAAGGGGTTCAGATCGACAATTTTCGCCTCGATCGTTTAAGCGATCCTCAGGTATTAAAAATGGCCGGAAGAGTTAATTATAAAGTCGATACGGGATTCGGTGTTTTTATCCCTGCCGTTGTAGACATTCGTATCAACGGGGGCAGGATCTTTAGTAAGAGAGTCGAAACGTTATATGGACATCCTCAAAATCCCATCAGAGATTCTGACTTAATTGAAAAATTTAAGGATTGCGTCCAACACGGCAGAAACCCACTTCCGCAGAATCGGATAGAACAAGTGATCAAGGCGGCCCTTAACCTTGAAGCAGAAAAGATATGAGGGAATTCACGGCACTGCTGAGTTGATTAAACTGGGTGTTGGGATACATCTGTTGACATATGCTCCTGAAGAATTTTAATGAAAATAATATCCAGAATTTCTTTGCCGGATAGAAGAGTCCACATCGATGCAGCCGGGATCTGCCGCAAGGCCGGTTGGCCCAGTGGTTGGAAAAATTTTCTGAACTGGCCGTCATCAAGGGAAACGAACAATATGATCTGACTGTTAGGCCTTTGGATGCCACTCAGGTGTGACTGACCAGGACGCCCGGATCGCTTCATGCTGAATGAAATAAGAGGCTTTATGGGAGGACTGGCGGAGGAGCAAATTCGCCATATGCGAAACCGGTCGTCTGCTAAATTATCGGATGGCAAGCCGCCTTTTTAAACCATGGGGCGTCCTGGAACTCGTATCCGTAATGACTGGGAGACTGCGGAAGCTAAAAGATAGGTCTACCCCAAGCCGGAGCCTGGGTGTAGAAAACCCCATCGAAGTTTTTTGCCGTTCTGGCCCAAACCGGATAGTTATTGGCTATACTCTTGTTGCCCAAACTTACGCTTGATTCAGGGAGCGACGATCAATCGTTTTATCGTATATTAATTAACCCCAAAAAAGGAGGATATCATGAAAAACCCTAAAAGGAATCAACTTTTTTGCATCGGTTTGATGATTACATTGGTGTTCCTTACCACAACCTCCCTGCCAAGGATTTTATCTCCTTGGGAACCGGTGATCCCGGAGGAACCTGGTATCACATCGGCAACGGTATCTGCAAGGTACTCAATGATCACAATCCCGGCTGGAAAATGGCTCCCGAGGCGACCGCAGGAGGAACGGAAAACCTACGGAGAGTGGCACGGGGGGAGCTCGATCTGGGGATCACCCACATCACTGACCTTTTGGGCAACTTTGTGGAAGAAAAAACAGGTCTCCCCTAACGATTTTCGTTTGCTGATGGCCGCCCGTGTCGGCGTCGTCCATTTTGTGGTTTTGAAAAACTCCAAGTTTGGGAGGGATAATATGGCAAAAATCATGACCAAGGGTATCCGCATCGGCGCCGGAGAACCGGGCAGCACCATCGGGGGCATCGTCAAAACATTTTTAACCGCCTATGGGCTAAAACCCGAGAGACATGTAATCTTGTCTATATCAGCGAAGCGAACAGGTCAACGCCATCAAAGACGGTGTTATCGATGTGGCCGCACTGGGCAGCGGCTTGCCGGTTGCCTTCTGCAATGGACCTGGCAACAACCCGGGGGATCAACATCATCAATATTCCGGATGATGTTATCGAAAAAACTTCAGGCCCTGTCCCCGGTCTTTGTCAAATACGTTATCCCGCCGGGGGTGTATCCCGGTGTTGATAAAAGCGTCAATACTTTCGGGTACCCCGCCTATATGGTCGTTTAAAAAAGATCTCGACGACGAGACCGTCTACAAAATCACCAAAGGCATTTTAGAGTACAACAAGGAAATCGCTAAAATCCATCGTGCCGGGTTGGAATACAACACCAAGGACGCCTTCAACTATATGGATACCTTAATGAAGCTGGGATGCAGCTTTCATCCGGGAGCCATCAAATATTATAAGGAAAAAGGGTTATGGAAGTACTAAACCGCCAAGCCCCACCTTTTTGGGGCGTGGCCTTTTGATACGGTCGGGTTCTCCCGAGATTAAACTGAGGCTTCCCAAAGGAAGCCGGGACATGAAAATAGACTCGTTAGACGACGAGTTTTATTTTCGTCTTAACGGTCGGACCCGACTTTCCGCGGAAACCCGGGGAATACGGTTCGGGGACCTAAATACCGCATAGGTTTTATTATAGGGTGTTCAAAAGTTTCTGCTTCATATGGTTTACTCAGGCCCAGCAGTGGACTGGAGTCAACCCGATCCATTCGACTCTTAAAAGAGGGGTAACCGGAATATGGAAAACGAGGCAACCGTAGCTTCTGCGACACCAGCGGTTTCAGAGGAGGAATCCTTTGAGAGCCGGTTTCGTGCCCTACCTAAATATTTCAATTATCTGGCGCTGTTGATTGCCATAGTTTTTGTCGGCTTTCATCTCTATACCGGTCTGTTTGGACGGTTACCCGCCCTTCAACAACGGATCATCCACGTAACCCTTGGCTGGATGTTGGTCTGGCTCCTGGTCCCGGCTCATAAACGCTTAAGAAAAAATCGCCTGGCCTTTGCCATTGATTTTTTAATGATGTTGGTTTCGTTGGGTATCGGTATTTATGTATATCATAATTTTGCTACTTACTTCGATCGGGTCGGCATGCCGATTCTTTTCACCGACCTCTTACTGGGGACAACGGCGATTATCTTCACGGTTGAATTGTCACGTCGTACTGTGGGATGGTTTTTCTTCGGGGTGGTGGTGGCCTTTCTTTTATTCGCCTTTTTTGGTCCCTACATGCCCAGAATCATTGCTCATCGCGGACTCAGCCTGACCAAAATGGTCAGTTCTTTTTTCCTGACTACTTCAGGGATTTACGGCATGATCACCGGGGTCTCGGCGACCTATATCGCCCTTTTCATCATACTGGCCGCCCTGATCCGGGAGTCCGGTGTCGGAGATACTGTTTATCAAGATATCCATGAGCCTCCTGGGCACAGTCCGGGGAGGACCGGCGAAAATGGCGATCGTGGCCAGTTCCCTTTTCGGGATATTCACCGGAAGTTCCATTGCCAATGTCGCCGCCACTGGCTCCTTCACCATCCCCTTGATGAAACGCACCGGTTACAAACCATTTTTTGCGGGTGCCGTCGAAGCCGTTTCCAGTTCCGGAGCACAATTGATGCCGCCGGTCATGGGAGGTTCGGTCTTTATCATGATTGAAATCCTGGGGATTGCTTATTGGGATGTCGCTAAAGCTGCCCTGCTGATCGCCATTTTGTTCTATCTCGCCCTGTTCGCCATGGTCGATTTCGAGGCCCTGAAACTCGGACTGATCGGATTACCCCGGGAACAGCTCCCAGTTTAGGAAAGACTCTCAAAGAAGAAGGGCATCTAATTCTGCCCATAATCATCCTGGTTTACCTTTTGGCCATTGCGGATATTTCCCCCCCCAGGGCGGCTGTGCTGACGATTTTCTCGATTCCACTGTCCAGTTGGCTCCGAAGGTCCACTCGTATGACCCCCCGCATGCTTTTAACCGGTTTGAAAAGCGGCGCATTCGGGTCCTTGATTATTATCGGAGTCATCTGTGCAGCCAGTCTGATCCAGGGGATTGTAGACCGCACGGCCCTCGGATTCAATCTCTCCACCATGCTGGTTAACGTATCGGGGGGGCATCTCTTACTGCTCCTAATCCTGACCATGATCACTTCCCTCATCCTTGGCATGGGGCTGCCGGCCATGATCTGCTACATCCTGTTGGCCGTCTTGGTGGCCCCGGCACTGGTGCAAATGGGGGTGGATACCTTTGGGGGCTCATCTGTTCATTTTTTATTTTGGAATCCTGTCCAATATCACGCCACCAGTGGCTCCGGATGCCTATGTTGCCGCCAGCATAGCTGGGGCTAATATGCTGAAGACCGCCGTGACGGCGACCCGACTGGGGCTGGTTTTATATCTGATCCCCTATTTGCTGGTGTACAATCCGGAGTTGATGCTGAAAGGGTCGCTATCCAGTCTGATCGTGATGTTCGTATCTGCCGTCATAGGAACGTATCTCTTAGCCTGTGCTTTACAGGGATATATTCTTAGGGACTGGCGGATCTCCGTGCCGGAACGTTTGATCATTTTAGGGGCGGCCCTCGGGCTCATCAAACCGGGACTTTATACCGATCTGGTCGGGTTTGGTTTGGCGGTAGCGGTATTAATTTTTCATTTCTTAAAAGTAGGCGGAACCGGATCAAAGGCAAGGCCGGCAGGGTCCTAATGATCAAGACCAACAGAACGAGTATACAAAAAAGCGAAAGCGGTCTTGTGCGATTGATCAAACTGAAGAGTTTCAGCGTTCACAGTAAAAGGGCTTTCCGGCCCATCGAACCCTTTTGGGAAGGTTGGTATCATGATATATAGGGATAAAATTAATTTTATGGTTGAGAAGTACGGGGATCGAGTCGGCACTATCTGTACTGGCCAGGGGGAGCTAACTTTCGCCCAACTCGGTCTTCAGACCAACGCTTTGGCCCATGGGATGGCCGATCAGGGACTAGCCTCTGGAGACAGGATCGCCCTACTTTGCGGAAACTGTCATCACTATCGCGAGATGTTCTGGACGGCGGCCAAAGCCGGATTGGGTTTGGTTCCGGTCAATACCCGGTTGAAACCCAGGGAAATAAGCTATATCATCAACAATTCCGAAGCCAAAGCCCTGGTGATCTCCTCTGCCTTTGAACCGGTAGTGGAAGAGATCAGGTCCCAGTTAACCGGCATCCATCATTTTTTTTCCTTGAACGATCACCTGGAAGGGTATCAATATCTGGGGGACTTCCCGAAGGGGTATCCAACGGATGAGCCACGAGTGCAGGTGACCGGGGACCACATTCTCTGGCTGCAGTATACCAGCGGGACGACCGGCCTGCCAAAAGGGGCTATGCATACACAGGGTACGGCCTCCAGTTTGATCGATATTTGTCACGCCGAAATCAGGAAGAAAGGACTTTTCCAGGAGGGAACCCGGGCCTTACAAATGCTGCCTTCCTATTCCTTTGCCGGAGTCGCCTTCGATCTGATGTATCAGTGGATTGGAGCGCTGACCGTAATCATGGAACGTTTCGAGGTCGCCGAGATGATGCGCCTGATTGACAAATATCGGATCACCGACTGCCATGTCGTCCCCGTCATCCTGAACTTTATGCTTAACGCCCCCGAACTAGACCAGTTTGATTTAACAAGCTTGAAATGCATCACCTATGGCGGCGCCCCCATGACCCCGGACCTGGTCAAGAGAGGAATCGAGCGTTTCGGACCGATCTTTATGCAGGATTACGGCTGTTCCGAAGCCGGTGCCCTGACCTTTCTGGACATCGAGGATCATGTCAACCCCGTTGGGCCAGCGGGGACCAACCGACTTTATTCTTGTGGGAAGCCATTTCCCGGGGTGGATGTCAAGGTGCTCAACGAGGCGGGACAGGAGGTTCAGCCAGGAGAAATAGGAGAATTAACCACCCGCAGCGCCATGGTCATGACCGGTTACTGGAAACTGCCGGAAGAGACCCAAAAAACACTGAGAGATGGCCGGTTCTATACCGGTGATCTTTGTACGGTGGATGAAGACGGTTACATTTATCTTAAAGATCGTAAAAAGGACATGATCATCAGCGGTGGTTTCAACATCTACCCCTTCGAACTGGAAAGCGTCTTGATGGAACATCCCGCCGTCCGGGATGCTGCAGTAGTGGGGATCCCCGATGAGGTTTGGGGGGAAGCGGTCTGCGCCCTGGTGGTCTTAAAAACGGGCGGTTCGGCCACAGCCGAAGAGCTTATCGCTTTCATGAAAACACATCTGGCCGATTACAAGAAAGCCAAAAGGGTGGAGTTTGTCGATGAAATACCGCGAACGCTGACCGGAAAAATTCTCAAGCGCGAATTGCGGGAAAGATTTTGGCAGGGCAGGGAAAGGAAAGTTTAAATGGAACTATTACAGGATGTCCTCTATGATTCGGTGCAACAGTTCGGAAACCTCACTGCCTTTGACGACATGGATAGGGTGACAACCTTTGACCAGCTCTGGGGGCGTATCGAGCACCTGGCCGGGGCGCTATCGCGGCTGGGGGTTGCCCAGGGAGAACGAATTGCCATTTTATCGGCCAATTGTACCGACTACATTGCCTGGCACTATGCCAGTGCAAAGGTCGGAGCAATCCTGTTGGTGCTTAATGTACGCCACACCTTGAACGAACTTTCCTGGGCCATTAATAATGCCGAAGCCTCGGCGTTGATCATCGGTGAAGGCTATGAGATTCTGCTGCCCGAGATCAGACCCCTGTGCCAGTCCCTGAAATTCACCATCGCTATCGGTGACCGTAAAACGTCGGATTATGCCACCGATGAACTGGCGGCCGCCGGGCAGGAGATCATAGCCGCTCCCAGGCTTTCCCCGAAGGATCCCGTGCTGCTCATCTATACCAGCGGGACAACCGGGAGACCCAAGGGCGGCCTGCAGACCCATGAAGGGTCCGTTATGATCGATCGTCTGACGGCGGAGGTCCTGGAAATCTCTTCCCGGGATGTCTATCTGGCCTTTATGCCCTACTTTCACCAGGCCGGGCTGATCCGAACCCGGGCAACCCTGCTCAGGGGCGGGACCAATCTGGTAGAGGCCAAGTTCGACCCGGAGTCATTGGTTTCCTGTCTGATCCGAAAAAATGTCTCGATCACCATGCTGGTGCCGCCATACGATATGCTACTGACTGAAATCGCTGACCGGCAAAAGGTAACGTTCCCCTCCCTGCGCTTTGTGATCGGCGCCGGTGGGGCCGGATCGGTCCATGCGGAGCGCATGCAGGTTTTCTGTCAGAAATTCGATTGTCGGTATATGGGAATCTACGGTCAGACCGAGGCCACCGGACCGGTTACAGTCATCACCGATCAGGATTATTTTACCCGTCCTGATTCCTGCGGAAAACCTATGGAGGGGATCGAACTGCAGATTTGGGATGAACATAACCGACTCCTGCCACCTGCAAACATCGGAGAGATCATGATTCGCTCAAAAACTTGTATCCCCGGTTATTGGAAAAACGAGAAGGCCAGCGCTGCCCTGTATACCGGCGACTGGCTCCATACGGGGGATCTGGCCAGAATGGATGAAGAAGGGTGGCTCTATTTCGTCGACCGGAAAAAGGAATTGATCAAGACCGGCGGTGAAAATGTCTACCCCCGTGAGGTAGAAGATGTGCTGAGATCCCATCCGGCCATCGCCGATTTGGTCGTGATCGGCTTGCCGGATATCGATGGTTGGGGAGAAAAAGTGACCGCTGTCGTGATTTTGAAAGAAGGGGAAACCCTTTCCCTGGATGAGGTCAGATCCTTCTGCCGGGACAAAATCGCCGGTTACAAGATTCCCAAACTCTTGAAGATGGTTCATTCTTTTCCGCGCAACCAAACCGGCAAAATTCAGAAACTGTTGCTCCAAGAACTGTTCAAACAAGACCAGAACGGCAAAGGGTCCCGGAGGTGAAAACATGGGTTTCTAACCGGATGCCTCTTCCTTGCAACCTCAGAGCAAAGGCTGTATCGCGCTGAAAATATTCGTTTGTAAGAAAGACCATGTCCAAAAATCGATCGCAATATTTCCTTTAATGACGTTCCTCTGGAACAATCTCTGTAATTGTGCGACCAACACATATAATAGGGAGATAGTAAAATGGACTTTAATATACCGTCTGAATTAAAAGTGCTGGTAAGTAGTCTTAGAAAATTTATAAATAACGAGATAAAACCTCTCGAAGAAACTCACAAGGATGAAAACGAATGTATTCCTGAAGAAATCAGGAAAAAGGTGAGGCTCAAATCCAGAGAGCTGGGTTTTTACGGGGCAGATTTCCCCGAGGAATTCGGAGGAGGAGGTTTGAGTAACCTAGGGATGGCTTTGTTAAGAGAAGAGATCGGCAGATCCGGGTACGAGCTCGCAGATTCAATATTTGGAGAGGCTGGTGCAATGTCTCATATCCTTCTGGCTTGTGAAGGAGAACAAAAAGAGAGATACCTTTATCCCGCCCTTAGAGCCGAGAAACTTTCTTGTTTTGCACTGACCGAGCCAAATGTAGGCTCGGATGCGAGAGCCATAGAAACAAAGGCACTAAAGGATGGCGACGATTTTGTTCTTAACGGAAGAAAGCACTTTATTTCCAACGGCCCTTATGCAGACTTTGCTATTGTTTTCGCTGTAACCGACAAGGCTACTAGAGGAATTACTTGCTTCTTAGTTGACAAGGGCACCCCTGGCTTTTCACTGGGAGGGATTAATAAAAACATGGGTGGAGGGGACCGGTTGGGTGAGCTGATCTTTGAGGATTGTCGGGTTCCGCCGGAAAATGTTCTTGGAAAAGTCGGAGAGGGGTTGCTGCTGGCACTAAAGCGGGTGGGGGAAGGGCGTTTGCGTTTGGCGGCCTTTTTCATAGGGATGGCGGACAGATGCCTGCAATTGGCCCTCGACTATGCCAAGCAAAGGGTTCAGTTTGGTAAACCCATTGCCCAATATCAGGCTATCCAGTGGATGCTGGTTGATATGTCCGTGGATATCCACGCCAGCAGAATGATGCTGTACCACGCGACCTGGAAAGCTGATCAGGGGTTGGATATTATCCGGGAATCGGGGATGGTCAAACTCCATGCCTCGGAGATGCTTTGCCGGGCTGCGGATAAAGCTCTCCAAATCCACGGGGGCATGGGATACATGAAGGAATGTCCCATTGAAGGGATATACCGAAAAGCCAGGGCCTCCAGGATCGGGGAAGGGACATCGGAGATTCAAAGGATCCTCCTGGCCCGAAGGCTTTTGGATGAAGGCCCCCTAAACCTCTTTTAGATCTATAATGAAACTAAATTTAAATCTTCCTCCCTCTTTTAAACGTCTCAATAGATGCCGATTTTAAGCCTCTCTCCAAAATTGATTGAGGGATTTTCAGACTCTGTGTTTCCCCCAAAGAGCTCAAGAAGAAAGGGTACTGATGTCAGTCGCAGAAATGAAACCCGGGAAAAAAGTGGTAGTGTCAGAATTAGCCGAGAACCCTCTTGAGGCTATTGAAAAGTACTTGTCCATCCAGGACATGGCCCCTCCTGACCCCGTAACACTCAAAGGCCATGAGGTAATCATCTCGATTAAAAGTGTTTCGGTTGGATGGGTGGACCTGCTAATGACCAGCGGGCAATACCAGCACATGTCCCATCCGCCTTATACTCCAGGGATGGAATACAGCGGGATTGTCTCTTTTGTGGGTTCCGATGTAGAACCCGAAAAAATCAAGGTGGGGGACCGGGTGCTGGTGGATGGGCTGCAGGTAGGCCCAAGGTCCAGTGGAGACTATCAGGCTCAAGGCGGTTTTGCCTCCTATGCTGTCCTGCCGAATACAGCCATATATCCGATCCCAGAAGGTTTTTCCTTTGATCAGGCCTGTTGTCTGTTAAGCAGTTACGAGACCGCCTACCACTGCCTGATTACACGTGGGTGCCTGCGTAAGGGAGAAACCGTTTTGATTCATGGAGCTTCAGGCTCAACTGGGCTGGCCGCCGTTCATATTGCAAAAATTTTGGGAGCTACCGTCATTGCCACCGGTCGTTCTGATGAGAAATTGAAGGTGGTCAAAACCCATGGCGCTGATCATGTAATCAACTCCAAAAACCCTGACGGTAGTCCCGGGGTGAGACGTTTTCGAGATGAGGTCAAGGAGCTAACAGATGGGCGCGGTGTCGACGTTGTTTATGACGGAGTTGGAGGTGATGTCTCACTGGAGAGTCTGCGCTGTGTTTCTTTTGGCGCCCGCTTTCTGATCGTGGGTTGGGCCGCAACCCCTTTTGTTGCCAAGGGTCGGGGGCAACGGGGTGCACCCAACGCAAATCGACTACCTACCAATTTGATCATGATGAAAGGCCTAGATGTTCTGGGATGTCCCATGGTGATTTCCACAGTTCATGACCCGAAAATCCGTCCGCCACGGCTCGCTCAGATCATGCAATGGGTTACTGAAGGACTGATCAAACCCCATATTTCTCACGTCTACCCTTTGTCTGACTTTGCAGAAGCAATGAAAGCAAAATGGAACGGGCAGGTTATCGGTGGATGCGTGTTACACCCTTGGGGATTTTGACTTTTGGACTATGGGATAAACACAATGGCCAATTTCGAAGAGTAGTAGACTTTATTTAATTAGGGTTGATTTGGCATTTTTAAGGAAAATTTCAACCGAGGGGGTCAATTGGCCCCCTCGGTAAAACACAAAAGGCAACCGCTAATTCAATCGATACATCCCCGGTGGAGATTTCCACAAATCCTGTTGGCACCTTCCAAGAAAGATCCGGGCGGCTCTATCCGTCCAAGTTATCCCTGGCGTGGCGGCCTTCCTCGGCACCCAGGTAGCTTCCCATAGCCCTGCGGCCACTTGTTCCGGTGAAAGTTAACCACTTGGTCGGCGGTTCGAGTCCGTCCCGGCGAGCCACCTAAATAAAAAAAGGCCCATTGACCAATGGACCTTTTTATTTATTAGGATTTGAACCATTTTGTTCTCTTTAATGGGTTAACTCGGAGTTTTTTAAATTCAGATCCTCGGAAATCAAGGAAAACATAATCGCGTCGTAAACGTGATCCCTCACGACCAGCCGTTTTCGCAATCGCCCTTCACGAAAAGCACCCACCTTTATTGCCACCCCCTGGCTGGGGATATTGCCGGTCGCCACGATAATCTCAATCCTGTTAAGCTTCAATTCCTCAAACCCATATTGGGCCACCAGACGAACACAGGCGGTCGCCACGCCCTGCCGGGTATTACTTGTTCGGATCCAGTAACCCAGATTGGCCAGACGATTCTCCCGATCAAGATTATTCAGACCGCAAATACCAATCGGGCGGCCTTCGGATCGATCTGCGATCAGGAAATCATACTCCATTCCTTTTTGCCAGGTATCCGGACGAGACCCAAACCAGCTTCGGGTATCCTCAATGGAATACTCATGGTGACACCATGGCATCCACGGCGACAACTCTTTAATCGATTCCCGCACGGCTTTATACACAGCTTCGGCATCGTTCGGCTGGCATGGGCGGATAATTAAAGAGCCATCCAACGTCGGCAAAAAGGTAGCCATCTTCCTCCGAAACTGAAAATTAATTAAGAGCCACTTTCTCAGCGGACATATCCATCAAAACAGAATCTAATTGAAATATCACCATGAGTTGTATAAGCTTGTCAATAGAAATAATATTCCAACCATAGATATATATTTTTGAATTTCAACAGGCTTTCTAAAGAAATTATTTCTTCCCACTTTTAGGGCCGAAGGCACTCAAATTTTAGTTCATCACGGGGGGAAAAACGATGCCATCGTATTTAAAGACAAGGAAACCCTTCTTATTCTCCGCTGCGTTATCGGGTATACTGCTTATTGGAATATCCCAAGGAGCAGTTACCCCAAAAAGGAACCTCCCCCCCCGCCGATACTTGGATTCACACCACAACCACAACCACTCCTATCCGGCGAGAGGGCAATTTGTTGATAGTCTGCCACCCGGCAACCGGAGTATTTTTTGGAAGAAGGAACGATATCATTTTTTTAATGGGGTCTGGTACCGCCCGGTAGGAAGACAATTTCTGGTCGTTTCGCCTCCAGTAGGCTTGGTTGTCCCTGTTTTACCCCCCTTTATTACTACCTTCTGGGTTAGAGGACTTCCTTACTATTATGCCAATGAGGTTTATTACACCCAAGGCCCGGTTGGCTATGTTATTGCGGAGCCCCCGAAAGGTGAAGTCAGCCGGACCCCACCGGGAAGACAGTTGTATATTTATCCCCGCCACGGCCAAAGTGAACAGACCCAGGAGAGAGACCTGCACGAATGTCAAACCTGGGCGGTAAACAGGACACACTATGACCCGCTCAAACCCCAGCCCGACATGACGGAGGTCCAGATAAACAAAAATTCTTCGGAATATCAACGGGCTATAGGTGCTTGCCTTGAAGCCAAAGGATATGCGGTGAAATAGAGGTTAAACGACGAAGAGGTCTTGCCGTCAGGTTATCCCGATGCGAAACATTTATCAAAAAATTATGAAAGATTTACTCAAAAGTCAATAAATTACCCGGTCGTGCTTTTATTTCATGAAATATTTAACCTAATTATTAAAAAAATAACCATTTTTCCCTTGACTTGTTTGAAAGACGAGCTTAAAAATATAATAAATATTATCGATATCTCCTTCTTTCTCCAAGGGAAAGAGATTAACAATTAAGAATTACAATCTTACATAAGGAGGATAAAATGAAAGCCAAAACCGTATGGTTGACCCTGTTGCTCTTTCTTCTGACTGTTGGAGTTTTTCCACTTTATGTCGAAGGTGCTCAGAAAATCAAAAGGCTTGGAGTAACCCCGATTCATAAAGAAAAAAATCTCCGGGCAGACAAAGTTTTTTATGCTGCCAAAAAGGTGGAAAAGGATCTTAAGGTCGGGTTCCAGAAAGCCGGACTGCCGGAGGTCTTTGAGCCTTTTATGGATCGGCTCAAGGGATCTATTCCCGCTACAGTCCAAGTCCCACCCGGTACAACCTTCCACTGGATGCTCTTTAAAAAGGGAAAAATGGTGGGTGTTGCCAAAGATGCCGTCTGGGCCGGGAAAAAACCCTTTAAGGCCTTCCTGACTTTTGTCGAATATGATAATAAAAACTATGAATTTGTTATCCCGGCGATTTGTTTAAATGTGGCCCTGAAGAGTATTACCGACATCCCAAAACCTCCACCGCCTCCGCCGCCGCCACCTAAGAAGGAAGCTCCGGCTCCTCCTCCGCCGCCACCCCCAAAGGCCGAAGAGCCGAAAGTAACCCCACCACCTCCACCACCGCCACCCCCACCGGCAAAGGTTGAGGAACCCCAAAAAGGATTCGTGGTCGTAGATTTCGGGCCGGTCATTCGAACCGATCCCTCTCTTTTTGGGTTTATAAGAGCCGGTTATATGTACCGATTCACAGAAAAATTCGCCTTAACCGGGCTGTTGGGTTATGCGAACTTAATATATGATAATAATTATAATCCTGAACGAGGACACGACTATCCGGCCCTTTCAGCGGATGTCATTTTCTCCTACTACCCCACAAACAGGTTTTTCCTTGGACTTGGGGTTGGAGCATGGAACACAAGCAGAGATACAAAAGCGGATGCTATTGCCGAAGTGGGTTTTCACTTCATGGATTTTACCAAGGGACCCAATGTGGCCATATTCCTGGAAGGCAGAGCAGGCTTCACTCAGGATCAAGATGCTTTGCCGACCGAAAGAATCGGGGCAGGCATTAGAATATTTTTTTAAGATAACTGTTTAATAAACTCCGGCGAGGGGGGTAAAAAAGATGCCCCCCTCGCTGCATCTCCTTTTCCTGCCATATCTAATTATTTCTTTTTATCTCAATAGGTTGTCCATGGTATCCCCTTAAATTGAATAAGACAACTCAATACCTTTCCAACACCCATCGTACAGTTGACTTAAAACGCTCCCCTGCCTTTTTGAAAGCCTCTCGAGGGTCTTGATAGCTTTTCACAAACCCATTCTTTACTTCCTCCCATGCCTTACCCGAGCTTTGTTTTAGACCGCCCTACCATTCTGCAACCGTGTTACGTTTCTTCCTGAGGACGGTTAAGGCTTCCTGGCTTTTTTTACGGCCTCATCCCGCTGTTCAGCGGTATATTTTTTGAACGCCTGCATGGTTTCGGTTGCTTTTTCTCGTTTGCCCCGAGCCTTCGTCTTATCAGTCCCGGTTTGAGCAACAAAGGAGTAGGTCCCCATCCCTAAAAATATTATTGTGATGAAAAAATAAAAAACCCTTCTTGATTCTTGAGTTTTCATTCTATATTTACAAAATTTCAAAATCCTGCATTTAAGGCCAGTCTACCTTTCTCTGTATGTTACGGAATTGGGGTCATCTGCGGATTTAAGCACTTGTGAAAATGGCTTAATAAGAGCTAATATTCCGGCGATTCGGCCTACAACGAGGGCCAATGCGGCAGCAACGGCTCCGATGACCCCAAGATAGAAAACAGTGATAAAAAGAATGACCAGGATCGTCAGAAGTTCCAAAGCAGTGGCATAGGTCATGGGCCCTGTATTTCGATTGCTGACCAGGACCGAACGCTGAAAAGAGAGCCACATCCATAATCCTGGCATTAGGGTTAATATTTTCACCGGGGTGATCGTGAATTGCGTCAAATCAAGAGACAGCCCGGCAACCCGGTGAAAC
Organism: uncultured delta proteobacterium; assembly: GCA_963782435.1. GTDB lineage: Bacteria > Desulfobacterota > RBG-13-43-22 > RBG-13-43-22 > RBG-13-43-22 > RBG-13-43-22. The sequence continues at coordinate 19,775 of CAWAKF010000003.1, forward strand.
CAAAATTGGGATAAAGGAGTAAATCCGATACCGGCCAACATGCCCACGGTAATAAAGCCCAGGCCGAAAGCAAAAGTACGAAGTTCTTTATAATTGCGGTTTTGGGTTCCCAACAGGGCAATATTAACCTCGTGAAAGGACATACCACAGCTCATAAAGAGAAAAAGCAATCCGGAAATTACCGGCAGCACCGCCAAAGATTCTACGGCCATACGGCTTTTTCCAACAAAAAAGGTCACCGACGGCTGAACCCCCAAGGCCAAAAGGGAAGTCACCGCCATCGGCAAATAGAAGTTTATAATAGCCAGGTAGGTCAGGGGACCCTTATTTTCGACCCCGATTCCTTCGGTCTCCGATAGCAGTTTATTAATAATACCACGAGCCATGATCCTGCTGGAAACCGCCTCCAGTATAACGGCGGTTAACAGGGTGACAGCCCCGACCACCACTCCATCCAACCGGGTAAAACGGAACAACAAAAGGCCGATCGAAGTCAGACCGGTTAACCGGATAGCCGTTCCGAAGGCGACATAACGGGTTTGATTATGACGGATCAAAACGCCCTGATAAAAGCGGCGATATCCGATAGCCCAGGGAACGGGGCTGAAAATAAGAAGCGCCAAATAGGTTAGTTGGGCCACGTTTTCGGGGAGACCGATCATTTTCCGGCTAAGAAAAGAAAAAACAGACGGGAGGATAGTGATCCCCATCAACAAAGTGACGATCCCGATAAGGGCAAAGGTGAACCGCCTCATTTTTAGAAAAGAGTCCCGATCGATAACCAGAGCAGAGGTAGCGCTGATGATCATCATGACCGGGGCCTCCAGAATCAGGAGAAAGGAAAAAGCCACGCCAAAAGCCGCCAGATTGAATTTAGGTGCCGCCATTCTGGCGATAATGGCGCTCATCAGAGCGCCCTCCATCGCCATCATCAGCCAAGTGGATTCCAAGGGAAGCCAGAACAGGAAAATTCGTTTATTGGTCAGTTTGGGGGGTTCACAATCCATAGGCGTCCCATTCCTGGATAATACCAGTCCAAAAGAGACATCGCCCGCACTGGCTTGAGTTGATTCAAGGAAATGCGGGCGATGAAGAAAAAAAACGATCCGGATTTCTTCTATTTCTTCATTATCAAAGTCTCCCGTTAATGACCACTCCCAACCCTAATCCTAAACGAAGATAAAGCAGGGCCGATAAAAGTAAAATGAAAAAAATCAGAAGGCCATAATCAACAGGTCTCATCCTGGGTTCGTAATAAAAAGTCCGTTTGGCTTGGGGATCGAAGCCTTTGGACTCCAGGGCCATGGCCAGGGTGTTGGTATGGTGAATGGCATAAATAAAAAGGGGCACGGCCTGAGGAATGAATTTGCCCATGCGCTTGAAGATACTTCCCGTTTCCAGATCAAGACCCCGGGAAACCTGGGCCTGGATGATCGTCGCCCCGGCCCCGGCAAAGGTCGGGACCAACCGTAGCGCAGTGGAAAGGGCAAAGGCCAACGGATAGGGAACCCCCAGGCGAATTAAGCCGTTGGTCAGCTCTTCATTTCGGGTCGTGGAAAGGAAGATCAGCCCGATCCCGACAAAGGTGGCCAACCGCAGGCCCATGGCCAGTCCGTAAAGGACCGATTCCCGACTGACCTGTAAGGGCCCCCAGGCCCACCACTTCGTTGGTCCGGGGACAAAAAAAGGCCATAAGACAACGCTGAAAATAATGAGCAGTACAAGGATATAACGAAGTTTCCAGAAATTGGGCAGGGCTTTGGCCCAAAGGGCCGTCAGTAAAACACCCCCGCTTATGAAAGCCAGATATAGAGGATGATTGAAGCACAGGCAGATACTGAAAAGAATCACGGCCGAAATCAGCTTGGTCCTCGGGTCCAAGCGGTGGATCGGGGTATTTTCATCCAGAAAAAGAAATATATTCATTGGTTAAGTTCCTGCACCATTTGTTCCAGGGTAAGGGCCTGAAGGCCGAGCCGGTTGCTGATCTGTACCAGAGGAGGCGGGGCCAGAGAAGCCTCGGCCAGCCTGGACTCCTGAGCGAAAACATGGCGGGTAGCGCCGTCCAAGATTATCGCCCCTTCTTTTAAAACAACGGTTCGGTGGGCATACTCGGCAGCCACCCACATGGAATGGGTGATAATGATAATGGTATGTCCTTTTTGATTCAACCTCTTAAGGAGATCCATCATGCGCCGCTGATGGAGATAATCCAATCCGGTGGTCGGCTCATCCAGGATAATGACCTGAGGCTGGGCCGCCAACACCGAGGCCACGGCCACACGCTGCCGTTCACCCTTGGTTAGTGTAAAGGGGAGTTGCTTTTCATATCCCTGCAGCTCAACCACTGCAAGCGCCTCAGCCGTTCGCTGCTGAATGGTATGAGGATCCATACCCAAGACCCTCAGTCCGAAGCTGACCTCTTCTTCCACTGTTTTGGCGAAAATCTGATGATCCGGGTTTTGAAAAACGTATCCTACTTCCTGAGCCAGATTTTTATGGCTGAAGGCCTGAGTCGATTTCCCCCGGACCAGCATCCGGCCGGCTGTGGGTTTCAACAGACCGTTACAGTGTTTAGCAAGGGTAGTCTTCCCGGAACCATTTTGGCCTAAAAGGGCCACAAATTCACCCTCTCTGACCCCCCAATTGATTCCCCGAAGGGCCTGAACCTTCTGGAGGGGATAACAATATTCAAGATCTTCGGTCTGAAGGATAAACGGACCTCTCGATTTTTCCCTGTTTTCCTGTAGAGGAATATTCCCTTTGGAACGGACCCAATCATGGTGGTCAATTAGGTCCATGGCCTCCGTTACGGTCATTGGCAAACCGGGCCAACCCATGTTTTGAAACAACTCTATCAGGGCCGGAGGCTTGATTCCCGAAGACGCCAGCTTGGAAAAATCGGTTAAAATCTCCTCGGGGGATCCCTGAGAGATCAGTTCTCCTTCCCGCATCAGCCAGATCTGATCAGCATTCACGGCCATTTCCGGCTCCGGCGCTACCAGCACTAAGGTATGGCCCTGGTCTTTTAATTTTCGGGCTATGGTCAGCACCTCCTCCGCCCCTTCCGGATCCAGATCGGTGGTCGGTTCATCCAGGACCAGGATATGGGGTTCCAGAGTCAAAATCGATCCGATAGCCAGACGTTGTTTTTGCCCGCCGGAGAGAGTGGCTGGTTGGCGAGCCTTGAAATGTTCCAGGTTGATGGCTTTTAGATATTTTTGAATCCTTTTTCTTATCTCCAGGCGCGGTAAGCCATGATTTTCTGGCCCAAAGGCCATTTCCAATTCCACATTGGTAGAGAAAAGCTGCGATTCAAAATCTTGAAAAACCAGTCCGACCTGGCGGGACATGGAAGCCACATTGGTCAATGCTGCCTCTTTCCCCTTAACCAAAACCCTTCCCCGATAATCACCGCGGAAAAATTTAGGGATCAGGGCGTTAAGGGTATAACATAAGGAAGATTTGCCTGCCCCTCCATGCCCCATGATACAGATAAAGGACCCCGATTCAATTTGCGCCTGGATGTTTTTTAACGCCGGGTTTTCTTTCCCGGAATAGGTAAAAGATAGATTTTCGATGGAAACAGCGGTGGTCATGGCAGTAGCGAAGAGTATTTATTAAGTAAAAATCCAGAATCCAGGAGTCAGAATTCAGAATATTCTTTTATTGATTTGGAATCCCGACCTTTCCTGAATAAATATTAATATGCCTTCATAGGCATTATATTCCGGTGTCCGGCTCCTGGACTCTTATTCTCCCCATTGATGTCAAAGCAGGAAACTTCCCACCAGAATGGCCGCAGTGGAAACCCAGCCGAGAATAACTACCGGAAATTCGCCCAACAGCCCTCCGAACAAACCAAAAAGAGAGGCTATCGTAACAAGCCAGGCACCCACAGATCCGACTATGGGTTTCCCCTGATCGGCTTCATCCATAACCTCTTTCCAATAGAGATGAAGATGGTCCTTGATCAGTTTAAAAACCGAAGTCAAAAGAATTACACCGATAAAACTGCCCAGCGTATTATTTAAAGTAATAATTTTGACCAGTACTTTATAAGGAACCACACCCATGAGATCGACAAAAATACTGATGATCACTGCGCAGGCAGTTGAAGAGATAAAAGCGATGATGAAATAGGACACCCAATTGAGCCAGGTGCGGATCTCCCAGTGGAATGTCTTATGATGAAAGGGGACCAGGGTCGTCCAGAGCGTATAGGGTAGATAGCCGAGGAGAAAATTCCCGACAAAACCGGCCAGGGAAGAAGGAGTCAAGGTCCCGCCGAAAATGTCTCCAATCAAATTGCCGATAGCCGATCCCCAGGCCCCGGCCGGCCCAAACATCAATCCGAAAGGCATAGGAAAAATGTTTCCTACCCGGACCTCGGTAATACCAGGAATCAGGGGAATGGCCGTTTTAAAGGCCAACAGGGCGGCGCTGTAGATGGCAGCACAGACGGCAGTCAGGATGATCATCCGGGTATTTTTCCACATGGTAAATATGGCTTTCATGACAATCCTCCTTTCGGAAAACCACGGGGTTCAAGGTTTCCAGGGGTCAAAGATTCAAGTGAAAAGCATGGAAAGCAAAACCCTTGAACCCTCGAACCCTGGAAACCTTATTTTTTATAAATCCCTTTTCATATACTGCATGGTCCCATCTTGGACCACGGCTACTTTGGCCTCTCCAGGGAAATCCTTTTCCAGTATATCCAAACATTCCGGCCAGGTTTTGACAAAGATCGCATCATCCACATGACAAATCAGATCCAAACCTGTCCGGTCAGGATAGGGGGCCAGAACGATCAATTTTTTAATCAAATGCGGCATGAGACCGGGAGCGCGGGGGGAATATTGACGTCCCCCGTAATCCGATCCCCAGGCCCGAAAAACATAATGGGGGACCTGCCCCTCCGGGGCATCGGAGATTAATACCACAACCCCTTCCGTTCTTGATTCTCGTACCAGAGACGGGACGGCACAGAAATTTTTTGCATGTTTTTTCCTCTCAAAAGAGATGGTTTATCCTGTCAATATTAAAGATTTGCCAACGAGTATAGGGTAAGAATGATTTCCCTGTCAATGAAAACATAAATCTTTAAATAAACAGCGGAAAAGGGCTATTCAATTTTTCCTTGACAATAAAGCCGATCGATCTTATTGTTGTTAACACTATGAACAATAAATATCAATACGACTCGGATAGTTTGATTACATTTCAGGTCGGACATTTACGGGACCTGATAGAGGAAATCATTCATTGCTGTCAAGAAAGAGTAATTTTTCAATCACATAAGTTCAAATTAACGCCTTCCGAACTTCGTTGTCTTCTTCTGTTTCAAAACCAAAAATACCAGACCGTCAAAGGGATTGCCTTGAAATTGGAAGTAGCCAAGAGCCGGGTGACCAAGATTATGGAAGGCTTATTAAATAAAAAATTGGTCCAATCCATTGATGATCCGGAAGATGCCCGGGTCAAATTATTCAGTCTGACGACTTCCGGGCTGAAAAAATCAACAGAAATCGACAATTTTATCAAAGAGATCCATCACCAATTATTGATGAATTTGAAACCGGAAGACCGGAAATCAGTTCTCTATTCTCTGGAACTGCTCCGATCTTCCATGAAAGTGGTTAAAGCTAAATTATTTTAAAGTGGATAAACCAATTATTAAGTTAATACTAATAACTATTTTATGATAACAAAGGAGGACTCGATGGAAGAAGAACTTCAAAAACAGATAGCTGACCTAAAAACCCAAGTGGAGAGTCTGGCCGGTAATCAACCTGAGGATAAAATTTCCATGATCGTTTTCAGTGGGGATCTGGACAAGGCCTTGGCTGCCTTTGTCATTGCTACCGGGGCCGTAGCTATGGGGATGGAGGTGGTCATGTTTTTTACCTTCTGGGGTACCCCGTTACTGAGGGATAAGCTGAAGAAAGTCGGGGGCAAAGACATGATGGGGACCATGTTCGGAACCATGCTGCCAAAAGGAACCGGACAGGTCAAGTTATCCAAAATGAATATGGCCGGGATGGGAACGGCCATGATGAAATCGTTGATGAAAAAGAAAAATGTCGCTTCCCTGGAACAGATGCTGGAGATGGCCGGGGAATTGGGAGTCAAGATTTTTGTCTGTGAAATGTCTATGGACCTGATGGGGTTTAAACGTGAAGAAATGATCAGCTACCCAGACCTGACCTATTGCGGGGTAGCCAAGTTTCTGGAAGAAGCGATGCATAGTAAAATACAATTGTTTATATAACGCTAAGGAGGAAAAACCCATGGAAGAAATCAAAGTCGACAAAGTGATGGACCTGAAGGGGCTCCCTTGTCCCATGCCGGTGGTCAAAGTTAGTAAAGGGATAAAAGAAATCCAAGTAGGACAAGTCATTGAAGCCATAACAACCGACCCGGGGGCTTTGGCCGATTTTCCGGCTTGGGCCAGGACCAGCGGCAATGAGATCCTCAAAACCGATCAAGGGGACGGTCTGATCAAGATTTATATCAAACGCACTAAATAATCCTTTTACGTCGGTCGGCCGCCAGGAAAAAATACCTTTTAAATTCCCCTCTTTATTCCTTTTATTAAGGAGGCCAAGAGGGGTTTAATGGCTTATCTCTATTAGTTATATTGACAAGATCATCCTCATAGCCGATAGCGATTTTGACCCTTTGCCGGGTAACCGGCCGAAAGGAGGAATTTATGCAAACCATTACCTACATAGTCTTGGTTCCCATGGTTTATCTGGCCTATCTCATTTTTGTGGTTGGAATTGTCAGCCGGATGGTCAAGGTCTGGCGGGCGCCGGTGCAAACTGCACCCCTGCAAATTTTTCCGGAAAAGAATCCCAAATGGCTCTGGGCCCTCCATGACAGTTTTCTTTTGCCCACCGTGCGGAAACACAACCCGGTCTTGTGGTTTTTCTTGATGATCTTCCATCTGGCCATCGTGCTCCTGATAATCGGGCACCTGGAGTTGCTCAAGGGATTCACTCTTTTTCAGTTTTGGGAACACGAAATTTTTCTTGGCAAAGGGTTTATCGGCCTTTCCCTGATCTTAGCTCTACTATATCTCCTTTTTCGTCGTTTCGCCTCCCCTACCCGTCAACTGTCGATCCCGGAAGATTACTATCTCCTGATTTTACTATTTTTGACCGTCCTTTTCGGCAGTCAAATGGACTGGGCCCGTCGCTGGTACGGGTACGCAGAACTTTCACCCGGAGACTATCAAACCTATCTCTCCAGTCTGCTTTTTTTCCGGCCCGAACTCCCACCGGCCTTTTACCAGGCGGGTCATTCTTTCATGATGGTCTTACATGTCTTTTTTGCCAACCTTTTTATCATTTTCTTCCCTTTCAGTAAGATCATGCATTCTTTTTTCACCATCCCAATGAATCGATTAAGGAGGGGTTAGCCATGGATACTCAAACCCGAGAGGACCTTTTAAAACTCTTTCAATCGAAATTAAATCAGGCCATGAGACTTTATTTGGAAACCTGTTCCCGCTGCGGAACCTGTACTAAGGCCTGTCATGTTTATGCTTCAACCGGTCAGGTCAAGCATATTGCCGCTTATCGCCACGAAATTGTGCGGCGGATTTATAGAAAATACTTCAAAAGCCGAGGAATTTTGGCCGCCGTCATGGAAGAACCCAAGGAATTGACCGAGATGGCCCTGGAAGAACTATATGAGGCCGCCTATTCCTGCACAGGCTGCCGCCGCTGTATGGTCTATTGCCCCCACGGGATCGATACACAAATGTTGATGTCCATTGCTAAGCTTTTATTGGTCGGGGCTAAAGCCGAACCAGAGACATTGAGCATGCTGGCCGACTCTTCCATTGAGAAAGGCAAGTCCTTAGACTTTTTTAAAGAGGGGTTTTTGACGGCCATAAAAAATTTAGAGGCCCAGGTGGTGGAAAAGTGGAAAGGCGACGCCGGTCAAACCCCGATCCCTATTGACCGGGAAGGGTCAGACCTGCTCTATGTAGCCCTGGCCGGGGCCCATTCAATCGTCCCGGCAGCGGCCATTTTTAATGCCGCCAAAGAAAATTGGACCTTAAGTTTTTTCGAGGCAGTCAACTTCGGAGCCTTTGTGGGGGATCCGTCCCGGACCAAGCTGATCCTGGATCGGATCATCAATGAGGCGCTACGTCTCAAGGTCAAAGAAGTCTGTATCTGCGAATGCGGAACGGCCTTTCGGGTCATGAAACAACAATCCGGAAAACAACCTTTCAAGGTCACCGCGATTACCGAGGTCCATGCCCGTTACTTACGGGAAGGACGGATCAAATTGGATAAGGAACATTTTAAAGACCCGGTCACCTATCACGACCCCTGCCAGATCGCCAGGAATGCCGGGGTGATTGACGAACCCCGCTATATTTTACAGCACCTGACCCATGATTTCCGGGAGATGACCGACGATGTCCGCTATAACTGGTGCTGCGGCGGCGGCGGCGGTTTGGTAGCTTTGGGAGAAGAAACGCTGGACTTTCGGATGAAATCGGCCAAGGTGAAAGTGGATCAGGTCAAAAAAACCGGTGCCAAGATTCTGGCCACGGCCTGTGAAAACTGCCATACCCAACTCAACAATTTGAATGACCATTATCAGATGGGGATGAATGTCCAATTTCTTTCTTCGATGATTGCGGATGCCCTGGTGCATTAAGTACATCACTGGAAGAAGAGAAAAAAAGTTAATTATCAACAATAGGGAGGAAATATGAAAAGGAGTATTTTACTGTTAAGTGTTTTGTTCGTCATGGCCTTAAGCGCCACATCGGCTTTGGCCACCAATGGAGACAATTTGATCGGTATCGGCCCGACTTCCAGGAGTATGGGCGGTGTCGGCATTGCCGCTCCCCAGGATGCCATCAGCGCCATTTTTTCAAACCCTGCAACCCTGGCTTTTACCCCCGCCCCCGATACGGATTTGAATTTTCCGGAACCCTCTTCATGCCTACGGTGAAGGGAAAGATAGACATGGGCGGGACCACTTATCAAGCCGACAGTAAGGGGGTCTCGTCAGCCATCCCCGCCATTGGGATCTCCACCCCCCTTACCAAGGCCATGCCTATTTGGAAATTCGGTCTGGCGGCCTATGGTTCTTCCGGTATGGGGGTCGATTACCGGAATACCCCCCTGGATCAGCAACGGTTTGCCAATTTTGGCGGATACCCTCTGGTGGCCGGCGAATTCACCCAATTACAGATAATGAAGTTTGCCCCGGTGGTCTCTTTTCAACCGACCACCAATTTATCCTTTGGATTAGCCGCCCATATTGATTATGCCACACTGGACCTCCGGAGCGGATCGTCAACCAACTATGGAATAGGCGCCCAGTTGGGAGTAGTCTACAAACCCTTCACACAGCTTTCCCTGGGGGCCACTTATTTGACTTCCCAAAATGTGAAACATGAAAGGGTGAGGGACTTTGATGGGGATGGTACTGCCGATACGATGGAGCTGGAAGCCCCGCAACAAGCCGGTTTTGGGGTGGCCTATGACCTGATCCCAAACAAATTCCTGATAGAATTAAATGGAAAATGGATCAACTGGTCCGGGCTAAGGGATACAGTGATTTTGACTGGGAAGACCAGTATGTCCTGTCTATTGGCTTTCAGGTAAAGCCGACTCCTAAGTTGGCTTTACGGGCCGGGTACAATTATGGGAATAATCCAGTAAAAGAGCATAATAATTTTGCGGGAACTTCCTTGACCCAGGTGCAGGGGAAATATATGCCGACCTATTATTATGAGACCTTTCGGATTATCGGCTTTCCGGCAATTGCCCAGAATCATCTGACTTTGGGGATCGGATACGAGGTCTCCAAACGTTTTTCCATCAATCTGGGTTATATGTATGCCTTTGGAGAAACAATCAAGGAAACCGGGACAGCCGTAAACGGTCAACCTGTCACCCTTCAGTCCGAATTGAATGAAAGCGGTATCGAATTCGGTTTGACCTGGAGGTTCTAATATTTAAAGGGGCCGGGAGTTTACACCTTCCGGCTCCATTTATTACCTACCCTTTCATGGAACCTAATCAACTCTCATTTTCTTTTTTGGGAGATGTTTTTCGCCCGTTACGGACGGTGACAAAAATATAATAAACCATGAGAAACGGAAGCAAACCTAAAGCTAATTCAAAGCGGCCCTGAAAAAGCTGATATGTGCTGAACCCTACGATCAGAAGAATAAAAAGGAGTTGAACTACAGCCGCGGTTTTTAACATGATCCGAAATCCTTAATAATCATTAATGATTTTATTATAATTCAGTGGATATAAGATACAAGTGAATAATTAAGTTGTTCGGTGCAGAAAGGAACAAGCTATGCCGTGTTCGATCAGTAAAACGTTGATTGAAAAAACCAAGGATTTTCACGGTCACTGGTGTCCGGGGTTGGCCATCGGGATCAGGGCCGCAGAGCTGGCTATCCAAAAATTAGGGAAGTCTGAAGAAGCCGACCTGGTGGCGGTGTTGGAAACCGATATGTGCGGGGGAGATGCCATTCAGGTGCTCACCGGTTGTACCTTCGGAAAAGGCAACTTGATTCACCGGGATTTCGGGAAAATGGCCTTTAGTTTTTTTGACCGAACCGAAGGGAAAGGTTTCCGGGCCTTGTTTAACTCAGGCATTCAGGGAGAAGCCGGGAAGGAATTACGGACACTGATGAACAAAGCGGCAGAAGGGACTATTTCCGAGCCGGAACAAAGGCGTCTTGAAGAGTTGCGCCAAGCCCTTCCTGATACCTATATGAATGCCGACTTGGAAAAGATGTTTTTTATTACGGAACTGCCGACTCCGGCTCCCCGTCCGGCCAGGGTGTTACAAAGTCTGGCCTGCACAGCTTGCGGGGAGATGACCATGGAATCCCGCACCCGAAGATACGGAGGAAAAACCTACTGTATCCCCTGCTTTGCCGGCGTAGATCAAAAAATTTAAGTTTTATTAAAAAGGGGAAGAAATTCCCCATATCCTTCCTTGTCCAGCTCTGCCTTGGGAATAAAACGCAACGCGGCTGAATTGAGGCAGTATCGTAAACCCGAAGGCTTCGGCCCGTCAGGAAAGACATGGCCCAGATGGGAATCAGCTTGCTTGCTTCTGACCTCGGTGCGGATCATAAAATGGCTGGCGTCCTTTTCTTCTACAATATTATTCGGATCCAGAGGTTTGGTAAAACTGGGCCAGCCGGTCCCGGAATCGTACTTGTCCAGTGAACTGAACAGGGGTTCCCCTGAAACAATATCCACATAGATCCCTTCTTCCTTATTATCCCAGAATCCATTATTAAAGGCAGGTTCGGTGCCGTTCTTTCGGGTCACCTCATATTGCAAGGGAGTCAGACGTTTCTTTAATTCAGATTCATCCGGTTTCCGATATCCTTTTTCCTTTTCAACAGGAGCCGATTGCTTCCTCCAGTTATCTACCCAATGAACTGGTCTCTTCCTGATCCCCACCGGTAATTCCGGTATCGCAAAGGATTCTTCTCGGAATAATTCTGATGATATTCCTCAGCTTCATAAAAGACAGTAGAGGGTTTTATTTCCGTTACGATGGGTTTGGTGAACCTTCCGGATCGACTCAAGGCTTCTTTTGATTTTTCAGCCAGCATTTTTTGCTCTTCATCATGATAGAATATCCCGCTCCTGTATTGAAGACCTCGATCGGCAAACTGACCGCCGGCATCCGTCGGATCTATATGCCTCCAAAAGACAGTCAGTAACGCATCATAGGAAATTTGGGCCGGATCGTAATGGACCTGAATAGCCTCCACGTGCCCGGAGGACCCTTCCGAAACCTCCCGGTAGGTGGGGTTTTGTTTATGGCCGCCGGTATAACCGGAAACCACTTTGATCACCCCTGGTAATTTTTTATAATCGGATTCACTGCACCAGAAACAACCCCCGGCAAAGGTAGCCACTTTTTCAATTATGTTTTCTTTGATCATTTTTCTGCCTCACTTTTTGAAACGGATGAATGCGGGTAAGATAGCAAAAAAAACCCTTTATGGTCTAAGCCAACCCTTATTCCTTTTCAACTTTTTGATATCGAGAAGTTTTCTCCCTCCAAAGTCCAGGAGACTGTTTTTCTAAAAATATAAGGCTTTTTTTCAAGGTTACAAGAGAAGACAAAAATCTAAAATTAAGAACTTCTCCAGAAAAATATTATCAACTGATTAGATAACCTGTTGTTATAAAAAATATTATTCTTTTTTATTCAATAAATATCCCCTTTTTCGGTTAGGACAACCGGAAAGGTGACTCTAATTTCTGGCGATTTGTTGTCATCGCTGTTGACAGACCCGAATTTCCAAGTAAAATAAAAGGAGGCCTAATGCCAAAGCATTTCTAAAGGCAATCGGACACGTAGTCAAACAGGGTATTCCAGAGGAAGGGTTTTAGCTTCGGGCAAGGTGTCCCGCCTTTTCCCTGTTAAGGCAACAAGTCCCGTAGGACTGTTTCCAAAATGAGATGGAGCCAAAATATAATGAACAAGGGCACACTATGAACCAACCCTTTTCTCTCCTGGTTGCCGATGACGAAAGAGTCATCCGGGAAGGGATTCAACGGATTCTGTCCAAGGAGAATCTTCAGATTCAATCGGTTGAAAACGGGCTTCAAGCCTGGGAGGCGATGCAACAGCACCACTTTGATCTGATTTTAGTCGATCTGATGATGCCCCAGTTGGATGGAATGGAACTTCTGCAAAGGGTAAAAGTGCAATTTCCGGATCAGACTTTAATCATGATCACCGGTCATGCCAGCATCGAAGCGGCGGTAGAGGCTATGAAATTAGGGGCCTATGACTTCATCACCAAACCCTTTATGCCCGATCAACTAAGACACGCGGTCCGTCGTGCCTTGGAAAAACGTGCCCTGGAATTGGAGGCCCTCCAATTAAGAGAAGATCGGGAAAAAAACCTCAAAGACGTGGCTATGGAAAAAAGCCGCATCCAGACCATCATCCATTGTATGGCCAGCGGGGTTCTGGTAACTGATCGGGATCAGATAGTGGTCCTCCATAATCCGGCCTTGACTCACTTGTTAAAGATTTCCGGAGATCCCCTGGTCGGAAAACCCCTTCCGGCAACCCCTTCTTTAAAAAATCTGACGGAGGCCATTGCTCAGGTGTTAAAAGAAGAAGGCCCCCGGAATATTTCTGAGGAAACCTCTGTAGGGGATCCTGATCCTGTTTATCTCAGAGCCCACACCGCGGCCGTCACCGGGGAGGGGGGAGAAGTCCTTGGCTCGGTCTCGGTAGTCGAAGACATTACTTATTTAAAAGCCATGGACCTGATGAAAAATGAATTCGTGGCAATGGTCGCCCACGAACTGAGATCCCCTTTGGCCGCTATTCAACAGCAAATTTCAGTCATCCTGCAAGGGCTGGCGGGCGCCGTAACCGAAAAACAGCAGGAATTATTGGGCCGATCCCAAGAACGGGCTAATGGCTTGTTGGATATGATTCGGGACCTGCTGGATATTTCAAAAATGGAAACCGGCCGGTCCTTTCAGCAAAAGGAGATATTAAATCTCTCTCCCTTGGCGGAAAAAACAGTTTCTTTTTTACAACCCCAAGCCGAAGCCAAGAATCAGAGTCTAACCCTCCAGACCCAACCGGATCTTCCCCTTATTAATGCCGATCCACTGGCCATGGAGGAAATACTGACTAATCTAATTTCTAATGCCATCAAATTTACTCCCGAAGGCGGAACCATCCAGGTCCTGGTTAAACCGGAATTCGAGTATCTCCTTATTCAGGTTTCGGATAACGGGATCGGCATTGCTCAAGGAGATCTGCCCCGGATATTTGATAAGTTTTATCGGGTGAAAAGTGAAAAAACCCGCAAAATCGTCGGAACAGGATTGGGTTTACCCATCGTCAAACAACTGGTCGAGGCACACCTGGGCTTTATTCGGGTGGAAAGCCGGGTAGATCAGGGAACAATTATCAAGGTTTTAATCCCATCCATCCCCAAAGAGAGGATTTCTGATGTTCACAACCCTGTTTAAACAAAGCGATTTATTCAAGAAAATCTCTGCCGAAACGATAAGAGTACTGACCCCTTTATGCCGGGAAAAAACCTTTGCTACCGGGGCCATCATTTTTTCTCAAAATTCAATAGCTGAAAAGGTCTATCTATTGGAACATGGGTCTGTGGCCTTGAAGACTTCTCTTACCAATGGGCTGGAAATCACCTATGAAATGATTACCAAACGAGGAGATCCTTTTGGTTGGTCGGCCCTTATTGAACCTTTTCGCCATATGACCACAGCCATTTGCCTGGAAAATACCAAAGCGGTCGTCATCAACCGGAAGGATCTTTACCGGCTTTTCCCCCAATATCCCCTCCTGGGATTTAAAGTCATGCAGAATTTATCCATTCTGATCGCCAAACGACTGGAACGTACCCGTAGGTTGCTGGTGGGTCAGATCTAAGAAACCGATCGGTCAGTAGGCCTCGTATAGTTAGATCTCAAAACAATGTTGACCGACTTTAGCAGCCAGAGGCTGGAAAGCTTTATAAACGAAATTAAGTATTTTAGTAAGGGGCGTTGAACCTGTAGAAGTTCCCCCAAAACAGTTCATGGTTATTGGGCAAGGGTTAAAAGAAAACATCCATCGGGCTTTCTGCCCTCTGTAATTCGTTTTTCCCCTTGACCCGGTTATCGCCTTAACTTATACTCATACCTGCCTTGAAACCAAGATCAAACCGGACAATCCGCCGTATTCGATTTAATTAAAAGGAGTCTGGCGAGTGAATTCGGAAATGGAAAATAACTACTTTTTAAAAGCCGTTGGGGCCTTTAAAAGACGATTCCTTGTCATTTCCCCGGACTTCAAAATTTTGGCGGTCAATGACTCCGGAAAAGGATCGGATGATTCAAAGCTCATCGGCAGTTTTTGTCATCAAGCTTTTTATGATCGCCAGGAACCCTGCATCCACTGTCCAGTTCAAAAATCCGAGAAACCCGACGCCCGGCCGTACAGCCAAAACCGGGAGAATATATCGACTCGGCGAAAATACCTTGTCTCTATGTCTATCCGATTTTGAATGGTGATAACATTGAAGCCTTTGTCAGCTTGGACTTCGATCTGCCCGATCGGGGTGAATTCGATGAAAAGGCTCAAAGTTCGAATGCCTTTCTTCGCAACTTGATCCTGAGTGCCGTAGACAGCGTCATTGCCGCCGACAAAAAGGGCCAGATCCTGATTTTCAACGATATGGCGGCGAATATATTCGGTTACAGTGTGGAAGAGGCCATGGAAAGTTTGGATATCCGCGACATCTATCCCGATCAAAAGGAATTGGAGGTTATGAAAGCCCTGCGAAGCGACGACTACGGCGGGCGGGGCAAATTGAGATCCTACGGGGTGGACGTTCTCCATAAAAGCGGCCAGCCTATTCCGATCAATCTGAATGCTTCCATCGTTTACGAAGGGGATCGAGAAGTAGCCACGATAGGTTTTTTTCATGACCAGCGGGGAATCAACAGCATGAAAGCTGAACTGGAAAAAACCCAGATGCAACTACTTCAGTCGGAAAAAATGGCCTCTCTCGGCAAGCTGGCTGCCGGTGTGGCCCATCAGCTTAATAATCCCCTGTCCGGCATCACCCTGTTTACCAAATTGGTTATGGAAGAATATAACCTCGAAGAGGGTGCCAGGAAAGATCTCTCCCGGGTGATGGAGGATGCCGAACGCTGTCGGGACACGGTCAAGGAATTGCTGGAATTCGCTCGACAAACCAAGCACATCAGGCAACAGCACGATATTAATCGGGCCATTTCCCGAACCCTCTTTTTGCTGGAAAATCAATCGCTCTTCCAAAATATTGTCATCGAAAAAGACCTGGATCCGGCCTTGCCGTCGGTTCACAGCGATATTCAACAACTGAACCACATGTTTATGAACATTATTCTAAATGCCGCCCAGGCCATGGAAGGAAAGGGTCGATTACATATAAAGACGATATCCATCCCCGAGAGAAAACAAGTTCGAATCGAAATTTCTGATACCGGGCCGGGTATTCCCGATACAATTCTATCACAAATCTTCGATCCTTTTTTCACCACCAAGCAGGAGGGAGAGGGGACCGGACTGGGATTAAGTTTGGTATACGGGATTGTACAAAATCAAGGCGGTGAAATTAAAGCCCAAAGTGTCCCGGGTGCAGGGGCAACATTCATCATCGACCTGCCCATTATGCCAAAAGACAATGGAGGAAACCGAAGTGAATAAAGAGGTCGAGGGAATTCGGATTCTAATGGTAGACGATGAACGGGATATCCGGGATGCCTCGGAGCGTATCTTGAGCCGTATCGGTTTTCAGTTATTTACCGCTAAACGAGGGGAAGAAGCACTCGAGATTTTCCAAAACGTCCACCCGGCCATCGTCCTTCTCGATTTGAAGATGCCCGGGATGGATGGCATGGAGGTCCTCAAACGCCTCAGGGAATGGGACCCTTCTCTATTGGTGATTGTCATTACCGGTTATGCTACGGTGGAAACGGCCATTGAAGCCATGAAGCAGGGAGCCTATGATTTTATATCCAAACCTTTCGAACCGGACCAGCTGCGCATCGTAGTTAATCGCGCGGCGGACAAGATCCGCCTAACCCGGGAAGCCAAAAAACTGGAACAGGAAAAAGCACGCACCTTGTCTGATTTGGACACCGAAAAGAGCCGGCTTCGCACGATCATCGAATCATTGCCGGACGGGGTCATGGTCACCAACACCGGCGGTCAGGTAGTGCTGATCAACCCCTCTTGCAAGCAAATGTTGAAGCTGCCTCCGGACACCGTACCGGGCCGGCCGATACAGGACTATGTACTGGATGAAGCCTTATGCACGTTGGGTTTGGATATTTCCAAGGGGAAATACGTAGACTACGGGGACATCCCCGAACAGGAATTTGGCCTGACCGATGGCACCTACCTCCGGGCTATTGCCCAGCCGGTCTTGGGAGAAAGAAAGGAATGTCTCGGAGCCATTATCAATTTTATTGACATTACTTCCATGAAGGCCTTGGACCGGCTTAAATCAGAATTTGTGGCCAAGGTCTCCCATGAATTACGTTCACCCTTATCCACCATCCACGAACAGATCGCCCTGGTAGTCGGAGACCTGGTGCAGACCGAGCCCCATCAACATCAACACCTGCTGGCCCGGGCCAAAGAGAAAACCCAGGGTTTAATCTCTTTAATAGGTGATTTGCTCGACCTGTCACGCATTGAAGAAGGGATCACCGGACGGGATCCTAAACCGGTCCGGCTGGACGAATTAATAAAAGGGATCGTTGATTTTCTTTCCACCAGGGCCACAACCAAACATCAAACCCTGTCCCTTGAGGTTTTGTCCCAAAACCTGCCGGACGTCAAGGCGGATCCGTTGGCTCTGGAAAGCATTTTTGGAAACCTGATCACCAACGCCATTACCTATACTCAGGAAGGGGGCCGGATTCGAGTTGAAATAGACAAAGCCGGAATCAATATCCGGGTAAAAGTGTCGGACAACGGCTTCGGAATCGACGAAAAATACATCACAAAAATTTTCGATCGCTTTTACCGGGTTAAGGATGAAAGGACCCGTTATATCACCGGAACAGGGCTCGGACTTCCTATTGTAAAAGGGTTGGTGGATTCTTTGGGGGGGATTATTGAGGTGACCAGCACACTGGGTGAGGGATCAACTTTTACGGTTCTGCTTCCGGTTCAATCGGGTTAATCCTGGGGCCTTTACAATTATTGTTACGGGTTTCGAGTTACGGGTTGCGGGTTTAAAAATAGAAGCCCATTTTTCCAAAATTGTGCGACCCGTAACCCGCGACTCGCAGGGATGATTCGTCGTCTTTCGTTTTACCTTACCCCTTCATTCTCATGCAAAGCGGCTAAAAATTCCTCAGGCGGAACCTGTAATCCCGTCCATAAGGCAAAGGCCCTTCGGGCCTGGTAGGCCAGGGCCGACAAACCATCCATGAAACGAATATCTTTGGACCGGGCGAGTTCTTCCCAAAAATTTCTTTGGCGTCCATAGTTAAGATCGAAAATCAGTTGACAACCGGGAATTTCGAGTCGGCTCACCAAATCGGCCATTTCCGGAGATTCGTCACCGCTGGAAACGGCGGTGGCATTGATGACAATATCCACGGGCATTGAGGGTTCGGAGAAGGATGACAGATCCAGCGACACCCCACCTAAGGAGTCAATGAGAGCCTTGGTTTTACCCCGATTTCGTCCGGCAACATAGATATTTGCCGCCCGCAACCAGTTTAAAATAAAGACCACCGCCCTGGCTGCACCGCCGGTACCAAAAACCAAGGCCGCCTTTCCGTCCACCTCAAACCCTGCTTCATTAAGAGCATCCATAATCCCGATGGCGTTGGTATTGTACCCCTTTAAACGATCCCCATCCCGGACAATCGTATTAACCGCCCCGATGATGTTCGCCCCTTCGGAAAGGACATCCAACAGAGGGATAACCGCTTCCTTATAGGGTACGGTAATATTGGCCCCGGCCATATTCAGTATCCTGATACTCTGAACAGCCTGGGAAAGATCCTCGGGTTTGACGACGAAAGGAACATAAGTCCCATTGATCCCCTGGCGGTTCAAAACCCGGGAAAACATGATCGGGGATTTTGATTGTCCTGCCCGTTCGTCACTGAGGATGCAGAAGACTTTCATTGTCGAAGCTTCCGTTGAAAAGGATTCAAGGTAATAGTTCGGAGTATTTAGTTCGGAGTTCGGAGTAACGTCATATTACCCGAAGCCTCAAATCCAACAACTCTGAACTCTCAACTCCGAACTGCGAAGTTACAGTCCCAACAGCCTCTTCAGACTTTTGGTGATTTCTTCGGCCGAGGCCGGTTTACTGATATAATCATCCGCTTCCGTGGCCATGCCGTCATAATGGGAGTATCGGGTGGAAGTCACATGGGAAGCCACCGCCGTGAGCAGGATAATGGGGATGTCCCGGTATCGGTCATCCTTCTTGAGTTCTTTGCAGACCGCATACCCGTCCTTTTCAGGCATCATCACATCCAAGACAATGGCATCGGGGGGGTTGGACCGTACCTTCTCCAAACCCTCCACGCCGTTATAGGCCACTTCAACCTTAAAACCCTCTTTTTCCAGGTTTCCCTGGACAATGGTCGCGAAATCCGGTTCATCATCAATAACTAAAACTCTTTTTTGCTGGTTCATCATGACCTCCTTATCTGCTTCCCGTTTCTTTTACTGTTTAGAATAGCTGTCACCGATTCAAGAGTATTCCTGCAAACCGGTTTAAGGTACAAGGTGTAGGGTTTGAGTTTTTTCCTGGACCTCCTGCCGGCCCACAGGCCTTGGACCTTGAACCTTTTTTAATCAACCGTCGGTCTTGGATACAATCCCGCCCTTTCGACGATTTCCGGAACCATCTCCTCCCATTCGATGGCCATGATATGAAATCCGGCTACCCCCTTCACCTCTTTCAGACGCTGAATGGATTCCATGCAGATTTTGATTCCCTCTTCGGCCTGCTTTTCTTTGGGGGTGTCTGCCAGACGCTTGACGACTTCATCCGGCACATCCATGCCGGGCACCCGGTTTTTCATGTAGCGTGCCATCCCGGCTGATTTCATCGGGGTCAATCCGGCCAGGATATAAACTTGCTCGGTTAATCCCCGATCTCGGGCCTTGTCCATCCAATCTTCGAATTTGTCGAGATTGTAGATGCACTGGGTTTGGATAAACTCGGCCCCGGCGGCAATTTTCTTGGCCAGCCGCGGCACGCGGATTTCATAACGGATCCGCAAAGGGGTTGGCCGCCGCTCCGACGAACATCTGCGGCGGACGTTTGATCGCATCGCCGCCCAGAAATTTACCCTCGTCCCGCATATATCGGACGGTCTGAATCAGTTGCATCGAGTCAATGTCATGGACATTCTGTCCCTGGGCACAGTCTCCGAAACTCTGGTGGTCGCCGGACAGGCAGAGGATGTTGTGGATATCAAAGGAAGCCGCCCCCAGGATATCACTTTGAAGGGCGATTCGGTTCCGGTCCCGGGTGACCATCTGCAAGACCGGTTCCAGCCCCATGAGTTTCAGTCGGATGCAGGCGGCCAGGCTACACAGACGGGTCATGGAGGTCTGGTTGTCGGTTATATTGATGGCATCAACATGGTTTTTAATCATTTCAGCCTTGCGGATGATCCCTTCGCGGGTCGCTGCCGCGGGGGGGGCCGCATTCGGAAGTGACAGCCAAGTGTCCGCGAAGCCAGAATTTTTTCCAGTTTACTCGGTGTCTTGGCTTTCATAGCTTCAAATCCTCCCTGACCACTTTTCGCGGTCCGCCGGCCCGGTCCGTGGACCAGTCTTTGATAGGGATTATTTTTTCATAGTCATCCATCCGTCCCAAGCGCCTTCAGCCGGTCGACGATCAACTGCCAGCCGCAAGGGACTTCCTTATTGATTTCACATTTTCCGGCTGTTGACCCACCGCAGGGCCCGTTAAGGATCCGCTTGGCGCAACGGGAAACCGGACAGATGCCGCCTGTAATAGCCAGAATGCACTGACCGCAACCCTGACAACGCTCGGACCAAACCCCCCGTGCTTCGTTGGCCCCCATGAAACAGGGTGTTCACGCCGGGATAAACCGGCTTGGAGTGGTATTTCTCGGCGGTAAATTGAACCCCGACCCCGCAGGCAATAGACACGACCGCTTCATAATGATCGATGCTGTCCCGGATTTCCTCCAGATACTCATGATCGCACTGACGTTCCAGGGTCCTTTCCCCGATATTGACTTCCCGCCCCTGCTGGAGAAAATACATACGCAGGGCTGAGGCCAGAAGGCCCACTTCTTTTTTCCCGCCGGCCTCGCAAACCGTTACGCACTCATTGCAACCCAGAGACCAAAATGCTTTGATAGTCTTTAACGTAATCAATGATTTCTTCAATCGGCTTTTTATCGGCCACAATCATCGCTTGTGACCTCCATTTCCGCGGATCTCCGGACTTTCAGAGTGCGGCTAACTCGCCGTACCGGCGGTCTGGGTCTGACCCGGCTGAACTTTTTACTTTCTTAGCGCCGCTCGAATCGGATTTGGGCCGGCATCCAGAATTCGGGCCTGCATTTCCTCGGCAAACCGGGCAAACATGGGGCCGTCACTGGAAGACAGGTTGTACATCTGCAGCCGCTGCGCCGCCGATACCCGATGGCATCCAGAATTTTTTGAATTTGCTCCACCCGGGCTTGGCCCGGAAATTGCCCCTTTTGTAATGGCAGTCCCCTTCCCGGCATCCCACCACATAGACCCCATCGGCGCCTTTTTCAAAGGCCCGCAGGATATGGAGCGCATCCACTTTGCCGGTACAGGGAACACGAATAATCTTGATGCTCGTCGGGTACCCCAAGCGCATCGAACCTGCCAGGTCCGCGGCCGTGTACCCTCAGAAATTGCAGCAAAAGGCGATGATGATCGGTTTAAATGTCTGACTCATAGGACTCGCCTCCAGCAAGGCGTCGATCTTGCACAAGAGCTGATCGTCCTCGTACCAGTTAGTTCAATGGCCTTGGCCGGGCATTCCGCGGCACAGATGCCGCAACCGTGACACAGGGCCTCATCGATTTCACTGACGCCGTCCGCATTGATCTCGGAACACCGTAAGGACAGGACCGCACACAGATCAGGCAGGCTGCGCATAATTCGGTATCCACCCGGGCGGTCACGGCCGAGAGGGTCAATTGTTCTCGGGACAGGAAGGTCGTGGCCCGGGAAGCCGCCGCCATAAGCCTGGGCGATGGTTTCATGCATCAGTTTCGGACTGTGGGCCGTGCCGCAGACGAAGATCCCTTCGGTGGCCATATCCACCGGCCGCAATTTGACATGGGCTTCCATAAAATAGCCCTCGGCGGTCCGGGCCAGTTTGACGATGGAGGCCAGCTCTTCGGTATCTCGGCCACCATGCCGGCGCTAAGCGCCAGCAGATCGACTCTGCACGTGCAGTTGTCGCCCCAGGATCGGATCTGGAAAGTGAACACTAGATCCGTCTGCCGAGCCGATTCGACCTCGGGGCGGGTTCTCCGGCGTCGAAGCGGAAAAAAGAACACCCCTTTCTCCCGGGCTTCCTTGTAGTAGTCTTCCAGCAGCCCATAGGTGCGGATATCCCGATAGAGAATGTAAACTTCGGCCTCGGGATTGAGCTTTTTGATATTCAGGGCGTTTTTGATGGCGGTCTGACAACAGATCCGGGAGCAATTGGGGTTCTCCTCGTTTCTCGAACCGACACACTGAATCATGACCACCTGGTTCAAGTCCCCGGCGCCGTTTTCTTTCAGATGCCTGGCCAGTTCAACCTGGGTCATTACCTTATGTTTTGCCCGTAGAGATATTCCGCGGGCTCGATATTCCTAGCCCCGGTGGCGATAACGATCGCCCCGTGAGTGATCTTTCGTTCATACATGACCCGGGACCGACCAGCACCTCGGTGGTGAAATTGCCCTGAAACCCGGTGAACCCGACCATCAGGGCGCTGGGTCAGGACCTGAATCAGGGGATGATGTCGTCACCTTGCTGGATCAGACCCTGCAGATAGCTCTGGACATCGTCCCCCTCGATGGTGAAAGTCAGCCGGTTGGCCATACCCGCCCAACTGCTTTTCCTTTTCCACCAGTACGACTTCAAATCCCTGATCGCCCAGACCCAGGGCGGCATTCATTCCGGCCACCCCGCCGCCGATCACCAGGGCCCGTTGGTTGACCGTAATGACCTTCTCCTGGAGCGGGCTTAAGGGTCCCGGCCCGCGCAACCGCCATGCGGACCAGATCCCTGGCCTTTTCGGTGGCTTCCCGGGGTCTCGGCGTGCACCCAGGAATCCTGGTTGCGGATATTGGCCATTTCAAACAGATATTTGTTCAGACCGCACGCCTCCAGGGTATCCATGAAAATCTCTTCATGGGTTTTTGGCGTGCAGGCGGCCACCACCACCCGGTTCAGCCGGTGTTCCCGAATGACGTTCTTTCATTCTTCCTGGGAATCCTGGCTGCAGGTGAACAGGTTCTCGCCGGCGTAGACCACATGGGGCAGGTTTCGGCGTAGTCCCGGCCGCGGGAACATCTACGACCCCGGCAATATTGATGCCGCAGTTACAGACAAACACCCCGATCCGCGGCTCCTCATTGTCACATCGATTTCGGCGGAAGATCAACGAGTCGCCGGTGCGGTGTATTCCGGGCCGTGGCAATTTGCCTCCGGCCAGGCAGGCCGCCGCGCTGGCTTCCATCACCGAACTGGGGATATCCTTGGGTCCCTGAAATACCCCGCAGGCATAGACACCCGGGCGAGAGGTCTCAACCGGGGCAAAGGGTCGGTGTCTCGCAAAATTATACTCGTCCAGGTCGACATCGAGCCGCCGGGCCAGGTCCGCGGAAGATTCCGGCACCTGGATCCCAACGGATAAGACCACCATAGTCAAAGATTTCTTCCTTCAGTGCGCCGTTTTCATCGGCATATCGGATGCGAAGTCGCCGGTCTCCCGCGATATCGTCGAAGGTATGAATCCGGGCCTTGACAAACGGACCCCGACCTTGTCCCTGGCCCGCAGATAGTATTTTTCATAATCCTTTCCAAAAGTACGAATGTCCATATTGAAGATGACGCAGTCCAGATCTCCCTCGGCATGTTCCTTGGCCACCATGGCATCTTTAATGGCATACATACAGCACACCGAGGAGCAGTAGCCGTTGCCGCAGCGGTTGGTATCCCGGGACCCGACACATTGCAGCCAGGCGATTTTTTTCGGTTCGTTCTGGTCCGAGGGGCGGACCAGATGCCCCATGGTGGGGCCGGAGGCACTCAGGATGCGTTCGAATTCCAGACTGGTCAGCACATTGGGATTCGCTTGTATTGATAGAATCCTCCAGCCGGAAGGGTCAAGGGCTCGCTGCCGGGACACAGAATAACGGATCCGACCGTCGATTTCCCTTTCTTCAAAGCTGCTGCCATGATCCACCGCCTCGGCCAGACAGGCGTCCACGCACTGATAAGCACTCGGAACAATATCCCGCAGTTCAGGCACCGCCCGGCTTCCTCCCGCCCGGCCGTTCTCATCATAACCCAGTTCGACCTCATTAAAATTGCCGGCGCGCTGTTCAACCGGCGGCATCGGGCACCCGGTTCGGGCCTGACGGGTCTCATCCGGGATCGCCCGGTACCGGATTTTCCATACCGCCTTCCCACGCGCCGGGCCCTCGTGCCAGATCCTGCCATCAAGATAGCGCACGATCGACTCGGCCGCCTCCCGACCGGCGGCAATCGCTCCGATGGCGATCCAGGGACCGGTCTGCAGATCGCCGCCGGCAAATACGCCTTCGCCGGCCGATGGCGTATGAAACCGGATCGACTTCCGTAGTCCCCCAGCGGGTAAATTGAATGCCGGCACATTCTTCGATGCAGGCCAGATCCGGACGCTGGCCGATGGCCGGAATGCAGCGATCGACATCGATATCATGATTCACTGCCGGGAATCGGGACCGGGCCGCTTGCGTCCGCGAGGAATCCGGCTCCGTCAGCTCCATATTGATGCAGCGAATGGCCTCGACCCGGCCGGCCTCGGCGATCAGCACCTCCTGGGGCGCCGTCAGGTAAGTGATCTTGATCGCCTTCGGCCTCGGCCGCCTGAATCTCTTCCTCCCAGGCCGGCATCTCGTCCCGGCTGCGCCGGTAGAGGATGATACGGATCGCGGCGCGCCGAGCCGCACGGCGCGCCGGGCAACATCGATGGCCACATTGCCGCCCCCGATGACGGCCACCCTTTCTCCCCGCCTGCGCCGTTGCCGGTCAAATTGACTTCCCTCAGAAAATCGAACGCCCTGGCGAGACTCCCTTGCGATTTCTCTCCCGGAATGCCCAGTCTCGATCCCCTTATGGGCGCCCATCGCCAAGATAAACCGCCTTGTAACCATCGTGACAGCAGATCGTCCACTGTCAGATCCTTGCCGACCCAGGGGCGACTGGTTTTGATCTCAACCCCCAGGTTGGTAATCACTCTCGATTTCCCGGTCCAGAATATCGCGCGGGGAAGCCGGTGTTCCGGAATGCCGACCCGTCAGCATCCCGCCGGCTCGGGCAGTGCTTCGAAAATCGTGACCGAATACCCCTTACGCGCCAGATGAGTAGGCGCCGGAAAGCCGGCCGGTCCGGAACCGATGATGGCCACCTTTTCCGGCTCGCGGCGGCAGGCATTCGAGGGTATTCAAGTGTCACCGCGGATCGAAACCGATCGGCCGCAAGCCGTTGAGATCCCGGATGGCCAACCGGTTCGTCGACCTCACTGCCGGCGGCAGGCGTCCTCACACCCATGGGGACAGATCCGGCCGCAGACCCCGGCAGCGGCAGCTCCTCCATAATAATCTCCAACGGCCTCCTTGTATTTGCCCTCCTTGACCATCTGGACATACCCCTGAACATTCAGTCCGGCCGGACAGGCCAGCCGGCAGGGCGCCTTGTCCGCTTTCTGGATGGCATAACGCGCCAGGAATGGCCTGGGCATATTGTTTAAAAGCGGCCTTCCGGATGGAAAGTCCTTCATCATATTCATTCGGCAGGGCGACGGGGCAGACCTTGGCGCATTCCCCGCAGCTGGTGCATTTGGCAAGATCAATAAAGCGCGGCTGCTGCCGACCCGGGCCGTAAAATGTCCCGGTTCTCCTTCCAGATCCAAGAACTTCCGTTTGAGTCAATAATCTCGATGTTCAAGTGCCGGCCGACCTCGACCAGTTTAGGCGAGATAATTCACATGGCACAATCATTGGTGGGAAACGTCTTATCCAGCTGCGACATCAGTCCGCCAATGGCCGATGATTTTTCAACCAGGTAGACGTAATATCCGGAATTGGCCAGATCAAGTGCGACTGCATCCCGGCAATACCGCCGCCGACCACCATCACCGATCCGACAAATCCGTATTGTTGCCATTTACGACCATTGGCTTTTGGCCTTTTTCAAGTTTTGATTCCATTTGACCTTTCCTCTAAATCCCTTCGACGATTTCCGGCAGCTTATGTTCCCACCCCAGAGTGGCCAGATAAACCCCGTTGTACCCCTGCCTTTTTAATTCCCTGACCATTTCCACGGCAATCAGGATGCACTCGCGCACCTTATCCGGTGCCCGGGCAATCCGGTCGATGATAGTCTCCGAAATATGAAGATGGGGCAGGTTACGGACCATATACCGGGCCATTCCCAATGACTTTAGCAGCAAACGGTAGGGATAATCGCGACCTTCCGGAGATCAATCCGTTTTTTGTAAGATTCGAGAAGGCCGGGATCGAAGATGGGCGGTGTGATTAAAAACCGCGCCCCACCCTCGACCCTTTTCATCATCTCTTCCACTTCCATCTCCGTCGATTTTCCCTTGGTGCCCGCCTCCGTGGTCGAACCGATTAGAAAATTCGTGGCCCCGGACAGTTCAATCCCGGCCATGTCTTTGCCCTGCTTGAGTCTCTCGACGACTTTGATCAACTCGAAAAGATCAATGTCATTTACGGAACGGGCCTGATGGTGATCTCCAAAGCTGGGATCTTCTCCCCCGACAGCCATAACGGTTTTAATCCCCAGGGCCTGAGCCGCCAGTAAGTCCCCCTGGATTGCCAGACGGTTTCGGTCCCGGCAACAAACCTGAAATACTGTCGGCAGCCCTTCATTTTCCAAGACCATGGCCCCACCCAGTGAACTCATGCGCATAACGGCATTGCTCATTTCCGGTACGACGAAGGCATCGACGCCATCCTTAACCCTTTTTGCATTGGAAAGCATTTCGGAGACATCTACCCCCTTTGGTGGTTCCATTTCTGCTAAAATAGTAAATTCTCCTGCCTCGATTTTATCCCTTAACCCCATGGCCGCCTCCCATTTTTGTTTTGCAACGCAGCCCGATCAAAAGGCTGAGGTAAAATATGGATTAACTCCCCCCAAAAGACTGGTCTGTTTTTACCCTTAATGATTTATTAGTAAGCCTTCCATTTTTTATTATTTTATTAACAAAAAGTATGCCACAATGAAAACATGTCTCTGAAACGATCTTATTTTTGTAATTTCAATATATTAAAACAATTGCAGGAAGCACGAAGTGGAGTATTGAATTTTTAAACAAACTATGCCATTATGGCCTACAATCTCTTATTTATATTTTATTTCAAAATGTTAATTTAATAGTGCCATTTCGGCATAGGCCAAAACGGCCTACACAGGGAGGTCGCCATTTCAGCCAGAATTCTGATAGTTGATGACGATTGGGATTTTCTTGAATTGATGAAAGCAAGATTGGCCGGTGCGGGTTTTCATCAGGTGCGTATTGAGGATGATCCGGTTAAGGCGGCGGATATGTTACAAGCCGAAGAGATATATGACATTGCCTTGATTGATATAACCATGCCGGAAATGGACGGACTCCAGTTACTGGATATCGTAAAGAATAACAGCCCGAGAACCGAATGCATCATGGTTACCGCGGTCAATGATGTGCGGGTAGCTGTCCAGTGTCTCAGAAAAGGGGCCTACGATTACTTAGTTAAACCGATCAGTGAAGAGGATCTGGTCTTTTCTCTCAAACGGACCCTGGAGAAAAAACGGCTTCTTGAAATTCTGGATATTGAAAAAAGAAAAGCTTTGCCGGTTCTGTCCCACCCGGAGGCTTTTCAGGCCATCAGCACCCGGAATCCCTCTATGATGCGGTTGCTCAAAGAAGCCGAACTACATGCCGGAAGCGATGTCCCCATCCTGATCACCGGGGAAAGCGGGACCGGCAAAGAACTCCTGGCCAGGGCGATTCATGCGGTGAGCCCTCGCGCCCGCTATCCCTTTATGCCGGTCAACATGGCGGCGATTAATCCCGGTCTCTTCGAGTCTGAATTTTTCGGTCACACCCGTGGCGCTTTTACCGGCGCTGAAAAAGAACGGGTGGGATATTTGAAGCATGCCAATCATGGGACCCTGTTCCTTGACGAAATAGGGAATCTCCCTTTGGAAATGCAAGGGAAACTACTGAGAGTTCTTCAGGATGGGGAATATACCCCATTAGGTTCCAATGTCAGTCAAAAGGTCGATGTAAGGATTGTAACCGCCACCAATGAAAATCTGGAATTGCTGATATCAGAGAAAAAATTTCGCAAGGATTTGTATTATCGGATCAGGGGTGGGTGGCTGCACCTGCCTCCTTTGCGGGAAAGATCGGAAGACATCTCCTTGTTGGTAGACCGTTTTCTGGAAGAATACCGGAATGGAGAGAAACATTGTCACTTGGAAGAAGAAGCCCTTGGAATTCTTCTTCAATATAACTACCCTGGGAATATCAGAGAACTTAAATCCATCATCCAATCAGCTATAAATCTCGCTCAAGGGGGGACCATTACTTCCAGAACATTCCCGGTCCCTTTAAGGGAGATTCCACATCTTATTCCGGTCGATCCGGAAAAGGATTCCGTCACCATTGTCCCCCTTTCAGAGCATGAAAAGATATATATCCTAAATGTTTATAAGCAGTTACATAAGAACAAATCTCAAACCTCCCGCCTTCTGGGAATTGGAATGAACACCTTACGGCGAAAACTGAAATTTTATGGCATACCATGATCCGCTCCAATATGCAGCATCGGCCCGAGAGTAATACTTAAACTGGTCAGTTCATAATTTTGGATAACGGCAGGTAAACAGGGAAACCGTCTTCTTTAGAAGGAAACCAGGATGAAAAAAGTTAAACTGGGTGGAATAATTGAGCATACCGGTCTGAGTCTGATCAGCATTGAAAATATTCCCGACCACCAAGGCATAGCCGGTTTGACCTTCCAATCCCTGAGTAAAAGGGGCATCAATGTGGAGTTTATTATCCATGGACTCAACCAAAAGGGGAAAAGTCAGCTCCTTTTTGGTGTACCCCGGGCCAAAAGTGAAGAGGTCCTGGTTATATTGAACGAAATAAAACCGCAGATCGGGAATCCGGACTTTGTCATTAATTCCAAAATAGCAGTCGTTTCTATTTTTGGCCCCCACTTTAGAGAGCTCCCCGGAATCGCCGGAACTTTCTTCACGGCTCTCAATTCAAAGAGGATAAATATACTGGCCATCAGCACCTCAATCTCCACCTGCTCCTGTGTTATTCCCTCTGAAAGGTTGTCAGATGCCGTAAAAGCCATTGGAGAGGTCTTCGATATACCCGGAAGTGAGGAATGAATCTGAATTTCGGATAAGGATTGCGGTGTTGATCTACAAGGAAGGATGAAATCCTAACCAAAGATGTTTGAAATAGTTACTGGCGGAAAGTTAGAGATAAATTCTCAGAATTCGTTGCTAAGAATCTACCCAAGTCCGGGAAAGGACGGACCGGCCTTGCCCCACAGAAAGAAAATTTAAGGGATTTCAACTTGTGTTTTGTTTTAAAAAGTGATAGGTTTTGCAGCAAACTCAAAGATCAACAGATAGAAATCAATGCTCATCTAACAAGGAGGTTTAATGGATAAAAAGAGAATCCTAATCGTTGACGATGATCCGGATCTGGTGGAAACCGTCAGCATGATGCTCGAATCCAAGGGGTTTGCCCCTCTTCCAGCTTATGGCGGGATTGAGGGATTAGAAAAGGCTCGAAAAGAAAAACCGGATCTAATCGTTCTGGACGTCATGATGCCCGATAAAGATGGATATGCAGTCTGTAATGAACTCAAAAAGGACCCAATCCTGAAAGAAATCCCGATCATCCTGTTAACCGCCATCGGAGATCACATCACCTCGACCACCTACACCTTAAGGGGCGGCATGGAGACCTTTGCCGATGATTTCTTTCAGAAACCGGTTAATACACAATCTTTGGTCAATCGAATCGAGCAATTGCTGAAAGGGTAATAAAAGCCGACACTGTCAGGAATGGAGTGATGGTTTCCAAAAAGGTCCGGGGCCATCCCTCTATTCCACCTTCATTCCAATGGCGTCGAGTCGTGTTACCTTATCAAATAAAACGGCAATAATTCTTCCCCCGGAATGCCCCCCGAAGGGTCCTTCAGGTCTTATTCCGGGTCCGTTTCCATCTACTATAAATTTATCCCTCCTGACTCAATATTTTTCTAAACTTTTTCTCAAGGAATCCCGATAAATATAGTCAGAAAGACTAACCAAACCTATTTGAAATTTAGGTTCTTAACCAAGATCTCCAAGAATATTGGACGGTTTCAATCTTTTGAAATGATCCAGGATCGTTCGTTCCGAGACGGATGGTCGTGAGTTTGAGAAATGTTAGGGAGAAATTATCAAAATTGGGTGTTAAGAATCTAATACTATCTTAACGAAGGATGGTACTGGTGACAATCTCTACCCCCGTAGAAACCCTTGAACCGGGAATGGTCTTGGCTGAACCGGTGTTCAATCGATTAGGCCAAATTTTATTGAGTAAAGGGAGCAAATTATCTTCCCGCCACTTAATTGTTTTGAAGACCTGGGGAGTAACAACAGTAATTATTGAAAATGGGGAAGAGGGATCAAATGCCCCCGTTTGGGACGAAGAAATCCAGAAACACGCCGAAGATAGAATCAGAAAGCGTTTGATTTGGCTTCCTCAGAGCCCTTTTGAGGAAGAAATGATCCAGTTGGCCATTGAGCGAGCGGCAGAACGTTCCTTGCAAGGAGGTCCATAGGCCCCAGAAAAAAAATTTCTAGGAGATACCTTTAGCCGTTCCTGCCGGTAAAGGCAGGATTGACTAAGGGGAATAGAAGGGCTGAGGAGAAAAAATTATCATGGAGATGGCAAGCCACCTCATTAAAAATATCCAGGAATTTTCGACCCTGCCGACGGTCTACTCCACTTTAGTGGATGTCCTCGCCGATCCCAAGTCGACTACTGAGGATGTCTCCAATATCATTGCCTGCGATCAGGCATCCACAACCAAAGTCCTGAAAGTCGTCAATTCTCCTTTTTATGGTTTTTCCGGACAGATCGATACGATCTCCCGGGCCATAGTCATCCTGGGGTTTAATGAAATTTATAATTTAATCCTGGCTTCTTATTTAATGGATTTTTTCCTGAAAAAAGACGCCGTGTTAGATTTCCGGCCGGTGGATTTCTGGGGCCATTCGATTGCCGTGGGCATAGCCGCCAGATTGGTCGGACAAACTCTGGGTCTACCCCACCAAGAGAATTTCTTCGTTACCGGAGTATTACATGATATCGGCAAACTGGTTTTTTTTGAATTTTCAGAAGATCAATTTGCTGCCGCTCTGGCCCTCTCCAAAAGAAGTCAACAGCCTCTGTATACGGCCGAGTTAACGGTCTTCGGCATTGAACATTCCGAGGCGGGGGCACTCCTGGCGGAAAGGTGGCGTTTCCCTTCTTCCATTATTCAGTCTATCCGCCATCATCAGACCGGAATCGTCCCAGGAAAATACGACGAACTGACTGCCGCCGTGCACTTGGGGAATATCTATTGCCGGGCACTGGAATTGGGTTACCCGGGAGATGATTTCATCCCTCAGCCCAATCCAGAGGCATTGAAAATCATCGATGCCCAACCAAGCTTGCTTAAAGAAATAACCCCCTCTCTTCTGAAAAATTATGAGGAGACCGCTCAATTCCTCTTATAAAGGGGGAAAGGCCCGATAAGGTGAATCCAGTCAATACTGCTTTCAAAATTAACAACGGGGAAGATAAGGAACCGGCCTGGGAAAGCTTTCTGCAGGGCATGCTTTCCCAACCCGGCTATGGGTCGGACCTCAATGCCCATCCCGATAGCCTTCATTACGAACTTGAGGTCTTTTTAAATTTACCCTTCTGTCGGTCGGTCTCTCTTTTTCTAATCAATGAAGGAACTTTTGACTTTACTCATCATCTCTCTTGTCCTGATCTGCTTGGCCCTTTAGCTCAGAAACAATTTACCGACCTGGTTTACGAGGGGAAAATCGCAGAGGCCCTGAATTCCAAAAAGGGATATGTGACCTATTCTCATCAGGACAGAGTGGGAGGAAATCATTTTCTCATCTTGCCCCTTGCCGCATCCTTGGAAATCGTCGGAGTGCTTTTAATTGCTACCGACCGGTCGATCGAATACTGGGCACAGGGCTTGCTGCAGCTTGGACTGATTCACGCCCGGCTATTGGCCTTCTCAATCAACCAAAAGACACTTGGGCAACGCTTAAACAATAATCAGGCCCTGCTGAAACAGAAAATAGCTGAGCGGACCCAGACACTGGAGCAATCTCAAAGGGAACTAAAAACCGTCCTGGATTCCATCAGAACAGGAATCATTATCATCGATCAGGAAACCCAGCAAATAATCGATGCCAATAAAACAGCCTTGGAAATTATGGGTCACCCCAAGGAAGCGGTTTTGGATTCTCCCTGTCATTCTTTTTGTCTCTTGGAAAATGAAAAATGTCCCATCGGATCGGCGCTAAACGGGCCCCTGGAACATTCTGAAACCCTGCTGCCCAAATCCAATGGAACCTCCATCCCGATTCTTAAATCGGCTGTTCCGGTGGTCTTGAGGGGTCGAACCTGCCTGCTTGAGAGTTTTGTTGACCTTTCAGAACGTAAACATTTGGAAAAACAATTTTATCAATCCCAGAAAATGGAAGCTATCGGGAGATTGGCCGGTGGAGTGGCTCATGATTTTAATAACCTGTTGATGGCCATCATGGGTTATTGCGATTTGACTTTAACCGGGATGGAACAGGCCATCCCAACCCGTCATTTCGTTGAAGAGATCAATAAGGCGGCCGACCGGGCTGCTTCACTGACCCGCCAGTTATTGGCCCTCAGCCGAAGGCAGGTACTTCAACCCACTGTGGTTGATTTGAATTCCGTCCTTTCCGATATCAAGAGGATGCTCCTGCGTATCATTGGGGAAGATATCGAACTGACCACCCGTTTAGAAAAGGATTTGGGACCGATCAAGGTCGACAAAGGACAAATCGAGCAGGTGATCATGAATCTGACCATCAACGCCCGAGATGCCATGCCCAAGGGAGGCAAAATCCTCTTTGAAACCGCTAACTGCAATATCGATTCCCTCTATCAGGAATGTCACCCGGTGGTCTCCCCCGGGGCCTATGTCGTCCTCACGGTCAGCGATACCGGAGAAGGGATGGATAAGGAAACCCAGGCTCAAATTTTTGAGCCTTTCTTCACCACCAAGGGGGTAGGCCTGGGAACAGGATTGGGACTTTCCACCGTTTATGGGATTGTCAAACAAAGCGGGGGGTACATCTGGGTGTATAGTGAATTGGGGCAGGGAACCACAATAAAAATTTATCTCCCTCGGTCCCCAGAACCTTTGGGAAAACCGGAAATGGTCTCGGCCCCCCAGACGGTCCCCCAGGGCTCGGAAACTATTTTATTAATTGAAGATGAAGTCATGCTTCGGACATCAATCAAAGGGGGCTTGGAATTATCCGGATATTATGTCTTGACAGCCGCAAATGGAGAAGAAGCCTTGTTGATGGCCCAAAAGTTTCAAGACCCTATTCATCTGCTTCTGACCGATGTGGTCATGCCCGGTATGAATGGGCGGCAGGTGACCGAATCCTTAACCACTTGGCATCCAGAAACCAGGGTTCTCTATATGTCCGGATATACCGATGACGCGGTCATCCGAAACGGGATACTCAACGAAAAGACTCATTTACTTAAAAAACCTTTTACATCTAGAGCGTTATCATTTAAAGTTCGAGAAATACTTGACATGCCGACAAAAGGTAGCGACCCGTCTAACCCTCGACTGGACCCAAAAAGCGTTTCAATTAAAATCTAACTATACTTCATCTTGTTACTTCCTACAGTCAGTATTTGTCAATATCCCTCATTTGAAAAATGCTTTCTTAACTGCCCGTCGGTCCGGCGCTCTTCACCCTGGGTGAGACCTTTGAAGAAAATTGCTTAAAGTTATCCTTGAACCTTGCGGCTAAATCCTTTGCTTTGATATCGTATTCTCTTGGTTTACGCCAGGTTGATCGGGGATCAAGTATCTCCTTGGGCACCCCGGCACAGGAGTGTGGAACTTGCAGCTGAAAAATGGGATCGGTCTGGGTAGGGACCCCATCCAACTTTCCGGACAGGGCTTGGTGGATCATGGCCCGGGTATAGGCAATCCTGATCCGTTCCCCGGTCCCAAATGATCCGCCGGACATACCCGTATTGATTAGCCAGCATTTAACTTTGTGGATTTTAATCCGTTCTCCTAAAAGTCGGGCATAAACCGTTGGAGGCAAAGCCATAAAGGGAGCGCCGAAACAGGTGCTAAAGGTGGCCTGAGGCTCTTTTCCCAGTCCTTTTTCCGTTCCGGCGACTTTGGCGGTATAACCGGAAAGGAACTGATACATGGCCTGTTCCGGGGTTAATTTAGCAATAGGCGGTAACACACCAAAGGCATCATAGGTCAGCATAATGATATTCTGGGGGGGCTCGGCGACCCCGGACCGAACGGCCCGGGTGATATGACTGATAGGATAGGCGGCCCGGGTGTTTTCCGTTAAGGAGCCGTCATTCAAATCGATCCGACGGGTCTCATTATCAATGGCGACATTCTCCAGGATGGTACCGAACCTTCGGGTACACTCAAAAATTTCAGGTTCGGCTTCCGGAGATAGACGGATGACTTTGGCATAACACCCCCCTTCAAAATTAAAAATGCCCTTATCGCTCCAACCGTGCTCATCATCTCCGATCAGAAGCCGTTCCGGATCGGCCGAAAGGGTGGTCTTTCCGGTCCCCGACAGACCGAAAAAGATAGCCACATCCCCCTTCTCGCCCACATTAGCCGAGCAGTGCATGGACAGGACCTTTTCCTGGGGATAGAGATAATTCAAAACGGTAAAGACGGATTTCTTGATCTCTCCGGCATAGCTGGTCCCACCAATCAAAATCAACCTTTTTCCGAAATTGACAATGATAAAGGACTCGGAATTGGTTCCGTCCATTTCCGGCATGGCATGAAATTTGGGGACATTAATGATGGTGAATTTAGGGACATGGTGAATCAACTCCGACCAATCTTTTATTTGAACAAACATATCCCGGGAAAAGAGATTGTGCCAGGCGCTTTCGGTAATGATTCGGATCGGCACCTGATATTTAGGATCGGCTCCGGCATAGCAATCCTGGACAAAGACATCCTTGCCCTGGAGATAGGCCAGCATACGGAAATAGAGTACTTCAAACTTTTCAGGGTCCATCGGGACATTGACCGGACTCCACCAGATCTTTTTCTCGCTGGTCTTCTCACGAACAATCCGTTTATCATTGGGAGACCGCCCGGTATGATGCCCGGTCCGGACCACAATAGGCCCCAGATGGGCCATGACCCCCTCCCGGCGTCGGACAATCTCTTCGTAAAGGACCGGGGTCGGCGGATTCCAGTAAATGGTCCCTACGTTTTTTATTCCATGATGTTCCAGACCGTAATGGGGTTGTGGGTTTCTCAGATTCATAGCTCCCTCGCTTTGATCGGTTTAAAATAAGCTAATAATTAATGAACTCATAGCATTTCTTGAATAGAATTGCAATGCTCCCTGAAAGATCGCCCTCGTTGTCGATCGCCCTGACTCTCTTGAGGCAAGAAGAAATTCAAGTCTTTCATCCTTTTATTGACAAATTCAACCGGATATGAAATTATCCTCTTCGGGCCGGCGTAGCTCAGGGGTAGAGCAGCTGATTCGTAATCAGCAGGCCGCGGGTTCAAATCCCATCGCCGGCTCCATTTAAAATCAACTGTTTACGAATGAGTTGACCTACCATTGAGACCTCCTTTAACCCTCTGCTACCATTTTGCTACTATCATCTGGCTGCTCATCATTTTTAGAAGTTAAAATAACCTGTCTTAATTTAATGGCCGCGTCTTGATCTGATGATCTCAGCAGATGCCCATAGATGTCCATGGTGACCTGTATGCTGCTATGTCCTAATTGCTCCTGAATATACTTGGGATTCTGGCCGGCCTCAATCCTCAAGCTGGCGTTGGTATGCCGAAGATCATGAAATCTGACCTTGGCCACTTTCGCCCGGCTCAAAGCCGGATAAAAAATCCTTTTCAGCATATATAGACCATCCAAAGGGCCGCCCTCACTATTGGGAAAGACAAGGTCCAGTTCCCCTTTAGGGCATCGGAGCTTCCATTTTTTAAGCTCGGTTATCAACTGCGGGTCGATGTCAATCCTCCTGTATGAGGTCTTCGTTTTGGGGTTATAGAACTTCCCCCCTTGAAGGGTCCGTCTAACAAAAATTTGACCTTGATTAAAATCGACATCTCCCCACTGCAAGCCCAGGACCTCTGATTCTCTCATCCCGGTAAGAACCGTGGTGATGATAATCGGTCCCCATTTTGATCTTCGTTTTTAAGAAGTAACTGAATCTCTTGAGGGACAAGAAATCGTTTCTTTTCCTTAACCTCATCAGCCCCTTTTCGAAAACGCTCCACGTTGGAACCGGGTTGGATTGAATGAATTTCCTTCTCACGGCATACTTCAAAATGGTTCCTAAAGCCGTTACCGTTTTATTGATTGAATCCTTGTTAAGTTTTCCTTTCGTCAGCTTAAAGGCCATGTATTTTTCGATAAGGGCAAAATCGATTCGTCCCACCTTGACCTCTCCAAAATAGGGGTCTAAGTGGATTGCTTTAATGTCCTTGTAATACTTGGCCGTTTTGGGCCTTTTCTTCGTCTCCACCTGGTTCTGGTACCATTCGGCTGATACTTCCTTAAATTTTTTCGAAAGTTTTATCGGCTGGAAAATTTCCTACCGACTTCCAGGGTCCTCTCGGCCAACTTTTCTTCCGCATCTTTCTTATTGGTTCTTACAGTTTCCCATGTGTCGATGTCCAAACTGATAAAAATCAATCACCCATTTTCCTCTTCGCTTTCTTACGCACGACATTTTTCTCACCTCCTTTCTTTAGATCTATTGCTTTGAGGGCCAGATGAAGAAATGGCGGGATTTTTCGCATTCCCGCTTCCCAGCGGAAAACACTGTTCTTGGCAATCCCGGCAGATTCTCCTAACTCTTCCTCGAGGGTCAGGTTCCGTATTAAACGCCAGGATTTCAATTCTTCCCAGTCATGGTGGTAGTCTACCATTGGTAGCCAAAAAAGTCAAGCAATTTATCATTTTAATATGGTAGCAATTTGGTAGCAGGCCCCATAACTCATCGTCATCATTTTAAAACTAATAGCAGCAGATGATAGGATATCAGCAGATCATTCCTGCCCCTTTAAAAATTCAATCACCTCCGGTAGGTTGAAGCGCACATACTTACCGATTTTGATGCATGGAAACCCTGAGGTTTTATCCCTTGTCCGGTCATAAAGCCAGCCCTTTGGTACATTGAGATAGTTGGCTAATTGATCAACATCCATCAGGGAAGGACGGATTTTTTCATCCAGCCGCCCCACCAGCTTGTCAACGATCTGATCAATAAGCTCTTCTGGCAATGATAATTTGGCTTCCATACCCTTCACCTATCTATCGTTTATTCCGTTCCCTCATTCCCCATTCACTCCGGCCAAGATAGTTCGCTTCCTCTTTTTTAGGGTAGATAACCGCATGGACAAGGGATTACATATCCCCTGTGCCGGTTTATCTATTAGATTATTTGGTCTTTTTCTTGGCATGTAGCTAAAGTGTAACCGTTAAATTTTATCTTTTTGGTGAATTGAAACCGAAACCAATTCTTGATGATAGGTCAATCTTCGAATTCCATGATTACTCCGTCTTAATCCCTTACTCCTGATAAGATCTTACTCTCCCCCTAAACCGGGGCCGTGCCATTATGCCTCCTCTTCCTCTTCTTCTCCTCGACATTCCTTACAGTCCATTCTCTCGTCTTTAGGGGTTTCCAACCTACATTGTAGGCGATGCTGTATGCCGGTCGTAGTCTGTCATTATCTCATCTGCTTCCCTCTCTCGTCGTTCCTCTTCGCTTTCTACCTTTTTCATTTCATCGTCTCCTTTCATCTCTTCTGATTGATAAAAAAGATAAAGTGGATGGTAAAACCACTGCCGCCACAATTCTGCTTGCTCCTCAAAGCGTTTCAATTCCGACTCACCCGCCGCCAAGGGTGAGACAAGCGCCTGAATGGAATAGAGACGGTCCAGTTCCTTCCTGATTGCTTCCATTCGTTCAAACCGAGCCGGATGTTCCCTATTAATGAAAGGAATCAGCCATGGTTCATAGATTTCCTGAATCCGATCGTAGGCATTCCGAAAGATTTGAAGGAAAGGATTGTCTGACTGGCCAAAAAGATTGGGTTTGATCTTTTCCGGGACAGCAAGGATCAACTCTCTTGGTAGTAGGATTTGGGGAGAGCCTTCGGCTTTATTAACTTCTGGCGCCACCTCTCCCCTGCGATTGGCTTTGGGCCTCACCTGCCCAGCCTCTAATAAAGCCATGACTTCGGCTTTATTTCGCTTCAAGGAATCCAGTAAGGGGGGAACATTACCCCTTATCTGGTTCTCCCTCTCCCTCATAGCGGTAGGCCAACCGGTCGCCCGAAAGGAAAAGCCTAATTCCCTCAGAAGCCAATCTTTCAATTATCTCCTCCCCTGTCATAGAATCCCTTCTTTTAAATTCATAGAAAGATCATCACCTACGTCACCATCATCACCGTCCCCCCCCAAGAAATGATTCAAATCCTCTTCTGAGGTGACGTGGGTGATGGTGGTGATGGTATCCTTAAATATTTTTTCTAACCTTTTTTCATCCCAAATAAGGGTGGCCCAGCCATGGGCTCCCCTTGTTGTTTCCAATTCTAAGGACCGCAACATAGCAGAAAGAATCAGATTATCATTTGGCAGGGTGACAATTTGGGGGAGACCCTCATTGTAAGCGTCTCGGATCTCACCCAAAGACAGCCGTCCGCCTTTAACCTTTTCCCGTAAAACAAATAAGACTTGAATTAGACGAACCTTCTGCCCATTTACGGGTTTTCTTTCCTCATCGTACAAGGCAAGGGCCTTAATTGTTTGCACCTAAAAAGAATCGGGAGAGCCGAATCCCTTTTTCTACAGCCTTCTTTTGAATGATTGGATTCCAAGGCATCACACTCTCTCTATTCCAGATCTCAACAAACCATCCAAAACATGAACCAGGCCAATGAACTTCAAAGAATAGGTAATCGCTTTTGGAATAAACCCTTGTGCCTTTTCACTTAAAAACGGTAAAACGGTATATAATTCATTAAAAAAATCAGCCCAAACACTCCGGGCCTTCCCGGTAAAAATGAGGACTTGGAGATCTTCTGTAGATTCCAAAAGGTCGAAGCATCTCTTAACCAGGTCCCGCCAAAAGATTTGATTTTCTTCCTCTAAGGCTTTTTCATTGAATCTTTCAGGAGGTGTCTTGATGAAGCATAAGAAACCGTTGGGCAAGCCCGTCTATAAAGGACATCTCCCCTAAAATCTGTGGTAATAGTCCCGGTTGAATTCCGCCAAGAATCGAGGCCCCGCATTTTTTTATGAAAAGCGTCTCGGTTTTTCGGTCTATTTTGAAAGGCTGACAATCAAAAATAGATAGATACTTTTGGCGATCATCGCCTTTGCCACCTTTGTATTGGTTGAACCCGAGCATGAGCCCCCCCAGTTCATCCCTGTAAATAACAAGCCCGTGGCCATCTTCGGAAAAGATTCGGCCTAAAGCTTCAACCGTGCAATCGCTGGTAAACAGGTGTCTCAATACCGGTTTTTCATTTTCGGACGGATGAACCGGATTTTCTCCTTTTTTTGCCTTCTTGGTATTTTTTCTTTCCTCCTCGGCCTCTTTCCAAACCTTCATTTCGGCTTGGTATTCCTCCGAGAGATCCTTCTGTATACTGAAAAGAGGGTCCCATAGTGTATCAAGGACAGGAGATTTTCCGGCACCAGTTGGTTCGATAATTGCCAGCCAAATAAAGAGGGCCACCTCCCAGCTTCTCTTTGGACTGACCCTTAAACCAGTCCCAATTGCGGCGGCTATTATAGGGAGGATCGAAGCGGCTACTATCTCCCTTGTAGTATGGTGGCTATCGGCAACCTTGAAAATGAACTGCCTTAGACGATAGGGAACACCGAAGGGAAAAGAGGTAATAGGGATCAGTTCGGAATCGGATACAAAATTTTCCTTAAGAATATTATCATCACCACCACCACCTTCATCACCCTTTTTCGCCCACATCAATCCTGACGGTGTCGTGACCCCGCAGCCGCAATCACAGCCGGACCAATTTTTTTGAATCGTCTCACAGGTTGGCGGTCCAGGGCAGTCATTCAGGGCATGGGTAATTTTATCATCGGTTTCTTTTTGCGAGTATCCGGGATAGGGACGGCTTAATTCGTGAATTAGGGCAGGCCCGCCAAATTCGTGGGCCAAGAGGCTGATCAGCGTGTACCATTCGGGTTCTGCAGGGTAGGCGCATCGTATTGACAATGTTTCAGAAAAGCGCATTGCTGGATAAGGTTTTTTAATCGTTCATTGCTGGAACATGTGCTTGAGTTTTGATGAGCTTCTTCTTGATTCGTGTGACCGTCCGATTCTACCCCGAAAGCCTTTAAGAGGCGGTCAACTTATGTTTCATCGACTGGTGTATAGTTTTCCAGGAAGGCTTCGATATTCTCAACCAAGGTCGACCCGTAGGGTTTCAACCCGTTCCGGGAGTCCAGAAATAAGGTAGTCCCTCGATCCAGTGCGGCCTTACCGTAGAATGGTAAGGCAATCAAGGTACCGATATCGCCAGGGGAGAGCCTATCTTGTTTCGGGAAAACTGTATCAAAGGACCTCCCTGTGACGTGGTCTTCACCCCGGCCCGT
>CAWAKF010000004.1:0-16032 GCA_963782435.1 uncultured delta proteobacterium
TCCAATGTCTGAAAAACCCTTATATAACAGTAGGATACTGAATACCTATGTTGAATTACTAAAAAAAATTATCCTTATGTCAGTATTCATGATTTATTGAAATATGCCGGGGTAGAACCCTATCAGATAACGGACGAAGGGCATTGGTTTACTCAAGGCCAACATGACCGGTTCCATGAAAAACTGGTGGAATTAACCCAAAATCAGGATATCGCCCGGGAAGCCGGGCGATATGCGGCTTCTTCGAAGGGAGTGGGACTATTTAAACAATATGC
The DNA here is from genome assembly GCA_963782435.1 of uncultured delta proteobacterium. Taxonomy (GTDB): domain Bacteria; phylum Desulfobacterota; class RBG-13-43-22; order RBG-13-43-22; family RBG-13-43-22; genus RBG-13-43-22. The sequence goes on from CAWAKF010000004.1 coordinate 276, forward strand.
TCTGGCCTGGATGGGCCCCTTAATGGCCTATTCCATCTTAGGACATATTACTTCGAAGTTTTCAAAATCCTCCATTTATCAGTCCAGAAAAATTTCCTCCAATACCGTAGAAATTATCGTAACCCCGCAGGAAGGTATTCAGGAAAAACCTTATCAGTGCGAAAACAGATTGGGGATGTTCCAGGCCATCTTTGATTTTTTTGATTATAAATTATCCCGGACCGATCATCCTGAATGTGTTTTTAAAGGGGGAAAGGTCTGCCGCTATCTGATTTCCTGGGAGCCTCCCCCGTCTTCCATGTGGAAAAGAATCAGAAATATTATCGCGGTTCTTTTATTGCTGTCCGGAGGAGTTTTGATCCCTTTTTTCCCCTGGGATTCCATCGTTATTTTTTCCATTCTGCTACTTTTCATATTATTAACCCATGTTATTAATGTTTCAGAAAAGAAAGAATTAAATACCACCATCAATAATTTTAGGCAGGCAGCCGAACAGCAGATTGATCAAATTGATATCAATTATAAAAATGCCTTGATGATTAATGAGATCGGACAGGCCATCAGTAAAAAGTTAAATATTACTGACATCCTGAAAAATATTATGAACGCTCTGGAGTTGCGGCTGGATTATGATCGGGGGATGATTCTCCTGGCTAATCCGGAAAAGACGCAATTGATTTATTCTGCCGGTTATGGAATTAACGAGGAACAACTGTCCTTCATTCAAAATACTTTTTTTCATTTGGATAAGCCTGAATCAAAAGGGATTTTTGTCCTTTCCTTTCATGAACAAAAACCTTTTCTGGTCAGCGATATGGACGAAATAAAAGATAACATTTCAGAAAAAAGTCTGGAATTCCTTAAGGAGACCGGGAGTAAGGCCTTTGTTTGTTGTCCTATTATTTACGAGAAAGACTCTTTAGGAGTCCTGGTAGTTGATAATATCGGGAAAAAAAGGGAGTTGACGCAAACAGATATAAGTATCCTTTTGGGGATTGCCCCCCAGATTGGAATCAGTATCAACAATGCCCTGTTGATCGAGCAACAAAAAACCCAATTTAATTCTATTTTAAGGGTCCTGGCGGCTTCTATTGATGCCAGGGATCCATTAACGGCCGGTCATTCGGAAAAGGTAACCGAATATTCCATAGGCATTGCTCGAGAAATGAGGTTAGGTGACGACTATTGTGAGGTCATAGGCATAGCCGGTCTGCTCCACGATTATGGAAAGCTGGGGGTAAGGGATGATATTCTTAAAAAACCCGGGAGACTTACAGATGAAGAGTATTTAGAAATACAATCTCATGCCTTAAAAACCAAATTGATTTTGGACCAGATGAATTTCAGTGGGAATTATTCGGAAATCCCCTTATTGGCCGGGGCCCATCATGAAAAAATGGACGGCAGCGGTTACCCGAATGGTTTGAAAGGAGAGGAGATACCCTTAGGTGCCCGTATTATTGCGGTGGCAGACGTCTTTGAAGCCTTGACTGCCAAGCGGCACTACCGGGACCCGATGAAGATCGATGAGGCGATAAGCCATTTGAAGGAAGGGGTCAACACGGCTTTTGATCAAAAAATTGTCGAAGCCTTCTTAAGATATTATCAAAAGACTTATAACTTTAACCCGGATAATTTACAATAATCGGACTAATCAATGATTAATAAAACCCGTAACCGGGAATACCGGTAGGCGCTTAAAGATCAAAAAAGTTATAAAAAAACCCGGTTATGAATCACTAATAATACGATCAGCCGTTTAAAAGAGTGGGACCACCTGGCCGGAATACACCCCCCTTCTTCCTGCCCCCCTTTTTATCCTTGACTGGCTATTTGGGGTTCCCTATACTCTTCCAATCAAAAGGCAAATTCTTGTAAATACCAATCAAATTGTCATTAATCAGGGCCCTGGTAAGGAGATAACCCAGATGAAAATCACTATAATTAATGTGACCGGTCGAATGTCTTCCGACGGGTCCCGCCTGATTTCAGCTCTCTTAAAGCGAGCCGATCATGGGGTTACCAATATATTTTTAGCCCGGCCTGAGCCTATCGAATATCAATGGGAAGAACTGAAATTGTTGGATTCGATTCTCAATGATACGGACGTACTAATGCTGGCGGTGTATAGCGCCTATGTTTTACGAGCGGTTCAAGTCACCCAATATGCGAGGAAGTTTTTTCCAAAACTCAAGGTCATCTGGGGAGGGCCTCATTGTATCTCTGTCCCCGATATGGCCCTCCAACATGCTGACGGGGTTTGTTATTCGGAAGGGGACGAAGTCGTGGTGGAACTGGTCAACAAAATGGAGGCCGGGCTCGATTATCTGGACACGCCCAGTATGGGTTTCCGCCAAAATGGGGAAAGGATTATCAACCCGGTCCGGCCCCCTTTTAAGGATCTGGATAGCCTGCCTTACTACGACTATGGTCTGGAAAATCAGTTTTTGTTGGACCGTGAATTATTGCCCATGACCAATGATCTCATTAAGGAACGGATGACCGGGTACCATTATAATATCCCTATTTTTTTTTTGTAACCTCCCGGGGCTGTCCCCACCATTGCAGTTATTGCAATAATTGCCGCTACTTGGCTATGTTTGGGAAAATCCCCCCCCGTTTTCTAAGTGTGGGGCGAATCCTGGGCGAATTGGGTGCCGCAATAAAACGGTTCGATTTTATAAATTTTATTGCCTTTGGGGATGATGATTTTTTTATGCGCCCCCTGAAACAATTGGAAGAATTTTCGGCACAGTACAAAGCCCAAGTTGGGATTCCTTTTGGGGTCGCCATAAGTGCCAACACCTATGACAAGAAAAAACTGGATGTGCTCCAGGATGCCGGAATGATAGGAATCCAGTTGGGTATCCAAACGGGGAGCCAACGGGTATTGGATGAAGTTTATGACCGAAAGGTCCAAATTAAGAAGACCCAGAAAGTTATCGCCGCCTTAAGTGAAGACCAGAAACTCCATCCGATGGATATTTTAGTTGATTTTATTGTCGACAACCCCTATGAAACACGGGAGGATATCATTCAGACTTACCGCTATCTTCTCCAATTGCCGCCGGGAATTAAAATCAATATTTTCTTTCTTTCTTTTTTGCCGGGCACTCCCTTATATGAACGCGCCTTGTCCGATGGACTTATCGAACCTTTTGATGAGAAAAGTTCTCGATTTTTCACTCGTACCCAACTCCATTATCAAAAAAACTATGAGACTTTCATGGTCTTGCTAATAAGGAAATTACGGAAAAAAGAGGCCCGGTTAGGGAAAACGACCCTTTTTTTCCTGAGACTTTTGGGGAGCAGAGTGATAAGAGGTCCTGCCTCTTTGGTTCCCAGTCGGGTTTATTCCCTTCTAAGCCGTACCGTTCAATAACCCCTTATTACCCTCATATTGGATGTCGGGCTAGACCGGAATCCAAGGGCATTTCAACAGATGTTCGAAATATAGAGATTTTGAAATAAATATCCCACTCGATTAAATTTACGGTTTAAATTATTTGCCGATCCGGCCAACAACCGCCACTTCTATAGAGCACTTTTTGACACATTTAGGAAAAACGACGAGATTCCACCGGTCGAAAAGTTCGTTGAACGATTGCAAACCAAAGTCGATTCCGACCTTAATCTGGATCTCCGGTTGGACATAAAAATATCTTCCAGTTATTTTTATGCCCCTAAGCCAACATCTTTTAGAAGGGTTAGAGAAGGGCAGGAAGAATATAGGGATAAAGATGTATAGAGAATAAGGCCGAATCGTTGTTTCAAAACAAATGGGCTTTGTCCCTATTTTGACGGACCCTATTTTGACGAAGTAAGTGACAGACTTCCTGGGTGGTGATATCAAATCTGCCGTTTCAATTCGCAGGAAAGAAAAAGGGTTGTTTTTCTTAAAACCTTACGTTATAATGCTTACGTAAGATAGGGGGGATTATGGACAAAATCTTTTCAGCGCGAGTAGATGAATCGATAATTCGACAGATCGGCCATGTAGCTCAGAGACTTCATACTACCAAGAAAGCGGTTATCGAAGCGGCTGTCCTGGCCTACGCGGAGAAAACAGAAATAGGCGAAAAAGTTGATATTCTGGAAGAGACTTTCGGGGCTTGGAAACGTCTGGAATCTTCTGGGGAGACTGTTCAAAAGGCCCGCAAGGTATTTCGTAATGCGATGAAACGGCATCAGCGATGAGGACTTACATCGATTCAGACGTCCTTATTTGGCACCTCCGAGGGGAACGAAATGCTTTGAAATTCTTTCGAACTTTACGTGAAAAAGACCAGTTTGAACTCTGGATTGGGGCATTACAGCGAGCTGAGGTTGTCTTCTTCATGCGACCCAAGGAAGAAGAAGCCACCGAATTATTCCTTTCCCAATTCAAAACATCGATGGTTGATCAAGCATTTATTGATACTGCAGGGGTTTTATATCGAAAATGGCATCCCAGCCACGGAATTGATGTTAATGACGCTATTCTTGCCGCCACGGTAATGAAGACAGGGGGGGTAATCTATTGCCTCAACGAAAAACACTATCCCATGCCCGGCATCATGGTTCATCGAGCATGGTAATAAACAGATTACTGAATCATAAATCAAACGGCGACTTGCTCCCTTTTCTCTAAAAAAAATATCCTCAAGTTATTCTGATGCCCCTAAGCCAATATCTTTCGGCAGGGTTAAAGAAGAGCAGGAAGATTATGTGGATGAGGTAGGATAGGGCCTCAATAAAAGTGCCAACCGCAGTAGTATCATTCTCTACAATGAAAATTTTCATTTTCCCCCTCCTGTCCACACGGGTAAAACCATTGTTACCTGAAAAGACCAGCCGTTTTCAGGAACAATATAATGGAGGTCCCCGCCGTATTCGGATAATCGCATTCTTACAGCAGAGTTCAGATCTGAAAGCTCAAAGGAGGGTAGAGGAAAAGACGTTGGTCGTTGAACGCTCGTCGTTCGGCGACTAAACCATGGGAGCCAAAAGGCAGGAGGTAGGGTATAAGTTTGGAGTTGGGAGTTCGGGGTTCGGAGACAAAATTAAAGGGGTGAAAGACCAAAGCCAGGGAGAAATGAGGCGGGAGACGTTTTGTTCTCTTTGCCTCAAGATGTTAATTTCTTTTAGGCTTATGGTGTCAGGAAATCGATCTTGTTATTATGGGTCCAGTACCAGAGGAGGCGATTATCTTCTTGTCTTACCTTGACATACCCGGCATCGATGAAACTTTTAATAGTGGCCTTGATCAGGTCATGGCCGCATCCCGTGGCTTCTTGAATCCGTTGACAGAGCGTTTTGAAAGTGTTTTTAGGATCGCTACTTTGGGCCTCGGCCAGGAAAGAACCGCAGGTCTCTAAGAGGTCTTCCGAAAGCATCTTGTAAACCAGGCGCATCCGGTAATGCCCGGCTACTCTTAAATCTTCATCAGGCGTGTTGGTTCCCTCATGGTACCTTTGAACCTGTTTTTCCCAGGCCTGGTTGATTTCTTCATCAAATTCAGCCACAAATTGATTGATGGCTTCAGGCGTCAAGGCCGATGTCCGGACTATGGCGCTGTTGGCATCATACCTTGACCAGTCGTCGGTCATGATTTCCAGGTCGTATTGATCGATCTTTTCCCGGACCGTAGTTCCTGGGAAGGGGGCCAGAAAATGAAATCCATAGATGATGTCGAGACTTTTGGAAAACTCCCCGGTGTCTTTCAGGGATTCAGGGGTTTCTCCCGGAAGGCCGACCATGAAGGAAGCATGAGGCAGGATTCCCACTTCTTTGCAAAGGGCCACGGCCTTTCGGGCCTGATCGAGGGTGATCCCTTTTTTCACCCGTTTTAGCATGTCCGGATTGCCGGACTCAATGCCGAAGCTGACACAGTCACAACCGGTCTCCCGCATTAATCGCAGGGTCTCTTTGTCCACGGTGTTGACCCGGGAAAAGGCCGTCCAGGTCAAGGAAAGCTTTCGCCTGCGGATTTCTTCACAGACCTCATGCACTTTTTCCCTGTCCGAGGTGAATAAATCGTCGGCAATATTGATCCGGGTAAATCCGAAAGACAGGATCTGTTCGATTTCATCAACGACTAAAGAGGCCTTTCTGGAGCGGGCCTTGCTGCCTACCATTTTTCGGCCCTGACAAAAAATGCAGGAGTAGGGACAGCCCCGTCCGGTGATCATGGAAACGGGAAATCCGAGGGCCTGATAACGAGACATGGGCAACAAATCCCTGGCCGGCAAGGGCAATTGGTTCAAATCTTCAATAAGCTCCCTTTTTTCGGTTTTAATGATCTGTCCATTTTCCCGGAAGGCGATCCCTTGAATATCGGCCCGATTCCCCTTGCCCTGAAAATGATCCATCAGTTCCGATATGGTTTTTTCCCCCTCGCCAATGACCAGCAGATCGATTTCCGGAAAGGTTTGCAGTGTATTGGCCACATCGAAGGATACATGAGGACCGCCCATCAGGGTGATAAGGGTGGGATCGATTTTCTTGGCCGTTCGAACGATATCGGCGGCGGCTGTAAAATTCATGGTCACCGATGTGGACCCTAAAACATGAGGCTGGAACTCGGCCAGTTCCTTTTTCAGTTTTTCAGGGGTATAGCGGGAAATAATGTAGTCGATGATTTTGACTTCGGCCCCCGCCTGTTCGAAGGCCGAGGCCACATAAGTCACCCCAGAGGGGGGGAAGGGGCTTCTTCCAGAGGATAAGGGGGGGCAATAAGGGCTACTCTCACAGGACGTCAATCCCCTTTCACCGGGAATACCATGGACCTGAGCCATCCCAGGAGGGTATTCCCCTTGAGATTGTTTTTTTCTTTTTCTTTCACTTCGGCGGTCAGTTGGGCGATGATTGTGAACCAGTCTTCCCGGGTCTGCATGGGTTTATCCGTATCGAGGTGCTTCAGGACCACAGCCGGGTTCCCGGCAGCCACCACATTGGGGGGGATATCTTTGACGACCACCGCACCGGCCCCGATAATGCTGTTATCCCCGATGGTCACCCCTTTGCAGACAATGGCGCTATCCCCCAACCAGACATTGTATCCGATCCGGACCGGTGAAGACTGCCCGACAAACATACTCCGATCATACAGATCATGCCAATCGGCATCGGTAACATAGACCCGATTGGCCAGCATACAATTGTCCCCGATGGTAATATCGGTGGCGGCGCTGATCCTTACGCCGGCACAAATCAAACAGTACTTCCCGATTTTGATCCGCCCTTCGTCTTGCCGGTTTGACCATACCGTAAACCGGACCCTGTTGTCCGAAGTGGCAATGATGTTGGCATAATCACCCAGGAAAATAGGACCGCCGTTCACTTCCACATGCCAGGGCTTCATGATGGTGGTATCGTTGCCGAACGCCTCAAATTGAGGGCTCAGGAAATGATTCACATACCAGACTTCAAACCGATGGCTCAGACGTTTGATGCTGTAGGGACGATGATCTCTTTTCAATTAAAGTCAGCCTTGTTTTTTTAATTAGCAGGTTGCCGAAAAAGGCCCATCTATCCCGCCAACGGCGGGATTACCCTCATCCCTCGTCATTGCGGCGTACTTCTCTGTAGGCCTCATTCCTCGGAATTTCTTCGCTAAAAGGCATTGCTCAGTCCCACCCCTTCGAGGCGGTTCCCGGCGTCGGGACGCCTTGTATCTGGGCCTTTTTGAGCAACCTGTGAAAAAGTGTTTTATAGAAACTTCTTATTCAATCGGTATTGGTTCAAGTTCGATGGGGAGATGGTCCATGGTATGACCGTATCCCCATTCCCATGCCTCCCAGAAACTATGGTTGAATATTCGGCTGGCCGGGGTCATCTCATTCAGGGCATCATAGGCCAGAAGCACGGCCGCGGCAGTCCAGGATGTTTTCTCCTCAGGCCAGATAACCGTATCGGGAAAGGTAACCCCCATCCAATAGGAACCGTCATCGAACTTTTTGTCCCTTAACCAATTGAAAACCGTTTCGGCCCGATCAAAATCATCGAGAGCCGCCAGGGTCAACACCAATTCGGAGGTTTCGGCCATGGTGACCCAGGGGCGGTCGGAAACGCAGCGGACTCCCCAATCGGGAACGGTAAACTTATCCCAGAATTTGTCGATCCTTTTTTTTGCTTCCGAACCGTTGACGGCCCCGCAAAGGATGGGGTAATACCAATCCATTGAATAGCGGGATTTGATCATATTAAAACAATCCGGTTTATTGCGGATGGCGTCCCCCAATTTATGCAGGGCCTTTTCCCAGTCCGGACGGAATTTGCCAAGCAGAGAGGCGATGGCCAGGGCACACTTGAGACTCATATATATGGAACTGGAGCCGGTCAACAAAGCCATCGGATCGACCACACCCCTCCCGTTTCTCGCCCAGTAAATTTCCCCGGTGGGGGCTTGCAGGCTGAGGGCATAATTAATACCGGATTTAATAACCGGCCACATATGCACCAGAAAGGTTTTGTCCTTGGTTATTAAGTAATGATGGAAAACCCCGACGGCGATATAAGCGGACATGTTGGTTTCCCGGGTGGTATCTTCGGGGATACCATCCCGCGTGGCAGACCACCAGCTTCCATCTTTGAGCTGGGTCGTTATCAGCCAGTCAAAGGCCAAAGCCGCTTCTTCCAAATACCCGGCCACACTGAGGCCCATGGCACTTTCCACATGATCCCAGGGATCGGTTTTCCCTCCCAAAGACCAGGGAATTTCGCCGTTCGGTTTCTGCAGGTTCAGAATAAATTCTGCAGTGGAGGCGATATCGACGACCGGAAACCGGACTTTACGAGAAGTGAGGGCTTCAAACATGGTTTTCCTTTCTTAAATAAAATACGACACTTTTTCCCAAAATCGGATTTAGCAGGTGATCCAGAAAACGGGTCATCCTTGGTTTTTTCATCATATCCCAGACCAGAAACCGATGGTACAGGTTGACCAAGAAGGAGTCCTGCCGCTTCGGGCCAATCAGGCATTTCAGCCACCAATAAGGGGTATGAAGACTGTGGGCAAAATGGGAGGCCCATAACCTGGACCCCGAATTTTCAACCAGGGTGATCAGTTCCTTCTTTTTATAGATTCGAATATGTCCGTTGGTGTTTTGGTGATAGCTGTCGGACAAAGCCCAACAGATTCTTTCCGGGAGATACCTGGGAACGCTGACGATGAGGTCCCCGCCGGGTTTTAACACCCGAATCACTTCTTTGACGGCGGTGTGTTGGTCCGGTATGTGTTCCAGTACCTCCGAACAGATGACCATATCGAAAAAATTGTCGGGAAAGGGCAGACCGGTGATGTCGGCCACCATAGTGGCCCATAAACCCCCGCCATGCTCCCCCAGTTCTTCCTGATAACGAAGCCGATTTCTGGCTTCCTTGACCTCATCCAGGCAAAAATCAGAACCGACAACCGTCACCTTTTCCAGCCTCGAGGCCGCGCAGGTATGTCGACCGGATCCACAACCGATATCCAGTATTTTGTGCCCCGTCTTAATCGAAAGCCGGTTAAAATCGACGGTAATCATGGATGGTTTCCCTATAAGCTTCCACCGTGGCCTGGGCCGCCTTTTTCCAGGTGAAAAATTGATGAACCCTTTTAAAGCCGGCTTCACCTAAGGCCTTGGCTTTCTCCGGATTATCAAGCAGGGTTTTAATGGCTTCGGCCAGGGCCGGGGAATCTCCCGAAGGAATGATCAGACCGGCGTCTCCCACCACTTCCGGCAAAGCCCCGCCTGAGGTGCTGATAACCGGTACCCCGCAGGCCATCGCTTCGCCGGCCGGAAGTCCAAATCCTTCATAAAGGGAAGGTATCACCGCCATAGTGGCCCGGGCATAACAACGGACGAAATTTCCATTATCAATCCGGCCGGTAAAAGTGACTTGAGGGGCTATATCCAGGTCTTTGACAAGTTTGACAATCCGGCTGTTTTTTTTGGGTTCCCCCACCACAGTGAGATTTACCGGGTGGGTTTTGGAAACTTCTTTTACGGCCTTTAGCAGATAGTCCAGGCCTTTTAAAGGCATGTCGGCGCTGTTGGTGACAATAATACGATTTTTTTCTCTCTCGATTTCGGGGAGAGGATAAAAAAGGCCGGTATTGATACCATTGGGAACGACCTTGAATCTTTGGCGGGGAATGTTGAATTCCCGGCTGATGTCGTCTCCGGCACATTCGGAAACGGTGATGATTTTGGGAAGTTTGCGTGCGACCTTTATCTGCATCCCGATGAAGGAATACCAGCGGACCTGTTTAAACTTCTTCCAGGGTGAACGGGCGGCGGCGATGTCCAGCCGGCGGTCTACAGTAATGGGGTGATGGATCGTGGCAATGGTGGGGACGGTTTTCTGCATATCCAGCAGTCCGTAGAAAAGGCCCTGGTTATCGTGAATAATGTCATACCGGTTATATTTGTCCCTAATGAATTTTTGGGCTCGGAGTCCGAAGGTGAAGGGCTCCGGAAACCCGGAAGTGGAGACCCCGATCCATTCCCGCAGATTAATGGGATCGCACAGTTCTCTTAAGGAAGGCATTCTGAACAGGGCTTCAGGGTTGTATAAATCAAGGGACGGGAGGCGATAGATCTTGATGTCGTCGTCGAGAAGGGGATCCGGCGGGCCGGATACCACCTCGACCAGATGGCCCAGGTCCTTCAAGGCCCGGCTCAGGTTCTTCAGATAGACCCCCTGTCCGCCGCAATGGGGATTGCTCCGGTAGCTTAACAGACATATTCTGAGAGGACCTTGATTTTTTTCGGGTTCCATAGACCTGGTCTTTGAAAGGATAAAAAATTGCTTGATTTATTTCCGAGCGCTCGTTCACTTTTCTGAGGATTTTTATCACATTTTGGGTAGGGAAGTCAAGCCAAAACCATGAGGCCTATAAAAATGCCCCTTTTGCCCAATCTCTTTGTCAGGATTAAATTTCAATCTTCGAAATATTACATATATTCCTGCGGTTGAAATTTTCAGCTTCCTTGACCTTGCCAAAATTGAACATTTTTCAAAGATCTAACCGTGTCCCGGCTTCTTGATAAAAGCGGTTATAATTCAGGAAGTCCTGACCTCTCCACCCCAAATAAATTGTCCGGCTGCTCATTCCTTCTTTGACTTCGGCCGGTCCAATCCTTTGACGATCTGGGAACGGATCATCCGCGGCAGCATCATATGATGATGGGGACAGATGGATTTGGGGTTCTGATAGGCGCTGCCGGTGAAGGCCTTCAGATACTGCCGAATTTCCTCGTAGCGGATTACTTCATCCACAAACCCCCTTTTGGCGCAGTAGACCGGCCGGGATTGGTCGTAATACTGCCGGGCCAAGGCATTCATTTTGTCGATCACCGGCTGTAAAGGTTTGCCGCTGTCCTTTTCTTTGACCAGCCTTCGGGAAAAAGAGGCCACGGAGGCCGTCTCCCCGTGCATGACATAGATTTCGGTCGTCGGGGTGCCCAGGGTGAAGGCATTATGATTGTTGGCGGTGGGACCGCCCATGATGTAATGGGCCGCAGCCGTTCCTTTTCTCAAGACCACCAGCATCATGGGTACATCGGTCTGCTCGATGGAATAAATCAGGGACTGGCCCAGACCCAGCAGTTCGGCCTTCTCGGCCGTATCCCCCACATCAATCCCCGAAGTGTCCTGGAACCAGATGATCGGCACCCGGTCCCGTCCGCATTGGGTGACGAATTCATTCATCTTGATCAGACCCTGACGATACAGTTTCCCCCCGATGCCGACATATTCATTGGTGTATTCCGGATAATTGGCCCCGAGAAATCCCTGGCGGTTTCCAATGATTCCCACTAAAAACCCGTCCACTTTGACCAGACCGGTATAAACTTCGGGGCCAAATCCGGGACGAAACTCCAGGTGTTCGCTCCCGTCCACCAGACGGGCCAGGAAATTATCAAAGTCGTAGACCGCTTTTTGGTTAAAGGCAATGAGTGAGGGTAAATCTGAAAGAGGATATTTGGGCTCGGCCGGATTAGCCACCCGAAAAAAGCGGGGATGATAGGCCGGTATTTCGGCCATATATTCCTTTAAGGCGTCCAGGACCTGGGTTTCCTCTTCAAACACGGCCCGGAAAAATCCGGTGGAATCGTAATGGATTTTAACACTGCCGGGAGGGACCTGTTTGAAGTGCCGGGTGGCCTCGATAATCTGTTCGGCTCCCTCTTCGTCAAAAGTCCCTTTGGGACTCATACCGCTGACGATACCGCCTCCGCCCACGGCTATATTGCAATTCTTATGGGCCAGCAGTATGGTGGGGCTGATCCCTTGATATCCGCCGCCGGCCGGGTTGGTCCCGTAAATGCCGGCCAGGACCGGGATGCCCAGTTTTTCCAGTTCGGCATGGCGGAAGAAGGTGGTACCGTTCCCCCGGCGATCGGCATAAACCTCCTGCTGTTCGGTGAGTTTGACCCCGGAACAATTGACCAGCCAGACCAGGGGGATATTAAGGCGTTTGGCCAGGTCTGTAACCCGCAACTGGTTTTCCGCCTGCCCGGATATCCAGGCGCCGGCAATGACCTTGTTATCAAAACCGATCAGGACACACCACCGGCCGCTGATGCGGGCCAGACCGTCAATGACCCCCGTGGTCCCTTCTTCATTGTCCTTCGGGTTATATAGCGTGTGCAGGGGACAGAAGGTCCCAGGATCGGCCAGGTATTCAATCCGGTCCCAAACGGTCATCTCTTTCCGCTCATGGATTTTTTCGGCCGGAAGTCCGGCTTTTTTGACCCGTTCGTTTTCCGCTTCCACTTCTTTGACCACGGCTTCAATCTGGCCCGGTTTTCGGCCATCTTCTCTATCTGGGACGGTTTGATGGGTTTGCCTAAATCGTCCATTTTTTCAAAATAAGATCGCATATGTTTTCCTCCTTTAGATTCTTATATATTATGATCTGAGAATTTATCTCTTGGTTTCTGATACCTGAGGATCAATCGTTTCAAGTTTTAACCCTGGAGAATATTTTTTGATATCACCATCCGCTGGACCTGGTTGGTTCCATCAAATATCTGTACCGCTTTGGCATCCCGCATCATCCGTTCCACCGGTGATCCCTTCAGGTATCCGGCCCCCCCAAAATTTGGACGGCATCGAGGGTAACCCGCATGGCCATATCCGAGGCATAACATTTACACATGGAAACCAGGGTTTCAAGGTCACGAAAAGTGCCCTCCCGGGCATCGATCATAGCTGCAGTCCTGAAAATCAAAGATTTCGCGGCTTCGATGGCCATTTTCATGTCGGCCAGCATAAACCCGATAGCTTGAAAGGAAGCAATCAACCGGTTGAACTGAATCCGGGTGTTGGCAAAAGACAGGGCAGCCTCATAGGCCCCTTCGGCAATCCCCAAGGCCAGGGAGGCCGCGCCCCAGACCCGCATGACATTGGCATGGTGCGACAGGACCGTCCATCCTTCGCCCTGTTGAAGGAGCAGATTTTCCTTGGGGACTATCGCATTTTGAAAAACCATCTCTGTAGTCACCGATCCCCCCAATCCCATCTTCCTTTCTTTTTTCCCGAAGGTCAGTCCGGGGGTTTCCCGAGGGACTATCAGGGCACTGACCCCTCCGGTCCTTTTTCCGGGACCCGTGCGAACAAAAACCAGATAGTAATGGGCGTGGGGCCCCAGGGTAATGAAGGTCTTGGTGCCGTTTACAATGAAATGGTCTCCCTCTAAAACGGCCCCGGTTTGCAGGGAGCCGGCATCCGAACCGTGATTGGGTTCGGTCAGACAAAAACCGCACAATTTGTCCCCCTGGATCATATCCGAAAAAAAACGGTCTTGCTGTTCTTTTGTTCCTACCTCCCGTATGGTACGGATGACCGCCTGAGTGGGGAATACCAAGAGGGCCGAAGCCGGTGAGGCTTTGGATATTTCTTCTATGACCAGACACAAGGTGGTGGCATCCGCCTCCTGCCCATTATAGCGATAAGGAAGGGAAAGCCTTAAGAGACCGGCCTTGACAAAGGCCTCGTAACTGGTGCGGGGGAATTCATCCCGGGCATCAATCTCCACGGCGTGGGGGGCAATTTCAGCGGACACCAGGGCCCGCATCTTTTCCTGAATCTCCTTTTGAGTTTGATTGAGATGGAGGAACATCAGTTGTCGGTCTGCCTTTCTGTCTGCCTTATTAAAATCAGGATGATAGTGAGTCAGAACAAAACAAAAGGAATAGAACAACTATCATAAATAACCAGCCTGTTTGTCAATACCTTTTTGACCGGATCTTTTTGTTTGACTTGGCTGCGATTCATTCCCTATGATGGAAAAAATGAGCTGGAGTATTGGAGGGGTGGAGTACTGGGGGTATGAATAAAAAAATCTATAAAGCCCTTGAAAAAATAGTCGGCCCTGAGCATATCACGGACCGTGATATTGACCGGCAATCCTACGCCTATGATGCCACGCAGATTGAGGCCTGGCCCGATGGGGTGATTTTTCCCGGAACAAGAGAAGAAATCGCCGCTATAGCAAAATTAGCCAACACCCATCAATTTCCCCTGGTTCCGTGGGGGCAGGATCGGGCATGAGCGGAGGGTCGGTTCCTATTCAAGGCGGAGTAGTCCTGGTTCTTTTACGGATGAATCGGATCATCCGGATCGACGTCAATAACTTTCAGGCCGTGGTTGAACCGGGAGTGATCACCCGAGATCTGCAGCAGGCCGTGGAAGCCAAAGGACTTTTTTATCCGCCGGATCCGTCCTCTTCCCATTTCTCAACCCTGGGAGGCAATCTGGCCGAATGCGCCGGAGGGGGAAGGGCGGTAAAATACGGGGTGACCAGGGATTATGGATTGGGCCTGGAAGTGGTGCTTCCCACCGGAGAAATACTGAAGACCGGGGTCCGCACGGCCAAGGGGGTGGTGGGTTATGATCTGACCCGACTGATGGTCGGTTCCAAGGGGACCCTGGGCATCATTACTCAAATGGTCCTGAAATTGATCCCTTTGCCGGAGGCCAGGCAAACCATCCTGGCCTTTTTGACCAAATGGCCCTGGCCGCCCGAACCGTTGTGGAAATTTTCCGGTCCGGGATCCTTCCCGCCACTCTCGAATTTATGGATCATTCCTGGATTACTTGCGTGGAGGAGTATCTACACCTGGGTTTACCTGCCCAGGCTCAGGCCTTGCTGTTGATTGAAGTGGACGGGGACCAAGAGGCAGTGATCCGGCAGGGAGAAACCATTCAAGAGATTTGGCTGAAAATAGGCGCCCAAGAGGTGAAAAAAGCCGCTAACTCCCAGGAAGCGGAGGAATATGGAAGGCCCGCAGGGCGATTTCACCGGCCCTTTTCCGCCTCCGACCCCATAAGATCAATGAAGATATCGTCGTCCCCCGGGACAAAATTCCGGAAGCCATCGAGCGTTTTGAGGATATTGGCCGGCGTTTTGGATTGTTGATCGTCAGTTTCGGTCATGCGGGAGACGGCAACATTCATGTCAACGTCATGTATGACGGAAAAAATCCGGAGGAGAAGAAAAGGGCGCAGGAAGCGGTGGCCGAAGTATTTCAAGCCGTCCTGGAATTGGGCGGGACCCTTTCCGGGAACACGGAGTCGGGTTGACCAAGGCCCCTTATATTTCCCTGGAATTAGATCCGATTTCTTTAACCCTGATGAAAAAGATCAAAGACCTCTTCGACCCCAACCATATCCTTAATCCGGGGAAAATATTTCCTGTTTAAGGGATTCCTTTGTCAATTGGAAAAAAATATCCAATGGTAACAAAACGTAATGGCTCAGAAATATTTTCAAATTGATTTGA
>CAWAKF010000005.1:0-63500 GCA_963782435.1 uncultured delta proteobacterium
GTTCCGGGGACAGTTTACTTAATTGTGAGTTAAATATCCTACCCTCTGAATTGGTGTTTTTAAGGATTAAAATTGAGAGGTAACCGTATGATCAGTTGGACAATAAAAGGGAGAATATTATGCCACGGATAAGCTTCTTCCTCGGTATTGCTATCTATATGTACTATAAGGAACATGCACCTCCTCATTTTCATGCTGAATATGGCGACTTTGAGGTGACCATCGAAATAGAATCAGGTATTGTCTCGGGGCGCTTCCCAAGAAGGGCATTGAACATTGTTCTGGAGTGGAGTATGTTACATAAAGAAGAATTATTAAGGGATTGGGACCTTGCATCAAGGAAGTTGCCACTTAACCAAATTGACCCATTGGAGTAAGTTTATGATACCACATGTGATAGAAGCTAAATACGTCGAGGACTACAAAGTCTGGGTAAGATTTAATGATGGCCTTTCAGGTGAAATCGATCTTTCCGCTGAACTTGATGGCCCAATTTTTGAGCCCCTTAAAGACAAAGCATATTTTAATCAATTCTCTGTTCGTTACAATACGATTTCCTGGGAAAATGGCGCTGACTTTGCTCCTGAATTTCTGTGGGAAAAAATCGCCCAGCAACAAACTCCAGCAAACTTGCAAAAGTCCGCCAGTCGCTGAATTTTATGGTAAACCTAATCGGGTGATCAAATAACCCAGGACCGAAATTTTTTTACCCAAACAATCCGCTTCCGCCCAGCTCCTCCCACAACAACCGAAATTCACGCCGATAATCATTCTCCACCCGGGTATTGAGGTCAAAGACCATGGTGGTCCGTTTTTCCGTGTCAAAAGCAGACCAAGGGGGAGTGATGTCCGAATTGGGGACTCCGGTTTTGGCGAAGTTGGTCCAGACGGCGGCGAAGCGATCTACCAGCAATTTCCCTTCCCGGTCGCCGCTATCATTAATGGGGCCCCGGGGATCATGGATAGCCGCACCCACATCCACCCATGGACAGCCCCGAATTGGCCGTTGTAAGATTTTACCGGCTTTTCCCAAATGTAATAGTAAACGGGAGCGCCATTCTGGGAGGCTTTCAATTCCGCCTGTTTTATGGCAGAAAAACGGAAACCCCGGTCGGTGGCAATGCGGGCCTGGATCAGGAAGGGGGTCACCTCCGGGTAGGCATCCCGATAAAGGTGATAAACGCGATCGGATTGATCTTCAAATTGTTTGTCGAGATTCTGCTTGAGTTCGGATTCGCTGAGATTAAAGTTAACCAGGGCGATAGCCGCATCGTCCAGGGTGGTGCCGATGATGACCGGCACTTGAGCGGATTCCGGCGGGGCCGCGGGATGAAAGGGATGATGGGGCAATACATCCGTTCCGATGACCGGGGCAAGTCGGATCATGTCAAGTCCCAGGCTGGCCTGGGCGGCCAGGATTTGGGTGAAGGGCAGCTTCTGTAACTGGGGAATGTTTTTATTATTAATTCCCAGTGCTTTTAACAGGGCCTCGGTATTCTTGGTTGCCGTTTCCGGCTCTGCCAGGCGCAAGGACGAGCCGCTTTGCACCCCGGCCCGATGAAAAAGCCCTTGGGCCGAGGGCATGGCCAAAAGGGTACTGGTCTTGGCCCCTCCGCCGGATTGGCCGAAAATCATTACCCGGTTCGGGTCGCCGCCGAAACGGTCGATATTGGTTTGCACCCATTGAAGAGCGGCTACCATATCCATTGCCCCGGCCACCCCGGCATACTTGAATTCCTCCGGAGCACCCAGGTCGGCTAAATGCAAGAAGCCGAATGCGGCCAGCCGATGCGTGATGGCAACCACCACCACATCGTCGAGGCGGGCCATCGGTTCTCCGTCAAAACCAAAGGCATTGCCGGAGCCGGTTGCAAAACCGCCCCCGTGAAACACGACCATGACCGCACGTTTGGCATTGTCGTTGACGCTGCGGGTCCAGACATTCAAGGCCAGGCAATCCTCACCGATACCCCCGGGTTGCCGGTCCCATAAAATCAGATTGGCGTAATCGCCGCGCCGGTCGGCCGGCGTCTGGGGGCTGATTTGACCGTAATAAAAGCTGTCCTGGACGCCTGCCCAGGAGGCAGGGGATTGGGGCGGCAAAAAGCGATTCTTCCCTGCGGTGGAAGCCCCGTATCGGATACCTTTGAAAGTTTTTACACCGTGGTGATTAATACCTCGGATTTTTCCGTATTGGGTTTCAACAATTGGGAAGAGTCTTGTTTCCAGAGTCGAAGCTGCTGTGTCCATTCGCGGGCTCCTTATTAGTAAATTTCCCCGGTTGAAAGGGGATTGTTTATTGGCTATTAGAGAAAAGGATATCGACAATTCGTTGATGAATTTGCTCCGGGGATAGAGTGGCATCGATCACTTTAATCCGCTGGGGTTCTTTGCGGGCCAGGGAGAGATAACCTTCTCGGATTTTTTCATGAAAGACTTTGGCTTCTTTTTCAAAGCGGGTCTCATTCTTGGATTTCTCGGAACGGTTGATTCGTTCCCAGGCCCGGGCCAGACCGATGTCAACCGGCAAGTCCAGCAAAAAAGTTTTGTATGGCCAGACGGTCCCCAGGATCATGGGACGCAATTGTTTCAAAAGTTTTATATTCAAACCCCTGGCCAAGCCCTGATAAACCACTGTGGCATCCCAGAAACGATCGGAAATAACCCATCGGCCCTCGGACAGGGACGGACCGATTTTTTCATTCATGTGCTGACAGCGGTCAGCCAGATAAAGAAACAGCTCAGCCAGAGGATCCAATTTTTTATTTTTCTGATCAAGTAAAATGGACCGGATCTGCAGGCCGATTTTGGTGGCTCCCGGCTCCCGGGTGATCATACAAGGGATTTCCCGATTCTTCAGAACCCTTTGCAACCGTTTAATCTGGGTGGTCTTGCCCGAACCTTCGATGCCTTCAAATGTAATGAACATACAGCCCCTTTAAATAATTTCTTTTGACTTGATTTAATAAGAATTTCTTTGAGATGGAAGAGTATAGGATATGCCCCCAAAGGGGTCAAGAAGAAAAGACTCTTGTAACACTTTGTCTGTTTATTAAATACTCTTTTGCCACAGAATCACATAGACAAGGGCCGGACAAGGGACCTATCTCTCGCAGAGCTCTCTGAGCCGCGGAGACAAACTAATTTATTGATTGCCGGTGAGGGACCGGTAATCAATAATCGGACATTGCTCCCCCGACTAGATCCAGCGGCGAACTTTTACCCGTGGGAAACGGGCAAAGGGAAAAATTAGTGCCTGAAAGGCCTGACGTTAGGAGGAAGACAAGTCGTCTTGACTCCTGTCCTTCAAGTTGTCGTGGCTAAAAAAGGAAATCACTGTCTTTTTTTAACAACTTAATTGATACAAAATCTATTAATAATGTTTATGCAATAGGAGGCAAAAAGTTAGCCATTTAAGACAGCAGAAATATGGACCAGGGCTTTAGAAAGATTTCCGGGTCCGGCAAGAAAACGGGAGATAGCCCTGGTCGTTTCGGGGAAGGGGTGGCCTATGCCCACGGCCCGCCCATATTTGAAGGCGTCTTCCTCTAATATCCGAAGCTGGTTAATAATGTAGGCTTCACTTCGAACATTATCCAGAAAAATATTTCGGAAAGTGGAGGGGATGTGCCGTCTGCTGGCTTCCTGATAAGCAATGGACCGGCTTGAAGTAACACTGTCCACAAAGGAAAGGGAGTTGTTCTCGATTACATTGAGTACATCGTTCATTTCTTGCCGGCATTCGGTAAGCCGGGACCCCATGTGGTTGTTGACCCCCATGGCATAAGGGATTTTGGCAATATTTTCTCTTACAATTTCCGTTATTCTCTCGGCCCCGTATCCGACATAAATCGCACCGGGCCCTGGATCAATCTTGTGGTCATGAGGTTCCATGGGCTGGTGAAGCATAATTTCATGCCCATAGGCGTGAATTTCTTCGGCCAGATCCAGGGATCTGTCCAGTTTGGGGAGTATGGCGAAGGTAATCGGTATGTTCAGGTCCAGAAATTTTCTGGCCAAAGATCTCGAAAAGCCTATGTCATCAATGATAAGGGCGATACGGGGAAGGGGGTTCCGGACACCATCGGAAAAACCAAAGGCTTTGGACAGGCCGTTGATCTCCAACAGGCCGCTGAAAAGAATTGAAGCGCTGTTTATTAGGAAGGTTCTTCTTTCCATTCCCAGTTTATTCAGGTTAGTTAATTGAGCTCAAGGGAATTAATCCTAAAACCGGGTGTTACGGTTTGAGAGGATACGCTTTAAACAACTGATCAGCCTTTTATAACCTATTGCCGGTTTTTATACCACTAATTGTATAAATGTCAAGAAAAAATACCATATATAGTATAATGATGGAAATGATCTGGAAACGCTGGAAAAATAGAAAAGGATTTGGAATCGGTGGTCAGGGGAACTTGCAAAAAGGGTTCTTTCTTAAAAAGGCTCGTCTTGACTGTAGGCCGAGCTTGGTTTATAGTCTCCTCAGTCCCAAGGAAAAAACTATTAAAAGGAGCGATCCGTATGAAGACGCTGGTGACCTATTTCAGCCAGACCGGTAAAACCAAATTAGTGGCCGAGGCGATTTATGGAGCCATACAAGGGGAAAAGGAGATCAAGGAATTCGGACAAGTGGACGCCCTGGAAGGATATGATTTTAGCTTCATCGGCTTCCCTATCATCGCCTTCGGCCCGGCCCCGCAGGGAAAGGAATTTCTGGAGAAATATGCTGCTGGGGCCAAAGTAGCTTTGTTCATTACTCATGCCGCACCGGAGAAACAGGAGGGGCTTGACCAGTGGCTGGACAAATGCCGGGAGGCGGCAGCCGGGGCTGAATTGGTCGGGATGTTCGACTGTATGGGTGAATTGTCCGAGCAGATCGCTGAATTTCTGGTAAAGAGCAGCGATCCTGTGATGCGATCCTTCGGGGAACGCCGGGGGGAGACCTTGGGACAGCCCGACGAAACCCGCCTGCAGCGGGCCGGGAATTTGCCCAGAAGATCATGAGTAAGGCGGGCGGCCTTAAATGAACATCGAAGTTCTCTAAGTGAAGAAGTGGGGGAGTCAATTCTGTATCGATAGCCTAATGCTTTCTTACCTAAGATTTATTTCTCAGGATTTCCTTCAACTTTTCTTCTTTCAGCCCTTTCTTATACAGTTTGTCCGTGGCCCCACGGGGGAGCGGATCTTTTTGTATCCAGATAAGACTGGGGATTTTAAACCCCGCCAGTCGGGGGTGCAGGAAATCCTTTAATTCCAGTTCGGTCAGATTTTTTCCCGGTCTGACCATGACCACGGCGGGCACCTGTTCCCCCAGCCTTTCTTCCGGTAGCCCGAATACCGCTGCCTCAAAGACATTCGGGTGCTCATAAAGGGCATCCTCCACCTCCAGGCAGGCGATGTTTTCCCCTCCTCGGATAACCAGGTCCTTGATTCTGTCTTTGATATAGATAAATCCCTCCTCATCCATTATTCCCACATCGCCGGTTTTCAGCCAACCATCGTCCAGAAAAATGTCTGCCGTGGCCTTTGGATCTTTCCAATAGCCTCTTAAATTAGAAGGACTTTTAAAACAAATCTCACCGATTTTCCCGGTTTCCAAGGTCTTTCCCTGTTCATCGACGATCTTGGCTTCCACAACCGGGGGAGAGGGACGGCCGACACTATCCAGATGTTTGGCGTAAGGTTCCCCGGCGTTAATGGCGCCGACTGCCGTCGTTTCAGTTAATCCGTATCCGGCCTGGGCAATATGGCGGCCCAGTATTTTTTCCATCTCTTTAACATGCTGCGGCGGTCTGGCGGCCCCTCCGCCGCTTAAAACCGTCAAACTGCTGAGGTCATATCGGCTGAGATTGGGGGAGTTGGCCATTTCCCAGGACATGGTCGGAACTCCTGAAAAATGGTTGACCCGTTCTTTCTCGATCAGTCTCATGGCTTCTTCCGGGTCCCACTTATACAGGATGACCATTTTTCGTTTCAGGCCAAAACTGGAAAGAAAAGGGGATAAAAGTCCGGTGACATGGAACAGGGGGACCGGCAACATGGTAGCCGGTCTATCTATCGGTTTGACTTCCTCCAGGCAGTTTCGATTCAGATAGGCCAAACCGACAATGGAAAACTGCCAGGTCATGGCTGTGGTGATAATCGCCCGGTGGGTGGCCACCACCCCTTTAGGACGTCCGGTGGAGCCTGAGGTGTACATGATAAAGGCGTCATCGTCGATATCGATCTCGGCCGGAGGAAATTCCTTTTCATGGGAACCGGCCATAAGATCCGGGTAGGAGACCGCTCCGCAGGGTAGAGCCCCTTCCGGCCGAACAATCACCAAAGGGATCTTTAATGTTTTCAGATAAGGGGTCATGCGGTCAGCACGCTGCTGATCGGCGAAGATGAGTTTCGGTTCGCTGTCCTTAAGACCGTATTCCAGCTCCGGTCCTTCCCACCAGGCATTGAGGGGTACGGCCAGGGCGCCTATGGCGGTAGCCGCCATGAAGGCCAGATAAAACTCGGGATAGTTGCGCATGGCGATAGCCACCCTGTCCCCTTTGGTGATCCCGTATCGCTCCTTCATCCGCCAGGATAGTTGGGCCGCTAACTCATAGGTTTCCCTGAAGGTATAACGTTCATCCTGATAAACGATGAACATAAAATCTTCATCCCCGAACCAGCCCTTTAGTGCCTGGACATAAAAATAATCCTGGCCCGTTCCCATGGCATACATTTCTCTGAGGTTCCTGGGAGAGGTTTTAGAAGGCGCGGTATTCAACACCCCGGATGACCTCCGTACCTACTTCAAACAGCCCGCCGGGTACAGTTAGTTCATCAATCAGTCGCCGACGGACTTCCTCGGTAACAACGGTAATTGCGCTCATGGAAATATCTCCCTTCAGAAAATGTATCCCTTACTTATCTCCAGTTAGGCTCAAGATAGGAAAAGCGAGCCGGGAAGTCAAACTCTTTGTCAACAGGGAGAAATGGGATCTTTCTTCAGCCCTTTCTTTTTTATTTTCTTCATTTTATTCAGAAAAAACTTTACACTACGGATCAGCCTGGTTAGGATTGCAAGTTCTTGAAAGCTGCGGTGCCCCCCTCAATTGGAGGCCGCTTTGTCGATATGCGGTATGAAAAATAATCCTTATTCTGATGGAAAGGCCGGGAGAAATGGCCTCAATTAGTTTGAAATTTTTCAGGGAGGGTCTTGCTTAATGGATGTTCAGATGAAACAATCGTTAGATGCTATTTTCAGGCCGGGCTCCGTAGCGGTTGTCGGGGCCAGCAATAATATTCAGTCCTGGGGGTTCGGGATCTTGAACAGTCTGATCGCCGGAAGATACCGCCAAACCATCTATCCGATTAATCCCAAGGAAAAGATGATTCAAGGGATTCCCGGTTATCCAAGCCTCAGGGATGTACCGGGTGAGATTGATCTGGCAATCATCGCCGTTAATGCCGCTTTGGTTACCCAAGTGATCGAGGAATGCATTACCAAAAAAGTGAAGGGGGGCATCGTCATTACTGCCGGTTTTGCAGAAATCAGCAAGGAGGGTGCCTTGCTTCAAAAAAAAATTGCCGAAGAATCGAAAAAAGCGGGTTTCTATTTTCTGGGACCAAACTGCCTGGGGATCTGGAGCACCGAGGGGAACCTGAATACCTTTCCCAATTTAACCAGGCGCCCCCATCGGGGACCTATTTCCTTCATTTCCCAGAGTGGTACCCTCAGTCATTACCTATATGAAGCGTCCCGAAATTATGGGTTCGGGGTCAGTAAGGCCATCAGCTTCGGAAATCAGGCGTCCATTTCCTATGTGGATCTCTTGGAATATCTGGGAGATGATCCTACGACCCAAGTGATCATTTCCTACGTCGAAGATATCGGGGATGGTCATCGATTTTTAAACGTGGCCAGGTCGGTAACGAAGAAAAAGCCCCTGCTCATTTACAAGGCCGGTTCGTCGGAAGCGGCGGCCCACGCGGCACGTTCCCATACCGCGGCTCTTGCGGGGAACGACGAGATATTTGATGCCATATGCCGTCAGGCCGGTGTCATACGATGGTTCGATTTCATGGAAATGTTTTATCTGGCCAACAGCCTTTGTTATCAGCCGCTTCCTAAGGGCAATCGCGTGGCCATCCTGCACGGCGGCGATGGATTTTGCGTCACGGCCACCGAAGCCTGCACCCGTTTAGGCCTGAGCGTTCCGGAAATAAGCCCTCAGGCCCAAGAGGCCATTCGGGAACAGATGCTGCCTTTTTCTCCTCCACCGGTTAATCCCATTGATTGTATCGGCAGGAAAAATGAGGAGGCCTATATTCAGATCGTAGAAATTGTTGCTCAACAGGAAAATATCGATGGTCTGATCGTCATGCCCCCCCGGGATAATTTTGACCGCTACACCCCCTCATCGGATATGATTGAGACCCTGAAATATGCGGAAGCCATCGCTACTATCCCGAAAAGATATAAAAAGCCGATCGTTGTGGCCGGGAATGAAGGAAGAATAAACGGGCCGATTGGTGAGATCCTCAAACGCTATCACATTCCTGCTTTCGAAAATCCCGTTGACTGCGCCAAGGCCTTATTGGGAATGGTGAAGTACCGTCAGGTGAAGGATCGCCGGGCCGAATAACCGCAGACTTGAATCAGAGTATCGGTCTCTCGGAGATAAAAAGCTGTTCTTATATTCTGCGGTATGGAATCAAGAATTCAGGAGCCAGAATCCAGAAGGAGGATAGTTCGTTTAAAGATTTTTGCTTTTATTCTGGATTCTGGCTCCTGAATTCCAAAGTTTCAAATAGGTAGTTAATACTTAAACATCCCATTTTCATAAATTACCAGTTTTTTTCCCGTTTTCAGATGGGCGGTTACGGTCTTTTTTTCCGTGTTCACCAGGTCCCAGTGAAGGGCGGAATCGTTAAAACCCAGGCTCTGTTTTAATGCCTTGGTCAACCGGGCCGGATTTCCATTGAATGTGTCGGAATAAGAGGCCCCGAGGGCGACATGGCAGTTTCCTTGATCTCCGCCAAAATTTTCATCAAAAAGGGTATCGGCCATAAAATGATTGATCCGTGAAAAACGCTTGTCTGTCAGGGAAAATTCCCCAACCTTGGAAGCCCCTTTATCCATGGAGATCTGCTTGATAGTAAAGGCCTCCCCTTTTGCGGCTTCCACCTTTTTTACCGTCCCTTTTTCGAAGGAAAGCCTTATCTTCTCAACGTAATTTCCACTGCGAAAAGAAGGTAGATTGGAATAATAGACCCCTTCGGTTCCATGATAGTCGGGTGAAGAAAATATCTCAAAACTGGGAATATTATGACCGGAGACCCCTTTCCATACCCTTTTATCTCCCGGTGTAATCTTCAAGTCCACATTAGGGGATTCAATGTGGAAATAAGCCACCGGGAGACTGTTGAGCCAATTTTTTATAGCCCTCGCATTCCGATGTATGTTTTCCCATTCCGTCACCGGATTCTCGTGGTCGAGATAGCAGGCGCTGACAATCCTGTTGGTGTATTGTTTAATGGTTGTTTTGGCCTGCCTGGCCAGCTCAGGTGTGGGGAAGGAGCAGAGCGTCCAGCTGTAAACACCTTTTTCTTCCCGTTTATCCATGATTTCCCGCAGGGGTTTTCTGGAAACCAGGACCTTCCCTATCCGGAGAGGATCGACGTCTTTCAGGTGGGTTAGGGATTCGGGGGCCCGTAGGAAAATCCTTCCATTAATATGCTTAAGTAATTCTTTTTCTCCGGGGGGGATAAAGAGCAACTGGTCTATTTTTGATCTTTTTAAAAAATGATGCTCCATGCCATAGGTCAACTCCATCCGTTGGACCGGGTTCATTCCCCGGTCGATGGTTTTGGCAAAGACAATTTCCGCCAGTTTCAAGGCCGGAGGTTCATACTGAATCAGAATAATGTCCTTCTTTTTAAAGGGTTCCTTTCGGGCCGTCTTTAATCCCCAGAAAAGGACATCAGCGTATTTGTTGAGTTGGTCATCGGTCAGCATCGTTTCCTCCCTAATAAGAGACCTTTAAAAAATGTCCCCTTTTGCCCAATCTCTGTGTCAGGCTCAAATTTCAATCCTCGAAATATTCAACATATTCCTGTGGTTAAAGTTTTCGCCTTCCTTAACCTTGCCCAAAATTGAAAATTTTTGAAAGGTCTCCAGGAATCAGTTAGTTCTCATCCGGAAAAGGTCTTTCCGGATGGAAACTAGTTAGGATGATTATACCCCAATTGAATTTCAAGACAAACAGGAAAAAGTGTAAATAGAATTTAAGGATTCACCGTTTGTGCGGGAGGAAAGAATCAAAATATGCGACCAGAGATAAGTCACCTTGTTCGCGTTTAAACACCCTTAGGTTTATTCTTGACACCTATTTCTCTTACCTCTATCCTACAAACCATTACATATCAGTAACATCAATTCTGAATTCAAGGAGTGAAAAATGTCTGAATCTGAAAAAGTTTTGTTAATGGAGAGACAGGGTAAAGTGGCCATAGTGACCCTCAACAGACCGACAACTTTAAACGCCTTAAATACTGAAATTCAGGACGCCATCATAGCGGCCTGTCAAGAACTACGCAATAACGACAGTGTCTGGGCGGTTATTATGACCGGCGCCGGGAGGGCTTTCTCCTCCGGAGCGGATGTGCGAGTGCTGCATCAAGAGGCCGGTGAGGTGCCGCCAAGGCAGGAGCGGCTTGACACCTATGGCTGGGTTGGGAGATTGTCGACGGCCATTTACAAGACCCTGGATAAACCGGTCATTGCCGCTATTAACGGGGTGACCGCCGGTGCCGGTATGTCGGTGGCGCTGGCGTGCGATATGCGCATCGGTTCGGAAAAATCAAGGTTTAAGGTGGTTTTCCCGGAGCGGAGCCTGAGTCCCGACACCGGGATGTCTTATTATCTTCCCCGTATTGTAGGTTACAGCCGGGCCTGCGATTTGATCTTCACCAGCCGCTATGTTGAGGCGGAAGAAGCTTATCGTATCGGTCTGCTCGACCGTCTGGTTCCATCCGAAAATCTCATGGATGAGGCCTTGAAAGTGGCTGATCAAATCGCATCTTTACCGCCCATGGCGACGCAAGCGGCCAGGCGGGTCCTTCAACAGAGCATGGAACTCAGCTTTGATGAACAATTAAGGAACGAATACTATCATCTTATCATTTCCCGCCACGCGCCTCACGATATGAAGGAACAGCGGGATTCTTTTATGGAGAAGCGGCCCCCCAAATTTACAGGGAAATAAGGCATTGGAAGGGATCAAAGAATATAAACTCGAATTGCTACAAAGGAGGCAATAATGACCGCCATGACCTACAAGAATATTTTCGAGCCGCTTCGTATTGGAGCAATGGAAATAAAAAATCGTATCGTCCTGCCGCCCATGGGAACCGGCTATTCTGAAGAGAGAAAAATCGGCTCCCGTATCATCGATTATTATGAAGCGCGGGCCCGCGGGGGAACCGGGCTGATCATCACCGAAGGAATAGCCCCAGGGGTAAAGAGTCAGGGCCCTCGTCAGCTTTCCCTGGGGGACGACCAGGATCTTTCGGGCTGGCGGAAATTGGTAGACGCCGTTCATCGACACGGAGCCAAGATAGCCGTCCAATTGCACCATGCCGGATATGAGCACAGGGACGGTGCTTTTGTGCAGGTGGCCCCTTCGGCCATCAAGGTCCCAGGCAGGATGATCGGGGTCATGGGCCAACTGCCCCATGAATTGACTGTCGAAGAAATCGGAGAGATCGTCCGCTGGCATGCCGATGCAACCAAACGGGCCAAAGAAGTGGGGATTGATGCCGTTGAAATACATAGTGCACACCAGTATCTGATTGCCTCGTTTCTGTCTTCGGCTTCCAATAAACGCCAGGACCAATACGGGGGAACCCTGGAAAACAAGTCCAGATTGCTGATCGAGGTCATTGAAGCGATGAAAGCCGCCGTGGGGCCTGATTATCCTATATGGCCCAGGATCAATGTTTGCGAATATGGGGTCGAGGACGGCATCACCATAGATGAAAGCCGAAAAGTGGTGCCGTTGGCCGTAAAGGCCGGGGCGCAGGCCATTCATGCCTCGGCCTATGCCGCTTTTTCTTTTATAACCAAAGCTCCTTTGCCGGACATACCGGCCTACTTGGTGCCCCTGGCGGAAGAGGTCAAGAAGGTTACTAAGGTGCCGGTAATTGCCGTGGGCCGCTTAGACCTAAAAATCGGGGAGAAGGCCCTGGTGGAAGGGAAAGCCGACCTGATAGCCATAGGTAGACGCCTTATTGCCGACCCTGACCTACCCAAGAAAACAGCCGAAGGTCATTTGGATGAAATTAAAACCTGCATCGGATGTTTTGAATGTATTGAACGCCTCGGCTCCAGAAACGAAGGGCTTATCTGCACCATCAACCCGGCAACCGGCCGGGAAGGTGTGCGCCGGATTCAACCGGCGGCCCGGGTGAAAAATGTGTGGGTGGTGGGCAGCGGTCCGGCGGGAATGGAGGCGGCCCGGGTGGCCGCACTCCGAGGCCATAAAGTGACCCTGATGGAGAAAGACCAAAAACTCGGAGGCCAATTAAACATAGCCGCCCTGCCCCCCAATAAGGGGGATATCTTGCCCTGGCTAAACTATCTGATTCATCAGCTGGGATTAACCGGTGTGAATATCAGACTTAGGACCGAGGTGACTCCGGAATTAGTTGCAGAAGAGAAACCGGAAGCGGTGATCCTGGCCTTGGGGGGTATTCCTATTATACCGGATATTCCCGGTATCAATGGACCTCAGGTGGTTACGGCCCAGGATGTCCTTTTCGGCAAGAAACAAACCGGGCATGAGGTGGTGGTCATCGGCGGAGGACTGGTGGGCTGTGAGACCGGCCACTTCCTGGCCGAAAAAGGGAAAAAGGTAACCATTATTGAAATGTTAAAAAGGATAGCCGCCGAGATGGGGCCTATGGTCAGGCGCCGGCTCATGGACGGGCTAAAGCAGTATCAGGTGGTCATGGTAACCGAAGCAAAATGTGAGGAAATAGCGGCAGGCGGGGTAACGGTGACGAAAACCGATGGGGGAAAGACCCTTGTTTCCTGCCGATACCATTATATTGGCCGTCGGTTACCAGACCAACGATTACCTATTCAAAACCCTTCAGGGAAGGGTACCGGAAGTTCACTGCGTTGGTGACGCTTCCCGTCCCCAGGGGATCATGGAGGCCGTTCGAGACGGCTATCTGGCGGCTTTGGCCCTATAGGTCAAGAAACGGATTTAAGATTTTCAAAAATCATCGATATTGAAACTCACTTCTTCAGTTGGAAGTTCAGAGTTCGGAGTATTTGCTTGTTGCTCTGAACTCCGAACTTTTTCCTTTGAATTTATTCGGGCGACCGCCCCCTCCAAATCCGTTCTTTTTTCCAGTCCTCCCTGGTCAATTCCAATCCTTCTTCTTAATCTTTTCCTGCAGGGCCTCCTGCTGGAGGACCTGAATTTTTTCCCAGGGCTGGATCAGGGTGGAGGGGATATCCAACAGAAAATACCCGGGACGGATCTGGCAGGTTTCCGGCTCTTCATCCCAATCATAACGATTGGTGCTGTCCAGGTCAAAAGGGGTCCCTCGAAAGGCCCCGGTGAGCAAAGAGATCCGGGAGAAGATGTGACGGTCCAAAACACCGAGGCAATTGGGAATGGCGTTGAAATTGATGCAGCGGATCAGACCGGGGGGGACGGTGCTGCGCATCCAGTAGCCGGTTGAGGCAAAATAAGCCCCTTCGAAAATCAACGACAGGGATTTCATTTGAAAGGGATTTAAAATTAACCCATAACGGGAGCTGGTTAAAATTTGAATCCCCATTTCTTCGATTTGTTGAAGAAAAATCAGCACCCGTTCCTGATAGGCAATAAACTTCACCAGTTCTTCTTTTTGCAAATCCAGATTATCTGCAATCCTGCTGAGGGTCAGCAATATCTCCTGGGCCCTGGGTGGAATGGGATAAAGATCAAACAGGGCGCTCAGGTGATATTGTTTCATTGCCTCCAGGAGCCCGGGATTGGAAGGATAATTCGGAGGGGGATGATCCGCCTTGGCCAGGCTTTGCAGGATGATATGGGCCGGCACCTCCCCGATTGTTATGAGGCGCATGGATTCAAAATTCTGAGTTTCCATCTCGGAAATAAATTGTGTTAATTCGGAATCGACTTCCTGGGAGATATATTCCTTTCGAAATTCCTGCATGATGGAATAGATCTGACGAAAGATGAAGTTTTTCAGCAGAAAATTATTTTTAAGGTCCCCGACTTCCATTTTGCCGTGAAGGATACGTAAGGTATCTTCATTATTAAAACGAAGAACCAGAAACCTTCCCACCTGCAGGGTGTCTTTTTTGTTTTTGTCCCGGAGAAGTTCCAAAAACCACCCGACGAGATTGGAAAAATTGTCTCTAAACCGACCCCGTTTTTTAAGATGTTCAAAATCCTCGCCGAACCATTTCAGGCTGATCAGGTCTTTATTCCCTATATCATCCTGCAATTCTAAAAATTTCCGGTAAATTTTTTGAAAAGCCGTCAGGCTTTGGAAAAGGGTTTGTTTTTCTCTTTCCTTCAGCCCCGGGTGGCAGGAGATATAGATGATCAGGGTTTCGATTTCATAGTGATTGATCAGGACGGCACAAGCCCGGGTTTTAATAACCTGCCTGATCGAAGGATTGCCCTCCTGCAGAATTATGTGCATAAGGGGATCCACGAGAACAAGAAATTCCGGGGCCCGGTGATTGAAGAAATTGAATAATTCAATATATAATTGGGGGGTGATCTCGGGGTGCCGGCTGGAAGAGATATCTTTCAGGATTTTGGAAATACAGATATCTTGAAGGACGGGGAAATCCAAAAGAGACAGCTTTTCAACGATGGTAAGGTCATAGGGTCTTGAAGGAAATAGAATGTCTTTGAGCGCCCGGCTAACTTCCTGTTCCGGATTGTGTTCAAAGGAATTCCATCCCTGATAAAACCCTTCCAGAATAGTAACGAAGTCGTGATAGGCGGGCTTGACCGGAGAAAAGAGAAATTGGCAGGAGGAACCGGGAAGATGTTCTATCTCCGAAACAAGAATAGTTCTAAGTGGTGTGATTGGGTCAGGTAGAAAATCGGGCATTAGTAATTACTTTCAAGATTTTTTTACTATGGTCAATTGAAAACCAAACTCTTTACCCTATTTTATGAAGCCCCTTCTTTTTAAGGTCACCCATAAAGAGATCTCCGTCAAGAAAAAATTTCCTTATCTTCGATAATATTAATTGGTGATCGTCCATGGATGGCTACCTGTAACTGGAAAGCTTTTTTCACTGAAAATTGACCGGGCTAATAACGACACTGCGGTATTCAGTGTCGCCTACCGTTATTATCTATTCGAGAACTTCCTTTTTACTCCCTATAGTAACATTCTTCCCATCCGGCATAAGAAAAACAAGCGGAATAGAAAATAAAAGGACCAGACCAAAAGTCAGAAAGGCAACCCGGAAACCCCTGGCCGGGTTGGAACTCAAATGAAGAATAATGGTAATAAATGAAATTCCCAAAGCCCCTCCAACGGACCGAAACATCCCGCGAAGACCGGTAATGGTCGCCACCCTTTCCGGCATTAATTCAATACAGGCGTTATTGGAAGCAGGAAGAGCAATGCCCATTCCCATACCGGTAACCATAACCAGGATGGCCAAAATTCCGGCAAATCCCAGAGGAATACCCATTTTGATTAAGAAATGAACACCCGGCCCGCCCAAAAGGATGGTGGAGAAGGAAATGATGATCAAACCGAATAACATGGGCCCTCGGTATCCCCACCGTCTGAGCAAAAAACTGGTAACGGTCGAGGCGGGAATAATCGCCAGAGAACGCGGGGTCAATATCATACCGCTGGCCAAAGTGGACAATTTATAGACCGAGGTGGCATAGAGCGGAATAAAGGCAAAAATCCCCATAACCCCGGCGCCAAAAATCATATTATAAAGATTCGCCGCCAGAAAAGGCTTTGATCTTAACAGATGAAGATCGAGGATTGGGTTAGATTCCTTCTTTTCATGTTTTAAAAATAGGCCAATAAAAGCAATACTGATCATTAGCAAAAAGACGTCCAGAAAAGAAAGGTTCTGAGCCAGACGATTCAAACAAAGCATAAGAAATAGAATTGACCCAAAGAAAAAGGAGGCGCCCCTGAAATCAATATGGGGAGGAGAAAGATTCTTCGATTTTTCAAGTAATATGATAATCATGGCTATCAGTAGAACACCGATGGGTAAATTGATATAAAAAATGTACCGCCAGGAGTATCGACTCACAATCCAGCCCCCCAAATTTGGGCCTATAATCCCACCGATAGGAAAAATGCTGGTAAAAAGGCCGATAGCCCTCTCCCGTTGGTCCGGAAATTGATCGCTGACAATACCTGCCGCTGTCGGCAAAAAACTCGCCCCCCCGATACCCTGAAAGAACCTGAAGGCTATCAAGGTGTAAATGTTGGAAGCCAGACCGCAAGCCAGAGAACTGGTCGTAAAAAGAATTAAAGAAATAAGGAAAATATTTTTCCGGCCAAAACTGTCACTTAGGTTGCCCATTAAGGGCATAACGCTGGTAACGGCCACCAGATAGATTGAAATGGTCCAGGCCGCCCAGAGAATATTTGTATTCAAGTCCTTGATAAAATGTGGAAAGGCTACTGCAACCACAGTGCTGTCTATGGAATACATAAGGAGGCTCAAACCGGCAGAAGCAAAAATAAGGTAACGACGCATTTATAAAAAATCCTTTAAAATAACCTCGCAAAAAGTCAAAAACCGACTTTTCGCGAGGTGGGAAACGGCTTCCCCTATCCCGCCACTTGAATTAAATTCAAGTGGTTCCAACTTCACCCCAGGCCGGGACTTAATCGTCCTCGGCCTGTCGATTGACTTTTTGCGAGTCCGTGCTTTAACTTCAATCAATAATTTTTTAATGATAAATCTTAGTTAGGATTATTCAAGAGGCGTTCTCTTGTTGGACCCGGGACCTGCCCCGGATAAGATTAGACCATGCCTATGCCATCCGTCGGGTATTAAAAAAAACG
Source organism: uncultured delta proteobacterium (assembly GCA_963782435.1). Lineage (GTDB taxonomy): Bacteria > Desulfobacterota > RBG-13-43-22 > RBG-13-43-22 > RBG-13-43-22 > RBG-13-43-22. The sequence goes on from CAWAKF010000005.1 coordinate 17,077, forward strand.
AAATTAAACCCTGGCAACGTAAGGGGTGGGTGATTCCACCGGAGCAAAATGGCAATTTTGTGGCCCACATGGAAATGGTCTTGGATGTGTACAAACGTCCTCTGGATCCGCTGTATCCCGTGGTCTGCATGGATGAGTCGCCCAAGCAATTGATTGCCGAGACCAAAGTGCCGATCCCTGTCGCCCCTGGAGAGCCGGCCAAGCATGATTACGAATATCGACGTTGTGGAGTTTGCAATATCTTTATGGCTTGTGAACCGTTAGCCGGTAAACGTCTGGTAAATGTCACCGAAAGGAAAACCAAACCGGACTGGGCTTGTTTTATTGAAGTAATCGCCCAGAAATACGCCCGGGCAGCCAAAATCACCTTGGTCATGGACAATCTGAATACTCACCAACCCGGATCCCTTTATGAAATATTTCCCCCCGATAAGGCCAAGGCTTTGTGGGACCGCTTCGAGTTTGTCTATACCCCCAAACACGGAAGTTGGCTCAATATGGCTGAAATCGAATTGAATGTTCTAACCGGTCAGTGCCTCAATAGACGGATTGATGACATCAATATCGTTAGAAGTGAAGCCCTGGCTTGGCAAAATTCCCGAAACAATAAAAATGCTAAAATCAATTGGCAATTTACATCCGAACAGGCTCGAATAAAATTATCACGTCTTTATCCGACTTTTGATAGTTGACGTGACACTAGGGGTATTCCGGGGGCCAAAGAATTCTGCCCCCGGGAGGGTTCAAGGCTGACGGGCTACCGAGTTTAGGCTACAGCCTGGTCCGGCTTGTCCTCTAAACCGTATTTAGTTTTCAGGAACTGTTCCCCTGTGGTGGGGTAGAGGGCATACACCAGCAAGTCGAAATCATCTTTGGCCAGAGAGCCGATTTTTTTCCTGGCCTCATCGAGTTCGGGTTCCAGATAATCGGCGGCCCGTCCGGTGACCGGGGTTTGCCCCCGCTTGTAATTTTTTAGGACTATTTTTTGAATTTCAGGATCGATGGGGGTCGGGGTTTTTCCGTAGAGTCCGTAGACCAGGTCTTTGACCTGGTTGGTGATCATTTTATATTTGCCCAGGAGGACATTCAAGACCGCCTGAACGCCTACAATCTGCGAAGTCGGGGTGACCAAAGGCGGTGTGCCTAACTCCCTGCGGGTGATGGGGACCTCGGCATAAACTTCATTCAGGCGGTGCAGGGCCTTGGCTTCTTTGAGCTGGCTGACCAGATTGGAAATCATCCCACCCGGGACCTGGTGAACCAAAACGGCCGTGTCGATTACCGACATGCGGTTGGTGGCCAGGAAATTGCCGTACTTAGGAGCGATGGTTTCCAAGTATTCACCCAATTCCAGGAGGGCATTCAAGTCCAGTCCCGGATCGCGGGGTGTTCCCCTGAGGGTGGCCACGATGGGTTCGATGGCCGGTTGAGAGGTCCTCAGAGCAAATGGGGCCAGACAGGTATCAAGGATGTCTACTCCGGCTTCAATGGCCTTTAGATAGGTCATAGACGCCATCCCGCTGGTATAATGGGTATGGAGATGGATCGGAATTTTTATGGCCTTTTTCAGTTCCTGGATCAACCAGGCGATATCATAAGGGGCCATAATCCCGGCCATGTCTTTGATACACAGGGTGTCGGCCCCCATACCTTCCAATTCTTTGGCTTTGTTGATATAATAATCCATATTGAAGACCGGACCACCCAAAGATCGTTCGGTCAGGGAATAACAAATGGCCGCCTGAAAGTGTTTTCCATTGGCCTTGATTCGTTCCACGCAGGTTTCAAAATTACGGAAATCGTTAAGGGCGTCGAAAACTCGGAATATATCCATACCGGCCTCACAGCTTTTGTCTACAAAGAGCCGACAGACATCATCGGCATAATTGCGATAGCCAACCAGGTTCTGGCCTCGCAGGAGCATGGTTAAGGGGGTTTTTTTGATATATTTTTTCAAGGTCTTTAATCGGTCAAAGGGGTCTTCGGCCAAAAACCGGTGCATGGTGTCAAAGGTCGCCCCGCCCCAGACCTCCATGGCCCAGAAACCCATCTCATCCATCCTCTCAGCAATGGGCAGCATATCCTCTGTCTTCATCCGGGTGGCCAATAAAGATTGATGCCCGTCCCGGAAAGTATTATCCTGAATTTTAACCGGGTTTTGTGGACCGTTCAAAATATTATCCGTCATCGTTATCCTCCTTTGATTTTTTCGATCTTGGAATCGGCAGTTGATCGATTAGGGATGCGTCTTATCCTTAACGGCAATTCTATATTGGATAAAACAAAAGATAAAGAGAAAAGCGTTCTTTTTCGTTGCCAATTTTTCCGGTTAAGTCTATAGTAAAATTTACTTACAATATCTTTCGGTTATAGATGCAGCAACAGGGGCTTTTTGCCGGGAAAACAACATTGGAAAAAACCCAGTGCAGGTGACGGATGCTGAAAAATAACAACCCGTTTACTCTCCTTAAAGACCTTTTTCTGACCCTGCGTCCCAAACAATGGATCAAAAATGGCGCCTTGTTCGCCCCATTGCTTTTTTCTCAAAATTTATTGAATGGACCGCTGTTTATTAAGACTCTGGAGGCCTTCGGTCTTTTCTGCCTTCTGACCGGGTCGGTATATATCTTCAATGATCTCAAAGATCTTAAGGAAGACCAACGCCACCCGGTTAAGCGGAATCGTCCCTTAGCCTCAGGCCGCGTGGATCAGACCCTGGCTTGGATTGCCGCTCTCCTGATTTTGATTGTGAGTTTTTTATTAGGATCGATGATCTCGATCCGCTTTGTTGAGATCATGGCGGCCTACCTCCTTCTTCAGGTCCTTTATACCTTATATTTAAAGCATCTGGTTATTCTGGATATTTTTTCCATTGCTGCAGGATTCGTTTTGAGGGTTGTGGCCGGTGGTCGGGCCATCGGAGTCCACCTTTCTCCTTGGCTTTTAATCTGTACGATGCTTCTTTCCTTATTCCTGGCCATGGCCAAAAGACGGCAAGAATTGATCTTTTTGAAGGATGATGCCGCCAATCATCGCGGGATTCTGAAAGAATATTCCCCTTATCTTCTGGACCAAATGATGGGGGTGGTAACAGCCACCACGGTAATGAGCTACGCCCTTTATACCATTTCAGAAGAAACCATCGCAAAATTTCACACCCCTAATCTGATCTTTACCATACCTTTTGTGCTCTATGGCATTTTTCGTTATCTTTATCTGGTCCATCATAAGGTGGAAGGGGGCCGGCCCGAGGAGATCCTTTTGACCGACCGTCCCCTTCTGTTGACAGTTCTGGGTTGGACCATTACCGTGTTGGTCGTCCTCTACCGCTGAAAAACAATGGCCGAGCCCCAGGTTTCCATTCTTTCAAAACGTTTTTTCCTTTTTTTGGGTCTGGGTGTTGGGGTATTTTTAGGGCTGTCTCTATACGGGAACTGGGGAGCGGTCACCGGAGCCTTTAAGGGTTTTGCCTATTGGACCCTGCCCCTGATTCTGTCTTTGGCTTTTATGAACTATCTCGTTCGCTTTGGGCGCTGGGAGTTATATTTGAAGCGAGTTGGAATTTCTTTGCCCCGGAAAGAGAGTTTTTATATCTTTATGAGCGGACTGGTGATGACCGTGACCCCAGGGAAAATGGGGGAATTATTAAAATCCTACCTGCTTAAAGAAAGCCGGCAGGTGCCGGTGACCAGAACCGGTCCCATTGTCTTGGCTGAACGGTTCACGGATCTCTTAGCCGTGTATTTGTTAACCCTTTTAGGGGGAATCTCTTTCGCCTTTGGCGCCCGGCTTTTATGGGTGGGGCTGCTCGTTTTGGTTTTGGGGCTTCTGCCTTTTATTTCCCCCCAAGTGTTTAACGGTCTCCTGAGGTTTATGTGCCGGTTTTCCTGGGGGCGACGCATTGAGGGCTCGCTGACCGAAGCTTTTCATACCCTTCATGATCTTATGGGGTTTCGCTTGCTTTGTTGGGCCACCCTCCTGGGGATGGCCGCCTGGTTTTTTGAATGCCTGGCCTTTCAGGTGGTCTTTGCCGGGTTGGGTGTGGACATTCCCCTGATCAAGGCCACCTTTATTTATGCCTTTTCCACCCTGGCCGGCGCCTTGAGCATGCTCCCGGGCGGGATCGGGGCGGCTGAAGGCAGTATGACCAGCCTCCTTCTCCTGATCCAGGTCCCCAAGGCCCAGGCTACCACGGCCACCATCATCATCCGGATTTGTACGATCTGGTTTGCTGTTCTATTGGGGTATAGTTTTTTAAAACTGTTTCAGAAAAAAAAATTGTATGAATATTGATCTGGTGAGAAAAATTGATTATTGGATAGGTATCCCTGCCTGTTGGTTTTTGACCTTGGTAAATCGATTTGTAAAACCAATTAGTAGAAGGCAGCCTCAACCTCTCGAAAAATTTCTCTTCATCGAGCTTTCGGAGATGGGCAGCGCCATTCTGGCCTATCCGGCCATGAAAGCCCTCAAAAAAGAATATCCCACTTCCGAACTGTTTTTTTTAATTTTTGAAAAAAATCGGGCCAGTGTGGACATTCTGAAAATGGTACCGAAAGAAAATGTTCTGGTTATCCGGGAAAATAAACCGGTTTATTTTTTGATGGATTGCCTCAAGGTGATTTTCAGAATGCGCCGGGAAGCAATTGATTGTGTTTTTGATCTGGAGTTGTTTGCCAGGATAACAGCCATATTCAGTTATTTATGCTCAGCCCCGATTCGGGTTGGATTTCATAAATTCCGGATGGAGGGCCTTTCTCGCGGCCGCCTTCATACCCATCGGATCCAATATAATACCCAGCAGCACATCAGCAAATCGTTTTTATCTTTCATCCGGGTATTAAACTACCCGGAAAAAGACTGGCCGGCCATGGATGAGTCCATTCCGGATCAAGAGATTGAGACGGCGTCTTATCAGCCTTCGGAATCAGAGCTGGCCCGAATCCGGGAAAAATTACAGAGGACCTGTCCGGAAATCGGCCCGGGGCACAAATTGGTCCTCCTCAATCCCAGTGCTGGAGAAATTCCTATCCGGGCCTGGCCAATAGAAAAATACATTGAGCTGGGGAAACGAATCTTATCTGAATCTCGAAACGTGGTAGTATTAATTGGGGCCGGGGCCAATTGGGAAACAACCCAACAAGTGCATCAAGCCTTGAATCATACCCGATGTGTCCAGTTCACCGGTCAAACCACCTTTACGGAATTAATGGACCTGTTTAGTATCTCCGATCTCCTGATTACTAATGACAGCGGCCCGGCTCATTTTGCCTCCCTGACGAACATTAAAAATTTTGTTTTTTTCGGGCCGGAAACCCCTCGCCTCTATGCGCCCCTGGGGAAAAATACCCAGGTTCTGTATACAGATTTTCCCTGTTCCCCTTGTTTGACCGCCTATAACCATAGAAATACTCCCTGCCGGGACAATAAATGTCTTCAAAGCATCTCGGTGGATGAGGTTCATACTTTAGCGAAAAGTCATTTATCGAATGATTAACAAAATTATCTTATTCTTTAAAAACATCTCTTATTCCAAAAAATTATTCAGCTTTCTTTTGGGTTTGTTTTGTTTTCGATTAATATACGCCCTGTTGCTGCCTTTATCCCCCACAAGAAGCCTATTATTGGGTCTTTTCTCTCCATCCGGCCTTGAGCTATTTTGATCACCCCCCATTGAGTGCCTATACTATTTTCCTTTTCAGTCGGATTTTTAGCCATACAGCCCTGGCCGTTCGTTTGGGTGCCTTGTTCTATACCTTTGGGTGCAGTTGGCTTATCTTTTGGATTGGGAAAAAGATGTTTGATGAACGGATCGGATTTTGGGCCGCCTTGCTGATGAATTTCCTGCCAACTTTTTCTATAACGGCTTTGGCTATGACCCCGGATTGCCCTCTGGTTTTTTTCTGGACCCTTACCTGGTTTTTTATCCTCAAGGCGGTCCAGGAAGACCGCTATGCTTATTATCTTTGGGCCGGAATTGCCTTGGGTCTGGCTCTCATGTCCAAATATACGGCCATTTTCCTCCCGATCTCCATTTTCCTTTTTTTTGATCTATTCCCCTACGCATCGTCACCACTTAAAAAAGATAGAACCCTATTGTGGATTGATCCTGGCCTTTCTGGTCTTCAGTCCGGTTGTAATTTGGAATGCTCAAAACCATTGGGCCTCTTTTGCCTTTCAATCCACACAAAGGGCAGGAGACATGAAAACTTTTGCCTCGAGGGAGCTGGTGGGGTTCCTGGTTTCGCAAATAGGGGTACTCACACCACTGGTTTTTGCCGGGTTTTGTTGGACTATCGGGCTGGGGATTAAAAGAATGTGGAAGGTTAATCTGTGGCAGGAAACCTTTTTGTTGAGTCTGTCCTTGCCTATGGTGGGTCTTTTCACCCTGGTGGCCGCCGTGGAATGGGTCAAGATCAATTGGTTGATTCCGGCCTATCCCCCCTTGTTGCTGTTGATGATGGCTTATTATCAAAACAGGAACTTTAACTGGAAATGGAGCAAAGGCTTTGCCCGATGGATTTGGATCACAGGGGCTCTATTTTTTATCCTGTTACATCTCTTCCCTTTTGTTCCCCAGATACCGGTCTCCAGCTCCACTGATACCCTGACAGGTTGGCCGGAATTGGCCGGACATTTGGAGAAAATTCAAAAATCATTGGATATGAAAACCCCCCCTTTTATTTTTGCCTGGGGGCACAAGACCGCATCTGAACTACAATATTATTTAAAAGGTCATCCTTCAACCTATGCTCAGAACGTTTTAGGAAAAAAAGCTCTGGGGTATGATTACTGGTTTGACGCCAAGCCCTTACAAGGGAAGGATGCCCTTTTTGTTTGGTCCGAATTTGATCGTTTTCCCGATGAAGAAACAGGGCTCCTTGAAAAATATTTCCAACGGGTCCAGGTCCTGGATCCCTTCACCGTCTATCGCGGAAAACTTCCCCTTCGGACCTTTCACATTTATTTTTGTATCGATTACAAAGGGGTTCCATAAACTCCTGATCGTGAGCTATCTATAGGGCTCCCCGTCATGGGGTGGAATCAGTTTTATTGTTTTTGGGGACCTTTATTCACAATAAAAAAGATCCGAAAGAGCAGGATTTTCTATTTCGGGGAGAATTTTAGTTGTTTTATTAATCGAGGGGAATAGGGTTTAACCTAAACGGGCTTATTATAATAGTCCTGAGGCAAAAAGTGGTAAAAATATTTTTACTTATAATCTTAAATGATATAAATAAGTTATAATTGTGACGGCCTAATTGGGTGACTTGGCGGTAAAAATTTTTTTACTGGAGATTTCCGGAAAGGGAAAGAAAATAAATGGAATATTATAATTATTTAATATTATAAAATAGTTAGACGACATATGGTTTTTTCTTTTTTGTTGGCACTTATATTGCATTAAATATTTTCAAGAAAATAAATCTCTTTATCTCCTTTCCTTGAACAAAAGCCAACCTGACGAAGGTTGGCTTTTGTTTTTATGGCATGATAGTTAAGCCCAAATAACCCAGTTGGCCAATGGATCCCGTTTACTTCGATACCTATTGGCCGGCGCTTTCCTGTCCGGATAGCCCAAGGCAATCCCGATTAGGATTTTTTTCCCTTTGGGAACAGGGAGATACGTTCGGATGACTTCTGGATAGCGAGCCAGGGCCGCCAGGATACAGGTCCCGAGACCTAGGTCAACGGCCGACAAACAAAGGGTTTGGATAAACAGGCCGGCATCCAGAAGGGCGTAAGGGCTCAACCCTTCATCCAATAAAAGATAAATAAATACCGGGGCACCGAACCCTCTGAAATTATTTAAGGAATGTTCGACTCGTTTCGCGGGAGTCATCCCTCTGAATGTGCAAAATCGAGAACAAGTCTTTGCCCACTTGCCGATACCGGGACAAATGGGGTTCGGGAAAGCCCTTGGGCATCTCAAATTCAGGGATTTGAACAGTTCCTTCCTGGGCTTTTTGACAAAAGGCCTCCCCCAGTTTTTTAACCGATTCTCCCGAAACGACCAGGAGTTCCCAGGGTTGGGTGTTCCCCCAGGAAGGAGCGTGGCTGGCCAGAGAAAGAATGGAACTGATGATTTTTTTTGACACGGGCTTTGGTAAAAATCCCCGGATGCTTTTTCTTTCTTTAATGGTTTGCTTTAATTCCATATTTTCCTCCTGCACCAAGATTTTTTATGTCCGGAAGGTTTTTCAATGCACACTCCTCCATTGCTTTTTTTAATGAAGAAGAGACCTCATTTTTATAAAAACCCATTTTATGATAGACAGTAAAGAGGAAGCTTGACAAAATAAGATTTTAAATTTTATCTTACTAATTACCATACAGAATTGCAACTTTTGATTTTTTTGAAAAGGATCAGAGTGGATGTCCGAAAAAATAAAACCCAATAAGTCTGCTAAAGGCCTTTCTTCCATTCCCCTGTTGCTTCTGGAAAAAACTGAAACCGATGTCAACCGACTATTGACCGGAAAGGAATCCGATCCCGAAGCTCTGGAAATAATCAATAATTTAGCCCGGGTACTGGATGAGAATCCGGCCATGGCTGAGATATTATTAAAAAAGATAATGATGCTTCCAGGGTCTTTTTCTCCCTGGTTCTTGCCCGATCTGAACCAAAGGGTCCAATCCAAACCGGTTAAGAAAGGGATCAAACGGATTCTTTATCTTCTTAAACAGAAAGGCATTGAAGTACCCGCCTCGACCGATCCACAGCCTAAACATGAAATGGGAATTCTAAAAAATATTGAACCAGTTCAGGCCAGGGGTTATCTTTCGGAATTTGATGGATTAAAAAATCAAATGGTTGGGTTGTTGATCCCCAAACCCACAAAAGGGCGATTATTTGTTTTTGCTCTGATAGGCAGTGAAGGATTGGAGAGCCTGCAGGCCCTGGAGGTCAGTAAAAGGGAGGTCAAGGACATTCTGGCGGACCTGGAAGCCCAAGCCGGCCATGCATTTTTCCCGGCAGATTTCAGCCATACGGCTTTTATCCTAAGGGAGGCCCATGAAAGACATTCCAACTTACCCAAAGAGGAAGAAGGGGTCTATGCAGGGATCTTGAGTTTTCTGGAGGGGCAGAAGATGATCGGCCAAACCCCGATCATCCGATCTCTTTTGACACCTGAAAAACACAATAGGACCTTTTCTTTGGACAGACAGATACTGATCACCATCCCGGAGATCATTTATTTGATCCCGGAACCTAACAGGCTGGAAACCTATCTGAAGGCTGTTGGTGAGGTCCGAACAGGTCTTTTGATCCTGAATGAGTTTCAACAAAGAGAACGGCTTATGGGGATCGTTGAGCGGGCTGTCCAGGAATTATTCCCACCGGAGAAACGGACCGGTCTTGTGCGATATCTGGAAGAGGTCGCTTATCTGTATATTCTCAAGAAACGACCCGATGAAGCAGAAGCCCTTTTTTATTGGGCCAAAACCCTGGATGAGGAAAAAGAATATCGAGTGGGTAAGGGAAACTCCCTATTGCTCTGGTTGATGGAAACGGTCCTTTTGGCCGAAGAGGCCGACAGGACCCCAACCGCGGAACAGAAAGAACAAACCACTGCAGGAGGAATCATCCTTCCTGCCTGGGTCAGAACCGAGGAGGATACCGGATGATCTCTTTATCGATTTCCACCTTCCGACAAACGGAGTTCCTGGATATTACCAGGGAGGTTGAAGAAGTGATTATTAAAGCCCGGGTCCCAGAGGGCCTGGCCCTGGTCTTTTGTCCCCACACCACAGCCGGAATCACAATCAATGAAGGAGCCGACCCCTACGTTCAGGAAGATATTCTGAGAATTCTCAATCAGGTGGTTCCCTTCAAAGGCCCCTACCGCCATGGAGAGGGGAATTCACCTGCACACATAAAGGCCAGCCTGATCGGTTCCTCGGTTTCAGTGATGATTGAAAACAGCCGTTTGATTCTGGGGCGGTGGCAATCCCTGTTTTTTTGTGAATTTGACGGTCCAAGAATCCGGAAGGTATTGATAAAAACTATTTCTCACTGATTGGAGCGGGCACTGTCGTTGACTCCCATCGGATTCGTAAGGCATATATCTTTTCTTTCTCAAAATAATTCTGGGAGACTTCGTAATTAAAGGATGGATTCAACACCAGTATAAAGGTGCAATCCGTACCCTTTTGGGCCACACTAAAAGATAACAAGGCCCGGTTTTGATCTTTGCGGAAATCAACCGGGACCACCATTTTGTCAATATTTTTGAAAGTAACAAAAAGTCGTGAATTCTCATCGGTTTTCTGGGTCGAAATTTTGGGAAAAACTTTTTGGTTCAAGGAAATAGTCATCAGGATCGTAGCTTCTTCTTCTTTTATTACGATAGGACCGAAGAGTATCTGGTTTTTACCCAAGGCTGGTTTGGGGTTCTGTTTTGAAGAAGTTTTGGGGGGTGGTGGTAATTCCGAGGCCTTGGGAGGCGGAATTTTTTTACCTTCCAGAGGAAAAATCAGGAAACTCTGAATTATGCCTTCGTTAATTAATTGGTTGCCATACCGCATTGCCTCCTCTTTGGTTTTATACTGATCGATATAGACCGCAAAAAATCGTTTTTTGTTTCGATCCTCCTTGGTCATCACCTGAGCTTTAATATTTAGGGAATGAAGACGTTCAATTTCTTTTTGGGCTGCGGTTGTTGTGGAATAAGCGGCCACCTGGAGAATAAACCGAGTGGATTCCAGGGCACTGAGTTTATTGGAGTCTCGAAAAACAAAGAGACTCCCCATGATCAAACACGTCAAACTCAGAATCAGAATAAAACGTTTCATGGTGACTCCAGAGTCAAAATTTAAAACGCTGGTAATGAATATATCATAGTTAAAAGGAGTTAAGCAAATTTGAAATAAGATAATAACTCAGGTTGAGAGACTGAAGGCCGAAGGCTGAAGGTAAAAAATCAAAAGATGAAATAAAGCAACGTTTTAATTTATCATTCAATGGCACCTTTCTTTTTTTTCTTGCTACCCAAATTCGTTTCGGCCATATAGTGACCGATAAAATATCTATTGGAGCGGCCGGTTTTCCTTCAGCCTTCAGCCTAATCCCCTTGGAAATTACGAAATAACTTATAAAAAGCCATGATACGAAAAAAAGTCAGTCCCCTTTAGGAGTCCCAATGTCGGCCCTTAGAATAGCCTATTATATCTCCGGACACGGGTACGGCCATGCGGTTCGTTCCATTCAAATCATCCAGGAATTGCTTGATTTGGGTGTAGATGTTAGTATCAAAACGACTTCTCCGGCCTTTCTATTTAAGGAAGGCTTATCCCGCCCGGTAAAAGTCATTTCCGAAGGCTTCGATGTGGGTCTTTATCAACTTGATAATATCCGGTTCGATCTTAAAAAAACTAAAGAGGGCCTTAAAAAGATACTGGCTTCGGCAGAGAAACTGATTGAAAAGGAGCAAAAATATTTTTTTGCAGAAAGGATTTCCGGGGTTGTATGCGACATTCCTTTTATTCCCCTGGCCGCTGCCGCACGTTCAGGCCTGCCCTCAATCGGCATCAGCAATTTTTCCTGGGACTGGATCTATTCTTTTTACGGAAAAAGAGACCCGGAATGGCTTTTCCTGGCCGAGACCATCGCCGGATATTACCGGGAAGGTAGTTTTTTATTACGACTCCCTTTTTTTGGAGAGATGGCTGCCTTCCAGCGTATCGAAGATATTCCCTTAGTGGCCAGGAGATCCAAGAAGGGAAGCGCAGAAATTCGGCAAACCCTTGGCCTTCCTCCCGACTGTAAAATTGGACTGATCGGGTTCAGCCGCTTGGATTTACAGGACCAGGCAATCCGAAAGATTACTCAGATGTTCCCGGGCTATCAGTTCTTAATTAAATATCCTTTGAACTGGAAATCTCCGGTTTTCAGGAGGGTTGAGGAAGCAGAGGCTTCCTTTATCGATTTGGTTTGTGCTGTCGATTTTGTTATCACCAAACCAGGATATGGAATGGTGGCCGATTGTCTGGCTCAGGGTACCCCGATGATTTATTCCGATCGGGGAGAATTTTCTGAATATCCGATCTTAGTCGAAGGAATTAAAAGATATTTGTCCTGTTGCTATATGCCGAAAGAAGCCTTATATTCAGGTGATTGGGAACCTTACCTGCAAACTATCTGCCGACAACCCAGACCTCAACCTAATCTTAGGATCGATGGTGCCCAGGTAGCGGCCCAACAAATCGTTGAGTGGATGGAATTCAGGGAATGTTAGACGTATGCAATTTGTTTTACAGGGAAAAATTAGACCATTCGATTAACTAATATTAAAATTTAAGGTTAGAGAAGAAATCCTTAATCCGAAACTCGTAATTGCTTGCCATTAAAACTTTACCGACTTTATTAAGTCTTTATAAGTTTCAAGGTGTTCGGCTGTTATTTCCTTTCGGAGTAATTTTTTATTGACCCGGATCTGGAGGTTACGATTAATGGCCAGGGCCAGGGCATCGCTGGGACGGGCATCGGCGGTATTTTTAATCCCCTCTTTTTGATAGACTACCCTAGCCCAATAAGCCTTTTCCCTTAGGTCATGGATTTCCACATGGAGGAGCTCGATTCTTGTTTCAGCCAGGATGCTCAGGTATAATTCGTGGGTCAAGGGTCGAGGGGTCTGGACCATTTTTTTTTCTTTGGCGATAGCGAGGAATTCGGGTTCACCTACGACCATGGTTAATGAGCTGTCTGAGTCTTTGTTTTCCTTTAGGACCACCACTTTGGCGGAATCCTTTTCAGCTTTGAGAAGTATCTCGGTTATGACAACAAAATTGGAATCGAGCATCAGTTTTCTTCTCCTCGGTGTTTCATTTTGAAGAGGATGGCCTCATTAAAAGTTTATCAACAAACCGGGGACGACCATCCCCGGCCTGGGGTGAAGGTGGAACCACTTGAATCCCATTCAAGTGGCGGGAGAGGGGAAGCCCATTCCCGCCTCGTGAAAAGGCGATTTTTGACTTTTTACGAGGTTATCAAACTATAGATATCCTTCGAAAGGTTTTCAAGGGGATTTTTAGGAGGCAGCTCTATGTCGTCTGGAATTTTGTTAAAGGATTGTTTTAAAACTTACACCTACGATCAGGAAAAATCTCGAACACCCCTGGAAACAATCGAACGAGTCAGGGCCTTGCTAAAAGAATTAGATCTGGATATCTTAAAAGAAACGGTCCGGATCGACAATGGGAGACTGGGTATCCCCATCTATATCAGCCTGTGCGGCCGGGATGCGGTCCGGATCATCGGGACTCAAAAACAGATGGGAAAAGGGGGGACCCCGGAACAGTCCGAAGCCAGTGCCTTAATGGAATTGGCCGAACGGTTCAGTTTCTTTGATTTTATTAAAACACGTCCTTTTATAACGGAAACCTATAGAAATATTAAAGATCAGGCCCTGCCCCTGGAAGCCCTGGGCTTATGTTTTTACGATCAATCCACAGACCTGGAAAAAATCAGAGCCGTGTTTGATGAAATCCCTTTGTCCTGGGTTCAAGCCCATAACCTGACCCAACAAAAAGATCAATTGATTCCTATTGACTGGTTTTATCTGATCCATGAATACAACGGGCCTTCGGCCGGCAATACCCAGGAAGAGGCCATTCTACAGGGATTGTGTGAGGTGGTCGAGCGTCATGTGTCGTCGGTTATCAGCCATGATTCGCTGGAGACCCCCACTATTGATCCCGTCTCCATATCCGATCCGGCGGCCAGGGACCTGATTGAAAAATTCGATCGTCAGGGGATCAAATTATTCCTTAAAGATTTTTCTCTGAATACCGGGATTCCGACGGTGGGTTCTATCGCTTATGATCCTTCCACATACCCGGAAACAAGTGAAATTGTTTTCACCGCCGGAACCACTCCCAATCCGGAAAAATCTTTGATCCGGGCGGTGACCGAAATTGCCCAATTGGCCGGTGATTTTAACAGTAAAACCCGCTACCGGCCTACCCTCCCCAAATACCAGCACTTGGAAGAGGCCCAATATGTAATGTCCAACCCCAAGACCATTCCGATCACCGATCTGCCCAATCTTTCCCAGGATAACATCCGGAAGGAAATTCAATCGTGTGTAGAAGCCCTGGCCCGGGTCGGCCTGGAAGTTTTCGCAGTCAATGTAACCCATCCCAAGCTCGGAATCCCGGCCGTTTATATTCTCATCCCTGGGGCTCATTTCCGGGACAGGACCCGGCATACGGGCTTTCTTTTTCATCTGGTTAAGCTGGTGTCTATGATGGAGGACCCCGAGGAGGCGGTTGAACAACTCCAAAAAATCCTCCGGATTTTTCCTGATCGTTATGAAGTCCATTTTTTTCTTGGGTTCGCCCTGGAAAGAAACGAAGAACCCGAAGAGGCCATGGGATATTTTAATCAGGCCCTCCAATTGAATCCCCGGGAAATTGACCTGAGCAGTATTTACTGCCATATCGGGGTTTGTCTGAAAGACCTGGAACGATATGAGCAGGCCATAGAAAGGCTTACCAAGGCCAAAACCTATAATAACGGGCAAAAAGAGATTTACAATACCCTGGGCTTTTGTTACTTTAAATTGAAGGAACATCATAAGGCCGTCGAGGCCTTTGAACGAGCCATCGAGATCGACCCGGGTTCGGGGATCGATTATGCCAATATTGGGGCCAACTTACGGGAGTTGGGTTTTTATGCCGAGGCCGTGAATCTTTTTCAGATGGCCCTGGATATCGACCCGACTATTGAATTTGCCAGGGATAACCTGGAAAGAATACCCCGGTTGATTGAAAAAGAAAAAAAAGATCGCCAGTAGCGGCCAACCTATCGGATTACCGAATAACTCAAACATAACCAAGAGAATTAAAATTTCTTCGCAGGTTAATAAAGATTGTTATGCTGGAATTTACCCAAACCTTTAATAAATATGAATTATTGGTCGCCGAGATCGAAAAAGGAATCAGTAAAATCAGGGCAACCTTCCCCCAGGAATTCCGCTGCGGTAAGGGGTGTTCCGATTGCTGTTATGCCGTGTTTGACCTTTCCCTGATCGAAGCGGTTTATCTGAATTATCAGTTTTTTCAAGACAAAGGGAAAAAAGTCCAGGAGGAAATCCTGGAAAGGGCCAACACCGCCGATCGTCAGGCCTATCGGATCAAACGAAATCTGAATAAAATGATGACCCAAGGAAAACAAACCGAGGAAGAAGTCCTTGCTTTGCTCTCCCGGGAACGCCTCGAATGTCCTTTGTTAAATAAGAACGCCCTTTGTGACCTTTATGAAAACAGGCCGATTACCTGCCGGGTCTATGGGGTTCCAACCGCTATTCAAGGGGAAGGGCACACCTGCGGAAAATCGGGCTTTCAAGAAGGGATAGCTTATCCGACCATCAATCTGGACCGGATTAACCAACGGCTTTTGGGATTGTCCGAAGACCTGTTGAAAGAAATTGGGATAGAAAACAAAGAGCTGAAAATGCGACTCCTGCCTCTATCGACCAGCTTGCTGACCGATTATGATGAAGAGTTTTTTGGTTTGCCGGAGTGCTGAAGAAGCACTTCAGGTTAAGAGTTGCGGGTTGAAAGTAAAGTGTTTAGCCCCGTCAATTCGAAATCCCCAATCTTCTAAAGTAACCAACCTTATTTCGAAAGAAGGAGAATAGCCTTATGGCCGTGTTATCCCAGGAGGAAGAAGATCGAAAAAAGGCCATATTTGACGGTATGTCCCCAAGGCTTCAGTCTCGTATCCTGAAAAAAGGCTATGAGGTCTGGGATCCTTTTATGGAACCGAATGATCCAATTGATTTGCGCAAGGGCAAGTTGAATCGAACGGCCCTGGATTTAACCCGGTCCTTCTTAGCCGCTTGTGATTTTCCGGGTTACAGCAATGCCTTCGGCCAAGGGGCCTGGGAGATATGCAAGGGGCTGGTCGATGATGACGATAGGTATAAGGGGATGTATGCCTTTTCCGTCTGGTATGAAAAGGAATTGGCAAAATCTGAAAGATAATAAATACGTTAGTGAGGGGAATATGAAAGCTTTAAATAATAATCGCGCCCAAACCACCGAAGAATATATTGAAGAATTAAAAGATGCCCTGATCAGAAACCCGGACTGCGGGACCAGTCATTATAACCTGGCCGTGGCCTTTATTAAACAAGGGCAATGGGACGAAGCCATCCATGAACTTAAGGAAGCCATCCAGAGCAGTCCCAGTCTGGCCGAGGCCTACGTCGATCTGGGAGGGATCTATTTTCAACAGGGAGATTTGGAAGGGTGTATTCGTCTGAACCGGGAGGCCATTAAAATCAGGCCGAGGTTTTCCGTGCCCCATGGGAACTTAGGCTTTGCCTATTTACAGCAGGGGGATGTTGAGTCGGCAGTTGATGTTCTGGAAAAAGCAGTGGCCATCAACCCCCAATTTGTACAGGCCCTGGCCACCTTGGGAAGCGCTTATTATATGCAAGGGCGCTTGGAGGAAAGTATCGCCACCTCACAAAAGGTCCTGCAAATGGCCCCCACCTTTGCGGTGGCCCATAATAATCTGGCCTTGGCCCTTTTTGAAACAGGGGAATTTCAGAAGGCAGTACACCATTGCGACCAGGCCAGGGATTATGGGTTTTCTGTGGATCCCCGGTTTTTAGAAATGGTTGAATCTTATAGAAATAACGGTGAATAGGGCTAAGCCGAGAGAATTAGGGGACGAGGGATGAGCCATCAACCTATCGTTTCCTTTCTTTCTTCTTCCCTTTTAGGGAAAAAACCCTTTCCCCTGGATCGACTCAATAACCGGATTCCCCTGTCCCAAAACGATTTTTCAACACCCGAAAAATCCCCCTGGACCTATCAGAAGTACTTTCAGGCACTCCAGGAGGTTTTAGCTAAGAACTCCTATGGGTTGCTTCTGGAAGCCGTCAAGCGCCAATTATTCTTGCCCATAAGGCTGAAAGAGGTACAAAGGATCCTTCTTTATTCGGAAAAACATGGAAATTGGTATCATCCGGCTAAAGTTGAGGTCATAACTCCCCACGTATATGCTCGATTTGTGTTGAACGTAGCCCTGACCGAAAGAGGGCAGGCGGTCATGTCTCAGGAGATCAGGGCTTTAAAGTATTTGGCTGATAATTTTTCCTATTCTTGGTTGCCGACCGTTTATTATTACGATGAGTCAGTCATGATTTCCCCCTCAGGTTATGAAATCCAGGCCATGCCCATCAGTTTGTTTATGGCCGACTGGTTTGAAGGGTTCCATGAGTTCCACCTTTCTGTAGATCCTGCTGATGGGTTAGTGAAATTGATTCTTTGGGATGGCCAGCCAAAACCCAATTACCTCACAAGTTTGCAAACCCGCCAGGTTTATCGACAGATTTCAAAAATTTTGACCTTATGTTACAACCCCCGGACCTATGACCAGATCTTTCCCTGGCATCATGGAGCCGGTGATTTCGTAGCCAAATTGGATGGAGACCGGGTTGAAGTCAGGATAGTGACCGTAAGGCAATATGGGCCCTTGGCCGATCCGGAGGACATGGAGGCTTTCGATGCCCTGCTTTTCTTCTTTTTGAATCTTTCCCTGAGAATGAGATTGGACCGGCTGGATGGAGTTGGGGAAATTATTTGGGCCGAAGGCGACTGTCTCGAATCAACCTGGGAAGGATTCTTAGAAGCCATATGGATCAAAGAAAAAGAAGAGGCGCCTTTCCCAGGGTTTCTAAAAACTTTTCTGAAGGAAATAAGCCGGTTTTCAAAAGAGGAAATAACAGAACGATTTGAAGCTCTCCTGGCCTCGTACACTCCGGAGGCCCCGGATCTGCCGGTAATTAAAAAAAATATGGTCTCTCATATTAACCTGGTTCATAAGACTATTCAGAGTTTCGGGAGATAATATCCTCTCGTATTTTTCCGTTTTTTTGTTGACAAAACCTTAAAATATATTTTATAGCTCTATATTGTCTTTTTTTTCACTTTCATGCCCGATGACGTTAATATCGCACCCAAAATTCGCCAAGGGATGAATTTAGATAGTGCAAAAAGTTTTTGATAAAACTTAAGGTTAATACTATTGATTGACACAACAGTGAGTTTCCGGGAGGAGGTGGTGGTAGAATTTACTAAGCCCTTCAGGGCCTTAAGATAAGACTTGTTTTTGAGTATTAATTTTTTATCACTATAGAATGGGAGGTTATACTAATGAAGCATAAAACACCCCTGCTGGATCAATTAGAAAGCGGGCCGTGGCCGAGTTTTGTAAGCGATATCAAGCGCGAGGCGGAATCTCGAGCCAAAAACGAAAAAGGGGTCAAGTTTGAGATACCTTCAGATGTTTGCGAGGATATCCTGGGCGTGCTGGAACTGACCTATGTACACAAAGAAACCCATTGGAAACACGGTGGTATTGTTGGTGTTTTCGGATATGGGGGCGGGGTTATCGGCCGGTATTGCGATCAACCGGAAATGTTCCCGGGCGTGGCCCATTTTCACACCATGCGGGTTAATCAGCCCGGTGGAAAATACTATTCCACCGAATATCTGGAAAAGATTTGTGATTTGTGGGAAAGAAGGGGCAGCGGCATCACCAACATGCATGGCTCAACGGGTGATATCATCCTGTTGGGGACCCATACCCCTCAATTGGAAGAGGTTTTTTACGAACTGACCCATAGTTTGGGACAGGACCTCGGCGGTTCCGGGTCTAACCTGCGTACCCCTTCCGATTGTCTGGGCATGTCCCGCTGTGAATATGCCTGTTATGACACCCAGGCCATCTGTTTTGAACTGACCAATGAATATCAGGATTATCTGCATCGCCCAGCCTTTCCGTATAAATTCAAATTCAAATTTGACGGCTGTCCGAACTGCTGTGTAGCCTCTATTGCCCGGTCCGATATGTCCTTTATCGGCACCTGGCGGGATGATATCCGGATCGATCAGAAGGCCGTAGCCGCCTATGTGGGCGGCGAATTAAAGCCCAATGCCGGCGCTCATAGCGGACGGGATTGGGGGGCCTTTGACATCCAGAAAGAAGTCATCGATCTCTGCCCGACCAAGTGTATGACCTGGGACGGAAAAAAACTGACCATCGATACTCCGGAATGCACCCGCTGCATGCACTGCATCAACGTTATGCCCAGGGCCTTAAAGATCGGAAACGACAGAGGATTGTCTATCCTGGTCGGGGCCAAGGCCCCCATCCTGGATGGGGCCCAAATGGGTTCTCTGCTGATTCCTTTTATCAAAGCCGAACCGCCTTTTTCGGAAATCAAGGAGCTGATTGAGAAGATTTGGGATTATTGGATGGAGGAAGGCAAAAACCGGGAACGTCTCGGAGAATTAATCAAGAGGAAAGGATTCCAGAAACTTTTGGAAGCCACAGAGCTGGAACCGGTTCCTCAAATGGTTAAGGAACCCAGAACCAATCCCTATATCTTCTGGAAAGAAGACGAAGTTGAGGGCGGGTTCACCCGGGACATTCAAGAATATCGCAAGTATCATCTGAGATAGGAGGTAACAACCAATGCCGTACGATCCATCAAAGCCTTTACAGGATAGAATTACCGATATAGGACCGAAAAATTACCAGGAATTTCTTCCTCCGGTCATCAAGAAAAATTTTGGCAAGTGGGACTATCATGAAATTTTGGAACCCGGGATCCTGGTCCATGTGGCCGAAAGCGGCGACAAGGTCTTTACAGTCCGTGTTGGCGGGGCCCGGTTGATGAGTATTTCCCATATCCGGGAGCTTATGGAAATCGCCGACAAACACTGCGGCGGTTTTCTTCGCTTCACCACCCGGAACAACATTGAATTTATGGTCGATGATCAATCCAAAGTCGAACCTTTAAAAAAGGACCTCCTGAGCCGTAAACAGCCGGGGGGAGGTTTTAAGTTCCCCATCGGCGGGACCGGTGCCGGGATTACCAATATCATTCACACCCAGGGCTGGCTCCATTGTCATACCCCGGCAACTGATGCCTCCGGCGTAGTCAAGGCGGTCATGGATGATTTGTTTGATGAATTTACCAGCATGAGAATGCCGGCCCATGTCCGTATTTCCCTGGCCTGCTGTCTGAATATGTGCGGGGCGGTCCATTGTTCCGACATCGCCATCCTGGGCTATCACCGTAAACCACCCATGATCGATGCCGAAGTAATCGACAAGGTCTGTGAAATTCCCTTGGCCATTGCCGCCTGTCCGACGGCAGCCATCAAACCGGCCAAGATCAAGAGACCGGACGGATCGGACGCCCAGGCCGTAGCCGTCAATAATGACCGCTGTATGTTCTGCGGAAATTGTTATACCATGTGTCCGGCCATGCCCTTAGCCGATGCGGATGGGGATGGGATCGTCATCATGGTCGGAGGGAAGGTCTCCAACCGGATCAGCTATCCGAAATTTTCCAAGGTGGTGGTAGCTTTTCTACCCAATACTATCCCCCGCTGGCCGGAAGTCACCTCTTGTATTCGGAATCTAGTTGAGGTGTATGCAGCCAATGCCAGGAAATATGAACGGTTGGGAGAATGGGCCGAACGGATCGGCTGGGAAAAATTCTTTGAAAAAACCGGTCTGCCATTCACCCATCACCTGATCGATGATTTTCGTGATCCGGCTTACTATACCTGGCGGCAGACTTCCCAGTTTAAGTTTACAGGATAGTTTTTCAGGCAGGTAAGTTAATTATTTAGGTTCAGAGTCAGGAATTCGGGGTTTGGGGAAAATTTATTCTCCAAACCCCGGATTTTCGGCTTTAAACACCAAAAGAAAAGAGGATTGAAATGGAAACAGCCGAAGCCCAAAAAATTATCATGGAAGGTCTGGAAAAGAAAAAGGGCAAATCCAAGTTTTATCTAAAAGATTTTTATGCCATGCTACCCGATTGGAAACCAAGGGAAGTGAATAAATTAGTCAACAACATGGTTCAACAAGAGATGCTGGAATACTGGTCCAGCGGCAGCACGACCATGTATGGAATTAAAGGAGCCGGGAAACAGGGCGCTGCGGAGGAAGGGGAGGAATAACCCGTTTTTTCATCAGGGTGCTCCGGCCAGGAAAAAATTGAATTTAAACACAGGAAAATGGGCCTTCCCAGAATTATGACGGCCTCCCTTCGGGGGGGATCAGGAAAAACCGTTCTCTCCATGGGAATCCTGGCGGCTTGGAAAGCCCAAGGGCATAAGGTTCTCCCCTTTAAAAAGGGACCGGATTATATTGACGCCGGGTGGTTGGCTGTGGCAGCCGGCCATTCGTGCTTTAATTTGGACCCATTTTTAATGGGGAAAAAAACAGTCCTGCATTCCTTTCAACAAAGGGCCCAAGGTGGAGGGGTATCTCTCATTGAAGGAAATCGGGGACTTTTTGACGGAATTAACCCCCAAGGGACCTATAGTACGGCCGAATTAGCCAAGGCCTTGAAAACCCCTCTGGTATTGATCGTTGATTGTACCAAGGCCACCCGAACCATAGCGGCCATGATTATGGGTTGCCGGCATTTTGATCCGGATCTGGATATTAAAGGGATCATCTTAAACCATATTGCCGGGACCCGGCATGAGAAGGTTATCCGAAAGGCCGTTGAAGAGTATTGTGGTTTACCTATTTTAGGGGCGATCCCCCGAATGCCCTCCTCCCATTTCCCGGAACGTCATTTGGGTCTCTTACCCTTCCAGGAACACCCCGAGGTGGAAAAAGCGGTTCTGTCCGCCAAAAAAATGGTGGAAGGTTATCTGGAGCTGGATCGTCTTCTGGCACTTGCCCATTCGGCCCCCTATTTAAAATCGTATATTCCACCAATGGTTCATCATAAAAAAACGGGGTCTGCTTCGATGAACCCTTCCATTGGAATAATCCAGGATCAGGCCTTTCAGTTTTATTACCCGGAAAACCTGGAGGCCTTGGAAAAGGCCGGAGCCAGGCTGGTTGTTTTGAATGCCCTGACCGGAGAATTTCCTGCCTCCCTGGACGGACTCTATATCGGGGGAGGGTTCCCCGAAACCCAGGCCCTTCTCCTGGCAAAAAACAATCCTTTTCGTTTGGCGGTGAAGGAGGCCATTGAAGAAGGGCTTCCGGTGTATGCCGAGTGCGGGGGGTTGATGTATTTAGGGAAGAATTTGTTTTATCAGGGAGAGTCTTATCCCATGGTAGGTGCTTTGCCGATGACTTTTGTATTGGAGAAAAAACCCCAAGGTCATGGCTATACACAGGTCAAAGTCCGGGAGGAAAACCCTTTTTTCCCGATCGGCAAAGTCATCAAGGGACATGAGTTCCACTATTCCAGGATTTTAAACTGGGACTCGTGCGAAATCTCCCCTGTTTTTAAAATGATCAAAGGGTTTGGCCTCGATGGGGTGGGGGACGGGATCAGGTATAAAAATGTCCTGGCTTCTTATACCCATCTTCATGCCTTGGGGACTCCAGCATGGGCCCCAGCCTTTGTGGAACAGGCCAAACGACATGGGAGTCACTCTACTCAAGAAGCGTTCTTGTT
Organism: uncultured delta proteobacterium; assembly: GCA_963782435.1. GTDB lineage: Bacteria > Desulfobacterota > RBG-13-43-22 > RBG-13-43-22 > RBG-13-43-22 > RBG-13-43-22. Next base: position 39,540 of record CAWAKF010000005.1, read on the forward strand.
TAAGAAAAACCGTTTAATCCGGTGGTCATCCGCCCTTCCCCATTGATCATAGGCCCAGAGGGAAACAAGCAAAAAACAGGGTTTGAACGAATGAATTGGGAAAAAAAGAACAAAATACCCTTGACATTTTGAAGAAAATAGGTCATTTATTGGCCACAAAATAAAATAATTTTGTGAGGAGGAAAAAGCATGCCAACGGTAGAATTTAAAGGGAAAACCTTTAATACAGATGAAGATGGTTTTATTGATGACTTCAATACCTGGACTCGGGAATGGGTCGATTATGTAAAAGAATCTGAAGGGATCAGTGAACTTACCGAGGAACATTGGAAAGTTATTGATATCCTTCAGGACTATTACAAGAAAAACGGGATTGCCCCGATGGTTCGGATTTTATCCAAAGTAACCGGATTTAAACTGAAATATATCTATGAGTTATTTCCCTCCGGACCTGGAAAAGGGGCCTGTAAGATGGCTGGGCTTCCCAAACCAACCGGTTGTGTATAAAAAAATTCAAGTTGCTTTTGACGAGTGATGAGTGATTAAAATTATATTCACGCATCACTCGTCTCCGGTAACATGAATCAATTATGAGGTTGGAAAATTTTTTATCAGATAGAAAGTCGGCCATCCTGAAACGATGGTTTGACCTGACTATTGAGACCTACCCCGAAGAGACTGCCAGATTCTTAAAAAATAAGAAGAATCGTTTTGCCAATCCGGTTGGACACATCCTTTTCCAGGAACTTGAATCCATCATGGATGGGCTTTTTAAAGGGATAGACCTTAATACTATACGACCCTGTCTCGATAATATTATTCGTATTAGGGCCGTTCAGGAAATGTCCGCTTCCCAGGCCGTCGCTTTTGCTTTTTTACTGAAACAGGTCATCCGGGAGGAACTGGAGCAGGAAATACAGGAAAACCGGGTCGGGAAGGAGTTACTGGAATTAGAGTCCAGAATCGATGACCTGACCTTGCTTTCTTTTGATATTTTTATGCAATGCCGGGAAAAGATTTACGATTTAAAAGCCAACGAAATTAACAAGAGAACCGTCCGGGTTCTTCAAAGGGCCAAATTGCTGGTGGAGGACCCGGAAGAATTTTAGATTTCGGATTTTGGATTGCGGAATTAAGGATGGACCTGTAAAAAGTCGTCATTTCCGTGGAAACGGGAATCCAGTTTTTTTTAACCGATTCTGCAGGACCTGGATTCCCGCCTGCGCGGGAATGACGAAAACGGGCGCTTGACGACTTTTTGAGGGTTTTAAAATATTCGGAAATCCGCAATCCGAAATAAAAAATTAGTTTGACCTTATAAGATAAGCCTTTTTCTTTGGTTACCATCGCCGGTTTAATACCGGGCTGTATTTCAGTAAATGATGAGAGGAAGACATTCATGAATTTTATCTTGGGCATTATCATATCCTTCATCACGGTACTGGTTCTCGTTTTTATTCCCTTTGTCGGGATGCAGGTGGCCAACCTGCAGGTTTTATTCGGGGTGATTATCCCCTATGCTGCCATGGTTCTTTTTTTGGTGGGGGTGGTCGGCCGATTGCTCCTGTGGTCTTTTTCCGCAGTCCCCTTTCGCATTCCCACCACTGCCGGTCAACAGAAATCCTTCCCCTGGATTAAACCCAGCAAAATCGAGAATCCTTCCAGTGCCGCGGGTGTTTTCGGCCGGATGCTTTTGGAAATCCTGCTCTTCCGTTCTCTTTTTCGGAATTCCACCATGGAATATCGAGAAGGACCTCGGGTCACCTATGAGTGGGAAAAGTGGCTCTGGCTTTCTGCCATCCTCTTCCATTATTCCTTTGCGGTGGTGTTGATTCGTCATCTCCGGTTTTTTACGCAGCCGGTCCCGGGTTTCGTGACTATGCTGGAATCCCTGGATGGCTTTATGCAAACCGGGATCGGACCTTTGCCGGGTCTGCTGCTGCCGGGGATGTACCTCAGCGGGATTATTCTGTTGGCGGCGGCCGGGTATTTATTCTTAAGAAGGGTCTATATCCCCACGGTGCGTTATATTTCCCTGCCTACCGATTACTTTCCTTTGTTTTTGATTATGGCCATTGCCACTACAGGGATCCTGATGCGTTATTTGTTAAAGGTTGATGTGGTCAGCGTGAAAGAATTGGCCCTGGGGCTGGTGACCTTTCATCCCGTAGTTCCCCAGGGAATCGGGGTCCTCTTCTTTATGCACCTGTTTTTGGTCTGTTGCCTTTTTGCCTATTTTCCTTTCAGTAAGCTGGTCCATTTCGGGGGAGTATTCTTAAGTCCGACCAGGATCATGGCCAACAATAACCGATTTGTCAGGCACATCAATCCCTGGAATTACCCGGTAAAGGTTCATACCTATGATGAATATGAGGAAGAGTTCAGAGAAAAAATGGTTGAGGCTGGAATCCCAGTGGAGAAGGAGTAGCTATGGCCGACAAAAAAACCCCATCTTCTGAAGAATTATCCCAGATAAAACATTCCCCGCCACTTTTAAAAGGCTGGATGAATACGCCGACGATTATTAAACCTGGCACTTATTGTTATGGAGCTCAGGCTAAAAACCTGGAAGCCGTGGGGTTTCCCAATGCGAGGTCTTGGAACCCTTTGGATGCGGATTGGAAATTACCCGATAATTGGAAGACGATTATCATCGAAGGGATCAGGGAGCGGATCAGCCGTTTTCGAAGTTTCCATATCTTTATGGATATCTGTGTCCGCTGCGGGGCCTGCGCCGATAAATGCCATTTTTTTATCGGTTCCGGAGATCCAAAAAATATGCCGGTTTTGCGGGCCGAACTCCTGCGTTCGGTCTATCGGCGGGAGTTTACCACAGCCGGCAAAATTTTTAGAAAGATGGTCGGGGCCAGGGACCTTACCGAGGAGGTCCTGAAAGAGTGGTGGAGTTACTTTTTCCAATGCACCGAATGCCGCCGTTGTTCCGTATTTTGTCCCTACGGTATCGATACCGCCGAAGTAACCATTATCGGCCGGGAACTCTTGAACTTATTGGGTCTGAACATCGACTGGATCGCCGCACCGGTGGCCAACTGTTTCCGCAAAGGGAACCATCTCGGGATCGAACCCCACGCCTTTAAGGACATGATCGAATTTTTCCTGGATGAAATCGAGGGGATCACCGGTATTCGACCGGAACCGACCTTTAACCGGAAAGGGGCCGAAATCTTGTTCATCACCCCGTCGGGAGATGTCTTTGCCGACCCGGGGACCTTTACCTGTATGGGCTATTTGATGTTGTTTCATCAGTTGGGCCTGGATTATACCTGGAGCACCTATGCCTCCGAAGGGGGGAATTTTGGATTTTTCACCTCCCATGAAATGATGAAGCGGCTCAATGCCAAGATGTATGCCGAGGCCAAGCGGTTGGGGGTCAAGTGGATTCTGGGAGGCGAGTGCGGTCATATGTGGCGGGTGGTCAACCAGTATATGGAGACCATGAATGGACCGGCTGATTTTCTGGAAGTACCTGTGTCACCGATTACCGGTACAAAATTTGAAAACGCCTCGGTTACCAAAATGGTCCACCTGGTCGAATTCACCGCAGACCTGATCCGAAACGGCAAGTTGAAGCTGGACCCCAGCCGAAATGATCATCTCAAGGTCACCTTCCATGATTCCTGCAATCCGGCCCGGGGTATGGGCTTTTTTGAAGAACCCCGCTATGTGCTCAGAAGTGTCTGCAATAATTTTTTTGAGATGCCGGAAGGCACGATTCGGGAGCAGACTTTCTGCTGCGGCAGCGGATCGGGCTTGAATGCCGGAGAGGATATGGAATTGCGGATGCGGGGGGATTCGCCAGGGCCAACGCCGTAAAGTATGTCCAGGAGAAACACGGGGTCAATATGCTGGCCAATATTTGCGCCATCGACCGGGCCGTTTTTCCCCCATTAATGGAATACTGGGTCCCCGGCGTGGATGTAACCGGTCTCCATGAAATGGTGGCCAATGCCCTGATTATGGATGGGGAGATTGAACGGACCACGAATTTACGCGGTGAACCTTTGGGAGAAGAAGCCGAGGAGGATAGTGAAGAATGATGTACGACGAAAATAAAATCATTCCCATGATTATTGTCTTTGTGATCCTGGTTACCTTTCCCCTGTGGTACAACCTGGGGAAGGCCGCTCCCAAACCGGATCCGAAAATCGATACACCAGTCATTCAGGAATTGAAAGTCAAACAGTGTATAGAACCCAAGGCGGCTATGATAACCACCCATATGAAAATCCTGGATGAGTGGAGATATGATGTGGTCCGTGGGGACTATCATCGGCAAATGACTACAGCCGACGGCCGTGTTTTTCAAAAGAGCCTTCAAAACGGCTGTCTGAAATGCCATTCCAATAAAACCAAATTTTGCGATCAGTGTCATAATTATATGGAAGTCAAACCCTTCTGTTGGGATTGTCATCTTGTACCGAAGGAGAACAACTGATGGGCATCAATCGAAGAGAATTTTTAAGGATTTGCGGGATCGCGTCCCTTTGGGGTTTAGGAGGCAAAGCCGCCTTCGAGATCCTTAAACCCGGTGCCTTAGAAGCCCAGCCCCGGGTGCCCCTATCGACAGCAAAGCATTGGGCTATGGTCATCGACACCAGAAAATTCAAAACGGCGGAAGATTTTCAACGATGTATCGATGCCTGTAATATTGCCCATAATATTCCCAAAGTGGAGAATGTGCGACAGGAGATCAAATGGATCTGGAAAGACCAGTATGAAAATGTTTTTCCGGATGATCAGAATCAGTTTTTGCCAGAAGGGATGGAACATAAGCCCTTCCTGATATTGTGCAACCATTGCACCAATCCCCCCTGTGTCCGGGTTTGCCCAACCCAGGCTACCTTTAAACGGCCCGACGGGATCGTTATGATGGATTACCACCGCTGTATCGGCTGCCGGTTCTGCATGGCCGGTTGCCCCTATGGGTCCCGGAGTTTCAACTGGAGGGACCCCCGGAAGTTTCTCAAGGAGCCCACTAATCCGGAATATCCCACAAGGTCCAAAGGGGTCGTAGAAAAGTGCAACTTCTGCGAAGAGCGGATCGCCAAAGGGTTGTATCCGGCCTGTGTGGAAGCCAGCAACGGTGCCATGACCTTTGGAGACCTGGAAAATCCCAATTCGGACGTCCGGAAACTGCTCAAAGAAAATTATTCCATTCGACGCAAACCCAATTTGGGCACGCAACCTAATATTTATTATTTGGTATGAGGTGATTATGTTTGAAAAGGCGCTGTCGGGAACAAAAAGCTACTTTAGCTGGATTTTCTTTTTACTGATTTTTATCGGCATCGGCTTTGCCTGTTATCTCTATCAGTATAATGAGGGATTGGGCATCACCGGCATGGGACGGGACGTCTCCTGGGGTTTTTACATCGCCCAGTTCACTTTCCTGGTCGGTGTGGCGGCCTCGGCGGTCATGCTGGTTTTGCCCTACTATCTGCACGATGTTAAGGCCTTCGGCAAAATAACCATCCTGGGTGAATTCCTGGCCATCGCTTCAGTGGTCATGTGTATTTTATTCGTCACGGTGGATGTAGGGTATCCTAATCGGATATTGAATATAATTCTCTACCCTACGCCCAACTCGATTCTCTTTTGGGATTTTAACGTTTTAACGATCTACCTTTTGCTGAATCTTTTTATCGGCTGGAATGTCCTGGCGGCCGAGCGAAAGGCGGTTGCCCCGCCCAAATGGGTCAAGCCGCTTATCTATATATCCATTCCCTGGGCGATCAGTATCCACACAGTTACAGCCTTCCTGTATGCCGGTATGCCGGGCCGTCATTTCTGGCTTACGGCCATCATGGCCGTCCGTTTTCTGGGATCGGCCTTTGCCGCCGGTCCGGCCTTTTTGATTTTATTGGCCCTGCTGGTTAAACGCTTGACCACCTTTGACGCCGGGCAGGAGGCCATTAATAAATTACGAAATATTATCACCTACGCCATGTTGGCCAGCATCTTCTTCGTCTTACTGGAATTATTCACCGCTTTTTATAGCAATATTCCGGATCATAAAAAGGCCTTCCAGTATCTCTTCTTCGGATTGGAGGGCCATGGAAAATATGTCATCTGGACCTGGGTTTCGGTGGTGGCAGGTATCCTTTCGGCCTTTTTGTTGCTCCTGCCGGTCACTAGGAAAAACAACGCCTGGCTGGTGGCCGCCTGCATCGGGGTGTTCGGTTCTCTGTGGATCGAAAAAGGTCTTACCCTGGTAGTGACCGGTTTTGTACCCAGCCCTTTGGAGCATGTCACCGAATATGCCCCCACGCTGCCCGAGATTTTTATCGGTCTGGGGATCTGGGCCACGGGTTTTCTGGTGCTCACACTGCTTTATAAAATCGCTCTTTCAGTCAAAATGGACCCCAACAGCGCCTCGATTCATTAATCTGTCGTTCTGCCCAACTTTCAAAACTTCCCAAGGCCCATTCCCGAAAAGGGGATGGGCCTTTTTTATCTTAACGTCCTATTTTCACAAACATTGACAACTCGTTGGGATTGTGCTACGATTCAACATTGTAGGAATAAAATGGGAGGGGGGATTTTCCATGCAGGCGGTAAAAGTATTACCCAAGGGGCAGATCACTTTACCGAAGAATGTTAGAAAACAACTTAAAATAGAAGTGGGAGACACTCTGATCTTGGAAGAAAATGAAAATCAGTTAGTTATCAAAAAAGGGAAAACCATTTTTGACTATGTGGGGCTATTACCCAACCGGGGAATGTCTGTAGAGGAGATCAGGGAGCAGGCCATCCGGGAAGGGGTCAAAGACCATGCTTAAGGCCTTTGTCGATACCAATGTAATCCTTCGGCTTCTTATCAAGGATGATGAACTTAAAACCAGGGCTATTATCAGACTGCTGAAAAATGCCAAAGAGAAAGATATACTCTTGTATCTTCTTCCGGTGGCCGTATTAGAAACGGTCTGGGTTTTGGAAAAGGTGTATGAATTCGGAAAAAAAGAAGTGAAGGAAGTCATCGAAGCGATATTAAACACCCCTGAGTTGAAGATTGAAATGGGAGAGGTCTTTAAAAAAGCTATTGCAACCTATGCAGAAAAGAATGTCAAATTTGCCGATGCCGTCATGGGCTATTGGGGTTTAGAAAAAGGGTATTCCGCGGTTTTTACCTATGATGAGAAGGATTTCAAACGAATTGAGGGGCTTGAAGTTAAGAAGCCATAACTGAATGCCCGATCCCTTTTCAAGGTGAAATCTTTTTGTCTCAGAAAATGTCATGAATAGAATTTGAATAAAAAAAACCTTGAAAATAGGTTTTTAGTCCTCGATGTCTTGTCGACCTTACCGGCCGGCCCATAGAATCGATGTCGCTGTGGAAGAGATCATCCAGAACAAAGGAAAATTATATGATCCGGAAGCCGTAGAGGCTTGTTTGAGGTTGTTCCGGGAAAAAGGATACACGTTTGAGTAAGTTCAACATAGTACCCAAACAATTTCCCGGGAAATCTTATCGACTGATTCCCCATACTGCCGATCTGGGGATGGAGGTTTGGGGAAAAGACCTCCCCGATCTTTTCGCCCAGGCAGGCCGGGCTTTTTTTGATATCATGATGGACAGCCGTAGTATAGACTTCCAGCAGGAAAGAGAGGTGACCGTCGAGGCCCCGGACTTAGAAGCCTTACTGGTAGCCTGGCTGGGAGAGCTCCTGTTTATTTTTGATGCCCGGCATTTTGTTTTCACCCGGTTTACGATTCAATCGTTGACTCCCAATACGATTCAGGCTTTGGGACAAGGGGAATTGTTTGATGCGAAAAAACATGGTCTCAAACTGGCCATTAAGGCCGTAACCTATCATCAGCTTCGGATATGGGAAGAAAAGGGGATTTGGCGAGCCCGGGTGATTTTTGATCTATGAGTGAAGCCGGAATACAGGAGCCGGGAGCCAGAAGAAAAGTCTTTGTATAAAATTCGAGAGAAGCAAAAAACCTTTAATGGACCAATTTAATAGATTATAAATATGGACTGGTTTTTTATTCTGAATTCTGACTCCTGGATCCTGGCTTCTTTTTTGGGGAGTATTTTATGAACTATAAAATAATAATCCAAAAAATAGATGATTGCCGCTATCGAATTCCGCGAGAAGGAAAGATGCGTACCGATGGGCTGGTCTTCGTGTCCGAGGCCATGCTCCCCGATCTGAAGCAGGATCAAAGCCTTCAACAAGTGGCCAATGTTGCCTGGCTTCCCGGAATCGTTGGCCCTTCTCTGGGCATGCCGGATATCCATTGGGGCTATGGATTTCCTATCGGGGGAGTGGCTGCTTTTGATCCGGACCAAGGGGTCGTTTCCCCGGGGGGGGTCGGCTACGATATTAATTGAGGAGTGCGGTTGCTGCGCTCCGGGTTGGAGCGCAAAGAGATCGAAGGTCGGATCAAAGAAATAGTTGGGGCCCTGTTTCGAAATATCCCTTCCGGATTAGGTTCCCATCGCAAAGACTTTAAGCTTTCCGTCCAGGACCGAAAAAGTGTCCTCAGCCGTGGGGCTCGTTGGGCTGTAAACCAGGGGTTCGGCAGACCGGAAGATCTGGAACATATCGAAGAGAGGGGCTGTATCGAAGGGGCCAGACCGGATTTGGTTTCCGAAAGAGCCATGGAACACGGCAAAGATCAAATAGGCACCCTTGGTTCGGGGAATCATTTTGTCGAAGTGGGGTATGTGGAAACCATTTATGATCCCCCGGCGGCCCGTGGTCTGGGTCTTTTTGACCAACAGGTCACGGTGATGGTTCACACCGGATCCCGTGGTCTCGGACACCAGATTTGTGATGACGCCATCAAAAAACTCATCCCGATTACGGCTAAATATGGTATCGAAATACCTGATCGGCAGTTATGCTGTGCCCCGATTGCTTCTCCCGAAGGCCGGGAATACTTGGCGGTCATGGCCGCGGCCGCCAATTTTGCCTTTGCCAACAGGCAGATTATTACCCATTGGGTTCAGGAGACCCTGGAACGAGTTTTGCGCATCGGCCCCAAGGATCTGCAATTGGAATTGGTTTACGATCTATGTCATAATATCGCCAAATTTGAAGATCACCAAGTGGAAGGCCGACAGAAACGATTATGTATTCACCGCAAAGGGGCGACGCGGGCCTTCCCGCCCCACCATCCTCTGATCCCCCTGAACTTTCAGGAAATAGGTCAGCCGGTTTTGATCCCGGGTGACATGGGCCGTTACTCTTATGTTTTGTTAGGAACCGATCAGGCCATGGCCGAGACCTTCGGAAGCGCTTGCCATGGGGCCGGCCGGGTCATGAGCCGCCAGGCCGCTAAAAAAGCGGCCAGGGGCCGGTCAATCATCCGGGAAATGGAAGAACGGGGGATTTATGTCCAGGGTGCCGGCCTGGGGACCATTGTCGAAGAAATCTCAGAGGCCTATAAGGATGTGGCCCAGGTGGTAGAGGTAATCCATCAGGCCGGTATCGCTAAAAAGGTGGCCCGATTGAGACCCTTGGGAGTCATTAAAGGATAAAGCAATGAATAATAATTTGGTTCAGTCCATAAAGTTAAGCCCTCAGGGCACGTATTTCGGAAAACGATTCATTCCCTTGACCCCTCAACAGGTGCAAGTTGAAAAAACCTGGGAACAATTTTTGGATAGTACCCTGGGACCTGAATTGCAAACCGAAGAAATGGAGGCCCTGAAGCGGGCTTTAAAAAAATTCAAGGGGATTTCGGAACAAAAATTAGAAAACCCATATTTCTGGGAAAGCTGGGCCCCTACCTGGGCTGAATATTCGAGAAGGAATTTGAACCGAGGCCTTCTATTGTTAAATCGCCTGGATCGCTTTGAAACCCATCGTAACATCATCAGCCTGGGGGCCGGTTCCTGCTGGCAGGAGGTTTTTCTGGCCCAGTACTGTTGCCCGGAAAGCCGGGTCTTCGGGCTGGATTTTTCACATCATATGATCAAGCATGGAACCCTCTTGGCCCGGCAAAGGGAGATTGATAACATCCATTTTACCGTTGCTAAGGTTGAACACCTTCCTCTAAAGGATCATTCCGGGGACCTGATCATTAGTATCAATTTATTGGACCTTATTCCCGATGTGCCCAGAGTACTTCGAGAAATCAAAAGGATTATATCCGGAACGACACTCAGCCGGTATTTTTTTATTTTCCCCTTGAATCCCAGGGACCGACTGCAGTCCAAGGCCGAAATCTGGAAGGCAATGATACTCCGGTCCGGATTGGCATCCCCTCAACTTTTTTGCCTCTCAGGAAAAAATTATAAAGGAAAATCCCTGCGCCTGCTGGTTCTAACCAATATGGAAACGGTGAGGTAAAAAGGGTGCCTTAGAAAGGCTGAAGAATTTTTTTTAAAAAACAAATAGCCTCATTATGTATTCCAGGGGATTCGCTTGCCCTGGGTCCGGCTACATTCAGTATTTTGATTTGGTGAGTCTTGCCCCAATCTCGAACAGACCGAAAGTCCTTTAGGGCTGACAGGTCAATAATCAGAAGGGGTTTTTGGTGAACCCTGGCTAATTTTATGGTCAGGGCCGTACCCCCCTTCGGGGAGCCCGAGGTCAGAATCAGGGTACCGTCCGAATCCAGGACATTTTTTTCGGTTCGGAAGGCATAGTTTCGGGAATCGGTTTCCTTTAGAGGGTAACGTTTGTCAATCGGCCCATCCTCGGCCCGCCGCCCCTTGGGGCACCACCCTCCGGTCTCCAGGCCTAATTCCGTAGCTGCATCAAGGGCCGCCCGGTCTACTCCGGTTTGGCCCCCGGAAATAATCCTGAAAAATATTTTTCTCATGGTCCTTGACTCAATATTTTTTTGATAAAGGAGAAAAATATGATAACATGTTCTTGATTTCTTTAAAACAAAGAAGGTGAGCGATGTCCAGAAGTAAATTGTCGGAAACGGATATAAGTGAAAAGATCAACAACCAGATAAAGACTCTGAACAAGAATCTCAAAGCAAGACTCGGGGAATTTCAGAGGACTGAAACTGTCAACTTACCCAAGGTCCTGCCGCCGGCGGAGGAATTACAGGAGCTCAAAGTGCTTATTGATTGGTGCCTCAAATTCTGGGCCGAACATGACGGGTTTATTTTCAAACCCGGCCGATACCTAAATGAATAATGCCATTAAGTTGGTTTTTTGAAAAAAGCGAACCCATTTTCTTTTTTTTTGCCACAGACGAGGGCAGGACAGAACAATAGGAAGACGACCTGTCTTCTTCCTATTGTCCGGCCCTTCGGGCAATAATTTTTTCTCTCGCCCGTTCCCTTCGCTCTTTCAAACCCGCAGTTTTCAGAGAGGGACTATATTTTTAGTCTGATCTTTCTTTGCAGTCTCTTTCCCCACAATAAAAATAATGAAGTCTTTATGATGAATTTTGGATTTTTCTATCAGCTATGAGCTTTGAGCTATCGACTCTTTTCCATGCGTCTCTATGCGCTCTATGAAGGAGTGTTCGTCGTTTGAAGTATATTCTGCAGGGTGTTTTAATTCACCGAACATATAAATGGGCGACTTTACGCAGATCCGGATTTTCCAGGACATGAAAAAAGCGGATTTTGGTCAACAGGACCGGGGAGAATTGGCCCAAGGGGAGATAAATAATTTTCCGGCCTTGGGTGTGGGCAAAGGTATGGCAAAAGGAGCGGGGAGGTTTGGCGGCTATATAGGCCACCAGCCTTTCTTCACTGTAATCGATCCCGGCCAGAAGCAATCTCTCGGCCTTGGACCGGGCTATATTAAAAAAACGGTCCCTCCAGATATCAACCATTCGGTAGGGGGGATAGCTTAAGACAAACCCGCCATATTCACAACGGGAGATACCCGGACCGATCACCTCCTCTCCGGCCGGAGTGGCATAAAAAGCCATATCCGATTCCTGATTGTGTTCTCCCAGCCAGGTCAATTTCCAGGGGAATTTTTCCGTTCCTTTCTCCCCCGGCGCATTCTCATGAAAAACAAAAACGACTGATCCCACCCGGCCTCGAACCTGGATCTCTTCCCGGACATAGACCTTTTGTTTTACCACCTGATGTAATGTTTCCCGGATATCCAGACCGTCCAGCATGGAAGAAGAAAAAGGGATCACCCGGACTTGTTCCTGGGACAAAACACCCCGGACTTTTTTCTTGACATAATCCCCCAACCCCTCCACCCGAATATCCTCCGGGGGATAGGAGCAGATATAACGCCCTTCCCAATGTTTTTTATATTCTTCCTTCTCCACCGGCGAAGGTCTTTTTTTCAAAGGGACAGGCACCAGCCGGCGTCGAAAGGTTCTAAAACGGCGATAAAAATGAATCTGTTTTTGGTTAAGCCGCAAATCTTCAGCCGTAACTTCAATCTCCGGCAATTGGGGGCTGGACTCCTGAAAAGGATAACAAGAGCCGAGATCCCATACCTCATAGGCAAAGTTGTCGTTGACCATTCCCCGGGAGGCCATCAACAGCTGATAGAAATCAGGCGATAGTCCTCCTTGAAGCAGCGCGAGGTTACGGGCAAATTTTCTTATCAGGCCCAACTGATGACTTTCCACCTTTTCCCGGCTGTTTTTCTGGTGCGCTTCTTTTGAGCGGTTCAACAGTTCCTCTTGAATGGAAAGACGATTCAGATTTAAAAAATGGGAATCATGGGAACCGGAACAAGCCCTTTCCTCTTCATATCTTCCTTGCAGAAAGGGTATTTCAGACAGGATCTCCCGAGTTGAGGATTCCTTCAGATCCCCGACAATAACCCCGGAGCGTTTCTGCCTTCCCAAGGGCAATTCCGGGTTTTTGTCCAGTTGTCGAACAATACCCGACCAATGGGCCAGTCCGCAGATCAGCAGGACCCGCAGGTATTGATGATTCAATCGAAGGGCATGACTGGCCATGGTCCGTTCCCTTAACGCATCATCCGGTGAAGGGGCCTCCTGACCCCTTTCTTCCCGATAGGCCAGGCAATAAGCCTCATACCCGATCTGTGTGACGGCATAAGGATCGGGCATGGGATCGAACCGGTGAGGATACCCCTCGGTATCCCGGTCGATACAATAGATCGGTAGGTTTTTCTCAATACTCAGACGAAGGGCCTCGATGATCCCATCCACCGGTTCTATGGGAAGGTAAATATAATGGCCTGATTTTTCCTGATAGAGGATCACCGAGAGGCTGGGCAGTCTTTTTACCGCGGTTAAAATCGGCCCCTGAAGAGTGGGAGGAAGTTCGACGGCCACGGCATCGGGCTGGAATTCAATAAATTGTCGATGAATCTCCAGGGCAAACTCCAGGCGGTTATGAAGGATAGGCAGAAAGCGGATATTTTGATATTGGAATGGATCATCTTTCATGGTAGAATATTAACATGATATGAAATAAGAATCCTTCAAAAAAATTTGAGGCGGGGTTTAGTTATGACTATCTTTGAAGATGAATTAAGCGACCTCAAAGTGCAGATCCTTAAAATGGGGTCCTTGGTGGAAGAGGCCATCACCCGTTCCATCCAATCCCTGGTGGAACGAAACAGTGAGCTGGCCCGTCAGGTGATCGAAAACGATTCCCGGATCAATGCTTATGATGTGGCTATTGACGAGGAATGTATCCGGCTTATCGCCCTGCGCCAGCCCACGGCCGGCGATTTGCGGTTTATTACCACCGCCATGAAGATCACGACGGATCTGGAACGGATGGGGGATTACGCAGTAGATATCTCTGAAAGGGCTTTGGAACTCAACGAGGAACCGCAGTTGAAACCCTATATTGATATTCCCCGCATGACCGAGATCGCCGAAGGCATGGTCCGGGATGCCCTCCAGGCCTTCCTGGAAAAAAATACCTCCCTGGCCTATGAAGTGATCAAAAGGGATGATGAAGTTGATCAGCTTACGGTGCAGATCTTTAATGAACTTTTATTTTTTATGATAAAAGACAGCTCAACCATAACCCGGGCTATCAAGATTTCCTACATTTCCAAGTACCTGGAGCGGATTGCCGATCACGCCACGAATCTGGCCGAGATGGTGGTCTATATGGATGAAGGCAAGATGATCCGTCATACCAACCCCCCGGAAGAATAAACAGAATTTCAGTCTAAAATATTAATTCAAGGAAATTACCAGACCATGAACACACTAAAGGACCGCATTCGGGAAGCCCCGGTGCATGAACGGAAGATTGATATCCATACCTATCCCTTGGAGAACGACCAGGTGATTGTCGAAGGCTGGCTTAGGGATGAAAGAACGGTCCCCGGATACAACCGGGATGGAAGCCCTCGTCCGCCCGGGGTGGTCCATTGGATGTGTGTTCGACTTCTCTTGGGAGGAAAACCGATCACCATTCTTGAGGCCGAAGCGGAAATGCCTACTATCCCGAACCCGCTATGCCCGACGGTGGCCGATTCAGTTAAAAAGATTATCGGCCTGCCCATCGTATCGGGGTTCAGCGATCAGGTGCGCAAGAAGTTGTATGGGGTAGATGGGTGCAGTCATCTGATGCACCTGATCCTGGCCATGGGACCGGCCGGCCTCCACGGTTACTGGGCCGATCAAGGCCGAAAAGCCCATTCCAAACCCCGGTCTTTTGAAGAGATGCCCAACCTGGAGTATCTGATCAACAGTTGCCAGCTTTGGCGAGAAGAAGGGCCATTGATCCGGCAGATCCGGGAATCGTTAAAAAAATGAATCCCTTGACAATTTGGCTATTAATGATTATTGAATAACCAGCCGAGAGCTTTGAAATACATTCCTATTTGCCCAATTTCTTCGCCAGACACAAATTTTAATCCTCGAAATAGCAAGGTTATTCCTGTGGTTAAAATTTTAGTCTTCCTTGAACTTGAACGAAATCAATTTCTTTTCAAAGTTCTCTAACCCATCCGCGGAAATGGGTAACCTATTTTCTTAATTCGATTATCTTATGATTGACGTTGAACAGTTAACCAAATATTACGGTTTCTTGCCGGCTATTTCCGATCTTTCTTTTTCCATTGGGCAGGGGGAGGTAGTCGGCTTTTTAGGACCCAACGGGGCCGGAAAAACCACCACCCTCAAAATTCTGACCTGTTTCCTTCCTCCAAGCTCCGGGAAGGCCCGGATTAACGGCTGGGATGTTTCTCAGAATTCCCTGAAGGTCCGGGAACAGGTCGGCTACCTTCCAGAGAGTGTTCCGTTATATACCGAAATGACCGTTGAACGGTTTCTTTCCTTTGCCGCCCAGGCCAAGGGGATGGGCAACCGTGAAGGAAAAACATCCATTAATAAAACCCTGGAGGACTGCGGATTAGAGAAGGTTCGGGGGCGCATTATCGGACACCTCTCCAAAGGATTTAAACAGCGGGTTGGGCTGGCCCAGGCTTTATTGAACAATCCCCCGGTCCTGATCCTGGATGAACCGACCATCGGGTTGGACCCGGCCCAGGTGGTGGAGATCAGGGAATTGATCCGGTCTTTGGGTCAGGAGAGGACCATTGTTTTAAGTTCCCATATCTTACCGGAAGTCAGCCAGATCTGTCAGAGGGTGATTATTATCAGTCGGGGCCGGATAGTGGCCGTTGATACGGTCTCAAACCTTACAGCACAGATCCAGACTTCCCGAAAAATCATCTTAACCATCCAGGGCCCCAGAGAAGATGTTTTACAGGGACTGATGCTCCAACCCGGGGTCATGAAGGTGGAGGATAAATCGGATGACGGGTCAGGAAAATACCTGGTGGAGATGAATAAGGATCAGGATATCAGGGCCGATCTGGCGCGGACAGTCATCGAAAAAGGATGGGGATTGCTGGAAATGCGCAGTCAGGAGCTCAGCCTGGAGGAGGTCTTTGTGCAAATTGTGACTGAGGAATCGGGGGGACAGGAATGAAGGGATTTGCGGCCGTTTTTAAACGTGAATTGTATGCCTTTTTTGCCTCCCCTATTTTTTACGTTGTCGGGGGGATTTTTCTGATCCTGAGCGGCTATTTTTTTTATACCTCCGTGGCCTATTTCAGTCTGATCAGTTTCCAGGCCGCCCAGAATCCTTATGCCGGAGGGCAGGTCAACCTGAATGAAATGGTCATTAAGCCTTTTTTTGACGATATGAGCATTATCCTTCTGCTGATTGTCCCATTGTTGACCATGCGTCTATTGGCGGAAGAAAAGAAAAACGGGACCATTGAACTCCTCCTGACTTATCCTATTCGGGAAGCGGCGGTAGTCCTGGGGAAGTTTCTGGCCACCCTCTTTATGGTCTTAATCCTGCTTTCTATGACAGTGGTTGATGTGTTGATGATTTCCAGCTTCGGAGTTGTGGAGTGGGGGACGGTTTTAACCGGATACCTGGGACTGGTTTTAATGACCGCGGGTTTTATTTCCCTGGGCCTGTTTACCTCGGCCCTGACTCAAAATCAGATTATCGCAGCGGTTCTTGGGTTTGGTGCTTTACTTATGTTTTGGATCATCGGCTGGGCCGGGTCGGTCTCCGGACCCGGGGTCAGTAAAGTGGTCACCTATCTTTCCCTATTGGAACATCAGGAGCCCTTTTCCAAAGGGGTGCTGGATTCCCGGGACTTTATTTATTACCTCAACTTTTCGGTATTTTTTATTTTTTTGACTCTGCGCTATCTGGATTCGCAAAAAATCAGGGGATGAAATAGTTTCGGAATAACAAAGAAACCCAAAACCTAATTTGGGATTTCAGATTTCGGATTGCGGAATAGGGAATTATGGAAAAAGCAATTTTATTAATTGCTTTTTGAAGTTGGTTGAACTGACGGAAATGACGGAAAAAGAGTAATGCCTAAACGAGCATTTGGGAATAAATGGAGGGAAGGGTCCCTCTTGACCTTTCTGGTCATAGTCTTCATCGCCATTCTGTTGGGGATCAGTCTGATCGTCCACAGGTTTCCATTGAGATTGGACCTGACCCAGGGTAAGAAATATTCCCTGTCCAGCCAATCAAAAAAGATCGTTAAAAATATCAGACACGAGGTCCATATCAGGGCTTTTTTTCAAGAAGGAGACCCTGGTAAAATAAAGGCCCGGGATCTGCTTGATATTTATGCCTATACCAATCCCCGTATTCAGTATCAGTTCATAGACCCGGATCGAGAGCCTGCCCTGGCCCGGCAATTTGGGGTGCGAAACTATGGGGCACTGATCCTGGAATCAGGTGGAAGGACCCAGACTGTTTCAACGGCTGAACAAGAAGGGATTACCAATGGCCTCCTGCGGTTGATGGAAAACAAAGTCAAAAAGGTGGTTTTTCTTGCCGGCCATGGAGAAAACAGCATTCAGAATTCCGAAAAAACCGGGTTTTCCCAAGCCAGGGGGGTTCTGGAAAAGGAAAATTACCAGGTGGAGGAGGTTAATCTCTTGTCTGGGACCGGCCTTCCGGAAGATACCCGTTGTCTGGTCATTGCCGGTCCGAAGAAACCTCTGTTCCCCGAGGAAATAGAGGATCTGAAAAAATTAATCGTCAATGGAGGCCGGGTGATCTTGATGATGGAACCTTATCAGGATGGAGGGCTCAAAGAATGGCTGGCCTCTATGGGGGTAACCCTGGATCAGGATATCCTGATCGACAAGGTCAGCAGGGTCTTTGGGGGAGATTATTTGATACCCATGGCCGGATCTTATGGCCGCCACTCAATAACGAAAAATTTCAATGTGACCACCTTTTTCCCTACGGCCCGTTCCATAACCCTTGCTTCCCCTCCACCAAAGGGATTTTTGTATGATATCCTGGTTAATTCTTCCGCTCAGAGTTGGGCGGAAACCAACAAAACCAAAATGGAAAAAGGTGAAGCGGCCTTTGATCCCGGGAAGGACCGGAAAGGACCACTGCCCCTGGCCGTTCTGGTAAGTCTTTCTCCCCCGGAAAAAAATGGGGGTGAAAAAAAACCAGGGGGAAAGACACCCAAATCTCCTGGAGGGCAGCTCGCTGTTTTCGGTGATGCGGATTTTGCCGCTAACGGCTATTTTAATCTCTCCGGGAATGGAGATCTTTTTCTGAATACCATCAATTTTCTAACCGATGAAGAACAACTTATATCTATTCGCCCAAACAAAACACCGGTTCGGCCCTTGTCCCTGACCGCAACCCAGGCCCAGCTATTGTTCCTGGTCCCCATGGTCTTGATGCCCTTGGGGATAATTGCCGTTGGAATAGGGGTTTGGCGTTCACGGAGAAAGGCCCGATGAGTTTCAGGAAACCCTTGATATATCTCGCCGTCCTAATGGTGGTGATCGGGCTATGGGCCGTATCCCAATTTATTATCCCTCAAAAAACGGAGGGATCAAAGACCGCGCCTTTTTTTAAAAACCTTCAAGCCGATGAAATTAAGGAGATACAATGGATGAGAGGCTCTGAGCTTGTTCACCTGAAAAAGAATAAGGTTTGGGCGATCGTTCAACCGATTTCGCAGCGGGCTGATTCCGCTGTTGTGAATAACATCCTCCGGACCTTGAGCAGGCTCACCCCGGAAAGGAAAATATCCATTTTAGAAAAGGACTGGTCAGAATTCGGCCTTGATGCCCCCAGGGTAAAAATTATTTTTTTGAATCAGGGGAAATGGTTTGAAATCCAAGTGGGCAATAAAACACCGGTCGGCAACGACTCCTTTCTCAAAGTTTCCAACTCACCAGACCTTTTTATAATCCAGGAGAATATTGTCCAGGAACTCGATCAGGATCTTTCGGCCCTGAAAGAGAAAAAGGTTAAGGAAGGTTCATAATGGCCAAGGTACTAAGCTGTTTAAAAAAAAGAGACTTACTCCATAATCCGAATATCGGCAGTGACGAACTTTCTCAATACGGATGGGAATACTTAAATCTAGATCGGCCGGTGGATGCCTTGGATTTTTTTGAGAAGGCACAGAATCCGGAAGGGATCCGGCGGATTCGGGAGTGGAGTCTGGAACAGGGAGATCCTTTTCTGCTGCAACAAACCGGCAAACTTTTGAAGGAGCCGCCTCCTCAAGACTCATGGAGAATGGTAGGAGAAAAGGCCCTGACCGCAGGGAGACTTAAACAAGCCCTGACGGCCTTTAAAGTCTTGGGTGATGAGGAAAAAATTCAAGAGATACAGGCGTTGATAAAGGGATGAAGAAATAAAACAAAAGGGCTCTATTGCAGATTACGGGTTTCAAGTTACGGGTTATCGGCCAGGAAATCAAAGGTTTTTTGACAACTCGAAACCCGCAACCCGTAACAATTGGCAACAAATGGTAAATTTTTAAAATCCCAAGATTAAGGATATAAGAAACAATCATATGCAAAACAACAATCATAAAAGGGATTATTACGAAGTGTTGGGAGTTTCCCGGCAGGCCGATGAGGAAGAAATCAAGAAGGCCTATCGAAAAATGGCTCTCCAATATCATCCGGACCGGAATCCGGGAGATAAAGATGCCGAGGAACGGTTTAAAGAAGCAGCCGAGGCCTATGAGGTCCTTCATGATACTCAGAAGCGGGATCTATATGACCGGTTCGGCCATGAAGGATTGAAGAATTCCGGTTTCAGCGGTTTTGGTGGATTTGAGGATATTTTTTCCAGTTTCGGGGATATCTTTGAAGACTTTTTCGGATTCGGCCGAAGGGGCCGGGGGGGCGGATCAAGGGCCAGAGAAGGAGCGGATCTCCGCTATGATCTTTCCGTTTCTTTCATGGAGGCAGCCAAGGGTAAGGAAATGGAATTAAAAATTCCCCGAATGGAGACCTGTTCCCTTTGCCAGGGAAACGGTCTTGAACCCGGCACCAATCCGGAATACTGTCCCACCTGCGGCGGCCGGGGACAGGTGGTCCAGTCCCAGGGGTTTTTTCGAATCAGTACCCCCTGCCCAAGGTGCCACGGCCAGGGCCAGATCATTACCCATCCCTGCCCGTCCTGCCACGGTCAGGGACGCATTGAACAAACTAAAACTTTGTCGATCAAAATCCCACCCGGGATTTCCAACGGGTCCCGCCTTCGGTTCCGAGGTCAGGGAGAGGGAGGGAGCCATGGGGGTCCGCCGGGGGATTTATATGTCATTGTCTATGTGGAGGATCACGATTTTTTCCAAAGGGATGGAGATAATGTAGTTTGTTCCATACCCATTTCGATGATACAGGCGGCCCTGGGGACCGAACTTGAGGTGCCGACATTAAATAACCCTAAAAAACTGACCATCCCCAAAGGGACGCAGAATGGACAAACCTTGCGGTTGAAAGGGGAAGGGTTTCCTCATCTGCGCGGGTCCGGCAAAGGGGATCAGATCATCCAGGTTGCGGTAAAAATTCCCACCCATCTGAATAAGAAGCAGGAAGAACTGTTGCGGGAATTCGAGGAGTTGGAAAGCAAAAAAAGCGGATCCCGACTTTTTAAACTGTTTTCATGAAAGCTTCGGTACCATATTAGGATTCCAGGATTTCTGGTTGTCAGAAAGTTTTGATTCAAGGCGTAAGGTACAAGGGTTAAGGTTTTGCCTTGAACCCTACACCTTGGACCTTTATTTGTTTTTCCTTCTTCCTTGTTCAAAATCCCGCTCCAAAGATAAATCTTCCTGTTTTCCAATCAGAAAAATGCATATAATATGTTCCATTGGACTTTGTTCTTCGAGGTTAAAGGGAGTTCAAATTTTTCTTGCCAAAGCGAAAATAATGATTTAATATTTTGATAGCATTTTGATTGAATAGAATGACATCATTGGAGGAAGCAGTGAAAACGATAAGCTTAAGAGGCATCGACGATGAACTGGCTGAAAATTTAAAAAGAGCCGCCAAGAAAACAGGGGGGAGCATTAACAAAACGGTTTTGGAAATATTGCGGAATTCCCTTGGATTGAATTCAAGAAAAAGAGCGAGGGTTTTTCATGATTTAGACGATTTGGCCGGGACCTGGAGCGATGCCGATTGGCAACAATTTATAAAAGCCACCAAGCCCTTTGCGGTTATTGATAAGGATTTGTGGAAATGAAAAGGATCTTGATTGATACTAATATTTATTCCGCCTTTAAAAGAAATATCTTAGAGGTGACTGAAACCCTGAGGCGGGTGGATTCCTGGAGAATCCGGCCCAGCCGCCACTTTTTGTTGGGAGTTCCCGGGGGAATGCAGTAGAGGTAACCGAGTTTATGGATTAAAGTTCCCTAAAAAGCCTCCTCATCAATTAAGTTTTTAAATCAAAATACTCTTCTCTTGTAGGGGGCAACCGGAGTTATCCCAAGGTATCACCGGCAGAAGCAGATATGAAGGACATTGCTCATTATGATAGATTTTGTGCAATGTCGTTTGGCTGCTGCAGATATGATATCGGGATATATTCCACATTAGTAAATCCGGCCGTGCCGGTGGGCATATCCAGGCTGGTAATATCAATGCAGATGCGATGTCCTTTTTTAAACAAGTTAGCAGTGGCCAATATCTCGATGGCATATTCATTGATTTCACCAGGCACCACCAGCTGCTGGGCTTCTCTGGTAAAGGGGTGCCAGGGCTTCAAGGTTTTGATCGTTGCGGATCCAAAGCCCGATGGGAAGCCTTCAGCCAGCCTCGCACCAATTCTCTTTCCGGCAGGTCAAGAGGGATTTTGGTTTCACCTTCCCGGGCGGTTCTCACAGATGGATCTGGACCGACATCCTTTAGTATAACTATCCAGTTTGTGTCCTCCTGATCAATGGAAGCATACAGATAAAGAGCGCTCGGACCTGCAATCAACATATCTTCCGGCAGGGGATCGGTCATGTATCTGAGCCGTTGAATTGTTCTGGTCTGGGTGGGCGGCTCTGGACAAAGGCATCCGGCTTTTCGTTTCCGGCGCGGCTTGAGGGGACGAAGGGCTTTTCCCGCAACCGTTCCAGCTCTGCAAATAGAATTTGGTCCACCGGGTTTCCGGTATAGGCCAATGGTCGCAACGCCATTTGTTTTCCCCCATGACCCAGTATTTCACCGCCGGTTCCTCCATTATGCCGGTGTCAATCCCTTTCAACGAGTAATAATTAAGCACAAATTTCTGAATGGAAGGCATGCCAGGGACGCTCCAGATGAGCCGGTCCGGTAAACATCATTTCTTCGGGCCATTGACATGGGCAAACCAATTTTGACAACCTTCGAGATGCAGCTTGTAGGAATAGGCGTACCAGCCGGAACCCGTGTAAACCGGAATTCTTATCTTGTTAGCGTTCTCTTCAGCTTTTTCTGCAGCCCCTTTTTTATCATAAGGATTTAAGAGAAGATTAAAAAAAGGCGGGGTATGTTGTCCTTTCTGGGTAAGTACGTTATACACGTGGCCATACATCCTGTAGTCGGGATTATTTATGGCTGTTTCCCAAAGATCTTCCAATTCCTGCAGAAGGACTTCGGGCTTACGCCTATGCAGATGATTGACATTCAGTTGATCTAAAAGATACATAAACAAATGCAAAAGCCCGCCCGGCATATAATCCCTGAAGGGATACATCCACGCAGAGTCGAAGGGGAATATGGCCTTGAGGTGGGGTGGCTGGGCCATGGCGGTTGTAAACTGGTTTCCGGCAAAGGCCGATATACCCACCATGCCAACAGTACCGTCACACCAGGGTTGTCCGGCAATCCATTCTACCAAATCATAATTGTCATAATTGGGTTCGCCAAAGTGCACTCCAGGACCCTTGTGACCGTCTTCCGACTTACCTACACCCCTAGGATTCCCGATAACATGAATGTACCCCCTGGATACAAAATATTTCGTATCGCCCGCTTCCTGAGCACCTAGCCAGAGGTGCGACCAGGCTGGCTGGGGACCCGCCATCTCGCATATTTCAGGAGACTGCAGGTCCTTGTTGTGCGGAGCGATGGATAACAGGGCGGGCAACTTTTTATTTGTATCGGGACAATAGATATCAACACATAAACGAGTTCCATCACGCATAGGAACCATGACATCGCGCTCTTGTTTAATGTCATGGTATGTAGGTTCCCGGTCATATAAAGGGGGGGGTGTATGAGGCCCTCCCCCCTTATCCGTGAATGTTGTCTCTTTACTGCCGATAGCCATACCAGCCTCCTTCAAATCAATTAGGGTTTGTAGGTATATCTTTCGATGGGTATGGGCTCTGTACACGTCACCATCCGGCCTGCTTCCTGTTGCCGACGATCACCCATTTCAACCAGTTTTTATCATCACGCTGGGGGTAATCCTCACGGTAATGCCATCCACGGCTTTCCATTCTCACCAAAGCCGACCGGAAGGTCATTTCGGCGCAAACGGCCATGGCGCGTGCTTCATGACAGTTGAATAGACCGTGATAGTCTTTGGCAGAGAGCTGGGGCAGCTTCTGCTGGATAACCTCTATCCTACCCAAGGCCTCCTCCAGCCGGTCCTTGCTTCTGCGTAGATTATATTTCACCGGTACAATGATGCTCTGAATGCAGTGGACCACTTCCACCGGCCGTACACCCTGCCGCACGTGGCATCGGGAGCAAAGACGCTTTCTTTCAGCCGGGAAACCTGCTGAGGGTCGACTTCAACAGAAGCGGAATCAGAGGCGTAACGGGCCGCTCGAGGAGGCGGCTCTCAAGGCACTGAACAAGGCGTTTCCGAGTCCAGACCCTCTTTTCCTTGCAGGGGGGGCGAACACGGCGCCGGCCCAGGCCGACCGGCATAGCTGGTATCACCGATGGCCCAAAGCCCCTCAAGGGTTGTTTTCATGTTATGATCCACCTTCACGGGCGACAGCTCCGCATGAAAGGCCAAAGCCACCTCAGGTTTTTGATTCGTGTGTCCGTATTGCTCGAATTTCTCCGCCGCACGGCCATAAAAGGCACTGTGATGGGGCCTGTTCCAATGGGCTGTATATAGATTGCTGCGGTAGTCCTGAAGAGCAGTATAATCCAGATAAATGGGGCCCCTGCCTTCCCGGACTTCCTTCTCCATTCCTAAAACTATGGCTAGGGGGATGTCCGGCTCGGGATGATTGACATAACGCTCGAACAGATTGTCACCCTGAGCGTTGTAAAGGTAGCTATGGCCGAAGACAGCCG
>CAWAKF010000006.1:0-11426 GCA_963782435.1 uncultured delta proteobacterium
ACATAAAAAAATGGAGGAAAAAACGAATTGTCCGGTCTGTACTATACCTTTAAACTTGTCTGAACGACAGGGTGTTGAGATTGATTATTGTCCTCAGTGTCGGGGAGTTTGGTTGGATCGAGGGGAGTTAGACAAAATTATTGAAAAATCATCTACCGCAGAGATTCAAAGAGGGAGAAACGAACAACCTTACCCAAGACAACCCCAGGCAACTTTTCACTATGGACACCATGGCGACGATCATCATTATGACCATTATGGGAAGAAAAAACGTAAATCATTTCTGAGCGAGTTATTTGATTAACCCCCAATAAATATGTACTGGACAAAGGAACTGAAGTTCAATAACCATTATGGCTCTTTACCAGGTCCGAAAAATCACCTTTGATGATTCTATAAAGGTTTAAATTATTCAAGGCGAAAAAAGGGCAGCAGGGGAGAATCCGAAGTCCCTTACGTTGTCGTTTTTTTAAAACTTCCGCCCGGGAAAACAACAATCTTATTATCCAGATTTTGAGAATATAATTTTGAAAACCCTGATAATCATCCTGATAATCGTTTTTATCACCTATGAGTTTATCGAACACTTGGTCTTTCCCCTCATTTGGTCCCTGATCCAAAGGAAGAAAAAATCCGCCTGTGGTTCTGAGCGCATGCTGGGAGAAGTGGGCGAAGTGAAAAAATGGGATCGAAGCGAAGGTTATGTTTTTGTAGGTGGAGAACTTTGGAAAGCCGTGAGCAATACACCTTTAAAAACAGGAAATAAGGTAGTCGTTAAAAGAATAGAAAGTCTTACCCTGATTGTTGACATATTGGAGATGAAATAGTAAGTTAAAAAGCATCATATAAAAATATTTGAAATTTTCGAATTAAGGCTTTCGGCTTGATGCAGGGAGCTTCGATCAGGATATTTTTCTCCATGGACATCAAACAAAAAGCTTCCCTTTTTGCCATTATTTCAGCCTTTATTCTGGCCAGCAGTAAATTTTCAGCCGGACTTATTTCCGGGTCCATGGCCGTTCTTTCCTCCGGATTGGACAGCCTTTTAGACGTCAGTATGTCGGCCATGAATTTTCTGGCCATAGGCAAAGCTGCCCAACCTCCCGATGAAACGCACCACTACGGTCACGGTAAGGCGGAAAATCTGGCGGCTATTTTTCAAACCATAGCTATCGTCTTCTCCGGCAGTTATATCATCCTGACCTCAGTCCACCGGTGGATTGAAAATAATAAAATAAAATATTCTCTCTTGGATTTAGGGGTGATGCTTCTTTCCCTCGGTTTTAGTTTTTTTATTTCCAGACGCCTCAAAAAAACAGGGAATATCACCGGGTCCCAGGCCCTTAAGGCCGATGCCCTTCATTATACCAGCGACCTTTATTCCAATACAGCCGCCTTATTGGCTATTTTATTGACCTATTTTACCGGTCAGATCTTTTTTGACCTTCTATTTGCCATTATCGTCGGCCTTATCATTATCTATTCGGCAGGGATGATCGGCAAGAATGCCCTGTTTGGCCTGATGGATACGAGCATTCCTAAGGCTACTGAAGAAAAATTGACCGGCATTTTGAAAGCACTGCCGTATCCGGTTGCCGGATTTCATAAACTTAGAACCCGCCTATCCGGAAGCAGGATTTATGGGGATTTACATGTATTATTCTGCCGGATGCTTAAAATAGAGGAGGCCCATGAACAAACCCGAGAACTGGAATTGGAAATAACCCGCCAGATCCCTTCCATGGATATTGTCATCCACATTGAACCCTGTGAAGAACTTTGCGAGGACACTTTAGAAAGCTGTAAAATTAAAAAAAAGGTTAACTCAGGGAATACCCTTTCTCCCGAAAAAGTCTAAGACAGACCTCCACCACCTCGGCTTCATAAAGAATCCCTCTGTTTTTTTCAATTTCCTCCAGGGCCTTATCGATCCCCAGGGCCGGTCGATAAGGCCGGTAAGAAGCGATGGCCTCAACAACGTCGGCTACGGCCAACACCTTGGCCTCTGGAAGGATTTCTTCCCCTGCAAGCCCTTGGGGATATCCGGAGCCGTTGATCCTTTCATGATGCTGGAAGACTATCCGGGCTATGGGCCAGGGGAAGTCAATGCCTTTCAAGATATCATACCCGGATGAGGGATGGACCTTAATCAGGCTGAATTCTATATCGGTCAATTGGGTCGGTTTACTTAAGATCTCGGCTGGAACGGACAATTTTCCTAAATCATGGATCATACCGGCCATATGAATACCGATAATCCGGTCATTCGAAAACCCAATTTCCTGGGCAATGGCCCGGGATAGATCGGCCACCCGGCGCTGATGCCCTGCTGTATACGGGTCTTTGACCTCAACCGTTGCGGCCATGGCCAGAACGATTCCCTCGATGGCCTTTTGTAATTTTTCCGCCCCTTCGATTACCTTTTCTTCGGCCTGTTTGTGCATGGTGATATCCCGGGCGAAGAAAGGGACCCCCCTCACATTGCCTTTTTCATCTTTTAGCACCCGGCACCACCAGGCCAGGGAGCCGTTTTTGTCCATCCTTGCGCCTCTGCCAGCTTTCCAGATAGATGACCTCTTCTTTGCCATTAAAAATGGGTTGGACCATGTGGTAGGTTTCCTGTTCTCCTTAAAATAAAAAGCGGCTTCATTACCTACCACATCTTCTCCAAAAAATTCATAACCGGCCTGGTTAGCCCAGGTGTATTTCTTTTTTTCGTCCACTTCAATGATAATGTCCGGGATGGCCGAGAGTAGAGCCTCCTGCCTTGAGGACAGGGCCAATAATGTTTCTTCTGCCTGTTTACGCTCGGTAATATCCATCGTGTACCCGGCAAGAAAGCGTGGTTTTCCCTCAATAGAGATCGGAAATTTAATGGTCGAGCAGAACCGATTGTTGAGTTCTTCTTCAACTGTGATGACTTCCCCTTGTTCATCATTCCTATATCATCGGCGACCATGTTTTTGGCCAGTTGGGAGGGAAAAAGGTCATCCATGTTTTTCCCCAGCAATTCCTCGAGGGGTTTTCCCAGCATCGTCTCATAGTTCTTGCTCAGGCGCAGCGACCGGATATTCGCATCTTTAAAGAAGACATATATGGGACTGTGCTCCATGAAACGTCTAAAGATTTCTTCACTCTCCTCCAGCGCCGCCTCTGACTGCTTCCGATCGGTGATGTCTTCATAGATAATAAATTGCTTGCCGGAAGGTAAAGTGACCGGCCTGAAAAGGACGGTTTTTTGGTGCCATCTTTGGACATTACCTCATATTCGCGGATTCTGACCTCTCCCTCTATATATTTGAGCAAATCCTCCTTCCAGGCCGCAAAGACTTGGCTCCGGTTGTCGGGGTCAGGATAGGCAAGTTTAAACCAATCCTGGCCTGAGGAAATATCAGACAGATCCCATCCAAAAATACTTACGAATGCGGGGTTCACATATTCATACCGGCCGTCAACATCAATAAAACTAATCCCCAGAGGTGTCTTTTCGCTAAACGTTCGAAAACGGAGATCACTTTCCTTCAACGCCTCCTCCGTCCGCTTGCGTTCGGCAATGTCCACCCAAACCCCGATCAAACAAATTTTTTCGTCCAAAACCATCCGCAGGCCGGTAAAATAGTAAGGCGTCCGAGTACCGTCCTTGGATATTAAATGTGTCTCCACCTCGGAGACACCCCTCTCAAAAACTTCTTGAATACGTTGGGCAAACTGTTGATAATGAATTCAGAGAAAAACCTTTCCTTGCGCAGATTCTCCTCTGACTGTTTGCGTTCAGTGATATCGGTAATAAACGCATAATAAAATTGTACCCGGCCAGTTTAATCCCGGACTAAATGAAAAAACAACTCTATGGGCACCCGGGAACCATCCTTACGAAAATATTCCTTCTCATACCTCACCGGTTGCCCGGTCCGGTGCAGTTCCTCCAACTTGACCCTTTCACTATCCAACCACTCTGTTGGGGTCAACACGGACGTCCAATCTATGGACTTCAGTTCTTCCGAAGTATATCCCACGAGTTTGCAGAAGGCCGAGTTGACCATCCCTAACCGGCCGTCCGGAAATCCGACCCCCAGGGGCTGGGACGATTGCTCGATCAAATCGGCTAAGAAGGCCTTTTCTTTCATACTCGCCTGCAGGGTGGCCTGGTTCTTTCTTTCCTCGGTCTGATCCCGGAAAACCAGGACCACTCCAATGATCTCTCCAGCCTCATTTCGGATAGGGGCGCCGCTGTCGGCAATAGGGCGTTCGGTCCCATCTTTTGCAATGAGCAGAGAGTGGTTGGCCAGCCCCACGATCACCCCTTCAAGTAGAATACGCGCTACCGGGCTATCAACCTCGGCCCGGGTTTCTTCATGGACGATACGAAAGACCTGGGAAAGGGGTTTACCCGCGGCCTCGACCTCCTTCCAACCAGTTAGATTTTCGGCTACCGGATTTATCTGCCTTACCAGGCCGTCCCCTCCGGTGGTAATCACTGCGTCGCCGATGCTGTAAAGCGTGACCCGGGCTTGTTCCAATATCTCAGCCCTCTCGCGTTCAGCCTGATAAAGGGCCTGAAAGGTCCTCTTGCCCTGGTTCTTATAAACAAAGGCCGTTCCAACACCGGACAAGACAACCAGGGCCAGGGTCAGGATTCCGATCAAACGAGCCCGGTCAACTGCTTCGGACAAAATCTCGTCTTTATCAACCTTGGCCACCATAAATCAGGGAGAGTCGGGAACAGGCCGGTGGCGGATTAGATTCAGAAATAGGACCTCCTGGCCTTCTTTTCGAACAAGCAGAGTCTTCGCGCTATTGCTGGCTGTGGGCCATTGTTGGATAAGGGGGTAAAGGTAATCGTCCGGATTGGTCCGAAGGACCAGCACAGCAATTACCTGTTTGACCTGGTTGAAAATCGGAGCAGCCACGTCCAGGTGAACCTGCTTGCAAACCGAACAGCGGAAAAAATCGCCGAAAACTATCCGGCGGGAAGAGACTACCTGATAGATTTGTTTTTGTGTCTCAGAATCGAGATCATCCAACTTGGAATCGAGGGTAATTAAAACTCGGCCATTTGAAGGAATGGAGCCTCTGAATTCAGGTGAGCATCGGACAACCGCTCTTTCCGCCAGCGGACAATCTGATTGACCTTCAACCCGGCAATGGCCTTCAGATTATCTGTTTTCTCTTTTCGGATTTCCTGTACTTCGTTGCGGTAAAACCAATACCCACCGGCCATCAGGGCCAAAGCGATGACACTGAACAAACCGATCAAAACCCACTTAGACATGCCTCTTTCGTTATCCTTCATATTGTGTTCCTCTATTTCCCTCCCCTGAAGGGCCGTCATTAATAGGGTGGAGAAATTATTATTTTCCGTTTCTGCTCATACATCAACCGGTCCGCCTCGGCGATGAGCTGATCGATGGATAAAGGATGATCAGGGCTATAGCCGGCCATACCTATGCTTAAGGAGAGCCGGAAAGGTCTGGTCTCCTCCCGGTTAAAGCCCACCAGGGCACTTTGCAATCGTGAGGTCAGGGTGTCCGGATTTATTTCCATCGTATCCAGGGCCAGTATGGCGAATTCATCTCCCCCAATTCGGCCGATGATGTCCGAGTCCCTGAAGGTTTCCCTGAGGAGTTCAGCCATGCTCATGAGGGCCTTATCCCCTTCCTGGTGCCCCAGGGTGTCGTTGATCCATTTCATGTTGTCCACATCGGCGAAAAAAAGGAGCATTTCTTTCTTCGTCCTTTCCGCCACCTTGTGCTGTTGCTGGGCCAGGGTCAAAAATCCCCGTCGGTTGTAAAGTCCGGTAAGATCGTCCATGATGGATATTTTTTTAAGCTGTTCCTCCATTTCTTTCCGTTCGGTGATATCACTTAAAAAATTCAGGGTAGCCGGTTTTCCCTTCCATGACATGACTACGGCGTTGATCTCCACCCATTTTGTCTGACCCTGTTTGGTGATAATCCGGAAAGGATAAACCTGAGGAAGAATCTCTCCTGCCAGTCTTTTCTGATACCGCTCCAAGACCAATCCCCGGTCCTCGGGATATATGAATTCAACAAAGGGTTTATTGGACATCTCATCCTCCAAATACCCGGACAATTCCATGGTCTTGGGGTTGTGAAATTTTATTATTCCGTCCTGGGCTACCAGAATCGCCTCGTTGGCGTTCTCCACCACCTCACGGTATCGCTCCTCCGATTCCCGCAGGGCTTCTTCGGTTTTTTTACGATCGGTAATGTCATTAATACTCGATAAAATTAATAATTCCCGGTCAACTCTGAAGATCTCAGCCGAGAAAAGACCGGTCAATAGCTCGCCTGACTTTTTCCGAAAAAGAAATTCTCTCCCGGGCATTTTCCCTGTTTCCGAAATTTCTTTAGTTACCCAGTCCCGATCCTCCGCCCTGGCCCAAAGATGTAAATCAGGCGTTGTTTTTCTTATGACCTCCGGCCGTTGATAGCCGGTAATGCTTACAAAGCCGTCATTAACCTCGATAATGCGTCCATCGGATAGCCGAGTCAAGGTAATCGCATAGGGGGAAGAATGGAAGGCCTTGGTGAATTTCTCTTCCTGGGATTGAATCTCCATCAGCAGGCGACGATTGACCATCAGGGTCAGTCTGTAGGCCAGGAGGATAAACAGGAGTTGATAGGAAACAAGGATAAGCATCTCGAAGAGTCCGGACTTAAAGAAATCTTTTTCGGGAGATAATCCGGAAAAAACGAAAATGATCTGGATGACACTCATCACCCCGAACAAACCAAAAACCACCCCTACCCCGCGCGTTATCCGGCGCAGTTCGGGATAAACGCTACGCAACATAAACCAGGCGCATTGAAAGAACAGTATCAACATGGCTATCGACAAGATCAGAGTCCGAGCCTGTAAGTAGGGTTGAATGAAGTCGAAATAGGCCTGAACCAGGGGAAACATCGCAAGCAAAACATAATTATGTATTTGCCGGATTGTTTTGCCGACAAACCGTATTAGACCCATATAACCCAGTAGTGCCCCGGCTACCACCAGGGTATTGCTCAAGACCATGGACGCCCAATCCGGGATGGTGCCACGAAGGAGAATCAGCAATATCGCCGTGGTTTGAAAACAAAAATCGAGCACCCAGAAAAAAGAGCCCGAAAACCGTTTCCGGCTGTGAAGCCACAGGAGAATGATAACAAAGGTAGCAATGACATCCGTGGCCAGATTATTGAACATGATCGTTCGTACATCGAGGAAATTCATATAATACCTCTTTTACCCGCATAACCGAGACTCCGCCCAGGGGATAAACAGACCATGGGCGTACGCTCATGGACTTCAAATAGGATCATTAAGCCGGTGGGTTTTGAAGGTAAACACAAGGAAGGTTGAATGATCAGTGGGCTTCGCGGATTGGGCGGGAATCTTTCCATATACCATGCTTTCTTTACAGGTTAAAAAACCATACCAATAAAGTGCAAAACCCAAAGGATGAAGGATTGGACAAAAAACCATCATCCGGATCATGGTTTATAGAAATCAGAATACCAAAAGAAAAATGGCGAGTCGAGAAAAAAATCTTTTCAATTGTCTTTGCTCACCCTCGACCGGGCAAAAGGATCGACCACCGGCAGGAACAATAAGCGAAAAGGCGGTAATCTTCTTTCCCATTTAAACAAGCCCCTCCTGTCTGGTATCAAAAGGGAAAAACCCTTTTATTCTGGATGGGCTTTTTATGCTTATTTTCATACATCATCTTATCCGCCTGGGTAAGCAGGACATCTATGGGGGAAGGATTCCGGGGATCGAAAGAGGCCGCACCTACACTCATGGAGATCTCATAGGAGCGCCATTGTTGGAGGGTATGATTACGCATAAATTTCTCAATACGGTTGATCAGTTTTTCCGTTGAAGTCTCATAAGTATTCATGGCCAAAATGACGAATTCATCCCCTCCGATTCGGGCAACGATATCCGAATCCCGGAAGGCTTCCCTAAGTATGCAGGAAGTATCGATCAGGGCCTGATCCCCCTCGAGGTGACCGAAGGTATCATTTATCGCCTTCATGTTATCCAGATCCCCGAAAATGATCAGCATCTCTATTCCCATCCGCTGCTCTGTTTTCAATTCCTGTTCAGCCAGGGTCAGGAATCCTCGCCGGTTATAAAGTCCGGTAAGATCATCCACTAGGGAAAGGGCCTTCAGTTCCTCCTCGACCCGTTTCCGCTCGGTGATGTCACGTATGGCCGTTACTCTGGCCAGGTGACCTTGAAAGGGAATCGGCTTGCCGATCAGTTCACCCCAAAAGAGGGAATGGTCCTTTCTAAGTTCCAATGCCTCATAAGGTTCTTCGTTACCGGCGGTAATATTCCTGGCCACTATTTCGCGATATTCCGGTGCGGCGAGATCCAATGCGTTCTTTCCGATGATTTCAACCAAATCATGGCCGAACATCCTGGCTAAGGCCGGGTTGGCATCCAGAATTTTGTTTTCATCGTGAATGGCAATCCCTTCCAATGTGGCATCGGACAACTGGCGGAACCTTTCCTCGCTCTGGTGCAGGGCTTTCGCCGTTTTTTGATCGCGCAGTTCTGTCCTTTCCCGGCTCAGGAGGATAAAACCAAAGGAAATTAAGACAATAGAGAAAAAACCCAGTGACATTGTATAAAACTGAAACATATTCGATGCAAACATCGTCGGGAAAAAACCGGGGGATAAAGCAGAGGCCAGGGCCCGTCCTGAAAACATAAGAGTAGCGGATAAAAAACCGATAAACAGCAGCCAGCGTATCCGGAACTCCTGAAAGTTGGGATCGCGCTGGATCAGATAGAGTACCGCCAAATTTTGGGTGCCCAAAATTAGTCCGGAAAACAAAACTCTTGTCGACACAGGATGGCCCAAAAGTACTACAAACCCAAGGGCCGAGATCAAAATCGGGCCATAAAAAATCCAATTATTTTTTCGCCGGGGGATGAACTCGCAGACTGCAGCATAGGCCAGGGAGTTGCTGACGGCCAGAAGGACGTTGGCCAGGACAATGGAAAGATAGTCAGAAACCGTCCCCCGCCCCAGGATCAGAATATCCCCAAGACTCATGAAAAAAAGAGCCAGGGTCCACCTTCCGACCCCGTCACAGAATTTACCGGAAAAGGCCATCCAGAGAGCCAGGACCATCAGCCAACTGCTCAGGATCGTTATGGCATAGATCGTTCGGATGTCGAATGACAAAAAACCAACTATTGTTGACTTATATTTGGTTTATTAAGAGAACAGGAGATTGGGTAGGTTCCGCAGGTGGTCTCCTTTGGTCTCCCCTTATGATTCTGATAGGGTAAAGGTTTATTTTGAATGGGTAAGGGATTGCTTCTAATGAGAGCGATTATATAATTCACCTGACTTAAATTTTAGAAAAATATTTGCTTGACAATTTATTGTAATCAGTTGAAAAAGCATAAAAAGAAGTCTTAAAATTGAAAATCTTTAAAAAGTTTTGCTATAGTATCCTGTTCATAGAAGACAGAAATTAATTCATCCTCCTTAAAGGACCGGCCATGCAGATTTTGGATATCGGGTGCGGTAATCGAAAAATAAGCGGGGCCATCGGTCTGGACCGAAATCCGGAATCCCGGGCCGATGTCATACATGATCTGGATGTTTTCCCTTACCCTTTTGAGGATAACCACTTCGACCAAATCTACGGGATCGATGTGCTGGAGCATGTAATCGATGTTATCCGCACCATGGAAGAGATACACCGTATCGGCCGGCCCGGGGCCCAGGTCTTTCTCAGGGTTCCTCACTTCTCCAGCACCCAGGCCTATGGAGATCCCACCTATCGCCACTTTTTTAACAGCCAATCACTGGATTATTTTTGCGGCGGATTTCCCGAATATGAATTCTATACCCAGGCACGATTTAATAAACTTAAAACAAGGATCAACTTCTGGAAGATTCACCGCTTGGATGGGGTATCTTTCCTGGCCAATCGGTTTTCGGGATACTACGAAAAACTCTTTGCCTTTATCTTTCCGGCCATGAATATCGAGTTTCAAATGGAAATTATCAAAGGGAGGGATTGACGGAATTTGAAAGAATTCTTATTAATCCGTTATAACTGTCTACCCTAAATCTAATCAAACATATTTGAAATTTGGGTCCTTAACCACGATCCTCCAAGAATATGGGATGGTTTCAATTTTTTGAAATCAAATCCTTGGTATTGACAATCTTGGCATAAACAGCTCCGAGAGCGGATAAAAAAGCGGCCTGGACCTGTCGGGCTGCCACCTTTTCCTCCCCAAATGACAGCGCCCGTGTGGCACAGGCATCAGACACCACCGTACATTGAAAGCCGAGATCAAAAGCGGCTCGAACGGTGGCATCCACACACATATGGGTCATCATCCCCACGACGACCACATGGTCGATTTCTTTTTCTCTAAGATGTTCCAATAATGGCGTGTTTCGAAAACTGTTGGGATAGGTTTTTTGAATGATCGGCTCGCCAGGCCGTGGCAGGACATTAGCGTTTATTTCAGCTCCTCCTGTCCCGGGGAGAAAAAAGGTTGCTCCGGGACGGACCGACAAGTGTTGAATATGAACCACCGGCTGATTTTTTTCCCGAAAGAAGGCAAGTATCTTTTTGGCTTGGTCACCGGCAACCAGACTCCCTTCCAGTTCCATCTTTCCCCCCGGGAAATAGTCATTTTGGATGTCGATCAATACAAGGGCTGGGTTCATTGTCTGTTCCCTCTATTGGATTTTATAGGTCTGTACGGATGCCGTGAAACAATTCGCTGCCGACTCCGGGATAGACCTTTCTTTGGTCTATGGCCGTGGGGTTTAAAACCTGGGGCCAGATGGCGGCATTGGGTTCCGGGCCTTCCAGAGCAATCTTGGAAGGGGACTTATCGGCCATAGAGGGGTTTTGCCGGAGGTCGATCCCTTCCACCTTACGGCTGAATTCGATGGGAATGCCGTTGGGATCAAAAGTATAGATGGAATGGATAAAACCGTGATCAATCACTCCGGAAACATCAAATCCGGCAGCCGAGAGTTTGTCTTTTATTTCCCACAAGTCGTCTTCGGTCTCCACCCCGAAAGAGACGTGGTCGAAAATAAAGGGGCCTTTAACCGGGTAGCCGTGGTCCTTGGCCTCTACCGGTTCCACGCCCGGCCACTCAAAAAAGGCGATCAGATCTTTAGAGGAGATCTCAAAAAAATAATGACGGTAGCTCGGTTTTCCCAATCCGGCCACCATGCGCATACCCAAGAGGTCTCGCCAAAATCGGATGGTCCGATCCATATCGCCGGTGGCCATAGCCAGGTGATTAATGCCGTTGAATCGAATCATAGCTTTCCTCCTTGAAAAAGAAAAGTGATCGGTTCCATAAAAAAATTAGGCGTAATCCGATTGGGTTACGCCTAAGAATTTATTATGGTGCCGAAGGCG
>CAWAKF010000007.1:0-48099 GCA_963782435.1 uncultured delta proteobacterium
GAAGAAGGCCTCTTTTTTTGTCATAAGTGCAACGAACGAGGTAACCTCGTTCTTCTCGAAAAACATTTTGGAGACCTCTCCATTAAATCGTTCCCCGGAAAAAGCTACCGCAAACCACCCGCTGGTGGCATTTCCCCGGCTTTCACAGAGCAGGAACAACGGGAAATCATAGGCCAGACCCTAAGATTGCTACACAGAACCATGAGAGGCTCTTAAAAGACTCGGATGGCCTCAAGTATATAACAGAGACCAGGGGCCTCAGTCTGGATGTCGTGACTCTTTTTAAGCTGGGTCTCCCATCGATAAAGACGGAACAAGATGGTTGACAATTCCCCACTTTATCAAAGGCGAATTGATGAACTTCAAATCCCGATCCCTGCCCCCGACAGAGAAGACCTTCCGAAGGATTACAGGGGTCTCAGCGTCCTTTTCAATGCCGATGCCCTGGAAGGGACAGGAGAGATCATTGTTGCTGAAGGAGAGATCGACGCCCTATCTCTTATCGAGAAAGGAGTGAGGAACGTAGTGGGGATTACGGCCGGCGCCGGGTCTTTTTATTCCGGAATGGGTTGACCAGCTAAGGGACTTCAAAAAGATCGTTCTTTGCTATGATTCAGATGAAGCAGGGCAAAAAGGTGCCCGGGAAGCTGCCCGGAGGCTGGGTTATAATCGATGTTTCAATGTGATCCTGCCGGAAGGTATGGACATAAACGATTTTTTTATGTCCGGAAAAGAGTTTTTCGACTTTCAAATCATGGTTACCCAGGCTGAACGTTTTGACGTGGCCGGAATCACTTCTATTGAAAAAGCCCTTAACCAGTTCAGTGAGGATCTTAAAAAGCCAGAAATGCAAACCGGGGTATTGACCCCCTGGCCTTCCGTAAACCGACTTTTACCCACCGGCTTTCAACCTAAGACCTAATTGTTTTGAGTGCACCGCCAAAGACGGGGAAATCAAGCCTTGCGCTTCAAGTCAGCTGGTACAGCGCTTTGAATAATATCCCCAGTTTGTTTTATTGCCTTGAAATGCGGTGGAATCGGATTGTTCAAAAAATCGTCCATGGATTCGTTAAAAGCATAAGCATTGATGAGCGGTCGATTAATACCACAAGGCGGGCCTTTAATGAAAAACCCCTCTTGATCCGGGATACTGCTACCAGCCCCCGGAGCGGGAAAGGATTATTGAAACACTGAAAGAGGCCATTCAACGATACGGCTTAAAGCTTTTAGTGTTCGACCATTTACATTTCCTTTGCCGGTCCGTTCAGAATCAGGTCCAGGAAATCGGCCTTGCCGTTCAGGCCTTTAAATTTCTGGCCGAAGAAATGGAAATACCTGTCATTCTGATCGCCCAACCCCGAAAGATTCAAGCTGATAGCATCATGACTGCTCAAGATTTAAAGGATTCATCGGCAATTTTTAGTGATTGCGACCATCTGATTATTTTGCATCGACAAAGAACAGCCAGCATCGGAAAAGATTTGACGAATAATGGACAGCCCCTTCATGAACAAGCCCTTAATCCACTTACATTGGTGCGTGTTGAAGGTTCCCGCTATAATCCGGGGGGAGAGACCCTTCTTTATTTTCACGGAGAATGGTCGAGGTTTGATCCGGCGGAAGTTAAGCAAAAGTCAAACTAAGTTGATGCTATTTTGTCAATTTATGCGACCAGAAAAACGACCAGCAAATTTTATTTATAAACTGTTGCAAATTTGGGTAGTTATAAAGGAAACAATTCTTAAGACGACCAGCAAAACGACCAGCCAGCGACTAACAACAAGAGGTTTTGGGATTTAATAAAATGGAAAAAAGATTTAAACAAATCGCTCTCGACGGTGTTGTGGAAAAGGATTATCGGCCGAGCTTGCCTCCCTCGAAAGTCAGACAGCGGCTTACAGAGAGGGAAAAGAACTTTGCGCTTTACTGGCTGGAAACCCACAAAATTGGGGAATCGGCCCGCCGGGCAAATTATTCAGAAAAACACGCAAATGCGATTGGGAGCCGATTGCTCAAAAAAAGCCAGGTGGCCGAATTTATTAAAGAGCAGGAAGAGGAAACAATTAGAGCGGCTGGAATAAACAGGAAAGATGTCTTATTGCGATTGGCTAAGATGGTTTATTGGGACCCCCGCAGTCTGTATAGGGAAGATGGGTCAACGAAAGGTCCATCCGAATGGGACGATGCCACCTGTGCAGTTATTGCCGGAATAGAGGTTATGGAGGTCTGGGAGCGGGATGGCAAGAAGAAAATAAGCATTGGCCAGACCAAGAAAATCAAAGTGGTCGATCCGCTGCGGGCATTGGAGGTTTTAATGAAGCACCTGGGGCTGTTGAAGGAAAGCATTGTTTATCCAGATAAGAATGGAAACCCGATGGCGCCCGTGGCACCGATCCAGACTAAAATTCAGGTGGTCTTTGTGCCTGCGCCGGGAGAGAAGAATCCAAATGATCCTGTGATGACAATAGAGGGAAATGAGTTATGACAGGTTATTGTTATTCAGGCCCTGGCCGGCGTGGAGCCCCTGATCACTCCGGAATCGGCAATTATAATTTTTCACCCGGCAAACCTATGGCCAGGATACAAATAATTTTAGGTTAGGACATATGGAAGCGAAAATTGATTTTGATACCCAAGGACTTATTGAGGAAATCATTCGAGGAGTGGTTAAGGAATTAAAACCACTTTTATTAAAGGGTCAGGATGAAGGTACTTTTTTCGACGTAAAAGGTCTATCTCAATATCTGGGGGTCGGTGCCGATTGGGTTTACAAGAAAACGTCCTTAAAAGAAATCCCATTTATAAAACTTGGGGGTGGATTAATAAAGTTCAAGAAAAATCAAATAGATAAATGGTTGAGCGAACAAGAAGTTAAGCCGCTGCCGCTATTAAATTTGGTCCGAACCAAAAAGATGGCCTCTTGATTATATATCATGTAATCATGGAAAAAATATCTATGAATTCAAGTCATTAAAATGTTGTGTGCTCTAAATTGTGCACTAAAAGAAGTTCTTGACGATTCTACTTTAAGTAGAGTAAAATAAACCCATGAAAGCCTGGACTCCAAGAGAGATTGAAGAATTCAGAAAGAGTCAGGGGCTTACCCAAAAGGAATTGGGAGAATTGACCGGGGTTGCCCTTAATACGGTTTATCGATGGGAGAAGGGGATAATTATTCCATCGATGACCGCAAGGATTCTTCTTGGGAAGTTGGAGCAGGAGTTCGGTAAACGAAAATCAAAGGACGGGAAAGGGGGTGAAAAAGAGTATGGCAAAAGGAATTTATAAAAGGGGAAATATTTACTGGATTAGGTATGTCGGGCTTGATGGGCGGGTTATACGAGAATCATCGAAAGAGTCTAAATTCAAGGATGCCGAGACCTTACTCATTAAAAGAAGGCAGACTATTAAGGAAGGAAAACAACCGGATGTCAGGAAGATTGCCAACTTCAGTTTCAAGGAGCTTTCAGAAGAATATATTAAATGGGCTGAAAGGCAAAGGTGTTTTAAAAGTAAATCTTATCTGATCGATCAATTAACTGTTGCCTTTCGGTATATGCCCCTGAGACGGTTTTCTTCTATGCTTCTTGAGCAATACCAGACAGAGAGAATCAATAAGGGCAATAAGCCGGCCACAATCAACCGATTTTTGGCCACGATCAAGCATATGTTCACCAAGGCGGTTGAATGGGATATGGTGGAAGAAGAAACTTTAAGGCGGAT
Organism: uncultured delta proteobacterium; assembly: GCA_963782435.1. GTDB lineage: Bacteria > Desulfobacterota > RBG-13-43-22 > RBG-13-43-22 > RBG-13-43-22 > RBG-13-43-22. Next base: position 3,724 of record CAWAKF010000007.1, read on the forward strand.
CAGGAAAGTAAAACTGCTTGAAGAAAACAATCGGCGGTTAAGGTATCTTTCTAAAGAGGAGATTCAAGATCTCTTGGACCACTGTGATTCTCATTTGAAGCCCATTGTTACTATGGCCCTAAATACCGGATGTCGTAAATCGGAGATTCTCAATCTACGATGGGATCAGGTGGATCTGAAGCATGGGTTTGTTCTCTTGGATCGGACCAAGAATGGAGAAAGAAGGGAGATTCCGATTAATCAGACCCTCAAAGAATCCTTGGAAAACCTTTTTAAAGGAACTCAAAAGAGACCAAGGAGATTAGATATTCCTTGGGTATTCTATGAAACCAAAACAGGGAAAAACTACCAGGACGTTAAGCGGTCGTTTAAAACCGCTTGTCAAAAAGCAGGGATTAAAGATTTCACCTTTCATGATCTGAGGCATTGCTTTGCCTCTCATCTTGTAATGAGTGGGGTAGATCTCACCACCATTAAAGAGTTATTAGGCCACAAAACTTTAACTATGACCCTCAGGTATGCGCATCTTGCACCGAGTCATAAGGTCAACGCCGTGAAGATTCTTGATTCAGCCATGAATGAAAGATCAAGTGCACAAAAAGAGCACAATCCACAAAAAAAAGGAGCTAACCAGTGACGGCCAACTCCTTGATTTTTCATTGGTGGAGCTGAACGGGATCGAACCGTCGACCTCTTGACTGCCAGTCAAGCGCTCTCCCAGCTGAGCTACAGCCCCGATAACAAAAAATTCTTTTAACACTACTTATCTTTAAAAGTCAATCATTTTTTTATTGATTATTTTTTCTTGACAGGGTCTTTTCCTATAATTATACTTTCCTGTACTTATATGGTCCCTCCTTATGTGCCGGAGTGGTGAAACTGGTAGACGCAGGGGACTCAAAATCCCCCGACCCTCGCGGTCATGTCGGTTCAATTCCGACCTCCGGCACCAATAAATTTTAGGAGATTTTCATTGAAAAAAATTGCCATCCTACTCTTTTTTTGCCTGCTCCTCCCCTGGTCTGTTTCCGCTAAAGAATTAGAAATCGAATTGAAATATATGCCCAGGGATAAGGTCAATGTTCGCCCCAAGGAAGTCTCTCCGTTGAAGATTTATTTTGAAGCGGTCGAAGACAACCGTTCCCAACCAAGAAGAATCGGAGAGAATATAGAAGACAAGAATAAAAAGGTCCAGATCGTAACCCCGGACGCTGACGCGGCCAGTCAGTTAATACGAACGGTCCTGAAAAATGAATTCAAGAATAAAGGTTTCGCCATCGAAGACAGCTTCGACCGGGGACAAAAAATCATCCAAACGACCCTGGAGAAATTCTGGACCCTTGAAGAAAGTCGCTATAACAGCGTAACCCAACTCAGGGTCGAGGTTCGGGAAAAATCAGGTGAGGTCTCCTTCAGAAGGATTTATTCAACCACCGGCAGTAATTCCGGAAGAAGTCTTTCCGAGGTCAATTATAATGAAAGTTATAGTGACGCCCTGGCCCGGATGGTTGAAAAACTTTTCTCCGATTCGGAATTTCTCAGGGTCCTGGCTGAAAAACCAAGGCCGCGCCGGGTAGAAGAAAAACCAATCCCGGACAAACGGGTTGAAGAAAAAAAGCTGGAAGAATTGAGAATGGAAGTAAAAAGATTAGAGGAAATAAAAGCAGAAGAAAGACGAGCCAAAGAAAAACAATTGGAGGAAAAACGTGCGGAAGAAAGAAGGTTGGAAGAAATAAAAGCGGAAGAAAAAAGAATAGAAGAAAAAAAGGCTAAAGAAAAACAATTAGATACCCAACGAGCGGAAGAAAAAAGGTTGGAAGAAATTCGGGCGGAAGTTAAAAGATTGGAAGAAAAAAAGGCAGAAGAAAAACAGGCCGAAGAAAAAAGATTGGAAGATTTAAAGGCAGAAGAACAAAGATTGGAAGAAGTTAGAACGGAAGTTAAAAAATTGGAAGAATTAAAAGCATTAAGAGAATCCATTGCCGCCGAAGAGAAACTGGCTGAAGAGAAGAAAAAAGAGGAGGAAAAAAAGGCCAAAGAAAAGCGGGCGGTCCCGGCTAAACCCAAACCGGCAGGTAAGGTCTTCGGTCCAAAATAGATTCGGCGCCTTTCCCTGCTTAAATTCGTTTTGCTACTGACGGTTGTCAGCCCATAAAAGTCCCCCTATTTTTTCTTGCTAATTTTCTCCGATCCTTTTGGAACTGAGTTGTTATTCATTCATTTGATATTCACCATTGAGGGCCAGAACATAATTCTCCCAGACACTCTTGTACTGGGCCTCATCTCCCACAGCTCTGATTAACATAATTTCCCTGCAAAAAGCCCTTTGCTCCTCCCTGGTATTGTCCATACCATAGATTTGCAAAGCAAAAGAAGTAAAGTCCCTTACCATGAAATCAAAGATCTGATTGAGAATATCCTTATCCAGGTTGTCGATACCGGCTTGTTCGAGGATGAGTTGACCATAGACCACGATGGAAAACATTTCGCCCAGGGGCAGAGAGAATGCGGGATCCATATCCTGCGCTTGGTCCGGATAGGCCTTGACCAGCATTTCCCTGAAAAGTCCGATCTGGGTGATGAAGGTGGCGACGTTCGGCAGATCCTTGAAGGACTCGAAAATGGGTTTATAATCGTGGAACCTGATTTTGCCCAAAGCCTTGGCCGGACCCTGGTTGAAGAGGAACAGGTCATCCCGAGGTGAAAAATCCGGTTTTACTGGTGGATAGTCTGCAGAATTAAAAAAGTAGTTCTTCATAAATTTACGGATGAGCTGGACGTTGACGTGCACGGTGCCTTCGAGCTTGGACGGCCCCCGAATGTCGCTGGCGCCCATGGAGAAGTAGGTATCCTTCTCAAAGCCTTTAGCGGCGATGACGTCCCACAACAGATTGATCACCTCTTCAGCTTGAAGAGTAACCTTCATCTTGCTGGTGGGATTGAAAAGGAGATAACGCCGGTCGTTTTCATTGGCGTTCCGGAAGTAGTCGGTGGCCCGACGTTGATAGAGCTTCATGCCAACCAGGCGCAACCAGGCATCCATAAAGTTCTTACGGACATGAGGCATGTCGGTTACCCGGACCCCATACAGGATGCGATTGGCGGCATGGGTTATAGACTCGTAAAAGCAGTGTTCGGCAACACCGATGGAGGCTGGACCGATATTGAATTTCCCGATGTTGACCGTATTGAGAGCGGAATCCCAGGCGTCCGGTCCCCGGGAAAGGAAATCGGCTTCGGTGATGGGGTAATCATGGAGGGTGAAATTGGCTACATACTCCTGATGGGAGATGACGTTCTTCTTCAGCTCATAGGCCTTGTGACGATAGTTGGTGACGAAAAAGGCATAATCTTCCGTGCCGTCCTTGATTTTCCCCAGGGTGGAGACCATTTCAGCTTCATTGCCGTTCCCGATGTAGTATTTTTCTCCATTGGCCAGCCAGGTATCGTCGTTTTTCGGAGTGAGGGTAGTCTCCGTCGAGTAGATGTCAGCACCATGGGTCCGTTCAGAGAGGCCAAAGGCAAAGATCGCCCCTTCGTTGAGCAGCTTGGCTGCTTTTTGCTTGGCCTTTTCATTTTTACTCATCCAGATAGGGCCCAGTCCGAGGATGGTGACTTGGAAGCAATACCAATATCCAAGCCCATAAAAGGCCAGGAGTTCACTGAACTCGTTGTTCCGGGCCGTATCCCAGCGACAATCCGGATCCGGACCGCCGTAAATCCCGGGGGTAAGCATCTTGGCAAAAATTCGTTCTTTTCCAATAAAGTCGATGAATTCCTTATACCAGACCTTTTTGTTAAAATCCTCAAGAAGTCGCGTCTTCCCCATGGATTCAAAAAAATGAATGGTTTTGGTCATAATAGATTTTGAGCCTTCATCGGACATGAGGCTTATAAATTTTTTCGGTTGTAAGAGGAAATTCATTGGTTTTCCTTTCTGATAATCCCAATTTCAAGAATATTGGTTGAATCGTAACATCATAATCAAAAATCGAAGGTTCAGCAAATTATTTCTATGACGGTCCCCCGTCGCCAGCTTTTTTGCTTTTTTTCCTCCTTTTTTCCGCTTGACTATCATTTATCCCCTATTCTATATTTAACAATAATTTACACCAAAAATCTGAGAATTTTTTTTTAACTTTTGACCGTTTTAAAATTTGAATAAGGTGTGGTTGTCTTTAAAAAGAATTTTTTTCCAAACAAACAAATCAGGAGGGACATGATGAGAAAAGGAAGGACCAGGACCGCCTTATTTTTATTTTTGACCCTGATGATCATTTGCAGTTGTGCGACTCCCCCCAAAGGTGAAAAAGCGGACAAGGAAAGTCCCAAAAAAAGTGAAGAGAAAATTGTCCCCAAAGGGGATGAAAAAAAAATTGAAAAAGGCGAGGAAAACGTTCTCGTGAAAACAGACGAAAAAGCTATCAAGAAAATGGCCAAGGAAATCGCCAAGGACAGAGCAGCCGATTTCTACCAGACAGGGATAGCCGAATTTAATAAAGGGGACTTTGAGGATGCCGTTGAGGCCTTTAATAAAGCGGTTAAGGAGGATCCTAATAATTACAAAGCCTTCGAGTCTCTCGGTAAATCCTACGTTAAAATCAACAAAATTCAAGCAGCGGAAGCAGCCTACGAAGAAGCCATCAAGATCAAACCCGATTATTTGCCCGTTCGAGAGGCCTTGGGGCTGCTTTATTTTCACCAGAAGCATTTTCAAAAGGCGGAAACACATTTGAAGGAAGCCCGGACCCTTAAAAGTGAGGTGGCCGAGGTCTACTACTGTTTGGGAGAAATCGAACAAAGGGAACACGCCTGCAGAACAGCCATAATCGCTTATAAGCAGGCTCTAAAATTAAATCCGGATTATGTGGCTGCCCGGAATGGACTGAAAGTTTCCGAAGCAGCCTGCAGACAAAGACAGATGAAACGGCGAAAGGAAATCTTGAAGCCCCAGCAGCGGAAGCCGCTGACCACCGGTCAGCCTCGATAAAGTAAAATTTTGTATTTGCCAAGAAATAGAATACATTGAAAAAGCATTGCAGTTAACCCATTAACATAATAAAGCAAACGGAAAGGAAGTGAATCACTATGAAAAAGTTGATTGTTTGGACCATGGCTTTAGTTTTCGCCTCGACCGTTTCCTTGGCTTTTGCAGACAAGAAACCTGGCCCCCCCCCTCCCCCGGGAGCAGATCCATTAAGGGCCCCGTTCCCGGTTAAAAAAGAGGATAAGAAAGAAGACAAGAAAGACAAGAAGGACGAGAAAAAAGACGTTAAGAAAGACGAAAAAAAAGACGAGAAGATAGACAGCAAGAAAGATGTGAAGAAAGAGGAGAAAACAGACAGCAAAAAAGGCGTGAAGAAAGTCAAGAAGACAGACAACAAGCAAGATAAGAAGATAATCCAAAAGAAAAACAAGAAGAAAGTCAGCAAGAAAAAAGAAAAAAAATAATGTATTTTTTAAGCAACAAAAAGGTGGGATTTGAAACTCCCACCTTTTTTATTAAATTAAATCAGATCAATAGGTTTTATTTTGTTTCTGTGCCCTACTAATATTTAATAGGTATACCTGAGGTGTCGGCAGGGCTTCTAAAAAATCCCCATTTTTTCTTATTGAAAGAAGAAAAAAGACAACTCTGTTTTATTTTTTGGACTAAAAGCCCATCGGTCTAGGCCTTATCCCAATTTCCTTTTGGAATTAATTAAAGATTTTGATATAATAACCATTAAGATAACCTATACGTCGGAAAAGCCGAAGATACCGCAGATCCGCGACAGCCAGGGTGATGCCGTATATAATCTTAAGGAGAAAACTCGAATGATTTATTTTCGATTGCTTTGTGTGGTCTTAAGTTCTGTCTTCTTATTCGGATGCTTCCAGACTGATACGCTCATACGCCTTAAACCGGACGGCAGCGGGGTTATCGAAGAAACCCTCCTGTTATCGAAAGACTTGCTGGAATCTTTTCAGGAACTGGCGAAAGGGTTTGCGGACGAAGACAGTAAAATAAAATCTGAAACCTCGAAAGAGAAACAGGACCCCATTCAGGGGATGATAAAAGACGCCCGATCACGGGAAAAGCAATATGGTCCCGATGTAAAGTTCGTTTCGGCTATTCCGCTGAAGACGGAAACCATGGGGGGGTACAAAGCAATCTATGCCTTTAAGGATATCAATAAGGTAAAAGTCAACCAGAATCCCGGGAAAAAGACTGAAAAGTCGGAAGCGGGTCAAGAAAACCCCGCCAAAGAAGAGAATATTTTATTTAATTTTATCAAGGGGCCGGTATCAACCCTGACCGTGACCATGCCCAAGAATAAAGAAAAAAAGAAAACCCAGGTTGAAAAAAAAGAATCACCGGAAAAAGGCCCGACAGACCCCAAGGCCCTGGAACAGATGAAGATGATGTTCAAGGATATGGGAATCCGGATCGCCCTCGAAATAGAAGGCTCCATTCTTAAAACCAATGCCACCTATCGGAAAAAGTCTGAAATAACCCTTGTTGAACTGCATTTCGGCAAGCTTATCGAAAACAAGGATATTTTTGAAAAGCTGGCCGCAGAACAACCCAAGTCGATTGAGGAAGCCAAAGAATTGCTCAAAGGAATCGAAGGTCTAAAAATCGAGATGGCTAATCCTGTTTTCGTAAAATTCAAATAATTTTTTTTTCCTACTGGCAATTCCTTTCCCGGCGCCCGGGAAAGGTTTGGGGCTCGGTATTGAAAGATCACTTCTCTCCCCCCCTGCCTTCATATATCTCCGACCAAAATAATAGTAAGGGTTTAGAGGATCTCGCCTAATCCAAACTGATTCATTGAAATGAATGGAAGAAGGGATCATAGATTGAATATGGTTGATGATGAAAGTACCCACTATTTGAAAGGCTCGATGCGGAGTTTAAATGCCAAAAATTAATGTTTTATCCACGTTTCAGAAGTTCCCTGCTGGGATTCTGGTTATGATACTGCTTTTCGTTTTGATTTTGCCCTTACCCGCTTTCGCAGAACTCTCCAATGATACATTGCTCGGATCCGGCCTACGCTGGCAGCCGGCCTACGACGGCTCGGCTTCTCAGCACGTAGAGTTGGTCCCGGTTGTCCGGTATTTTGGGCGCCCCTGGTTCTTGCGCTCTACACAATGTGTACTCGAGGGCGGTATCCGAATGGAACTGATACCGGGGCTCTATATCGGGGCGCAAATTGCCTACGAACCGGGTCGAGAAACGAGTGAATCCGATTTCCTTAAAGAGCACAATATTTCTGATATCAACCCCGGAGCATCGATCGGGGCGCATCTCGAATGGGATCTCAAAATCGGTCCTATGCCGATTACATTGGTCGCGCGGGGCCGGCAGGACATCGACCTTGATCTGGGCGCCCAGGTTGATCTCCGACTCACTGCAGGTGTTTTTCAAAGCGGACGTTTTGCCGCGGGCATCTTTACGCAGACCACATGGGCAGATGCAAAATCGACCAGATCTTACTATGCCATTACTCCGGCGCAATCCTCTACTTCGGGCTTGCCGGCATTCGAGGCAGGTAGTGGATTCCTTTTTGGCAGCCTGGGATTGCTGTGGTCCTTTGATCTAACCCGACACTGGATTGTGGTCGGCAACATGGAGGCTCGATACCTGTATGGCGATGCTGTACGCAGTCCGATTACGGAGCGCACCACGAATTATTTTGTTAACGGGTGCCTCGCCTACCGTTTTTGAATCGCCCCGGTGTTCGGTATTTCAATATAAAGCCTAACCTGAATGGAAGATTTTTAGTTGATTTAGAAACCCCCGCCCTAAGGGCGGGGTCATGCAGGACTGGCTGGGCCGGTCCCGAATGGACTTGGCTGAAAGCCCATTACTTGGCCCGTTTCGTCATTCCGGGCTTGACCCGCTTCCTGCCCGTAGGCATACAAATTCTTGGAGGTGGATGGCCCGTGTAAGGCTAGCGTGAAAGGCCGGGTAAATCCCGATTTATCATTTTATAAACACCTTTCCATACCCTAATTCACGCTTTTGGCCTTCTCGTTGCTTTGTATTTGGCTGATTCTTCTCGCACCGTTAGAGGCAGTTCACGTCGTCGTCCTGTCGCTTCGTTGACGACAATCAGATTGCCGTCGTCCTCCGTCTCCAGTTGAGCATTCGCATTCATTAATTCAATGCCATACACGGTTCCATCCGGAGCGATGTCCACATTCATCTCATCACTCACCCGAATCGTGTCCACCTGTGCCTTCTTTTCGTGCAACCGCAAATAAGCAATGTTGTGTGCGGGATCGTAGGACAGTTTCATAATACTTGTTCCTCCTTAATTAAAAGTACTTCACCGTCACCGTGATAACCAGCCATCCATCTTCTTCCACAGCGTAGGTCTCAACCTGTTTGGTCCTGTATGACCGGCACCGCCATTCAGACTCAAACGGGAAATTCCGCCGGAAGCCGGTCCGCCCATATTTTGCCGGAAACTGTTCTCCTTCGCGCACCGTGGCGATTATTTCCGCTTCTGAAGCCCCACGTTCAGCCCCACGTTCTTTTCGCGTGTGAATGCAATCCTATCTTCATTTGTCGCCCTCTCTATCATTCTCGTTCCGACACGGCGAGGATATATTTTAATAACAGGTCACCTTTATTGATATCCATTTCCCTAAACTTTCTAATGAAAAATCCGTGTATTTAGAATTCAATCCCTTCGACTGGTCCGACCCCGTTTTGTACGGTTTGTATCACTTGGATTTTTTACAATAAGGTTGACTTTTTTCTTTTAAGTAGATTTGTTCGGGTCTCTGCCGATCGGGTTGATCGACTTTTGCTGATGGTATGACTATCTCCTCTGGCGGTATGGAAACCACCTTTCCATCCCTCCAAATTATGATGGGGCGGCCTCTCAGTTTATGCTCAGCCAAGGCCTCGGCTACCGCTTCCTTTAAAGCCTTCTCGGCCATGATATCCAGAGGCATTTCTTTCATCACGTTTTTTCGATTAGATGGACGCCTCATAATACCTCCGATTTTTTCCTTATCTCAGCAAAAAGAGTTTTATCAAGGACTGTTGTGATTCCATCTGTCTCTTTGGCTATAACCATCGGTAGATCGCCGGAATTGTCGAATACAATCCAGGAATCAAGCAACGGTCGATAAAGGTGAAAAAGATTAGATAATCCCCGAGCAAATCTACGCAGGATGGTCTGGACTGGTACATCATGGCCGCCCATACTGACGCGATCTTTTACGCGCCCGAAAGCCAGTTCCGAGGATCGTATCCACAGAAAAAAAGGTGTATCTGGTAACCTTCCCCTTTCATCTCCCTTAACAATCGTAAGTAGGACCTTCCTGCCAAGGTCGTTTCAAAGGCGAAATCGACTTTCTGACTTCGATACTTTTCAATTTCTTCCAGCATAAGCTTGCCCGCCTTCAAAGCAGCTACTTCCGGAGAAAAGGGGGCCAGACCCGAGGCGATCAGGTCGGCGTTAACAAAATTGAGACAATCTACATAAGAAGGGAGAAACCGTTTGACAAAGGTAGTTTTCCCCGATCCATTCGGACCTGCAATGATGTAAAGATTCGGCCTTTTTTTACTTTTCTTGCTATTAGGCACGAGTCAATTAAGCTCCCTTTTTAAGTTCCCTTAACTTGAAAGAAACATTTAATTTTCTAAGCCAGATCAGCCAAATAAACGTACTTGATCAGATGGATTGGCCCCACTTCCCGATTCCCATAGTCTTCCTGCCCCGCCGCGGCGAGGATATATTTCAATAACAAATCAACTTTCTTAATATCCATTTTCCTAAACTTTCTGATGAAAAATCCTTGTTTTTAGAATTCAACCCCCCGGCTGGTCCTACTCCTTCACGACGTCAGGTGCCCCACTGTTACATGGCGTTACATTAGCATCTATCTGTAAACATAATACTTTTTGATATCAGGCAACCTATGGTTTGTCTTTAAATGACACAAAGTCTATGCCCAGACAGGTACATAACTGGCATCCCGCCGAGTTCCACTGTGCAACCTGATCAGAACGGTGTCAATTTATTTTCCAATATAGAGGTCCGTAAGCCCATCCCTATACATTCCAAGGAGACTATCCTCCGGTAAAGATCCCTCAATAAGCCATTGGAGCCATTCATCCAGGATCATCAATGCATCTTCACTAAGGCAATGGGGGGTCCATTGATAGGATTGATCGAAAAGGGGGAAAGGTTGGAGGTGATCAAGCCGCAAAATGGATTCTTCCGTAGATCCTCCTATCGGTAGTCTGTCATACAAATACTGGGGATATTTACACCTTCGGACCTTCTGGACAAACTCTTCATTAAATCCGGCCCGCTTCCCATCAAAGACAGCCCCGTAAAAAGGGGCCACCAACATAGCCGGTAAGGTCTGCCATTTGGGGGATCCTTTGGTAATTGCTTTGGGGATCTCCGGTCCACCAATACTCACCACCAATAAAGGGCGCTTTTTGGCTTTGTATACACTTAATACCTCCCCTTCAAAAAGAGGCAGGGCAGCAACAGGCAAACAAGGGAGTTTAGGATACTTCACAGCCTTTAAAGGCTCAATCCTATAATCTATTCGTTCATGGTTGGTGGGGTCTGATCGGCCAATGGGGGTGAGCACCATGGGCACTTGGGAAACATGGGGTAAGAACCCTCTAATCAATCGCCCCCTCTTTAAACCAGGAGTTTCATCTATCTCCCACCAAGGGTCAACATAAGCTTGGATGGTATCCTTAGGATACATCAGGCACCATTCGAGCAGGGGATTTCCAAATATTTTCCGAAAAAGATACTTCCCCCTCCTGTTCCTGAACGGGGTCTCCTGCCAGACTATCCAGCCATTTCACTCCTTCGAAAAAAACTTCATCATAGCAGGGTGGTTCGGAATATTTAATTTGCGACTTTTGTAATTTTTTTTCCGCCAGTTTAGCCTGAATTTTCTCCTTAAGGTCATTCATATCCGCTTTCCTTTTTTTTGTGGAAGGGGGTTGATAAAGTTCCACAACATCGGAAACCTTGCTTAAAACCTCGGGGTGCTCCTCTTCCTCAAAGGTCTCAAATTTAAAAAATAATTGTTCACCGGGTGCAGCCTCCAGCATTGGCCGGGTGCGGTAAACATGATGAAGCAGACTGGTAGTGTCGTCTCCGAATAAATGAATTAATCCTTTAATGGTAAATGTAAAACTTAAAGGGAGTTCACGATCAAGCTGCTCAAACAGGTCTTCATCAACCAAAGAAAACCGTTTAATATCCTCTTCTAATTTGGGAGATGAGATACTTCTAACCTTGGCTCCAACTTCTTGGACAACTGGTTCAATTCGATTAAAGACCTCGGGAGACCATGGTCCAAAATGGTGGAATCGCCAGGGGGTCCCGGTAAACGTTTCTCCCCCATGCTTTTCAGCAAAAGCCAAATCGGCCAAATAAACGTATTTGACCAGGTGGAGGTCCCACTTCCCGATTCCCATAATCTTCCTGCCCCGCTGCTGCAAGGATATATTTTAATAGCAGATCAACTTTCTTAATATCCATTTTTCTATTGCCTTCTAAAGAAAAATTCCTGTGCTTCTGGAGAAAGCTACCTTCAGGTTATTTGGGGGTCTACTTTGACCCCTTAATTTGCTTGTCAAACAAAAGCGTCAAGCTCTTGTTTTAACTTATCTCTCAGGTCGAAGGCGGTCTCATATTCAATATAACGATAGGGTGTTAGGTCAAAATGAACTTTGTTGCCCGGTGACGATTCCCGGTCCCATGGAGGCTTATCGGCGGGCGTCCGTTTATGAAAGGTCAAGATAAACGGGATTCCTTTTGACTTGGCGTAGCCCACTTCACAGTAAACGTTCGGCCTCTCATCGGTCAGGTCTGCAATGATCAATCGGCTCTGGTCAATTTCTGAGAATATCCAGGCAGGAATTTCATAACTCTCGCCTTTTTGTTTATCCGCACGCCTTGGTGCGAGAGGCGCATTTGGGTGGTCTGTGTTGAACCGATCAAGCGCCTCATCGATGGCCGTTCCAACATCCTGAAGATTCCGTTCGTTACTAAAGGACATAGCAACGAAGACCTTCCCCGCCCGTTTGTCGAATTCGCGTGGAAATATTGTCCAAAGGATCTGAAGGATCGGCAGGCAAAGGCATGTCTGCTCCGCCGACATTATCAAACCAGTGAGCGGATTCTTCCGCGACTTTCGCTGGACCGAGTCCGGGTACTTTTAGAAGATCCTGGATATGTGCCCGATCGAGTCCACGGAGACCATGAAAGTCTTTCAAAAGTGTACGGGCGAAGTCGGAGGCATCTGCCCAAGCATGCCTTGCTTAAATGTGCCTTGCCCTAGGCGTAAGATAATGGCAAGTAACTCTGCTTCGGTGAGCTTGTCAGCCCCCTCGGCTGGTAGCCTTTCCCTCGGTCGCTCTTCCTTCGGCCAGTTCTTTATCCGGTCAGATTTCATTTTCTCCTTTTCGTTTCAGGTCATTAAAGGAATCGGGTTTCGAAATAGCCTGTGGCGATGTCAATCGCCTTGGAAATCTGGCACCAATCATGGAGATAGCGAAGGACTTTCCAATCGTTATCGCTGTTATCGACAATAAAAAGTTCACTACCCGTTGGGCTGGTTCGATTCGGCATAGAATTATAGCCTTTTAATAATGGGAAAAATAAAACTTATCTTTTATCTCCAAAAACAAAAACCCCACTCCTCTGTAAGAAATAGGGTCTTGTCGGACTGCTAAATGGACCAGCCTTTCTGGTGAGAGCATTAAAAAAATCCCCTTTTGCCCAATCTCTTCGTCAGACTCAAATTTTAATCCTCGAAATACCACCTGTATTCCTATGGAATGATTTATCTAAACCATAACAAACGGTTAAAGTCAATTTAAAAGGGATTGGCTCTCTTTACTTCTCCGCCTGCAATTCTTTCCCCGCCGCCTGAACATAGGCCTGATAGGCCTGATTTCCGAAAAGGACAAATCCGACCCGATCGAATAACCGGATTTTCCCTGATATAATCGGCCACGGTTTTTACCGCGATACGGGCGGCTTCTTCTAAAGGGTAGCCGTAGGCGCCGGTGCTGAGAGAGGGAAAGGCCACGGACCGAATTCCTTTTTTATGGGCTAGCTTCAGACTTTCATGATAAGCGGAGCTTAATAGTCTCGCTTCCTGGCGGTTCCCCCCTTGATAAATGGGGCCGACGGTGTGGATCGACATATTTGGCCTTGAGGTTACCGCCGGTGGTGATCACCGCCTCTCCGGTGGGGCAACCGCTGAGTTTACGGCATTCCTCCATGATAATAGGTCCACCGGCCCGGTGGATCGCCCCATCCACGCCACCACCCCCGGCCAAACGGGAATTAGCGGCATTGACAATGGCTTCGGTTTCCTGATGGGTGAGGTCTCCCTCTTCTAAAAAGAAAATGGTTTTACCGATGTTAAATTCCATGAGTAGTTCCTCCTTTCGTAACACTTTAGCTGTTTATCAAATGCCTTTTTCCACAGACCAACACAGACCCCGCCTCGTTTTATTCCGCGGGTCAGGCGCTATCCGTACAAAGTACTATCTCTCTCAGAGTTCTCGGAGCCGCAGAGACAATCTATTTTATTGATTACCGGTGAGGGGCCGGCAATCAATACCCAGCCATCGCCTTTAAAAAAAAGTCTCTCTTTGAGAGCTCTGAGAGCTCAAGTGACCATAAGGGAACGGGCGAGAGAACAAATTTGTGCCCGTAGGGCCTGACAATAGGAGAGTGTCTTCCCCTTGTCCTGGCTTTGTCCGTGGCAACAAAAGAAATTACTTTGTATTTTTCCAAAACTAAATCGACACCTCCTTTTAAAAGGCACGTTTAAAAGAAAAGTTGATGATAAAATCCGGGGCCCCCGTGGTATTCAGATCTTCGGTCAAAGAAAAATCGAAGTGATTTCGATCCCGATAATATCTCCCGCCGAAGGATAATAATAAGCCCGGATTATCTATTGAATCGATCCCGGTTGCCGGGAAGGGGGAGGTTTGGACCGAGAGTTGACCTAAGATGGAAAGCCTTTTCCAGGGTTTGGCCTCCAACCCGATCCCCCCAAACCAGTAATTTTTTAGTGCGATCGTCTGGTGAGCTTTTAAATCGCCGGGAAAGATAAAACCCAAATTCCCTGTGGTTTGGAAATATTGATTTATTTTTTTTTCCACCTGGACCAATAAACCCAGATCAAGGCTGCCGTTCCCATAGCCCATATTCGGATCGCCGGTAGGCAATTCTACGGTCGCCTTTAAACTGAGGAAAGGTTGTTCGTCCAATTTGAGGAAAACCCGTTTGGCAGATAATCTCAGGTCCCCGAATCCGGCTTTTCCGTTTTCTCCTTCAATGACCAGGGTGTTGTCCTTCATTATCTGATATAAAAATTGATTGGCCGGCCGGGTACTTCGGCCATAATCGGGAAAACCGAACGTGGTATGATACCAGTCCAACCCATTATCCATAAACCCGCTATTAAAGGAAAGAATAGGTAGTTCCAGACTCATTTCCAGGGAAGGGGAGAGGGTTTTTTGGTATTTCAGGTTGAGTTCCGCCCATTCCATATCCATATGGAAAGACCAGCGGGGGCTGTCTTTTATAAAGAAAATGCTGGAATAGGAAAACTGAATTGAGAAGGTATTCTGGATTGCGGGTGATTCCAATACCGGCATATTGAGATAAAGAAATAAGGGAAATTGATTTTTTATTTCCAGAGGACCGGCCAAGGGATCGGCAACACCCGGGAAAGGATGGATAAAATCAGATAAAAGGAGGATAATAATGCCCAAGACCGTCTTCATTCCCTGAAGATAGCGGATTTAAGTGGAATTTTCAAACTATTTTGGATATTAATTAACCAGTTACAGCCATCTTTGTATTTGACAAACCGATGAAGATATCTTAAGATCATTTAATTCTTTTTTACGGAGTTGATTATGGAAAAGAGAGACGAAGAATTAATCAACCGACTTATTCCTGAAAATGAGGAACTTCGGAAGTTGGTTAAAGAACACAAAGAATTTGAGTCCCGGTTGGATGAATTAAAAAAAAGACTTTATCTTTCCGATGAGGAAAATCGGGAAAAGAAACGAATTCAAAAATTAAAATTGGCCGGTCGGGACCGAATTGAACAGATATTAAGAGAATCCCGAGTTGAGAGGTAAAACCCTTGCGATTAAGTGGAGCTGGAATTGTTATTGAAAGTTTGATCCAGGAAGGGGTTACTACAATTTTTGGGTACCCCGGCGGGGTGATTACCGATGTTTATGATTACCTGGAAAAAAGCCCGATCCGTCACTATCTGGTGCGTCATGAACAAGGGGCCGTACATATGGCCGATGGGTATGCCCGAGCTTCGGGGAAGGTGGGGGTCTGTCTGGTAACCTCCGGTCCCGGAGCCACCAATACGGTGACCGGCATCGCTTCAGCCTTCATGGATTCAATACCGGTGGTGGTATTCACCGGCCAGGTGCCGACCCCTTTAATAGGCAATGATGCCTTTCAGGAAGTGGACATTGTCGGGATTACCCGGCCTTGTACCAAACATAATTACTTAGTTAAAAAGGTCGAAGACCTGGCGGGGATCATTCGTGAAGCCTTTTACCTGGCCCGTTCCGGTCGTCCGGGACCGATCCTGGTCGATTTGCCCAAAGATGTGCTTCAGAATAGTACTGAATTCAAATATCCCAAAAAAGTGGATATGCGCAGCTATCGGCCGACATACAGCGCCCATGCCGGGCAGATTGAAAAGGCGGCCGCCCAGATCTTAAAGGCCAAGAAGCCGGTTATTTATGCCGGCGGAGGGGTTGTTTCTTCCCATTCCTCCCAGGAACTCAAGGTCCTGGCCGAGAGTCTGTCTATCCCGGTAACTACAACCCTGATGGGTCTCGGTGGTTTTCCCGGCAGGCATCCTTTATGGTTGGGGATGTTGGGGATGCACGGGACTTTTTGGGCCAATATGGCTGTGTCCCAGTGTGATTTGTTGATTGCCATAGGAGCCCGATTTGATGATCGTGTGACCGGGAAGGTGGACCTTTTTGCCCCGGATGCCCGAATCATTCATATCGACATCGATCCCACTTCGATCCGCAAGAATGTCTCGGTGGATATTCCGATTGTCGGGGATTGCAAGGATGCCTTGGGTAAGTTAAATCAGGCCCTCCACAAGCAAGGAAAATCGGAATGGCGGAAGATCCGTCAGCCCTGGATAGACCAGATTAAAGAATGGAAAGAGACCCATCCTTTAACCTATGAACAGGGAACAGACGAGATCAAACCTCAATTTGTGGTTGAGAAGATTTATGAAGTGACTCAAGGTCAGGCTATCATTGCCACCGAAGTCGGACAGAATCAGATGTGGGCCGCACAATTCTATCATTTTGATCAGCCCAATTCGTTCATCACTTCCGGTGGACTGGGAGCAATGGGATTTGGTTTTCCAGCGGCTATCGGGGCTCAGGTGGCTTGTCCGAACCGTATCGTTATCGATATTGCCGGAGATGGAAGCATCCAGATGAACATTCAGGAGATGGCCACGGCCATGGCCAATCAGGTGCCGGTCAAAATAGCCATTTTAAACAACGGCTACCTGGGGATGGTTCGTCAATTTCAGGAACTTTTTTATGAAAAACGATATGCCCAGACCCTCTTAAAAGGAAACCCTGATTTCGTAAAATTAGCCGAGGCCTATGGGGCTGTCGGTCTTCGAGCTTCCCGGCCGGAAGAAGTGGTCCCGGTCATTAAAAAAGCTTTGGCCGTCAAGGGCCCGGTAATTATGGATTTTGTCGTCTGCCCGGAAGAATGTGTTGCCCCCATGGTTCCGGCCGGCAAAGGAATGACCGAAATGCTGTTGGTGTAAACCTGAGCAGCTATTAGCCATCTGAAGAATTGGGGTGGTTGGGGGCAAAAAGATAATTAAAATATTTTTTGTTACGAGTTACGGGTTGCGAGGTAGAAGAACAACGAAGTCCTTTTTAACCCGCAACCCGAAACACGCAACTCGTAACAGTGATTACATCGGAAGATCCTTAAAATTTGATTAAACAATTTGATTGCTATAGGCGGGTAAACTAACCCATGGAAAACAACAACGACCAAAAACATACTATTTCCGCCTTGGTGGATAACGAACCCGGGGTCCTGTCCCGAGTAACGGGTCTATTCAGCGGCCGGGGTTTTAATATTGAAAGCCTTTGTGTCGCCGAAACCATGGAGCCCCTGGTTTCCCGAATAACTCTTGTAACCCGCGGAAACGATCAAATTATCGAACAGATTACCAAACAGCTTAATAAGCTGGTCAATGTAATCAAGGTCATGGATTTCACTGATACCGAATTTGTGGAAAGGGAAATGGCCTTGATTAAAGTACGGGCCGAGGCCCAGACCCGGGCTGAAATACTGCGAATCGTCGATATCTTCCGTTGCAAGGTGGTGGATGTGAGCCCTCAGTTTTATACCATTGAGGTTACCGGAAACGACAGCAAGATCACCGCCATACTCGACTTGCTTAATCACCTTGGGATCAAGGAGATTGCCCGAACCGGGGCCATCGCTATGGCCAGAAGTAAAAAAGAAATTTCTGCAAAAAAAGAAAAAAATGGTTCCATTGAGGTGCACGAAGCCGGAAAAAAGAAAAATGAATAAGGGCTACCCCAGCGGGACTGCTTATGGTGGATCCCGCGAAGAGTGAGAGTTCGACGACCGCCGAACACTTTACCCCGAACGGTCTTTTTTAAATATGCGTATACCAATTGCCCGGCAAGGATATCCATTTATCGCCATCGGTTTTTTCGGGGTCGCCCTTTTTTTCTGGTTGGACTTTACCGTGGGTTGGGGATTTTTTATCCTTATAACGCTTTTTGTGATATCGTTTTTTCGGGATCCCGAGCGGCATTCCCCTCAGGGTGAAAAAGCCTTATTAGCTCCTGCCGACGGCCGGGTCCTGTTGATTGAGGAAAAAGAGATGGCCCCTTTTTCAACCGGGCGGACGATAAAGATCAGCATTTTTATGTCGGTTTTTAATTGTCATGTTAATAGAATCCCTGGGAACGGAAGTATCGAGAAGGTTTTTTACCGGGCCGGGACTTTTTTTTCGGCCAATCAGGACCGTGCTTCGGCCCAAAATGAGCAGAATGCCCTGCTCCTGCGAACTCCGGATGGACAGGAAATTGATATTGTCCAAGTGGCCGGTTTGATAGCCCGAAGGATTGTCTGCTGGGTCAAACCAGGAGAAACCATAAAACGAGGGGAACGATTCGGAATGATCCGATTTGGTTCCCGGGTGGATCTTTATCTACCAACCTCGACCCGGATTCGTATCCAACGGGGAGATAAGGTGAAGGCCGGGCTGACCATTATAGGAGAATTGCCATGAGAATTAAAAATCGAAGAAATAAAAATAGGGAGGATCGCGGAAGAGGAATCTATGTGCTTCCCAATCTGGTGACTACGGCCAGTCTTTTCTGCGGTTTTTATGCCATTATTTCGGCCATTTCCGGTAATTTTTATCATGCAGCCCTTTCGATCCTGATTGCTGCGGTCCTGGATGGGCTGGACGGCCGTATTGCCCGTCTGACCCGGACCACCAGTGCCTTTGGCGTTCAGTACGATTCTTTATCCGATTTGATCGCCTTTGGATTGGCTCCGGGGATTCTGGTTTTTTTGTGGGCCTTAAAACCCTTCAACCGGTTTGGATGGATGGCCGCCTTTCTCTATGTAGTTTGCGGGGCCTTGCGCTTGGCCCGTTTTAACGTCCAAACCGGGCAAATAAGTAATAAATTTTTTGTCGGCTTGCCCATTCCGGCTTCGGCCAGTATTGTAGCTACCACTATTTTATTTATTTATCAGATCGGAGGGACAGGATCGACCGGTTACCTGGCGGTGTTGATTTCAATTTATATCCTTTCTTTTCTGATGGTAAGTAATATCCCCTATCCCAGTTTTAAGGGGATGAAATTGGGGGAACGCAGATCGTTCAATTTCCTGGTGGCGGTGGTGCTGGTATTTGTTCTGGTGGCCCTGGAACCTTTTGTTATGTTGTCCGTGGGGATTTTGGGATACGTATTATCGGGCCCGGCCCTGGCTTTGTACCGGTTAAAAAAGAAACCGGTGCCGGAATCCATAGAGAAGCTGGTTTAAATTCGATACTGGATACTTGATACTGGATAAAAACGAAAACCGATACTCGATAAAATCAGTCCAGCATCCAGCATCCAGTATCCAGTATCAAGAGTCCAGAATCCAGTATCCAAAAGTGAGGAACTAATATTATGTCTGATCGTATCATTATTTTCGACACGACTTTAAGGGATGGAGAACAATCCCCCGGGGCCAGTATGAATAAGGCCGAAAAACTGCGCCTGGCCCGGCAATTGGAAAAACTGAAGGTCGATGTCATCGAGGCCGGGTTTCCGATCACCTCCCTGGGAGATTTTGAAGCGGTCTCCTTGATTTCCAAAGAGGTCCGGGGATTAACCGTTGCCGCTCTGGCCAGGGCGGATAAGGTGGATATCGACCGGGCCTGGGAGGCTATAAAAGATGCAGCCAACCCACGGATCCATATTGTTATTGCCACATCGGACTTACATTTAAAATACAAGTTGCGCAAAACCCGACGGGAAGTCCTGGAGATCATACAAAAAGCCGTTTCTCACGCACATCGATATACCACGAATATCGAATTTTCCGCCGAAGACGGTTCCCGGACCGACCCCGATTATCTGGCCCGGGCTGCCCAAACGGCGATCAAGGCCGGGGCCACGACCATCAATATTCCCGATACTGTGGGCTATGCCTTGCCTGAAGAATTTGGAGCATTGATTCGGACCGTACGGGAAAAGGTTTCGGCCGATGATAGAGTGGTCTGGAGTGTGCATTGCCATAATGATCTGGGATTGGCCGTAGCCAATTCTTTGTCGGCAATTCACAATGGGGCTCGCCAGGTGGAAGTGACCGTCAACGGGATTGGAGAAAGGGCCGGGAACACCTCTTTGGAAGAACTGGTTATGGCCCTGCACACCCGAAAAGATTTAATGCCCTATTCAACCAAGATTGAGAAAAAAAAGATTTATTCCACCAGCCGCTTAGTCAGCCGAATCACCGGTCTGGTCATTCCGGTCAATAAGGCCGTGGTAGGGGCCAATGCTTTTTCCCATGAATCCGGGATTCATCAGGATGGCGTACTAAAAAAGAGATCGACATATGAAATATTGACCCCTCAGGACATCGGTCTGGACAAAAGTATTCTGGTGTTGGGTAAACATTCCGGCCGTCATGCCTTTCAAGATCGGTTGAAAGAACTGGGGTATGTGTTGAGCCCGGAGGATATGCAAAAAGTCTTTGATCGGTTCAAGGAACTGGCCGACAAAAAGGAAGTGGTCAATGAAGACATTGAGGCCCTCATCGCCGATGAAATATTAATGATCCCCGACACCTATAAGTTGATTTATTTGAGCGTCATCAGCGGCAATATGGCAGTACCCACGGCCACGGTCAAGATTGAAGTCAACGGGGAAATCATTCAGAAAGCCGGCTTCGGGGTCGGCCCTATTGATGCCACGTTTAATACTATCAATAAGATTATCCAAACCTGTACCAAGGCCTGCAAATTGGTCAGTTTCTCGGTGAACGCCATCACCGGCGGCATGGATGCCCAGGGCCAGGTTAATGTTCGGGTGGAACGGGACCGGAAAATCGTTCTGGGTAAGGGATCGGATTCCGATATCATCACCGCCAGCGCCAAGGCTTATTTAAATGCTCTGAATCGGTTGGAATATTTAAAGAAAAATCCCATTAAAAAACTTTCATAAAAAAGAATTCAGAATTCAGGAGTCAGAATTCAGAAGGGATAAGCTGTTATAGGTTCGTAAAAATCGCCGACTGCCATTTTTCGTCATTCCGGCGAAAGCCGGAATCCAGTGTTTTCATGGAAATTTTCTGGACCCCGGCTTTCGCCGGGGTGACGACTTTTTACGAGACCCTCAGTTATAGTTCATTCCGTATTCTGACTCCCGGATTATCAATTCCAAGGGTGTTAAGAATGTCCCAAACCATTACTGAAAAAATTTTAGCCGCTCATTCCGGAGCGAAAAGAGTTCATCCGGGTCAATTGATCGAGGCCGAGGTGGATCTGGCCCTGGCCAATGATATCACCGCCCCTATTGCCATCGACGTTTTTTATGAGGCCGGCGGGAAAAAGGTCTATGATTCAAAAAAGGTGGTCCTGGTTCCCGATCATTTTGTCCCTAATAAGGATATTGCCGCCGCCGAACAATGCCGGAAAATGCGTCTTTTTGCCCATGAGCAGAAACTGACCCATTATTTTGAGTTGGGAGAAATGGGCATTGAACATGCGTTGCTTCCGGAAAAAGGATTGGTCCTGCCCGGTGATCTGGTAATCGGTGCCGACAGCCATACCTGTACCTACGGGGCACTGGGGGCCTTTGCCAGTGGTGTGGGGAGCACGGACCTGGGAGCAGCCATGATAACCGGCCGGACCTGGCTGAAGGTCCCTGAAAGTATTAAGCTCGTCTATCAGGGAAAACTCAAGCCCTGGGTCTCCGGCAAGGACCTGATCCTCTATACCATCGGCGATCTCGGTGTGGATGGGGCCAGGTACCAGGCCATGGAATTCACCGGGCCGGCCTTAGCCCAATTATCCATGGCCGATCGTTTTACCATGGCCAATATGGCCATTGAAGCCGGAGCCAAAAATGGTATCTTCGAGGCCGATGAAAAAACAAGGGCTTATGTTCAAGAACGATCAAAGAAAAAAGGGAAGATCTATCATTCCGATTCTGGGGCTGAGTACAAGGAAACCAGGTACTATAATCTGGGAGAAATCGAACCCCAGGTGGCTTTCCCTCATTTGCCGGAGAATGCCCGACCCATTTCCAAGGTGGGAAAGGTTCCCATCGATCAGGCGGTGATCGGGTCCTGTACCAACGGTCGATTGGAAGACTTGCGTATCGCCGCCAAAGTCCTTAAAGGGCGGAAAATTGCCAAGGGAGTCCGGCTGATTATCATCCCGGCCACTCCCTGGATTTACCGTCAGGCCATGAATGAGGGACTCTTTGATATTTTTTTAAAGGCCGGCGGTGTAATCAGTACCCCGACCTGTGGTCCCTGTTTGGGGGGTTATATGGGAATTCTGGCCCAAGGGGAACGGGCCATTGCTACGACCAACCGAAATTTTGTCGGCCGTATGGGGCATCCGGGAAGTGAGGTCTATCTGGCCGGCCCGGCCATTGCCGCCGCCTCGGCCGTTCTGGGGTTTATCGGTCCGGTGGAGGCTTTGTCAAAACTCAAAAAGAAATAACATTTTTCGTCAGTCGTTCGTCGTTCGTCGTTCGGCGAAAATCATTTTTCTTCATCGGGAAATATACGGAAGAGTAAGAATATATCAAAATTTAAAGTGAGACCTTTGAAAAATGTTCAATTTTGTTCAAGATCAAGGAAGGCGAAAATTTCAACCACAGGAATATATGTGATATTTCGAGGATTGAAATTTGAGCCTGACACAGAGATTGGACAAAAGGGAGCATTTTTCAAAGGTCTCAGGGATTAATTTATGAAATATAGCGGAAAAGCCTGGAAATTCGGAGACCATATTGATACGGATGTGATCATACCCGCCCGGTATCTGACCACTTCGGATCCCACAGAATTAGGAAGGCATTGTCTGGAGGATGCCGATCCTGATTTTGTAAAAAAGATTCATAAGGGAGACATTATTGTGGCTGGAAGAAATTTCGGTAGCGGTTCTTCGAGAGAACATGCCCCCATCGCCATTAAGGCTTCTGGGATTTCTTGTGTCATTGCCGAGAGTTTCGCCCGAATTTTTTATCGTAATGCTATCAACATGGGGCTCCCGATATTTGAATCTTCGGAAGCGGCTCAAATGATCGAAGCCGGGGATTCCGTAACGGTCAATCCCCAAACCGGGGTCATTGAAGACCGATCCTTGAAGAAAAAATTTCAGGCTGAGCCGATCCCCCCATTTATGCAGGAATTGATTCAGGATGGGGGGTTGATCAAGCACATAAAGAAAATTCAAAATTCAAAGGGCAAAGTAAATAATCCACGCCCATAGGGCGTGGCTTTAATTGGGCCCCCATAGGGGGGCTTAAAATACCAGATTCAAACCTGAACCCTAAACTTTAAAATCTAATAGATGCCGTCACCCCGGCGAAAGCCGAGGTCCAGGAAAAGCTGAAATCCCTGGATTCCGCCTCCGGCCTGGATGCCTACGGGCAGGAAGCGGGTCAAGCCCGGAATGACGAAACGGGCCAAGTAATGGCCTTTCTGCCAAGCCCATTCGGGACCGGCATAGCCAGTCCACATGACCCCACCCATAGGGTGGGGGTTTCTAATTCATACTAAAAAATAAAAGAACAAATAGATAGAGTTGATATTTTTCTGTTGCGAGTTACGGGTTACAGGTAGGGAGTTTTTGAAAAAGGGTTTCGATTTTTTTCCCGCAACCCGCAACAACTATAATTTTAGTTAGGGGAAAAATTTTAAATGTTACTTCGTAAAATTCTATGCCTAAAGGAAAAACGATGAACAAAACTTTTAAAATTGGGGTCATTGCCGGCGACGGCACCGGACCGGAAGTGGTGGCCGAAGGATTGAAAGTACTCAAGGCTGTGGAAAAAAAAGGGGAAGGGTCTTTTTCTTTCATCCCTTTTGATTTGGGCGGTGAACGATATATGAAGACCGGCGAAATCCTGCCGGATTTCGAATTAAACGAGCTGAAGAAAATGGATGCCATTTATCTGGGGGCCATCGGCCATCCGGAAGTAAAGCCGGGTATCCTGGAAAAAGGTTTGCTGCTGAAACTACGGTTTGATCTGGATCAATATATCAATTTAAGGCCGGTTATCCTTTATCCTGGAGTGGAAACGCCTTTAAAAAATAAAGGGCCTGAGGATATCGATTTTATCGTCATTCGGGAAAACACCGAAGGGCTTTATGCCGGGGCAGGGGGCTTTCTGAAAAAAGGGACGGCCGATGAAGTGGCTGTTCAGGAATCCATCAATACCCGCAAAGGGGTGGAACGGTGCATCCGCTATGCTTTTGATCTTTGCCAGAAGCGGAACAAGAAACGTAAACTTACCCTGTGCGGGAAGACTAATGTCCTGACTTTTGCCTCTGATCTCTGGGAACGGGTTTTTCATGAGGTGGCCCAAGAATATCCCCAGGTCACCATTGATTATGCTAATGTAGATGCCGTCTGTATGTGGATGGTCAAAAATCCGGAATGGTTTGATGTGATTGTCACCGACAACTTATTCGGAGATATTATCACCGACCTGGGGGCCATGATCCAGGGGGGGATGGGTATTGCCGCCGGGGGAAATATCAATCCCCAGGGGGTATCCATGTTTGAACCGATCGGCGGCTCGGCCCCTAAGTATACGGGTCAAAATATCATCAATCCCCTGGCGGCTCTCGGGCGGCCCAAATGATGCTGGTTCATCTGGGTCTGGAACAAGCCGCCGGGCGGGTGAAAAAGCCGTTCGAGCCGTGGTAAAAAATGACATCAAAGACCTAAATGCCGGGAGAATGGGATATTCCACTCAGGAGGTCGGGGATTTGGTGGTATCAAATTGACTAAAAGAAAGGTTAAAGGTGTAAGGTATATGGTATAAGGTCAAAACCCTAAACCTTGAACCTTGAACCTTGGACCTCGAACCATTTTATTTGGGAGGTGCCTATGAGTCAATCATGGAATGTGGCGGTGGCCGGGGCTACCGGCGCTGTGGGAAATCAGATGATCCAATGTCTGGAAGAAAGGGATTTCCCGATAAAAAATATTAAATTTTTGGCTTCGGCCCGTTCAGTGGGTAAGACCCTTCCTTATAAGGGAAACCCGGTCGCGGTAGAAGAATTGAAGGATGATTCATTTAAAGATATGGAGATTGCCTTATTTTCCGCCGGGGCCTCGACCAGTTTGAAGTTCGCTCCTTTGGCGGCTCGGGCCGGTTGCGTGGTCATTGATAATTCCAGCGCTTTCCGCATGGATCCCAAGATCCCTCTAGTAGTGCCGGAGTGCAATCCCCACCGGATCGTCCCGGCCCGGGGATTATTGCCAACCCGAATTGTTCAACCATCCAGATGGTCGTGGCCCTGAAGCCGATACACGAAGAGGTCCGGATCAAACGGATTATTGTTTCCACCTACCAGGCCGTATCAGGAACCGGCCAAAAAGGGATTGTTGAATTGAGAAACCAGATTTCGGATTTAGCTGCGGGTAAGGAACCGGAAATGAAGGTTTATCCCTATCAAATAGCCTATAATTGCCTGCCCCACATCGATGTCTTTCTGGAAAACGATTATACCAAGGAGGAGATGAAGATGGTTAATGAAACCCGCAAGATTTTAGAAGATGATTCTATCCGGGTTTCGGCCACAACGGTTCGGGTGCCGGTATTTTACGGTCATTCGGAAGCGGTCTATATCGAAACCGATAAGAAGATCACCCCTCAGGCTGTGAAAGACCTCCTTCGAACCGCTCCGGGAGTGGTGGTCATGGATGATGTGGCCAACAAGATATACCCCACTGCTTTGGTGTCCGAAGGAAGGGATGAAGTTTTTGTCGGACGCATCCGGGAAGATATTTCCCATGAAAAAGGGATCGCTATGTGGGTCGTGTCCGACAATATCCGAAAGGGTGCGGCTACCAATGCGGTTCAGATAGCGGAAATCCTGGGCCCAGAGAATGGGCTGAAAGTCCGTGACGAGTGATCTGTGACGAGTGACACGAAAGACCCCAACAGTCCCGCCACCCGTCGCCCGTCACCCGTTACTATTTATGCGGATCATTGCCGGGGAATGCAAAGGCCATCATTTGGCTCCCCTGAAGGGGGGGAAGACCAGACCCACTCAGGACCGGGTCCGGGAATCGATATTCAATATCCTTGAGCCCTATGCCCCTTTTTTTAAGGTGGCTGATCTG
Source organism: uncultured delta proteobacterium (assembly GCA_963782435.1). GTDB lineage: Bacteria > Desulfobacterota > RBG-13-43-22 > RBG-13-43-22 > RBG-13-43-22 > RBG-13-43-22. Next base: position 29,671 of record CAWAKF010000007.1, read on the forward strand.
TTTGCCGGCAGTGGGGCCTTGGGCTTGGAGGCCTTGAGCCGGTGGGGGGGACTGCTGTTTTTGTAGAATTTTCCCGCCCGGCCATAGAGAGTCTTCGGGAAAATATCCGCCGTTTGAAAATGGAAGCGAGGTCACGAACGATCCAGCGGGACCTCGGACGGGGGGTCCATTTTCTAATAAAAAGGGATGCTCCTTTTGATCTTATATTTATGGATCCTCCTTATGGTCAAGGATGGTGTAATCTGATTATAGGCCCGCTGTTGAGCCTTCCTGTGCTTGATGAAACCGGGATTCTGGTTCTGGAGCACGATTTAAAAGAACCTATCCCCGAAAATGTTGGAAATTGGGGAATAGGGGATCAACGTCGTTATGGTCAGACCAGGGTTTCTTTTTACAAATCCATGAAAGGATAAAAATTCACATGAGTCGCGTTGCTATTTATCCGGGTTCTTTTGATCCCATCACCAACGGGCACCTCAGTCTACTTCGTCGGGGGCTTTCGATATTCGATAAAATTGTTATAGCCATCGCCATCAATCCGGGAAAAAAACCTCTATTTAGCTTGGAAGAACGGGTCGACATCCTCAAAGCGGTCCTGAAGGATTATTCCCGGATAGAAATCGATCATTTCCAGGGTTTATTGGTGGATTATGTCCAGCGCCGGGAAACTAATATTGTCTTGAGGGGTTTGAGGGCCTTATCGGATTTTGAGTACGAATTTCAATATTCCCTGATAAATAGAAAATTGAACCAAAAAGTTGAGATGGTTTTCATGATGACCGATTATAAATGGTTTTACATCAGTTCAACCATAATCAAGGAGGCCGCTTCCCTGGGGGGCAACATTGACGGATTGGTTCCGGAGATAGTCAACCAGCGTTTGAGAGAAAAATTCGGTTTGCCTCCCAAACTTCATGTTGGTAATCATTCCAAGACCAATAGCCGGACAAAAGTTTCCGGCCGTAAATCCAGAAAAAAGGAAATCTGGGAATAAGTCAGTCTGTTTTTTATACCGCTTTTAGGTTAAACTTAACCCGAGGATCGTGGATGAAAATTAAAAGGCTCTTTTCTCTTTTTGAGAAAAGAGCCTTTTTTTGGGTTGAGATTAGAGTGGTTACGGTAAACGGACAAGCGGTCAGGTTTTAAGGTTGCCTATATTCGACGCCCCAAGACATAGAAGTCAAACCCTTACTGGTTCCCCATTCCACAGACAGGTTCGATGAAACGGGCCTCTTCCGGAGGACAAAAGTGTCTTCTTTCCTTTCACGCAACCGGCGGATAGGTTCCGTAGGCAGTGAGTGTATTCCTTTTACTGGAATCGTTTTTCAACGCTTCAAAGATCGTCCCCAGGTCTTTCTGGGAAGCCAGATAGGTAAAGGTAATGGCCCCGCCGAGGATACCGGAGAATTCTGTTTCAATGCCCATCTTCTGGAATCCTGCGATTATTTCATCGTGGTCTTCTATCTGGGCGAAACTCAAATGATGAATTCCCGGTCCCTTGGTTTTCAAGAATTCTCTGTAAGTGCTTGGTCCCCTAACCGGTTGAAGCAGTTCGATCTGCAGGTCACCAAACTGGGCGATGGCGGCCTTGATCTGAAGATTGACATCATCATGTATGGTAATACCATGCAGAGTGACATCCGTCAGGTGCGGAGGTTTAAAGTCGATGAACATCCAGGGGCCGACCCCTAAAATTTCCCAGTAGTTTTTGGCTGTTTCTTCTACATTTTGGACTACGATCCCCAGTTGCATAATTTCCTTTCCCTTAATATTGATCGCACCACCATCCGGGTTGTTATAGGTCCCCCAGGGACGAAGGGGACCCGACGCCCGGGAAATGGGGTTTACAACTTCAAATATGGTTCCCAGCGTTTTTTGGGTAGCCAGGTAAGTGAAGGTGGCGACATCTCCTGCCAGGCCCTGCATCTCAATGTCTATGCCTCTGGCGGTTAAACTTGAAACAATCTGATTGTGGTCTTCTACCGCCCCGAAGCTTACATGATGAATTCCTTCCCCCTGTTCTTTTAAAAACGACATGTGGGTGCTCGGTCCATATAAAGGTTGGATAAGTTCCAACTGCATCCTGCCCAAATCAGCGATGGCTATCCTAAGGCCACAGTCCATATTCCTCAAGGTTTTACCTTGCAAAATGAAATCCCTGGCTTTTCCGTCAATGAAGCTCCAGGGGCCGACACCCAAGATTTCCGAATACCGTTTGGCCATTTTCACAGCATCATGGACCACGAAGCCGATTTGAATAATTGATTTACCCGTGATATCCACAACCGGTTTTAGATCATTGCCATTTCCCATTAACGACCCTCCTGTGTCTTTATTGTCCTTACTATGGTTTAATAAGAACCGTTGTTTGGTTTTGAAATTGCCGATGTTCGATGCTCCAGGTATTTCATGACCCTGTTGCGAAAGTTAAAAACTACAGATTCCCTTCCAGAGCAAAATTTCAGATCTGATGTCTGCCGAAAATGTTTGAAAAGCATTGCTTTAGGTCTGAAATCGCGAATTTCCTATCCTGACTTTAAACAAAAGTGATCTTAGGCGGTTTACGTTCGGGGAGCCGGTGATATTTCGTCTTGGGATATCCAAGCATCAAAGGGTAGTGATATGGGTGATCCTTGGGCAGGCCTAAGGCTTCTTTAAGGGAAGGGGAAGAAAGAAGGGCCCTTTGAAGCAATCCCGCCCAGCAGGTCCCCAACCCCAGCGTCGGTGCGACCAGATCCAGATAACCCAGGGCCAGGGTCAAATCAACCATCCCGCTTCCGACTTCTTGAGGGGAGGAAGCCACGACTAAGGCCGGTGCCTTACGTAAGACCACGTCATACCCCGCATCCCAGGCGGCTACAATCAAGGGGGAGTAAATTGTATTTGGGGCCTGGGCGTTTTCCTTGATGATCTCTCTGAGCCAATCGATGGTCAGTCCGGCTATTTGATGAATTTTGGCCTTGTCCGTCAAAACCAACCATTCCACCATTTGGGTATTGCTGCCCGTGGGGGCATACCGGGCGATTTCAATGAGCCTCTGAATTTTCTCCGTTTCAACCGGTTTATCTTGATAATGGCGGATAGAACGGCGGGACCTTAAAAACTGCACGGCCTGCTGTTCATTGATGATCAGATCTTTTTCAATAGAAGGACAATCGTCGATGGAGATCTGTTTATGACTGAGGGCACCATGAGGGCATACGGCGACGCACTGCCCGCATTGGATACAAGACTTTTCATTTTCGAAGGGTATTTCCGGAAATCCTTCTCCCGCTTGAAGTCTGATGATGGCGGCCGGACAAGTCCGCACACAAATTCTGTCTTTTTTGCATTTCTGTTCATCAATAATTAACAGTCCCAATGTGTTTAATCTCCTTTTAGAAATTTGAAAAGAAATACTTGGTATCAATATAGCTTCTAAAAAAAAACAAAGCAATTTTCTTTTTTTCAACGTATGGGTTTACCATAAACCCGGAATCAGGGCTTTTCGTCCCGGGGGATAGTCCGGAAATTTTTTCTTATACCATTTATGATGTGCCCGGGCCCGGGGGATTAAATTGGCCATGGTCCATATAGCAAAAGATAAACCGGCCAACGACCAGGTAGCGATGGCCCAACCCATCCAAATGAGAATTTCCCCCAGGTAATTGGGGCAAGAGATCCATTGGTAGAGTCCCTTGCCGGGTATTTTATAATTCATTTCTCCCTGCGGGCGTAGATTCTTAAGCCGGGTGTCCGCCTGGCGGTTCATTACAAAACCGATAACAAAAAGGGAAAACCCACAAATAAACCTGGGATCACGGAACCATTCAATACTGTAACCTTTAGACAAAGAAAACAGGTAATCCCCATTCAGATAAGCGTTAATCGCATTAAAAAATACCCCGAGGCTCATGATCAGAACCGGCATTTGTTTGGCTGTAATCCTTAAACTGAAAGGGTAAATAAAAGCGCGATGGAGGTAATGGGCCTCCCACATGCAGAAAAACAGGAGGAGAACCAAATTTATCTTATTGCCACCAATTACAAAGCATACGGCAAACAAAATGGACGATACGGATTCCATGACCACCCATCCCATCCTGTCGGGAACGGTGGCTCCCCACCCTTGCCGGGTATACCGCCCATAAGGTGCCGCCACAAAAAAAAGAGAAATGAATATAATCAACGCCAGAAAGATCCATCCTATAATCATTTCATTAAAAACTGTCAGGTCAATCATTTGCTTTTTTGGGGGTGGGGTTCAAGTAAGGCGGCCGTTTGATTTAAACCAGGTAAGGGTATCTCCGATTGTTTCTTTAAGGGGCCGGGGATGATAGCCGAGCTCTGCGCCTGCTTTGGTATGGCCGACCATTTTATTTCCGCGAAGGGCGGCCAAGGATACCTTGGTGAAAAGGGGCCTTTTCCCTTCATAAGCCTGTCGATTCAGGTGGAACAGCACCCTAAGATCCTGCCCTTATCCTGCAAGGCCCGGATTAGATTTGCCCCGATATGCCCGCTTGCGCCAGTGACAACTGTTTTTATCGGATTTTCAATAAAGTAAAGCTTAAGTCTGAATAGATTGTTATACGCGTCCTCTTGATTCAATGCACTTTTAGACTTGTTTAGATTCGGACAACATTTTCCTAAGCTCTTCACCCTGAACGATTTCCTGATTTGAGAGGAGATGGGCCAAATCATCGAGGACCTGCCGCCGCCCCAGGAGAATTTCCTTTACCCTTTGATGAGACTCCTCGATGACCCGGGTAACCTCTTCGTCAATCTGGCCGGCCTTGTCTTCGCTGTAGGTTTTGCTGGGGGTAAAACCGCCCGGGAGGAACATGGGTTGGCGGGGCCGCTCGTAGGTCACCAGTCCCAAGCGATCACTCATGCCATATTCGGCGACCATGGACCGGGCAATCTCTGTGGCCCGCTGCAAGTCATTTTGAGCCCCGGTGGAGATTTCGTTAAAAACCAGCTCTTCGGCCACCCGGCCGCCTAAAAGCACGGCCAGCCGGTCCAATAACTCCGACCTTGTCAGTAAATAGCGATCTTCCGTGGGTAGCTGTTGCGTATATCCGAGGGCGGCAATCCCTCGGGGAATAATCGAGATTTTGTGTACCGGGTCGGCATGTTCTACCGATTCAGCCACGATGGCGTGTCCGGACTCATGAAAAGAAACGATCTCTTTCTCCTGCGGATTCATAACCCGCGTCTTTTTCTGCAATCCCCCTACCACTCGGTCGATGGCTTCATCCAGATCCGTCAATTCGACCATTTCTTTGCTTTTCCGGGAGGCCAAAAGGGCGGCCTCATTGATCAGGTTGGCCAGGTCGGCCCCTACAAAACCCGGGGTGCGGGCGGCGATTTTGCGCAGGTCTACATCGGGGCCTAAAAGGACATTCTTGGAATGGATTTTCAGAATAGCTTCCCGGCCGTTGATATCCGGGCGATCCACCAAGACCTGGCGGTCAAAGCGGCCCGGACGCAGCAAGGCCGGATCCAGGATTTCCGGCCGGTTGGTGGCGGCCATGATGATGACCCCTTTATTCGTCTCGAACCCATCCATCTCCACCAAAAGCTGGTTGAGGGTTTGCTCCTGTTCATCATGCCCACCCATGACATTGACTCCCCGGGCCTTTCCCAGGGCATCCAGTTCATCGATGAAGATAATACAAGGGGCCTGAGAAGTAGCCTGAGAAAAAAGATCGCGCACCCGTGCGGCCCCCACGCCGACAAACATCTCCACAAACTCGGATCCGCTGATGCTGAAGAAAGGGACTTTGGCCTCGCCGGCTACCGCCCGGGCCAGAAGGGTCTTGCCGGTTCCTGGCGGGCCGACCAGAAGCACCCCTTTAGGGATCCTCCCTCCCAGCTTTTGAAATTTATCCGGGGTGCTTAAGAATTCCACGACTTCCTGAAGTTCTTCTTTGGCTTCATCAATGCCGGCTACATCGGCAAAAGTGACCTTGGTCTCATTTTGGGCGAACAGCTTGGCTTTGCTCTTGCTAAAAGACATGACCCCCATTCCCGGCCCCATCCTTTTCATGGCAAACCGCCAGATAAGAAAAAAAATGCCGATGGGAATGATCCAGGAAAGAAGACCGCTCAGAAATTTGCTCTCAATATATCCGGAGTAATTGACCTTGTGTGTATCCAAATCCTTTACCAGGTCGGGATCATTTACCCGAATCGTAGTGAATTCCTGCCCGGGCTTTTTTTCTTTCCCTTTAAGTGTTCCACTGATATTTTCAGGACCGATGGTCAGCTTAATGACGGATCCATCGATCAGGTATTGTTTAAATTGGCTGTAAGGAATGGTCTCCACTTTTCGGGAAAGAAAGTATTGTTGGACAAAGGTAAATAAAAGAAAAACGATCAGGAAATACCAGATACTGAAATGCGCTTTTGGGGGTAAGGCGTTTTTCTTTTTTTGGAGTTCCTGCGGGTTGAAAAGACCTCGAACATTTTCCTTTAAATTTTCTATTAATTCTTTTATTCCATTAGGGGGCATATTTTCCTTCACATTTTCTTATATTGGGTTGAATAGCTGAATTATCATTTCTGAAACGCCTAAAAAAAAATCAGGTCAGGTGTCCAGCCAACTCCTTAATCGCCTTGATAATATCATCGATCGATTCGTGCATCCCCTCGGATGAAGCAAACAACTCAATGGTTCCTTTATTCTCAGCCTTTTGCTGAACTTCAGATTTGAATTCTTTCAAACGTTGGGCATGCTTTTCAAATCGGAGGCGATGGTTATCTTCCTACCCTTTGATGTATTCGGACTGAATTTAAATGACCTAAAAGGTTCCCACGGGTATCCCATTCTTCATGTTGACAAGGCTCGTTGGGGTTAAAAAGATTCTGACAATAACATTCAGGGTACCTAACTCCAAGAACGAGCCTCTCCGTGTTTCGAAGTACGACCTAATCAACTCGAGATCTCCCTATTATTTTATATCCCGGAAAAATTCCCGTTTTGAGTTGAGGCGTTCTTGCAAAAACACCATCTTGGCGACCGTTTTCAACGGATAAAATTTACAAATAATTTTAATTTTAGATACTTATGGTCGTTTGTCAATAGAAAAGTCCCTCGACGGCAACAAGGGAAACCCCCTCTCAGGATGTCTCCCTGTAAAATTTATTATGCAAATTCGCCAGCAGTCGGAGGCCTTGACCTTTCCTCTTTTCTTCACTATAATTATTTTTCAAAGTAATGACCATAGTGATTTATTGAATAAATATTTAGCCGTGGCAAGATTCGATTAGGATTTATAACAAACAAGAAATCCCGAAACCTCGACTCTCAATCCAAGGGATATGCATCTCAACAAACCTGGTTGTTAAACCAGGTGCTTAAAGGTTGGGGGCGAGCACTATACGATGGGAAGGAACTATCAATGAAAATCAAAACCGCCCAGGATTATCTGAAAAGTTTGAGAAAACTAAATCATGTGGTTTACTACAAAGGAAAACGGATCAAGGATGTGACCCGTCATCCGGCTACTGCCCCGCATGTAAGGTCCGCGGCCGTTACCTATGCCCTGGCCAATGACCCGGAATACAAAGAGCTGGCCACGGCTGTTTCCCATTTAACCGGCAGGACTATCAGTCGCTTTACGCATGTACACCAGAATGTGGAAGATTTGATCAAGAAGGTCAAGCTGCTGCGTGTTCTGGGACAAAAAACAGGCTCCTGCTTTCAGCGCTGCGTGGGATTGGACGGGATCAATGCGGTTTATTCCGTGACCTACGAAATAGATCAAAAATACGGGACGGATTATTTCGATCGGTTTAAAAAGTGGTTGACCTACATCCAGGAAGAAAATTTGATGGTAGTAGGGGCCATGACCGATCCCAAGGGGGATCGCTCCAAAAGTCCATCCGAACAAAACGATCCGGACCAGTATGTCCATGTTTCGGAGCGCCAGGCTGACGGCCTGATTATTCGGGGGGCCAAATTACACATGACCGGAGGGGTCAATTCCCATGAAATCCTGATCATGCCTACTACTGCCATGGATGAAAAATCCAAAGATTATGCCTTGGTCTGCGCCATACCGGCCGATGCCCCGGGGGTGACCATGATTTTCGGGCGGCAGGCCAACGACAACCGAAAGGATAATCGGGAACGGATAGATGCCGGAAATCCTGTTTTCGGGGGAGTCGGAGGAGAAGCGGTCATTGCCTTTGAAAATGTTTTCGTCCCTTGGGATCGGGTATTTATGAATGGGGAAACGGATTTTACCAGTCCCCTGGTTTACCGTTTTGCCGCGCATCATCGGGCCAATTATGGAGGCTGCAAAACGGGGTTGATTGATGTCCTGACCGGGGCCGTGGCTTATCTGACCCAGGTTCAAGGTACGTCCAAGGCCTCCCATGTACGGGATAAAATTACCGAGATGATCCATCTGGGAGAAACCCTCTATAGTTCTTCCATCGCCTGTGCGGCTGAAGGTCAGCCTACTCCCTCCGGGGCCTATATGGTGGATACCATGCTGGCCAATGTGGGTAAGCAGAATGTGACCCGTTTTCATTTCGAGGTGGCCCGTTTGGCCGCGGATTTGGCCGGTGGATTTTTGGCCACCTTGCCCAGTGAATATAATTTAAAAAGTGAGGATGTGGGGCATCTGGTCAAGAAATATTTTTCCGGGGTGGCGAATATCCCTGCCGAAGATCGGATCAAGATCGGGCGGCTGATCGAAAGCATGACCGGCGGTACGGCCCTGGTGGAATCCATGCACGGGGCCGGCTCTCCCCAGGCCCAGCGGGTCATGATTCTAAGGGAAGGGGAATTAGACAAAAAGGTGAATCTGGCCAAAGCCCTGGCCGGGATCGCTCCTACCCGGGGGAAATAAACCGGAGAAAATTATTAAGTCGTCCTCATCATTCAAGTCAGAACTCTTAACCGGGTCAGCCATTACGAAAATCGGACAGTCTATGTTTTGATTTTCGAAGGAAATGGACTGGACTGAATAAACTGAGCCCCCGGCGGGACTTGAACTCCGCCTTCTGATACTTAAGCCATCCTGCAATGCTTTCATTAAAATGGAGTAGCAATGATAACGTGTGAAAGAGCCATCAAGGAAGAATTCAAGGATCAAAACCAAATATTGACTACAAGGCAACTTATTGACCAAGTTCAAGATAAGTATCCGGGAAAATGGAAAGAAATCACCATTAGGACCCACCTTATCGGCTGTAGTATCAACCATCAGTCAAGTAAGTTTTATCCAACCTTTCAGAAATTTCTTTATAATATTGAACCGGGAAAAGTCAGACTTTTTGATTCGGAAAAAGATGATAAACTTAAGAAATTATCCGCCGGGTTGAAGATACAATTCCTGTCGGAAGAAATGATCCCAAATGAAGAAAAAACCCACGAATCAAAACAAACCATTCTAAATAATTTGCGGATAAATCTAAGAAGAGATATCGGTCAGCTTGAACCCGGGCTAAAACTTTTCCAAGAAGAGGGTTTTGATAGCCTAATGGAAGCAGCCAAAATCGACATCCTTGGAAAAGATGTTAAAGACAACCTCGTTGTAATTATGCTCAGGGGGAATATTACCCCGATCAGCACTCTTAACCAAATTGTCAACTCAATGGCTTCTATCAAAAATGAGCTTGGGGAGAGGAACATTAGAAGCATAATCGTCGCAAAAGATTTTGACAATGAAATAATCCTTGCGTCAAGAAAAATGACTAATGTCTCTCTTGTTAGATATAAGATCAAATCACTATTGTCCCAACGTTATTCAAATAAAGTCAACTGGTTACCGATAGGCACCTCTGGAAACGGGATGCGACCCGACGAAAGAGCCTGTAAAATAGGGGTTTTTTCGAAAAGCGTGACGCTCAAAATCTGTAAAATTGTGTAGAGGCTCGAATCTAAGTTTAACCGTTTCTTGATTATGGCCACGAGCAGATAGACCGAGATGGCAATCCATATTTGGGTCTTGACCGCATTTTCGGAAGTGCCATAGAATACCTTGATTCGTAGATGTTGTTTGATCCATTTGAAAAACAACTCTACTCGCCAACGACATTGATACAGCTCGGTGATAGTCAAGGCGGGCAGGGAAAAATTGTTGGTTAAGAATATAAGGCGCTGGTTTTTCTCGAGGTCTAAGAAGCGGATGCGTCTTAGTTTTTCCGGATAATCTTTCTTGGCGTAGTAGTTCACCGGGACAATAGTTTGATCGCATTGAAGTCCAGACAACTTGTCGATGGGGTGGGAATAAAGACGTTTGAAATTGAAATTGCTTTTGGTCCGAGTTACAAAGAAGGCCATATCCTGATGGATTTTGTAAAGACGAGCAAAATCGACATAACCACGATCCATGAGATAAATGGCCCCTGGTTCTTTCCATAGATGGTCGAGCATTTGTATGTCGTGGACTTTTCCGTGAGTAATTAAGATTACGGTAGGAATACTCCCTCGTAAATCCAGGAGGGTATGCAATTTTACAGCCCCTTTTCGTTTTCGGAACTTCGCCCATGGGAAAAGGGATAGACACAAATCGATGGTCGTGGAATCCAGAGCGTAAACCGTTTGATCCAATTCGAGGCCGAAATCTTCGTTGGCATAAAGAGATCGCGCGATGTGGATGAGCACTTGAGCGAAATCGGCATAAATACGCCAATCTCTGACTTGATTGGCGTTGGCCAGAGTATTGCGTGAGACCTGGCCTCGAAAGCCCATGTGATATAGTTTGGGTTGGGCCACTCTCAAGCAGGCTTCGATATCTCGAAGGCTTTCCCGATAAGTCAATTGGGCAAAAGCCAGGCAAAGAAATTGATCCCAACAAGAGAAACTTTTTATTTTGTAATGGCCTTGGTACTTTTCGACACATTTTCGAAATTCGTACTCTGGCAGGAAATCCATCAGTTGGGCGAAAATTGTTTTTCCGAAATTCATAGGTCATCTCCCTCCTCATTGTTGAGGAAGTATGACCATTTTTAGAAATTTTATTCAAATCGATAAATGACATTTTGTTTCAAAAATATCGCTTTTTTATAAACTTAGGTCCAGTCTAAAATTAAACGTTGGGACAGTAGTGAGATCAAATATGATTTTGAAGTAGTCTTATAACTCTTTTCAATTCCACCAAAGAAGTTTCATAATCCCTCCATAGACAATAATGTTCCCAGCTAAAACTGGGATTAGTTGTTGAGTACCCGGCTCTTCCAAGTGGAAATCGAAAACATTGGCGGTCCTTCTTCCGGGCGCGGGCAACCCCCATGACCCTTCACCGCCCTTAGCCACTCCATTGCTTTGGGTTGACATCGATTGAATTCTGTTACTGACCCCTAAATTTTTGTTTTATTAACTAATTTTTGTCAAAAAGCAGTGCAGCCAGACCCCTCAACTTTATAATCCCTATTTAACAGGTTAATATCTTAAGTAAAGTTAATCCTCCAAAAATATTATTTTTGGTATCCATTTTGCATTAATAATTTCAAGAAGATATAAAACTTGAATATGTGGACAATTGAAAAAAGATGAGTGGAACAATTTAATACGATAAAGATCAGATAGACAGGAAAAAATTACTTACTAATTAATATTCAAAATAGAAAAGATCTTGATTAAAAAAATAGCCAAAAAGAAAGATAAAAAAGGGTTTACCATACTCGAACTGGTGATCGTTATGGCCATTATCGGTCTTTTAGCTGCCATTGCTATCCCGCAGTTTTTCCGCTTTAGGCAAAAAGCCTACATGACTGCAACCAAATCAGATGTTAAAAATGCTCATATTGCTCTTCAGAACTATATTTCCGAAAATATTTCAATCTCGATACCAGCTGTTTCTGCAACAGGACCTACTGTTCTCGGAATCCCCTATGAATCTTCCCGTGTCAGTAATCATGTTACCGTAGCAGTTGATACCGATGGATCGGTTACAGGAACCCATTCCGATTATACAGGTTATATGTATAAGATAGATGCCAATGGTGCACCGATTGAAACAATACCGTGAAAAAATTCTTCAATAATGTTTTTATTAAGGGAACCGTTGTACTAGCTCTCTAATTCGGTAAATTGTAAAGTTTATCAAAAGGGGTTTCATATCAGGTTTAAACTTTGTAAGGGAAAAACTTCTCTTTCTTGCTTTCGGGAAATCTTTTTTTCTTGATTGTGGCCTTTTATTGGGTGACCCCTTTTCTCTCTTCCACCTACAAGTTGAGAGTCTGAGTGGGATTAAAAACCAACTATTTCGATTTGTAATGGAGATAATCAACTGGCCCTAATCCTTCACCGTTATATAACCTCAATTGTGCAAGTCGGGGAAAACGTTGATCCAAGTGGCGATTATTCCGCCTATGGATGCTAAAAAGGGATAGCCATCAAGGTCGCCTTCTCCCAGAATTGTCGGGTATCTGATTGCCCAGGTCCTTACATCAGTTATTGGCGCTTCAGGATTCCATTAACTATATTGGGCCAGGTTGATTCAGAAAATATATGAAGTCGATCCCCTAACCTATCCCCAGTGTCAATGGGTAATGAGGATTATCAGCATTATTGAAGACCAGGAGGTGATTGATAAGATCTTAGGCCATTTGAGGTTAGGTTAAACCAACCGAACCCCCCACCGAAATCCAAAACTCCCGAGATTCGGATAGACTGCTCGGATTCCCAGCTTCCTTGCTATGGGGATCAGTATTTTGAAATTTCATTCCGGTAAAGTCCCTTTTCCTTTCTTAGACCCCCTTCCTTCCCTTGCTTTTGGCTCTATTTTTCTCCTTGACCTTGCTTTTTTCCTTCCTTATACTTCACCCATCAAAAGGAAAGTCTTATCATTTGATTGGATGATTCGTTGATTCGTGAGCATTTTCATCCTTCACGAATTACAAACTATCTAGTTAACGGATCACCCGATAAGCGAAGGATAAAATGGATTCTGCGCCTCTACTTGTGGTGGATAAACTTCGAAAGGTGTACACGGAGGGTATTTTCAAAAAACGGATCGTATTCGAGCTTGAAGCGGATTTTGCGATCGAAAAACCGACGATTGTCGGAATCATGGGACCGAATGGCGCGGGGAAGACAACCCTCTTTGAACTGATTTCAGGGAGAAACACGCCCACCAGCGGCAGGGTATTCTGCCATGGGAAGAATATCCACAGGGTCAAATATGATGAACGCCGCTTACTTGCGAACCATTACCATCCCCCGAATCAGAATCGGCGGTTCAAAAAGTCATGGCGAAATTTGATGCTCGAACATGCCGGTAATTCCCGCCGCTTTATACATCTTTTCGACGAATTTAATACGGAGGAGGGATTTACCGGATTGTTCCTCAACCACTACCACAAATTGCGGGAAGGTGGCCATCTTGTGTTCTTTTGTATGCACCCATCCAAACCCTCTCATCTGGAAATAATGCGAAAAATCTGCGAACGCTATATATTCGTTCATGAAGGCGCCTTGATCCAGATACCGGATTTTAAGTCCCTCCTAAAAGATGACCGCGTACGAGAGTATCTTGGCGAAATCGAGTAAATCCTCCAGTTGCATAAAATCGTCCGATTAAATCCCTTTCAAAAGTCCCATTCACTGTAAAGCTACTTCGTTTTTATCTTATTTTCGTTTTAATTAATTTATTGAAAATAATGACAAAAGTTTAATGGTAAAGAATATGCATTTTCCAGACATATGCCTTTGCCAGCAGCCGTATACCGCCCGCGTAATTCCAAACAGACCCCTTACTACCAGTGCGTTGAAGACCCCCTGGAAACCTTGGAACAAGTTTATGAAGATCGTTTTAAATGGACTTACGGCTTCTCTCGCACACATGTAAAAAAGGTTATGGAGCGGTATCTGGATTGCGGAAATCTCCAAAACGGTTTTGCCAAGATCAAGTGCGAAGACTGCGGACATGAATTCCTGTTAGCTTTCTCCTGTAAACGCCGACATTTTTGTCCATCTTGTCATCAAAAGAGGGTAGTGGAATTCGGAGAATGGTTTTTCCAGAATGTCATCAAGGCCATCCCCCACAGGCATTTTGTTTTCGGTATCCCTAAAATCCTGCGGAGATATTTTCTCTATGATCGACCGCTGCTTTTAGAACTAAGCCGTTACATCTGGGAGACTCTGAAAATTTATTATCAATGTAGCGGCCCTGGAAAAAATTCCGTCCATAGGGCCACCATAGCCATCCAAACTTTCGGAGACTTTTTAGGATTTAACCCCCTGAAAGATTAACCTTTTTGAATGGGGCTTGAAAAGGTTAATGGATAAAAATACGGAGTCATTAGAAAAAATACAAATCCGGAAAGAGCTCCTTAAGAAAGTTTTTCCTGACCTTAAAGGGGTGGACGTTTCGGGTCGTCTGGGAGTTAGGCCGGATCTTTCCAAGTTGACCGAAGAGGAGCTCACCACAGAGCTTTTAAATCTTACGAGGATGATGCCCTACGAAACGTTAAAAGAAGAGCATGAAATGCTTACGGGGATAATTGAGGAACATGAAAAGCTTAAAAAAAATACACGAGAGGTTATTGCCTTAAAAGGGGAAGGCAATGGTTAAGTGGGCGAGGGTTCCCCACATCATAAGGGGACCGAGCGAAGGTTGATCCTGGGGCCGCATAGGGGGCCAGGGATAAAAAAGGTTAATAACAAATGGCTTTATATAAGGTTTCCATATTAGATTCGGGATTAATGAATGGGAATAAGAGAAGAAACCAGAAATAGGTTTTCCAGTTTTTTTTCGATCTGCGAGAATCGTTTTCAGAGGAATAACCATCTTTACCCAAACCCTTTTTCTTGTAGACGATAAATCCCTTATACTATCTTTGTCATAAAAACATTCTGTTTTATCTGGCCCATATGCATAGAATACCCAATTTGCACTAAACACCTTTTTGTTTGAGGGTCTTTCAAAACTCCGGAGAAGTGAAAAAAAAGATGAGCTGATCGTTAGAATATTCACTCTTCGGAGGAAAAATCCAAATTTTCAGAAATAAATCTGATTCTATGGACAATATTTTAAAATGTTGACATAGGTGTCCCTTGGACCAACCTTTTCTGTTCTTTGACAACCAAGTTAAATGGTCAGCTTTAGCAACTGGTCTGCAAAGAGTGCCAGGACGCCAAACATGAGATGAAGAGTGACTTTTTGTGCTCCTCGGACCATGACATTCTTTGCACCAAACTCTTCTTTTAATCGGCTATTGAACCGTTCTGCCGTTGTTCGTTCATTATATCTTTTGGCCTCATGGGGGGCCATAGGTATCACGTTCATACCACGTGAATTCTTGTCAATAAGGGGTACATGTCCCAGTCTCCTGCTGACCTCATAGATTGAACCGGCATCATAAGCGGCATCCATCAAATCATAGAGATAATCCACTTTGGAACTGGTCATCTTCATTAATGGGATGGCTACTTGGCTGTCGTGAAGCGATGCTGCGGTTAGCACGACACTCACCGGCAATCCACAATCATTGATGTCGGACCATTTGCTCTCTCTGATCGGGAATATGAGAGCACATGGCCGCAAGCCAATCTAAGGCGTCAAAAGTTTTTTCTTGCCGTTTGTCCTTAGATCGGTAGATGATCCGGGACTCTTCCGGGAAATAGGTCATTCGTTCCTGAGAGAAAGAGGCCCGGATGATATAGCGGGCCAGATTTTCCATAACCTCTTTTTTCCTGGGATGGATACGGGGTCCGCAATAGACTTGAAAACCGGAATGCTTCCATGATTTCAGCAGGGTTATATGATCAGGAGTGATTTTACCTTTAGAGGGAAGCAGGGTAAGGACTTTGGACCTGAATTTAACCGGTCCACCTAAACTTATGAAAGACATACCGGCATGGGTTTATATAAGATACGGATTGCTCATGCTTCCCGAAACGGCGGTTTTGGCCTTAATCCTGTTTATCGCGCGGCAATGGATAGCAATTCCGGCCTGGTTCTTTTGCATTATTATCGGTTTTGCGGTCCTCAAAGATATCATTATGTTTCCTTTTGTCTGGCGTGCCTACGACTGGGACAGGCCGGGCATTTCCCGTTCCATGATCGGCGTACGCGGTATTACCATCGAGCGTCTGGCACCGGCAGGCTATATCGATGTGCAGGGTGAACTCTGGAAGGCCGAAAGAATCGGGCCGGGACCGCAGATCGAGAAAGGCGATATGGTTCGCGTCATAAAAATGAAAGGGCTAAAGCTATTTGTGGAACCGGACGCATCAGAAGACCGAAATCAGTAACCGCGTGTGGTCAAATAGTCGATTCGTTGAATATATAAATAGGGAGAAAAAACCTCTAATCAACCCAATACTAGCGGGCAGTGGACAAAGAAATGATAAGATTTTTCTTTTTGATTGGTAGAGAATAAAACGAAAAATAGCCAGGGTCAAGGGGAAAAATAGGGGATTTGGCAAGGGTACGAAGGATGGCTTCTGAAGAGAATGGAGTGTTGTAGTTCCGAACATTACAAGTAGAATGAAATAAGGGGAACCAAAGAGGCAGACCTAAAAAATTTGGACGTACTCCCCCCCCCTGCCTCCCGATCTTCCTTTATCTCAACCGGAGGTGTGATCTTCGGAAGCCCCGAAATCCTGGTCAAAGGCTTCTTCATAGAAAGGAATCTGGGAGTCCGAGTAGTCTATCCGAATTTCGAGGGATTTGGGTTTGGGTGGGGGTCTCTGGTTAGTCTGCCATAAGCCCGGGTGCAAAAGAATCTTGTTGATGACTTCCTGGTCTTCAATAATGCTGATAATCCGCATCAACCCCTGACAATGGGGCAGGTAAGGGGATCGACCTCATAAATTATTTGAATCAATCTCGCCCAGTTCCGATTGGGTCTGGCATTCTCCTCCGATTCTATGACACTATGAAAGTATTACACCTTCTGTCAAGAATGTGTTTAATTTTACCCCCTCCAAAAACTTGATCTTTTCCTTGAGCCGGTTTAAGGTGAATTGATATGAAGGTCGTCTTAATTTCCATGCCTGATGTGGTCCCTATTTTGATCCACGAAATGGCTATTCACATGCCCGGTCATGGCATCGCCTGCGTCGGCGGCAACATCGACTCAACACATGACGTTTATCTCATCGACTTGGTACGGAAACGCAGGAATCCGGCAGACTATCTCCGGCGCACTTTATTACGACTCCAACCCAGCCTGGTCGGTTTCTCGGCCATGACCTGGCAGTATGACACCTGCCTCAAACTCATCCGACTGGTCAAAGATTTGCTTCCCCAGACCCGAATTGCCCTCGGGGGATACCATGCTACCTTGATGTATGTCGAGATTGCCGAGTCTCCCGAAGCAAAAGATATCGATTTTATTATCCGCGGGGAAGGAGAAGAGGCCTTCCGTCGACTGGTCAATGCCCTGGCCGGAGAGGACCGTTTGGAAGAGATCGGCTCGCTGTCATATAAAAAAGAAGGACGGTTCATTAATAACCCCTACGAAGGTCCTTTGGATCTGACCAGGCTCAAACTGCCCATCCGGGACCATCGGCGGCTGACCTGGGGATATCACCTCCTCTATTCGAAGATTGAATTAATGGAAACGTCCAGGGGGTGCACCCGTTCCTGCACTTTTTGCAGTATGGCCCGCATGTACGGTCGCACCTTCCGCACCTATCCCCTCCATCGGGTTCTGGCCGATCTGGATGACATCTATTACCGTCGCAAAACTCGATGGGTCTTCATCATTGACGATAACATGGTGCTCAATCCCCGGCGAGTCATAGAGGTCTGCGAGGCGATCATCGCCCGAGGGTATCGCAACTTAAAACTGGTCGTTCAGGCGGACTGCCCTCTATGTCCCAAAATGAAGAGATGGTCGCCAAGATGGCCCAGGCTGGTTTCAAGACGGTCTTTCTGGGAATCGAAAATGTTTCTCAAGTAAATCTAATCGACGCGCACAAAGGCAATATCGTCGGGGCTTCTCGGAAAGCCGTTGAGCTCTGCCATCTTTACGGGATCGTGGTTATCGGCGGGTTGATTTTCGGGTTTCCTCAGGACGACGAGCAGGCGATCATTGACAACTATCACTTCCTGAAAAACCTGGGTGCCGATGGGGCTTTGCCAAATCTTAACCCCTTATCCCAAAACGGAGATGCGTCGGGAACTAATGGCCCAAGACCTGGTGACGAATCCTTTTGATTATTCACTTTATAGCGGCTTATGGGCCAATGTACGCACCCTGTACCTTACTCCCGACCTGCTGCAATATCTCTTCTGGTATCACCGCCAGACCGTCCTCGGCTGGTGGAGTCCATCGAAACGCATGCAGGATTCCAGTTGGGGCATGACGGCCATTTGGACCTATATCTTCAAACCTTTTTTGAAAAGCTATCTTCACCTGGTCTTAAAAAAAAAAGGACGGGCGGGGACGTTATCAAAAGGAAATCGATCATCTTCGCCGGATGAATCATTTCCCGGATTTGGATAACCAGGGGTCCGGATCATTCAGGCCGTCCCCGGC
>CAWAKF010000008.1:0-83109 GCA_963782435.1 uncultured delta proteobacterium
CTTGATTCTAACTTTCCTTCGTGCAGTTATTCCGGGACACACCTTCATAAGGATCCTGACGGTAGTATTCCTGCAAAACACGATAAAGGTCTGGTGCATGCTTAATCATTAACTGGGGCTGATCGAAGAATTGCTCTGTGGCAACGGCGAAAAATTCCGCTTCGCTAATTGCACCGTAGGCATTGAGGAAAGATTTCTTGCCCTTTTCGGCGTCGTGTTTGAGACGTAGATATTCACGCGAACATGTCAGGACCCAGTCACGGTATTCATCCCGGTCGCGTAGTGGAGGTGTACCGTCGGCTATGCCGTCGAGCATGTCCAGTTTATGGGCACATTCGTGGTAAATAACATTGTGACCGGACTCAGGATGGCGGCCACCGAGTAGTGCGGCGTCCCAGATAATAATTACCGGCCCCTGCTGGAACGCCTGCCCGATAATGGGATGCTCAAACTCTACTGGGGCGAAGGTATTTTCAAAGAAACCTGGCCTATGTTGAGGCGGAATAACGGTAGAGGGATAGACAATGATGGATTCGACATCACGGTAATAGTTGTGAGGCAGGCCCAGAATAAGAAGACAGGCCTGAGCGGAAATCGTGACCCGGATCTCGTCGGTAAGTTCCAATCCACCAGCACCTTCCCAATTTTTTTCGGCGATAAACACCTGGATCAGAGCACGCAGATGAGCACGCTCGGCATCTTCCAGCATGCAGTAGTGGGCTACGTTTCGGCGGATTATGTCCTCCCATAAGGAAGAGAAAGGAGCCTGGGAGAGCTTCTTCCGGCGACGATCCCTAAACCAATGAAACATTGGAATCTCCTATTATTCTTTTGTTTTAGGTGACTGGGGCGAACCAAACTATTCCGCTGATAATAAGGGATTATCAATCCAAAAGCCACTGTTTTTGAATCTTAAACCTTCATTTGCATATCCTAAATCACCCTTCTAAGATATCGCTGCACATCCATATTACCGGCTGCCTTTTTCTTAGAAGTAAATTTCTTTTTTCCCCCAATCTTTCTCCTTGACCTCCTTTCCCTTCCCTCATATAATTTTTTTCTCGCTAACGGAGGTTGGCACCATGTACCTTCAGATAAAAAAACTGTTCATTGTCCTATTAATACTGTGTTTTTGGGTAGGCTGTACCCAGGTTAAACAAATAGTCACCGACGTAAAAAAGGGGGTTATCGACGTAAAAGAGAGTATTACCGGAGAAAAGAAAGACGCCTCAAAGGCACCCAATGCCACCGAGACGGAAACACCTAAAGAGGAGTCCCCTCCCCCGGCAAAAGCCAAGACAAAAGAGACCAAAACGACTCCTCCTCCAGCCAAAAAAAGAACCCCGAAAACTACCCAACCACCTGCCGATGAGGTCTTTGGACCAAGATAGGCTCAAATGGTCAACTTAACATCGCCTCTCACCAATAATATCCTATACATCATTTGGTGTTTATGCCAATGGCAAGGTTTGGCCCACCGATCTTAAAAAGCTACCGAATAGTCTCAGAAGGGAATATGAGGAAGGTCTGAGGGGGCTCCAACATTCAAGGCAGCAATCGATGTCTGGAAATCATGGTTTGAGGCTGACATTCAGATCTCAAGGTAATTTAAAAGTTGCCCTATGATGTAAAAGGGGGGCCTCTGCCTGGTTTCCGGTCGTTGGTTTAAGTTCCACCCATTTCCTCTGGGCACTTCAAAGATGGTAAATTCATCGTTTTGATGTAATGAAAAAAGGAAAAATGACAGAGGAATAATGATCTTGTAAGTTTTCCTTGCCAGAGAAAACCTCTTAGGTTTAGTATATTCTATAGGAAACTCCTTGAAGAATGTCCTGGATAGTGTTAAGAAATTCTTTTAGACAACAACGGCATTGATATTAAAATATGAACTTTTTATTCTACTGGGTCAAATAGAAAAGACTTTCGGATTTTATTTAAAAATTCAATTTTTATTTTACGGAATTAAGGGAAAAACATGGCAAGATTTAATATTGAGTTAGCTAAAGAAGTTTTAAATGAAATGAAAACAGAAGCCGAAAAAGGCGAGCTTGGCAATGTGTCCGAAGAATACATTAAAGGCCTGGAATTCGTTGTTGAAGAAATGAGTAATGAAGAAAATGATTTTATAAAGGGCGTAATCGACTTCATCAGAGAATACGATGAGAAAAAGCGTAGCCTTTTAAAGCCGAAGATTGTCTGATCTTTTTAAAATTGACTAAGTTTTATAAAAAAATATAATTTTAAGATATTAAGTTCTTCCTGAACTCTTCAAGACTTCCTTTTGGATAAAACGGATTAGTTCAATTAGTAATCGAGATCAATAGCAAGAATCCTTAACCTCGTGAATCTCAGATCGACTCTTCAGATTCCCAGCTTCCATCTAATTGCTTTCCGATTTGCTTTCACCTTGACCTTGTTTTTTTCTTGTCTTATACTCTTTCCAGCAAAAAGGGAATTCTTATTAAGGAGAACAATGAAAAACCTTATGGTTCAAGGCTTGACCCCACTTTTCTCTTCATCTTGTATATTGAAAATGAGGAGGTTCATTAATGGAATTGTTGGATCGTTATAATGCATTGAAATTGAAGATCAGGGATCGGAAGGACCCATTTGACCGCTTCATTTCAATGCTGGAAAATGAGACCACATGGCTTACCTCACCTGCGAGCACGAGGTTTCATCTTGCTGAGGAACAGGGTCTGCTGAAGCATAGTGTCGGGGTGGCAGAAACCCTTTTGAGATTTCGGGAATTTCTTGCTCCAGCGATTAACCAAGAAAGCTGCATCATCGTTGGACTGTTTCATGATGTGGGGAAACTGGGAGTGCCAGGCAAACCGCTATATCTGACAAACGAGAATGAGTCGATGGTAAAAAAACGAGGGATACATTATAAGGTCAACCCTGATGTTGTAGCGATGGGGTTGGCGGCAAGAAGCCTCTTTCTTGTATCACAATATATTCAGATCTCTGAGGTCGAAGCCCAGGCCATAACCTATCACGATGGCCAGTATATTGATGACAACAAAACCATTGCTCACAAGGAAGAACCTTTGACGCTTCTCCTTCATTGGGCGGATTACTGGACGGCGCATATTTATGAAGAAGGTAGAGACAGGCAAATAACTTAACAATTGAAATGAACTACCTATTTGAGAAGAATGAATGTCAGAGTACATAAAACCCTATTTTGAGGAAATCCATCACCAATTACATCGGCTTGAAAGAAAGTATAATCCAAAAGGAAACAATCTTCACTTTGCAGATGAAGCTATTCCGAAAGCTGATGAGAAACTATTTTATAATCTGCTGCAATTATTAGGTAGGGCAATAGAAATTGTCAAAGACAAACAAAATCGGTATTCAAACAAAACCGCATACGCTCATGCAATGTTCGATTTTTGGTATGACTATTTTCTGCTCATCAGCTCTGCATCAATACGGGTAAAACTGTCAGCCAATTCGGATGATTTTCCCCAAGAGGTTATATATAGGATCATAGAAGAACTGATTTATATAAGCGACTTTTCGACAATCGTTTCGGGTGACTTATATAAAAGAAACTTTGAGGCGTTGGGAAATACTCTGATCGCGTTCCATAGTAATAATCTGATGAACTTGATCAATGAAAAAATGGCAACAATCAAATCAATCAAATTAAGAGGTTTTTTTGACGGAACAATAGCGGCTGTCGAAAGAATCAGGAGACGCGACATGCACTGGACGACATGGAAAACTGAAATTGATAATGCTATAACAGAAGTGTGTATCCAGATCATAAAGGAACCACTCAGCTATTTTTCCGAAGCAGATATCCAGCGAATGCTTGTTGAAGAACTTCGTAAGATAAAACCTATCAGCAAGTCCTATCCAACCTCTGTTCATAAGGGGAAAGGATCCAAAAGCACCTACAGCACCTCTCTATTGCACTGCGAATACGGCGGTGGTGGCGGCACACGAATTGATATAGTGATCTTTGATCCTGATGACGTTAAGTATATTGACGACGTGAATCTGATGTCCAATAATCAATACCTTAAACCCGTCTATGCTTTTGAATTGGGTACAGAAAAAACGTCCGATGCACTTGCGCATTTTAAAAACGATCTAAAAAAGCTTGCCGGACGTACTGCCAACAAGGAAGGAACTGGATATCTCATACATTTTTACAAAGATGTTACGCAAGCGAGAACTGGGACTAAATCACGAGCTAAAACTGAAGATAAGATTCTCAAGAAGTTTAAGCAAGTCTTCAGCTTTACGAAGACCGAACAAATGAACAAAGTGAAAATTCTGGGAATTCTTTTGAGAACATATAGAAACCAAGAAAAAATGCGAGGTAAGTGCGAGATTTTCAATGGGCAAGAATGGGTCAAGAAGAATATTGGAAACGATGCCGTTCTTCGTAGCACAATCATGAAGCAACTAGGCATGACCAAGGAAGAAGATAATTAGAGGAATACTATCAATAATTAGGTGCGACAGCTCCCTATATTTTTTGACATACAAGGCTATGAAAAGGGTCGCACCCACCTATCCCATGAAAGAGTTCAAACAGTTATCGATAATTTTCAAGATTGCTCTTTTAGAATAGTTGTAGGTGAAACCCACAAAAAGAGTTATTAGGACACTATCAGTCAACTCAAATCTTGGTCAGGACACGTCCCTAATTTTTCACTAAACTCTTCACCCGGGTGGTCCCCTTCAAATCGGGGGAGACGAAGACGGTCTACAGTTCAGGACAAGTGGCTATTGACCGGGAGGGAAAGGTCGTGGGAAAAGGGGACCTTGGGGTGCAAGCCGCACAAGTATTGAGAGCCTCTCTCTCGTCCTTGAGTCTGCCGGGGCCAGACCTGGGTATGTTTTGTCAGGCTGAACATCTATATCGTGAATATGAAGCCAGAGGATGGGAGGACGGTAGGCTTGGCGAGGAGAAAGTGGTTCACCTAAGAGAACCGCCGAGCCTCAATGATAGTCGGCGTAGTCTCGCTGGCCGGCCCCGACTTCCTGCTTGAGGTCGAAGCCATCACCGACGTTGGATGAGGGCTTACTTAGGCGATGGTACCGTCCTCCTGAAAAACTCCGATGTCATCCCATGTATACCCATACTCAAGCAAGACCTCTTCTGTATGCTGGCCGAACTCCGGAGCCGGCATGCGGACCGAGGCCGGGGTCTTGCTCATCATCACCGGGTTGGCCAGCTGTTCGATCATCCCGAGCTCGGGATGTTCATAGGTGACGAAATATCCGTTCTCCCTGGCCTGAATATCTTTAACCGCCTCCAGAATGGTTTGATTAGGCGCATAGGGGATTCCGTCAAGGAGGGGAATCCATTCCTCAAGGGTCTTGGTGATAAATATTTCGGCAAAAGCCTTACGTAAAGCGACTACGTCTTCTGCCCGTCCCTCGATGGTATCGTACTTGGAGTTTTTGGCTAAGTCCTCCCTTCCAACGGCGTTGCAGAACTTTACCCAATAGCGGTCCGGTTGCAAGACAACAAAAAGAAGGGAACGCATGTCCTTGGTCATGTAGGTGCCGGTCAGAGGACTTTTTGTCCTGGCCGCATAAAAATCCACTATCTGCGCGATAGCCGTCAAGGATTGCTGCTGGGTTTCCAGGGGAGGTTCTTCTCTCCAGTCTTTGACATCCTTTCCGGTAATGAGTGCCCCGGAAACATCAAAAGACAGCTGATACAGCCCGGTATGCATTAAGGAAACATCTACTTCCTGACCGATCCCGGTTTTTTCCCGAACATAAAGGGCCTGCACGATTCCATAGGCCAGAGCTAGGGCGGCTACGGTATCGCCGAAGGCCGGCCGGTAAGCAATACAAGGAACACCGGGCATGGAAAACAGGGAGTGAATTCCGGCGCGAGCCCAATAAGCGGTTGTATCATATGCCGGATGATCCTTGTCTGGTCCTTTCTTGCCATATCCGGTGACATTTCCCCAGATAAGACGGGGATTTATCTTGCTCAGGGTCTCGTAATCCAGCTTGAATCTTTCCAGCTCAAACGGTCTAAGATTGCTGAGGAAAACATCAGCCGTGGCAACCATTTTATACATAATGGCCCGGCCGTTTTCATTATAGAGGTTAAGGGTAATGCTTCGTTTGTTGCGGTTAAACTGCTCCCAGTTGTAATTAAAGTCGGATGGACAGGCACCACCTCCCGAATCCGTCTGAGCCTCCTGAAAACCCCGCCAAAAATCTCCTGTAACCGGGTGCTCGACATGTATAACGTCGGCCCCGAAATCGCCGAGGTGACGGGCGGCCATCGGTACGGCGGCCACCTGTGAACAATCAATTACCTTAATTCCTTCAAGAGCCATTACCATTTTTCCCCCTTTTTATGATGGACTTTATAAAATTATAAGAAAATCTACATAATTGTTTCTAACGCGGGGCCATAAATTATTAAAGCGGATAAAAGAGGAATAAGCCAACTTCCCCATATTAGGCGAAATACCCTTTTATCTCTTAATTATCATATATTATCATAAAAACCGAAATCCTTAAATAAAAAATTGGGGACACAAAATCTTCCTTTATTAAATAATGAAGGCAGGTTATAATGTGGTCTCAAGTGTTAAAAATAGAGAATCGCCATCTTTAGTTATCCATGCTCCCGAATACCAGGTAATTCAGATCTTCAAAAACACTTTTGAAACAGGCCTTGGGAGTGGATACGCTTTCAATAACACAAGGCTGGGATAAATATCTCCTAATTGTCGAGTTGTTTTGCTTTGCAAAGATGAAAGCTGGGAGCTGAAGGTGACCTCGGAAAACTTGACCCTTTGACAAAAGATGATAGCCCACCAGGGTTTACCGGTAACCATATTCGAAGATAAAATACCTATGGTGAAAACTTCGCGTTTGTACCATATATGTCAGAAGAACACAACAGGAACGGAGTAGCGATTATCTAATTTTTTGACTCTTTCAAATTTAGTGTGGGTCAATAGGAGTGTCTGGGATAAAGGATGAGAGGACTTCATTTTTCAAAAACCACAATAGTTCAATCGATAATCAGTAAAAGTGACTTGAAATTTATTGATTTTTTAGTAATTACGGAATGAGTGAAAATACATTAAAAAGAATTGCTTAAAGAATGGAATCTTGTCTTGTCTTGGAATCATTGTAACTGAAGGCAACAAAAGAAGAAATAATATTTTTGAATAAAAAAGAAAAGCATAAAGTTCTTCGATGGTTATTTTGATCAACTAAATAGCATAAAAAAGAGAGTATTGAATGTCTCATTCAAAAGTAAAGCGCTACGGGTCCGGCATTAATCCACACAGGATATACTGCATCTCCCCGCGCCACCCGGAAAATCTATGGTCGCTCCAGGGACTTGTCGACATCTTCGGGACCAAAAGCCTCATGCCCAATCCGGCATTTCCCCTGCTCATGGCGCTAACTCCCCCTCATGTAACGGTGGAATATTCAGCCTGTGACGAAAATGTGGCGCCTGCCGATATGGATACCCAATGCGACCTGGTTGCGATAACCGGATCTACCCTCCACGCAAAACGGATTCACGAATTATGCGCAGCTTATCGCGGAAAAGGAATCCCGGTAGCCCTCGGCGGCTCATATGCAACCCTTGAGGCCGATAAATGCGCCGGGATCAGTGATTACCATTTCATTGGCGAGGCCGAATACACCTGGCCTAAGTTTCTGGAGGACTGGACAAGCAACACTACCAAATCCGTATACTTACAAAAAGACTACGTTGATCTCCATCACAGCCCTGCACCGGATTGGGCCCTCGTCGACCCCAACCATTACGTAAACATCAACATACAGACGAGCAGGGGATGTCCCAATAATTGTGATTTCTGTGAGGTTGTTCAATACAATGGGAAAATATTCAGGACCAAATCCGTTGAACAGGTAATGGTTGAGGTGGAAAATGCCCATACCTTGGGTGCGCGCTCGATTTTTTTCTCGGATGACAACTTTATGGGGAACAAAAAATTCACTCGCGAACTGCTCGAACGGGTGATCGACTGGAACGTGAGACAGGAACGCCCACTCTCGTTTTCCACGCAGATTACCATCCAGATCGCCGATGACGAAAAATTACTTCGCATGATGGCTGACGCCCGTTTTTCGGTATTATTCATAGGAATCGAATCGATAAAAAAGGAATGCCTTGAAGAGGTCAACAAACGGCAGAACATTGTGCCTAATATTTCCGATAAAATACAACTCATATCCCGCTACGGCATCGTACCATTTCCCGGTTTTATAGTCGGTTTCGACAATGACGATCTGTCGATCTTCAACGACTTATTTGCCTTCCTAGCAAAAACGGCCTGCCCCATCGCCGGGATAAGTCTGCTCAATGCCCCCCGGTCAACCCCACTCTATCGAAGGCTGAAAAGAGAAAACCGGATTATTGATCAAAATTATTCCGGCGAACATAACCTTACAACCAACATCATTCCCAGGCAGATGAGCAGGGACGAGTTGTTTCACCATTATGTAGATTTATATAAGAAGCTATATAAACCGGGGGCATTTGAAGAGCGTCTGTTCGCCTGGTTCAAACTGGTTGACTATTTCCCCGATATATATAAAAATAAAAAAATTGACCCTAAATTTATTTATAATGGGTATAAATTATTCAGCTATTTTCTTTTTCAGGCCGATCCAATGCTGCGCTCCCTTTTCTGCAGGTCAATACCCAGGACATGGAAGATTAACCGGCGGCTTATGAAAAAGTATTTCACGCTCATGTCGCAATATAGCCATTTCTATGATTTTTCAAAAAAATTGAGTTGAGAGTGAAGTGCGGAGAGTGTATGAATACATCAAGTAGATACCGACGGGCGGAAATCCGTGGTCCTCAGCGTTGGTTTTGATAGAATTTAAGAAAGGAAAAGGCAGGGTATTTGGCTCTGCTTTTTTAGCACATTTCAAACAGTAAGTGGTATTTTTAAGTCTTTGTTTTTCGAGGAATTGTAAATACGTAACATAATCTCTTCTATCTCTTTTTATTTGCAGGTAACTTCCTTTTTCCATTTTTTTCCCGGACGGCACCCTCTCGCCACATACTTCTTCTATCTTTTTCCTTGATCATGCCCTCTCCTTTTCTTATACTCATCCCATCAAAAAAGAAATTATCAAAAAAATATACCCTTAATGGAGGAGACATGGAATTTGATCAGGTGATCCAAACGCGGAGAAGTATACGAAACTTCAAATCGGACCTGGTATCGGACAAGGCCATTTTCGATATATTGGAAGCCGCCCGCCTGGCGGCTTCAGGCTCGAACATCCAACCCTGGCGATTCATCATTATCCGGTCTCCGGAAATGAAGGAAAAACTTAAGGCGGCTACCAGATGGCGGTTTGCCTTGAAGGCCCCGGTCGTCATTGCTTGCTGCACCGACCTTTCGGCTTTGGACAGCAGACCGGACCGGGTGGTCGAATTGGTTCAGGCTGGCGTGTTTGACAATATTGAAATGGACGGCGAATATACTCCGCCCGAAAGAAACCGAGAACAGGTTTTGACTTATCTGAACATGAATGTAGGGATAGCCATTACCCAGATGATGCTCAAGGCGGTGGATTTAGGCTTGGGAACCTGCTGGATCGGTGGATTTGACCCTTTGAAAACAAAAGAAATTTTAGCGCTGGACGACAATCTGCATCTTGTGGCCTTATTGCCCATCGGCTATCCTGAACGAATCCCGGCACCCCGCCCCAGGTTCCCCTTAGAGAAGTTGATCGTCAAGACGGTTTGATGGGCATTGCTACATCCTTAACCCGTAAGACTTCCAAAAATCTTTAAGAATTTATTAGAGAGAGTTCAACTCATCAGGGTTAGGAGGGACATCTGAAAATCGATCCGGCTCACAGACAGGAAGAGCTTTTTTATAAATATCCAACAATTGATCTTCTTTAAATTCTGAATCGAGCAAAGAGAACACATTTTCCGTTACCTGCCTGCTTGGCATATTGGGTGATCTGTCACAGATAAGTCTGAAATTACCTGTAAAGCTGTTGTTAATTGAAGGATTGCAGTTAGTAAAATAGACTTTCAATAATTGGTGGAGTTCGTTGCCCCCGTCGATAGCAATAAGTAGGTTATCTAATCGAGTAATAATAGAAGTTGGCCGAGTAACCAGAAATTTTGAAGTAAACCCTTTCATTTCTTTAGTCAGCTTGTTGAAAAAGGCCGGCGAAAACTTAAAAACCGCGGTAAATATCCGCTTTCGCAGGTCCTCCGGAAGGCTTCTCCAGGCATCCGCTAACTCATCAAAAGCATCTCGATCTTTCTCATGGTTGGTCATGTTTTACCTTTTTGATAGTATTCATTCCGGTTAATGGGGAACCCCGGCAGTTAGACAGCCTGAACATGGGAATAGGCTCTGGGTAAAGTTTTTGGCAGTTGGGGTTGAACCTAATACCTAATATCTGGAATGCCCTTTCTGAAATTGCTCTATTTCGTTTGATTCGCTACGATATGTTCAGCCATGGTCTTTACAGAGGCGAATATCTTACGCCCTTTTTTTGGCTCATCGATCTTAATACCGTAATTTTTTTCCAATAATATGACAAGCTCAATCGCATCAATAGAATCAAGACCCAACCCGTCTCCGAAAAGAGGTGCTTCAGTATCAATTTCTTCCGGTGTAAGTTCCAACAGGTTCAGCACATCTATGATCTCTTCCTTCAGTTTGAGAATCAGTTCATCCATAGTTTACATTTTCCTTTAAATAGTATTTCTACGTTCAAATGTTAATTTTTAACACATTCTTTAAATTTTTTAAACCTTTTTATCTTCAGAACCATAATAAACCATTGTCGAAAAAGATCTTAAAGTATTGACTATGGAGTGTCGAAGGCAGTATTGTTAGTATAGCTGAAATACTAACAACGAGGGCTCAGACCAGCGTAAATGGTCAAACTCGCTTTCGAAAAATATGGCCCAAAGGGATAAATTCTCAGGCTCATGGCGTTAGAATCTAACGACATACACTGCGGAGCAAATAATAATGGATCAAATCTTAAAAAACCTTTATCGCTTGGGAAGTCACGAGTTTCCTGCTTTTCTCGTTATGGGGAGCCATCGTGTTGTCCAAGTCGATGCCGGGCCCGCATTTATGGGGCCGGTGTATCTCCAAGACATCCAAAAAGTTCTAGGGAAAGGAAGCGGACCGGACTTTCTTTTCCATACCCATTCCCATTTCGACCATGTAGGCAGCACCCCCTTTCTTCAGCGACACTTTCCGGATTTAAAAGTGGGCGGCAGCGAAACGTTCACCCGGCGGCTCTCTCAGGCCAAGACCGGTAAAGCCATAGCGGATCTCAACCGCGCGCTGGTCCGGAAAAATAATATGGAAGGGGACTTTATCCCCGGAGATTTTGACTACAACCTTCTTACAGTTGAACCAATTCTTAAAGAGGGGGATTTTGTCGATCTGGGTGGCGGGGTATCACTTGAGGCCATCGCCACCCCCGGCCACACAAGGGACAGCCTGAGCCTCTTTCTGCCCCATCTGGAGGCCGTCCTGGCAGGCGATGCACTCGGAATCATACCGGGAGATGATTTCTGGGTGGCGCCCCAGTTTCTATCCAGCTATGAGGATTATCTCGACTCCATTGAACGGATCCGGAAGAGAGCGCCGAAAACCATCCTGTTGGGTCATCATTCCGTAGTACGCCAAGAGGATTGCGCAAGATTTTTCAAGGCCGCTGTGGCCGACTGCCGGGCCTTCCGGGAGATGATCGAACAATCCCTGAAAGAATCCCGGATGAAGGAAGACTTGGTCGTCCAGCGTATCCAGGCAGCCGAGTATCAGACGCTTCGCAAAGGCAAACAGCCGGAGGCGGCTTTTCTTTTAAACCTCACCGCCCAGGTTCACTTGATCGCCTTAGGCATGAAAAGGTCCCCTTGATTTTGGCAAGGTTTTGCAAGGGTCTAACCACGCCCATAGGGCGTGGCTTTAATTGGGCCCCCCATAGGGGGGCTTAAAATACCAGATTCAAACCTGAACCCTAAACTTTAAAATCTAATAGATGCCTTCACTCCGGCGAAAGCCGGGGTCCAGGAAAAGCTGAAATCTCTGGATTCCGCCTCCGGCCTGGATGCCTACGGGCAGGAAGCGGGTCAAGCCCGGAATGACGAAACGGGTCGAGAAATGGCCTTTGAGCCAAGCCCATTCGGGACCGGCATAGCCAGTCCACATGACCCCACCCATAGGGTGGGGGTTTCTAATTCAAACTAAAAGAATTATTCTTTGAACGACAAAAAATGGTTTTGGGTTTCCTTTGGCCTTCAGCCTTTAGATTCTTAGCAACCAAGTCTGAGAATTTCTCTATAACATTTCTCACACTCACGACCATCCGCCTCGGAACGAACGATCCTGGATGCTGGATACTGGATAATCTTTATTCAGAATGGGGTTTTGCTTTTTGTTTTTATCCAGTATCAAGTATCCAGGATCATTTCAAAAGATTGAAACCATCCAATATTCTTGGAGAATCGTGGTTAAGAACCCAAATTTCAAATAGGTTTGGTTAGCCTTCAGCCTGTTCTTTAACCCCCCGGTCCGAGCCTGCCCTTAAGCTCCCTTTTTAGTATTTTACCGGCACTGTTGCGGGGAAATTCTTTTACAAAAACGACCTTTTTGGGAATCTTATAGTGGGCAATATTCTCCTGGAGGACTCCGATCAGTCCTTCTTCAGTTACCGAAGCCCCTTCGTTCAGCAAAACAAAGGCCGCCACCACTTCGCCCCGCTTGGAGTCCGGCATCCCAACCGCTGCGGCCTCAGCCACTTGAGGAATCGATTCGATCGCCCGCTCCACTTCGGCAGCATAGATATTCTCGCCCGAGCTGATAATCATATCGATCTTTCGGCCGACAATATAAAGAAACCCCTCACCATCCTGTTTACCCAGATCGCCGGTGTGAAACCATCCATCGCGGAAAGCCGCCTGAGTCTCCTTCGGCCTATTCCAATATTTTAATAAGACGGTGGGGCTCTTGACCACCACTTCTCCCACTTCGCCCAACGGTACATCCCGGCCGCTGTCATCCACGATTCGCAAATGGGTGTGGAATACGGCTTTACCGACCGAACCGGCTTTGCGGATAGTCTCTTCAAGATCCAGGGAGGTCAGTCGCAGGGTTTCGGTCATGGCATATCCCTGGGTGAACCGGACGCCCTTTTCCTCCTGATACTTGCGGATCAGGGCAACGGGCATGGAAGCACCGCCGGCAATGAAGAAATATACATGGGAAAAATCAGCATTTTCCCAGGCCTCGCTCTTGGCCATCATGTCAAACATCACCGGCACTGCAAACATGTAGTTGATTTTTTCAGCGCAAATAAGCTCAACCACTTCCGAAGGGTTGTCGAAACTCTTAAGAACCAGCGAGCCCCCGGCGTAAATGACCGGGGTTGCCGAAGCGGCCAGGGCCCCGATGTGAAAAAGGGGGGCCACTACCAGGGATTTACAGTTGGAGCCGATGCCGTAGCCGAGCAGGGAATGGATAGCCCCGAAAAGAAAGTTTTCATGGGAAAGCACGGCCCCCTTGGGATCGCCGGTGGTTCCGGATGTATACATGATGACTAAGGGATCTTTCAGGGTCAATTCCTCCGCAGGAATCGGTTCTTCT
Source organism: uncultured delta proteobacterium (assembly GCA_963782435.1). Classification (GTDB taxonomy): domain Bacteria; phylum Desulfobacterota; class RBG-13-43-22; order RBG-13-43-22; family RBG-13-43-22; genus RBG-13-43-22. The sequence continues at coordinate 13,632 of CAWAKF010000008.1, forward strand.
TCCGGAAAGGAGGCCGTAAAAACCGAAAGAAAAAGATCGCCGGATAAATGGTCTCCACCATGCTGGAGATAATGTTCAACCGCTGAGGGGGCCGCTTTAAGCCCCTCGGCCTTGTCTGCGAATTCAGCTGAATAGATCAGTGCCCGGGGAGCGGCATCTTTAATAATATAACTCATTTCAGGCAATGCCAGTTTTAAATTAATGGGGACGATCATTGCGCCTGTTTTGGCGCAGGCAAAAAAGACTTCCAGGAATTCGCTGGAGTTGACCATTAAGGTGGCCACCCGTTCACCCTTTTTAATACCAAGGGAGGTCAGGGCACGGGCGGTTTGGTTCACCCGCGCATTGAACTGGCGATTGTTAAAGGCCCGGTCCTCCTGTTTTAGAAAAGGCCGCTGCGGATAAGTCAGCGCACGTTTGTAAATCCACTCCCCTATATTCATTGAGATTACTCCTTAATTAATATTCTTCAGCACCAGCGAAACAAAAGTCCCCCCGGATGAAAATCCGTTGATTAAGCCGAAATGGATCGGCAGGTCTATCTTTTGGTCCATGACAAACCGCAGTGGTCGAATCGGATTTTTAAGGCCGACCGTGGGAGGAATGCTTCCCTCTTTTATCGATAGGGCCATGGCCGCCGCCCTTATTCCCCCGGACGAGAAGCTCTCACCGACAGCCCCTTTAATGGTGCTGATATAGGGTCGATCAGCAGGGGTTCCAAATACGATGGACAGCGCCTCGGCCTCAAGGGCATCCAGTTTGCTGCCGCCGTTAGCGGCGGCCGAGACAAAATCAATGTCACCGGGGGCGATCCCGGCCGAATTCAGTGCCCGGGTGATGGCCAGGACCGGTCCTCGGGGATCTGAAGGCCAGTCGGTGGGCGGGGCCGGTGCCGAGCTCTGCCCCCACCCGGCAATTTCACAATAGGGTCTGACCCCGCGGGCCTCGGCCTGCAAGAAGGTCTCAAGGCATACCATCCCCGCCCCCTCGCCGACTACCGGTCCGTTTCGCTGGGTGTCAAAAGGACGGGCTCCCTCCGGCCCCCCGTTTACCGGGGATAGGGCCTTAAAATGGGTCATCACCCGAAAAAAGAATTCCGAAATAATATCCACTCCGCCGGCAAACATAACATCGGCCCGACCTTGTTTAATCTCAGAAGCGGCGTAGATGATGGCGGTCTCGGCTGAAGCCTCATGGTGATTGATAGTCGAGTTGATCCCCCTGAAGCCAAGTTCGATGGAAGTATGGCCCGCCGGCGCGTTCATCACTGTATTCGGCACATGAAAGGGACTAACCATCCCCGGGCCTTCGCTGAAAAGTACTCCGGCAAACTGGGCGGCAACGTCGGTGCTGCCGAAGGCGGTCCCCAGGATAATCCCCGTTCGATCCCGGTTGGAAACGTTTAGGCTGACCCCGGCATCCTCCAGGGCCATCCTGGCTGAAGCCGATGCCAGAGAGGAAGTCCGGTCCATCTTGCGAAGGTTTTTCAGGGAAATGAATGTTTTGGCCTTAAAATCCGTTATTGCTGCCCCCAGTTTAGAGGCAAATTGGGACGTATCAAAAGTCGTAATCGGGGAGATACCGCAATCTCCCCTGAAAAGGTTCTGCGAGAAGACATCCTTTCCAATCCCCAAGGGCGTAACCAGGCCGACCCCGGATATGACCACACGGTTACTCATGGACAATCCCTCTCGGGGAATAACTTCCCATAACGATGGCGGTGTTGTTTCCGCCGAAGGCAAAAGAATTGGAAAGAACGATATTCAGCTCCGCCTCCCGACTGCCTTCGGTTACGTAATCCAGATCACATTCGGGGTCCGCTTCGGTCAGGTGAATCGTCGGCGGGATAAAATGGTGAAAAATCCCCAGAACGCATGCCACTGCTTCGATGGCGCCGGCAGCGCCCAAGGCGTGGCCCGTCATGGATTTCGTGGAACTCACCGGGATGTGATAGGCCCGTATGGCCGAAAACCGCCTTGATCCCCTTGGTTTCTATAGAATCGTTGGCCGGGGTGGCCGTGCCATGGGCGTTGATATAGTCCACCTGCTCAGGGGCTACGCCGCTGTCCTGCAAGGCGGCCTCCATACAGCGCGCGGCCCCGGAAGCCTCGGGATCAGGAGCGGTCATATGGTAACTGTCGCAACTCACCCCGTATCCGAGGACCTCCCCGTAGATCCGCGCTCCCCGTTTTTGAGCCTGGCTCAATGCCTCCAGGATCAAGATGCCGGCCCCTTCGCCGAGAGAGAGGCCCTGCCGGTTTTTGTCGAAAGGCTTGCAATATTCCCGATCCACCGCCTGCAGCGCGTTAAAAGCACCATAAGTAATCCGGCAAAGGGGTTCGGTGCCGCCGGCAATAACCGCGGTGGCCATCCCCTCCCGGATCAGATCCCGGGCATATCCGATGGCCGTGGCTCCGGATGAACAGGCGGTCATGAATGTGGTTTTGGGGCCCATGAGCTCTAAGTATGATGCGATATGGTCCGCGGAAGAGGCGCAGCAAAAGGCGGAAAAAGGTGAATACCGGACGCCTTTATTGCTGCCCTGGAGATATCGTCGATAGGCCTCCTCGCCTTCCAGCATACCGCCGGCCCCGCCGCCGATAACAACGCCGGTATCCGCCTGCAGGACTTCCGGAAAAGGGAAAAGTCCCGCATCGCGCAAGGCCTCCAGCGCAGCCGCCATGGCCATGCGGTCCGAACGAGACATCCGCTTTAATGAGAATTCAGACGGGATCATCTCCCGGGGTAAAAAATTTTTCACTTCACCGCCGATATGGGTTCTGAAGTCGGTCGTATCGAAGACCGTGACCGGTCCGATGCCGCATACCCCTTGTCGTAGAGCTTCGCTGAATTCAGACACACTCCCGGCGATGGCATTGACGGTTCCCAGCCCGGTGATGACGACTCTTTCTTTTTTCATAAGAACTCATTAATAGGTATTTATGACCAATGAGATACTATTCCTTTTAAATAACAAAAGGATATCGAATTTGATAAGACCTTGCTTTTTGAGAGGAGAATATAAACCAAGGGAAAAACGGGGTCAAGGATAAAAACCGGCGGGAGAACAGGGAGTCCCAATATTTTTTGATCGAAAATTCTTAATCCCAGTGTCCGGAAGGCAGGAAATGTAACTGAAATTTTTTACAATTGGGGCAAAAATAATTGCCATCATTAAGCATAACCTGTTTATGCTTCGGCGAGGGTAAATTCCAGGAGGCAATAATTTTGGAGCCCGGATTTTGTATCAATTGGGGGTCGGTGTAAGGCACCGGCCTTTGACCCGGACAATTCCGGCTTTCCGGTTCATCCGCCAACAGATTTACCAGAATCAGTTCCTTTTTATGGGAACAATAGGCAGGAAAACGGCAAACCGTTTTAAAGTTTGCCCGTCCGCCAAAAATAAACAGGGGACCACTTTCATAGCCGCAGGCATCGCACTTAGCCGTAACAATACTGCCGGCCCAGACCGAACTCGATCCCAGGACCAAGACCAAAATGATAATAATGTTAATCCATTTCTCTTTCATTTTGCCTCCGCGGCCATTCCGGTCTCCCGGTCCATGCGGTTAGATTTCTTCTTTGAGCTCATCTGCAGCCCTCCAACCGATTATCATTTTCTTTTCATGCGCTTTTCCGTTCTAACGGGCCGAGCTGCCGCCGTCCACCGGAAATATGCCGCCGGTACAAAGACTACTCTCGTTACTGGCCAAAAAAAGCATCAGGTTGGCCACTTCATCAGGGGTGCCGTAGCGTCCCATAGCGAGCCTTCCGACAATCAACTGCTTGACTTGGTCCGACTGGACGTCAATGGCCTGGGCAAAGCCATTTTCCAGGGACTGGATCATTCGGCCTTCGATGGGTGAGGGGTGAACCGTGTTCACGCGGATATTCATCGGGCCGCATTCAACCGCGGCACTCCGCATTATGCCGATAACCGCATGTTTACTGGTCACGTAAGCCGAAATAGCCGGTTGGCCGCTGTAGCCTGCATTGGACGAAGTTATGATAATGCTACCGCCGCCCCTTTGCTGCATGACGGGTATGACATATTTCATACCCAACCAAACTCCGCGGACATTCACCGCCATCACCCGATCAAATACCTCAACCGGGTATTCGGGAAGGTTCTTGACTACACCCTCGATCCCAGCATTGTTCAGGAATACATCGATTCCCCCGTATCGTTCCACCGCGGCCCGGACATATGACTTTACTTGCTCTTCCCGGGTAACGTCTGCCACAACAAAACTTACCCCCTCCTCCCCGATGGATTCCACCGCTTTCTCAAGGACATCCTCCTTCAGATCGACCAGCAAGACCTTGGCACCTTCCCTAACAAACAGGCGGGCTGCGGCCAGCCCGATCTCCCCAGCGCCTCCGGTGATGACCGCTATTTTGTTTTGAAGTCTCCTCATGCACCCTCCTTACATTATTTCTAAAGAGTATGTCTTGAAAAATATAATGGACTTCCCCTTAACCAACCCAGCGTAAAAACATCTCAAGGGGATCGCGTTTTCTTTCAAAGGTATTTACCGACGTGTTATTATCCGGCCATCCCAAGGCGGTTCCGATAATGATCCTCCTGCTTTCGGGGACATTAAAAATCCTACGAATAATTTGCGGATAGGTTACGGAGGCGGCCAGGGTAATAGTACCTAATCCTTTGCCATGCGCCAAAAGGGCAAACGTTTGTATAAAAATACCCACATCAAGCATGGCGTATTCAAGTAAAACATCCCTATCCACTAAAACAAGGAGAAGCGCAGGGGCGTTAAAGAGGGAAGCCATGTCACCATAATAATTCAGCCTCCCCATCTGATCTTCCCGGGGAATAGCAAGAGAGGTTAGAACGTTCTTCCCCACCTCCATATATCTTTTTTTCAAAATTTCCGGCCATTTTTCCGGCATGGGAACATCCGGTTCCGGTTTTTTCCCTGCCAGCAAGGCTTCCCTGTTTTCCTTTTTAAAGCGCTCCAGGGCATCCCCATTGGCCAGCACGAATTCATATTGCTGGGTATTCCCCCACGAAGGCGCCCATAAGGCATCACGGATAAGTTCTTTGATTAGTTCTTCAGGTACCCTCTCCGGCAGGAATCGTCTTATGCTTCTCCTATTTTTAACCGCTTCAATTAATTCCATTGGGTCTCCTTCGAATAAATTGCTGTTGTTTTAGGTAAAAATATTTCTAACATAATTGATAAAACTTAGGTAAAATATTTCTTTTGTCAAATACTATTTTTCTTGCCAAATACTTCAAGTTTTCAATAAATATTTTTCCCGAAAATTCAATAATTCATTTGACCAAAAAATATTGGGATCATTTCCCTTTCTTAATAATTATTAAAATCACCCCCTCTCCTTTTAAAAACTATTTTCCTCCCCCATCCTGCCTGTTTATCCTTTTTTTCTTCTTGATCATTTCTCTTTCATATCCTACATTCTTTTCGTCATACAGCAAAGGCTTATCAAATGGTATTAAGGCGTTCATTTTCGCCCACCCTAAAATGCCCGCCACCTAATCAGGAGGTTTTTATGGCAGATAACCCAATGTCCGGCCACACCGGACCGAAGGACTCCCACAGGGATGCTCCATCCCTGTTCACCTCGATCAGCCGTTCCATTTCCATAATATTAACCAATTTGGTAACCCTGAATGGGGTAACCCGGCTCGGCTGGAACGCTGTCCCCCTGGTTCTGATGTTTATCCTGGAAGGCGTGATTGTGCTGTTCATGGATTTCATCAAACGTCTTTTCAACAAGGGGGGTAAAGATACCAAAGACATTTTCCCTATCGAATGTGGATTCATCCTCCTTTACGGTTTTTTTGCCTTAATAGCTTTCGGGCCCTACGATTCACTTCAATCCGCTATGGACGACGGTTTCCGCCTGCAGCGGGTGCTGATTTCGGGAGAACTCCGCCTGCCTCTGGCGGCCCTCTTTTTCATGCGACTGGTGCGACTCGGACACGACCTGGTGGACTCGGGTGCGTTCGGAGGAAAGATCCGGCGGAAACTTCAGCTCGAAGGTGGAGGCTGGATGCTGCTGCTCTTCTTCGCAGTGATGCTGGCGCCCCTGATCGCCAGATCCGGTCCGAACCCGGCGGGGGGTCTGGCCGCGCTGGTGATCCTCAAGATATTGGGAGAAATTTTCTCGGTATGGGCGGTGAGAATTCCGGGGATAAAACCCAAATCGGGGGCTAAAAATAATAGGAAACGTTCTTTCTGAATCAGCCTTTTTTTCAAGTTGGATGACTATTGTTGGCTTAGAACCACCATTCCCCTCCCCTCCAAAACCCCATTACTTTTTTTTAAATGTTGGGGTTTTGGTGGATTGCTTCAAGGACCAACCTTTCGAGTTTGAGAGTGAAGGAAAATCGGTCAACCAGGAAAGGGTTGCCCTAAGAGAATTATTTTGTACCGGTGTAAACTGGGACTCTCAGCAGAGGTGTTGGAGGCCTGGCGAAGAAAACGGCCACGATAGCCGAAAGACTGGACATCCCAAAGATAGTAAAGGCGATTCGGTAATCGTGGGTAGCGTCAAAAATGAGACCGGCAATCGTCGGACCGAAAGAAGCCCCCAACTGGGTAAACAAACCGGAAAAGCCGATTATTCTTCCAAAGGAAACCATGCCGAAACAATCGCCGACCAGCAGAGACTGCATCATAACGATTCCGCCCATGGTCAAACCGAAAGCAAAGGTCCCCAGATAAAGAACCGCCACCTGATGGAAGCGGGCCATACAAAGAACGGCGATTCCCTGGATTAAAAAACAAAAAATCGCTACATACCGTTTATCAAAGCGGTCGGCGATGGATCCAAGAAATAAACGACTGATAATACTGGCCCCAGTCGTCACACTAACCGCCTTGGCCGCCCCGGCCACACCCAGGGTCTGGCTTAAGAAAGAGACCTGGTGTACGAGAAAGGCGAGCTGGCCGGTCATGGCCAGCAAAAAACCTATGACGATGGCCCAAAAAGCGGTGGTATGCATGGCTTCAATCCGTGTCCAAACACGCATCTGGGGAGCAAGGGTGATTCGTTGGTCTGTTGAGTCTGATGACTCTATGGATAAGGGAACCTTTTGTCGACCATCGGGAAATTGTCCCACATCGGCCGGATGTTGTTTTATGATGAATAAGGCGATTGGGATGATCACCAGGCAAAACATCCCCCCCAAGACGGGTAATGCCGTCCGGAGACCCCAATGGGAGATCAGATAGACGGTAAATGGCACCATTACCATTCCACCCAGGCTTAATCCGCTCATGGTCAGGCCCATTGCCAAGCCCCGCTTCCTGACAAACCAGTTGGCGATCAGGGTGGTAATCGTTATCGGAGAGGCACAACTGGTTCCTACGGCCAGGAACAGGTAGACCGCGAACAATTGCCAGAGTTGGGTTATACGGCTCAAAAGAAAAAATCCGATTCCGGTAATAATAGAACCCAGAATAAGAAGCGGCTTGGAACCGAACCGGTCAATGGCCTGCCCCACCACCATACCCAAGACCCCGGAAACGGCAAAATACATCGTAAGCGCAGTGGAGATAGTGCCCTTGGACCATCCATAATGGATTCTCAGGGGATCCAGGATAGCGCCGTGGCTGTAAAAACCGATACCGCAGGAAAAAACCAGGGTAATGGTACTCCCTAAAACGATCCACCAACCGTAAAAAACGCTTCGGGGCGCAAACGGGGTTGGACCGACAGACGGAGTAGAAGATAAAATTTTTTCAGATTCAGACATGACCCATTTTTCTCATAAAATAATAAATAAGGACCGACCTGCATCTATTTTTTTAAAGATGGGGGAAAGGCCCTACTATCAAATCACCTAAAAGTTTTGGACCGGATTTTCGACCGAAAGAGGCTTTCGGAAAATTAAAAAGAAAAATATCATGCCGGACTTTTTGTGGGACTTATAGGAAATGGTTTGGACTTATTTCTATGTAATTAGTCTTTTATTTTCTTCAAGCCTTAACTTAATGATCCTATCATACATCCTTTCCAGAAAAAGACAAGGATTTCATTAAAATGGAATGATTTCGTTCACATAAATTTCATAAAAAGAGGTAAGTCTCCATTTGAAGCGAAGTGTTTAAATTGCATCTAATGTTCATCCGTTCTGAAGTGGCCGACATTTTTGATCTCGACCCGGCGTATCTTTATAACCATACCCATTCCAATCACAAGTTCCCAAACAGTGCTTTTCTTATTTTTTGAGGAGTCTGCCAATAGGGTATTTACATTCCCAATGCGTGTGTGATAGACTTTTTATCATCTTTCGCTCCTTTCGTATCGATCCGCCTCGGAAACAATCCGGGGCAATCTTACTCAAAGGAGCGTTTTTATTAGTCACCGTACCTCCTGCAGAGCCGGAGGCTTGAAAATATCAGCCCCTCAAAGGGACTCAAAAACAAAAGTCCAAACCCCTTAAAGCTGTCTCCCCGACGAAAGCCGGGGTCCAGGTTATTCCTAAGCCCGGAAAAGTTCCTGGATTCCGGCTTTTGCCGGAATGACGGTCCAGAGGTTGATTCATTTTTTTAAAAATATCTCTGACCTGGTATTAGAAATTTTATAGATTCTCTTTTATTGAATATTGTTCATTCCCTGCTCCAGGAATTGTCAAACTCTGGGAGTCCCCCGGCTGAGCCGGGGTCTTATCCAGGGATTAAAATTTTAAAACAGGGACAAATTAGAAAATAGATTTACCTAAAACAAACGATAACCAAGCCATGGCCATAGCCGCCTGATCCGCTTCCGCATAACATGAAAGAATTTGAGCTTCCCCATACCTCTATTGATCCGGATCCAAAAAAAATTGGTACCGGCGGATTAACCCCATCCTTTTTGCCCACAAATGGACCTTGATCAGCGGTTTGGCCTTTGCCATGGTAGCCATGCTGCTCAATGTCCTGATTCCCAGGATCACCATGGCCGCTATTGACAATGCCCTGGTTGCCCATAAGTCCCCTCTGATGCGTTATATATGGATTCTGGCCGGTCTGGCCGGAACCCGTTCAACGGTGGTCTATCTGTACCGGTACCTTCTTTTTAAAATGGCCTATACCATCGAGTTTGATCTTCGTGCCTTGATTTTCAACCATATCTCCTGGCTTTCGCTTTCTTTTTTTGACCGGGTTCAAGGGGGCCAGGTCATATCCAGGGCCAATTCGGACATTCGTGCCGTACAGATGTTCCTGGTGTTTTCGCCTTTCTTGGTAATCAATGTCTTTACTTTCATGATGGCCCTCGGTTTTATGCTCAAAGTCCATATAGGCTTGACCCTGGCCTCTTTAATGCCGATCCCTTTGGTTTATTACTCCGGCGTTCGTATGCGCCGCCTGATGTATCCCGCTTCCTGGCTGGTCCAATCCCGCCTGGCGGACATTACTACGATCGTTGCTGAAAATGTTACCGGCGCCCACATCGTAAGATCTTTTTCAGCGGAAGCTAATCAGATTAAATTACTGGCCGGAGCCGCCCAGAGGCTCCGCTGGGCTACCGTTCGCCAGATCGATATTCGGGCGATTTTTGCACCCATCATGGAAAATATGCCCCGATTGGCCAACACCATCCTCCTGTTTTACGGCGGCCTGCTGGTGGTGAGGGGTGCCATCACCATCGGGGCCCTCGTCGCCTTCAGTGCCTATGTCATTCTACTGCAAACCCCTTTCCGGTTATTGGGAATGCTCTTGATGATGAGCCAGCGGTCCGCGGCTTCGGCTCAGCGGATTTTTGAGATTCTCGATGAAAAACAGGAAATCACCGAACGTCCGGGAGCGGTCCATTTAGATCCGACCGGCGGTGAAATTGAATTTAAACACGTTTCCTTCGCCTACCATAACGGACCGCCGATTCTATCGGATCTGTGCTTTGATATTCATCCCGGAGAAACCGTAGCTATTGTGGGGCGGACCGGATCAGGAAAAACCACCATAGCCAGGTTACTGATCCGTTTTTATGATGTCAACAAAGGCCGTATTGAAATCAAAGGCCGAGATATCCGGGACATCACCCTGTCCAGTTTGCGATCCCAGGTGGGAATGGTTCCGGATGAACCCGTATTGTTTTCGACCTCGGTTCGAGAGAATATCGCTTATGGGAACCCGGAAGCATCCCTGGAAGAAATCCAGGCTGCCGCCAAGGCGGCGGAAGCCCATGATTTTATCCTGAGGTTGAAAGACGGTTATGACACGGTGGTGGGGGAACGGGGGTATACCCTTTCCGGGGGGCAGCGTCAAAGAATCGCTATTGCCAGGACCCTGCTGACCAATCCCGGTATTCTGATTCTGGATGATGCCACCAGTTCGGTGGATGTGGGGGTGGAGCAGAACATTCATCAGGCCTTAAAACAATATTTAAAAGGCCGCAGCACCTTGATCATCGCCCACCGGATTTCCACCATCAGCCTGGCCGACCGGGTCCTTTTTCTGGAAAATGGAAAGATCACGGCCCAGGGAACCCATTCGGAATTAATGAGAACCCAGCCCGGATATGTGGAAGTATTGGCCAAAGCCGGCGAGGAAAAGGCAGAGGACCGCCAGTTAAGGCCAAAGGCGCCCAAAATTCCGAGGATTGAGGCGTACATTGAAGTACGTCGTAATGACGAGGAATGAGGGGAACGCAGCAGATGGGCCTTTTTCAGCAATCTGTTAAGAGGATAAACTGATGGCCAGAGAAATGGGCAGCCTGGGGGCTTTTTCCGGCAGGGGATCCGGCAGTGAACAGAGCAGACAAGCCGGACTTCCGTTTTCGGGGATCCCCGCAGAACTGGAAACAGGGGTCAGGAAGATTATTGATAAGGAACCGGCGGATGAGAGGGTTGAGATCGACTTTGATCAGGCCGAGGCCAAACAACCGCCCTTGGCCTTAAGGACCCTCTTTGCCCCCCATTATCCCGCCCTGGCCCTGGCTTTTGTGATGGTTCTGGCCCAAACCGGGGCTATGCAAGCCGGTCCCTTATTGACGCAAATCGGAATCGATAAGGGGATTGTAAAGGCCAACCCCAAGGTCCTCTTTTGGGTTTCGCTGGCCTACCTGCTGTCCATTGTTTTGAATTATATTACCGGTTATGCCCGTATGGCCTGGACCGGGCGTTTGGGCGAGCGATTGATGATGAACCTGCGCATCAAGGTTTTTTCTCATCTGCAAAGATTGTCTCTGGATTATTTCACCGAGGAAATGAGCGGCCGCATCATGACCCGCATGACCAGTGACATCGAAGCCCTGACCACCTTACTTCAGGACGGTATTATCAATTTGATGGTCCAAGGACTGACCATGATATTTGTCATCGTCGTCCTGTTTTCTCTGAATAGTAAGCTGGCGGTGATATTGGTTGCGGCAGTTTTGCCGGCCATGCTGACCCTGACCTTCTGGTTTCGAAGGGTATCGGATTACGGGTATGGGGTGGTTCGGGACCGGATTGCGACCTTGCTGGCGGACTTCCAGGAAAACCTGACCGGTATCCGGGTCGTTCACGCATTTTTTCGCCAGAGCCGAAATATCGCCAACCATTTAAATCTGGCCGGATTGTATGCCCAGGCCAATTTCTATACCGCCCGGATGGGGGCTGTCTTTGATTCCGGGTCCACGCTGATAGCGGTTTTCGGCCAGGCCCTGATTCTGTTAATCGGCGGAAAAATGGTTTTAAACGGGAGCCTGACCATAGGGGAATTGACGGCCTTCATTCTCTATCTGACTTCCTTTTTTGCCCCCATTCAACAACTGGTGCAGCTTTACAACACCTATCAGCAAGGGCAGGCGGCGGTTACCAAATTAAGAGATCTGCTCAATTTGCCTCCCAGTGTACCCGAATCCCCCCAGGCCAAGGATTTGCCTCAAATAAAGGGTGAAATTGAACTGGAGCGGGTGAGTTTCTCCTATAACAACGGTCAGCCGGTTCTCGAAGATATCTCCCTTACGGTTCACCCGGGAGAAACCATTGCCTTTGTGGGTGAAACCGGTGCCGGAAAGTCCACCCTGGCCAAACTGATCATCCGCTTTTATGATCCCCAATCCGGTCAGGTGTGCATAGACGGCCACGATTTAAAAAAAGTCACCTTAAAATCCCTGAGAACACAATTGGGCTATGTGCCCCAGGAACCTTTTCTGTTTGCCGGAACACTCCGGGACAATGTGGGCTTTGCCAAACCGGAGGCCTCGGATGAAGAAATCCTGGAGGCCTGCCGTGCGGTGGGTATTGAAGACCTGGTCAAGCAAATGCCTCAGGGAATACACACCGTGATTCACGAAAGGGGAAGCTCCCTTTCTTCCGGAGAGCGGCAGCTCATTGCCCTGGCCAGGGCCTTTATGGAAAAACCCCGGGTGGTGGTCATGGATGAGGCGACGTCCAATCTGGACCTGGCCTCTGAATCCAGGATTGAACACGCCCTGGATGTCCTTCTGCAAGGCCGGACAGCAGTGATCATCGCCCATCGCCTGAATACCGCCATGCGGGCCGACCGGATTGCCGTCTTTGATCGGGGACACCTGGTTGAACTGGGGAAGCATACGGAACTGATCACCCAGGGAGGGTTTTACGCCAAAATGTATGACAAATGGATGAAGCAATCCCCGGATGAAGAGACCTGATCCCACGGTTAATGATCCAGAACTCTTGGTTGAATCGTGGAGGGGGCATAGACCTTGGGCAGGCATCGGGTCCGATCCTATTTTTTTCAAACTTTCAACATGATTAAATTAATGATGAAGTCCAGTTCCTCTTCTATAAAGCCATAGTGCCGGGCGAGGACATCATCGATTTTGTCGAGGATGTGTTTAGGAGAAAAGCTGCTCCTTTCTTACCTCTACGATAAATATTAGGTATGATTGCTCCGGATTCTATAATTGTATTAATTTTTATGATGTTTTGATGAAATGATCTAACCGTTCAACCGGGGAGAAGAATCCTTTTTTTGAATAGCAAGAACAAGGCAGGAGGCTTCCCCTGTACCAAGCCTTTGACTTAGAAAGGCAAACAGGTTTCGCTCGATTTCAGTATTTAAATCCAGTTTCGTAAGCCAGGAAAAATCCGGATTTTTAAAATAACCTTCTTGAACTCCTTTTTCAAATTCGGATAATACATAATCGGATGTAGCCCCGAGCCCTTTACAAAACTGCTTAAGCAGGGGCAGCTCGTCAACCAGGGCAAAGTTAGACAAAACCGTATTATCCACCAATATCATTAGACGTTATCCTACATTTTCCGGGCGGAGAAGGCTTCGGCGTGTATCTCCTCTTCCGAAGAAACCCCCATTTTTATCGGAATCCCTATGGATAAAAAAAGCTCTCTCAATTTTACGGGATGAATGTTCAATAACTCAGCAGTCTTACCAAAATTAATGTCGCCGTCCATGTAGGCGCCGATAATCAGCTTTTCTTTCAGGGCAATCTCCCTTTCTAAAAGCATTTGAATGGCTCCATCAACGACATCGGGTTCAATCTCCCGCAGCTTTTCAAGTTGTTTTAACTGCCACATAACAGCCCTCCTTTTTAAAAGGCCTTTTTTTACTATTATACGATCGAAGTCGATCCTCGTCAATCCAAAGGAACTCTATGGGGTTTGAATCCGAATACCCCCTCAAAGCCTTCGAGAAATACCGTGGCTTACTATTCATCTTCCTCTTTTTCAATTTCCCGTCCCATGCGGTACTTGATATCGTTTTTGATGATGAAGTCCAGTTCCTCCTCAGTAAAGCCATAGTGTCGGGCAAGGATGCAGTCGATTTCGTTAGATAGGTTCTGTCAAATATGCAATCTTTCCTTGTTTCTTTTGGCTTTGTTGGCGACTTCTGCGATTGAATCAAGTTTCTCTTTGATTTCCTGGTCAAGTTTTTCCACAGGTACAAAATTGGCTAATTCATGGAAATTCTTTTTATCCATCAGATTATAAAGCCCAAGTTTTTTAAAATAGGTTTTAAATAAAGGAGTAAGGAAATCGTCACTTACTTTCGTTTTCATGTCCCAGGGCGATCCTTTGCCAAGCTTATCCAATGCCGATTGAATTTCCTCTATAGATTCTTCCATGGCCTTAATTCGACGCTCTGATTCTGCGGAGGCAAAAAGGGGACCGGGAGTTTCTTCTTGGTACGGGGAGGCTTTGGCATATGTTATTAATGTATCGGGAGAACATAAATAATTTTCAATCTCCCGGCGTCTCCATTGAAGAAAGACAATTCCCGGTGATCCCAGAATTTCTAGATCGAGTTGATCAAAAATAGCAATCCCCAATAGGTCAGGATAGGCTTCACGAAGACCGTGGAAATGTTTTAAAACTTCCGTGGGTTGGTTTCCGGTGTAATGGAAAAATGGCCTTTCAAGGGCTTCGTGGGCTTCTTTGTGTCCCAATTTTTTTGCGAAGGCCCTGAGAATAGCCAGATCAGTTGATCCTTCCAGGTAAAGAACCCACCCGGTTTGTTCGGCTTGATAATAGTGTTCAAAGCCGATATCTCTTAAGGCCTTAACTACTTGACTTCCTCGATCATTAATCCTATGTGGCTTCCCAATAAATTCGACCACCACATCCCTTTCGGCTGCTTCATTGAGCAATACTTCAGAATGGCTGGCAGCAATTACCTGGTTTTTATTTTCCCGGGCGACATCAGTTATTAATTGATAAATTTGCCTCTGCCGTAATATCTCCAAGCGAGCATCCGGTTCGTCTAAAAGTAATACCGCCCCCTGGTTGGCATACATATAGGAGAGAAGAAGAAGGGTCTGCTGCAATCCCCGCCCAGATGAAGACAAATCGAATAGAGTATTTTTCTCTTTATAATCCATTTTAATTTCGCCGCGTTCGGCAATATATCGAGGGACCTCCAGCTTTACCCCAAAAAGGGAGTTGATGTCGTTAACCAATTTTACCCACATACCATTTTGCTGTTCATAGATTTTGTAACAAAGATTCCGAAGAACTTCTGCTGTTCTTCCTTCTCCGACACGAACATTGATTGCTCCTTCATCCAATCGCGTTTCAATAGCGGCCAAACCTGACATAGGGGGTAAAAAGGCTACATGGACCCTATCCGCCTGCTCTGGAATCTCCATCCGTTCGGCCTCTTTTTCGATAGAAAGACGAAGAGGACGACAATAAAAAGATTCTTCATTGGCATAATCGAACTCTAATCCACATTTCCATTCCTTATCGTTGGTAATCCCTGTGACAATAATTTCAATCCGAATGTTTTTGGTATCCTGTTTTCCTTCTTTTTTCCTGACGTCCCTAACATGGAGATCCCGCCAAAGCAAGTCGGCCCCAGGGACAGGAATGGAAACCAGATCTTTTCGGTTTATAGTAACTCCGGGACGCTTCTCCGGTGCAGTTTTACCCTTACGTTTTTCATTCCAGCGTCTGAGCCCTATTTCCCAAAGAGCTAACGCTTGAAGGGCCGAGGTCTTCCCGGAATTATTGGGGCCGATGAAGACTACCGGGTTTCCCAACTCAATTTCAACCTGTTCAAATCTCTTAAAATTTCTAATGATGAGATTGGTTAACATTTTTTCTTTTCCTTTTTGTTGGCTATTTATTATTCCTCAACCACTCCAACTCCCGCCCCAGCCTCTGCGAGTCCTTGCAAACATGGAAATCCCATTGTCCCAACTGGCCCCAATTATTCACCGCTTTAATGCCAAGATTATCAAATCCGCATTTCCTATATGTAGATAACATAAGGGAAGGGAAGATTATCTTATGGATTTTTTTCTGGCCGTTAAATCACCTCAATCGCTTTTTCTTCTTAACATTTCAATCCGGCCTATTTATCATCAGGAGGACCCTTTATCTATTATTGTTATTAGCCAAATTGCAAAGGTGCTTGATTTTTACTTGTTCAATTAAAGATAGGTCGGAAAGAAGTAATTTCCTTAAATGCCCTGTTCAAACTGGGAGAATATTTTGCTGCCTCCCTGACTTCCCAATCCCTTTCGACAAATTCAATCAACTTCCCGTTATAATCCGGTCCGATAGAGGCAGTGCTTCCGGCCGAGGGGACAAGGGCTTCCCGTACTTCCCGTTTGCGGGATTTAGCGGCCAATTGCATTAAAAATTGTTTTGGATTATCAATTTCATCCGGGGTCGTTGAAATTTGGTTTTCAGAAATCCCGAGAAACTTTGCTAAAGCCTTTCGGTGGGCCAGCAGCCACGATTCAACCGCCCTGACTGCGATCCGAAAAATCAAATTGGACTGTTTTGGAGATGTCAGCCATTCCTTCAAAAGTATAGGTGCACATTCCGATTGATCTAAATCAGTCAATACCAGAAAGGGGGTTCCTTTGGCTGCGTTGTTAAAACCCTCAATCTTTTTTCTTAAATAACCAAATCCCCGCCGACGAAAACAGGATCCTATTTCAAACGACTTCCCCGACTGCTTTAAAAGCACCCTCAAAACCGCTTCGCTGAGAAGATCTTCAACAGCCAAATGAATAGGGATAACTTTATTCATTAAACAAGCTCAGTTGGGCGATCTGTTTCGGTTCTGTCAAGGGAATTGCAGCCTCGGCCACACTGAATCCTTTCTCCATCAATGCTTTGATTTCTCTAATAGAAGAAGCTACTTCTACCTTTGTCCCTTCTACATCCGGCCGAAGCAACAACACCTCTTCGGCGCCTATTCCTTTGTCCAGAAGCAATTCGAAACTATGGGTGCTGATAAAAATCTGGCGCTTTTTTTGGCTTTGAATTCGTGAAATAATTCCCGGCAACTTATTGATAATGGCCGCATGGAGAGACAATTCCGGTTCCTCAAGGAGTAACAGGGAATCTCCCTCTAAAAGAGACCAAAGAAATCCAATCAATCTAAGTGTTCCATCTGAAAATTCTTCTTCCCTTTGTTTTCCTGCCCGGGGCCTCCAGTGCTCATAAAGAGCTTCTAAATGAGGTGCCCCTCTTTCATCTTTGATGACATCAAGCTGATTTAATTGCGGGACGGCCAATTGCAAGGCTTTCTCGATTTTCCCCAATCTTGCCTTTCTGGTTTTTTCATTGGTTTTAAATATCCTTTCCAGAAAGCTTCGACCGAAAGGATCTTCTTCCATAGCAGGTCCAGAAAACGCCTCCGGATGCCGAAGAAGCTGGGGTACTAAATGGAGGTAGTTTATTGTTTCAAAAAATTCGGAGATTTCCCTAAATTGAAAATTGGTATTGATCTGTTCCAGATGAGTCTGGGTTAACCGAAGTTTATCCTGAGTGTCTTCTAAAACCGGGCGGTTTAAAATCAATTCATTTTCCTTCCAAACTTTTTCGTGAGCCAGGTAGGGTTGACGATAACCTCTGCTTTCCTGTTTTATCCCGATGGCATATTTCCACAATTTTTTCTCGCCGTTTGTTTCTGAGAGATGGACTTCTATTTCAATTTTTGGATCCTTCCGGGCGGCCAGACATCGGATTTTAGATACTCCGCCCCGGTTACTGATCGCCTTTTGTAACCCACCTCCAGGCTTGGCAATGTCCCTAAGAAACCGAAAAACATCCAAAAAATTTGATTTGCCAGAGGCATTGGGACCAATTAAGAAAATGCGACTCCCGAGATGCACATCTAATATCCTAAAATTTCGCCAATTTTTTATAATAACCCTTGAGATGATCATAAACCCACCTCCTTGTCATCGGAATTGCAGGGCACTGTTAATCTCCATGTATAGAAAAAGCCCCGAGGTCTTCTGCCTTTTTCTAATTATACTCTATTCCAACCAGCCTTGTCTTTACCTTTAGTTGAAGACATCCCAACCCGGATTAACCGGAAAAGTTACGAGAAGGGCGCCTCTTATAGCGAACGGGGTTTTGTTTTTTAAATCAAGTTTCCCCCTTCCTCTCCACAAGGAAATTCTTTTTCCAAGTCCAATACATTCCTCATCTCTTCTCATCTTATTTCATAATCAAGTCTTAATCAGGAAAAGAGTTCCTTGGCCTCTATCAATTCTCCTTTTTCCTTTTCGGTAAAAGCAGCCTTTCGTCTTTTCAGTAGTTCTTTGGAAAGCTTCTTGTCTGCCAGAAGGTAAAAGGCTTCTTTGTAAAAATCGGCTTGGTCGGAAAGCTCCAGTGTTCCCCGAAGGGCCGGGAGAAGATCGAGTTCGATGTTATCGAAGATTCGGGGCATTATAAATCTCCTTGTTTAGAAGAACTGGGCTCCTTCATCTTCTCGCAGATTTTTTCAGGAAATACTTTCAACTCTCTTCATCATTCGGGAAGGTCATGCCCAGGCATTCCATCCGTGAAACTTTGGATTCAAGATTATCAGATTCAAGA
Organism: uncultured delta proteobacterium; assembly: GCA_963782435.1. GTDB lineage: Bacteria > Desulfobacterota > RBG-13-43-22 > RBG-13-43-22 > RBG-13-43-22 > RBG-13-43-22. Next base: position 31,879 of record CAWAKF010000008.1, read on the forward strand.
TTCAAGATTTGTTGTCCATATTTCCTCATCGCTTCTGTCCTCTCATTTCAGAGGATTTGAGATATTGGATGAAACCGGAAATTTGACTGGAAATAGAGATTAAGTCAGCGTTTAGCGAATTGAAAGTATCTTTTTCGATGTATCCAAGATCGAGAGCTATATAAAGTTGAATTTGTTCGCGAAGACCGAAATCCCGGGAAAATTTGCCTTGGCATGTAATAGAGTAAATCTTTTTTACAATCTTCCTGGCTTGCTGCCAAACCTCCATATCTTCAAATCTCTCGATTTTAGCCATGTAAACCCTCAATCTTGAATCTTCAATTTGGAATCTTTAATCATTTTCAGCCCATTTTTCGTAAGAAGATATTTCTGTTTGCTGCTCCGGGGCTTGTCCGGGATGGTCATTTCAATAAGGCCCATGCTCTTCAGCTTTTCGAGACTACGTTTTAGATTCCCCGTCCGGGAGGCATAACCGGAAGCGGTCATAAGCTCCACGCCTGTTTTCGGTACATTCTTGCATAGTTCAAGGAGGCCCATTTCCAAGGGGGTAAAATCGACTTGGGCCTCTTGGGCCTCGACTTGGTGCCGACTTAGTGCCATCTTCGCCGATACTTGATGGGTGCTTGTCAGGTACTTGTGCGGTGGCTGGCTGCATCCCAGGTAAAACAGCAGGGCGAAAGGTCACATAAACCGAACCGGATTGTTCCGACCATGCGGGAGTCGGGTTGCTGTTTTCTACGCACCAGTCGATGATGTTCAACGTGCCGCTCCCCCAGCGCTCGATGAACTTAGTGGCGCAGACCGTTTTGGCTGCCTCTGTTCGTTGGCCTGTGGAACGCTTGAATTCCAGACGCTCCGATTCGTTATCGGATATCAGGTCTTTTAGTTCATGAAGATTCATGCTGTTCCATCCATGGTTTTACTCAATCACCATACGCACTTTTTCAGGCGCCTTGCCCTTGGTGAGTTGATCCAGATATTCCTCGAATCGTTTTCCTCATCTACGCCAGGGCAACTATCATTATCAGACGGTGATAAAGCTCGGCTGTTTGATCTATTTTTCCCAAAACCTGATCTACGAGAGATTCTGACATAATTGATTGCCTTAGGAATTTATCCCATTTAATTGGGATAGTAATACTTCAGTTTAAAAACAAAGACCCCATCTCCTTCTTCAGAATATGGGGTCTTTTCGGACTGCTTCATGGATCAGCCTTTCAAGGTTTAGGTTTGCATCTTTTTAAAACCAAGTTAAATTTGATTATATAAACCATAACAAATGGTTAAAGTCAAACCAAAAGGGGAAAAACCCAAGAAGATCCAAGGGTCAAATCCTAAATGAACACAAAATCCTGGATTGATTTGTCTTGGACATTTGCGCTGTCCATATTCAAATCACCCCATCCGCCTGAAGCTTCTGTAACGCTTCCGGCGATAATCCCAACAAATCACAGTATATCTTCTTGTTATCGGCCCCTTTGGCACCTCCGGTAAATTGCACAGCCCCCGGGGTCCGGGAAAATTTGGCAAAGGTGTTGGGCATTTTGATAGTCCCAAAATCCTCGTCCTCCACTTCAACCAGGGATTCCCTGGCCTTGAAATGCTCATCCTCAAATAGTTGATCCATTTCATACACAGGTCCGACAACCGCCTGGGCCCCTAAAAAAATAGCCATCACCTCTTCCAGCGAATGATCCCCGATCCACTTACTGATAATAGCATCCAGTTCTTCGACATTTTTAACCCGGCTGGGATTGTCACAAAATCTCGGGTCATCGATCAGTTCAGGACGGCCAATGGCCCTGAAGACATTTTCGGCTATGGGCTGGGCGCTTCCCGATAAACTGATCCATCTTCCCCCCTTGGTCTGGTATAAATTTCGCGGCGCAGCCGAGGCGATTCGACTGCCCATCCTTTTTGATTTCAAACCGAGAACCGAATACTCCATTACATTGCCTTCCAAAAGGCGCATCAAAGGTTCATAAAGGGAGATATCGATGATCTGGCCTTTGCCGCTGCCCAAGACCTCCCGTTCATAAAGGGCGATCATAATGGCCAGGGCAGCAAAGGAGCTGCAGACCCCGTCGGCCAGGGCATTGGGAGGCAAGGTGGGCGGAGAATCTGGGTAGCCGTTAAGGGCGGCAAAGCCGCACATGCCCTCAGCCACGGTCCCGAATCCCCCTCTGGCGGCGTAAGGTCCATCCTGTCCGAATCCCGAGACCCTCAGCCAGATAATCCGGGGATTGGCCGCGCTGATGACCTCCCAGCCCAGCCCCCATTTTTCCATAGTTCCGGGTCTGAAATTCTCAATCAGCACATCTGCCCATTGAATAAGCTTTAAAAAAACATCCTGTCCTCTTTTAACATCCAGGGTGATGCATCGTTTATTCCTGGACAGGGTCTTCCAAAAAACCGACTGCCCCTCCTTTAAAGCCCCGAACTTTCTCATCCCATCTCCGGTTTTCGGATGCTCCACTTTGATGACTTCCGCCCCGTAATCACCCAAATAGGCGGCCGCCCAGGGAGCGGCCATCATCGTGGCCATATCGATCACTTTTAATCCCTTTAGGGGAAGATTCTTTTCCTTCACCATTATCCTTTTCCTTTTAGTACCTAAGCTAATTTTTCCACCTGGTTCCAATTCTGATTTATCAGGGTCAGGATTATCCCGCGGGAGTGGACGCCTTCAAAAATTTAATTTATTCTTGACCCATACTTTTTTTGGAAGGTTCCTTTCCCCGCAATTCCCGTTTTAGAACTTTTCCCGTCGCGCTTCGTGGCAAGCTTGCGATGAACTCCACAACCCTTGGCCTTTTGAACCGGGCCAGATGGTCCATACAAAAGGACATAATTTCTTCCGCTGTCACCTCCTCTCCCGGCATACGGACCACAAAGGCCTTGACGGTTTCTCCCCACTTCGGATCAGGAATCCCTATAACCGCCGCCTCCTTGATTTTTGGATGGGTCAGCAGGACCGCTTCGACCTCGGCCGAATAAATATTTTCACCGCCGCTGATAATCATATCTTTCTTGCGGTCTACTACATAGATGAATCCTTCCTCATCACAACGGACCAGATCCCCGCTATGAAACCACCCCCCTTCAAAGGCCTTTTTTGTTTCCTCAGGATTTTTAAAATATCCTTTAAAAAGGCCCGGTCCCCGGTAGACAATCTCTCCAACCTCATTAACCCCCACATCATTCATCTGATCATCCACTACCCGTATTTCCACATTGAAGAAAGGCAGACCAACAGAACCTTCCTTTCGCAAAGCATCCTGATGCTTCATACAAACCGCTGTGGCCGTCATCTCGGTTTGTCCAAAGGCCTCGTATAATGCTGCATTCGGAAAATGTCCCAAGATTCTTTCCTTCAAGGCATTCGGTGTAATATCCGCCCCGTATGCCGCGGTCCGTAAAAAGCTAACATCATAATTATTGAAATCAGGGTGGTTCATAACCATCTGCCACATGGCCGGGACGAGAAACAGGTAGGTGGCCCTTTCCTTCTCAATTGTCTTCAATAATTCTAACGGATCGAAATCGATAATAATCATGGGTGTTGAGGTTAGGATGTTTTTGATGATGCTTACAATCCCGGCGATATGGAAAAAAGGAGTTATGGAAATGACTTTGGAAGGTAAAACAGGCAAATCCGCTCTCCGGGGCACCGCTGCAAAAGACTCCAAATGAATGGATAGGGCATTTAGGATCATATTCTTATGTGTGAGTTCAGCCCCCTTTGGTTTCCCTGTGGTTCCTGCCGTATAAATAATAAAGACAGTGTCATCTTCATCCAACCTGACCTCTCGACGGAGGGTTGAGCTTTCGGCCAAAAAGTCCTCATAACAGGTCACCCCCTCTTCAGAGGATCTTCCAGTCAAAACATAGTCCCGGATTAAAGGAAGTTCCGCTTTAGTCCGGTCAATCATCTCTATAAACGAATGTCCCAGAAAAAGCAGCTTCACCTCAGCATTATTTAAAATATAAGTTATTTCCCTGGAGGAAAGCCGAATATTCACCGGCACGCTGATGGCTCCTATCTTGGCCGCGGCGAAAAAAATCTCCGGCATTTCATAACTGTTTGGCATGAGGAGACCCACCGCCTCCCCTCTTTTTATGCCCTTTAAAAGCATGGCATTCGCCAGGCGTTTTACCCGTTGATCGAACTCCCGATAGGTTATCCTTTTCTCCCGGAAGATCGTGGCCTCCTGATCCGGCCATTTCCGGGCGTTCCGGGCCAGCATTTCTCCCAGCAGCAATTTCCTTGAATTTTCGATTTCAAATCCCGAATCTTCCACCTGTTCCATATGGTTCAATTCTTCCCCCATTGTTTCCGTCTTTCCTTCATTATTAAAGGCCCAGATAGGCTTTTTTAACCTGTTCATCTTCCATTAGAGATTCACTCGGCCCCTTATGAGAAATTCGGCCGATTTCCAACACGTAGCCACGGGAGGCCAGTTCAAGGGCCATGAGGGCATTCTGTTCCACTAACAGAATAGTCCCGCCTTGGCTGCTGATCTCCTTGATGGTTTGGGCGATTTCTCCGACCATCAGGGGACTTAGTCCTAAGGTCGGCTCATCCAACAGATATAATTGGGGATCACTCATTATGGCCCTGGCCATAGCCAGCATCTGCCTCTCCCCTCCACTTAATTGCCCGCCCAATTGATTTTTTCTTTCTTTCAAAATAGGAAAAAGTCTGAAAACTTTTTCATATCTTTCTTTAAGATTAGATCTGGATTTTTGAGCTACCGTTCCTAATTCAAGATTTTCCAGGACAGTCATCTTCCCGAAAATCCCTCCTCTTTCCGGCACATGGGCAATCCCCTTTTTAGCAATTTCCTCCGGCGTCGATCCCCTAATGGATTGATCTTGAAAATGGATCTCTCCCCCAGTCCAGGGGATCAATCCGGATATAGCCTTTAATACGGTTGTCTTGCCCGCCCCGTTGGCCCCGATCAAGGCCACAATCTCCCCGGTCTCGACCACTATAGAAATCCTGTGCAAAGCCTGGGATTTGCCATAAAAGACGTCAATATTTTCTAATCGAATCATTTTTTATACCCCAGATAAGCTTCGATTACCTTTGAATCCTTGGCAATTTCTTCCGGAACTCCTTCGGTCAATTTTTGTCCGTAACTCATGACCAGGATGCGGTCACAGATCCGCATCATAACCTTCATATTATGGTCGATGATAAAAACGGTTTTGCCTTGTTGCCGGACCTGGCTGATGAGTTCAATCATCTCTTCAATCTCTGCGTTGTTCATTCCGGCCACCGGTTCATCCAATAGAATCAGTTTCGGATCCGTTGCCAGGGCCGTAGCCAACATTAAGCGCTTTTGTTGGGCCCAGGTCAGATTGGCAGCCGGCTGGTCCTCCAGATCAGATAAGTGGGTAAAGGCCAATAATTCCTTCACCCTTTGCCTGCTGTGTTCCTCCTCCTTACGCGTGAAAGGGGTTTTGAGAATACCCCCCAGGATGGAGGATGACGTACGGCAGTGAAGACCACTCATCACATGGATTCCCACCGAGGTTTGAAAAAAAATGGTCGCGGCTTGAAATACCCGCACAATTCCCAAGGCGGTAATTTGGTGTGGCTTCAGACCGCCCATATCCCTTCCGCAAAAAACTATTCGGCCACTACTCAAGGGCACGCTACCGGTAAGGGCATTAAACACTGTGGTTTTCCCTGCACCATTGGGCCCGATGAGACCGAAAATTTCTTCCGGATGAATCTGAAAAGGTAATTCGGAGACGGCCGCTAACCTTCCAAAGCTGACGGACAGATTCTCTCCGATCAATAGCGGTCTGTCTTTCGGCGTGCTTATTGAATCCATTTTTCTATCCTTGGATGAAGAGACCGCAGTTTTCCCGCGATCCCTGTGGGCATTAACAGAATAACCAATAGCAAAATCAACCCAAAAAATAAAGGCCGGTAGACTTGAGCCGCCTCCAGAAACTCCGGCATGAACCAGAGCAATAAAGGCCCAACGATCACCCCGGTTATTGTCCGGGTCCCCCCGACTACGGTCATGACCAATAGATTGAAGGACATATGGCCCCCGGCGATTTCCGGTTCGATGGAGCCCATATAGCTGGAATAAAGTCCTCCGGCCACTGCCGCTATAGTGCTGGCCAGGATAAAGGAGATCAATTTATACTTAAGGACATTCACCCCTAAGGCCTCGGCCAGGTCTTCATTTTCACGAATATATTGGAAAGCGCGGCCGGCCCGGGAATCAGTTAAACGCCGAACCAGCACAATAGACAAGATAGTAAAAAATAAAACAAAATAGAAGAATGCCCGTTTGGAAGACAAATCCAAGGTCAGGCCTGAAAATGAAATTACCGGAGGAAGTGGGATGCCCGATAGACTTACCCCACCGGTCAGACTGTCCCAGTTATGGATCACAATGGTGATCATAAGCCCCATGGCCATAGTTCCCAAGGCAAAATAGGGGCCTTTGATTCGTAGCATGGGCCACCCAATCACTACAGACGCCAACCCAGTAAAAAGGGTTGCTCCCAATAGGGCCCATAAAAAGGACGCTCCCAGATGGACCTGGAGTATTCCAAAAGTATAGGCCCCCAGACCGAAAAAGGCGGCATGGCCCAGAGAAACCAAACCGGTGTAGCCGTAAATCAGGTCCAGACTTACCACCAGCATAATATAAATCAAAACATGGGTTAACATATATATCCAATAATTTGATTTGATGAACACTGGTATGATCAACACCGCTAGCCCCAATAGCAAGTAGGTCAAAATTCTTAAACGTGTTTCCATTCAATCCCCTGACCCGAAAAAATCGGAAAAAGTGTTAATGAAGCCTGTATGCCGCCTGCTCCACATCACATCGTCTCAACGTTTGTATAATCCTTGGGGCATGGCCAGCAGAACGATTAAAAAAATACCGAAGGAAAAGATATCTTTATACATGGAACTGATATAAGCGGCCCCAAAATCCTCTCCCAGCCCCAGAATAAGCCCTCCCACGATGGCTCCAGTTACGCTTCCCAAACCGCCCAAAGCAACAACAATAAAGGATTTGATGATCGGGGTCATCCCCATACTCGAACCGACCAGGGCGGTTGGGGCAACCAAGGCTCCGGTAATGCCGGTCAGAACATAGGCGATCACGAAGGTCAGAGAAGACATCCGATCTGCTTTGACTCCCAATAATCGGGCTACCTCTTTATTCTCTGAAAAGGCCCGGATCTGTTTGCCTGTCAAGGTCCGAAAAATCAACAAATAGGTCCCCAGGGCAAAGAGCATACAAATAATGAATAAGAGCAGCCGTTGAAAAGTCAGGGAAACGGGTCCTATTTTGATGATCATAGCGTTATACGGAGAGACAATGCTTCTCCAATCCGGTCCAAACCAGACATTCCAGCCGCCCACCAGGATGGAATACAGACCCAGGGCGGCGATAAACCCGGCAGCATGAGGGGCATTATGGAGAGGTCTGAAAACCACCTTTTCACTGAGAATGCCAAGAACTCCGGTAATAATAATAATTGGGAAAAGACTTAGTAAATAATATCCCTCTCCCAGCCAGTTTATCGTATAAAAGGAAATAAAGGCCCCGAGAGCATAAATAGCCCCAAGGGCGAAGTTGGGAATAGCCAGAATTCCGTAAATCAAGGTCATGGCCAAGGCCAATAACCCGTAAGAACTGCCGGCAATCAACCCATTAACTACATATTGAAAAATTTCAGCCATTATGAATTGGTCCTTCCATTAGTTCGAAAATAGCGTTAAAAGACCAACGAGCCTTTATTCATGTCTGTTGGTGCCACGCCCCGAAAGGCGGGGCGTGGGACATTAAAATAAATGGGCGGTTATTTTACCCTTTCTCAACCCCTTTCTTAAATCGCCCGATATACGCGGTGATCATTCCTTCCCCGTCATCTTTAAAACCCCTCAATCCCGTAGAATCATATTTTTCCTCAAGGGGGACAACGGAATTGACGGCCTGGCGGATCTTTAGGGCATCAGTGGTCGTACCAGCCTTCTGCATGGCCTTGACGATAATATGGACACTGGCATAGCAGTTCACGCCAAACCCGGCTGACGGTTCTTTAAAGCCCATAGCCGGATAAAGTTGTGTCTTATAACGGGATAGAGCCGGACTTGGAGGAACAGCGCTGGTAAATTCGAGACGTTTTATATAGCCTTCAATCAAATCCGGACCGGTGAGTTTTTCAGCGGTCGCACCGAACCCTGTGGAAAGGGCAAAGGGAGTCTTGATCTGAAGTTCATGCGCCTGCTTCACAACCCCAGCCGAGGCCTCATCATAGGCCGTCAGCATAATCACATCCGGGTTAGCCGCCTTGATTTTGGTTAATTGCCCCCGAAAATCGGTCTGGGTCCGGGCATCCAGCCACTCGTTGGCCACCTCTTTGACCCCCAGCTTGGCGAAGGCTTCCTGGTAGGCCTTAGCTGAAGATTTCCCATAATCACTGGCATCGGAAATCATGGCATAGCTTTTGGCTTTCAAGACTCTGACGGATTCCCTGGCCAATTGGCTGGCATCTTCGCTGATTGGCTGTTGATGCCGCAGGACCAGTTTGTTCCCCTTTTTCGTAGCATCCGGGACCTTAAAAAAACCCATAATCAGAATGCCCATCCTTTCGTTTCTTTCCAGCATAGCCATGACCGAACCGCTGATATTTTCAACAATAACCGGAACATTATATTTATCCTTCAAACGCTGCATTCCGGCAACGGCTTTGGCGGCCACACCCTCATCATCATAGCTCTCGATATTCACCTTATACTTCTTCCCGGCCACCACCACGCCACCGGCATCATTTATTTCCTTGGCGGCAATCAAACATCCGTGATAGGCGTCTATACCTACGGCCGCTGCCCGGCCGGTCAATGGGCCGGCATAACCGATGGTGATGGTCTCCTCACCTCTAACAGGGTTTGTAAAGAAAAAAACCACAACACAAAGACAGACCAAAAAAACGATTCCTTTCATTTCTCTCATCATTTTTCCTCCTTTGATTTTGTTTATTTATGGTTTAAATAAAAAGCCTCTTATCTAAAGCCCCAATCTTTTCCCGACGACCGATTTCATCACTTCGGTTGAACCAGCAAAGATGGTATGAACCCGGGCGTCCCGGGCAAACCGGCATATGGCATATTCTTCCATGTAGCCATACCCACCATGAAGCTGGAGGCATTGGTAGGCCACCCGGTTGGTCATCTCCGCTATCCAGGCTTTGGCCATACAAACCTTTTTAGTAATATCAATTCCCAGAAGGTGTTCTTTGATGATCGCATCAACAAAGGTCCGTCCGATTTCAATTTCGGTGGCCATATCCACCAGCTTAAAGGTATTGTGCTGAAAAGACCCCACTGGCTTCCCAAAAATCTCCCTTTCCCGGCAATAGCGAAGGGTGATCTCCAGCATGGCTTCGGCCATGGCTTGAGAACCGATGACTGAAAAGAGCCGCTCTCTTTGGAGTTTTTCCATAAGATATCGGAATCCCCTCCCTTCTTCACCCAGAAGATTGGATACCGGCACCCCGGCATTCTTCAAAAACCAATTCAGCCGTATCCTGGCTGTGCATGCCCATTTTTTCCAGCTTCCGACCTCTTGAAAATCCGGGAGTACCGGCTTCCACGCAGATCAGACTTATTCCTTTGTGCCCGGCCCCCGGATCGGTCTTGGCCACGACAATCACCAAGTTCGAATTGAGACCGTTCGAGATAAAGGTCTTCTGTCCGTTGAGGATATACGTTTCTCCGTTTTTTTTTGCAGTAGTTCTGATAGCCGCCAGATCGGATCCGGCGTTGGGCTCAGTCATGGCTATGGCTGTGATGATGTCACCGCTCACACATCCAGGAAGCCATCTCTTTTTTTGGTCCTCATTACCAAAGGTGTCAATATAGGGAACAATGATATTGCTGTGCAGTGAGTGGGCGAATCCAACATAATCCCTACGGCTCATTTCCTCGGCCATAATGATCGAATACTCGAGGCCCGCCCGGCCCCGCCATACTCCTCCTCCACCCAGGGACATAAAAACCCCTGTTCTCCGGCTTTGCGCCAAACCCCCTTAGGTACAATACCGTCCTTCTCCCACTGGGGATAAAAGGGATCAATCTCTTTATCTAAGAACTTATTGAAGGCCTCCCTGAAAATCAGGTGCTCTCCGCTAAATATACCCCTTTCCATTTCTCAACTCCTACTAATACTTTTAATTAAAAACCGCCGTACCCGCCGCCTACGATTAAAACCTGACCGGAGACATAATCCGAAAGAGAAGAGGCAAAGAACAGAAGCGGCCGAGCCGCTTCATCGGGTGTTCCGGCCCTTCCCAGGGGGATAACGGATTTCCATCTCTCTCGCCCTTCTTCCGGAACACCTATTGGGACCTTTTGTCCTTCCCTTTCAATAAAAGCCTCGGACCCTTTTATTTTTTTCTGAACCAGACGGGTCTCAATAGCGCCGTAGGCCACACAATTGATGTTAACGTTATACCGACCCCATTCTTTGGCCAGCGTTTTGGTCATCCCCATCAGACCGGACTTAGCCGCCGAGTAATTAATCTGACCGGCATTGCCCATAGTCCCGGAGGTGGACGAAATATTGATAATTTTTCTCATCACCTCACGACCTTCTTCTTTTTCGGTCTTCGCCTTTGATCGGATTAAAGGCGCAGCGGCTCTTAATAAACGAAAAGGAGCGGTCAGGTGTATTTTAATCATGGCCTCCCACTGTTGATCGGTCATGTTCTGAACCAGAGCATCCCAGGTATACCCGGCAGCATTCACGATGACATCGATGGTTTTAAAAGAATCCATAGCTGCCTCGACAATCCTTTCGGCCGCGCCATCAACCGTGATATCACCGACAACCGCCACAGCCTCACCCCCCGATCTTTTAATATCATCAACCGTATTTTTAGCCGGTGCCTCATCGATTTCACTGACCACCACCTTGCCCCCCTCCTGAGCAAATAAAAGGGCGGCAGCCTGGGCGATCCCTCTTCCCGCACCGGTAATAATACAGACTTTTCCGTTCAGCATCTTTTCCATCGACTCTTTTCCTTTCGCTTAATTAAATACCCCTTCTTCTAATTCATGAAACCTTTTTCTGCCCCCCGGTCAGCATTCCATTCTCTGGTACGTTGCCCTAATAAAACTCCACAGTACCTTCAGTCCTCTTCTTTAAAAAGATTTTATCGGATTGCCATTTGCCTGACCTGGAAGTAGAAGGCCTTTATTTTTAATAAATTCATCCTCAAGGTGTTCCCCGTTATATCCCCAGCTCATTGGCAATCACCAGATGTTGAATTTCCGAAGTGCCCTCGGTTATGGTAAACAAGCGGCCGTCACGCCAGAAGCGTTGGATGGGATATTCCATCATATAACCATACCCGCCGTGAATCTGCATGCCGTCATTCAATATTTTCTGCAGGATTTCAGCGGTAAACAACTTAACCATGGAAGATTCTTTTCGGACCTTTTGGCCCTGATCATACATCCGGGCCACCCGGTAAGTATAACTGCGCATCACGTCCAGATACATGGCCATCTCGGCTATGCGGAAGCGATTGATTTGATATTTACTGATCGGTTTACCGAACTGCATACGCTCTTTCGCATATTTGGCCGTTAATTCGTAAGCGGCCTGTCCCGTACCGGTGCAACGGGCCCCATAAGTAATGCGTCCCGAAATCAAGGTGTCTGCCAACTGGGCAAACCCGCCACCCTCCTTTTCTCCGATCATATTCCTGGCCGGCACCCGGCAATCCTCAAAAACCAGTTCCCCGGTTTCGGCCGAGCAATTACCCACTTTGTCCAGTTTCCGGGAAACCGTAAATCCCGGGATTCCTTTTTCCACAATGAACAAATTGATCCCCTCCCCCCGACGCGTCGGATCGGTATAAGCGGCCACGACTACATAATCACAGATAGGTCCATTAGTAATGAACATTTTCGTCCCATTAATAATATAATCATCCCCGGACCGAAAAGCCTTGGTCTTTATGGCGGCCGAATCGGACCCCACATCCGGTTCGGTCAGACCAAAGGCCCCGATTATCTCTCCTCTAATGGCCGGCGCAAGAAAACGCTCTTTTTGATCCTCGGTACCATGCCGATAAATAGGATCAGTCGCCAACCCGCTTTGAACCATCAGACTGCCGGCAATGCCTACATTAATACGACAAAGTTCTTCAACCATAATGCATTCGGTGATCTTGTCCCCTCCCCCGCCGCCCATTTCCAACGGATAACGCGGACATAAAAAAGCCTGTTCCCCCATTTTTTTAAAGAGTTGTTTAGGAAAGGTGTGGGTGGCCTCGGCCTCTTCTACCAGAGGGGCGATCTCTCTTTCGGCGAAATCCCTGATCGCCTCCCGAAACATACGGTTTTCTTCGCTGATTTCAAAATTCATTTATTCGTTCTCCTTTTTAAAAACTCCTAATTCCAATGTTTTATATTTGAAGATTTAATTTCAAATTTTCATTGGCTGAAATGAGTCGCCTATGACGGAGTGGTTTTGAATCCCGCGGCAGCCCTCTTTTTATCTCGATTGTCGACTGTCGGCAGTACAAAATAGACTTAAACATTCCCCCGCTCCGTTACCTTGGCCTGAATCCTCCTGAAATTTCTTTGAGACCTAAGAAAATGATCTAACGGTAATAATACCCTTCGGACAGTGAGATGAAAACATCTTACCAGACCTGGTTAGAATGCTCGACGGTCGGCAGCTTTTTTTAGGTTCCCCTATGTTGGCCCGGCCGGAAAGTAATTCGGTTTCGCAGTTCCTGATTCAGAGCGCTTTCCCGTTTATTATTGGTGGCCAGGAACTGAAAGAATCGATCCAAAGCATTCAGCATATGTTTTTAACCAGGTCTTCCATGGAATCAACGTCTTTTTTAATAAAATAATCAAATAATTTTCTATGAGCCTTAATCGCATATTCATAGAATTCCTGGACGAAAAGATAGGAATAACGAAACCAGATCGCTCGATTAGGCAGGTTCACCAATATTTCGATCAGGGTATGATTACCGCTGCCGTGGAAAAAAGTTTCGTTATATTGAGTGTGACAATTAAGATAGGACTTGAAGTCATTAATATTTACCGCTAAAGGATAAGAATATTGAGGACTGAATTCTCTTCTTTTGCTTTGTTGGAGCGCCATCCCCTTTTTCCCTTTTCGGTAGACTGTCGACTGCATACAGGAAATAATCTTTCTTGAATCACTTGTCAAGTTTTTTTATTTTTCGTCTTCTTCTCATTCAAAGACAAGAAATTCTACCTCACTCTATTTCCCCTTAAAAAAAGGGGGCCTTTTCCCCAGAAAGGCTTTCCGCCCTTCTTCAAAATCCTGGGTGCTGAAGGCAACGGCCTGCATAACCGCTTCCAGTTCCAGAAAAGAATCCAAAGCCATGGGCCATTGATTTAAAGCATTTTTGATCATGGCATAAGACTGCCCTGCCCCTTTGGCTAAGCGAAGGGCCAGGTTTTTTGTTTTATCATCCCATAGACATAAATTCTCCGACCCGGTTTTCATGAACTTAATATTGAAAAATATATTACTTCTTTCGGCTTCCATCGGGATTGTATGTATACCACCCCTTGCCGCTCTTTCGGCCCAAATGACCGGCCAAGACCTTCCTTTTTAAAATAGAAGGGGGATAAAAACGGGTATCCTTTTCATCCTCATAAACATTGGTATAGGCCATAAGCTGAACATCCAGCCCGACCAGATCGGAGGTTTCCAAAGGGCCCATCCTGCGCCCAAAGGCAAGGCACATCCCCTTGTCAATGTCTTCCGGTGATGCGACTCCTTGCTCCACCAATCGCATGGCCTCCATATTGGCCAACATGTTGATCCGGTTTAGAATAAAACCGGCGATATCCCGCTGGACCAGAATCGGCTCTTTGCCGATCATACGAATGAATTCAGCTCCGGCATTAAAGGCTTTTTCGCCGCTGGCAATACCCCTGATCACTTCAACCGCCTCCATCATGGGTGCCGGGTTAAAGAAGTGGAGACCGATGAAATTCTCCGGCCGTCGGAGCACAGCGGCGATATCACTAATAGGAATCGCTGAAGTATTGGAGGCCAGAAGGGTTTTATCCGATACCAGGGCATCTATCATTTTAAAGACTTCGTGTTTGATCTCTATTTTTTCAAAAACCGCCTCGATAACCAGATCGACTTCTGAGGCTGATTCAAATCCGGTTGAAGTCCGGATGCGCCCCATAATCGTTTCTAATTCCTCGGTGAGCTTTCCTTTTTCAATAAATTTTCCTACTGACCAGCGGATGTTTTTAACCGCCCGAGCCAGAATGTCCTTAGAGATATCCGACAAGACTACGGAAATTCCTTTTTGAGCGCACACCTGAGCAATACCGTTTCCCATAGTTCCCGATCCAACGACCAATACTTTTTTGAATTCCATTGTCGATGTTCCTTTCAAATCTGATTATCCAAAGCTGAGCCCGAATCACTGATAAACATCATGGTTCCGCAGTGAATCGGATAGCGGACACCTAACAGCGAGGTAAATCGAGTATTAAACATAAATCCTCTCTTTCCCTTCTACATCATGAGTGTGAAAAATATGATCTATTCGCGTTACTATAATTATCACCTTTTCAATCCCCCTTGGGGGGCTAACATTAAAACCCGCTCGGCCATGGCCACATGGACGTTTTCAATCAACTTCCCATCCAATTGAACGGCCCCTTTTCCGGCGGCCCCGGCCGATTGAAAAGCCTCGATCACCCTGTGGGCGTAGTTTATTTCTTCTTGGGTGGGAGTAAAGATGCGGTTTATCATTGCAACTTGTGCAGGATGGATGAGGGCTTTTCCGTCATATCCCATATTCTTGGCCTGCCGGGTATGCCGTTCCAACCCTTCTGAATCATTGATATCGAAGTAAGGGGTGTCTAAAGCATCAAGTCCGGCAATTCGGGCGGCCAGAAGGATACGCATGAGCGGATAATAAAGTTCTTGCCGGTCTTCGGTAATCCTCCCCCGTGTTTCACGGGTAAAATCCGCCGCCCCGAATAACAAACCCTGCAATCTGGGAGTAGCCGTGGCAATAGTGTCTATATTGACGATCCCTAATGGGGTTTCAATCAGGGCGATCAGGCCAATGCCACCTTGGGGAAGACCTCCTTTTTGTTCCGCTTCAGAAATGAAACGATCATAATTTAATATATCCTCAGCCTTATTGACTTTAGGAACCAGAAGAGTATCCGGCCCGCCCTGAACCACCTTTTCAATATCCTCCAGCCCAAAGTCACTCGAGAAGGCATTGATCCGCACAACCTTCTCTTTGCCGCCGAAATCGGAAGTTTTTAAGGCTTTGATCACGGCTTCTCTGGCCGAAGCTTTCCGGTCCGGCGTTACCGAATCCTCCAAATCAAGAATCAGCCCATCGACTTCCAGACCTAAGCCTTTACTCAAGAGTTTCTCGTTGCCGCCCGGGATAAAGAGAAGGGCTCTTCTCCGCCGGTCACTCATTCAAGCCTCCTGTCTCTCTGAAATAATTCATTGAGCGCACCCCAGCCCTCCTTGCGTCGTAAAATGCCCAATTGATCCTGGAGGGGGAGATTTTTTGGGCAGACATCTTCCCTTCCAGGCAGGCTTAAGCAGCCGAAGATCCCTTCCTCAGTACCGACCACCTCAAAAAAGTCCTGCTCTTTTCGTTGATCTCTGGGGTCGATCATAAAACGGGCGATTCGGTTTAAAGCGGCGGCGCCTAAAAAATCAGGTCGCATATCGGCCGTTCCACAGGCAGCAATGCAGCACCCACACTCAATACACCTTTCCAGCTCATAGATTTCAACGGCCGTCCGGTTATCCATACGCTCTTCTAAAGCCGTTGAATCAAAAGTTTTATCGGAATGAATCCAGGATTCCACCCTTTCATTCATCTTTCGAAACCATTTGCCCTTGTCCACAGAAAGGTCCCCTACCAGATCAAAGACTGGCAGGGGCAACAGCGTGATCTCCGGCGGCAGGTCCATGGTCTTGGTATGGCAGGCCAGGTCCGGCCGGCCGTTGATTAGAATAGCACAGGACCCGCACATCCCGGCCCGGCAACAGAAATCAAACTGCAGGGAGGGATCCTGCTCTTCCTGAATCCGGTTAAGAACAATAAAGAGGGTCATCCCTTCCGTTTCTTCAAGCAGGAAGTCCTGGAGATGCGGCTTGGACTGGGGATTTTGCGGATGATAGCGGAAGATATGGAAGGTTAACTCTCTTCCCATGCTTTACCTCTTAATTGTATAAAAAAGGATTATTCTTCATAATCCAATTCAGTCCGTTCCACTGTTCCACAGACCGATGGATCCTCAGAGCAAATGATTTTTGTGGAGCCATAGCCCCGATCACCCGGAGGCAGTTCCCAAACCTTTGAGTTAGGTTCATAGGTCAGATAAGGAAGGGCTTGGCCTTCCTTCCAGGTCGCCAGCGTTCGTTTCAGCCAATCCCGGTCATTCCGTTCCGTATAATCTTCCCGGGCATGACAGCCCCGGCTTTCAGTGCGCATCAAAGCCCCATAAGCCACACAGAGGGCCAAACGGACCATTCCTTTGAAACGGAGGGCCAAAGTCAGTTCCGGGTTGCTCCCAGTGTCAGCCGAATGGAGGCCGATATGGTCGGACCGATCCAGGAGTTCCTGCAAGGTATTTACTGCCTTTTGAAGATCCTTCCCGTTACGGAAGATGGACACATGGTCCATGAGCTCATCCTGCAGAATCCGGCGCAATTGAAAAACTTTTTCCCGCCCCTTTCCGCCTCGAACAATCTTTTCAACGGCCTCTTCCTCTTTTTGATAGGCGGCCTTAACCATCTGAGTATTGAAGCTGACCTCACGGCCAGCCAGAAACTCAACCACTCTCTTGCCGACAATTCTTCCGGTGACTATCGTTTCACCCAGGGAATTTCCGGCCAGGCGGTTAAAGCCGTGAAGATCCCAGCAGGCCGCTTCTCCGGCTGCGAAAAGACCGTTTAGTCCATAGGCCTCTCCGAACTTATTCACCCGGATGCCCCCCATACTGTAATGCTGGGCGGGCCGGACCGGTATCATTTTTTCGGCCGGATCGATCCCTAAAAATTTCTTACAGATTTCTTCCACTTCCCGGAGATGGGAATTGATATGGGCCCGGCCCAGGTGACGGATGTCCAACCACAAATAATCTCCATAAGCGCTCTTTACCCCCAGACCTTGACGGATATGATGGGTCATCCAGCGTGAGACCACATCCCTGGAGGCCAGCTCCTGTTTGACCGGCTCATAGTTGGGCATAAACCGATCCTCATTGACATCTTTTAAAGTCCCGCCTTCCCCGCGGCAGCCTTCAGTGACCAAGATGTTGGGCGGCACAATACCGGTGGGATGAAATTGGACGGCCTCCATATTTCCCAAGGGAACGATACCGGTATTCAGGGCAATGATGGCCCCGTTGCCTTCATTGATAACAGCATTGGTCGTCTCGCGGTATAGACGGCCGTACCCTCCGGTGGCGATCACCGTGGCTTTGGCTAAGTAGACGCGGAGCTTACCGGTCTTTAAACAGCGGGCCACGGCGCCGAAACAGTTTTCTCCATCATGGATCAGGGCAATGGCCTCCACCCGATCATGAACAGGCACCCTTTTCTGAACACAAACGTTATCCATGGTATAAAGCAGGGTATGACCGGTCCCGTCGGAGGTATAACAACCCCGCCATTTGGATATCCCCCCGAATTCCCGTCCCGTTATCAGTCCTTCATTTTCTTTAGGCTCGATCTTTTCATGGACTTTGCCGCCTTTATAATAGTTACTTTTTCCTCCAACGACCCGGTTCCAGGGCACCCCCCAGAAGGCCATTTCCCGGACGGCAATCGGCGCCTGTTCGGCATAAAGACGGGCCACTTCCTGATCACATCCCCAGTCCGATCCCTTGACGGTATCGACAAAGTGAAGATCCGGACAATCGCCGGCACCCATGGCACAATTCCCCAAAGCGGCCTGCATGCCGCCCTGAGCGGCCGATGAGTGGGATTGCCGGGGAGGAACCAGACTCAGGCAAAGGCTCTTAAAGCCTTGAGAGGCCGCTTCCACGGCTACCCGTTCACCGGCCAACCCGGCCCCGATACAAAGCAGATCGGTATAATAGTTTTCCAAGATAAAAACTCCAATAAAATTTTTAATATCTTTGGTTAGAATTTAAGAATCTGTCTTTTATTTTTTAGATTCTAAAAATTCGATAAATCGACCCAGGGCGATCAGGATATGTTCTTTGATCAAGGGCTCCAAATGATCGGCATCTTTTTTTATAAAATAATCCAAAATCTTTCGATGAACCTTGATGGCATATTCAAAGGATTCCTGAATATAAAGATAGGAATACCTGAACCAGATGGATTGGTTTCGCAGATTTTCCAAAATTTCAATCAGGGTGTCATTTTTACTGGCTTGAATGAAAATATCATGATACTGAATATGATATTTAAGATAAGCCTTAAAATCATTATTCTTGGCCGCTTCACCCATCCTGGAAAAGGCCGATTCCATCTTTTCCAGATCCGTTGTAGTCAGATGAGGGATAGCCAGCCGGCCGGCTAGACTTTCCAGGTTGGCTCGTATTGGAAAATTTTCCTCAATATCTTTCTGGAAGATTTTGCGGACATACGTTCCCTTTCGGGGAACATTGGTAATCAATCCTTTTTTTTCCAAAATTCGGAAGGACTCCCGAATGGGGGAGCGGCTGACCCCGAGTTGTCTTTGAAGTTCGGCTTCTACCAACCGTCCCCCGCTTTCATATTGACCGTCTAATATGGCCTGGGTCAAAAAATCAGTGATCTGTTCCACCAGGGGAACCGCATACTGGGGACTAAAGGCTTTTTTCCTGGGTTGTGGCGACATGGTCTCTTCTCCTTGTGGACTGTCGACTGACGACAGTAATAAATTAAACAGTTTTGATTGTCAAGGATTTTTAATTTTTTTTCAAGAAAAAACTTCCCCGGGCAGCAGATGCTTAATAGAGCCCAATAAATTGATTTTGATGGACCTGTAAAAAGTTCATCAACGGGCCCGAGACTTATTGCCGGAGAGAATTAGCCGCATATTGGATATAAGGGATAATGACGTCATTCTTGGGACTGCCCGTACCGTCATAGGTTATAGAAACCACAGGGATACCGGTCTGGGCTTCGATGTCCCGGCCCATGGCCTCGGTCACCAGGGAGGGACAGCAGAAAGCGGGGCTGGCCTGAACGAAAAGGGAGATCCTGGGGTGAAGACGCATCAGGGAAAAAACCTTGACGATGTTTTCCATGGACTCCCCGGCATGCTGGGCCATCAGATTGAAACGGGCCAGTATTTCCAGAGCCGAGTGCGGGTAAAGAGGATAAGGGTCTCCCAGCACCGGTTCAAAGATCCGGTAATATTTCCGGTCCAGAAAATTGACCAAGCCCAGTAAGGCCTTGTTGACCAGCACCTCCCCGTACAGTTTCTCGCTCCACCAGCGTTTGAGATAGGGCTCGGCGATCATCTTGAGGTAGTCGCTGTAGGGAGTGGTGACCACCTCCCCTCCGGCTTGTTCGATGGCCGAAATCAGCCCCTGGTTCATGATTTCGTTGTCACGGGTATAGAGATCACCGAATATGGCCACTTGGGGTCGGAGCCTGGAGCGGTCCACCTTGATTTTCTGAAACGTCCGGGAAATTTCCCGGGCGGCCGATTCCCGGTCCTGTTTCCCCAGGAATGAATCGGTTGCAATTTGAAGAGCCTGGTCCACTGCCCGGTCGGTTTCACCCCGGTTGCATTCATAAGGCCGGAGCTTACAGGCGATTTTTCTAATGAACCCACCGAACATATAGGCAAAATACATCTCCACCCCGATTCGAGGAGACAGATCAATAAAGGTAATGTTGCCCACATAGACTCCGGCTTTCTCCAGGCCTCCGCCACGGGCATCCAGGATACTCCGTATATAATAGGGAAAAAGCCGTATATTGCAGGCGATTTCCGATCCCCCCATCCAGAGGAGGGTTTTTTCAGGCTCCAGGTGATGGGTTTCGATATAATCCATGAATTCCTGGGCAATGGTATTGAGGGGCAGGCATTGGCCGGTATTATAACGCAGGCTCTTTCGAATAATGTCCTGGTTCTCTTCCAGCACCCGGGCATCAAATCCGTTCCGGACCAGGTTGGCCGCGATCAAACGGCAGCAGGTCGGGTCCCAGTTGGGAAGCAGCAGGGTTTTGCCGTCGATCTTGTTTTCGGTGCGGGGATTCAGGTCCCGAATTTTGCGGCTTTTGATCCGTGTTTCCCCCCGGAAGTGATTGCCGAAAGCCCGCACGGCAGCCTCGATCCGGGTTTCATAGCCTACGCTGGAATCATGTTCGTCCAATTGAAGGATCAGATACGGCTTATTTTCCTGTTCCAGTATCCGCTTGAAGTATTCAGTCAGGAAGGAATCCGGAGAACATTTGAATGAGGTGACCAGCACGGGGTAGATTCCCTCACGTGTGGCCACCGCTTCAGCCGCCTTAAGGATTTGGGCCGCATAATTCCAATGAAAAGCCTTCAGCAGCCCGGTGAGCTCCCTGCCCTTTCCTGCTGTTTCAGTCATCATGTCTTGAGAAAAGGTCTTGATCCCCAGGGACCCGAAGATTTCAGGAATCCCCTTGTTCATGGTTCGGGAAAAGAGGGTATAGGGACGGCCCAACAAAACGACGCTCATCTCATTGGGGTTTTCGGAGATCGTGCGATCGAACAGGTCTTTCAGACGCCCTTGTCCTTCATCATAAAAGACCCGGGCTTTTTGAAAGGCCGAATGGACCTCAAAAAAAGATAGACCCGGCAGGATCGGTTTCAGGACCCGGTACAGCCGCCGTATCCAGGCCAAAACCCCGGCGTTGGAATCCAATAGCGGGACCAGACACTTCCGGTTTATGGACTCGTTAAGCCGGGATACCAGGGCCGGTGCGTATTGGGTGTAATAGCAGTATTTTCTAATCGGCCCTGCCGGTTTGTCCCGAGCTTCCAGATAGATCGGCAGAAAAACATGATCGCATCGGTCAGCCAGATAGGAAACATGTCCGTGAAGGGCGGTGATGGGTGCGCAGAATTCGGCCCCGGTCAGGGATTTTCCCAGGAGGACCGCATCCCCGAAAATCAAACTCGTTTGGGTTTTCAGCTCCAGCAGATCAAAAAACTTTTCCCAGAAAGGCAGATCCTCGAAAAGATGCAGGGCCGCCGGAAGCCCGATGACAGGCCCTCTGCTTTTGCTTGACCCTTTACCTTTAAACCGGAAGGCTTTGGTTCGTTCCTGCAGGAGGTCGAAGCCGGAACGGTTCTTATTGATGAATTGCCGGGTATCATAATCCCGGCCGCACAAAAAACCATAGGCCACTGTTTCGCCGTCCACCGTGGCCAGCTTGATCTTACAGTGGTTGGTGCAGTATTCGCAGACTTCGCTTTTGATTGGGACCGGTTGCTTATAAATATCGATTCCCCGAAAGGTCGATGGCTTCAGCCCGCTTTCCGCCAGGATGTACGCCGTGCCCAGGGCCCCGGTCAAATGGCAATATTGGGAAACGAAAATCGGGTGACCCAGTTTCTGTTCGAAAGCCGCCACCAGGGCCTTGTTTCGACCGGTCGCCCCCTGGAAAGAGATGCAGGATCCGATACGGGAGGTCACAGCCACCTTGGACAGATAATTGTCCCGCACGGCGTGGAGTACTGCTGCCAGAATCTCATCAACTTCATAGCCTTTATTCAGATAATGATTCAGGTCTCTTTCCATGAACACAGTACAGCGATCACTGGCCATGGGGGCCGGAGCGCCTTCAGCTCGCCGGGAATACTCGGATAAAGGACAGCCGAGCTGGGAAGCCTGCTCCTCGATAAAACTGCCGGTCCCGGCGGCGCAAACCGTGTTCATGGTCGAGAAAGTGACCATTCCATTATTCAGGGTGGTAAACTTCGAGTCCTGTCCGCCGATTTCGATGATGGTGTCAACACCCGGATTCAACTCCACGGCGGCCCGGGCATGGGCCGTGATTTCGTCGATGATCAGATCGGCCCCGATAATACGACCGATAAAGGCACGGCCCGATCCGGTCGTGCCTGCTCCAATGATGTTGAGGGTTAGCCCCTGAGTTCGGGCCAGATCATCCATGGCCTCCAGGAGGGCCTGGACAGCCTGCAGGGGACGTCCGGCCGTTCGGGTGTAAAATCCGGCGACCACCCTCCGATCCGGCCGGGCCAGAACGGCCTTGGTGCTGGTGGAACCGATATCCAGTCCGAGAAAGACATCGAGGGTTTCCTTTTCCGGAAGAGATTCGAATCGTTCTACCTCCACCTCCGGCCGACCCTCGGAACTCCGGGAACGAAAAAGATAAGCATAGGCCTGAGAATTATTGAAATCCGGGACCTCGGAAATCGTCGTCTTCAAAGGCGCATAGTAGTAGGTTCTTTTTTCAGACGAGGGACGGATAAGATCCGTCGGATACCGCACGGACAGGGGGGGGCCTACTTGATTTTCCTGAAGCAGACAGGCAGCCGCACCAATGGCCCCGTGCAGGTGGGAATAGGCATCCACCACGATCGGTATCCCGATCAGGTTGGAAAGATGACGAACCACAGCCCGGTTCATGGATACCCCGCCGCTCATAATCATTGGAGCTTCCGTAGCCCTTCCGGTAAACAGGGTATCGACGATATTCCGGGCCAAACCAAAACAGAGGCCGTCACAAATCTCGGCCAGAGAGAAGCCCTCCTGCTGGGCATGGCTCAAGTCAGTTTTGGCGAATACGGCGCAGCGAGAGGCAATCTTGGGGATTTCACCCTGGTTGGAACAGGCCAGCTCGGCCAGGGCCTCGACGCCGTTCAAATTTAATCGAAAGGCCTGTTGATCCAGGAAACTGCCGGTTCCCGCGGCACAGGAGGTGTTGGTCTTGGATCGCCGGTATCGGCCCTGAGAGTCAAACTGGAGCAGGCTGAATTTTTCGCCGCCCACCAGGAGGATGCTTCCGATTTTTTCCTGGACCAGGGAGACACCGTTGATAACGGCTAACTGGTTGTCATAACGGGCAGCCGGGCCGATGGTTTCCGATGTGGAGGAAGTACAGGCCAGATAATCGACGGTCTCCAACGGGAAACCGGAAAGCAGGGATACCAGGGTTTCCGGAATCTTCCCCCGGTGAAAGGCATAGAAGGTCTTAAGAATGGACTGGTCCGGAGCCAGGCAGGCCATTGCCAGGGAAACGGAGCCAACATCAATGCCAAGCACCTGACCGAAAGGGGCCATAGAAAGTCTCCAGAGAATTGAAGTGTTTTTTGCCCCGGTTGATCAAAAGTGGATGAACCGGACAGGAGGATTGGGTGCCTTATCTGCTTCCATCATAGGCATTTCCGATCATCTGTCAAGCCTCTAAAAAAAATCAAAACGGATGATCTCGATCTCCCGGCCATAAAAATACTTCTAGGTCTTGGTTCTCCATGACCATCTGAGAATAAAAAGGGTCTTGATCAATTTGGAGAAATATTTATTTCATTTTTAAAAAGACATGGTGTATCTTAAAATCGCAAAGAGAACAATCGGGAGACTGGAAGGTATGGAAGGAAAAATAGACCAAGTAGTGGAGATGATCGCTGCCGCCGATAGGGTGGTGGTATTTACCGGGGCCGGTGTCAGCACGGAATCCGGCATTCCCGATTTTCGCAGCCCCGGTGGCTTATGGACCAGATTTGATCCCGATGATTTTACCATTGACAAATATATAAGCTCCCCCCAAACCCGCAGAAAAATGTGGGAGATCCTGATGGAGGGGGGCTTATTGACTGATGCCGATCCCAACCCGGCCCATTATGCCATTACTGAACTGGAAAGAATGGGTAAACTCAGTTCGGTCATCACCCAAAACGTAGATAATCTCCATCAGAAAGGCGGAACCAGTCCGGCTATTGTCCATGAGTTACACGGTAATATGAAACGGATTGTTTGCTTAAGTTGTCATAACGCTTCACCGATGGAAGACCTGAAAAAAAATGTCCCTGCGGACGGGTCCGTTCCGGTGTGTGAAAAGTGCGGCGGTATTTTAAAGCCTGATGTCATTTTTTTCGGGGAGGCCCTTCCGGAAAAAACCCTTAGAACCGCGGCCAGGGAATCTCAGGAATGTGACTTGTTTTTGGTCATAGGTTCTTCTTTGGTGGTCTATCCGGCCGCTTCTTTACCCTTGGTGGCCAAGCGCTCCGGGGCACGGCTCGTTATTATCAACCTCGGACCGACGGAACAGGACCCTATAGCCGATGTCCTTATCAGTCAATCCGCGGGTGAAACCATGAGTAAAATATTAACCGGGTTAAAAAAGATATTCCCAATGGACCCAACAACCCATTGAAAGAGAGATAGGAAAAACATGTGTTTTATCGTTTTTGCCTACCAGGTACATCCATCTTACCGATTGATAGCTGCGGCCAATCGCGATGAATATTTTGAGCGGCCGACTGCTCCCCTCGCCTTCTGGGAAGAGGCCCCTCAAGTACTGGCCGGTCGCGATTTAAAGGAAGGCGGTACCTGGATGGGGATTACCAGAGAGGGAAAATTTGCCGCCATTACCAATTTTCGGGATCCGGGGGCTTTTATGGCCGGTGCACCTTCCCGGGGCAAACTGGTCAGTGATTTCCTGACCGGTTCGGAAAAGGCGGCTTCCTATGTGGAAAGAATTTCCCGGCACGGGCAGAAATTTAACGGTTTTAATTTAATCTGCGGAGACCGTAAAGACCTTTTCGTTTATTCCAATCGAGGGAAAATAGAAAAGCTCGAGGCCCGGAATTTATGGCCTGAGCAATCACCTTCTGGATACGCCCTGGCCGAAAGTCCTCCAAGGCAAGAAGGCTTTATCGGCAGCCATGAAGATAAAAGGCCAGGATTTGGAAAAAGCTCTTTTTAAGATTTTATCCAATCGAAAAATTGCACCGGATCACAACCTTCCGTCAACCGGTATTGATTTGGACTGGGAACGGGTTTTATCCTCGATCTTTATTCAAAGCCCCAATTATGGCACCCGTTCTTCGAGCGTGCTTTTAATGGCCAAAAACAAGCGGGTCAAATTGGTGGAAAAAGTTTTTAACGGAAAACCTGAACCCTGGCTGGAAAGTCGATTTTCTTTTCTGATTAAAAAGGGAAATTGAGTCCGGATTTCTTAATCCTTTTCTCTTTGTTTGTTTACTTGATTGTAACAGTCCCTTCCCCCTGCCTCCGGCCATCCCTGCCTTGTCAATTAAATTAATTCAATGAGATAGAAAGAATTGATTAAAGTAACGCTTGAATAATCTTTTTTTGTTCTTCAGCCGACACTTCGGCTACCTGTTCCGCTACTTTCCTGCCGGCCTTGAACAAATAAAGGGTCGGATATCGTTCAACATTCAAGGTCTTCTTGGTTCGCGGATTTTTATCCACATCCATTTGCAGGAAACGGACCTCTTTATACTCCGGTGATTCCGAACAATTATTTAAAACAGGCAGAATCCGCCGACAGTCCCCGCACCAGGGGGCGTAGAACAGCAAAAGAACGGTTCCTTCGTATCCGATGATTTCTTTTTCAAAAACATCATCCCCAATTTCCCTGACCATGGCTAACTCCTCCCTGTCACAGTTTGATACATCGAATTTTTTATTCCTTTGTTAAGGGCCTCATCATAATATTGACCTAAAGCTGAAAGGCTCACCAATCAGGATCAAAGGGCCTAATCCTACCTTTCCGCTCCCCGGACCTTCTCCAAATACCGTCGGTATTGATCCAACTCGGCCAGGATCCGGGCGGCCTGAGGAAAGGAGGTAAAGGTGGCAAAGCCGGCATTGGTGTACCGGTCTTCCACTTCCTGTCTGAGAATCTCGCTTTCAAGTCCTCCGCGGCCCTTGTCCAGGACTACATAGATCGGTTTGCCCATACGGGTCATGGACTCCCGGGTCAACTGGACGAAGGCATCCATCATTGACCGGCCGACGACCCGGGAAATGATATCCACACTCTGGTTAAAGATCAGGGCATCGATGTTCGGATCATCCCGCAAGAGGTCCATGAGTTTCATCAGGTTTTCTGGTCCCTGGCCGAAAAAAGCCCCCATGATGTCTAAGGGGTTTTTAGCGCTGCTGCCCTGGATGGGCACAAACCTCTCAATGGCCTTAACCGTTTGGTCGGTAAGATGCGGCACCCGAAGCCCGGCTTCTTCGGCCATGTCTGTCATAGTTACTGAACCGCCGCCGGCCCCGCCCAGGATGGCCACGTTTCTTCCGCAAGGAAGGGGCAGATGCATCAAAGCCCCGAATGTGGCGGACATGTCCTCCAGGGAATGGACTGAGATCAGACCGGCCTGACGGCAAACAGCCTTCCAGACTTCCGGGGACCCGGCCAAAGAAGCGGTGTGGGACTGGGTGGCCCGGGCTCCACCCTCGGTCCTCCCGCCCTTAAAGACAACGATGGGCTTATCCGGGGAAATTTTTTTGGCCTGTTCAAAAAAAGCGCGGCCGTCCTTTAGACCTTCCACATAGACCCCGATAAATTTCGTCTTTTCATCCTGGGCCAGATATTCGAGAAAATCATGATTTTTCAGATCCCCGGCGTTTCCGTAACTGACGACCTTGCTGAAACGCAATCCTTTTCCCGCCGCCATAGAGATGAACATTCCGGCCAATTGGCCGCTCTGGGAAACAAGGCCGACCGGACCGGGCCTGCTTGGAAATTCATTAGTCCAGGCCAGCCCCCCCTCGGGACAATACAAACCCATGCAATTGGGACCGATGACCCGGATGCCGGCCTGACGAGCCATATCGATCATTTCATGTTCCAGACGGGCCAGGTCCTCCCTTCCGGTTTCGCTGAAGCCGGCAGTGAATAAATGAACGTATTTCACACCCTTGGCCACACAGTCGGCCATGACATCGAGCACTACCTTAAAAGGGACACTAAAGATAACCAGGTCGACTTTGGCCGGAATATCACAGACGCTTTTATAGGCCGTAAATCCGAGGATATTTTCAGCCGTGGGATGGACCGGAAATATCTTCCCCTTGAAATGCAGTTTAATGGAACCTTCGATATAGCTATTCCCTCCCCACCGGCCTCCAGCCAACCCGCCTCTGGGCGAGGCGCCGACTACGGCGATATTGTGGGGGTAAAACATGGATTCCAAATGGTGTTTCTGTGACTCACTCATCAAACCAGTCTCCTTCTTACTGCTCCCCGATTTCTCACTCTTTCTTAAAGGGTTTACCAAAACCTCACAGGTTGGGACGGCCTGCAGGAAAACGTCATTCAAGCCAGCCGCATTTCCGGTAATTTATGCAGAAATGGAGAAGATAAGAAAAGACATCAAAGGATTCATCTTTAAGGAAGCCTTATTAAGGGATTAAAATTCACCCAGACCCTTTAAGGATAGGGAAAGAATTATTTGTTGATTACCCGGGGTATCTGAATAGTATAATTTTACCCCCCAGCATTGTTGATTATATGACACTCCGACGTTCGTTTCAAAATTCTTATTCTGGTCCAGAGAATACCGGGTCAGAAAACTGGCCGACCAAATGGGGTTTATCTTCCAGGAAAGGTTGGCATTGATTTGCTGGTATTGATCCCCAAAGGCCAGATATTCCACATAAGCACGATTGCCCTTTTTATCTATTAGAGTCAGGTTGTAGCTTTGGGAATTCATTTGTCCGGTGTAGGGTGACCATCCTAAACTGGATCGTAAGGTTAGGTTTGAATTGGGAGAAAGTTCCAATTCACCATAGATATTGGAAAAAGGTTGGATAGAGCTTGTGGTGGTGGTTCCGTCCGCGTTGGTTGTAGTAGTGGAATAAACCTGTTGGGCGGCATTGATATCATAGGTTTGATATAATTTGAACTGGACAAAATCCCGGTACCCAAAAAGGTCCTCCTCTTCCTTGCCCTTCCCCAGCAGCGACTTGGAAGTGAGGGTGTTGATTAGATAATAGGTAATCGTATTAACCTTGTAGATGGGAGAAACAAAACTGGGAAGAGAGTCCTGGGTAACTTCGGGAATGAAATTATAAACGATCTGAGGGCGCAGGTTATGTTTAATTTTTTGAACTTTTTCTCCTGAATAAGAAAAGATCTTTTGGATATCCGTCGACATATCCAGGCGAAAGTTGGGAACGGCACTGGTTCCGAACGATTCAACCGATTCGCTTAGTTTATTATCGGCCTGAAACAGGGTCTCGGTCAACCCCACCGAGCCTTCCAGGTTCAGGTAACTTTTTAACTTAAATGGATAGTAGAGGGTCGGGGTCAATTGGAGAACCTGACCGCGATCCAGGGTTTCGCGCCAATAATTGTTAAAGGAGGATCCCCATTGATAATAAAGATTTTTCCATAGGACCTGCTTAATCCCGTCAAAACGGGCATAAGGAAGTTGATTTAAAGCATCATGGGTTTGGTCCAGCTCCTGATAATAGGAAAATCCACCGGTAAATTGATAGGTGCCGAAGGTTTTCGTAAATACGGCATTGTTTCTCCGATCGATCTGGAGTTGATCATCCAGGTCTCGAGAAAAATCCCGCAGAAAGGTTAACCGGTTTCTGTCCAGACCGTTGGGAGTCCCATGAAATTCATTCAGATAATCCTGGTCGCTCACCCAGTCCAAATCCATCTTCAAATCCATGTTCCGTGGTAATCGCTGATTTATCTTGGAACGAAACCAGTACCGTTCCGAATAGGGTTTTTGGATATTTTTTTCCTCAAACTGTTCCTCACTTCCATAGTCCTTAAAAAGATAATCCAGCATCAAAGTCCCCTTGGAATAGGGAGAAAGGGCATATCGAAATTCCGTCCCTTGCATAAACCCCCGGCGACTCATATAATATTCATTGAAGGTGGCATCGGTGTTTTCGGAAATAGCCCAAAAAAAAGGGAGGTTGAAAGTAAAACCATCTCTGGTTGAATAGCCTGGATCGGGAAATAATAGACCGCTCTGTCTCTTGGTTTTGGCCGGGAAAATCATGTAGGGAAAATAGAGAACCGGGAGATTCTTCACCCGGAAAGTGGAATGCCAAATTTGCCCATACCCTTCAAGGGTTACTTGAAATTCTTTGGCTCTGATCTCCCAGGGGACTTCTTCTCCGTCACAAGAGGTTACCGTCCCGTTTTGAATCCGGTAGGAAGACTCCCCCGTTTTCCAGATCTGCTCTCCGGTAACATGGAAATTGTTTGTTTTAAGAAAAAGACGGCCGTTTTTTAACTCGCCGGTTTGTTTATTCAAATCAAAGGTTAATTCATCTCCATGAAGTTCATCCCCTGCCGCTGTAAATTCCACTTTCCCCCGGGCGTAGGCCAGCATGGTTTTCTGATTAACCCGGGCATACTCGCACTTTAAAACCCGGTTTTCCTTTTTGATGACCACCTCTCCGGTGGCAGTATAGATTTCGGTATCTTTATCGTAGGTGAGTTCCCGGGCTTCGATTTCCCATGGCTCCTTCGTGGTCCCCAACCCCACAGAAGAGATATCTTCAGCAGCGCGGGAGGAAAGGGGCAGTCCCCAAAAAATGATCGAAAAAATGAGGATTACCAGGGTCCAAAACCGGTTGGGCATAGTCTACTCCATACCTTAAAAAATATTATGAGAATTTATATAACTTTTCAATTTTATTCAGGGTCAAAAAAGAAAAGAATTTTGACCACTATAAAACCTATAATATATCGAGGACTAAAATTTGAGGCCAACGCAAGACATCAGGCGAAAGAGGCCGTTATTTAAAGCGCTAAATACCTCCAATAGACCCTCCCTTTACCATATTTTTTTTTACAGTACAAGGCCACCCTCTTTCCGACCCCAGAATATTTCTTGGCTATTAAATAGGCTTATGATACTATTTCCCGATTAGGGAAAGTTCCTTTCTCAAATCCACGATTAAAGGAAATTTCAGGATGTTGGGGAAATTTATAACCGGACTATTGTTGATTATCCTCTTGCCTTCACTGGCCCCCGCCGGAGAATCCCCCCCCTTGCCGGCAGAAGAAGCACAATTCGCTTTTGCCAACCATCTGCTGCAGCATAATGATTATTACCGGGCGGCCACTGAATTTAAAAGGCTCCTGTTTCTTTTCCCCTCCGGTACAAAAACCGATGAAGGAAATTTCCTTCTCGGAGAAACCCTGTTTCTGCTCAAATCTCATAAGGAGGCTGTTATCCATTGGGAAGGGGTCCTTCGCCAAACCCCAAACACTCCATTTAAAGAAGAGATCCAATTTAAAATCGGCAGGGCTTATTGGGAACTGGGTCAGGAAGACAAAGCCCTGCTCCTCTGGGAAAAAATACTTCAGGAAGGCCATTCTTCGGTAAAATCTTCCGCTGCTCGGGCCATTCTCTGGGGTTTGATTAAACAAAAACGCTTTGACCCGGCTCGACTCCTGTTAAAAAACTCCCCGTTAAAGGATTCTGAAAAGGAGACCCATGAAGTCTTTTTTCAGAAAGCCGAAAATCTTCCCTATAAATCTCCAACCATGGCCGGTTCCCTGGCTGCTATCATGCCTGGGGCGGGACATTTGTATTTAGACCGCAAGCAGGATGCCCTGATCGCCTTTAGTGTCAACGCGTTATTCACCTGGGCGGCCGTCTCTTCGTTCCAGCAGGGAAACAGCGGCCTCGGCGCCTTATTGTCCGTTATTGAATTGACCTGGTATTCCGGGAATATTTACAGCGCGGTGAACAGCGCTCATAAATTCAATCGCAGGCTGGATACCGACTTCCTGCAAAATTATGGTATCCGCTTTGGACTCCTCTCCCAAGGCCCGACAACCTCACCAATGCCTTATCTGGTGCTGCAACATGCCTTTTAAAAATATCAGGTTGGCGATAAATACATCGACAAAAGGACTCTTCACCATACTCCCGAGGGAAAACTTTCATCGGTTCAAGGGGACAATGGCCTTCTGTTTGTTGATAGCTTTTCTTTTTAGCCTTACCGGGGAAGGACTTGCGATTGACAACCCGAGTGTTTCTCCTCCTTCAGATAATTCATCTATGTTTTCGATCGGCGTCGAGGGTTATCAAAAATTTTTGTCTCCGGTCCTGGACTCTAAATGTTACATGCTCCCCAGTTGTTCGGCCTATTCCAAACAGGCCCTGGCCGAATACGGTCCGTTCCTCGGCCTTTTGCTTACCATAGACCGCCTGTTTCGGGAGGCCAATGAGGACCAAACATCGCCTCTGGTCAGGCAAGGAAATAATTTTAAGTTATACGACCCCCCTTCGGCCAATATTTGGTGGAAGTAAAATCAGGTACGCGGCCCAAGGTCTAAAGGTCCAAGGGAAAATTATCCATTTCAAAATTCATTTCCTGAACCCTTACGCCTCGCCCCAGGACCCTGTCCCTCATTTCAACGTCGGAAATCTCTTTTTTAATTCATCGGCCAAGGCCGTATAGGATCCTTGTCCTTGGGCCTTGGAAATAAATTTTTTATAATGTTCGAGGGCTTTACTTTCCACCCCTTGATCTTCCCATAGGAGACCCAAATTGTAATGGGCTTCGATGTTTTCAGAGTCGTATTCCAAGGCCTTCAGAAGGGTTTTTCTGGCCGGTTCCACCTGACCCTGCTTTTTTAAAACCACGGCTAAGTTGATATAGGCCGGTATAAAACTCGGGTCTAAATCCAGGACCTTTCCGAACTGGTTTCCGGCCTCTTCAAGTTTGCCCAGGTTAAAATAATAAAGTCCTAAATTGTTTATTCCCTTTAGATACCTGGGATTCAACATGAGGGCCTTTTGGAACATCTCCAGGGCAAGAGGGAAACGCTTTTGCTCCTGATAAATCAGGCCCAAGTTATTATAGGTTTCCCAATGATTGGGACGGATGAATAATAGTTCCTGATAGGAATCGATGGCCTGAGAGAACAAACCCTTACGCTGATTTCGAACCGCCTCATTAAACAAACTAACCACCTGGAAGGAGTCCATTTCTTCCTGAGCAGCCGTGACCTTGGCCGGTTCGGCCATTTCACCTGGCCCCTTCTTTTTGACGGCCCTTTGCGTAGTCGGATGAGGTTGGCGAATGATCCGAGCTTTCGATATTGGACTGATCCATCGATTGGGAACAGCCGTTGAATTCTCTGCCTTCTTTTTGATCGGGTCCTGGTCGGGTAATTTTTCCATTTGGGCCGGGAGGGGCGGGACATTTTTGGCTACAACCTTTTCAGCCACCTTCGGCGGGGTAACTTCTTTTTTTTGGACCGGAGCCGGATTCGGTGGTTTTATTTCATTATTAACAATTGGTTTCGGGGTCAGAGGAGGCTTGATTTTAGCAAAGGGAACCTTTTCCGGGAAAAAATAATAAACAAGAATCCCGCTCAAACCTATCAATAATAGAATGACCAGACCTGTTATTTTGAAAGAAAAAGGTCCGGATTTTCTCCCCCCGCTCCCTTCATCGGAGGGTAAAGGTGGAGGGGATTCCGTTTCATCGGCTGCTTTTTTCAAGGCTTGCCTGATAAGGCTCATAGCGTTGACCCCTTAATTTCCGGTGTGGTTTTGGTATTCCCCTGAGGGAAAGAGGTGACCAAGGAAAAGGGGAATGATCCGCTCTCTCTCATACGCTTGGCCAGACTTTGGGCCTCTTCCCTGGTCTCATATTGACCCACAAAAATACGGTACCAGGTACCCGTATCGGGTACTCGGATCTCCATGCGAAAAGCTTCAAGACCTTCTTGACGAATTTTTTCTATTTCCCGGTCGGCATTAGCCTTTCTTTTGAAAGAAGCGATGTGCACCGAATACAGGACAGGGGAAACAGAATTATGAATTCCCGGCATCTTTCCTGGGAGTATGGTCGCTTCAAGAGTCGTATTATTCCGGGGGGATAACCATAACAGGCTTAAAGTGCCCAAAAAAATGATCAACCCTCCAATCCCCCCGCCAAAAGCCAGACGACGGGAAAATACTTCTTTCAAGACCGAAACGGATTGTTTCCCTCCCCGCAGGCTTTCTGTGGCCTTGCGGACATGGGCCGGAATTACTCGTACTTTCTGCTCAAGATACAGGACCAGTAAGATTCGATCGCAAAGCATATTGACCAACCGGGGAATCCCTCTGGAGATCTTAAAAACCAAGCGCTGAGCTCTGGTTGAAAAAGCCAAATCACCATGGAAACCGGCAATGGACAAGCGATGGGAGATATATTCTTTCATCTCCTTCAGAGATAAAGGCTCCAGACGATAATTGACCGATATCCGCTGCTTAAGTTGTCTCAAGTTAGGACGGTTCAGCTTGTTCCATAATTCCAGTTGCCCGACCAGGACTATCTGAAGCAATTTTTCCTGATCCGTTTCCAGATTGGATAGGGATCGGAGTTCTTCCAGCAGGTCGGGAGCCAGATTCTGGGACTCGTCAATAATAACAATAGCCTTACACCCTTCCCGGTTAAGGGATAACAAGAAGGAATTCAACTGATCGATCAGGTCCTTCTTGGAATTTCCGTTAGGAGAAAGGCCAAAATCTTCCAGGATAGACTTCAATAAATCGTCAATCTCCAACAGGGGATTAAGGATAATGGCCGTTTTTATCTTGGAATCATCCAATCGCTCTAATAGGGACCGAATGATCGTCGTCTTTCCTGTACCTACATCCCCGCTGATAACCATAAATCCTTCACCCTGGGTTATCCCATACATTAAATGATCCAGGGCTTCGGCATGTTTTTCGCTCAAATAGAGAAAGCGGGGATCCGGGGTTATCCGGAAGGGTTTTTCTTTTAATCCGAAATACCGTTGGTACATAGGATCACCTCACCAGGTCATGGCGCCCGGGGGTAGGGTGGGAACGATAGTCCTCAATGGTTCGGTTTCCCTGATTGGTAAAATCAATGATTCTTCGACCGCTATATAAATTGGGGGTAATCAGGATGATGATCTCCGACTTGGTTTTATCTCTCCGAGTTTGACGGAAGGCCTGACCGGCCACCGGTATATTCATCAAACAGGGAAGGCCGTTCAATTCTTCCTTTTCTTTGGACTGCATCAAACCGGCGATCAATATCGTTTGGCCTTCACGAACCCGGACAATAGTCTGGGTCTCCCGAACGCTGATGATCGGGGCCTGCTGACCGGTATCCTTAAAGGTCGCGGTACTGACCCGTTCGGTGACACTGGGGTGAATATCCATGATGATCGTCCCGTCGGAATCGATCTGAGGGGTGACATCCAAGATCACCCCAATGGTAATATATTTCGGTGTAGCCGTTGTAATCGGCGGGGTGCCGGCGGCCACGGTGACATCAAAATAAACGTCTTCGATCGCGGCCTTGACAATGGCCTTCTGGTTATTCAAAGTAGAGACCCGGGGACTGGAAAGGACCTCCACCTTTCCCTGGGTGGAAAGGGCGTCCAGCATGGAATTGAAATCGGTATTGGCCAATCCGATCTGGAAATTATTATTGGCCGGATAATTCGTGGTCCCGCTCAGATTCTGGCTTATAAACCCCCCAACACCTAAATTCATAATATTGGGGATCAAACGCCAATCGACCCCCAATTGAAAATTGTCATTTAGGGAAACTTCAACAATTTTAGCTTCAATAAAGACCTGTCTTTGAACCGTTTCTTCCACCCTGGCCAAAAATTTTTCCACTTCCCTAAGCCGGCTGGGAAAATCGGTCACGATCACCATGCCGGCCATTTTATTGATCAGGACTTTCCCATCCCCTTCCGCCTCTATTTCCTCCACATAGCTCGCACCGCTTTTCTCTCCGCCGGCTGTTTTTTCAGTGTCTTTGCTTGAAATCTCCCCTTCCCTTTTTATGGTCCTTTTTCCTGTTTTCTTGGTGAGAATATTTTTTATGCCTTCCTTGATTTCATCCCAAAGATCGGCATGATCTTCGGTGATCACCTGACTCAATACCGACCCGCTGCTTGTCTTGGTGCTGGCGGCGGAAGACCCGCCGATGCCGGACACCGATCCGGAACCTTTGCGAATAGTCGTCAGATAATTTAAGATAAAAGTGCGGGTTTCCATCTTCGGCCGTGAAACCCGGATCAGGTTTCCTTCCTGTTGATAATCCAGATCAAGGGGTTTAAGGAGGGCATTCAGGGCCGCCGCCATAGTCACTTTTTTGAGGTCCACGGTGACCTTTCCAAAGACATCCGGATCAACAATAATATTGATCCCGTTATCCTTGGAAAAAGCGAAAAGGACCTCTTTTAAGTCGGCATCCCGAACAGAGAGGGAATACAATTTTTCTTTTGGGATCTGCCCTTCCTCCAAAGGTTTAACTCCCTCCAGAGAAGGTAAGATAAGACCTTTTCCCTTAAGATCGGCCCCAACACAGACCCCTGTCCACAACCCCAAAAAAATCAAAGGAATTCCCGCCCAAAGGTATTTTTTCATTTTGAAGTTCCCATGACTCTAATATTAGAATTCATCTTTTTAAAAGAATAGCCGACCGTTGGGTCTATTCTAATCGTCAGCCTTTCTTTTCCCTTGGAAAAAATCACTTGTTTGTCTTCGATCTCCATAATCCGATAGCCGTTAACCTCATCCCCTTTTTGCTTCAAGACCCCATTGATAGCCGCTACCCTGGTTCTCCCGCTGATCAAAATAGTGGTCACCCGGAACCCCGGAGTCGATTCCGGCCCCACCTTTGCAGAACCGGTCCCATCGATCTTTTTTCCAATCCCACCCTTTTGAACCCCGGCTGGCAAGGCAAAGGGATTACGTTCCCCCGAAGCCCCTTCCGCCCTCTCCATGATCCATCCGTTTAAAAAAAAGAGGGAGAAAATTACCAAAAATAAAGGGGTAAATTTTTTAAGGCGTTTTCCGAATTTTTTGCCCATCTCCCTCACTCTGGGATTCCTTCTCAAGGGAAGGAGAAATATACAAAGTCTGTTGTAAGGTCACCTGTAATTTAGGAAACAGCTCCTCTTTTCGCCGAATATCGACCTTTTCAACTTCCGAGAAAATAGGCAGGGAGATTATATTCTCCAAAGAGGGGCCGATACTCCCAAAATCGGCTGCCAGTTCCACATCCAATATCACCTTTTTGAAGTCTCCGGATTTGGACCCCCGTTTATCATCTTTCGGGCCTCCGGCAGCCTGATCGCTTACGTTCAACTGAACCAAATCGATTTGTTTGGTCTGGCTTTCTTTTCCCAGTTGGTCCAGAACAATCCCCAACTGACGGTCATCAGGAATCCTGCCGGTCAAGGATTCTGTCTCTTTTCTTTTTTCTTCCACCCTTTTTCTCATCTGATTAAGTCCGACTAAAGACCCGGTAACTGCGGCCAGCTTTTCATTGGCTTCCTGAACCTGCTGTTGAAGGGCCAAGGCCTCTTTTTTCTTGGGTGTAGTGACAAATTGATCAAAACCCATGACGACTCCAACCAATACAGCCACCCCGATCATTATCTTTTCCCGAGTCTTCAAGACCATCAGGAAGAACCCCCCAAAGACCGAGCGGTCCCTTCCCTAAGCTTGGCCGTGATCGTGAATTCTGCGGCTCCTTTTGAATATTCTTTGCTCTTTAACGTTGTCCGGACTTTGGCCTCTTTATAAAAAGAGGACCGGTTCAGGAGCTTGGTAAAATCAGACAAAGTGGCAATAATTTCCTGGTCGGAGCCAAAAATCAAACCTTGAATAGTCAATTGAAACTCAAGTTTGCCCTTTTCGAGACTACTTACGGCCTGGACCTCGGGCTCCGAGGTTTTTCGGGCCTCCAGGGTCTTAGAAAATTCAAAACGGGTTAAAGTCATATTGGAAGGCACCAGGCGGCTCAATTCCTGAAAAATATTATTTACAGGGAGTTTTCGGATCTCGACTTGGGGAAACCGTTCCATTTCGGTATTTAACCGGGCTTCTTCCAGTTCCAGACGGGCCATCTCCTCGACCGGTTTACCCACTCGGGCCAGTTGTTCTTTTTTGGTGACTATCTCTTTCTTAAGCCTGATAACTTCCCGGCTGGCGCTCCAGTATTGAGATCCGAAAAAAAGGACCACCCCGAGGGGTAGAACACTTACCAGAACAGGTTTTAAAAATTTTTGAAGGGAAACGGCTCGGACCTGGGGAACGGTATATTGGGAACTCAGATTGATGAAGGGCTGCGTTTGGGTGACCAGACCCAAAAGAGTAGTCAGGAAAGGCAGATCCCTTAAAAAAAGGTCTGCGTTGATTTTTTTCTTAAGCGTCAACGAACCGGCGGTTTGGAAAAATTGAACCGGAATTTCCAAATTTTTTTCCAGGACCTCCTTTAGACCCTTTAAAAGACTACCTCCTCCGGTTAAGAAAATCCTTTGTATCTCATAATCCTTAAACTGGTTTTTATAATAATTTAAAGATCGTTCAACCTCAAGAAGGAGCCGGTCCATGACCAAGCTGAGGCGTTTTTGGACCTGATCCACCGGAACGCCTTCGATGAGTGGATCGGCCCCTTCTTCCCCCAAGAGTCCGATTTTGATCTTGATCCTTTCGGCAACGGCTTCTTCAATCTCTTCCCTCTCCCCTTCTATCTCATAGGTCCCGGTTAATGACTGTGTAAAGACATCTCCGGCTACCGCAATTTCTCTGGAAAATTTAAGTTTCCCTTCTTTCAGGACAATGATTTGGGTGCTTTTATTCCCCAAATCAACGACAACAGCCGTCTCAGACCAGGGGGCGGGTTCGGTGACACGATAAGCCTGCATTAAGCTGAAGGAAGGGATGGATAGAAAAAGGGGTTTCAGCCCCGCTCCCTTTAAGAGGGCCACCTGTTCATCAACCACTTCCTTGGTGGCTACGGCGGTAATAATTTCGGCTTCGGCTTCCCCGTCTTCCTGTTTTAAGACCTCCAGCTTATAAAAATCTATAATGGCATCATCCAGGGCGAAAGGGAAATCGGCCTTGGAACCCCAGCGGATTGCCTCCCTCAATTCATCATCGGCCAGATCAGCCATAAAAAGGTGTCTGGCAACCGTCCAGGGGCCGGTGACCTCCGAGACGGTGTCTCCAGTCCGGATACGCCTTCTATTAAGCGCATCACGAATGAAGAGGGAGATTTCCTGGGAGTTGAGAGTCTGATCCGATCCGAAAACCTCCGGCAGCCGAATTATTTCGTAATTAATCAGGGTGACCTTGTCACCGGCTCGTTGGCATTCGGCAATCTTCAAGGAATGAGTCCCGATATCGATTCCTATAAATTTTTTGGTCAGTTGGAATGAATACAATTAAGTTTTCCTTGAAGTCTTAAGGCACGTGGATTGAAAAACTCCTCCCGAGGTTCAGATGTTCCCCTGCGGTATTCTCCGAATAAATAAATTCTATTAATATGAATATTAAATAATTTTCTACTTTTAAAAAGGGAAAAAGTCAAGGGAAAACTCAATATCTGGTATGAAATTTTTATTATTATACAAGATATGGCTTGAAACAGGAAAGGGAACCAAGGAGATCTAAAGAGATTGCTGTCAGGGAGAAAGGATCCCAAACAAGTAACCAGGGGGAATTTAAGTAAGCCCTGTTCAGGGAAATAACCATATATAGAACATAGCATCAGAGGTTGAATCCCAATAATCTCCAAAGATTTGGATGGCCCTAATTTCAGGCCAGCTCATAAAAACTACTTCTGCCCGGCTTTGCCGGGGGTGGGGCGCCCTTCCCCCGGACGAGTCACCTTGACCTTGATCGGTGCCTGCGATTGAACCTTTTCAGGTCCCTGGGTTTTCTGTTCCTTTTGCATTTTCATTTTCTCGTAATGCTCGAGAGATACCAAGGCCTGTGCGCTGCCCGCCCAGAAGAACAAAAAGCCGCCCAGGAGAATCCCGGTTATTTTTAAATGGAAAAATTTCATTGATCACCTCACCGGGTAACTACCCATATTGTAAGAGCTTAGATTCAAAGCAACCAAATCTAAAAATTTATTCCTAACCTTTCTAAAACTCGTGACTTCCGCCTTGGAACAAACGATACTGGATGCTGGATGGACTTTATTCAGAATAAGGAATCGCTTTTTGTTTTTATCCAGTATCAAGTAGCCAGTATCATTTCGGCTTCCAACTCCAGGATTTAAAATTCCATGAAACTAATTTTCACTTTTTCCCAGGATTTGAAGGGCAAAGTCGTCAAAGGCTACGGTCCGGTCTGAATTATTTAAATTTCCCATGACATGGAGACCTGCTTCCAGGTTCCAGGTTTCAAAATTATTAAGGACAAACTTATAGGTCCGCAGGGTGCCTTTATCGGAAAGCATGGTTACTAAATCCGTGTTCGCGGGGGGGGTGCTGGTATCAGCTCTCGTATCGGCGTAGTCGGAATTAAGTATCCATTGCACCGGATTCGACATAGGTGTGGTCGATGGCGGTTGCGGACCGATTTTGTTTGAAGCACTTTCAAGGGTGAAGAAATCATAGTAGGTGGGATCAGTGGTTATAGCGGGGTCCGGGTCCCAGAAATTATAAATGGAATGAGGCGTTCCGGCATCGGTATAACTGAACAGGCCCAGTTTATTGGAAGGCCAACTGGGAAAAAGATCTGATCGGATCCATTGTGGAAACATCCGTTTGCGGGTGATATCGGTGGCCACCGAATTAGGGGTCCGGGCCCAGTTGTAATTAGGGGAGCCATCTCCGTAAAATACATTGATTTCATTAACCCGCTGCCCCCCCACCATTTTATCCTTGACCCGGACCAGTACCAGGGAGTTGTCGCTTAAAAGACCGTCCGCATCATCCTGGGCACCCACGACCTTCAGGTCATTCCCGGTACGGTTATCATGCCAATAGGAGTAGTTCGCCGGGGTGCCCAACTCGGCATAGGCCAGCCAGCGCCTCCGTTCCACCCCGCCTACTACCCGTTGCTCCCAGAGGACCAGAAGTAATTTATTGGCCTTTCCCGGGGGCTTAATACTGTAGGGGATATAGTCATATCCCCATCCCCATCCCCATCCGCAGCCGGAGTCGCTGTAGGTATAGCGCATAAAGGCCAGGCCGTACCCTTCAAACAAACCTGAATTATTAGCTGTTTCGTGCCAGCGGAAATTAAGCCCGGAGACGGCTGCCCCAAAGTCCTTGTACCAGCCCACCTTGACCTGAAGGTCATAATCGACATGGTTATAGGTATTCCAGGACTGGCGGAGCTGATTGGCATAACTATCGTTAATCCGGGCCACGTGAAACCCTATATCACATCTTGAGTTGTCGCCGTCGGGAATCGAATAGGTCCCCAGGTCGGTGAAGGCTGCCCAGTAAAGGTGCGTTCCCCCGGTGGCCACGTAAGCTGCTACCTGGACCATGGTATGATGATGGTCGTCGGTCAGGTCTTGGGATTTGAGGCCGCTCAAATTTTCCATGGTAATGGACATAACGGTTTGATTGACCGGGGGCTCAGGGTTCTGAATAGGAAAAAAATTGGGTGTATTGGGAGTACTACTGGATCGGACCTGGGCCTTGGCCAGAAGCAACCCGTTAGTATCGTTTACGGTCCCCGTGGAGATCACATCATAGTAGGGGGGGGCCGCCCCGGTAATGGCAGTGATGGTGTAAGAAAATGTTCCCTGTCCATCGCCCAGGGTATAGATATTGTTTAGAGTAGTTAAATCGACATTGGCGTAGTATTGTTCTGCGGCGTAATTCATTCCCGCCACAGCCAACTGATAGGCCCGGTTTCGATTATTTTCTGATAATTGTGTGTAAGAGCTGCTGCTGGTAAAGGTATAAATGGCCGCTCCCATCCCGGCCAGGACCAACATGATAACGATCAGAAAGATGAGGGAAAACCCTTTTTGGTTATTGGCTGAGATCATAGGCTTCTATCTCCTGTTTTCAACTAATCCTTATATTGTTGGCAAAGCCACCCTGGCGGTATAGGGCCGGGTCACACTGGGAGTTACCTGGATGGTTAAAGCAATCTGGATAAGATGCATGGTTGTACCGGTAGCTGCCACAGACGTGCCGTTTCCGTCCAAAGAAGTAACTGCAGCCCATTAGTCGCCACGCTGTCGGTTAATAAATAATTTTTAAGCAAAACCTGGTTGCCGGACAGGGTTATGACCGTACCGCTTTCATCGGTTCCCCCGAAGTTGGCGGTATAGGTGATGCTGCTTGCTGTCCCTGCCGTGATACTATAGCGCGCCGAGCCGCTGTTATAGGTGATGTGGGACAATTCGCTAACTATGCGATCCAGGGCGTTTTGGGCCTTTTGTGTAGACGTGGCACTCGCCTGGGCCAAACTATAGCCGTCCATTGCTTGCTTCAACCCAAAGATTCCGCCCAACACCAGTATCCCAAGAACGACTATGACCACGATGAACTCGATCATGGTAAAACCTTGTTGGTTAGGATGGTCAGTCATGAACCCTCAATCAATGCGAAACCCGCACAGTAAAAAGCTGGGTTAATTGAAAACCGGGGTTGGTCGTGCTTCGGATGGTTACCTTTAAAATTAATTGCGATGAGCCCGGGGGCAACTCAGCTCCAGTATTATTATTAAAACTAATAAATTCATTTTTAAAAACGGTATAGTCGAAAACGGCAGGGTTGCAAAACAGATTATGGCTATTGGTGATATTGTATTGAAGGGTTAGCAGGGCCGCAGTGTCCTTACTGGACGCCCCGTAAGCCCCATTCATGTTTTCCATAACCCGTTGAAGGGCCATGGCATCCTGGAGCCTCTGGCCCGGTAGGTGGCTGGTGGTGATGCCGGATAGGAAGTAGGGCATAATCATCATCATGACAATCCCGGCAAGGGCAATGGTGATGATGAGTTCGATAAGGGTAAAGCCCGAAGTTTGGTTTAAACGACGTTTCATCATGGGACAAATCCTGTCTCCCGGGTGACGGTAACCGCGGGGGCACCATTAACGGTGATAGTAACATTGGCCGTTAAGGGGGCTTCCCGAGGCGTCTACCGGCTGTCCCCGGAAATTGAACCGGATCAATCCGGTACCCGAAGTGATCGTCAAGGCATTAGGCAGGGTGTAGGTCCCCGAGTTCGAGCCGGGAAGATTGACCGATGGAGTGGGCACCCCCCCATTTTTCTGAATCGTATAATCGGAGGCAGTGATATTCAAGCTCCAGATATTTCCGGGAAGATCACTCATGGCTTTGGATTGGGTGAACCTCAGATTGGCCTTCAGGGCCTCCGCCTCGGCCATAGCCTGAGCCCCCCGAGGATTTCCGATCGTAGCCACGGCCATTACCGTTAAAATACCCAGCAGGACAATAACAATAATCAGTTCAATAAGAGTGAAACCCTTACGGTTCATCGCCCTTAAATCCTAACATCCCCGGAGTTCAATCTGGAAATTTTCTTTTTTTATCAAATGGATCAATTCGATGACGTTAAAGCCTTTGGACATCATGCCCCTTATGGCTTAGAGCAAAAAAGGAAACTCTTGATTTTTCCTTTTTGCCGGCTTGAGACCTTTGATCAATGAGGAAATTGGAAAATTTTCATTCTTGGTGACCTGCCCTATCGGGGCAAGTATCTTTTTTACGATTTCTTCTATAATATCATATTATACTTCAAAAAAAATAAAAGGAAAGGTATAATTATACAGAGTAAAAGAATTGGCCCCTCAGAAGGGGTTGATTTATTAATAGTACTGGTTGAATCCAAATTATCTAAAAGGAGGGTTGAATATGTTAAAAATATTACCAAGTTGGGTTAAAGAAGAACAAGAGAATCTTCAATCTTTCATTGAATATTTAACAGCAAAAGCATTATTGAAAATGCAAGAATATAGAAAGAAAGAAGAGGTCTACAAAAGCAAGTACAAAGAAGAGTTCGAAGATTTTGAAAAATCTGTTCTATCAAACAAAAAAGAAAGTTTTACCTTGTGGGATGACTACATAGAATGGAAAGCCTTTCATACCGCCTTTACGATGTGGGAAGAACGATATATGAGTATTTCTAATGCTTAATTTTCTTATTGCCATCAAAAATCATAAATGTGTAAAAGAGATGGAGATATTAGAGTTTATTGAAGAAAAAGACATTAACTATTTGAGAATTAAGACGATACTGCAAGATAATTCGATATTGTATATTCGAGAAGTGGTTACTCCTTCTGAGGATAAATATTCCTATCATTGGGTATCCCCGGATGGAGAATTCCTCATTAGGTGGGACAATGCCCCCCATTGGAGAGACATAGAAACATATCCTCATCATCTGCACCAGGGGCCGGAAGAAGAGGCCAGACCATCCTCGAAGGTAGCTATAATTGATGTCTTAGATTGGATTCTGGATCATATATCCAATAGCTAAGAAGAGAAAAGATAAATAATGGGCCAACTCCCAACCCGCATTTCAAACCTTTTAATAAATCTCATAAAGGATGATGCCCACCGGCAAAGGAAATCTTGTTTTGATGCATTCAAGCCCTTTTCTTATAGATGTAAACGAAGCTGTCTCCCCAAAGCGGAAAAGGCAAGGGTATCTTTTCATAGAGTTCGAAGTGGGTGTTGAACCATTCTGATAAGGCCAGACTCTTTAA
The DNA here is from genome assembly GCA_963782435.1 of uncultured delta proteobacterium. Taxonomy (GTDB): domain Bacteria; phylum Desulfobacterota; class RBG-13-43-22; order RBG-13-43-22; family RBG-13-43-22; genus RBG-13-43-22. The sequence goes on from CAWAKF010000008.1 coordinate 75,335, forward strand.
GGAAAAATAAGGCATGGTCACGACCCAATCGGGGTTAACACTTTTTGTAAAATCTGTTGATATGGCCCCAATATTAGAACCTAACCGCTGATCGGGTGGAACCGGCAAATAGGGCAGAGCTTCCGGACTGATCAAACCGCAGGCATCATAAATAAAACCTTTATAAAAAAATCCCAAAGCCCCAACTTCCGATGCGGCTACCGTATCGGTTGGAAGGGTTACCCGATTGAGAACCTTGGCCGCCTGTTCGTAAGCTAAAATTCGCCAGCGTGAGGCATCCGAAATAATGATCATGGTTGTGGCACCTATGCCTGTCTTTTTATCCAAGATAGGCTTTAGATTCGGCATTAACGTGGCGTAGATCAACCATAAACCACCGATAGACCATACCATCCAACCAAGCCTCCTTGAAGAAACGGACCAAAAAAGTCCCCAAAAATAAAAACCGGAAACCAAGGTGATTAATGCAAAAGTATAAACATTCGGCCAGTACCAGGAAAAAAAAAGGGGATTACCGATCCCATACGATAAAATAAAAAGCCAAAACAGGAGGATGCCCGGCCTAACCGATCTGCCGGTATCTCTGAATGCAAAGAGTGCTCCCAATGAAGACAAGGAAAGAAGTCCCCAGGCAGTTATAGTTGTCAATATCTTGAGTCTTTTGGGAATAAATCCCACCATCCAGGCGGTCATCCATTCATTAATCTTCCCTAAGGCGTTCCCCATCGGTAAAGGATAAAGAGGCTTGGTTTTGGCTATAAGCGATAATGGAATAGGGGTACCAAAGTACAACCAGGCAAAAATAACCCAGGGCAGAAACATTACAGAAAAAAACAGCAGTATTTCCGCGAGTTCCCCTGGACGATGTCGAAACCGAATGATCGCTAACGGCAGGATCAACAGCCCCTCAGGCCGGGTCAACACGGATAGGCCGCAGAAAATCCCTGTCCAAATCGGTTTTTTACAGGCCATACTAAGAAGGACCAGAAGAAGCATAGTAACAAAAAGGAATGACTCCATTCCCCCACCGGAAACATATAACAGGATAGGATTCATTAAGAAACTTAGGGTCCCTAACAAAGCGACAGGCAGGTTACCGGAATATTTTTTTAGAAGGAAATAAAGAACTACCCCCGCAGAACCGAAATGGATAAAATTGAAACGAACAGCCAGTTGAGGGATAGACCATTCGGAAAAAAAGAATTTCAAAAAAGATAACCAAAAAAAATAGAGGGGCGTGGTACTTCCAAAAACCTTTTGGCCTTGGTTATAAACTATTCCCTTCCCTTCCAGAAAATTCTGCACATATCGAAAGGTAATAAAAGCATCTTCATAAGGCAGCACGGGAATACTCATATGAACAATCACCATCCAAACCAGGGCGGAAGACAAAAAAATCAGACTGATGTACTGGAGTATTTTTATTTGAAAAACAGGAGGACCGATTTTACCCGGCTTTGCAGCCAGGGACCTTTCTTTGAGAAACCAATAAAGGCTTTGGGGAATGGCCATAAAATTTCTCAATAACTTCAAGATGATTTTTTCTTAAAAACGATAAAATACCCAATCAATAGAATACAGGTCAGGGCACTGACGGCTAAGCCGAAATAGAAAGAAAACGGCCGATAAATGAAACTGATAATATGCCGGCCCGGGCCGAGGGCCACGGCCCTAAAGGCGTGGTCGGCCCGATATATTTTTGCTCTTTTCCCGTCAATCCAAACCTTCCAGCCGGGATAATAAGTTTCGCTTAAAAAGAGCAGGCGCGGACCCGTGCAGGAGGCTGCGAGTTCAATCCGATTTAATGACTGCGATAAGATACGAACGCCATCCCCAGCAGGGATTGCCCCGTCCCCGGAAGGAGGGGGAAGCGGCGTTTCTTCCAAAAGAATGACATTGGTTACGTCAAAATCTTTCTTTTCCAACTTCACGATCCTCTGCTTTCGGTCCCGGACTACCTGATACCTTGAGACCAGAAAAGCCCTGGGGAGAACTCCCTTGTTTTCATATAAATGGGGAATAATCGTTTTATTTACGGGAACTTGCATAGGAGGACGATCGGAAACAACATCCGGCAGAACATCATAGGTTTCACCCGTGTGAATCAGTTTAAAAGAAGGGTCCTGAATGGCCTCCCGCCAAAGAAGATATTTTACATTCATTACCCTCAAGATATCGGTTGCTTTGGGAGAAGCGGATGTCTCATAAAGGACAGCCAATAGATCGTGATAGGGCAGGTAAGTCAGAAGCCCGAACCCTGAAGCATTATGAATTCTATGAATTAAGGGATAATCAAAGGAAAAACATTCTTTTAATAAAAAATAGACCCATTCATCAATATTATTTTTTTGATGGATGCCTATATTGACCATTAACGGATCTTTATAAATACGATTTTTTTCAGGATCATCAAGAACCACTTTCAAATTAGGACTTACTGAAAAAAAACTTTTTTGATCCATTCGCCGGTAATAACCCCAGTTGGCCGGGAAGAGGTCCAAGGTGAGCAAGACAATCAAAAAGGTCGCTGCCCATTTTATGGAGATCTTTCGATCCGCCAGGAAGATAAAAAAAAGAAAAGTCAGCAGGGCAAAAAAAGAAAACCGCTCCAGATTATGGAGATTTAACCCCCAGGGCCTGGCATAGCTGATGGGAAAAGAGTGGTTCAAAAAGGATAGAAGGGGACCATGAAAAAGTGATAAACCAAGCAAGATCAGAGCACTGAAAAAAGCCAGAATAATGGACCCCTTTTTCAAGGCTCCCTGTTTTTGTTGGAGATCCCCTTTAAGACGATCCCTCAGAGCATCCCAGCCCAACCCGGTCAATAGGCAAAGAAATATATTGGTCAAAAAGAAAAATTTGGCCGGATACCGGATTGTATGAAGTCCGGGGACAATAGTAAATAGCCACAGATAGAAAGGAGTGCTTTTCCCCAAGGCTAGAAGGAGTGAAACTAATAAAATAATCCCGAACCAGGGCCTTCTCCGATCCTGTCCCCGAAAAAAGAAAAAGAGCATGATAAAAGGAATGATGCCAAGGTAAATGCTTTTCAGATAGTTCTGGTCTGTCGGATAATACTCTAAGCCTCGATAAAAAAAATCCGGAAGGAAAAAATATAAGAAATCCGACCAACCTAAAGACCAGCGGGTGGCCTGTTGGAAAGAAAATCCATAATAGCGAACAGAGTTTTTGGTCATTTCCCAAAATGGAAGAATCTGAACTGCCCCCAATCCAACAAACAGGAGATAAATGAGAACAACCATTCCGAGACGCCACTTCCAGGGGAGATAGCGGTCCTTGGGCAAAAGGGACTGAGGGAAAAAGACCAAAAAGAGAAGGAAAACCTGGGTCAAGAGAAAGGCTTCTATTCCCGCTCCCAGAAATTGAACCAGGATGGTTATCATGGAAAGGAGAGTATATTTCCAAGACCATTCACGAAGGGCGCGGAGAAAGAAAAAAAATATAAGGGGAGTCCAGGTAACGGATTGGAAGGTATTTAAGACATTATGGATGGAAAGAAGAAATCCGCCCAGGGAAAAAGAAAGGCAAGCCAGAACCCCTGCCGTTCGACTGCCTCCTATCTCCCGGCAGAGGAGATAAATGAACCAGCCTGATAAAAAAAAATGCAAAACTATAGTCAGATTGTAAGCAAACCCTAAAGGAAGCAGCAAGAGAAGTATGTTGGGGGGATATAAAATACAAGTTTGCAGGGAAGCAAAAAGGGGTTGTCCGGATAACGTATAGGGATTCCATAAAGGAAATTCCCCGGCCTTGACCGCCTCCACCCAGAGTTTCAAATTGGGGAAAAAAAAGATGGACAGGTCTCTTTCCACCATTAACTGGGATCGGAACAAGGCCTCCCAGAAGTATAATAACAGGATACCGGAAAAAACAATCAATAAAAAGAAGCCTAATCTTCTATTGTGAGCCATAGTTGAAGCATAAAAAAAGGGCCGCAAAACCAGTTGATACGGCCCTTATTCTTTACCTATTTAAATTATCAAGGGGTATGATTTGAAACCCGGTTCGGTGCGGTAAATGTCCATGCATATGCCGTCCCGCCGAGATGGTTGCCGCCCAACCGGTTGCCGTGGGTACGGCCCCACCTGTATCAGACATATAATTTGTTCCGGATATAATAGTCTGAGTCAAGCCTGCAGTCGAGGTACCATTAACGACATAATCGGCATAGGCAATCGAGGCAGCGCCTTTTAAAGCACCGGTTAAACCGTCTGCCGCCCCTTTTGGCCGCGGATTGTTTCATGTCAATATACTTGGGGATAGCCACCGCCGCCAAAATGCCGATGATCACAATGACGATAATCAATTCAATAAGCGTGAACCCTTTTTGATTTTTCATAATCATGCTTTTTCCTCCATAAAAAATTAAAACGAATGGCCACGAGTCTCATACCATTAAAAATTATTTCACTCCATTCTAAATCCTTTGCCAGTTAATTCGAAGATACTTGATGAGGAAAGTATAAAATAAGAAAAAGACCAAGTCAAGGGGAAAAAAGGAAAAAAATCGGGCAAATTCAGGGAATTAGGAGAGTTAGACCAATTAGCTTAGGGATACAAAATCCATAGTGAACGAAATAAACCCAAAGGAGGAACATAAGGTTTTGGCTCTCAAAATTCAGCCCTACTCCTTCATACGCATCCCGATCACCACTGGTCTTAACCCAAACATTGCAAAGAAAAAGGGCCGCAAACCCAGTTGATACGGCCCCTGTTCTTTACCTATTTAAATTATCATGGGGTATGACCTGAAACCTGATTCGGCCCGGTAAATGTCCATGCATACGCTGTCCCGCCGATGGTTGCCGCCCAACCTGTTCCCGTGGGTACGGCCCCGCCTGTATCCGACATATAATTCGTTCCGGATATAATAGTCTGATTCAAGCCTGAATTTGCGGTACCATTGAGAACATAATCGGCATAGGCAATCGAGGCAGCGGCTTTTAAAGCGCCGGTTAAACCGTCTGCCGCCCCTTTGGCCGCGGATTGTTTCATGTCAATATACTTGGGGATAGCCACCGCCGCCAAAATGCCGATGATCACAATGACGATAATCAATTCAATAAGCGTGAACCCTTTTTGATTTTTAAACATGCTTTCACCTCCTCTCCTCCAAAAATGAACCCTAAAGTTTTTGAAGTTATTCATGATGCATTCGAAAAAAGTCGTCAAGATCTTTATTTCGACTAAGGCTTACATACATAACTAATTTATATTACTACATATTTTTTAAATGGGCTATATTCCTTGACTTCAGCAGCTTCTTACGTGAGCATCAATAATATTATATTGTATCGTCATTTTATGATTAAAGGTTTAATAGTTTTTATTATTTCATTATTTATCGCCTTTTTCAATATAAAATATTCTACCCCCCCCCCTTAGCTAATTTGGCCATATCCCACATGGGCATGAATATGGCCAGGGCGAGAAAAAGCATCATGGCTCCCATAAAAACGATCATGATCGGCTCGATAAGGGAAGAAAGGTTTTTTACGGCATTGTCCACTTCTTTGTCATAAAACTCCGAAACCTTCTCCACTATCTCATCCAGGGTGCCGGAAGCTTCTCCCACGGACAAATATCTCGATAACCAAAGGCGGGAATATGGATTTGTCTTTCATTTTCTGCGACAAAGTCCCCATCCTTAACCGATTGATGGATGCTCATAATAATCTTGGAGATATAAACATTGCCCACCGTGGAAGCGGCAATCTCCAGGGTTTCCAGCATGGGCAGGCCGCTGCGGTTCAGGGTCACAAACATACGCGTAAACCGGGACATAAAAATTCGCAAAAAAACAGGCCCCATAATCGGGAGTTTGGTTTTAGCCAGGTCCCATTGATAATGTCCCGCTTCGGTTCGAATGTACCATTGAAATCCGCCGATGATAGCCCCCATAAGGCCGAATATCAGATACCAATAGTTGGAAAAAACATAGTGCAAGCCCAACATCATCCGGGTGGGAAGGGGCAGAGCCGTTTTAAAGCTTTTAAATAATCCCATAAAGTTGGGGATGATAAAATAGATGGCAAAAAGGAAGGCCCCAATCAAGGCCCCAAAGACCATTTTGGGATAACGGGTGGCCGATTTTATGCGGGCCTTGTTTCCATGTCGTATTCTAAAAAAGAGCCGATACGGTTAAGGACCTCTTCCAGTTTTCCGGAGGCCTCTCCGGCCCTTACCATCTGAATATAAATTTCTGAAAATATCTTGGGATGACTGGCCAGGGCGTCGGATAAGGGGTCCCCTTCTTTAACCCGATCCAGGGCTTCCCGGATAGCATTACTGAGAAGGGGATTCTCAGACTGTTCCGATAGGATTGACATCCCTGTGGTGATGGGTATCCCGGATTATCAGTGGCTAATTGGCTGTGAAAAACAGCAGTCTTTCGGTTTGATTTTTAAATTGACCCAAAAAGGAAAAGGAAATTTCCTTGCCCCAGCCCGATTCCTCCTTATTCCGGTAGGAATCAGGGAGGTTTTACCGGTCGTCGCTTGTATAAATACCGGAATGTATCCCATACCCCCGATCCGGCCGGCGATTTCACTCCGATTAGCCCCTTCCATCTCGCCGGTTATGAGTTTTCCCCCTCTATCTCTGGCTTTATATGAGAATTGAGGCATGGCCTGGCCGATTCAAATTTAATCCTTGAAATAAAGGGTTAATATATGCTAAATAATCTTTAAGCGGAGGAACCATTATGAAAAATGCCGTAAAATTGGTCCGATGTCTCCTCACTAAAGCAAAGGTGGCAAAAAACAAAGCGGAAACCCGCTTCATCCCCTATCAGGAATTTGAATTATGGAAGTATTTTATTTCCCGACAATATAATTTTACCGTTTCCAGAGAAGAAATATTCCTCTGGCTGCCTCAGGAAGAATTTGATCGAAAAAAAGACCGCCTGAGCCGTCTCGAAGGGATTCCGGTACACAAGGTCACCCTTTATTTCTTCCTGAAAAATGAAGGGGTCCTCGTCCCCGTAACCCGGTACTTCCAGAAATCCGATTTTCCCAAAGCCAAACCCCTTTTCTTGAAACACTTTGAAGAATTTCAGGGGGAAGGGAATATAACCAAGGCCCTTGAACATATCCAGGAAGAAAAGGGTGTTTGCCTGAAAAACCTTTAATTTCTTTTAACAGTGTCAAAGATACCCTTTAAACAAACTTGGCTTCCTTGGGCGTAACCCGGTTAAGTTCCTCTAATGTAGTTATCCCGGCCAGCACTTTGGCCACCCCATCCTCCCGCAAGGATTTCATCTTCTGTTGCAGGCGGGCATATTCTTCGATTTCCTTCTGGCTCGCCTTTTTAAGAATCATCTCTTTCAGATCCCGATCCACTATCAATATTTCAAATATCCCCAAGCGAACCTTATAACCGGACCCTTTACAGAAGGAACACCCCTTTCCTCTCTGCAAAATCAACTCCTTATCTGCTGAATATTTTAACTCCGCAATCTCTTCGGCGGTGGCGGTGTAGGGTTCTTTACAGCGGGGACAGATGAGTCGACCAGGCGTTGGGCAATGACCCCTTCCACAGAAGAGGAGATCAGAAAGGGGTCCACACCCATATCGGCTAACCGCACCAGGGAACTGGGGACATCGTTGGTGTGGAGGGTGGGAAAGGACCAGATGGCCGGTCAGGGCGGATTGAACTGCGATTTCAGCGGTTTCAAAATCCCGGATTTCTCCAACCATGATCCCGTCCGGATACTGCCGGAGGATAGAACGCAAGCCCACGGCAAAAGTCAGCCC
>CAWAKF010000009.1:0-20358 GCA_963782435.1 uncultured delta proteobacterium
AGTCCGCTGCTCTACCGACTGAGCTATCTCGGCACAACTGGAGACTTAATCGTTTCTGAAAAATTTGTCAAGAAAAAAAACCCGACATTCAGGAGTTATTCAGTTGCCCCTTTTTTCAGGATTACTATTAATTTCGAATCCTTCCAAAGTCAATTCCAATTCCCCTTCCTTCAGGGAAGAACTTTTAGAATCGCGGGGAGCGGCCTTCTGATCCGAAGGAATTGAAATATCCATAGAAAGGCCTTGACTCAGATCAACTTCCGGTACTTTGAAAACACCCGGACCTTGGGCTTTTATAGTTGCCTCTCCTCTTTCCTGATCGCTTTTTTTCTGAGTTATGATCGGCATCCGTTCCATGATTTCCTGTAAGGAGATCGGATTCGGCTTTGTCTCCGGGAGATTCAGCCGATGCCTCTCGACGGTCAGATCAGCATTGCACTTAACACACCGAGCCAGGTAGTCAAAACTGATATAACCGCAACTTGGACAGCGCATATTTGCCTCCTTTTTAGATTCTTAAGGTCTACAGACCAGTAAACTGTAGAATTTATTCCTAATTTTCGAACTTCTCGGGGTCAAAAGTGTTTATAAAATGGATACTGGATATAGCCCAAAAGACGATATTGGATATTTGATATCTATCCGATATCCAGTATTCAGAATCCGGTATCGCTCGATCATACTTCAGCAGCCCTTCAACTCCTCCAAATCAGATTAGAGATAATAATTTCAAATCCCTTTCATTAGGTTTTCCCAATTCCCATATGAACCCAAAGGAATTGAAGCGGACAAGATGACGGCCAGGGCCGCGGTTTCTGATCGTAAGGTCCTGGGGCCCAACGATATGGGAACAAAACCCTTTTTCTGTGCCTGTTGTACTTCCTCTTCTTGAAAGCCCCCCTCAGGGCCGATTAGGGCCATAACTGTTCCTGAAGAAGATGGGGGTCTTATAAGGTCCTTCAAGGTCTGTGAGTTTTCTTCTTCATAAGGAAGGATCTTGAGTCCTTGATGACTCTCATAGAGAAGACCGGCCAAGGGGACAACCGGGAAAAGTTCAGGCAGAACATTCCGTTCACATTGTTTGGCTGCCTCCACCGAGAATTCTTTGCCAGCGCTTCATTGAGGATTCCAGATCAGCTTTCTCGAAATTTCGACGGCTATGGGCCGAATAATAGGGTTGAAAGGCGACAGCCCCCAATTCCGTTCCTTTTTGCAAAATCCATTCAAAAGGCTGGGGCCGAACGATGGGCACTCCCAGGGTTATTAGAATCGGGGATTCCCTCATAACCGTCTCCCCGCTCAAAATCTCAAACTCAATCTGGCCTCCGCTTATGGAAAGAATCCGGGCCTGGAATTCCTGATTGGAATTATCAAAGAGCAGGACTTGGTCTCCTATTTTCTTTCGCAGAACCTGTAATATATGCTTGGCTTCATCTCCCCCAATAAAAGGAACGGGGCTATGAAGTTGTTCGGGTGGAATAAAAAATCGACGCATAGGATGATTGTTCACCTACGAATTTCCCCCAAAAATGACACAGGCCCATTCTTCTTCAAGGATCAAAGTTTTTAAAGGGATTTTAGCCCGGGCAAAGGCCCTGAGCAATGATCGGGCCTGAGATTCGAGAATACCCGAAACCACCAAAGCCCCTTTGGGGGACAACAGCGTGCTTGAAAATACCGGCCATAGGAAGCAAATCATTCAAAGTCAGGTTGGCCAATATTAACAAAAAGGGCCATTCACCGTTTCCGGTGTGGTCAGTTCCACCCGGATTCGATCTTCCATTTGCTTCAGACGCGTATGATCCCTGGCAGCCTCCACAGCCAGGGGGTCATTATCAATAGCCAATACCGACCCGGCCCAAAACAAAAAGGCCGTCAGAGCAAGATCCCACTTCCTGTTCCCCACATCCAGAACCCTGGAAAAAGGAAAATATCGGCCCCGTTCGGATCCTCGGCCAACGATTCCATGGCCTTCAAGCACAACCGGGTACTGACATGACCACCCGTGCCAAAGGCCTGTCCCGGGTCCAGTCTTAAAACCATCTCATCCGGTTTGGGTTCATAACTTTCCCAGGTAGGGCAAACAATGATCCTGGAGCAGATCCGAAGGGGTTTAAAGAATTGCTTAAAATTATCCTGCCAGTTTTCTTCAAAAATCAATAGAAGATCCCAGGCCGGGGGAGGAAAATCCGGAAAATAGGCGGACAAAGAGGCAATTCGTTTTTTTAATTTGAGCAGGTTTTTCCGGAAGGATTCATCCCTGGGCGGGTCGAGCCTTAGTTCGCGATAGTCCCTGCCCTATTGTTTGCTCTTCCTCGGTAAATGATCCCTGGCCGGTTTCTTCAAATATAATCGAACCACAGGTCTCGCACAATTGTGGAGGGACCGTTAAACTAATTTCAATCCAGGATAGGGGATTTGACATAATAATCGATCCATTTGACAGAATAGCTAATTCTTTGTATTTTAATAGAATAGATTTTTAAAATCAATTATATTCCCTTGAAAACCCAAAACCTTGAAGCAACAATAATAGGGAGAGGCAACATGAATCCGGAACGTTTAAAAGACCTTTTAATTCAGGTCAAATGGGGAAAAGTGTCTGTGGACCAGGCTGTAAATAAAATGAAGCACTTGCCTTTTGAAGATATCGATTTTGCCCGGATAGACCACCACCGTTCCTTACGAAAAGGGTTCCCGGAGGTCATTTTCGGTGAAGGGAAAACAGACCGGCGAGATCATAGAAATCATGGCCCGCATGAAAAAAAACAAAGACAATATCCTGGTCACCCGGCTGGATGCCAAAAAAGCCGCTCCCGTTCTCAAGCGCTTTCCTGAGGCTGTTTATCATCCCCTTTCCAGGGTTCTGACCTGTCTGGACAAACCCGTTAAAACCCAAGCCAGCCACGGTCGGTTCTGGTTATTTCAGCCGGAACTTCCGATATGCCGGTGGCCGAAGAGGCCTTGCTCACGGCCCAAATTATGGGCAATCCGGTAGAATATATATACGATGTGGGGATTGCCGGGTTGCATCGCCTGATGGCCAAGCAGAAAAAGATCCTGTCCGCCTCCGTCCTGATCGACTCAGTGGCCGGTATGGAAGGGGCCCTGCCCAGTGTGGTCGGAGGACTGGTGGACCGGCCGGTCATTGCCGTTCCTACCAGTATCGGTTACGGGGCCAGCTTCAATGGCCTGGCCGCCCTGCTGGGGATGCTCAATTCCTGCGCCTCGGGCGTGGCCGTAGTTAATATCGACAACGGCTTCGGCGCCGGATATCTGGCCACTTTGATCAACAAATAATAAAAGACCCAGCAGTAGAAATGGCCGAAAGGGTGAATAGAAACTTTGAATTGCCCTGACTCCTTTAGGGTGTTACCCGTTAGTTACCCGTTTCTTTTACTTAAATAACATCAAAAATAATCTTGAATAAAAATATTTATTGACATTATATTTTCATAAGATAAAATTTAATTTCTTGTTGTTTTAAAAAACTTCAAGTATCAACTCTTATTCCTGTTTTCCCGCTGGTTCATTAAGGGGGTATTCTGTTTTGCAGAACAAAACTGGAAACTTCATCAAGTTCAAAAGAAAACATTTACCGGGCAACCACCAAAAATATTTAACCAAAAAACAAAACCCCATTAAACAAAAGAAAGGAGAACGGAGATGAAAAAGCAAATATTTTTCATTGCATTCGGTGTGATGTTGTTGTTGATTCCAGGGGCCTTATGGGCATTCAATCAGCCCGGTGTGTCGCAAGACACTCCAGCCATTCTGGCGTCTTTGGGCCAGGCAAACGCCATCCCTCTGGATGACATGACGGCCGCAGCAGTACGTGGGCAGGCCCAGTATGTCTTGGTCAAGACATTACTCAATTTGTTTGATACCGGTGCCGGCGTTACGTGGTCCTGGAATCCATTCCACATATAGTCGAAACTCAGGCTTGCCAGGGTATCGCGACGAAGTGCTAGAGCCTGTAGACACGATGGATGAGTATTTCAAGACTCACGATTCGGCTTATGAACCCGGTACCAGTGCTGCGGAGAGACGCACTGCCGATAGAACGTTGCTTACCAACCTTGAATCGCTCCGAACAGCAGACGATGGGTAACCTCTGGGGTCTTATCTACAAATGGATCACCTCGCCGGCGCACCCCCCTCCGTCAGCGTATTCGGTGTCAGCCTGATAGGAAATAAAGTTTTCCGCGGTTGGAAGGATATGCCGTATTCGGAATATTCCCGTCGGGAGGCTGTGTATGGAGTTCAGCTTATGATTCTTGGGAAGTCAATTGCTTAGAATAAATTAAAAATTTTCAATTCACTTTTCGCTGAATCCCATGGATTTGTGTTTTGAAAATCCGAGGGATTCAGCCAATCAAAATTGAGACACTATACCTTAGCTATTAGACATCCAGGCTCGGCATGCGATTCTCTTTTCCTCGAGGACTTGTTTTTTTACTGATCATCTTTTGTTTGGGAACCTGGCTGCACCAGGCCTGCGCCGATCAGGTATTTTTAACCAATGGCGATCGTATCAGTGGGAGTTTAATCACCTTTTCGCCAACTGAAGTCCAATTTTCTACACCGTATTCAGGGACCCTCAACCTTAAACGCAAATCTGTCCAGAATTTAGCCACGGATAACCGGGTGGTCGTTGAGTTGATTTCAGGAGAACGGGTTATCGGCAGGATAATGCGGGGGGAAAGTGTAACGGTAGTCATTCAATCCGAGGTTCTGGGCACCCGGACTATTGCCCTTGAGGCAGTAAAGGCTATTCATCCCATTTCATCTGATGAATCCTCCCGGGTAAAAGCCGCCCCTGACAGGTTGGGAAATATCCCCAAAACCGGAGCGGACAAATCGGACCGTCATAAAGGAACAAACCTTTTATCGGTTCAGTTGCAGGATGTTCGAGGCAAGGGCTCAGAGTCTTCCAATGCAGCGGATAAACCTGCTGCAAAATCATCTGAGGAGATCGGCCAGACTAAAACAATCGGCCAAAAGCCGGAAGATGAGGAAGATATCAGAAAAATTTTTCTTCGGCAAAACTCCGTTTTGCTGCAACCGCGCCAGTTGGAATTCGAGGCCGGTCTGAGTTACATAGGCAATCAATCGCTTTCCTCCGTTGCCAATTTTAAGCTCCGCCAATTTCAACTACCCCTGACCCTCAGGTTAGGCCTTCTGGATCGAATCGAAGGTTTCCTGTCTATGCCTGTTGCCTATGCCCAACAGGAGCTGTCCTTCGCTGACAGCAGTACCAAAAAGGATGAATTTGGGATTGGAGATGCCACGGGGGACTGAATTTTGATATTATACCGGGAAGGTGCCCGGTGGCCGCAGATTATTACTACCCTCCGCATAAAAGCGCCGACAGGAGACCCCCCAAAAGAGGAAGGATTATCCCTGGTTCCGGTCACTGGGCCGGCACTTTCGGACTGCAATTCATCAAAACCGCGGACCCGGTTGTTCTTTTCTGGGGGATTCAATATACACATGAATTCGCGGCAAGGCACTTTTTTTAGCGACGGAACCCATAACATCCAGCCGGGGGAAACAATTGGTTATAACTTTGGTTTTGGATTCGCCGTGAATGAAAATGTATCACTAAGCTCCCAGGTGTCCGGAAGCTATCAATGGGAGACTCATTCCGACGGAACGACGGTATCCGGTTCTTCCACTGAGCCGGTTTCATTACGGGCGGCCTTGACCTACCGCATTTCAAAGAAAAGTTATATCGAGCCGTCTGTAACCTTCGGTTTTAATAACGATACGCCGAATTTCATTATTAGTCTTTCCGGTACACGCCGTTTTTAAATCTGGTCATACTTATGAAGGATTTATCTTTTATTTGTGTAGCGGCCTTTGTCGCTTTGTCGTTTTTGGGCTGCACTACACCAACGCACACTTCGAATGTTTCTATGATGCCGTTAAAAGCAGGAGGAATCAGGACGGAGCATGTTTTGCTTTCCTGGAAAGACCTGCGCGATCGAAACGTGGTCATCCAGAAATTTGATTACTCCTGCGGTTCAGGAGCGTTAGCCACCCTTATGCGGTATTACTTCGGAGATAAGGTGAGCGAGGAGGAGCTTCTTCTCAGTATTCTCGGCCGGATGACCGAAGAAGAGGTCAAGGATAGGGAGAAAAAAGGTCTTTCCCTGCTTGATTTGAAGCGCTGCGCCGAACAAAGGGGTTACCAGGCTGCCGGGGTGAAATTGAAATATGCCAGCTTGCCTAAGTTGAAAGGGCCGGTGCTTATTCATCTGGAACGAGAGGGTTACAAGCATTTCGCCGTGTTAAAAGGAGCGCGGGGGGACCGTATTTACCTGGCGGACCCCAGTCGCGGCAATATCCGGATGTCGATCTATCGGTTTGCCAAGGAATGGTCCGGCATTGCCTTGGTTCTGGGTAAGAGCGGCTTTGGTCTTCCCCAAAAATATCCTCTGGCTTTGGATGATCAGGAACCGATTCAGAACGAATTGCTTGAAGCCAGAAGATCTCTTTATTTAAGATAATGTCAAAAGAATTATTTAGTCAGGACGGAATATAACCTAAGTTTTTTACTTCGTTTTTTCTTCTTGACCTAAGACCCTTTGCCTATTTATAATCTTTTTATCTCAAAACCTTTTTGGACCATTTCTTGAAGCTTAAACCCGGTTGGTTTCCGCGCTGATCCCGCAAAGAAAAGGAAGCTATCCCAAAGTATGAGGAATTGATATAAGTTCGAAGGAGAAAACTATGGATCGACTAACCCGGCTTTTTATTTTTCCTTTTATTTTTATTTCACTGACCTTGGGGGCAGGAACCGGCTTTTCCTCGTCGGTTTGGGCTCAATGTCCGAAAAAGGACCAAATCCAACATGGCATCCAAAAGACCTTTCCCAAATTAAAATTTGAGATCATCCGGATCGATCCCAGTAAGGTCAAAGGTCTCTGTCAGGTACAACTAAAAATAGGCCCTCTGTATCAACTCATTTATGCCGATAACCAGGGTCAGTTCCTATTGACCGGAAATCTTCATGAATTGAACACCGGAAAGAATCTGACCGAGGAAACCATCCAACTATTGAACCGGTTGACTCCGGAGGAACTTCGCCAAATCGGGGCTTTATCGGCCTTCACTTTGGGTCAGGGGAAAAAAGTGATCTATCTGGTCACGGACCCCCAGTGTCCCTTTTGCAAACAAGCAGAATCTTCATCAAGAAATTAATTCAGCGAGAGGACCTGTCTGTCCGTTTTATATTTTTCCCATTGGACTCCCATAAGGGGTCAAAAGAACAATGTATTTCCATACTGTGTGACAACAAGGGAATAGAAGGGTTTGACAGCGGGTATCGGTCCGACAACCAGTGTGCGGAAGGAAAGAAAAAAGTGAACAATTCAATCTCCTTCCTGCGGAAAAAGGGGATTAATTCAACCCCAACCTTCATTTTTATGGATGGAATTTACTTTTCCGGGGTACCGACCGAAGAGGGGCTGCAGAATAGGTTGGGCCAAGTAAAAACCATGGCAAAATAATTCTCCGGACCAAAGGCAGTTCGTCGTTTTATTGGAATCTGCATTCTTAATATATTTCTGATTGGAGAAAAAACTTGACCAACCTGGACAAAATTATTGGATCCATCAAACCCATTAACCGGTCGTTGGAACCGGACATACGTGCTCACCTGGACCAACTGACCAAGCCTCCAAAAAGCCTGGGACTGTTGGAAGACCTGGCAACCCAGTATTGCCTGATCTCCAACACCTTGACTCCTCTACTGGGCAAGAAAAAGATTTTTACCTTTGCCGGGGATCACGGTGTGGCGGAAGAAGGTGTTTCAAATTATCCCAAAGAGGTGACCCCTCAAATGGTCAGAAATATGTTGGCTGGGGGAGCGGCGGTTAACGTCCTGGCTGGCCATGCCGGGGCGGAAACATGTGTGATCGATATTGGTGTAAACGATCCCTTGGCCGAGGCCCCGGGTCTTCTCCGTCGAAAAATTAAATCCGGCACCGATAACATTGCCTTAGGTCCGGCGATGAGTGTTGAAGAAGCCACTCGGGCGGTAGAGATAGGTTTCGACCTGGCCTGCTCGGCACCGGGGGACGGAGTTACTTTAATCGGGACAGGGGAAATGGGTATTGCCAACACTACCCCTTCTTCGGCCTTGTTTTCCGTCCTTCTCCCTTGCCCGGTGGAAGATATTACCGGGCGCGGAACCGGGATTGATGATGCCGGTTTGGTTAAAAAGATGGATGTCATTAAACGCGCTTTGAGAGTGAATCAGGCCAGGCTGATTGATCCGCTTAACACCCTGGCGGCTCTTGGGGGGTTGGAGATAGCGGGGATCTGCGGTCTTTGTCTGGGTGCGGCATCTGCCGGTATCCCGGTGGTAGTGGATGGTTTTATTTCTTCAGCCGGGGCCTTGGCGGCTTGCAGGCTATGTCCCCCGGTAAAGGATTACCTCTTTTTCAGCCATCTGTCCGAAGAGGCCGGTCACGCCACCTTCTTAAGGATTTTCAAAGTGGCACCCATTCTGGATTTGAAAATGCGGTTGGGGGAGGGGACCGGTGCAGCCCTGGCTATGACCATAATTGAGGCGGCTATAAAAATTTACAACGAGATGGCTACCTTTGCCTCAGCCGGGGTGAGTGAAAATGAAAACCAGGCAACAGGCAATAGGCAATAGGGGATCAATTGATATTTTTTCCTATCCTTCTTGCCTCTTCCCCATAGCCTTTCTCCTTTAGCCTGTTTTTTCTTAAAACCGTAGAGACAGCCCTACATACGGCCCCCCCAGTTTAACTCTGGCGTAGTCGGGATCGTTACGGGCGTCTATATCCACAAGGCGGTATCCGCCGCTGATGGTGAAGTTTTTAATGGGGATGAACTTGACTCCGGCTTCGGCCTCCCATATCGTCCCATATTGACCTGCCGGCAGTCCCGAAAATTCGGCAAAAATATTTAAGAAGGGAACGGGATTTATGTCCAAGGCCAATCCCACGGTAGGAAGCCACGCCGTATAATTCCAAGCATTATCTATACCCAGATCAGGAGCAGCCAGGGAAACATCTCCCTGGACCCCTTTGATTTCCACCAGGGTCCCGAATTTAAATTTTCCCCCCTCCAGATTGATAAACTGATAAGCCCACCCAAAACGCAGATATTGGAGATTAAGGGCGGCTTTCACCCGGGTGTTGACCGCGTAAGTCTCCCCGCCGAATTCTACCGTTCTTTTGATATTGGAATCGATGTCATAACTGATAGGAGTATAATCGATGGTTAACCGATGTTTTGGACTGATAAAAATAACAAACCGGCCGGAGGGGAAATTCTTATCGACTATTCCCAAATCCGATTTCAAGTCAATATCCGTACCTATGCCATCCTGGGTCAATTTGGTTTCGGCAGAAAGATTAGTCATCCAGTAACGCCCTTCAAATTCGACAACCGCATCTTGGGCCAAAACCGGACTCACGGTTAAAAGACAAAGAATCCAACCCCAAACCAAATTTTTCAGCATAACCCTTCCCTCCTTGACGGCAAATTATGAGTAGATGACCTCATCCTCTTTTTTCCATAGTGGGCAAACCATACATAAAAAAGTAAAATCACGAGATCCGGTATTGTGAATATATTGTTTCGAATTAGGTGGAATATATACGACCGGGCCGGGGTGTACGGCAGCAGAATCCTGGTCAATACGAATAACCCCTTCGCCTTCCAAAATATAATAAATCTCTTTTAAAGTTGACAGCCTATGGGCAAGGGTCAGTTGCCCGGGTTTGACCTTGGCCTGGGCCAGACTAAATCCCAACGGAAGCGATACTCCCAGGTGATCAGGGTGTAACAATTCACAAAGGATGCTATGATCCCCGGATTAAAAATACTGCCCATCCTTTTGATCCCGGAGAAATATCAAAAGTCACCTCTTCCTTTGTCGGGTTAACTTCTTTCAGCTTGTTATCCTTATCAAATTTTTGAAATTTTGCAAGAAAAACTTGAAATAACACAATAATCTTGTTTACGTATTAATGAGATGGACTAAACTTTTCAGGTTGGAAAATCACTATCGGCAAGGATTTTGGTGAATGACGACCGGAAAAAGGTCTCGGAAGATTTGTGATTGGAATAAAAGGTTTGTGAATCATTACACTATGTTTCCCTTCTATTGAGTTTACAGCTTGTAAAAAATATTGGCATATTTGTCAGATTAATCCTAAGACACAAAAAAAAGTTTTAAACATAAAAAATCCAGGAACACTACCAAATTATTTCCCTAAATCATTAGGTTGTGAAGTGCCTGGTGGAAAGGGTTTTACTATTCCCCCCCTTCCATAACTGAATCTTCTGATTGGTATAAAGTTTGCAAATTATTTAGTATAACGCTTAATTGATTTATAGAACCCAAAACCTCAGACAAAAGGTTATTAATATCATATATAGTTTTTATACTTTCAAACTATTTATAATAATTGATTGGTTGACGTCCTAAGCCATTTGTCAACTGTTTAAGAGGGGAGGGATTACCAAGGCCTCAAAGTCACACATAAAATTAACTGTTTAATATTATTTCTAAAAATATAAACAAGTAATTTATAACTTTTTGTTATAACCCATTTAAATAAAAACTAGGAGGTTGGGTATGGCAGAAATAAAATCAATGATGGAGGAAACAAGACAGTTTCCCCCTTCAAAAGAGTTTGTTGCTCAGGCCTACATCAAAAGCAGAGCAGAATATGAAACGATGTGGAAGGAATCGATCGAGAACCCCGAAAAATTTTGGGGGGGTATAGCTTCTGAGCTGTATTGGTTTAAGAAATGGGACAAGGTGAATGTCGAAGATTTTAAGAATGCCCAATTAGAATGGTTTATAGGCGGCAAGACGAATATTACTTATAATTGTCTTGATTACCAGGTTGAAAAAGGAAAGGGGGATAAGGTAGCGATTATATTTCAGGGCGAACCGGACGATGATGTAAGGAAATTTACCTATAAGGAGCTGTTGAAGGCAGTCTCAAGGTTTTCTAATGTCCTGAAGAAAAAAGGGGTAAAAAAAGGCGACCGGGTGGCTATTTACCTGCCCATGATTGCCGAACTTCCCATCGCCATGATGGCCTGCGCCCGTATCGGGGCAATCCACACCATCGTTTTCGGAGGTTTCTCAGCCGAGGCCTTAAGAGACCGGATTCTCGACGCCGGGGCCAAGGTTCTTATAACAGCCAATGGGTATTGGAGAGCCGGAAGGCAGGTGAGTTCCAAAGCTAACGCTGATGCCGCAATTAATTATTGTGCCAAGCAAGGACACCAGGTAGATACGGTACTTGTGGTGGGACGGCTGGAGAACTTTGAGGTGCCGATGACTGCCGGAAGGGATTTCTGGTGGCAGGATGAAATGAAGGCTGCCGATATCAGCGACAACTGTCCGGCTGAACCGATGGATGCTGAAGACCCCCTATTCATCCTTTATACTTCAGGTTCAACCGGCAAACCAAAGGGTGTTCTCCACACTATCGGCGGTTATATGGTCTATACCTACATTACCTTTAAGTACGTCTTTGATTATAAAGACAAGGATATCTTCTGGTGTACGGCCGATATCGGCTGGGTAACCGGGCACTCTTATATCGTCTACGGCCCTTTGGCCAATGGGGCTACATCGATCGTTTTCGAAAGCGTGCCCACTTACCCGCAGCCTGACCGTTTCTGGCAGGTTGTTGAGAAGTTTAAGGTCAATATATTCTACACTGCTCCCACGGCCATCCGGGCCATCATGAGGGAAGGTGACAAGTGGCCAAACGGGAGAGACCTTTCATCGCTCCGGCTTCTGGGTACTGTTGGTGAACCGATCAATCCGGAGGCCTGGATGTGGTACCATAAGCTTATAGGCAGAGAAAAATGTCCCATTGTTGATACCTGGTGGCAGACCGAAACAGGGGGGATACTTTTAACACCCCTTCCCGGTGCCTGGCCGACAAAACCCGGTTCGGCCACTTTGCCTTTTTTCGGTGTCGACCCGGTTATCCTCAAGGGAAGGTCCTCTGCGGATGAGCCGGCCGTTGAAGCCGGGGTAAATGAAGGCGGGGAGCTTTGTATCAAAAGATCATGGCCTGGCCTGATGAGAACCGTCTATAAAGAGCCTGAGAGATTCTATAATACCTATTTTATCCAACAACCCGGTTTTTACTTTTCCGGTGATGGAGCAAGAAAGGATGAAGATGGATACTTTTGGCTCATGGGACGTATCGATGACGTAGTGAATATATCCGGCCACCGGATCGGCACCGCCGAGGTTGAAAGCGCACTCGTTTCTCATCCCGCTGTTGCGGAAGCCGCTGTGGTTGGTTTTCCCCACGACATTAAAGGGGAAGACCTTTATGCCTATGTAATACTTAAGGTGGGCTTTGAAGAAAGCGATCAGTTGAAAAAAGATTTAATAGCCCAAGTGAGAAAGGAAATCGGCCCTATCGCCTCTCCCGGCAAACTCCAGTTTGTTCCGGGTCTTCCCAAGACCAGATCCGGTAAGATCATGAGAAGGATTCTGCGGAAGGTTGCCTCCGGGGAGATCGGCCAGCTTGGGGATATCTCAACTCTGGCTGATCCCGCAGTTGTTGAAGACATTGTGAAAGGCCGGTTATAAGGAAAAAAATTATTAACAAATTTATGTAAATCGATTGATGCCACAGAGGTCCCGAGGTCCTACGTTGAAGGAATTATTTGAACGTATGATAATTTCGCAACCGCCTCAAATGAATAAATCCTCCTCGTGACCTTCCGATCTCTGTGGGGAATGAAGTCTCAGCCTTTTTTGGAGACTGTTTCAACTACTCAATAAGGACAAAACCATGGCAACATATAGAGAAAAAGAACCAGGAAGGGCCTGGGTGGTTGCCTTTGCCGGGGTAGCGATTAATCTTTGCTTAGGTATGCTCTATGCCTGGAGTGTCTGGAAAAAAGTTTTGGTTAATAAAAGCAAGGCCGATGCCGGCGAATTGATGACCGGTATAAATGCCGGATGGGCCTATCTGACCGATACCCAGGGGACAGTGGCCTATTTCCTTTGTGGAATCATGTTTGCCGTTTTTATGATACCTGGAGGCCGTCTCCAGGATCGTTATGGCCCCAAAATTGGAGCCATGTTGGGAGGACTTTCCCTGGCAGCAGGTTGTATTGTATCCGGGCTGATGAAAAGCTACTTCGGGTTGATTCTTGGTTTTGGAATTCTGGGGGGGATTGGTATGGGCCTTGGGTATGCCGCACCTACTCCGGCTGCCCTCAAATGGTTCGGACCGCACCGGAGGGGTTTAATTGCCGGCATTGTCGTTGGCGGTTTCGGAGGGGCAGCCCTCTATGTAGCCCCTTTGGGACAATATTTAATCGAAAAATACGGCATTTCCGGCAGCTTTATCGGACTGGGAATTATTTTCGCGATCGTGGTGCTTGTTGCCAGCCAGCTTTTATCCAATCCGCCTGCCGGTTATGTCCCTGTAGGACCGCCCCCCGGTAAAGCCAGTTCTAAACCCGTGACTACAACGGCAGCAGCGGATTATACCCCGACTGAGATGTTGTCTAAATGGCAATATTATGCCCTGCTTTTGATGTTCATCGGCAGCGCCCAGTCCGGGCTCCTGGTTATTGCCAATGCCGCTCCTCTTTTGGCTAAGACCGCCGGGAAACTTGAGTTTTTTGCCCGAAACGCCTGGATTATCGCTGCCTATGGCGGTTTGGTCAATGCCCTGGGCCGGGTCGGTTCCGGGCTCTATTCGGATAAGATCGGGAGGGGAAACGCTTATACAGTCAATTTATTGGTGTCGGCGGTATTTTTATTAGCGACCCCCTTTATCATCCAGGCCGAAAGTATACCGCTTTTGTTTTTAGCGACTGGTGTCGCCTATTGGCAGTATGGTGGAGGGCTTTCGATCATGCCGGCTTTTACGGCTGACTTCTTCGGTTCAAAAAACCTTGGAGTCAACTATGGGTTTGTATTCCTCGGTTGGGGATTGGGATTTTTAATGCCCTTAATTGCCGGTTATATCAAGGATAGTACCGGCTCTTATTCGCTGTCGTTTTATATCTCCGCAGTGATATTAATTGTGGCGGTCATCCTCTGCCGGTTTTTAAAAAAGCCGGGGGGGAAATAGAGATGTTGCGGGTTGCGAGTTACGAGTTGGGAAAAACTCATGTGGCCAAAGCACCGAAACTCACAACCCGCAACCCGTTATATCCCATGTAAAGGAAAAATCACGTCCTGGATATAAGTCACCACTCTTCGGGCCTCTTCAAAGGCCTTTTCCTTGATTTCACCTTCACTTAAATAGGGGTAGTCATACAGGCTGCCCACTTCCATCTCAGGACCAAACATCATTCCCCCTACCAGGCCGGCAAATTCATCGACCGGTACGACTTCGTTTAGAATAGCCCAGGCCAGGGTCCAGCAGCGGGCCGTGCGGTAGAGATCATAGCCGCCGCCTCCCAGCCCGATCACCTTGGGACAAAGTTCCCGAATACGCCTTACCGTTTGCTGGTATCCATTGTTGGTCAATTTTAAATGAGTGAGGGGATCGGATATCAAAGTGTCGGCCCCGAGTTCGGCAACAATGACATCCGGCGCGAAGGCCCTGACCAAAGGTGGAGCAACGGCATCAAAGGCAAAGGCGTACACTTCATCGTCGGTCCCGGGTTCCAAAGGTACATTGACCGTAAAGCCCCGGCCTTCACCTCTCCCGGTCTCCGTTTCCCATCCGGACCAGGGGAATAGGGTTTTCCCAGTCTCATGCAGGGAAATAACTAATACCCTCGGGTCTTCATAGAAGGCTTCCTGGACGCCATTTCCATGATGGGCATCACAATCGATATAGGCCACTTTTAGCCCCGGCATTTTATTAAGGACGGTCTTTATGGAAATACTGATATCATTCAAATAACAGAAACCTTCCACATAATCCGGCATGGCATGGTGAAACCCTCCAAGAGGATTAAAAGCTGCATCTGCCTTTCCGCTGATGATCTGCTCCAGGGCCTGATGCGTTCCACCGGCTGCCCGCAAAACCCAATCATAAATCCCCGGAAGAATCGGATTATCGTCTGTCCCCAGGCCGAATTTCATCATCTCCACATCGAACTCTCCCCGACTGGCTTTTTGGAGGGCCTCGATCAAGGCAGGAGTATGAAAAAGGGTAAGCAGGTTTGGATCCAATGGGGCTGGATCGAGGATGGTCATCCAAGGGTGATTCATAACCCCATAACGGGTGCAAAGATCAAAAGTCTTGATGGCCCTCTCCGGCTTATAAGGATGATCTAACCCGAAATCAAATTGGCCCATTTCGTGTGAATATACAAAAATCGTCCTCATTTTCCCCTCAAGGTTAAGCCAAATCGCCGTTTTTTTTCTTTGGATATCATCCGATTACATCCGCAATCAGAGCCAGCAGCCTTTGAGGGGATATCGGTTTGGATAAAAAGAGGTTGGCCCCGACCTCAAGCCCTCGTTTTTGATCTTCCTCCTGGTTTTTAGCCGATAAAAAGATGATCGGGGTATCCTGGCAGGTTGCTTTTTCTCTGATTTTTGAACATAGTTCAAAACCATCCATTTCCGGCATGATGATATCGAGTATCATTAGATCAAATATTTCCTGGTCGAGCTTGGTAAGGGCTTCCGAACCTTTGGAAAAGGTTAGGACTTCATAATTCTGGGTCTTGAGGAGTTCTCTCAGGGCCATGAGGACCAACTCATCATCATCAACAATTAGAATACGTTTCGCCATTGCTTGACTCCTTATTTACAGTAAAAAAATTGACGGGATTATGTTTCCCGAGTTACCGGAAGGTATATCAAAACCTCGGTTCCGACACCGACCTGGCTCTTAATGTTCAGCCGGCCTCCATGAGCCTCGACAATGCCAAAACAAAGAGAAAGGCCCAACCCGGTTCCTTTACCCACCGCTTTGGTGCTAAAAAAGGGCTCAAAGACTTTAAGGAGGATTCCCTCGGGGATTCCTTCCCCGGTATCTTTCACTGAAACAATTACCAGAGGGGAATCCTCATCATCACTGAGATAGGAATGAATGGTCAACTGTTTCGGACTGGTCACCTTTTCCATGGCATCCCTGGCGTTGGATATCAGGTTAAGGAAGACCTGCTCCAGCTGATTGGTATCTCCTTTGATCTTGGGAAGGTTTTCGGATAATTTTCTGGTGATGGAGATGCTATGGTTGAGAAGTTGCTGACCGGTGAGCAACAAGGCATTTTCTATGGGCTGGTTTATGTTGATTTCCTGGAAATCTGATTTGGTTTGCCGGGAAAACTCCCTGAGGTGATTGACAATCTTCTCAATGCGGTCATTGCACCGTCCGATAAGCTCCAGGCGTTCCCGGTTGGGACAATCCTCATGAAGGTTGGTTTGGATGACATGAAAGATGGTTTGAGAGGCCATCAGGGGATTATTCAGTTCGTGAGCCACCCCGGCGACCAGTTCACCCAACGCCCGCATTTTAGAGGCCTCTACCAGATAAAACTGGGTTTCTTTGAGTTTGGCCTCCAGGCGTTTTTGTTCGGTAATATTTTTGAATATACCGGAGGTCCCGATCACCTGGTCTTCTTCATCCCGGAGCATAGAGGCCGAGGTTAAAAAGGTCAGTACCTCTCCTGTTTTGCCCTTGAGGTCCATTTCATAATGTTCAATCCGCTTATCAGCTTTGAGAAGGTTCATGATGTCCCGGGCCTCTTGAATACCCCGGACATACATCATTGAAATATGATTGCCTAAAAGGTCCGATTTCTGATACCCCAGCATCTCGGAAATCGCCCGATTCAGGTAAGTGATTTTGCCTTTGAGGTCAGTAGTAACGATGCCATCCACCGAACTCTCCATAATGTTTTCCAGGAATTCTTTGGTCTCCCGCAGTTCTTTTTCCAGTGTTTTTCTCAGGGTAATATTCCTGATAATTTCAACAAACCCAATCACCTCCCCCGAGGGATCGGCAATGGCCGTCAGAGAAGAGGAGGCCGGAAACCGTTCGCCGTTTTTCCGAATCCGGTCCATCTCCTGATCGCTTAATCCTACCGTCCTGATCCGATGGAACAAGGTTTGTTCAATCTCCTTCTTGGACATGGAGGGCAGGAGGGTAACGGCGATATTCTGGTTATGGACAACCTCCTCCTTTTTCCAGTCAAAGAGTTTTTCCGCCCCTTTATTGAATTCGGTGATGGTCCCATCGACGTCCATGGCAATAATCCCGTACTGGGCAGTACTCTCCAGAATACTGGTCAGAAAATGAGAAAGAGAACGGTATTTTTCCCGCGATTCCATCAAGTCTTTGGTCCGGATTTCGACCAAATTTTCCAGATTTGAAGTGTAATCCTGTATCTTGGAAACCATCAAATTAAATGACTCCCCCAGGATACCGATTTCATCATTCCCCTGGATATTGACCCTCTGGGGAAAGATCTCCAGCCGACATTCGGGCGGTTACCCGCGTAAGGTCCAGAATCGGTTTGGTCAGGAATCTGGAAAGGACGATGGTCAGTCCGAAGGCAATCCCCAAGTTGAATAAAACCACAATAAAGATAAACTGTTCGGTTTCATATAGAGAATAATAAATTTCCTCTTCATAGGCCCCGGCGGAAATAACCCAATCCCAGGGCTTAAAATAGATATACTTGGTGAGCTTCTGTCTGGGTTTTGATTCTCCTAATTCCTGATTCATCCAGGGATAACGGATAGTCCCCACCTTGCCGTCCCCAAGTAATAAGGCCTCTTTAATCATGGCCCGGATGTATTTAAACCCGGCTGAATCTGTCGATTCCAGGATGTTCTCTCCTTCTTTGGCCGGATGAACCTGGAGGATCCCTCGGCTGGTAATCGTGTAGGCATACCCGGTATCCCCTACCTTAATCTGACTGATCGTTTCTCTTAAGTTGTCAAGTTTTCCGGCCTTATCCAAGTCGGAAACGGCCATATTCGGCATCATTTCCTGTTGAGCCTTGCACAGGGCATAGATATTTCTGACCACATGCTCCAAATCCCCTTCAGCGGCTTTTTTTAGGGCGTCATTGAGTCGGGCCATACTGAAAGAGACGACAATCAGGAGGGGTAACAAAACCAACAGAAGTGTGATGCTGATCAGTTTTCTCCTTATCTTCCAATCATGAAAAGGAATGGCGATCTTAATTATACTCCTAAGGGGATTTCTCATCCGTAGATGACTTTCTTCAGATATTCGCTTCTGGCAGTAAGCCGGCTTTTAAGTATTGGGGGATTATATTATAGGCAGGGAAGGGAGATCAAGAGGAAAGATCACGGTTTTCACCTCGGTCCGGAGAGCCTCTATGATTTTTCCTTAGAGTCGTTCCGGGAAAGGAGCCCATTACCCCCTTTTTAGGAAAAACCTTTCTAATCGGGAGCAATGACCAAAAGGAAGAGAAAGTGGGAAACAAAAAAAGTGGCATAATAATTCCTTTTTTGTTAGAAAAGAATCTATGCAGGTAATCGGATAAGCAGTCCCCCGGATGGAAACGACAGAACATAAACTGGGAGTTTTTTCTTTCAACCTGGCGGGGATGTCCCGCCGCGGGAATAGCGATCGATTAGAATAAAAGGCAATATCCTGACCGGAGTCCCGCCTATGGGGGACTAAACCTTGGTACGGGCGGATTTATATGGACCGATTGATAAAGGACTCTCATCCAAAAAAAGAAAGCTATTCCAAGCTATACCGTAAATTTATTTTATTAATTTTTGTGACCTCTTTACTCCCTCATCTTTTGGTCGGCTGGGGAATATTCTTTTATTCCTCGAATTTTTCCAGTACCCGATTAAAAAATTATTTTCAAAGTCAAGTCGAAGATCATCGTAAAATTGTCGAGTTGTTTTTAAAGGAAAGGACCTCTGATCTTGAAATGGTGGTCGAGACGACCCCTTTGTATCAGTTAGGCCATGCTGCAAATCTCGCCAAAATATTCGCCGCCTTAAATAGAAATGGTCAATTTTTTATTGACTTAGGTGTGATCAACGAACAGGGAAAGCATCTTGCCTATGTTGGCCCCTATCAACTTCTGGATAAAGATTACTCCCAGACCTTCTGGTTCAGCGAGGTAATGAAAAAAGGGGTTTTTATCAGCGACATGTTTATGGGTTATCGAAATTCTCCTCATTTCATCATTGCCTTTTTACACAGGGAAGAGGGGGAAAATTGGATTTTAAGGGCCACTATCGACGCGGAATACTTCCGTTCCCTGGTGGAAAATGTCAGGATCGGCAAAACGGGGGAAGCTTACCTTTTAAATCGGTTGGGAATCTTCCAAACCAGCCCCCGCTTTCTGGGAAAAATTATGGAAAAAACCCCTTTACCCATGGAAAACTTTCAAAAAGACAGCGGCGTTGAAATTGTTGCCGGTGACGGGATAAGGTCAGGACAATCATTTCCCCGTCAGATCGTTGCTTTTACCTGGCTTAAGGATCCCCGGTGGTTGCTGGTGATTAAGCAGGACTACGCCGAAGCTTTTAAAGAGGTCAATCAAGCCAATTGGTCAACCTTAGTCTTTGTTCATTTGAGCGGCCTGGGAATTATCCTCCTTACGGTTACGATCACCTTTTTCATTATTAAGATGATACGCAAGCGGGATGAAAAAAATCAACTGCTCAATGAGCAATTGAGTCAGGCCAGCAAGCTGGCCTCCCTGGGAGAAATTTCGGCCAAAGTGGCCCATGAATTGAATAGTCCCTTGGGAGGGATCTTGATCTATGCCAATTTGTTGCTGGAGGAAACACCTCCCGAAGACCCCAAACAGAAGGACCTAAAAGAGATCGTTGACCAGACTTTACGGTGCAAAGAAATCGTCAAAGACCTGTTAGAGTTCAGCCGCAAGTCTACCCATCAGCAGGTTCCTTGCAGTATCAATCAATCGATCCGGCAAACCGTTGACCTTTTGAGCAAGCAGGCCCTTATTCAAAGTCCCTTGTTCTTGGGTCCTATCGTCCAATCAACTATTCAAGTGGTCCAAGAGCTCGATCCGGACCTGCCCTTGATCTCGGCTGATCCCAATAAACTAAATCAGATTCTGGTAAACCTGATCATCAACGCCGTAGATGCCATGGAAGGAAAGGGGACCCTGACCCTGCGTACCTATTCACTGGCCTCTGAAAAAAATGTGGTCCTGGAAGTTTCCGATACCGGGATGGGCATCCCACCTGAAAATATACCCAAAATTTTTGAACCCTTTTTCACCACTAAAGAGGTCGGGAAAGGAACCGGGTTGGGATTGAGCACGGTTTACGGCATTGTCCAGGGACACAGTGGGACTATTGAAGTCCGAAGTGTGGTGGGACAAGGGACAACCTTCATCTTGCGTTTTCCTGTAGAAGATTCTCAGCCCGAAGAT
>CAWAKF010000010.1:0-117670 GCA_963782435.1 uncultured delta proteobacterium
ACCGATCAGGACACACCACCGGCCGCTGATGCGGGCCAGACCGTCAATGACCCCCGTGGTCCCTTCTTCATTGTCCTTCGGGTTATATAGCGTGTGCAGGGGACAGAAGGTCCCAGGATCGGCCAGGTATTCAATCCGGTCCCAAACGGTCATCTCTTTCCGCTCATGGATTTTTTCGGCGAAATCCGGCCTTTTTGACCCGTTCGTTTTCCGCTTCCACTTCTTTGACCACGGCTTCAATCTGGGACCGGTTTTCGGCCATCTTCTCTATCTGGGACGGTTTGATGGGTTTGCCTAAATCGTCCATTTTTTCAAAATAAGATCGCATATGTTTTCCTCCTTTAGATTCTTATATATTATGATCTGAGAATTTATCTCTTGGTTTCTGATACCTGAGGATCAATCGTTTCAAGTTTTAACCCTGGAGAATATTTTTTGATATCACCATCCGCTGGACCTGGTTGGTTCCATCAAATATCTGTACCGCTTTGGCATCCCGCATCATCCGTTCCACCGGTGATCCCTTCAGGTATCCGGCCCCCCCGAAAATTTGGACGGCATCGAGGGTAACCCGCATGGCCATATCCGAGGCATAACATTTACACATGGAAACCAGGGTTTCAAGGTCACGAAAAGTGCCCTCCCGGGCATCGATCATAGCTGCAGTCCTGAAAATCAAAGATTTCGCGGCTTCGATGGCCATTTTCATGTCGGCCAGCATAAACCCGATAGCTTGAAAGGAAGCAATCAACCGGTTGAACTGAATCCGGGTGTTGGCAAAAGACAGGGCAGCCTCATAGGCCCCTTCGGCAATCCCCAAGGCCAGGGAGGCCGCGCCCCAGACCCGCATGACATTGGCATGGTGCGACAGGACCGTCCATCCTTCGCCCTGTTGAAGGAGCAGATTTTCCTTGGGGACTATCGCATTTTGAAAAACCATCTCTGTAGTCACCGATCCCCCCAATCCCATCTTCCTTTCTTTTTTCCCGAAGGTCAGTCCGGGGGTTTCCCGAGGGACTATCAGGGCACTGACCCCTCCGGTCCTTTTTCCGGGACCGGTGCGAACAAAAACCAGATAGTAATGGGCGTGGGGCCCCAGGGTAATGAAGGTCTTGGTGCCGTTTACAATGAAATGGTCTCCCTCTAAAACGGCCCCGGTTTGCAGGGAGCCGGCATCCGAACCGTGATTGGGTTCGGTCGACAAAAACCGCACAATTTGTCCCCCTGGATCATATCCGAAAAAAAACGGTCTTGCTGTTCTTTTGTTCCTACCTCCCGTATGGTACGGATGACCGCCTGAGTGGGGAATACCAAGAGGGCCGAAGCCGGTGAGGCTTTGGATATTTCTTCTATGACCAGACACAAGGTGGTGGCATCCGCCTCCTGCCCATTATAGCGATAAGGAAGGGAAAGCCTTAAGAGACCGGCCTTGACAAAGGCCTCGTAACTGGTGCGGGGGAATTCATCCCGGGCATCAATCTCCACGGCGTGGGGGGCAATTTCAGCGGACACCAGGGCCCGCATCTTTTCCTGAATCTCCTTTTGAGTTTGATTGAGATGGAGGAACATCAGTTGTCGGTCTGCCTTTCTGTCTGCCTTATTAAAATCAGGATGATAGTGAGTCAGAACAAAACAAAAGGAATAGAACAACTATCATAAATAACCAGCCTGTTTGTCAATACCTTTTTGACCGGATCTTTTTGTTTGACTTGGCTGCGATTCATTCCCTATGATGGAAAAAATGAGCTGGAGTATTGGAGGGGTGGAGTACTGGGGGTATGAATAAAAAAATCTATAAAGCCCTTGAAAAAATAGTCGGCCCTGAGCATATCACGGACCGTGATATTGACCGGCAATCCTACGCCTATGATGCCACGCAGATTGAGGCCTGGCCCGATGGGGTGATTTTTCCCGGAACAAGAGAAGAAATCGCCGCTATAGCAAAATTAGCCAACACCCATCAATTTCCCCTGGTTCCGCGCGGGGCAGGATCGGGCATGAGCGGAGGGTCGGTTCCTATTCAAGGCGGAGTAGTCCTGGTTCTTTTACGGATGAATCGGATCATCCGGATCGACGTCAATAACTTTCAGGCCGTGGTTGAACCGGGAGTGATCACCCGAGATCTGCAGCAGGCCGTGGAAGCCAAAGGACTTTTTTATCCGCCGGATCCGTCCTCTTCCCATTTCTCAACCCTGGGAGGCAATCTGGCCGAATGCGCCGGAGGGGGAAGGGCGGTAAAATACGGGGTGACCAGGGATTATGTATTGGGCCTGGAAGTGGTGCTTCCCACCGGAGAAATACTGAAGACCGGGGTCCGCACGGCCAAGGGGGTGGTGGGTTATGATCTGACCCGACTGATGGTCGGTTCCGAGGGGACCCTGGGCATCATTACTCAAATGGTCCTGAAATTGATCCCTTTGCCGGAGGCCAGGCAAACCATCCTGGCCTTTTTCGACCAAATGGCCCTGGCCGCCCGAACCGTTGTGGAAATTTTCCGGTCCGGGATCCTTCCCGCCACTCTCGAATTTATGGATCATTCCTCGATTACTTGCGTGGAGGAGTATCTACACCTGGGTTTACCTGCCCAGGCTCAGGCCTTGCTGTTGATTGAAGTGGACGGGGACCAAGAGGCAGTGATCCGGCAGGGAGAAACCATTCAAGAGATTTGCTTGAAAATAGGCGCCCAAGAGGTGAAAAAAGCCGCTAACTCCCAGGAAGCGGAGGAATTATGGAAAGCCCGCAGGGCGATTTCACCGGCCCTTTTCCGCCTCCGACCCCATAAGATCAATGAAGATATCGTCGTCCCCCGGGACAAAATTCCGGAAGCCATCGAGCGTTTTGAGGATATTGGCCGGCGTTTTGGATTGTTGATCGTCAGTTTCGGTCATGCGGGAGACGGCAACATTCATGTCAACGTCATGTATGACGGAAAAAATCCGGAGGAGAAGAAAAGGGCGCAGGAAGCGGTGGCCGAAGTATTTCAAGCCGTCCTGGAATTGGGCGGGACCCTTTCCGGGGAACACGGAGTCGGGTTGACCAAGGCCCCTTATATTTCCCTGGAATTAGATCCGATTTCTTTAACCCTGATGAAAAAGATCAAAGACCTCTTCGACCCCAACCATATCCTTAATCCGGGGAAAATATTTCCTGTTTAAGGGATTCCTTTGTCAATTGGAAAAAAATATCCAATGGTAACAAAACGTAATGGCTCAGAAATATTTTCAAATTGATTTGAACCTAAATTGAGCGATTATTTTGATCCAGAAAGTGACAGCTCAGTTTAACGAAATATTTATGACTCATAGACCTTAATTTTCCAAAGTGGAGTGAGTGTGTTTGATACAAAATGCGAAAGATGCAATTAAAGACAGATCAGAAAGAAACAGGGAACATTTTAGGGCATACCTCACCATCGATATTTTTTGACAAGAAAATGAACCGAGCGGCTTTTTAGGTCTGCCCAATGGGTATGGGATTTTCACTTTTGATCCACAAATGATAAAAATTAAGAGCCTGCCAGGCAGCTTGGGTAATTTTGAGGGTGGTTCTATCCGCATGGCGAATAATCTTTCCAGCCACATCAAGTATTTTTCGTCTCAAGGTAGTAGCGTAGCTGCTCACCCCGACTACCGGCGCACAAACATCTTCTTTAAAGGCCTCATAAATAAAAAAACCTATCACCATAGTGAAATAAAAGGCCGCATTTTGATGAAATCGTTTAAACGGAAGCTGTTGACTGCCAAAATCTTTCAAGGCCCGGTTAACCAACTCATCTCCCCCGCGATCATGATAAGATTCTACAATGCCCCCAGGGGTCAACATCTTGCCCATTCCAGCCTCTTCCAGCCCCTTATCCAGTTCGGTCTCTCCTCCCAAATTGGTGTAGATTATCGTATCCGGACGGGCAAAGTTCAGAAGCATCTGTCTGTCTTTATAAAGAGGCCGGCAAAAAATCACTCGGCGGGCTTGATCCCAACTGTTCCGCTGGTCCATAAATTCCGTATACTCCCAGACCTGGTTCCCATTCTTATGGGAGCCCCAACACGAATGATCCATCTGGCCTACCCGCACTTTGATATCCTCGTAGAGCTTCCCGCCGCAGATATACCCCACCTTCAGCGATTCAAAAACCTTGAAAATCTTCTGGTCAAAAAAGCCACTATCCAATCGAATAATAATCGGCACATCTTGGCGATAGTCCTTCCGGATAAAAGTCACCATACGACGGACCATCTTCTCGACATCCGTTCCATGATTAGAGTGTTTGTCCCCACTACGGAAAAGGGCATCCACGATAAATCGACTCCAGGTCATCTGCAGGGGTTGAAACCCTTTTTCCTTCTTATAGGTCGGTTTAACTCCTTCCCGTTTCTCCGCCTCATCATTGTCCATTACCATCGTATCTATACCCAGAATGATCACCAATGGCTTCACTATTTGAAGCCGCCATCCAAAAAGCCTAAGCAACACTTGGCGAAACAAATGGGTCCAGTGAACCAAGAGGGATTGATAAAATCTCTTGACCGAATGCGAAGAAAGCATATGGTCGCTATCGGTCTCAATGGTCCTAGCATATCCCTCATCATTCTTAAGACTATCAAAGTAAACCAAATGTCGACTGGTCCCATCCATCAAAAAACAGAACATTTGCTTAAAAATCTCTGTCAGGGCTTGCCCTTTGCAACTCTTTCGGAGAGGGCCAAAAAGCTGCTCAATATAGGGCAACAGGGCAATGTTTCTCAAATAGCGAACATACAAAGTCAAGCCCGCTCGACTCGTCATAACATTTCCTGTTATTCCAACAGCATCAATTTTTCGGTTGCTTTTACATCCGTCCGTGCTATTATTTTTCACGTTTCCTCCCACCCAATGGGTTCCTCGGTTATCAAGAGGTTGTTTTCCGTTCTCTTGTTATACCAAATAGTTGCCCATTTGGGTGGGTTTTTTTATGCCCAAAACGATTTTTTTAGGTGGTAATTGAAAAAATAATGGCAAATGAATTTACAGAATCAAATAAACAACATCCATGTTTATACGCAGTGCCTGCATCAGGTGGACATTAGGGCTTAGTTCGATTTATTGAAAGGGATTATAGCCCGGTTTTTTATAGAGGTAGGCTTCGTTATCCAGGATATCAGGCTGGTACACCTTTTCAGCCCACTGGCTTGGGTCTACCTCTTCAATGGCCACGGAAACGGATTTCTCCTCACATTTGGCGATTGCCACAACGTCCTTGGTTATGGCTTCGGCCAGGCGGTATTTCTGCTCTTCGGTTCTTCCCGGATATAGTTTTATGATGACATGGGGCATCGGTCATATCTCCTTTCCTTTTGCAGGTTGCTGAAAAAGGCCCATCAATCCCGCCGACGGCGGGATTGCCATCATCCCTCGTCATTGCGACGTACTTCTCTGTACGCCTCATTCCTCGGGATTTCTGGCGCCTTGTATCTAGACCTTTTTGAACAACCTGGAATAGCGAGTTCTTCTGCATGGATCAGTCTTTCAATCCATGCAACCCCGCCCCTATAGCCTTATGGGCCGTTTCCATCAGGGCTTCGGACAAAGTGGGATGGGCATGGATGGTATGGGCCAGGTCTTCGACCGTGGCCCCCAAACGGATAGCCAGGGTTCCTTCGGCAATAAGGTCAGTGGCATGGGGGCCGACGATATGAACTCCCAGGATTTTCCCATCCCGGGATCCGGAAACGATCTTGACCTGCCCGACAATCTCCCCCATGGCCTGCGGTTTCCCCAGGGTGCGGAATTGGAAACTGTCGGACCGGACTTCAAGTCCCTTTTCCCTGGCCTGGGTTTCGGTCAGCCCCACATCGGCCACCTCGGGGAAGGTAAAGATGGCTGAAGGGACCACCTCATAATTCATGGCCCGGTTATGCCCCATACTATTTTCAGCGGCAATGATCCCTTCGGTGGAGGCCGCATGGGCCAGCATGATTTTAGAAGGACCCAGGGCGTCGCCAATGGCATAAAGGCCCGGAATATTGGTTTCCATCCGTTCGTTGGCCATGATCCATCCTTTGGAATCCACTTCCAGGCCAATCTTATTCAAGCCCAAACGATCGGTTTCTGATTTCCGCCCAACAGAAACCAAAACTTTTTCCACCTCCATAGATAATCGTTGGCGGTCCTTTTCCGGAACGGTTTCAAGGAGGGGAGAGGGACCGATAGTCACCATCACCCGTCCATTTTCAATAGCAGTCTTCTCCACGGTTTTGTCTAACAGGATCTTAATTTTTCGCTTCTTCATCTCCCTTTGGATGATGGTCGAACATTCATTATCGATGGACGGGAGCCCAAGAATACGAGGCAGGGCCTCCACCACAGTCACCTGGCTGCCCAGGGCATTAAAAATGAAAGCGAACTCACAGCCGATCACCCCTCCTCCGATAATTAAAAGGGATTTTGGGATTTCTTTTATGGCTAAAGCGTCACTGCTGGAAAGGACATTTTGGCCGTCAAAGGAAAAAGCCGGAAAGTCCAAAGGACTGGAACCAGAAGCGATAATGATTTTATCTGTTTCAACTGAAACTGTTTTTCCCTCCCTGGGGCGTAACCCGAATATGATTGGAGTCCTGAATATCCGCCGTCCCTTCCAGGTATTGGATCTTAAGGCCGGCAAAGCTTTTTTTAATCCCCTGGGCTAACAAGGAGATAACTTCATTTTTTCGGATCATGATCCGGTCCAGGTTGGGTTGGAAATCACCCTTAAGATCAATGCCGAATTCCCTGGCCCGTTTGAATTTTTCCAACATTTCAGCCGTGGCGATAATCGTTTTTGTTGGAATACAACCCCAGTTCAGACACGTACCCCCGATGGTCTCCTGTTCGATGACCGTCACCTGGGCGCCAAGTTGGGCGGCCCGAATAGCGGCGATATAGCCTCCCGGACCGGCGCCGATAATTCCAATTTTTATATTCATTGTCGATTGCTCCAAGACAATTATTATGAGACCCTTGCAATCTCTGTTTTTAAATTTAGAAAAAGACTTTCCCCCCTTCTAATGAGCGGGAGGATCTTTAAAAACCAAATACGGGCATAGTTTACAGATATTAAAGCCCGGATACGTTTCCCCGGTCCGGGAGAAGGAAACCCCTCCATCCCGCACCGTTCTCTCGAGCATCCACTTAACCGTGGGTTTGAGGTCGTTGCCCGGCCAGATCCAGTTGATCTCCCCCTGTTCTGTTTTTCCTGCAGTGTAGCTGCTGCTGCACATAGGCGTGATATTGGGTTTTTGGGTTGCATAGCAACGGACGATTCCGTGGCATACCGAGGAATTCATGGTCATGGTCATCTGAAAAGGGTGGGTATCAAAGGCCGCACACCAGTCATTGCCCAAATGATAGGCCTGAAGCACATCGCACATACCGTGGATTACATCGGGCTCATAATCGGCCTTATGAAGAGGGGCCGTGGCAAAAGCGAGCAATCCCTCGGGCATTCTTTTTTTGGTGGCAATAAAACGCTCGGCCTGAGCGCGATCTTTGGTATATTTTAAATGGCTTTTAATTTCGCCTTCGTCCAATTCTTTCCAACCAAGAACAAATTTGGCATTGGTGCAGCCGGTTTTATCCATAGTGGCCAGCAGAATATCTCCCCGCTGCCTCGAAGCAGCCACGAAGTGACAAAGGGTAAATGGATGAGAGGCCACTTTATACTCACTGTTTTTTTTAAAACGATCAAGTTCATCCGAGGAATAAAAAAATTTTACAGCCACAGGGTAGTATTTCATCTTTAACAGATTACGCAGTACAAAGACCATATCGGCATGACTCAGTTCCTCCTTCTCCAATAGAGCCCCGGCCATGGCAACATCATCCAACAATAATGAGGTATCAATCATTAAATGCCCCCCCTTCAACCATTTGTTGAGTTAACGGTGATAATACTTTTTTCACCGGCATCCTTCTTCATTTTCAACAAAAGAGGGATGATCCTCTTAACCAATTTATCATAGAAATTGTTAGGTCTCAAGGCAAGCATATTTTTTTAAAAACCTCCCTGTTTCCTTAGTTTTTTGGAGAATCTGCCCAGGCAAGCATCGAGAAATTCCCGGGGATTCATTTGGCTCGGGGTTTTGGCCCTGGTTGTATTCGAAAGGCTCGTAAGATAGACCTGGTTGGAGAAATGATGATGTAATGACTGGATAGCGTCCTATCCAGTCATTGTTTTAATTGCCCATGATGGTTATATAGACTGGTTAAGCCTGCAGGCTGACCACGTTGTTGAGCTGGCTGGCGGTCTCAGGGTTCGATTCCGCCGACTGATACGCTTCAGCGGCTTGTTCGGGGGCGGCTTGTCCTTGTTCATTTCTTGCGGCCTGGTGGGTATTTCCGGCAAAAAGCAACTCAAAAATTGCTAATTCCTCCCGACTTAAAGCGCCGTCCCCGTTGGTGTCCAAGACCGGTACTAACCCGTCAATGATCTTGTCGGCGGACGTTATCATTTCTCCGGCACTCAAGTTTTGATCGGCATCGGTATCCAATTGAGAAACGGTGCTCGGGGATACCCCGGCCTCTTCGGCGCTGAGTAACTGATCGCCATTTTGATCCTTATCCTGGAGCATGCTGTTGATCATAAAACCCGCACCGAATTTCAATTCTTCCGTATCTATTTTTCCATCAGCATTGACATCCAACAGGTTTAAGATGGAAAGAAACGAATTGGGGTCCTGACTATTTTGGGTCCCCGAGGTATTCGAGTTTTGGGTGCTGTCATAATTCATATCCCCTAATTGCACTGAAAATCCGAAATTGACTCCACTTACGGCGTTCATTGGATGCCCTCCTTTTATTGCTCAAGGGTTTCTGTGACTATCTTTTGAGAGTCCTTAATTCAAGAAATATGCCTGCCTGGGGGAGAGGGCCTCCTTCTTTATCCCCGGTATGGGTCGATACGGGCCATAAATCAAAAAAGTATATTAAATATAATAGGTTTAATCGTGTAGAATATTTTTATTAAAGAAACTCGTAAAGTAATTAATACGGCTCGGGTCCCCCTATTTTCCCTTTTGAAAGGGGGAAACCCTTTCCGTGGATAGGAAAATTTTTCACCCTGTTGGGAAAAGCGTGTTCTTTGGATTTATTAATCGTCTCATAATAGTATTCACCCGGTGGGGTCGCATTTTTTCCGTCTGTGACTTCAGTGCTGGTTTTTTCTTCGAACTTATCCACGGGGGAACTTTTGCCCCCTCCGCATTCCCGCCCGCTAAAAACGGCAGGCGGGCTGCGGCTTCCCCCACGGATAAGTCCGGAAAAAACGGCGCCCTAAAGTCAATGACTCCATAAAATACAACCCCACCTGACTATGAAGATGTCGTTATTATTTTGAGACAGTTAATAAATGATGGCCCAACTCAAGGAAGTTGATCTGTAGGAATTACTCGGAATTTATTTCGGTTTTTTCAAAAGGTCCGTAAGGGCTTTTTTAATCAGGGGAAACCGGAATGAATACCCCAGGGATATCAGTTTTTCGGGGAGGACCCGCTGTCCTTTCAATAGAACATTACCAAACTCCCCCAGTATCAACCTCAGTAATAACCCGGGAACCGGCGGGAGAAAAGTCGGTTTCCTCAATACCTCCCCGAGAATCCTGGTCAGTTCCCTGTTCTGGACCGGGTAAGGAGAAGTGCAATTTACCGGCCCGGAAAGGCCTTTCTGATCGATCAGGAAAAGAAGAACCTCACTGAGGTCCTGCTGATGAATCCAGGAAAACCACTGTTGGCCGCTTCCCAAACGACTTCCAAGTCCTTTGTTAAATAAGGATACCAATTGGTCCAATGCCCCGCCTTTATCACCCATGACGATCCCGAACCTGGTCCTGATCACCCGGACCCCGAAATCTGTGGCTGTTTGGGCTTCATGTTCCCAATCACTGGCCAATTGGGCCAAAAAATCATTCCCAGCCGGGGTCCCTTCGTCCAACTCTTCATCCTGATGAAAGCCGTAATACCCAACAGCAGATGTGCTGATTAACACTTTTTCCCGGCCCGTATCCTGAGCAAGGGCTTGAACTAAATTCCGGGTGGTCCGGATACGGCTTTCCCTAAGGGTAATTTTATAGCTACCGGTCCAGCGTTGAAATATCGATGCCCCGGCCAGATTAATATAGATGTCATGGGTGGCAGCCTCTTTTTGCCATGAGCCCGGATGATTGGGATCCCCCTCAAGATAGGAGGCCCCTCGGGGCAAAAAACGGCCTGGTTTGATAGACCGGGTCAAGAGGGTCACCTGAAAACCCCGTTCGGATAATTGTTTGGTCAGGTGGGTACCGACAAAGCCGGTACCGCCGGTGATGAAGACCTTCATGTTTCTAATCTCCTTCATTTTCCGCTCGATTCTATTTGGAGTTTATTTTACACTTTCTCTTTCAAAATGAAACTCATAAAAATTACTTCCAAAGCCCCCTTCATTTCAAAGACCGCCTTTTGATTCGACGGGAGAAAAATAAATTGACCCCATCCGTTTATTTGATTAATGTCATTATAACTAAATAATGTAATGGAGGTTTCAAATCCTATGACCAAAACGGCTGGTAATCGAATGATCCAAATCAATGGCGGGATTATCGGACCCCGTGAACCCAAAGGGAAAACGGTCATCGCCAAAACCAGGGATGACTATCCCGGAGTATCCAAGGCGCATCTGGACATAGCCGAGGTCTTTTCGAGTCCCAAGCTGGCCGGCCCTCCGCTCTGCGATGAATTGATCGCTTTGATGCTGCACACCTTCACCGAGGAAGAAGCATCCATAGCCCGGCATATAGGGCCGAGGGCCAGGGAGACGGCTGAATCAGTAGCGGCTGCGGCCCACCGGCCGGTCGAAGAAGTGCGCCCGATTTTGGAAAGGCTGGCCAATGAAAAGAGCATCCTGTTAAGCTTCGGCTCCGGAGAAAACAGAAAATACACCAATTTACCTCTGGCCGCAGGATCTTTTGAGCTGGTTTTAATGCGAACCACCATGGATACCTTGACGGATTGGCATCGCCGTTTCAGCAAATTGTTTGCGGCCCTTTACGAAACCGGTTTTGGAACCGATTATTGGGGGAAATTACCCCCATCGGTTAAGTATTTACCAATAGGCCAGACTATTGAATCCAGTCCCATGGCCTATCCTTCCGATAAACTGGAGGAAGTGTTTTCCCAATACAATTCCTTCGGGGTAACCCTTTGTCAATGTCGTATTGTCGAAGAATTGGTGGGAAGGGGCTGTGGGCGGCCGAAAGATGTTTGTATGTCCCTAGGGGTATCCGCCGATCGTCTGATTCAATCGGGAAGGTTTCGCCGCATCGAAATGAAAGAGGCCCTGGAGATCAAGGCCGAGGCCGAGGCGAGCGGACTGGTGACCTGGATAACCTCATTGGATCCGAAATTAGGCGGTTCTTCCTGTTCCTGTTGCGGATGTTGCTGTCATATGATGAGGATCATAACCGAATTCAATATGCCGGGGGTCATTGCCCCCCCACATTTTATACCCAGGGTCGACTTTAATAACTGCAATTATTGCGGCAAATGCGCCCTGGCTTGTCCCATGGGCGCCATCACTATTGATATCCAAAGCAATACTTATTCCCACGATCCCAAACGGTGTATCGGCTGTGCCCAGTGTGCCGTAGCCTGCAGTAAGTTAAAGGCCATTGAAATGGTGGCTGTTCCAGGGGTTGAAGATTTTAAACAGGATCGAACCCGCGGGGCCTTGGCCTGATCGGTCAAGGGGAACCAGGGTATTAAAATGAAATTTCTTTCTTGAGGGCCATGGAAGAAGCGAGAGGAGAGATTGATGAAATTTGATAATGTGCTGACCAGGATGCTTGGAGTACAATACCCTATTATTCAAGGGGCTTTCGGCTGGCCGGGGACCGGGACCTCCCAAATCGCGGCACCCGTTTCCGAGGCAGGCGGCCTGGGGATTCTGACCACGATTTGCTACAAGAACCCGGAAGTCTTTGCCGAAGACGTCAAACGGGCCAAGTCGATGACCGACAAACCCTTTGCCGTTAACTTCACCCTAATGAAAGACACCAAGTTTGATAACGCTTATCATGAGGAGTTCGTCCGGATTACCATGGATGAAGGAATAAAAACCATTTTCACCTCGGCGTATGACGGTTCTACCATCGGACGCAGGTTCAAGGAAAAAGGATGCAAATGGATTCATAAATGTGCGACCATCGAACATGCCGTATCCATAGCTCAAAAGGGGGTTGATGCCGTGGTGATTGTCGGGTTGGAAGGGACAGGCTACAAAAACCCCGATCAAAATACGACCCTTATCAACATGACCATGGCCAGGCGTCTGATTAAAGTACCCTTGATCGCCGCCGGAGGGATCGGAGATGCGCATGGTTTTGTCGCCGCCCTGGCTATGGGTGCAGTCGGCATCTATATGGGGACCGCTTTTATGGCCACGCAGGAGTTCAACGTCCCCGACAAGCTCAAGAATAAGATTGTTGGACAAGACATCTTGGATACCGAGTTCCGCAGGAAGATCTACCGGATGGACCATGGGGGACAACACTCCCTGGCAGCCGGTGTGGTCAGCTCGGTAAAACCTGTAAAACAGTATATTGATGAGATGATTCAAGAGGCTTCGGAGATCATGTCCGAGTTCAAACGGTGGGGAATGCTCGAGGATTGAGATTTCTTGAACAAATTGAAAATGTTCCTGACAGGATTTACAGGATAATTATTATATTGATTCCACTTTCTTACAGAAAGGGGAACCTGAAAATACAAAAATCCAATTTATCCTGTCAGAAAACAATTAATTATTTTTTTTAAATAAATCATTGCCCAAAGCAAAGGCTTTGCCTAAAAAGTTACCAATCCCGTAATAACCTCGACTGTCCGGAGCCCAGAGGACCGGCTTTATTTTGCTGATATCCGCCCCTTTTTCACCCAGCATCTTCTCGTCGACCTTGATGTCCAGGATTTCCCCTATGAATTGGGTGTGTAAACCGATTTCATAATGATGAATAACTTTGCATTCCAGGATGAAGGGAAATTCTTTGACATAAGGGGCGTTCACCAGTTCACTCCTAATGGGTGTAAGCCCGGTTACTGCGAACTTGTCTTCATTTTTCCCGGAGGCCATTCCGAAGTAATCCGCTTCTTTGATGTATGACTCGCCGGGCAGGCTGATGGTGAAGGCCTTTTGGGTCATAAGATTACCGTAGGTGTAGGTGGCCTCCCGCAAGGCGATGGCTACACAGGGGGGAACAGAGCAACAAATGCCGCCCCAGGCGGCGGTCATGACGTTGGGTTTCCCTTCCTGGTCATAAGTGCCTACTACAAAGACGGGGGTGGGGTAAACGACGGTTTTTGCACCAATCGATTTTTTCATGGAACTCTTCCTCACGTTTTAGTGGATTATCTCTTATTAACCCTTAACTGATCATCTTTTGTTCGAAAATAGCTCAAAGGTGAAAATTTTTTGTCTCTCGCCCGCTTCGCTCGAGATCGCAGGGAACTCAGAGAGAACTTTTTATTGGTCTGAATCCCTGAGAGCGGGATTCAAACCTGTCGGCTCAGCCTCCGGCAAGGGGCGCAGCAGCGCCGGATCGGTTTTTCATTGCGGTCCTCTCAACCGCAAGGAAAAAAATCAGCCTTTCTCTGTGATCTCTGAGGGCTCAAGCGCAGCGGGTGAGAGATCATACTTTTATCCAACATAAACATATCGTTTTGCGTTCAGCGGAAAACCCATTATCATGATTCGTGGTGCCCCTTAGAGGCATGAGGGTTTAGTTAGAGATCTAAGGGGCATTGTAAAATAACGAAGTCCTGCCGCCGTCCACCACCAGGTCATGACAGTTTACAAAACTTCCTTCATCGCTGGCCAAAAATAGGGCGGCCATGGCAATATCTTTATCCAGCCCGGCCCTTCTCAAGGGTGTGGCCTTGATCAGGTTTTGTTTTAACTTTTCCATTTTGCGTGCATTGGCAGCCGGGTCGAGGGTATTGGCCACCTGGGAACCTCCCCAAAAAATCGGCGTGGCGATAGCCCCGGGTGAGATACAATTTACCCGGATACCGAAGGGACCGAGTTCCACTCCGGCCATTTTGGTGAGGTGAGTCAAGGCCGCTTTTGCCACACTATACAAATATTGGCCATTATTAGTTCTTATAGCTGCAATGCTGGAAGTATTGATAATGCATCCTGATCCCTGGGCTTTCATCACCGGCGTAACGAATTTTATCCCGAATATCGGGCCGCCCAGTAGCAAGTTCATGCTGTAAACAAAATCTTCCTGGGTTACGGTTTCCAGAGTCCCTGGCGTAGGACCGCCGGCGTTGTTGAACAGGCAGTCCAAGCGCCCAAAACGGGTGACGGTAGCATCAATTAAAGCCTTTATTTCCCCTTCGTTGGTGATGTCGGTTTGTTGATAGACGACGTTCGAACCCAAACGTTTTGCAATTTCGGTTCCCTTTTCTTCAGAACGGCCGGCGATAACGACTTTGGCACCCTCAGCCGCAAATACCTCGGCTGTGGCTTCACCAATACCGCTGGTCCCTCCGGTAATGACCGCTATTTTTCCATCCAATCGTCCACTCATATTCTTACCTTTCTGTTTTAGATTCTAATTTCCTCAAAGCTACGGTTTTTTCTTCAACGTGAAAATTGTTACGTGTGATGGACTCGCAAAAAGTCACCAGGAGCCTGTTTTCGTTATTCCGACGAATGTCGGAATCCAGGAAAGTTAACTACTTAATAATCTCTGGACCCCGGTTTTCATCGGGGTGACGACTTCTTGCGAACTTATCATGGGTTGCGTGTTGCAGGTTGCGAATTAGGAAAGCATAATTATTTTTTTAAAAACTTGCAACACGCAACATAAATACCTCAAATTAGGTTTAACTAAATATTTGTCCCTTTGGAGATCGAATCAATCAACTATTCAACTTTAATCCCTTTTGGTAATAACCAGCAACTCTTTTTGCCGCTTTTGCCGCACGGCCGAATGAAGGATAAAAGGGGATACCGCCGGCCAAAAGCTTGGTTCTGATCTCATAAATAATCTTCCAGTTCCAGTCCGCATAATGGTCGATACCCAGACACCGGTCCGGGACAATGGCCACCACCGGCTTTGGTTTGCATTTCTCGAAAGGATAATCCTCGATGTAGTTATCGGCCGTAGTTCCCTTTTGTCTGTCATGATGGGGTTCATTAAACAAAACCATCAACAGATCGAAATTACCATTTTCAGCCATCATAGACAGCATATCCCCCGGACTGAAGTCGGTGTCTCCCCGGATCGAACGATCCACAGGGTTACCGATCCAATCCCAGATACTGATCCCTTTGGTTTTGAGTTCTTCCCGGATTTCCGGTGGGATAGGGATTACATCCAGTCCTGCCGCCTCGCATTGATCCGCCGCCAAAACACTAGCCCCTCCGGCCCCTCCGATCACCCCGACTCTAATACCGCTAAACGGCGGTAAATAGTGAAAGGAGACTGCCAGGTCAATGAATTCCTCCATGCTGTCCGCAGCAACCGCCCCGGCCTGAGCCAAGGCAACTTCCAATAGATCGGTTGACCCGGCCAAAGAGGCGGTGTGGGAAGCGACTGCTCTGGTCCCCGCTTGACCCCGTCCGCCTTTGAGGAATACCACCGGTTTTTGGGCTGTTGTTTTGCGTAAGGTCTCGAAGAACCTTCGGCCGTCTCGCAGCCCTTCGACATACATCAGGATCAACTTAGTCTCCGGATCCTGAGTCAGATATTCCAAAAAATCACACTCATTAAAATCCAAGGCATTTCCATAGCTGATTGCCTTACTGAAATAAAGGCCCATCAGGGAGGCAGTACGGACAATTTCTTCCACCGCCTGCCCGCTTTGGGAGATTAGTCCAATCGGCCCGGAATTTTCATGGGGCATGGCATCACTGAAAGAGATTCCCAGACGGGGGAAAAAGAGACCCATACAGTTCGGGCCTATCAGCCGGATACCGTACCCTTTGGCTAATCTTAATACTTCCTGCTCCAGGTTGGCCGCATCAAGCCGCCCGGTTTCACTGAACCGGGCGGTAAAAAGGTGGACTACTTTTACCTTATTATGAGCGCAATCCTCAAGCAAAGCAGGGACCAGCGGCGCTGAAACGGCCGATATCACATAATCTACCGGTCCGGGAATATCCTTCACCCGCGGGTAAGCTTTCAATCCCAGGATCTCCGAGTACTTTGGGTTCACCGGGTAGATTTTTCCTCTATAGCCGTACTTCAGAAGTGCATCCGTAAATCCATAACCCGCTGTTTGGGGGTTGTTGGACGAGCCGACTACAGCAATGGATCGTGGGTTTAATAGTTCTTCGATTGGGTGTAACAAAGACAAACCTCCTTAAATAATAA
Organism: uncultured delta proteobacterium; assembly: GCA_963782435.1. GTDB lineage: Bacteria > Desulfobacterota > RBG-13-43-22 > RBG-13-43-22 > RBG-13-43-22 > RBG-13-43-22. The sequence goes on from CAWAKF010000010.1 coordinate 16,358, forward strand.
TGATATAAATTTGTGAGACCTTTGTGTTGGAATCAGTGGCTTAATAACAACTAATCCTGAATGGGAAAATATAGGTGATGGTGAAATTGTAAGTCAAGACATTTTTACCTGTTCAAAATAAAGATTGGGGTTTCATAGCAGAACTATCCTCCAATTTCCACCTCATAAGAATCCATACTAACTTTGAGGTTCCCTTTGGTTAAGAACCTTTTTGAGAAAATTATAACTTGCAAATCAGATTGACCTTAGATATTCAATCATAAAGAAAGAAAGGGACAGAATTGAAACAAAAAGAGGCCGAGACAAGTCATTCGGGCGAAAAAAACTCCATTCTAATTATTTATCCCCCGGTGGCTAAACCAGGAGAACCCCCTGCCGGCCCGGCTAAATTATCCGGGGCCCTGAATTACCATTACATCCGACATCATCTCATTGACGCCAATATAGAGGCCCTGTTCCACCGTATCAACCGGCCGATGAATAACCCCGATCAATGGACCAAACGGGCGGTAGGTCACCTGAACTCGAACCTGGCGAGCCTTTTCAACCGGGAGGCCTTCAATAATCTGGATCGTTACAAGAGAACCGTGATGGACATTAATCGGGTCGTAAAAACAGCCCGGCCCCAGTTAGATGGTATCGTAACTTTAGCCAATTACGCAGACCACCGGTTTTCCCCGGTCCGCAGCGCTGATCTCATCCGGGCTGCAGAAAGTCCGGAACAAAATCCTTTTTTCGATTATTTCAGCGGTCGACTCGACGGTCTCCTCGAAGACCGGCAAGCCTCCCTGATCGGCATTTCCCTTAATTATCTCAGCCAGGCCCTGAGCGCCTTCGCCATGGCCGGATATATTCGGAAAAGGGTGCCGGGTCTGAAAATCATCATGGGCGGCGGATTGATTAACTCCTGGCTGGCTGGGACTGGAGGGCGTAATCCCTTTCCAGGGCTGGTCGATGAGTTGGTATCCGGGCCGGGGGAGAAGCCTTTACTTTCAAGCCAAGGGGTAACATCGATGGAAGATAATTACCGGCCGGATTATGGGTCTTTTTCTGACAACCCTTATCTGTCTCCCGGATTTATTCTTCCTTACAGTGCGTCCATCGGCTGTTACTGGAATCGTTGTACCTTTTGTCCGGAGAGTGCCGAAGGTAATCGCTATCAGCCCATCCCGCCCCTCCGGGTGATAAGCGATTTGAAAGCACTTATTCAGGAAACAAAACCGGTTTTGGTTCACCTCCTTGATAATGCGATCAGCCCGGCTTTACTCAGGAGATTGTGTGAGTATCCCATTTCTGCTCCCTGGTATGGTTTTACACGCTTTTCAGAAGAGTTGACCGACCTGGATTTTTGCCTGGCCTTAAAGCGTTCCGGTTGTCGGATGCTCAAGCTGGGTCTGGAATCAGGGGATCAGACGGTCCTGGAAAGTATGGGCAAAGGGATTGAGCTGGACACCGCCTCGACGGCCTTGCAGAATCTGAAAAAAGCCGGTGTGGCCACTTATGTGTACGTGCTGTTCGGAACGCCGGCAGAAGACCTCTTTCGGGCCAGGCACACGCTTGATTTCCTTGTTCGACATCACCGGGCCATCGGATTTTTAAATCTGGCAATTTTCAATTTACCTATTCACAGCCCTGACTCGCTCAATATGGATACAAAAGATTTTTATGAAGGAGACCTCTCCCTTTACCGGCAGTTTCGACACCCTCTGGGGTGGCACCGGAATAAGGTCCGAAAGTTTCTGGACCAGGAAGTAAAAAAACATCCGGCCATTGCCCCTATCCTCCTCCGGAACCCTCCTTTTTTTACTTCCAACCATGCGCCGTTTTTCTGTAGTTAGGTGGTTAGACTAAAGGCTGAAGGCCGAAAGAAAGAAAACAGCAACAAGATTATGCCCGGAAATAAATATCCAGTTACTGGTAATTTTTAATTGGGTTCATGATACTAATATTTGTTCGGTCCAAGGTGTTCCGGCCCAATATTTATTGGGGAAACCGGCCTTTCCTTCAGCCTTCAGCCTATCAACCTGGTTGTTTTTCAATTCCTCTCCGACAGGCTTTCGGATGAAAATGTTTTTGTTTTGACTCCCATTGCCATCAGGCCTCCCAAGATAGAAACCCCGGTGGCCAATAGAAAGGGAACTGAAAAGGATTTTGTGGCATCTAAAATAAAACCACCGACCATCGGTCCCAGGGCCTGGCCGATACCGAAAAAGAGGGTGACAAACCCGAGACCGGCCGGGGCGAGTTTGGGACCGACCATATCACCGGCTGCAGCGGCCATGATAGTGGGTATACTCCAAGCGCTCAATCCAAAAAAAATCGCTGAAAGATAATAACCGGAAGGGACTTTGATCAGGGCAAACAGGAGATAGGAAATTGCCAAGACCAGATAAGCCAGGGCCGCTCCGCGAGCCCGTCCCATAAAATCGGATATGCCCCCCCAGATAATCCCGCAAAAGATGCTTAATCCTCCGACCAGGGCCCATAAGCCTCCGGCTTCGGCCGGAGACATTCCTAATTCTTTGATCAGGTAGGCTGCAAAAAAAGTCATATAGATGATATAAGAAAAACCATACATGAAATAGATCAGTCCCAGATACCAAACCGACTTTAGCTTATATACCCCTGTCCAGTTAAGAATTTTTGCCGGGGATGGTCTTTCCGGGGATAACTTCTGCGAAGTCTTTTCTCCGATCTGTGAAAGCCCCATTTCTTCCGGACGGCTGCGAAGGAATAGGGCGGCCAGGACGGCGATGAACAGGAGGCCGAATCCTAAATAGAACCAGGCATACCGCCACCCTTCAATCCCTTGAGATCTGAGAATGACCGGAATGATCAAACTGGCTACCAGGGTTCCAGTGCCGATCCCGGCCGAGATTATGCCGGTTGCAAATCCCCTTCGTTGGGCGGTAAACCAGGCAGAACCTAAAGCCATAGCCGGAACATAAGCCGCCCCGTGACCCAAACCGGTTAGTAAACGCAAGGTAAAGGCCATTTGAAAACTTTGGATCAGCCCGGTCAAAATCATGGTAATCCCCATGAAAGCCAGGGCCAGGCTGATAACCAACCGGGACCCGAAACGGGCGGCCAGTGCCCCCCCAATCAAGGCCATGAGAAGGTAACCGACAAAATTTCCGGTGCTGATCAGACCCAACTGGGTATAATTAAAATGGAGTCCGTCTTTCATGGCCGGCAGGATCAGGGTGTAAGACATGCGTCCAAACCCATGGGCCCCGATGGTTACCAGCAGGCCCATAAAAACAACAACCCATCCATAATGCAACTTAGGTTTGTTCATATTCATTTCCCCGTTCGGCTGAAAAAAACGAATTATTCAATAATAGAATTTTTTTATGGATATCCTTACCAAAAATTGATATAATATCAACTACTAAATAATGGAGTAAAACCTAAAAGTTAAAATTATATAATATATTCAAGAAGTTAACATAAAAACTGTGGATTTTAATGGATTTTCCTCTCATACCTTCCAGATTTTCATATCTTCCTTTCAGGGAAAAAACAGATCTGTTGCCGCAGCCTTCCCCTGAATCACCCCTCAGCTCAAAGGCAGCCTCCTCGCAGGCAATTCTCATTAAAGGCTATTCCCCAATCGGAAACACCCTCTTTATTGACGTAGAATTTCAGGAAACGGCCGATCAACTTGATCTGCCCAACAGATTCCCGTCCTGGCCAAGTTTTCGGATGAGAAATGCCTTCAGTCAATATCATAACCTGGCCAAAAAAAAACAACCCACTCAGCATACGATTGACCTATATGCTTAAATCCCCTCTTTCGCTTTGATCCCGTCCAGTGATTCGACCGGCCCTTTAACCTATTTCCGATGCGCCTTAAAGGGTTCTTCGAGGGTCCTCCCCCTTGGACTGTCAGCCATGTTTTAAGATGGGGAACTGTGGTTTTTTATATTGTTTTTTCTCCTCTCATATTTCTCCTCCCATATTTTTCCTTGACCCCGGTTCCTTTTTCCATTTATAATTGCCCCAACAAATGAAAGGGGCTTATTTAGATTTAGTTCTTTGAGAAATTCTTTTTCCTGCCTGCTCTTGGTAAAAGAACCCTAAAAAATAAATACTTATATCCATAAGGAGGATAATGATGCCTAAAAGCGAAGACATTAAAGGCATTATTGAAAAGGTAGCTCAAATCATCATTTTTGAACTCAAACTGGAAGACGTTACGGTGGAGACGTTCAATCCTGATTTGGACCTGATCGATGAACTGGGAATTGACAGTATGGATTTGGCTACCATCGCTCTGGTTTTGCAGGATGAATACAAGATTATTATTGACGAAGACGATTATCCCAAATTAAAGACTATTCGTTTGATTTCCGAATATGTCGGGGAAAAAATTTCAGTTCGTAATTAATCTTCGAACAGCGCCTTCCCTGGTTTGGCGCCTATCAACCCATGAGGAACTCTTCCGCTATGATCCTTAATCATCAGGCATCTATGGAACAGGACAAACCGAAATTTTCCGACCTCCTCGCCCTTCCGGAAATAAGGCAGCGGTGGGAAAAAGTCCGAAAATATTTTTTCCTCCGGGAATCCACCTATGACATGAGCAACCGCTGCAACCTCCGCTGCGACGGGTGTTACTATTTTGAAGGGGAAAAACAGTTTTCCCAGGAAAACAACCGGGCTGAAGACTGGCGCAGTCTGATGCGGTCCGAAAAAGAACGGGGCATCACCTATGTGGTTCTGGCCGGAGCCGAACCCTCTCTCGTCCCGGAACTGTTGGAAGTCTGTTTTCAGGAAATGCCGCTGGGTAGCATAGCCACCAATGGTTTTAAAAAAATACCGGAATCGGTGGGATACAAAATCCACATTTCCGTCTGGGGCAATGATGCAACCAGCCTTCGGATAAGAAAGGCCAATAATCTTTTAAAAAAGCAAATTGAAAATTACCGGAATGACCCGCGAGCCGTTTTTGTATATACCTTTACCCGGGAAAACATTGAAGAAATCCCAGAAATAGCCGACCGGCTTGTCGCCGAGAATTGTAAACTGACCTTTAATGTTTTTTCTTCTCCGGTAGGGTATGCCGGATCGTTACGTCATGACGAGGGGTCTTTATTGCGGACTCGAAACAGTATGATTAGCCTCTTGGAGAAATATCCTCAAAATGTTCTTTTCTCGGTTTATAACGCCATGGCGCATACCCATAAAAAAAGTTTACACGGCCTTTATTCCTGTTTGTATCCCCGTCAAAACCGCTCCCAGGATATCGGTCTGGGGCGGTCATTCCGCCAATATCGGACTGATTTAAAATGGGATCGATCAGCCGCCTGTTGTGTTCCGGACACGGATTGCTCCGACTGCCGCCATTATGCCTCGGGTTCGGCCGTCGTCACCGCACGCCTTTTTCGCCATGCCGACAACATGGAAACCTTCAAGTCATGGCTTGATTACATAGACACCTATTTGGCAGTCTGGGTAATGGGCTATCAAAAAGGAGAAAATCTTTGCCGGTTCCAAGTCAACCCTCCACAGAATTGACCGTTGGACGGCAAAATAGAATAGTATAAAGAGAGACCTTTGAAAAATGGGATGTTTTTCAAAGGTCTCAAAGGATCGGCTTCATGATCACCGTCAGTTCATTATTGGATCAATCGTGGTTCGAACGCTATAAACGGATATCAAACCTGAATATCCGTAGTTCCATATACGACGTCACCAACCAGTGCAATTTGCGCTGCAAGGGTTGTTTCTTCTTTTCTTCCAACGAACATCAGGCGGCCCGGGAAGAAATGGATATCAAAAAATGGGAAGAATTTATCGATCGGGAAAAAGAGCGCGGGATCAATCTGGCCATCTTGATTGGGGGCGAGCCGACGCTTTACCTGGATCGGGTCGAGGCTTTTTACAGGCGACTGCCCACCTATTGCGCAACTAATGGTTTAATTAAAATTCCCCGGGACCGGTTTCCCGATATGATGGTCGGTATCTCCCTCTGGGGCGGCCCCGAAGACGAAAAAATTCTTCGAGGGCGAGACACTTTTGCGGTTTCCAGTAAAAATTATGCCGGGGACCCCTTTACTTATTATCTTTATACCATTACGCCTCGGCAGGTGGGAAAGATAGAGCCCGTCATTAAAAAAATTGCCGACGTAGGATTGAAGGTCCATCTCCAGCTTTTATCAAATGATGAAAACGTGGACGGCTTTTCTTGGCGGGAAAACGAACTGGAGGCCATACGTCAAGAAATGGATGCCATGTTGAATAAATACCCCCAGACGGTTATTTCCAGCAAATATTACCATCAAATCATCACCACCGGGAAGATGATGGGACGTCCTTTCGGCTGGAACGAATGTCCCTCCGTGACTGAATCTCTGGACAACCGGACACCCCAGCCCCGCCGCCTGATTCATTTTATCCGCTGGGCTTCCGATTTAAAGACAGTCCATCGCTGCTGTACTTCGGCTACGCGTGATTGTTCAACCTGCAAGGATGGTGCGGCCCATATGAGTTGGGCCATGGTCAATAAACGGGAACACATCCGGACAACCGAAGATTTGCAAAACTGGATCGAAGTCTATGAAATGTTTGCCAAGCTCTATCGCTTTATTCCCTGGTAACCTCAGGCGGCCCTCAGGCAACCCGTCTTTATCGGCACCCTCATCGGCTTCCACACAAAAGTCATCCTCCGGATTGCGAGGATTTCAGGCCTGCAGCCTCCCGGCTTTGGCCGTGTCAGGTTAAAGTCATATAAAAAATCATTTTCTTAGACAGGGGTTGGGATTTCTTCAAGGACGCCTTTATGGTTTCAAAAAAAGCAGTCATTGTAGGGTATGATGCCGTTTCTCCCTTAGGCACGGATTGGGAGACCCAATGGGAACGAGCGGTTCGCGGGGACTCCGGGATAGGCCCTTTATCCCGGTTCCCGTTGGGCCCTGATTTTCCGGTGAGGGTGGCCGGGGAGGTTCCTCGAATCGACCCTCGTCCTTTTCCTTTTTTGCAGCCCCGGGAAATGGCCCATTGGACCTCACCTATTTTCAAACATGCCCTTCTGGTAGTCCACCGGGCCCTGTTAAAAAGCGGTCTTGTTATCACACCGGAGATCGCCCCACGCGTTGCGGTCACTTTCAGCACGGCCGTAGGTGGTCTGGATGCGGTTTTGGAGGCCGACCGGCTGATGGTATCCCAGCAAAAGATGCCCCATCCTTTTACCAACCCTAATTCCTGTATTAACATGGTCGGCGGCCGGGTTTCCGTATTTACCGGGGCCACCGGTCCCATTTGTTCGACCATAACGGCCTGTGCTACGGGCATCACTTCCTTAATCATGGGCGAACTGCTTTTACAACGGGGTTTGGCCGATGTGGTCATCGGCGGTGCAGTCGATTTCCCGCTGGTTGAACCGATCGTAGCCGGATTTGCCACCATGAACGGGGCCTATCGTCCCAAAGAAGGTCAACCCCAGGAGCTGCCCGAAAAAACCAGCCGGCCTTTTTCCATCAACCGAAGGGGATTTGTGGTGTCCGAGGGGGCCGCCTGCATTATATTAACCACTGCGGAATTTGCCAAAACACATGGACTCCTGACACCGATTGAAATGGCCGGTTATGGAATGACCTCCGATGCAACCCATTTTGTTTCTCCCAATTTGGAAACGGTCCAGAGGTGTATGGAGCAGGCCATGGCCGACGCCGGCCTGCAGCCTTCTGATATTGATGCCGTGAACGCCCACGCCACTTCCACAAAAGTGGGCGATAAAGTGGAGGCCGATGCCCTGCGGAATATCTTCGGCAAAAATCTCCCTCCGGTATCGGCCAATAAATCACAATTGGGCCATGCCATGGGGGCCTCCAGCGCTATTGAGGCCATTTTGGCCATGGAGGGATTACGCCAAGAGACCCTGCTTCCTACGATTAATTATAACCCCGATCCGGCTATTGAACTGGATTGCGTGGCGGAAGGGGCCAGAAAATTCAAAGGTGAATTTGTTTTGAAAAATGCCTTGGGGTTTGGCGGATGTAATGCCTGCCTGATTCTACGACGACTGATTTAGCCAAAGCAGGTGAGGGTAGAAAAGGCACTCAGACCGGATACATGTTGCCATAAGAGGGTAAAGGTCATAAAGGATGTGCAGTAAACTATGAAAGCACCTAAAAACAGAAGAGTATTTGTTGTCGGTTACGGGACGGCCACTCCGCTGGGGAGTACCTTTCAAAAGACCTGGAAGCGGGCGATTGAGGGGGAAGCAGGTTTCAGGAAGGTAACCCGGTGTCAGGTCGAATCCGCTTGTAACATCGTCGGAGAAATTCCGGACTGGAATCCCCTGGATCTTGATTTTATCGATGCCAAAGAGATGTACAATTGGAATGCCGCCTTTGTCATCCTGACTATGGCCGTCTGCCGGGAGGCCCTGGAAAACGCCGGGATTACCATGGATGACCGGATTTCCCCTCGAATGGCCTGCCTGATCGGTTCAGCCCTGAACGGGCCGGACGCCTTTCGAATTGCCATGCAGGATCTGGAACACCGCGGCCCCCTCCGGGTAAGCCCTTATTTGTTGCCCAATTTGTGTGCAAATGTTCCGGCAGGAAAAGCCGGCATGCTCCTTAAATTTACCGGCCCTATCTTTTCCCCCCAGGGGGCCTGCGCCTCAGGCAACCATGCCATCGGCCTTGGGGCCAGAATGATCCGGGATGGGGATTGTGATTTCGTACTGGCCGGCGGTGCTGATGCCCCCATTCTGCCGGAATTGATTCACGGCTTTGCCAATATGAATGCCACCATTAAGGTCCATCCTGAGGATCGCGCTTATTTGGATCCTGCCCAGGCCTCCCGTCCTTTCAGTGGCGACCGCAAAGGGTTTGTCCTTTCTGAAGGAGCGGGGGTGGTTGTTCTGGCGGCCGAAGAATTGATTAAAGCCTACGGCCTTAAGGCCAGGGCGGAAATTTTGGGCGTCGGATGGACTTCGGATGCTTATCATTACACCAGCCCCAATCCCACCACTATCATCCGGGCCATCAGGGAAACTATTGAGGATGCCGGTTTAAAACCAACCGATATACAATATATCAATGCCCACGGCACTTCAACACCCAAAGGCGATCGCACGGAAGTCAAGTGTCTAAGAGAAGTTTTCGGTAAAACGATAGAAAAAATCCCGGTATCTTCAAACAAATCCCAGTTGGGACACACCCTGGGGGCGACCGCGGCGATTGAAGCCGCCTTGACCATTGAGGCCATGGGGAAAGGGCTTTTGTTGCCGACCATTAATTATCTTCCCGATCCTGATTTTCCTGATATCGATGTCGTGTCCAACGTGGTACGCAAAAAAAACTATGAATTGGCGCTTTCCAATGCCTTTGGTTTTGGCGGAACGAACTGCTGTATCATTTTTAGGGGAGTGTGAGTATGAAGCCCAAACCCTTTCGGCCTGAACTTTTCAATAACGACCAGAGATTCATCCGCGATCGCTCAACGGGCCTGATCTGGCACCGTTCAACCTATCGGACCTTATATGCCGACACGGATCGTTCGGAAGTGGTCTACCATGCCAACTACCTGCGTTTTTTTGAATTCGGACGAACCTCTTTAATGCGCGACTTCGGGTACCCCTATAAGGAAATCGAAGCCAGCGGCTTTGTTTATCCGATCATTGATTTAAGCATCGGTTTTTATTCCCCGTTGTATTATGATGATTTAATGCATATTCATACCCGTCCGACCCACTTGGAGCGGGTCCGATTACAGTTTGACTACTTGATTACCCAGGCCGAAACCGGCCGGATCGTTTGCATCGGCTTTACCAAACATTGTGCCTTGAATGCCAAGGGCCTTCCCGTGGCCGTCGATCCCAAAACAGTCGAGCTTTGGAAATCCTTCCCCGGTTAAGTAAAAAAATGCACCACCTCTTGGAAATCGAGATCGGCAAATATTTACATGACCACCATTTCGAAGGCCGGTGCGTTTTCCCGGCGGTAGAGGCCTTGAAGGTCCTGGCCCAGATTGTTCAAAATCATTTTCCAAAGGGAGATTTACGTTGTTTGAATAAGGCTCGATTTCCCCGCTTTCTAACCATTCCCCCCGAGATGCAAAAACTACCGGTCATTGTGGAAATAGATAATACCTTGGATAGGGGTATTTCCGCCTGGCTGATGACCTCCATTAGATCAAAGACCGGGGGCATCGGCCGAAACCTGGAGCACGCCCGGGTGGAATTTCCCCGGGCCGATTCTACTCATGACACTATCCCGCCCCCAACCGATTTAGAAAATCCTGAAGAACCTGTTGTCGTGGTCCCGGATGGATCGATTTACCCCGGCCTGATTCCCTTCGGGAAGGCTTTTCAAAATATTGTCGGGTCGGTGTCTCTTTGGCCCGAGGGGGCTTCGGCTTCCCTGTCCGGCGGGGACCAGGGAAAGGAAGATGATCGGCTCGGCTCCCCTTTCCCCTTTGATGCTGCCATTCAGGTAGCTTGTGTCTGGGGACAACGTTTTACCGAGTATGTTCTCTTCCCGGTGGGTTTTGAAAAAAGAATTATTTACCAAAAAACGAAAATAGGCAGGGTCTATCACTGCCGGATTTTCCCGGCAGGAAGCCATCAGAATGTCCATTTATTTGATGTCCTGATCGTTGATTCCCAAGGAACCCTTCATGAAGAAATCCGGGGAATCCAAATGCAGGACGTATCCCAGGGTCGCCTTCACCCACCGTCATGGATCAAGGCCTTGTGACCGGTTTAAATAACCTGATAAATTTAGCAAAATGATGATAGGTCGGCACATAACCTCGCTGTCCAGTAAACAGTCAGGGCTGAGCCGGTTTGCCTGTCTGAGGAAAATTTGAAGGATGATTTCTTAACAAGGTCAGGGGTAACCCCTTTTTGCCCCTGACCGCAGCGTTATGCCTTAACAGTTTCCACAACAATGCTAAAGGAGGGCGATTCATGAAAACTATGGCTTCTGCAATATTATTGATCTTCACTTTGGTCTCCACTGGTTGTGCGACGAATACAGCCAACTCCAGTCAGTCGCCGGTTCGTACCGAGACCTGTAAGGTGACGACTGAACAAGAAATCGCCTCCCTGTTCGATAGATGGAATCAGTCACTTCAAACGGGCGATCCCCATAAAGTCGTCGGCAATTATGCTGAGCGATCAATTCTTTTGCCGACAGTCTCAAATCGGCCACGCCTCACGCTCGCCGAAAAAGAAGACTATTTCTATCACTTTCTTGAGGATGGCCCAACAGGAGAAATTAATTTGAGAATGATAGATATTGGCTGCAACTCCGCTGTAGACGCAGGCCTCTATATGTTTACTTTCACAAAAACGGGCAAAAAGGTTAGTGCGCGTTACACCTACACCTATTGGTGGGATGGCAAACAGTGGCTCATTACCAGCCATCACTCGTCTGCTATGCCGGAGAAGTAACTTTCATTGGTTTTCCCCGGTTGGAAGGGAAATAGTCTGTGTGTGCCGGGGCAAATAATTTATCTCCGGGAAAGTGGGGAATTAGTTGAAACGTTTATTTTGAGTTGGGCGCTGCCGCTTCTATTTCCCAGGATATCAGTCCGTTATCTTTCGTTTCTGGATTTCTTTTATCTGGCTTACCGGGATTCGGTCGTGTTCAAGATTCATGGCTTCTTTGGCGCAGGTCAACTGGTTAATGTTCAAGATACGTCACTACCCTAAGCATGAACAACCATCCCCTTTATTATATAATGATTGGGGTTAAACCTGCCTACTCTCCCGATTGAAAACCTGGTCATTAGAGGGGCCGGCTTTTTTCCCTTGGATCTTCCAGCTTAAAAATCGTCCAACGAAACTCCCCATCTGTAAAATGGAAAGCGGTTTGGTTATCACCTCAACCTTGCCTTGGCGGATGGCCGAAAAAATCGCTTCCATCTCCTTTGGGGCTTCTACCAGGGAAAATGTGGTCCCCAATTGCTCTAAGAAATGGGCGTCGGAATTTCCCAACAAGGGCAGACCGGAAGAATGGGCCAATTCTAAGACCCGCTGGTTGAAATTCAAATGGGGGGAATAGAAATGGCAATACTCCAGGGCATGGAAAAACCCCAGGTTGGCCTGTAAATAGCCGTTTAGCGAGTGCAGTCCCGGAAAATAGGGATGGGGAGCGATTACCAGACAATCCGGCCTATTCAAGGCAGCCAGGGAAGAAAAAAAAGGATAGGTCCTGTTCCTTGGAGGGTTCAGGATCAGAACATGACGGTTTTGGATAGTGGTTTCAATGCCGGGAATGAGCAGGATGTTCATGTCCCTGGCCAAAGAAAAAAGGTCCCGGTTGAAGGTCCGGCAATGATGATTGGTGATGGCCAGGACTTCAAAACCCTCATCAGCCGCTTTAATAATAAGCTCCTGTGCCGTATAATGAATTCTATCCACAGGGTCTTCAGCGGTATGAATATGAAAATCAACCTTTAGCGGTTTTGGGTTTAACTGCCTATTTTGAAACATAATCTGGTTTCCTATTCTTTTTGCCTTGAATTGGATTTTTCTCCAGGTTTTTTAAGTCTGAGTGGAGAATTGATCCGACTTCACAAACCCCCTCACAATGGAGAAAGGTTCTTTATAATCACCATCCTTCAGACATCTTATAATCGATTAGGTTAATTAAAAAAGCATTTCCTCTGGGATTCCCAGGATCACGCCTATTCTGTTGGACTTTTATGTTTTAAGGGGCATTCCTTATAAGGCCATTGGCAGGCTAAAGCGGTCTTCTCAATGACAGTTATCTTTGGACGTTCCTATATACTATAAAAAAGCATATTTTGTCAAATACGTAAAGAGGTCAAGGCCAACTTTTCGTTCCGGGAATACCGGCTGACTCAAGGATTAAACCTCCAAACGGCTTTCCGACGGAAACAGATTGGGGCCGGTGGGGGAGATGAAGCGAGCGGCGCTGAATCGGTTCATGAGGTTTTGATTGATATTCATTTCCAGGTAAGTGATCATGTCGACGAATTTTTTCACCTCTTAGATTGCCTGAAAATCCAACAACACATCCGCCGCACCTTTGGTTGGTGATTCCACCCCCTTTTTATTTTTGAACGCCGTGTTGTTCAACCCGAAAGATAAAAAAGAAAAAGCCAAAGAGTAATTGGACGGGCTGATAGACATTTACAAAGAATACGAATGTGACGGATGAGTGACGAAAGCTGAAGAAGAATCGGCATTGATTCCCCGACAAGTTTTCCCTTCTTGGTCTGAAGTGCAAAAGGATAAAATACGAAAAATGATTTAGGGGATGTAAAAAACAGCAGGCACTCACCTGCCCTTGGTTTTTTCTTGGAAATCATGCCAAAATTCTTCGTCTTTTTTCTGCCAATCCGGACCAAACTGCTGATTGAAAAAATTCCCCAATTTTTCCAGTAGCCGTTTCCATCCCGGCACAGCTTCATAATGAAACAGGTCTTCCAGGAAAGGTACGATCTCCCCCAACTTCTCCTTGGGGAGATAACCCCTGGCCCCCATTTGGATGGAACGCTTCAAGGCCTCGGGGGACAGGGCATGAGCGGTAAGCATAACGACAGGGAGATTCCGCTTTACAGCCAAATCAAGCAGATCAAAGCCACGGACCCCCATAATATCCAGGATCACCAGATCATAGGTCCAGGAAACCAGAAGATCAACCGCCCGTTCATAAGTCGAAGCCTGGTCGAACCGGCAATTCGGGCAGGCCTCGAGGATCTCTTCCTTGATCAGGGCCAGAACATCCTCTTCATCATCAACAGCCAGGATCAGTTGATCTTTTAACGGGGATTCCTTCATAATACCTCCGAAAATTAGTCAAGGGTTGAAGGGTATGAAAAACAAGTTACGGGTCCAGGTGCTAAACATTCGGCGCTGAGTGGTCAGCCGAAAAACTTCGGCTTTCAGCATCCATATCAGCAACCAGTATTTCCGGTTACTTGATAATCACTCGGTCGAAGCGGCCCCCGATCTGTCCTGAAAAGGAATTCCAAAATCTGTTATCCGCTTCTTGCCACTTTGGACCGAAACGACGATCGAAAAAATCCCCCAAACGATCAAAAAGTCGATTCCAGCCTTCTTCGTACCCGTACTGGAGGACATCTTCTAAGAAGGGAACCACTTCCCCCAGTTTTTCCTTGGGCAGGTAGGCCCTGGACCCTTTCTCAATGGACTCTTTCAGGGCCTCCGGGGAAAAGGCATGGGCTGTAAGCATGGCCACCGGCAACCCGCGTTTTTTGGCCTCATCCAACAGGTCGAACCCCCGGACCCCCATAATGTCTAAGATTACCAGATCAAAAGGTTCTTTGGCCAAATATTCCATGGCCTGATCATAGGTCGTCGCTCTGGAAATCCGACATCCGCGGCATTCCGTGTTGATCTCTTCCTCCAGGATATCAAGGACATCGGGTTCGTCATCCACGGCCAAAATCGTTTTTTCGTTCAGTAGCGAATCCCTTATCATTCCAGACTCCTTTCTTCGGTTTAAAGGGGGGATGGAAACCGCAAAGGATGTTCCCGCCCCTTCAGGGCTGTTCAAAGCAATTTTTCCTCCCATAGCCTCGACCAGGGTTTTAACGCCTGCCAATCCCAGGCCCAATCCGGCTAAGGGTATAGAGGGGGCCGGTTCCAATCGAATGAACCTTTTAAAAATCAGTTCCTGTCCTTCGTTCAGGATTCCTGGCCCATCATCTTTCACTTGAATATCTAAATCCGTCTCCCCGTCAATCCGAATTTCTATTCTGCTTCGGCGATATTTCAGGGCGTTGCTGATCAGGTTGCGCAAAATCTGCTGAATCTTTCGCTGGTCGTGACAAAAAAAAGAACGGCAGTATCTTCCGGCGATCTGAAAGGAAATCCCCTGGGACTCCAGCAGGACCTGAAATTCCCGGGGATGGGATGCCCCCAGGAGCCGGTCATGGATTTGGGGCAAGATAAATTCCAGTACATCCATCAAGGCTTCCCGCAGGGCGGATTCCAGATAAAAATATTCCCTTTGAAAAATCCCCTCCTCGGATCGCATGATTTCAATCATCTCCTGGAGCAGTGTCTGGGACTTCTGAACGTTTCTGGAGATACGATCCATAATCTGTTTCTGTTTGTCGTTCAAGGGTCCGTAGCGCTCTCCCCGATGAATGAGGTTATTAACACTGGTGGCCACAATGGCCAGAGGACTGCGCAGGTCATGAATTAAAAGGTCAAAAAGATATTTTTTGTCCTGAAAGGAGGGGGTATCCCGGGTCATAGCGATTCCGATGGTTCCGAGGCTTCCGAAAGATTTTTGAATTCCCCTGGGGGAAGGGAAAAGGTTAAAGTGAATAGACTGCCGCCGCTGGCTGCGCAATCCTCCGGCCCAGAACAAGGTCGGCACAGGGAAATTTTCCCGGGACAAAGAGCCTCCTTTTGGGCCAGATGGCGGCAGCGTTCGCTTTGAACCCCAACCTGAAAACCAAAACGCCGGCCGGCCAGATGGGTCCGCAGCAGGTCTAACCCTTTTCCGCCGGCATTAAACTCGTAAGGTTTCTTGGAAGTATAATAGTCGGTTTCCTGGGTATGAAACAGACCGTCAAAAAGAAATTTTTGGTCATCCCGGCTGATCCCGACTCCGGTGTCCTTTACTCCCAGGATTACCTGGTGATCCAATTTCTCAATTGTGACCAATACCCTTCCGCCATCCGGTGTATTTTCAACGGCATTCTTAATAAGGCTGATCACAGCCTCTCCTAAAGACCGGGGTTCAGCCGGCCAGATCAGGTCCTTCGGGCCCTGCAACTCAAAAAGAATTTCACGATGAGCAAGCTGCCCCGTAAGGGTATCCAACAACCCTTGGAAAAAGGAGTAAAACCGGACCCGTTGAAAAGAGGCTGATCGATGGATTCCAGTCGGATCAATCATCCAAGATTTTAAGATCTGCCAATAAGTTAATATATCTTCCGGAAGTTCCCGTTCCTGTTGCCGGCGAAGAAGCCATCGTTCCGCTTCCTTAAGAAACCAGTGATTTTCCAATTCCTGATGGGATCGGATAATTTGATCGGTTTCTTTTTGAATCTCAAGTAATCGATTCAGGTTTTTTTCCATTCTCAAAAAAATCTCCGGCTGAATGGGCATCATGGGCTGATTGCCTATTTTACGCTTAAGAAGCCGGATATCCCCTTGGATGATGGAAAGGGGGGTACGTAGCTCGTGGGAAAGGTGATCCAGAGCCTTATCTTTAGCCCGGTTTAACCCGCGCAATTCGTCTTGGGCCTGTTCCAGGGCCTCGATGCGGGCTCGCTGCAGTTGGGCCATTTCCAAAAACACGGCGGCTTGTTTACAGAAGGTTTGGAGGAAAGACATATCCTCCTCGGTGAAAGCGCCCTCCTCCTTATTCAGGAGCTGTATTACCCCGATGACGGATTTATCCCGATTTCTGATCGGCAGGCAGCAAAGGTTTCGGGTGCGGTACCCGGTCTGCCTGTCCGGTTCCGGATTAAAACGCGCATCTTGATACACATCGGCCTGGTTGATTGGATCCCCGGACCGGAAACAGGCGCCGGCCAAACCGGACCCGGCTGGGATTCGGATGATTTGATCTCCCAAACCTAAGGCCACGGTGGACCAAAGTTCATCCTTTTCCGAATCGTAAAGAAAAACACTGCATCGATCGGCCCTGATGATTTCTGCGGTTTTTTGGGCAATCTGGGTAAGGAGAGTATCCAGGTTAAGATCCAGGGTGATCAGTCGCCCCAATTCCAATAGGGATTTCAACTTTCGGGATTGTTCCAGATAAATATGGTCCAGCCGCCAATCATCCTCTCGACGATTGGCTTTTCGCCGATCTTCTGGGTTCAATAGGGGATCCGGATAAATGCCTGTTGGATAATCGGGCGCAACCATGACCGTCTTCTATTTAAAGGTTAGGAAAGAAGGGACCGTCTTAATATATCCTTAAAGACCTTATGAATATCCAAACTGCTTTCTCTCCTATTTACCTTAAATTATTTTTTTTATCAACAGCTTTAGTAACACCCGGCCCAAGAGCAGTACCCTCCTTTACTATTGAAAAAGATGCAGCCCTTTGCTATATCAATAAGAAGTTGAAAGATTCCCTGAAAGCATTGTTATCCATAAGAAGGAAGGTTTAACGGGAAACATGAACTGCTCAACTTGCCGGATGGAAAACCCTGAAGGGGCGAAGGTCTGTGAAGAATGCGGCACCCGATTGGAAAAAATGTGCCCCCGGTGCCACGCTGCCAACCCACCTCAATTCAATTTCTGCGGGGAGTGCGGGCAGTCCTTATCGGGGCCTTCGGAAACACCCTCCCCAAAATATTATCCCCAAAAAATGCAGGTTCCAGCCTCCCTCCCGAAGGAGTTGACGGAGAAGATCCTGGCCCAGAAAGGACGGATCGAAGGGGAACGCCGACAAGTGACGATCCTGATCTGCGACCTGGAGGGATCCACATCTCTGACCGAGAAACTCGGGGACGAAAAGGCCTTCTCCATCATCGATGAGCTCTTCGGCATCCTGACACAACAGGTCCACAAATATGAGGGAACGGTCCAGGAATTCCGAGGAGACGGCATCATGGCCCTTTTCGGCGCCCCGATCGCTTTGGAAAACGCAGCCCAGCGGGCCGTAAGCTCGGCCCTGGCCATCCACCAGGAAGTGACTAAATTCAGTCATCGGATTCAGGAAGAGGATCAAGGAACGGCCATGCGGATGCGGATCGGGATCCACAACGGTCCGGTCATCCTGGGTACTATCGGCAGCGACCTGCGTCTGGAGTTCCAGATCATCGGAGACACGGTCAACCTGGCGGCCCGGGTTCAATCCCTGGCCGATCCCGGCACTATCTATGTGACTGAAGAGATCTTCAAGCTGACCGAGGGTTTCTTCCGGTTTGAAGGCCTTGGGGAAAAACAGGTCAAGGGCAAGGAGACTCCCATCAAGGTTTACCGGGTGATCGCCCCCAGCAGCCTGCGTACCCGCTTCGATGTCAGCGCCGAGCATGGCCTGACGCCTTTTATCGGGCGGCAGCGTGAAATGGAATTGCTTCTGGACGGGTTGAAGCGGACCAAGTCCGGGCAGGGCCAGACCTTTTCCCTTATTTCCGAAGCCGGATTGGGGAAATCCCGTTTGCTCTATGAGTTTCGGAAAGCGGTGGCCAACGAAGAACTCACTTTTTTGGAAGGGCAGTGCATCTCCAATGGACGGAGACAGGCCTATTATCCCCTCATCGCTATACTCCGATCGAACTTTAACGTCCTGGAAGGGGAAGATGATCCGGCCATTCGAACCAAGGTTCAAAAAGGTCTTGAAAATCTGGGGGTAGAAGAAACCGGCACCCTCCCCTTCTTGCTGGAGTTTCTCTCGGTCAAAGACAGCGGACTGGATCTACTCCAAATGAGTCCGGATTATAAACAGGGAAAAATCATCGAGGCCTTAACCCGGATCATCCGGAAAGGGTCGGAAATCCGACCACTGGTCATCGCCATTGAAGATTTGCACTGGGTGGACAAAAGTTCCGAAGAGGCCTTGAAGGTTATCCTGGATAGCATTCCGGGTTCACGAGTCCTGTCGATCTTCACCTATCGCCCTGAATTTACCCCTCCTTGGAGCGGCAAGACTTTCCACAACCAGTTGATCTTACCGCGGCTGGCCGGCAGCGAAACCCGCGAGATGTCCTTGCACCTTTTGGGGGCCGGGGAAATTGAAAGACCCCTGCAGGAACTGCTCTTAGAGAAGACGGAAGGGATACCCTTTTTCCTGGAGGAATTCATAAAATCATTAAAGGACTTGAAACTTATCGAAAATAGAGGAACTGTTTGCGGCCTTTCCAGGGGCATTCAGGATATGACCGTGCCGACAACCATTCAGGAGGTGATACAGGCCCGGGTGGATTCTTTACCCCCCGAGGCGAAAGAAGTACTTCAAACCGCCTCTGTGATTGAGCGGGAGTTTGATTTCCAACTGATAAAACAGGTTTTAGGATTTCCCGAACCTAAGCTGCTAACTTATCTCTCCCTCTTGAAAGACTTTGAGCTTCTCTATGAAAGAGGAATTTTCCCGGATTCGAATTATATCTTTAAGCATGCCCTGACCCGGGAGGTGATCTATGATTCCATCCTGACCGATCGGAGAAAGAAGCTCCATGAAGAGATCGGACAGGCTCTGGAAACCCTTTACCGGGATCGGCTGGAAGAATATTTTGGCCTTCTATCCCAACATTTTATCAAAAGTGAAAATTTCGTCAAAGGGGCAGACTATTCAATGAAAGCGGCCAGGAAAGCCGAGAGGGCCGCCTCACCGGACAACGCCATAGCCCATGCCATCGATCGGGTTTACTGCTTGGAGAGGATGCCTCAAAGTGACGATCTTGAGAAACAGCGAATCGACGCCCGGACCAAGTTAGGTCTTTACCAGGTTCAATTGAATTACCATGTAGAGGCCAAAGAAGCCGTCGAACCGATCATAGATTCGGCAGTCAGACATGATAATAAGCGGCGATTGGGTCAGATTTATCTGATTCTTGGGTCCTATTTTTCTTATGTGGCAGAGGATCAATCCGAGGCCATCCGAATCCTGGACGAGGCCCTGAAGTTGACGTCAGAAACACAGGACCCGATAACTTACGTTCTGGGAAGTTTCCATTTGGGAATGGCTTTCGGCTTCAGCTGTCAGTTTCAAAAATCACTGGATTGTTATCAGGGAGTCGTTGATTTCAACAAGTTGATAAAAAATAAAATGGGTGTAGCGGCTACCCAAGGCAATATGGCTTATGGCGGTTCTTGGATATGGGGAAAATGTGACATGGGATTTCAATTTGCCGAAGAGGGGGTCCAATTTGCCGAGGAAAGCGGGGACACTTTCTCTTTGGGAATAGCTTATGGGGGTTATGGGTATTCTTTTTTTGCCAAAGGATTCCTTGAGGAGACGGAGCAATATCTTGTTAGGTCAGTGGAATTCTGTGAGAAAATTCGTCATAACGGTTGGATTGGAACCGCCTGCCTTGGTCTGGGAGATTTATACTCGGAAAAACAGGAGTTCCGAAAATCAAAAGAAAATTTCGAAAAAGGCTCTCGCTATTTTGAAGACAGGCGAATTATGCCATCCTTTGCCCATCTGGCCCAAATAGGTTTGGCGCGATCCAAGGCCATGGATAACGAGAAGGATATTGATCTGGAAACGTTATTCTCTTATGCAAAAAAAAACAGGACAGGGGCCATCGAAGGCCTTTCCAAAAAATGGATCGGTGATATCCTCAGTCATCTGGATGGGCAATATTGGTTAGAAGCGGAATCCTGGATAAACCAGGCGATCGAAGCGGATAGACGAAATGAAACTAAAATATTCTTGGCCAGGGATTATCTTTCCTATGCCGACCTCCTGACAAAAAAAGGAGACCGGCAGAAGACCGTTGAGAATTTGGGTAAAGCCTTGGAAACCTTTTTGGATTGCGGCGCCATCGGTTGGGTGGAAAAAACAGAAAAGAAACTGGCAGAAATTGCCTGAAGAGATCAATAATTAGTTTCCATCAGGTAATATTGAAAATTCGCGGTAAGGTTATCAACAATAAGACAACTGATGATCTTTATAAGGATCTTCTCCATCGCCGAACACTGAATTTAGAACGCGTCTTTCCCAAAAATCCGACAAATCATTGCCTAATTTTTTTATAGAACCGACAAACCTTCGCGATTTTATTTTTTTCTGCCCGGGGAAACAGCATGAGATGCTTCAAGTGCGGACATGAAACACGCGAAACAGCCAAGTTCTGCGACGAATGCGGCGCCGAACTGCAAGCCACCCAAACCTCGTCCGAATCAAATTTTGAGCTGATTAAAACCCAGAGCGTCTCCGATGCAGAGCGGAAAAATGTCACCGCCCTGTTCGCGGATCTCAGCGGATACACGGCCATGACCGAAAAACTAGACCCGGAAGAGGTCAAAGAGATCACCGGCCTGATTTTTAACGGGATAAGGACGATTGTCGACAAATACGAGGGTTTCATAGACCGGTTCGCCGGAGACGGAGCCCTGGTTCTTTTCGGGGTGCCCCGGTCGCATGAGGACGACCCGTTGAGAGCGATCCGGGCCACGCTGGAGATTCACGAGTTCGTTGAGGCATCGAGCCCCCGCTTTGAAAGCAAGGTTGGAGGGACACTGTCGATGCACAGCGGGATAAACACCGGCCTGGCGGTTACGGCGGATGTCGATCCGGAAAAGGGAAGCCGACGCGTTACCGGCGATGCGATCAATGTGGCTTCCAAGTTAAGCGATCTGGCAGGGTCCCGCGAGATCCTGGTGGGACTGGATACCTATAAGGCCACTCTGGGGCATTTCCTGTTCGAATCACTGAAACCGGTTAGAATTAAAGGAAAGACCGAACTCGTCCCGATCTACAAAGTGATTTCCAAAAAGGATACGGGCCCCTACGTCCGGGCCGGTCGGCAGATTTCTTCGGAGATGATCGGCCGAGACCGTGAACTGGACAGACTGGAACTCCAGGTCATGAAGGCCGTCCAGGGGGAAGGGTCGGTTGTCAATGTGATCGGAGAGGCCGGCATCGGCAAATCCCGACTCATCGCCGAACTGAAGCGGCGGGAGGTGATGAAACAGGTTACCCTTCTCGAGGGCCGGGCCATCTCCATAGGAAAGAACCTGAGCTTTCATCCTATCATCGACCTTCTAAAACAATGGGCCGGAATAGCAGAAGATGACTCCGAAGCGAAGGCCTTCGATAAATTGGAAAAGGCGGTCAGGGCCGTCCATCCTGAAGAGGCGGAAGAGATTCTACCTTTTTTGGCCACCCTGATGAATATGAAGCTAACGGGAAAACATGCGGAAAGGGTAAAGGGTATCGAAGGGGAAGCCCTTGAAAACTTAGTTTTCAAGAATTTCAGAGAACTTTTAATTCAGGCGGCCAAAAACGCTCCGCTTGTTGTGATCATTGAAGATTTTCACTGGGCTGATTTGAGTTCCATCGGGTTTTTGGAGTCGGTGTTTCGATTGGCAGGACAGCCAGCGGATTCTTTTCATCAACGCCATACGGCCTGGATACGCAGAAACAGGTGAGCGAATAATCAGGACGCTATCGGATGATATAAAAATAAACTATGTGGAAATCAGATTAGAACATCTGGATGTTCGATCCAGTGAGACTTTGATCAACAATATGCTGAAGATCAAAGGCCTGCCCATGCCGGTTATCCGACAAATTGTAAGCCGGTCGGATGGAAATCCCTATTTTATCGAGGAGGTGGTGCGCTCCTTCATTGACCAAGGGGTGGTCGTGGAGAAAGATGGCGCTTTTGAAGTAGACGATACCATCGACAAGGTCGTCATTCCCCATACGATCAACGACCTGCTAATGGCCAGAATTGACCGACTGGAAGAAAAGAACCGGGAGCTGATTAAAACGGCTTCGGTGATCGGGAGAAACTTCTTTTATAGAATTCTAAAAGGGGTTGCAGAGTCTATCGAAGACATCGACCTTAGGCTGTCCTATCTTAAAAACATACAGTTGATTTTAGAGCGGCAGCGACTCGACGAAATTGAATATTTATTTACCCATGCCCTGGCCCAGGAAGCGGCCTATGCCTCCATCCTGATTGAAAAACGAAAGACCCTTCATCTCAAGGTCGCCCAGGCGATCGAAAAGGTATTCAGCGGCAACCTGCGTGATTTTTATGGTGTGTTATCCTTCCATTATTTTCATGGAGAAGATTTTCCCAAGGCCGAGGAATACCTGATTAAGTCAGGGGAAGAGGCCTTAAATTCTTCGGCTTCCAGTGAGGCCATTATCTACTTTAAGGAAGCCCTGAGACTGTATCAGGATCGACTGGGTAAAACAGCCGATCGCGACAAAATAATCTATTTGGAAAAATGCATTGCCCTGGCCTATTATAATAAAGGACAGTTAGGTGAATCTATAAAATATTTTGATAAAATACTTCCATATTATGGCATTAAAACATCAAAGAATGCCATTTTTAGCTCTTTGCAAGCCTTATTCTGTTTTATCTCGTTTGTTAAAAGTTTGTACTTCCCTTCTTTAAGGCGGAATAAAAGGGCAAGCATAAAAGAAGTCGAAGCCTTTGAATTGTGGTTTAGAAGGATATCCGCTTACAGTATTTCAAACAAAATTATGTTTCTGAAGGAGGGACTCAGGTTATTCAGCCGACTTTCCAACTATAATTTAAAAACAGTTGAAAATGGTGTTCGCTATTTAGTAGGGGCAACGGCTCTTTTTTCTTATGGTGGTATTTCTTTTGCCTTAGGTGAAAAAGTTTTGAACCGGGTTAAGAATGATGTGGAAAAAAACGATCCAAGAGATACCCTTTACTACATCATGTTTAGCATGTTGCATGAGTTTTTCTCCGGAAACATTTCTAAAGATATAGCCTACGATGAAAAGTTAGTGGAGGACAACTTAAAATTAGGGGATGTTTTATTCACCTCGTATTACCCCATCCATCACATATTTCGGAAAATTGAAAAAGGTAGTTTTAAAGAAGCGATCTATGTCATACAAAAACTTTCCGAACTTATCGAAGCCTATCGATGTGACTATGCAAAATCCAATCTGTTTTACGTCACTGCAAGACTTTTGCTCAAAACACGCAAATTGCATGATGCCTTAAATGCAGCCGAAGAGGGGATTGTCTATGAAAGCAAGGCAGGGGATGTATTAGTTCTCTGCCAAATTTATTCAATTAAAACCAGAATGCTGCTTTTGACGGGAGATCTGAAAGGGGCTGAACATTCCCTGGAAAACGCCGAAAAGGTTGGAACCGGAATAATGCCTCCTCTATATTCATCTGAAATATATCTAAGCCGTTTTGTACTCCAACTGTCAAAATTTGAAGCCCTGCCCAAAGGCACGGACAAAGATCAACTGGCTGAATATAGTCGAAAAGCGCTGAAAGCTGGGAAAAAAGCGATAAGAGCCACCCAAAAAGCCGTTTATAATAGCGTGGAAGCATATAGGTATCTGGGCATTTATTATTGGATTACGAACAAGCAAAAAAAAGCGCTGAAATATTGGGGGAAAAGTATAATCATCGGAGAAAATGCCGGTACAAAACCGGAACTTGCGCGGACCTATTTTGAAGTGGGCCAAAGGCTATCGGAGAAAACAAGCGGATACCAAGCCTTTAAGGGCATAAAGGCTGAAGACTATTTAGAAAAGGCAAGGGTTCTGTTCCAAGATTTAGATCTGAAATGGGATTTAGAGAAGCTTACCCAATTTATGAGTTCGAGTCAGAGTTCGTAACAAAGAGACCCCTCCCCTTTAACCAATAACAACTAAAGGGAAAAAAATAAAAGATATGACCCTACCCTGGAAGATTATCGACCGTTTCACCACCGAAAGGAATGAGACACTGGAACTGCGCCGGCGTGGTGAACGGGATTTCATTCTTTTCCTGGACGGTCAGGTACTCATGAACAGCAGTGCACAACGCTCGGAGATCGCCCTGGGCCGGCTCGGTTGCCGGCCGTTGCAGGATAACCCTGCCCCCAGGGTCTTGGTTGGAGGCTTGGGGATGGGATTTACCTTGAGGGCAGTCCTTGATTCTCTGTCCACGAATGCAGAGGTCGTGGTGGCCGAACTGAATCCGGGAATTGTCGACTGGTGCCGGGGGCCGTTGGCCGGACTCACCGATAACGCCCTTTCCGATCCTCGCGTCACGGTAGAGATTGATGATGTGGCCGCTCTTATCCGCCGCTGCGCCCGGGAGAAGGGGAAAGCATGTTTTAATGCCATTATCCTCGATCTCTATCGGGGGCCCCATAGCTATACCGATAAAAGAGAGGACCCCCTATACGGTAGCCGGGCTATCGAATATACACGCGCAGCCCTTCGATCGGGCGGGACCTTCGCCGTATGGGGTGAAAACTACGACGAGGGATTTTTCCGGCGGCTGAACAAGGGTGGATTCAAGGTGACCTGCCATCGACCCGGCAAAGGAGGCCATCGTCACGCGGTCTTTCTGTCTATAAAAAAATCGGAGACTTGAAAATTATTTCTCCGACCGTTTTACCGAAGGGAACAAGTTAGGATCGGTGTGGGGGATGAAGCGGGCGGCGCTGAAGCGGTTCATAAAATCCTGATTGACGTTCATTTCCAGGTAAGTGATCTTGTCGGCGATTTTTTTCACCTCTTCGATGGCCTGATAACCCAACAACACATCGGCCGCCCCTTTGAGCGAAGTGTTTCCCAAAGGGATATAGCGTTCTAAGGGCAGGTCCGGGAGCAAACCCAGGATGATGGCCCTTCGGGGATCGATATGGTTTCCGAAGGCGCCGGCCACAAAAAACTTTTCGATATCATTTAGAGAATAACCAACAGATTGGACCAGGGTGGTCAGTATGGTGTACATGGCCGCCTTAGACCTTAATAGGATATCAAGGTCCACCTGAGTGAGAACGATTGGAAGATGGTCAGCGGTTTCCTCGGCCGGGACCAACAAATATGCCGGTTGGCCGTCAAGTTTTATCCAGCGGTCGTTGGGTTTTTTTAAATCAAATTTTCCTCTAATATCCAGCAGGCCGGCCATAAACAGTTCCGCGGTCAGATCGATCAGTCCGGAGCCGCAAATCCCTCTCGGGGGCCCCTGGCCGATCAAGAAATAACCTAATTCTTTGGTTTCCGGATCGATACGAACCTTCTCAATGGCCCCATCCCCGGCCACCATACCCATTTGAGCTACCCCGCCTTCCAGTGCCGGGCCGGCGGCCCCGGCACAACCGATCAGCCACTCGGAATTGCCGAAGACCACCTCGGCATTGGTCCCCACATCCACCAGCATGGAAAGGGCCTCCTGTTGATGGAGTCTCGAATCAAGAATTCCGGCCAAGACATCCCCGCCGAGATAACTGCCTACATTGGGAAAGCAATAAACCACGGCCCGGGGGTGGAGATCCAATCCCAGATCCTGAGCCGCCAGGGGTTCAATCGTATTCAGAACAGGGATATATGGCTCCCGGCAAATGGAGGCCGGGTTGAGCCCGAGAAAAAGGTGGGTCATGGTGGTATTACCGGCCAGGGTCAGGGCAAAAATTTCCCGGGGAGCAACTTGATATTCCAAAATTAGTCTTGAAAGAACATGATTGATTTCGGAAACCACACAGGCTTGCAATTCCTTCTGTCGATCAGGATGGTCGGCATAATGAATCCTGGTCAATATGTCAGCCCCGAAACGGGTCTGCGGATTTTCACTCGAGGTTTCTCCCAACATTTTATTTTGGAACAGGTCCCAGAGCTGATAGGCCATGCGGGTGGTTCCCAGGTCCACGGCCAGGCCGAAATTTCTCGAGGTTGTATCACCCGCTTCCAGTTCGATAACGGCCGGCAGGGGCGGGGTCAAGGCCACGGTGGCGGTAACCTGATATTTCGCGGCCCGGAGTGTTGAAACCCAATCCGAAATTCGGGCAAAGGGCAGGGTGAGGGATTCAATCCCCAATTCAATCTTGATTTGTTTCTTGAGACGATCGATCTCCGCCGTATTATCCTTTAAGCTTGGGGGAGACAGCTTGAGAAATATTTTTTTGACTAATGGCGTTTTTGTTTTCATTCAATTGATGATCCGTGCGGCTGTGTCTTGAATCTTTTTCCAGGCCTGAACTACATGCCGTTCTTCCGTATTCGTTTGACCGACGCAAAAGCGGAGGGTGAATCGGCTGTTAAGGACGGTATGGGTTAAATAAAGATCCCCGCTTTGATTCAGTCGGTCCAATAATTGTTGATTCTGCTCATCACTGCCTTTAACTCGAAAACAAACCAGGTTCAAAGGCGCCGGAGCCGCCAATTCAAACCGGTCATCTTCTTGAATCCACCGGGCAAAGGATTGGGCCAGCCTGATGTGTTGTCTTACATGATACTGCAAGCCTTCGATTCCATAATAACGAAGGACAAACCATAATTTTAAAGAACGAAAACGTCGTCCCAATTGGATATGCCAATCCCTATAATCAAAAACAGCCCCAGATTCGGAAGCTTTATTCCGCAAATATTCAGGGAGTATGCTGAAGGTGTTGATCAGGGCTGCCCTGTCAGCCACAAAGAAACAGTCGCAATCAAAATTGGTAAACATCCATTTGTGCGGGTTGAAACAGAAGCTGTCGGCAGTTTCCAATCCGTTGAGGATATAACGATACTCGGGACAGAGGGCGGCGGTCCCGGACATGGCCCCATCCACGTGAAACCATAATCCCTCTTTCTTACAGATCCGGCCGATCTCAGGTAACGGGTCCAAGGCATTGGAGGAAGTCGTTCCTACCGTAGCGGACACAAAACAAGGGATCAAACCGGCCTTACGGTCCAGCTCGATTTGCCGGGTCAGGGCCTCGGGTCGCATGGCAAATTGGTCATCCACTTCGATAAGCCGAAGGTTTTCGACCCCTAACCCGGCTATCTTGACCGCCTTCTCAATAGAAGAATGGGCCTGGGTTGAGGCGTAGGCCGCCAACCTACCATCGCACCCCTTTTGGTTGGATTGAAAACCGGTGGCCCTTTCGCGGGCGGCCAAAAGGGCGCTCAAGGAGGCGCTGGACGCCGTGTCCTGGATCACCCCACCCCCTTTCCCGAAGGAATTAAATTGCTCCGGCAGACCCAGCATATCCACCAACCAGTCCATGACGTGGGTTTCCAGTTCGGTGCAAGCCGGGCTGGTGGCCCACAGCATACCCTGAACCCCCAATCCGGCAGAAAGCAGTTCCCCCAAAATCGATGGACCGGAGGCATTGGCCGGGAAAAATGCGAAAAAGTTCGGAGACTGCCAGTGGGTGATACCCGGCAGGATCAAACGGCTTACATCCTGGAGGATGGCTTCAAAACTTTCGCCATGAAGGGGCGGGTCCTTAGGCAGGGAGGCGCGGATCTGGCCGGGTTGAGCCGTGGAAAGCACAGGAAATGATTCGATCCTTTCATAATAATCGGCAATCCAATCCACAACCTCTCGTCCCACACGGCGGAATTCCTCCGGAGTCATGTGAAATTCTGTTTTATTATCCATAGATGTTTTCTCCAATTCTATCAATAGAGTTATCCTTTCCTTAAAAGGCCCGAACCGGAATCATACAATATCCCTTAAATTAATAGTTATTCAGGATTCGCTAAAAAGATTTTGATGAGGTGATATAATTGGAAATAGGCATTCAATCATATTACTGAAAAAACAAGCCTTCAGGGCTCCAGTCCTTTCGAACGTAATTCCCTTTGTATTTCGATTATTTTTCCTCCCAGGAACCGATCCAGCTCCAGATTTCTGTCACTAAATTGAAGGGCAATAAATACCAACTCACGACTCCATTTTTGGTCATCCGGAAAAATTATTCTTTTGATCTGGGCCTCCAGGTTAAAGTTCTGACCATCGAGGAACAGGGTCACTTTGACGGTTTTTCCCGTCTCAAAATTAAATTCCCGATCCTGGGCGCGCGTGGCGCTGACGATGGCCCCTCCGATGGAAATATCTATAATCTCCATCGGCTGACCGTTAACTGAAACCTTAAGGCCATAATCCGTTGGAGGTTGAATACGATAAAACATTCTAAGGTTATAACGCTCAGGAGCAGATTTTTGTTGTACCGTGATGGCCGGGGCCGTTTGGGACGAAGACAACCGGTACTCTTGGATGAATTCAATAATTTTGGCTTGAAACCCATA
The DNA here is from genome assembly GCA_963782435.1 of uncultured delta proteobacterium. Classification (GTDB taxonomy): domain Bacteria; phylum Desulfobacterota; class RBG-13-43-22; order RBG-13-43-22; family RBG-13-43-22; genus RBG-13-43-22. Next base: position 44,974 of record CAWAKF010000010.1, read on the forward strand.
ACGAACAGGATTTTCTCGGTCATCGGTCAAAAAAGAAATGATAATGGTTTTATTTTGCCGGGAAGTTGAAAGAGCAGGATCAGTTTGGGCAATGATGAGTTTGTCCCCCTTAATATCATGTATGATGGATGTACGTATGTCATTAATCTCTCTAATGATATCGGTGTTGACGACCAGACTGATTGATACACCCGGTTTTAGAAAGATCTTGGGTTTGGAAGAGGATGGTTTATTCTTGGTGTTTAATGGTTCCGGCAAAGTCGGCGACTCCCTCACCTCGATGAACCCAGATCCGACGCAAAATAGGTATCGGGAACCCGAAGGTATCGTCAAACCTAATTTCAGCCTCTGATGGAATAACGTCTCAGGACATTTGGAATAGGCTGTATATTTTATATATATTAGGAAGGGCGGCAGATCAAGCAGAAAAACTGTAGATGGCCGGGTACTCCTGAAAAGAAAGTTGAGGAGAGACCGTTATTTTCTTGAAAAAAGATAAGACTTTTTTTATAGCTTATCATAAAGAAAGGTTTCCTCCCATTCATCGGGGATTGGAGATCCTTTCAATAGAATATTTTTGGGATGGAGAGGCGATTGTGAAAAATCATTCCGAGGCCTTTTTTCCGAAAACCACGCTCCTGAACCAATCTCTTTTAAGTCAACTTCATCTGTGTTCATGAACAGTTAAAGGAGTCAAGATGCCCCTGATTATCTCCATTGTCGGTTATTCCAACAGCGGCAAAACCCATCTTTTGGAAAAAATGATCCCTATCCTGAAGGCTAAGGGGTATAGCGTGGGGATGATAAAACACACCGGGCATGATTTCCCCCTGGATCAACCCGGAAAGGATACCTTTAAATTTGATCAGGCCGGGGCCGATGGTGTGGTCCTTTTCGGTTCAGATCGAATCGGCTTTATAGGGAAAATGAATATGGATGAGTTGACCTTGGACCGAATTGAACAATCCTTTTTCTCGAACCGGGATATTGTCCTGACCGAAGGGTTCAAAAAAGGGGATAAACCCAAAATTGTCGTGTTGACCAGAGGACAGGAAGAGCAACTTATTAAGGAAATAGAAGGCAGTATTGTGGCTACCATAGGTGAAATTCCCTTCCGGTCAGACCTGCCTCACTTCACACCGGAGAATCCCGAGGGACTGGTTCAAATGTTGGAGGACCGTTTTCTGAAGGGCCGTACCAAACCCTCTATCAGAGTCATCCTGGATGGTAAAAATATCCCCTTGAATCATTTTGTTCAGGACATGGCCCGGCGAGGAATCCTGGGGATGCTTTCCCCTTTAAAAGGATTTAAGGAACCCCATGACATAGAGATAAAAATCCGTCTTGCCGAAAAAGGACAACCTAAATGAAGAAACTCCGGGTAGCCTTAATCATTGGAGGTATTTCCAATGAACGGGAAATTTCTCTCAAAAGCGGGGTGAGGTTCAAAAGTCCTTAAATCCAAAAAGATATCGGGTCTCTGTGTATGATTTGAAACAGGGCTTGGCCCCCCTGGTAACCGATGCCCGCCAAATAGATGTGGCCTTAATTATACTTCACGGCCGGTTTGGGGAGGACGGCACGGTTCAGGGCTTATTGGAATTGCTTGGCATCCCCTATCAAGGTTCCGGGGTGTTAGGAAGCGCAGTGGCCATAAATAAACGGTTAACCAAGATGATCTATCGGTCGGAAGGTTTGCCGGTAGGTCGGGATCATGTTATTAAGCAGGGAGAACCTTGGGAGTTGAAAACTATTGCCAAAGATCTTGGATGGCCCATAGTGGTCAAACCCAACAGCGAGGGGTCAAGTATAGGCGTTAAAATGGCCAAAAATTTTAAGGAATTATCCGAGATAATTGAGCAAGCTTTCTCTATTGAGCCGGAGATCATGATTGAGGAATATATCAAAGGCCGGGAAATAACCGGAGGGGTTTTGGGAAATCAAGTCCTCCAGGCGATGCCCATTGTCGAGATCATTCCGGCTGAACAGTATCAATTTTTTGATTACGAGGCCAAGTATAAGGAAAAGGCCTCTCGCGAAATCTATCCGGCCGAGTTGCCGGAACCGATCACCCGGCTGGCCCAGGAATATGCCATTAGGGCCCACAAGGTTTTGGGCCTGCGGGGATACAGCCGGACGGACATGATTGTCCGGGGAGAAGAAATAATCCTCTTGGAAACCAATACCATACCGGGAATGACTCGAACCAGCCTTTTCCCTCAGGCCGCCCAGGCCGCAGGATTGACCTTCGGTGCCTTATTGGATCGGTTGATTGAATTGGCCTTAGAGAAATAAAATTCGTCATCCGACTGAAGCTCTCTGTTTCAAGGCCCGGAGAATCTTCCTGGCAAGAAAAGGTCTATTTTATTGAAGCTTGCTCGATAATCCGCGCAGTCACGCCAAGGCGTGGCGGAGAAATCGCTCGATATCCCTGTTCAGAACGCTTGGCATAATGGCGATGGGTGGACACGATGACGGCATGGTCTCATTCGGGGCAGGCATTAATTCAATGAAAAAATTGAGATCATTATGAATCACCTCAGGCTAGGACAATGATTTCATAACCGAATTTAAAGATTACAAAACAAAAAAAGGAGATACTTTTTACAGTATCTCCTTTTTAGTTTTTCAAACCAAAGCGAAGGGATTATTTTCCGGTAGCAGCCCCATGCAGTTTGACCTCAACTTTTTCAGTCAGACCGGCATAGTATTCTCGGAGAATATCCAGAACCTCCTCACGACCGAAATGATCGGCAATCGGTGTGCCTTCGGACAGGCCCTTGCGCAGTGCCGTACCGCTCAGAAGGACCCGTTCTTTCTTGTCGTGGGGGCAGGTTCTCAAGGAAGCCATGCCGTCGCATTTGTAGCAGTAGAATGTCCAGTCGATCTTCAGCGGGGTGCAAAGCAAGGCTTTTCCGCCAGCCGGCTTGGGAATCTTGTCAAAAATGGTCTGGGCTTCAAACATGCCGTAAAAATCACCAACACCGGCATGGTCACGGCCGATAATCATTCTGGAGCATCCGTAATTTTGACGGAAGGTGGCATGAAGCAGGGCTTCACGGGGGCCGGCATAACGCATATCCAGCGGATAACCGCCCTGAAGGACTTTGTCTTCTACGAAATAATTCTTTACCAGCGCGTCGATACATCTCACGCGAACTTCGGCAGGAATGTCCCCCGGTTTCAAGTTGCCCACCAGAGAGTGAATAAAAACGCCGTCACATACTTCTACAGCGATTTTGCAAAGATATTCGTGAGAACGATGCATGGGGTTACGCAGCTGCAGGGCGGCCACTTCACTCCAGCCTCTTTCTTCAAAAATCTTTCTGGATTCAGCCGGTCTCATATAAACGCCGGCATATTTGGCAGGATATTCGGCTTCACTGAGTACTTTTACCGGGCCGGCCAGATTGACATCTTTTTGGCTCATGACCATCTGAACGCCGGGATGATCATCTTTGGCAATTTTCCAGAAGTCTTCTACGGTCTTGGTCCCTTCGCCCATAAAAGTTTTTTCGCATTCGAACTTTTTGTCGGCCTCGGTCATTTCGTATTTTTCGGTAACCTTCATGGTAGCCATGAATTCGTTACGTTCCGGGTCGAACAGGGCGATCTCTTCGCCGATCGCTATCGCTGCGGCTTCTTCCTTGGAAGCGGAAAGCGTAACCGGGATGGGCCAAAACGTTCCGTCAGCCAGAAGATAATTATCCAAAACGCCTTTCCAGTCTGCCTTGGTCATAAAACCGGTCAGGGGGCTGAACCCCCCAATACCCATCATGATCAAATCGCCTTTTTCACGGGGGCTGACATCGATTTTTTTCAATCCTTGAGCTTTTTTCAATTCTGCCGCCAACTCTGCGCCTTCAAGCAAGCAGCAGGTCAAACCTTTTCCGCCATGAGGTGGGAGTAATCCTGACATCTGTTACTTTCTCCTTTCAATTCTTATTGGGTTTATAGGTAATTACATGGAACCTTCCATGACTACTTTTCATACATCGTTACATATTTAATCAAAACCATGAATTAAGTCAAGTGAAAAAATATACAAAAAGAAGATACTGAGGAGAAGATGAACTATAAAGGGGGGTGAAAGAGGGAAAAGGGGGAGAAAATCCTTCTAATTTGACAGGAATATATCGAGAAAACATTTCAATATAATTAGTAATTTAGCCGTTGAGTGAACTCCTAGTGATGAATAATTCCTTAAGAGAAGAATGGATACAAACTGTTGTTAATATCTCATGCCCTCAGCCGGGCGATGCGTTCTTCAATGGGCGCAGACTGCGTCCCGACAAAGGGTTGACGATAAACATGAAGTGCAAGGGGACATCCTATAGTCTTTCTGTCAATAAAAAAAGTGAGTTTGAGAATAATAACAAATTTAAAGAGATAGCAATTTACCCATTTTTTGAGCACACGTCTCCCTTAGGTTTAAATGGTTACAGCCGTACGGATGATTATCGAGGGGATGAAATTATCGTCTTGGAGGCCAACACTATACCCGGCATGACTGGGACCAGCCTTCTTCCCCAGGCTGCCCAGGCCGCTGGCATACCTTTCACTGTCTTGTTAGATCGGCTGATTGAGTTAGCCTTAGAAGGGAAAAAATCTTTAGATTCCCTCAACTGAGGACCGCCAATTAATTAAGTTGTTGTGGGTATCGGAAGACGGTCCACAAGGTTTTGGGTACCTTGCATCTTTATTCATTTGTTAAGGCTTTCCGGAACGTGGACAGAGTTCAAGGGCGAAGGCAATCAGCCCTCTGCGGTTTCCTTTGAGCTTGTAAGTTATTTTGTTAAACGAGCATTTTTTCCCTTGACAAAAAAATTGAATCTGGTATACCTTAGCCTTTCTTGTTCCAATATTCACAAAATTAATAAAAGTATAATTTATTTAGGTAGTTAAGAAAATAGAGATTGTGTCTTGGGTAAATCGGCCAACTATGGGGAATCTCATGGAAAGGTCTTTTTTAAATCAGGAGAGTTGGTAACGGTTTTGAGTCAAACCATCAGACAGATTTTGTTAATGAAGAACGGCTTGCCAAATGACATAAGGTCGGGTTGGATTAACTGAGCCGGGAAGGCTTTACCGGTTTAAAAAAGTTGCCGATACCCAATACCATGGATCAGGTGGAGAGGGTTGTTAAACTTTTTCCCAAAGCAAAATTCGATAGCGCTACCACCAAGACGATTGAATTGCTCCCCCAAGGACGTCAAGGACGATATTTTTGATATGGTCGTCTCTCTGGGAAAAATTGATATCATGGAAGATTTTTTAAAAAAACACGGAGCCTAAGATCTTTTTTCAAGACCAGACCCTAATGATTAATAAGATTAACGATCAGGGAATTCATTTGGAAAGCAAAATCTGATCAATAATTGAGAAATGAAAGGGGGTGTGAAGTTCTTATTAACCACGATAAATTTTCGTAAGGACTAAAAAAAGCTTTTTACGTTGTAATTAATAAATATTATTAAGGAGGAAATTATGCCAAGTTTTGTGATTAAAGAAAAATGTGATGGATGCAAAGGGCAGGACAAAACCGCCTGTATGTACATTTGCCCGGTGGATCTCATGTTCTTAGACAAGGACGGCTCTTTGGGTTACGGCGAGATGAAGGCCTTTAATCGGGACCCCTCTCTTTGCTGGGAATGCTATAACTGCGTTAAGATTTGCCCCCAGCAGGCTATTGACGTACGTGGTTATGCCGACTTCGTCCCCATGGGCGCCAGTGTCACCCCTCTTCGGGGTACTGAGGACATTATGTGGACCGTCAAATTCCGGAACGGTTCAATTAAACGCTTTAAGTTCCCCATCCGGACCACGGCTGAAGGCAGCGCGGTTCCGAACGGCGGATTTGATGAAGGTTCCGGCGATCTGAAGAGCCCTTACCTGTTCACAGAGCCTGCTTCTTTGAAAGTGGCGGCTATACCCACACCAAAAAAGTAACGAAGGAGGGAAATGATTATGGCAGATTATCCAACTGTAGAAGTAACCACCGATCTGTTGATTGTCGGTGGAGGAATGGCCGCTACTGGGGTTGCTGTTGAAGCCGCCTACTGGGCCAAGAAAAACGGTATTAAAGTTACGGCTGTCGACAAAGCCGCCTTTACGCGTTCCGGAGCCGTGGCCATGGGCCTTTCGGCTATCAACCAATATATCGGCATTGCTGACGGTCAGAACACCTGTGAAGATTACGTGCATTACGTTCGTCAGGACTTGATGGGAATTTCCCGGGAAGACCTGGTTTACAATATCGCACGGCACGTGGATTCCTCGGTTCACCTTTTTGAAAAATGGGGCTTGCCCATCTGGCTGGATGAAAACGGCAAGTATGTCCATGAAGGCCGTTGGCAGCTCATGATTAACGGCGAATCCTACAAGGTGATCGTGGCCGAAGCCGCCAAAAACGCCATGGATGCCGCCGGGTTTGAGATCTACGAGCGGGTTTTCATCGTGGCTCCTCTTATGGACGGTGATCGGATTGCCGGAGCCGTCGGTTTCGGAACCCGTGACGAAAAATTTTATGTCTTTAAAGCCAAGGCTGTCGTCTGTGCCATGGGCGGCGCGGTTCACGTTTTCCGTCCCCGGTCCACCGGTGAAGGTCAAGGCCGTTCCTGGTATCCGCCTTTTAATTCCGGGTCCAGCGCTTTCTTCACTATTCAAGCCGGTGCTGAGATGACCTGTCAGGAAGTCCGTTTTATTCCGGTTCGGTTCAAGGATGCTTATGGGCCGGTCGGAGCCTGGTTCCTGCTCTTTAAATCCCGGGCCACCAGTGCTACCGGTGGTGAATATATGGTCGTCCGCAAGGATGAGCTCAACAACTGGGCGCCTTATGGTCTGGCAAAACCCATTCCGGCTAACCTGCGGAACTACCTGGGCATGCTGGATGTGGAAGCCGGTTTAGGGCCCCTCTACATGGAGACCGCCGAGGCCATCCAGAATATCGCCAAACAATCACCGGATGAAAAGTCCTTCAAGAAAAAGATGAAGGAACTGGAATCCGAAGCCTGGGAAGACTTCCTGGATATGACCATCTCCCAAGCCATCCTCTGGGCTGCCAGCAACATCATGCCCGAGGCCAGCCGTTCCGAAATCGCCGCTTGCGAGCCCTACTTCATCGGCTCCCACTCCGGCGCCTCCGGTGCCTGGGTCAGCGGTCCCGAAGACCTGGATACCCCCTATAAGTGGGGTTACGGCAATATGTGTACCGTTAAGGGCTTGTTTGCCTGCGGCGACGCTTCCGGCGCCTCCAGCCATAAGTTCTCCTCCGGCTCCCATGCCGAAGGCCGTTTCACCGGCAAAGAAGCCGTGCGGTACTGTGTAGAGAATACGGCTATGCCTAATGTGGATGCCGCTGCGCTTGACGCCTTGAAGAAAAAGATCCTGGCCCCGTTGAACACCTTTGAACAGTTCAGCGGCTTGTCCACGGATACGGATATCAATCCCAATTATATCAAACCCATGTCCTACATGCATCGTCTCCAGAAGATGATGGATGAGTACGCCGGGGGTTGGGGTGCGGGCTTCAAGACCAGTAAATCGCTGATTGAAAGAGGATTGGAACTCATGGCCATGCTGCAGGAAGATGCGGCCAAATTGGGCGCCAAGAACGTATATGATCTCGAGCGTTGCTGGGAGAACCAACAAAGGACCTGGCAGGCCGAGGCCCATATGCGGACCATCCTGTTCCGGGAAGAAACCCGCTGGCCGGGCTATTACTTCCGGGCGGACAAACCGACCATGGATGAGAAAAACTGGCATGCCTTTGCCAACTGTAAATATGATCCAAAATCCGGTGAGTGGACCATGATCAAAAGAGACGTGGTTCCCCTTATTCCGTAACCAAAACTAATCCTATGACCTCCAGGCGCCCATCGGCGCCTGGAGTTTTTTTTGATTAATAAGCGGTTTATTAAAAGAGAGGAACAGCCTGAGACCTTTGAATAATATCCTTATTCAAAGGTCTCGGTGTGTCGTTTTACTTAGGTCATTCCTCTCTTTCAATAAGCGGCCGGTGTAACCTCTATGTATTTCAGCCCGTTCCTTTTTAAAATAATTCAAAGAAAAGTTTTCTTTCGAGAACCATAAAATAAATTCCTGGAGGAGTATATGGGAGACAAAAAAAGTATCTTAATTGTCGGCGGCGGCATGAGTGGATTAACCTCCGCCATCGAAGCCGCGGAGGTCGGTTTTGAAGTGGTGATTGTGGAGAAAAACCCTTATCTGGGAGGCCGGGTGGCTCAACTTTACCAGTATTTTCCCAAACTGTGTCCCCCCAACTGTGGTCTGGAGATTAACTTTAAGAGGACCAAAAACAGTTCCCGGATCAGTTTTTACACCTTGGCCGAAGTGGAACAGATCAGCGGCGAGGAAGGAAACTACCAGGTAACCATAAAAACCAAACCCCGTTTTATTAATGATCGATGCACCGGATGTAATAAATGTGCCGAGGTTTGTCCGGTAGAACGGTCTAATGATTTTAATTATGGTCTGGATAAGACCAAGGCCGCTTATCTGCCTTATCCCATGGCTTTTCCCATGCAATATGTGATTGACGGTTCGGTCTGTCAGGGAACGTCTTGTGCCAAGTGTGTCGAGGCCTGTGCCTACCAGGCCATAGATCTGGATATGCAGCCTGAGACTATTACTCTGAATGTTGGGGCCATCGTCTGGGCCGCAGGCTGGAATCCCTACGATGCCGCCAAACTGGAAAATTACGGTTTCGGTCAATATGCCAATGTTATCACCAACGTCATGATGGAAAGACTTTGTGCGGACAACGGACCGACCCAGGGAAAAATCCTTCGACCTTCGGATCAAAAAGAAGTAGAGAAGGTAGCCTTTATTCAGTGTGCCGGATCCCGAGATGAAAATCACCTGGCTTATTGCTCCGGGATTTGTTGTCTGGCCTCCCTAAAACAATCCACTTATGTGCGGGAGAAAAATCCCAACGCTCAGGCCTTTATCTATTTCATCGATATACGAGCCCAAGGTAAGCTGGAAGATTTCTTTGTCAAAGTAAAACAGGACGAAAAATTGTCCCTTATAAAATCCAAGATCGCCTTGATCACTGAAGACCCGGCTACCAAAAACCTGATCCTGGAAGGGGAAGACACGCAGTCCGGAGACCGGATCCGTGAGACCGTGGATATGGTGGTTTTGGCCACCGGCATGGAGCCGGCAACAGCAACCGTTAAGGTCCCGGCCGAGGTCGCTTACGACGATTACGGTTTTATTGTTTCCGATCAGGATCAAAAAGGTATTTATGGGGCAGGCTGCATCAAGCGACCGGCGGATGTGGCCGGCGTGGTTCAGGATGCCACCGGAGCAGCGCTCCGGGCTATTCAATCTGTGGTGAGGAGGTAATTTCAAATGGATAAGAAACTGGGCGTATATATTTGTACAGGATGCGGGATCGGAGATTCCCTTGATATAGATGCTTTAAAAAAGGTGGGCTCCAAGGAGTTCAAGGCCCCGATTTGTAAAACTCATTCCTGGCTATGCGGGTCGGAAGGAGTGGATATGATCAAGGCCGATGTGGCCAATGAAGGGGTCAATACCCTGTCCATCGTTGCCTGTTCGCCGCGGGTTAAATATGATGTCTTTGATTTCGGGCCCGTTTTATTGGATCGGGTCAATATCCGGGAACAGGTGGCCTGGGTGTTGCCGGCGGAGGATGAAGATACCCAGATGATGGCCGAAGACAATATGCGTATGGGACTGATTAAATTAAACAAGAGCACACTCCCGGAACCCTATCTGGCCGAGAATTTAAGCAAGACCGTCCTGGTAGTGGGCGGCGGGTTTGCCGGCATGAATGCTGCGGTCGGGGCGGCCCAGGCCGGTTACCCGGTCCTGTTAGTTGAAAAAGGAAGCCACTTTAGGCGGGTTCATGAACAAAATGAATAAACGTATTCGTCCCCCCTATAAAGAACTGAAACCGGTGGATCTGGAAGACCAGATTAAAAAAGTGGAAGCCGAACCCAACATCAAGATTTTAACTTCGGCCCAAGTCGAAAAAATCGCCGGTGGTCCGGGAATTTTTGATGTGACCATATCCCAGAACGGTTCCTCGACCACGGAAAGGGTCGGCTCGGTGGTCCAGGCCACAGGCTGGAAACCCTATGATGCTAATAAACTGGAACACCTGGGCTATGGCAAATTTCCTAATGTGATCACCAATGTTCAGATGGAAGAAATGGCCAAGAGCGGGAAAATCACCCGGCCTTCCGACGGTAAAGAGGCTAAGAATGTCCTATTCATTCAGTGTGCCGGTTCGCGGGATGAAAACCATCTGCCTTATTGTTCTTCGGTTTGCTGCCTGGTTTCGCTCAAACAAGCCACTTATGTGAAAGAACAGGACCCGGAAGCCGCGGTTTATATCCTTTATAAAGATATGACGACCCCCCATCAGAGTGAGGATTTTTACCGCAAAGTCCAAAAAGACGGCGGGATCTTTATCCGTGGAGAACTGAACGCAATTTCCGAGGACGGCAGTAATAACTTAATCGTTGAAGCCAACGATGCCCTGTTGAACGAAACCATCCAACTGGAAGAACTGGATCTAGTGGTTCTGGCTGTGGGCATGGTGCCGACCTCGATTGATGAAACGGCCCTGAATCTGGATTATCGTCAAGGGCCGGGATTACCCCTCAATAAATATGGATTCCCGGATTCCAATTTTATCTGTTTCCCTTATGAAACCCAACGGACCGGTATTTATACGGCCGGTTGTGTCCGCAGTCCCATGGAAACCGCTATCTGCGCCGAGGATGCCGCCGGGGCGGCTCTCAAGACGATTCAGTGTATCGAATCCACGGCCATCGGCGCTTCCACCTTCCCCAGGTCCGGGGATTTGTCTTATCCCGAATTTATGATGTCTCGGTGTACCCAGTGTAAGCGTTGCACGGAAGAATGTCCTTTCGGGGCCATCAATGAAGATGAGAAGGCCAATCCCTTGCCCAACCTCACCCGCTGCCGTCGCTGCGGGACCTGTATGGGGGCCTGTCCGGAACGGATCATCTCCTTCAAAAATTACTCGGTGGATATGATCGGCTCCATGATCAAGGGCATTGAAGTGCCGGATGCCGATGATGAAAAACCGAGGGTCATTGCCTTGATCTGCGAAAACGATGCCTATCCGGCCCTGGACATGGCCGGTATCAATCGGATCGCTATTGATCCTTTCTACCGGTTTATCCCGGTTCGCTGTCTGGGATCGGTCAACCTGGTCTGGATCGCCGATGCCTTGGCCAAGGGGATTGACGGCGTGATTCTGCTGGGTTGCCGCAAGGGCGACGATTATCAGTGTCACTTTATCAAGGGCAGTGAGCTGGCCAATACCCGTATGGAAAAAATCTCCGAAACCCTGGGTCGTCTGGCCCTGGAACCGGAACGGGTCCGGGTGGAGGAAATCTCCATCAATGACTATGACAAACTGCCGGTCATCCTGAAGAGCTTTATGGACAGGATCAAGGAACTGGAACCGAATCCGTATAAAGGATTTTGATAGAAAATACGTTCGGCGTTCATCGTTCGGCGTTCGTCGAAAACTAACTTTGCTGGGAGAAAGGGTTCAATCCCGCCAAGGCGGGACAGGGTTCGAGTGTTTTTCTTTCCATGCCTTTCACTCCGCCCGGCGGTCCTTGAATCCTCGACCCCTTGAACCTTTTAATATTTTGTGAAGGAAAAAATAATGGAACAGGTAGTAGGTCCTAAATATGGTTCAAAAGGCGGTTCCGGCAAGGCCTATGATCAGTCCTTTGCCCGGGAGGTCTATCAAAAAGTGGATTCAGGGGAAGAGATCAAGATGTGCATGCAGTGCGGGGTTTGTGCCGCCTCCTGCCCCTTGAAAGAAAAAATGGATTTTTCTCCCCGAAAGATTTTTACTCTAATTCGGGCCGGTCAGCGGGAAAAGGTTCTGGGCAGCCAGGCCATCATGTTGTGCACTTCCTGTTATTCCTGCAAAGTCCGCTGCCCTCGGCAAGTCCCGGTGGTGGATGTTATGCATGGGCTGGCCCATTATGCCCTGCGCCAGGGATATAAACCCAGGGCAGAAACCGCCCTCTTCGGGCAGAAATTCTGGGGCAACATCTACCGCTTGGGGCGGGTGGATGAGAAAGACGTGGCCCTGCGCTATTTCCTGAGCCATAAGATCGGGCAGGCCGTCAAATTGATGCTGGAAAATAAAAACATGGGCATAGGGATGCTTTGGTATAAACGGATGAAAGTTCTCCCGGAAAGGCCCATAAAAAATATTAAGTCCTTCAAAAAAATGCTCGATAAAGCCAAGGCCATGGGGAAGGGAGGTGCCGTCTGATGAATTATTTTCTCTATCAAGGGTGTTCGCTGGAAGCCGGAGGGGTCCATTATACGGTGTCACTTAAGGCCGTGGCCAAGGTCTTAGGCCTGTCCTTAAAAGAAATCGAGGATTGGAACTGTTGCGGAGCCAGTATTTCATATGTGGGCGGAAACGAACTCTCGGTGGATGTGCTGGCGGCCCGCAATCTGGCTTTAGCCGAGGCCCAGGGCGGAATGGATATCGTCGCCCCTTGCAGTTCTTGTTATATCGTTTTGAATAAGGTTAATCATAAATTACAGGAAAAGCCCGGACTGTTGGCTGAGGTCAATGAGGTCTTGGCCGAAGGTAATTTGAAATACAGTGGAAAGATCCGGGTAAGACATTTATTGGATGTCTTGTTCAATGATGTGGGTCTGGATAAAATCAGATCGGCAGTCAAAAAACCCTTGAACGGGGTTCAGGTGGCCGGATATGTAGGCTGCCAAACAGTGAGGCCCTTCGGGGAATACGATAGCGTGGAAAAACCGATCATACAGGATCGGATTATTGAAGCCATCGGGGCTACTGCTGTACCCTTTCCCAATAAAATGCGCTGCTGCGGTTCGGGCTTGTTTCTGACCGAATTAGAGGCCTGTTATGAGTTGGCCAGCGATATTTTAGGTGACGCCCAGGCCCATGGAGGCAAGATCATTTCCACGGCCTGCCCCATGTGTCAGATGAACCTGGAGGCCTATCAAAAACGGATGAACAAGGCTATAGGGACCAATTTTAATATCCCGGTAGTTTTTATCACCCAGTTGATGGCCGTGGCCTTCGGCCTTTCCCGAAAAGAAGCGGCCCTGGATCGTCTGCTCATTTCCGCCGATCCCTATCTAAAAGCCGCTTAATTTGCCATTACCATAAAAAAGCCCTTCCCCGGACAACGGGTGAAGGGGTTTTTTCTGATTTTGACCTCTTCCTCTCCTTTTTATATTTATCCTTGACCGTCCCTTTTTCTTTCCTTATACTCTTTCCATCAAACAAGAAATTCTTGTCAAATCAGACGGAGGAATTTATGACCCAATTGGCCCAAAAAATGAAATATCCTTATATCTCCATGAATAAAAATATTCGTCAGGGCCAACCTGTTATTTCCGGTACGGGTATTCGTGTCCTGGATATTGCCATACGATACGAAGTAATGGACATGTCCCCGGAAGATATTCAGGTTTCTTTTCCTCATCTGACCCTTTCCCAACTACATGATGCCTTGAGCTTTTATTACGATCATAAGATTGAGATGGATATAGAATGGAAAAATGCCTTGGAAAAATCCACTCAGGCCAGAAGAAACCATCCCTCTCTTTTAGAGGATAAAATTGGGCAAGTTAATCATTTACACGGATGAGAATGTTGATGTTCGAATATCCGAAGGATTGAAGAAAAGAGGGATTACCTCATTTTCGGCTACCAAGAAGGGGAGGTCAGGATCAACGGATCTTCAACATTTTGAATATGCCTCCCGCCTAAAAGCGGTTATTTTTACTCACGATCACCATTTTATCGAAATAGCCAATCGATTAACCCGGGAAGGTAAAGGCCATTGGGGGGTCATCTTTGTGGAAATGAATCGATTGACTATTGGTGCTTGTATAAAACGACTCTCACTGTTTGCCGACATCTTATCTGCAGAAGAAATGAAAGATAAGATTGAATTTCTTTAGAGGATTCCCAAGTTATTCTGTCTTTTATAGTAACTTTTCCCAGGAAATTCGTCAAAAAGAAAATCAAGACGCCTTTAATCCTTGTATTATAGAAACAGATGAGACGGCAAAGCCCAATCGCAATAGGACTCAGCTGATCCCAAAAATAGGAGCCTGTCCAGGTCCAGGACATGATTCGGGAAGGTTGATCCCATGACCTCCCCAACTGCCAAGGGCTGATGCGGATTATCAGCATTATTGAAGATCAGGAACCTGTCGTGAGCCTCAAGGTCGAACGAGTAATCAACAATATTTTAGGGCATTTGGGTTTATGGCAGGCAAATCAGAGACCCCCACCCAAACCCAAATCCCTCGAACTTCAGATAGACTACTCGGATTCTCAGCTTCCTTTTTATGAGGATCAGGATTTCGGAAATTTCTCAGATCACTCGACCGTTTGAGGTAAATGAAGATCTGGAGGGAAAGGGAGTGATATGCCTAAATTTTTGCAATTTTCCCCTTCTTTTCCCCCTATTCCCAATCTATTGGTAATATCCCGCCTTGCAAAGTCCTATTTTTTCCAACAGACATTCTCTGTACCCTTGCCTTTGGCTTATTTTTCTCCTTGACACGGTCTTTTGCGCTCTTTATTCTCTTCCTATCAAAAAGCAAATTCTTTTCAGTCGAAACTCGCGCGACCTGATGCGGAATTGATGGAACTGCTCACCGCATTCGGTTCCGATCCGGCCAATCAGGTGACCATCATCAGCGGCACCCACGGGGCACGCTCGAAGAATGGGTTGGCAACCTGCCAATTTCGCTGATCGCCGAACACGGCGTCTGGCTGCGCAACAAAGGCGAGGACTGGCACATGTTGAAAGCCATGACCAACGAGTGGAAAGACCGCGTCCGTCCCATTCTTCAACTTTACGTGGACCACCACTGAAACCAAAACGGTGAACTGATAAGAAACCATGAATTCCACCCTTTCTGGCAAAGATTTTTTGGACGGCTTTCCCGCCGATTTAAGCGCTCTGTTGAGCCGGTGGCTGGAACGACTGTTCGGGCCGGGCGTGGACAACATCGTTTTTGGCTCCGTCACCTGGGCGGATCTGGGCGTGATGCTTTGCTTCATCCTGTTGGTGCTGCTTCTGAACGGCGTGGCCGTTGCCTTCGTGCGGCACAAGCTGAAGACAGGCTCGAAACCGGCGGAAGCACGGAGGAGCGAAAAGCATGCAGCATCACGTCTTCGGCGCGCTCGGCAAGCCGCTGTACGTGCTGATCTGGATTTACGGCATTTATTTTGCGGCCACACCGTTGCTGCTGAAACTGAGTCCGGAGCGAAGGGCTGCACGTCGTCCGCGAGTGTTTTCAACAAGGTGTTCGATCTCGGCGTGTTCGCGGTCTTGTTCTGGCTGTTCTTCCGGTTCACGCATGTGCTGGAAGCGCAGCTGGCGGTCTGGACCGCAAAATCCAGACAGCAAACTGGATGACTTGTTCGTGCCGCTGCTGGGTAAAAGTCTGCGCGTCATCGTGCCGGTGGTGGGCATCATTTTTGCCCTGCCCATCCTGGGCCTGCCGCCGGAATACGCGGGCGTCGCTTGGCAAAGGCACCAGCATCCTGCTGATCATCGCGGTGGCGATCATTCTGTTTCAGGCGGTGAGCCTCGGCGAAAAGGCCGTGCTGACGGAATACGACATCAAGGCCGCCGACAATTTGCAGGCGCGCAAGATTTATACCCAGGTTCACGTCATCAGCAAGGTGCTTTACGCCGTCATCTGCCTCTTCACCGTCGCCTCGATCCTGATGCTGTTCCAGGAAGTGCGGCAATTCGGCACCAGCATTCTGGCGTCGGCGGGCGTCCTCGGCATCATCCTCGGCTTCGCCGCGCAAAAGACCATTTCCAACCTGTTCGCCGGCTTTCAGACTCGCCATGACCCAGCCCATCCGGCTGGACGACGTGGTCATCGTCGAGGGCGAATGGGGCCGCGTCGAGGAAATCACCTTGACCTACGTGATCATCCACATCTGGGACGACCGCCGGCTGGTCGTGCCGCTGAGTTATTTCATCGAGAAACCGTTCCAGAACTGGACGCGGGTCTCGGCGCAATTGCTCGGCTCGGTGTTTGTCTGGGTGGATTACACGATGCCGCTGGACGAACTCCGCAAGGCGCTCAAGGAAATCATCGAGCCAAATCCGCTTTGGGACAAACGCTTCTGGAACCTGCAGGTGACCGACGCCACGGAAAAAACCATGCAAATCCGCGTGCTCGCCACCTCGGCGGATTCCTCCAAGGGCTGGGATCTGCGCTGCGACATCCGCGAGAAGCTCATCGCCTACATCCAGAAACATCACCCGCAAAGCCTGCCGCAGTTCCGCGCCGATTTGAACCCGCCGGATGCCACCACCGTCCGGCGGTAGCCGCAGGAACTCGCCGCAAATTGGAAAATATATTTGGGGACGTTGAGACATAACTTGCATTAATAAATACTTTATCAATTAGCAATCTGAGTATCAACGTCCCATAGTCATTCGATAATTCTCTAATAAAAACCCTTTCCTTGGAAATGGAAAGGGCTTTTCTGTTTTAATAATCCTTTGTCTTGCCAGATTGGCAATTCCCTGTTTTTCCATGATGGTTGGGCTCTTCCCTTGACAATTTACGATTTCTTTATTTTGTATTCAAAACATTCTTGGTTCTGTGCTATAAGAAACCTTTATTAATCAATTACAATCATCAAAAGGAGAACCATGGCCGAACTATTAAAAAATGGAACTAAAACCGAAAAGGTTAAGGCTCAACAAATAATGACCGGACAGGAAGTCGTTTTTTCCGATCCCTTGCCGGATGTCCATGTGGCTTCGTTGCCGATTGCCGGATGCGCCTGGATCGACACCGAAGAAGGGGTAGTGTTGATTGATACTCTTATCAGTTACCATGCCGCAACACAGACTGCTGAAAGAATAAAAGGACAGATAAAGTATATCATCTATACCCATGGTCATTCGGATCATGTATCGGGAACCGCAGCCTTCATGAAGGACCATCCGGTCATCATCGCCAATCAGTATCTTCCCGACCGGTTGGACCGGTATAAAATGCTGTACAAACACCGGGCCCGCATCAGCGCTCAACAATTCAACCTTCCGGAAAGACCTGAAAAAACCCTTCTGAGTCTGGAAAGGACCGTTTATCCGACCCAGACCTTTCAGGGAGACCTGACTATCCGACTGGGTGGAAAAACGTTTGAATTGCATACGGCCCGGGCGGAAACGGATGATGTCTGCTGGGTCTGGGCGCCGGAAATCCGGTCGGCTTTTATCGGAGATCTCATTATCGGATCGTTTCCCAATATCGGCAATCCCTGGAAACCTACCCGTTTCGCCCTGGATTGGGCCAAAACCCTGGAAAAAGTCCGGGCCCTCAATCCGGAATACCTTTTTTGCAACGGCGCCGGGATCATTTATCAAGGGCAACAAGCCAGGGAAGTCTTGGATGACCATATTGAGGTTATCCGGAATCTCCATGACCAGGTGGTAGAATGCATCAATAAAAAAATGCATATAACCGAGATGATTCATACGGTCAAAATCCCCGAGCATTTAAAGAACAGCCCCTATCTCCCCTCGGCCTATTCCAGGGTTGAGTTTTTTGTCTATAATGTCTATCACTGGTATCATGGCTATTTTGACGGCAACCCGGCCAACCTTTTACCCAGACCGGAAAAGGAGGTCAAGACCGCCTTGCTGGAACTGATCGGTGTCCCGGATAAGGTTTTAGGCAAAGCGAAGGAATTGAGGCAACAGGGAAAGGCCCAACTGGGACTTCAGGTCCTCGATGTGTTGATCGGGGCGGATCCCGAAAATATTGAGGCGCGTAAAATGAGAATCGAACTATTGGAAGCGCTGGGGGAAGAAGACTCCTGTCTGATGTCACAAAACTCCTGGGTGTATTTTATTGATCAAGACAAGGAATTTCTGAAATCGAAGGGGGTTGGGGTGTAAGGCCATTCCAATCCGGTATATTTTTTTTGATATTTTATTTTTTTTATACCATAATCAAACAGATCAAATATAATTGCTGGTCGAAATCGATTTTTTAGAACTAATTAACTTAAAAGGGGGAAAAATATGCTGCAAACGAAAATGACGGAGATATTGGGGATCAAGTATCCTATTCAGTGCGGAACCATGCAGGCCATTTCGATGGCCGAGCTGGTTGCACCGGTGGCTAATGCCGGCGGTTTTTGCTGTCTGCCAGCCGCCGCCTTCCAAACCAAACAAGCTTTTATGGATGAAGTCAAAAAAACCAGGGACATGACCGATAAACCTTTCGGGGTCAACGTGGGGCTGTTCCCCGAAATGACCGCCACCGTTACCGCCGAAGAAAGGATTGGCTGGGTGATAGAATCGGGGGTGAAAATACTGGAAACAGCCGGACGCAGCCCTGCGCCTCACCGCGATCAGATTGTTAAAGGGGGGCTGATTCACATCCACAAATGCGCCCGGGTACGGGATGCCGTCAAAGTGGATGGTCTGGGGGTGGACATGGTTTCCATTGTGGGAACGGAATGCGGCGGACATCCGAGCATGGAGGAGGTTACTACACTTGTATTAATACCGGCGACACTGGACAGAATTAAAAAACCTCTGATAGCCGGAGGAGGCTTTGCTGACGGCAAAGGGCTGATGGCCGCTCTGGCCTTCGGCGCAGCCGGGGTGAACATAGGCACGCGCTTTATGGCCACCCAGGAATGCCCGATCCACCCTGATTTTAAAAAGAAACTGGTTGAAACCCAGGAGACGGAAACCGTTCTGGTGATGAAGACCTTAATGAATCCCAGCCGCGTCTTAAAGACCCCGGGCTCGGAAAAAATCCTGGAACTGGAAGCCAAAGGCGCCACGCTGCAGGAACTTGCACCGCATATCAGCGGACGAACATCGGCCGGCGGATGGAAGGAGGGGACATTCGATAAGGGGATGTATCCGGGTGGGCAGGTTGTCGGCCGCATCCATGATATTCCGACCGTAGCCGAGTTGATGCAGCGGATCGTAGATGAGGCTGTGGAAGTGAAAAAGAGGATGGATACCCTTTTTAAATAAAACACACAAACAGGGTCAGGTTTAATTTTCTTCCCTCTCTTTGCTTGAAGATTTTCAATGGTGAGAAAATAAATCTGACCCCCAACCGCAGGCACTAATAAAATCTTTGGGAAACAAGCCCTGGAAACCTTCCTGCATGCCCGCAGGCCTTGAAACCTTGGCCCCTTTCTCCCAATTAATTGGGAGAAGAATCTAAAATGAAACCTATCGATGTATTGGTCATCGGACGCAGCTGTCTGGATTATATTGCCGTTGTGGATCGCTTTCCTGAAGAAAACCAAAAGACCACTTTGGAGTTCAGATTGATGGAAGGCGGCGGACAGGGGGGGACGGCCGCTTGCTGCATTTCAAAATTAGGTGGGCAAGCGGTCTATGTGGGCAAGCTTGGTGATGACCCGGAAGGCCGGTTCTGCCTGGAGCGCCTGCAGGATTTCGGTGTTGGCACAGAATTTATCGAGATTATACCAGGCGGAAAAACCCCGGTTGCCTACATTTTTGTTACCAAAGCCAGCGGTGATCGGACAATAATTTATGAACACAATGAGCTTCCTAAAATTAAAAAAGATCAGGCCATTGATAAACTCTTGAATCGATCAGTGGTACTATTGCTCGATCCCGAGGCGACCTATTTCGGCAAGGAATTAATCAATCGAAGGGATCGGAAAATAAAAATCGTCTACGACTGCGAGCGCTGGCGGGAGTGGATCGAGGATATCATGGCCATAGCGGATTATTTTATCCCCTCTTCGGAATTTTTAAAATCGAAAGAATTAAAATTCGAATCGGTGTCACTTGGTGAACAAATCTTTCGATTAAAAGCAATGATCCGGGGTGAACTGATCGTAACCGACGGGGCCAACGGTGCCTACTACATCGCCGACAACAGGTTTCATCAGATTTTGCCGCCGCGAATAAAGGCTGTCGATACGATTGGCGCCGGTGATAATTTTCATGCAGCTTTCGCCCTGGCCCTCAGTAAAGGTTTTGATCTGAAACGGGCCGTAAAATTTTCCGTAGCGGTGGCCTCTTTATCCTGTAGAGATTATGGGGGTCGAAAAGGGGTCCCGGATTGGAATGAAGCGATTGGAATTACCGAGAGCTTAAAATCCATACAGTTGTAGCCTGTTTTCGCCACCCTTTATCGGGTTATCGGGAGACAACCTCTTCTTGGAAACGCAGTTCAGTCTATTCTGTTTTGAACTCCTCAATAATAGGTATAAAGACCTTCCCCCCCACCTTATTATTTCGATGAAAGCCGGATTCAACATCGGAGGTCAGAAGCTATCATTAACACTTATCAGAAAGCGATGGCCCTTGTAATGCAAAACTGTCCCCTCAGGGTTGATCTCTATTACCTTGAGCCCCTCACTGAGGGCTTCTCCTTCATGGAGGGTCTTGTCGTTGATGGTCACAAAACGAGTCCGTTTGTCCGGGCTATAAAAATGAACAGATATTTTTAATGCAGGCAGGCCTTTTTTTATTTCAGAAGGCAGGTCACTTAGCTTTACGACGGGCCCTTCCGGGGCAACTTTACTTGTCGCCGAAGATTTGGATTCAGGGGAGACCGGCACGGTTCCGGGGAGACTTTTAGGTTCCGGGGTTTTTTTCACTTTGGGAGCTATGCTCTCTTTTGTTTTTTTCAGGTCCGGCCTCTTAGGGAGTTCCTTGATGATTTTGGGGGTCGAAATTTCTTTTTTCGAGTCCGGCCGGCTCGGCCTTTCAATTTCGACGGGAACTGACATAACCCCCGTTCCCCTGTGGCCGGGAACGGTTTTTTGCGGTAATGGCGAGGGTTCCAGTGAACGCCAGGGTCCAAGCCACCAGACGATAACTCCGGCATTGAGAAGCAAAGCGCCAAAAAGGAGATAAGGCCACAGGGTTGTTCTCTTCGGCCTGGGTGTTTTTTCTTCCCTGAAAGACAGAAGACCGGGCGTTCCCTCTTCCGGTCGGCGTTTCTGTTCGAGTTTCTTCAACCCCTCAAGAATGTAGGACATTCCTAATGATCTCTTTTCTTGTTGATGAGGGTTGGTCCCCCGGTGTCCGTTGCGTTTGCAAGGCAGATGATTGTTCTGGGGCCGACAATCCCATCCGGTACAAGACCTGCGGTTATCTGAAAAGCTCTAATTTCTTTTTTCATCGATTTATTGTAGAGCAATTTCTCTTCAGGTTTGACGGCCCGTCCTTGAACGATCGATAGTTGATGATCAACCCAGGTCACTAGGGCCTGATCCAGTTTCCCCTTATAATTAGGGGGTGGCTTCCAGAAGAGCGTATATTCACCCAACCACCAGGAGGCTATTTTCCTGACATCGACCTTGCGCGTCTCTTTACCGATAGCGAAGGTGGCGGTATGGTCTTGTATGGATAGTATCGCCGCGAAATATTCATCGCCTTTTCCATCAAGCAGAGTCAACACGGCCGGCTTGTTCAGCCGGCGAAGATCACTGAGACCTCCTTTTTCATTAAGGCACTGCAAACCATTATCCAAGGCTTGTTCACAGGGTGTTTTCCGGTTGTGCGAATTTGACGGGATACCCCATTGGCTTAAAAGCGCCCGGAAAGCCATATCCCTGGTGCCGGCACGGGTCCCGCCAACGGGTTTTGCAAGGTCTACAGGAGATGGTTCCTGGATCGGGATGGTTGCAATCCGTGTTTGTGATAAGGCCCTTGGCTTAATGCTGGAAACGAAATGGGGTCTCCAGTAAAAATAAGCTGACGCAAGGACTGCAAAAAAAAGAAGGACAAAGAAGGCTGATAGTGCCAGATAGGCCGGTTTTATCCTTCTTGGATCTTCCTTCTCGCCGGATACTTCACGGGCGGCCTTTATCAGCGTTGTCCTGTCTACCTCGTCTTTGCCCTGGACATAAGCTCCGAGCAGGACCCGGTCACAAATCACATTGATAAGTCTCGGTAAACCTCCGGTCAGCCGAAAGAGGGAGTTCAATGCTCTTATGGAAAATAATTGCCCCCGGGTTAGTCCGGCTATGGATAATCGGTGATTGACATAAGCAAATGTCTCTTCCTTCGACAGCGGACCGAGGTGATACCTTGCCGTAACTCGTTGGGAGAGTTGACGCAATTGAGGTTGGGCCAACATCTCCCGGAGTTCCGGTTGCCCAAGAAAAATAATCTGGAGGAGCTTCCGTTGGTTTGTCTCCAGATTGGTTAAAAGCCGGATCTGTTCGAGTACATCCAGGCTGAGGTTCTGCGCCTCTTCAATGACCAGAATAGCCCGACGCCCCTTTTCCGGAAGATGAAGAAGATATTCATAGATGGCCGATACAAAGACCTTGTTACTTTTGTTTCCCTCGGGATATCGGATACCGAATTCGTCGCAGATCGTTGCCAACAGTTCCTCGACAGTCAATTTGGGGTTGAGGATAAAGGCAATCTCCGTATTGCGGGGGTAACTGTTCTAGGAGACGACGGCAGACCGTTGTTTTCCCGGTTCCAACTTCACCGGTAAGCAGGATAAAGCCGCCGTCGCTGTTAATGCCGTATACAAGGTGGGCAAGTGCTTCCCGATGCCCCTCGCTCATATATAGAAAGTGAGGGTCGGGTGCAATAGAAAAGGGGGTTTCTTTCAGACCAAAGTATTCTTTATACATAAAAATGAACGGGTCAGGCCAGCCTTAAGACCGACGATTCAGGCGGAGGCTGTGCTGACGTGATTCTGGTGTTCGGAAACGGTTTTGGTTCCTGTTCGGCCCAAGTTATTAATCTTTATTTATGTTATACTAAATTAGGAGATATAGGAAAGCAACAAAATTGGATATCTTTTGTTTTGTGGTCAAAGATAAAAGGGAGTATAATAAATGAAATAAATCGAAAAATAAGCCCGGTGCCTCCGGGCCATCGAGGGAACAAATAAATATCAACAGGGAGAGGAGAAATCTAATGGGAGACAAAGGCAAGAAAGACAAGGACAAGGGGCAGAAACAAAAGAACAACAAGCAAGACCAAAAAACAAAAAATAAACTGGCCAAGCAACCGAAAAGAAAACCCTGAGCGGTTGTTGAATTCTACCCAAACCTGTTTGAAATTTTTCTGTTGCGAGTTGTGTGTTCCGGGTTGTGGAGAAAAGGGTACTCCTTTCTGTACCACAACCCGTAGCCCGTAACAGTATTTATGGTAGCGATAAATTCTCGGATGATCTAAGGCTGGAATTTATAAAACTTATAAAGGGGAGAAGATGGGGAAAGTATTTGTTGACGGCACCAAGAAGGCAAAAACCTTTGATGGGGAAAAAGAGGGCAAGAATTTTTGCAGTTAAAAAAAATCCAAAATTAGGAACTGAAAAGAATCCAGCGGTTGTACGTGTCCAAACAGAAGAAAAAATGAAGGAAGCAGCGACTCTATTTCAAGAAAACAATTGGAAATATACCATTGAGCTGGAACCGGATCAACCGGAGGATCTTACCGATTTGGAAAGATTGTTGACCCCGTTGAAACCAATGGTAGCCGAGAAAAAATTTGGTCGCAATGAGCCCTGTCCCTGTGGGAGTGGGAAAAAATATAAAAAATGCTGTGGCAAATAAAGTGGACGAGGTTGAAAAAGCAAATTGGAGATAGTTTTTATAAGATCCGGATATAATGCGAGCAAATCCTAAGGCAAATAGTGTCACCCGTTTTCACCCTATAACCCTTTATTATTGAACCATAAACCCAATAATATTTCCAGACCAAGAGGAGGCGGAAAATGAAGTATTTCATCAAAATCATGTTTATCATTTTGGGGATTTTTCTCATTAACCAGATAGCCCAGGCCATAGAGGTCGGTGAGGTTCCCCCAAAATTAGAGTTAAAAGAAAAACTGGGGGGGCGGTTGGATGGAAAACCCTGGAGTAGTGAGGAGTTACAGGGAAAGGTCCATGTCATTTTTTATGTCGATCCGGATGAAAAGAATACCAATAATGCAGCCAGCGATGCCATAGACAAAGAGAAGTTCCCCGGAGACAAATTTCATTCTTTTGGAATCATCAACATGGCGGCAACCTGGATGCCCAACTTCGCAATTAATATTGCCCTTAAAGAAAAACAGGACCGGTATCCCAGGACCACTTATGTGCGGGATTACAAAAAGGTGCTGGTTAATACCTGGAAAATTGCCGATGACAACAGTGACGTGCTTGTCTTCGATAAAAAAGGGAAGTTGATCTTCAAGAAAGAGGGAAAGTTAAACCCGACAGAGATTCAAAAGCTTGTTAAGGTGATTCAGGATAATTTGTAATTTAGTCTATAAAAACGGCTTTCGGAAACCGGCTGAATCCGGATTTAAAAAAGAAGATTTTAGATATTTTCATTTTTATCCATTTTTCATTCCCTTGGATAAATTGTTTCCAAAGATATTTGTCTCCTTGGGTGTGAGGATGGAAAAAATGGGCCATATTTCCTTTGGTGTTCTTGGGTCCGGGTACATAGTAAAAGCCAGAAAGATTAGAGACCTTTAATTCCGGATTAAACCTAAAAGTTGGAGGGAGAACATCATGAGACTGAAAATTTGCGGGAGGGGCTCCCGGTTGGGATCTTTTCAACCGGAAGCCGGAAGGATCGTCTAAACCAACTATGAGCAATGAAACATACCGTTGGGCGAAGCCGGCTGTTTTGGCGGAAAGGAGGAGCTATGAAAAGACAAGTCCTTAATTATGAAACGCTGCTCAGGGTGACCAAGGCCATTTCTCATTCCCGGGACCCAGAAGAAGTGGTTCTAATGACCGTTGAAAGTATCAAGACAGCCTTGGGTGTTAAGGGATGCACCTTGTTTCTGATCAACCGTAAAACCGATCACCTCGAAGCGACCGCTTCCTTCGGTTTAAGTAACCAATACCTTAATAAGGGACCGATCAGCCTTATGGATTCAATTGCTCAGACCCTGGAAGACGGCCCTGTTGCCATTTCGAACGTCATGGATGACCCCCGGATTCAATACCCGGAAGAGGCAAAAAAGGAAGGAATAGCTTCAATTCTTTCCGTGCCGGTGATTTCCGGCGGGCATGTCATCGGCGTATTGAGGGTTTATACCGCGAAGCGCTGGGATTTTACCTTGAATGATGTAAATTTCGTCCAGGCCATGGCCTGTATGGCGGGGATGGCCATCAGCATGGCCAGACAGTTAAAAGGAATGAAGGACAGCCTGGAAGTCATGAAAAGTCTTAGAGACCCGAGAACATTGAAATCTAAGAAAAGAACGCCCTTCGAAGGGATACCCGTGACCGCAACGGCTCCAATCGTTAAGCACCGGCGGAAAAAATAATAACAGCGGATCGAAGTTAAACAATTTTTTTAAAAACTAAAGGCCCGGAAAACAAAGCAGGCTATGTCCTCCGGGCCTTTTTCTCTTTTATCCGCTCACCCTCTTCGACTTCCTCTGAAGCAAACCGAAGAGTGGGACGCTGTCACCTAATAAAAAAAATCAAAACACTCCCGGTTTATTACCAAACCCGAAGAGGTATGTTCTTGCAAATTTCTCAAATTTCATCACACCGGCGAAAGCCGGTGTCCAGAATGCATTGAAAAGACTGGATTCCGGCTGGAGTCTATCCCGCACTCGATGCGGGACCGGAATGACATCATAGGACTTTTGCAAAAGGCTCCGAAATCAATTTATTAAATTATTCCAAAGAACAGGGATCCAGTTTTCGGTAGAGGGCTTCCCCTTCACTCACTAATTCCCGGACAACCTCTCCGGCCGGTAAAATCCGATGAATCAACCCGGCCCCCTGGCCTGAAGTAACACTGGTGAAATCCCGATCCTTTTCTCTTTTTTTCTTCCGTAACTCCAGAAGGCGTGAACGGGCCTGCTCCACGGGCAATCCATCCTTCATGGATTGGAGGAGGCTGTTAAGCTGGGGGCTGGTCAATACCCGGACCGGTTTCCCGGTAAAGATCTCCGTTACCACATTATCTTCATCTACGGCCTCAAGGATTCTCTGTTTCTCCGCAGGGGAAGCCCCGGATTCTTTGGTAGCCACAAATCGGGTTCCCATCTGTACGCCACAGGCGCCCAGGGAAAGGGCGGCCAGAAACCCCCTGGCATCGATGATACCTCCCGCGGCGATCACCGGGACCTTGACCGCATCCACGACCTGCGGTACGAGGGGCATTGTTCCTACCCGCCCCACATGTCCTCCGGCTTCACATCCGGAAGCGACCAGGGCATCCACCCCTTCTTCTTCCAGACGTAAGGCATGCCTTACGGTCGGCACCACCCCCAGGACCTTGATCCCCCGGTCTTTGAGTAACTGGACGATGGGTTCTCGCGGGTCCCCCCTGCCTGTGGTGACAATAGCTATCCCTTCTTGAACCACCAATTCCGCCCGGGAGCGGGTGAATTGCGGACCTAAGGGCATGATGTTCACCCCAAAAGGTCGTGTGGTAAGTTCTCGTGTCCGCCGTATGGCCTTCCGTAACTGTTCCAATGAAAGACCCCAGGCGGCCAGGACACCCAGTCCGCCGGCATTGGATACAGCGGCGGCCAAATCAGGCCCCCCGATTCCGCCCAAGGCTCCTTGAATAATAGGGTAATCAATACCCAGGAGGCGGCATAGTTTTGTGTAAAAGGGACGCTTCTTTGATTCGAGTTTTTTTGCACCGGGTCTATTTGCCATTCTTTCTCCTAAAGAAACAAATCTCTTTCAGTTCATGATTCAGTATTGACTGCCTGAAGAGTTATACAGGAAATTAACAAATTTTAGAATAGGTTTCAACTTGATTATATTAAAAGGGGATGTTTATAGAGAATACGCATAATTCCGGTTGCCGATCTTTTCCATTCTTTATTCATTTCATTCAAATTTACTTTATGTCATAATTGGATTAATCGCTTGAACCGGTGTATAAGGAGGACAATATGAAAGTTACCCAGCACGGCTTCTTCTGCTTTTTTTGCGGAAAGCATTGCAGTCTGATAGCCCACGTTGAAGAAGGGAAGGTCATCAAAGTCACACAGGACAAAATCAGTGGCATTCTTTCCGATATTTGTCCGGATGCTAAAGGGCCGGTGACCATCCCGTCCACCTACAATCATCCCGACCGGCTGAAGCAGCCGCTCCGGAGAATCGGGGCCAAAGGGGAAGGGAAATGGGCGGCCATCTCTTGGGACGAGGCCTTGGAGACCATCGCCGAAAAGATGATGGCCTGTAAAGCGGAATTCGGCCCTGAAAGCGTAGCCATGGTTCTTGGGGAGCCCAAAGGGCTGGAGTTTGCTTTCGGTCAGCGGCTGGCTTCTATTTTCGGCACACCCAATGTGATTACCCCCGGATGCTATTGCGGAGTCCAGACCGGGGCGGCCAATCTTTACACCTTCGGGTCTATGATGGTTAACGCCGACGACAATACCGAAAAGACCGGGACGGTGATGATCTGGGGGAACAATCCCAGGCACATCGGCGGTACTTTCAACGGTATGATGCCCACGGAACTGGACGCCCGTCTGGCCAGGGGTTGTAAGTTGATCGTGGTGGATCCTGGAAAGATCGACTATGCAGCCAAGGCCGATATCTGGATAAAACCCAAACCGGCCATGGATGGTGTATTGGCCCTGGGAATGATCAAGGTAATCATCGAGGAGGAGCTTTTCGACCATGACTTCGTGACTCGCTGGACCGTGGGCTTTGAGGAATTGAAAGAACACGTGGCCTCCTTTACCCTGGAAGAGGTGGAACGGGAGACCTGGGTTCCCATGGATCAGATTCTTAAAGCCGCCCGGATGTTCACCTCCGGCCGACCAAGCATTTTGGGTCCGGGCAACGCCCTGGAAGGGACCGTGGCCGCGCTCCAGACCTGCAGGGCGGTTTCTATCCTCAATGGACTTACCGGCAGTGTAGGTATTCCCGGAGGCCTGATCATCAAAGAGCAGGATCAGTTTTATAGGCCGGGGCGTTTTTACTTCCCCAAGGGTTTCCCCAGATCCAAGGAGAACTCCATTGCCCGGGACTTCATTCTGGCCGTGGGCTCGGCCTATGTGCCCACTCAGACCCTGGTAAATACAATTCTCTCCGACAAACCTTACCCCATAAAGGCCGCCCTGTTTTTTGTCACCAATCCTCTGAGCACCTATCCGGACGCCAAGGCCACGTTTGAGGCCTTGATGAAACTGGAATTCATGGTTGTAGCCGATATCTTTCATACCCCGACCACCCAGTTGGCCGATATCGTCCTGCCGGCCGCCCTGCCCGGGGAGCATGCTACCATCGCCTATTGGCCGGCCTGGGTGGGTCAGGTAAAGTGCGATCCCAAGTTCATCGACCCTCCGGGGGAGGCCTGGTCGGACATGAAGATTTTAAATGAGCTGGCCAAAAGACTGGGGATGGGAGAATATTTCTGGGAAGATGTGGACGAAGTCCTGGACTTTATGATGGAGCCGGCCGGTATTACCTATCAGGAATTCATGGAAAAGAGGATCATTTATCCGAAAAAATTTTATCTGAAAGGAAATGAGGGCCGGTTTTTTAAAACCCCGTCAGGCAAAATGGAAATTTACTCCAAACAAATGAAAGACCTTGGAATAGCCCCCTTGCCTTACTTGAGCGAAATGATGAAAGCCAGGGAGGTATCCGCCGAATCCGAGACCTACCCTCTTATATTTACCAATCGTAAAGAAACAGGCTTCATGCTCTCCGGGTATCGATCCGATCATAATATGCGACGGCGTTTTCCAGAGGCTGTGGTCGAGATCCATCCTGAAACGGCCTCCAGGGCCGGATTGGCCCAAGGAGACATGGCCACCATCGAGACTAAAAAAGGCCGGATCATTCAGAAGGTCAAGCTGAACGACGAGCTGGACCCCAGAGTGATCATGCCCGCCTTCGGCTGGTGGTATCCCGAAGATATGGAAAGCCTTTATGGATGGAAAAAGTCCAACATAAACGTTCTGATCGACGGATCACCGGAAGAACTGTCCACCGGTGCGGTGCAGTTAAGAGGCATCCCCTGTCGGATATATAAATGAGATTGTTATCCTGATAGTTGGATGGGTTGTTCCGGTCCGACCCTGTCTGATCTTATCAGGCAATATTTTAGGTATGGCGATAAGTTACGGAAAAACAACCGCAAACCGACCTATGATTCCCGATCGTGAATCCATTTAAAGGAATTCCAATCTCTCTACTCTGAACTTCTGCCGTCTCTCCGGCGAACGCCCCTGCCCCTCACAGGCGCTCAACGCCAAACGTCTTTCCCCCATTTCCCTTTGAGCTTTGAGCTATCAGCAATGGGCTGATTATTTGCCTCCTCCCCGATTTTGATTCTCCCTTCCCTTTCCCTTTTGCCCATGCTCTATGCTTTTTTTCCCTTGACTTCCCCCTTTTCCCTCTTTATTAACTTAGTATTATCTTTGTGCTTTCAGTATTGAGGATTACTTTTCTCATTTTCTATGCAGTTTTCCGGATACATACCATTCAGAAAATTCATTAAAATGATCGACCGAATTCTTAGAGAAATTCTTATAATACTTGCACTGGCCTTTTTTTCCTTTGGTCAAGCCGGCGCTGTGGAGTGCGACAAAATACTTCAGGAATATTATGAGGCTATTAGTTTCTATCACTTCAAGGATGCATTCGAGGTTCTGCAGGAATGTTCGCTGAACTGCCCCCAACAAATGAATACCTGTTCCCTGCACTCCGTTAGTATCAAGGCCACAATCAGAAACTATATTGAAGTCCAGACAAGAATAGCCCGGGAGGCCCGAGATATTAATCCCGGTGTGGCTATCCGGTCTTATAGGCGCATTATTGAAATAGGTAAGGCCTACAGCGAAAAAAGTGAGGCTGCTGTGGCCGAGGCCAATAGAGAGTTGCCTGTTTTGCAATCTGAGATTAACCAAAAAATTGCTTCCTTGGTAAAAAAAGGGGAGCAGGCGATTGCTGAATACCGGTTCGATCGATTACGGGATATCATCAATGAATTATATCTACTGGATTATGAGAGTACCAAGGCTCTGGATCTGTCACAATCAGCATCAAAAAAGATCGAAGAATCCATAAACAATGAGAGCCGGGAAATAGACCAATTACTGAAGACCTTGGAGAGAACCATTGCCGAGGCCACAAAAAAAACCTCACCAGGGAACCGGGAAAGGCAGAAGAAAATAAATAAGGTTACTCAAAGCATCAACACCAAGATAGAAGCCTCATTAGTGATGAAACCGGGAGACGAAAGAATTAAAAAACTCTATGCCAAGGCAGTAACTACAAAAGACCAAGCCTCGGGAAAAGGCTTGGACGTTCAGTTAAAAGAGCCGGACAAACATTTATCCGAGGCCCCGCGAAAAGTTTATCAAGCGGCCGTTGATAATATCGGCAAAGGAAACTATAGGCAGGCCGTTGCGGGATTAAAACAAACCCTCTCCCGACCCAATTTTGATAAAGATGAATTGTCCTCCGCCTATATGTATTTGGGGATTGCCTATTTATCCCAAATTAATGAGGGTCCGGTGAATACACCGGAAAATACATTACTAAGATCTTCAGCCATAAGGGCCTTTAGAAGGGCCATATCGTTCAATCCAAAGCAACAATTGCCGAAAGCCTATAACCGATATAGTCGCTTACTCGAGGAATCCCGTCTTATGGAAGACCCTCGAATAAGCAGTTCAGATGTTTTTGGCCCTAAATAGGAGGTATGATGGGAAAAACAGTTTTGAGAAAAAAATGGAATGCTATGCTCATAGGGATCGGGCTTTTGACCTTTGTCGGATGTGCAACTCCGCCTCCTCCAGCCCCACCCCCCACAACGGAATATATGAATCTGACCGTTCAGGCGGTAAAATCCGGTCAAATGACACCCAGCCTGGAATCGGCCTACGACTTCATTTCAACGATCAGAAAACCTGAAAACATCATCATCATTTATGATGCTTCGGGAAGTATGCTCTGGCCGACTACGCCCGGAGGAGAACCTCGGTACATCCATGCCTACCGATCGTTGGTGAAATATATCCAGGGAATGCAAGAAAAAGACAATGTCGGGCTGCTTGTGTTCGGCAGCCGCTATCCTTCAGGAATCTTCGAGGGCAAGGTCCACAACCTGCCCGCGGCCAAATTGTCGTGTGCCGAGGATATCGAAATAGCCGTTCCTTTTAGAAAATTTAAGAAGGAAACCTTTTTACCCGAACTGGAAAGACTGAACGATAGCAAGAGCTATAAGGGAGATACCCCTATAGGCGGAGCCATCCTGGCGGGGGTTAAGATACTCAAGGAAGGGAAAGGTGAAAGAAAGCATATTATAGTGATCACCGACGGAGGAGAGGAGTGTTATAGTCCCGAAGGGTTGCCCAAAGGCGTTCCCGGATCGGTTGCTCCGGAAGAGGCGGTCAAAAAAGCCAAGGATTCGAGAATTACCGTGAGTATCGTAGGTTATGGCCTTGGACATGGGAAAGACGGTAAGATAATTGCCAACCCGGAACAGATGCTGGCGAGTCTGAAGAGCCTGGCCACGGGCGTTTTTGTTGTGGCCAATACGGGCGAAGAACTTCTTCGGGCGCTCATGCAGGTGGAGGTGGAAAATTTCCGGTTTAATCTTTTCGACCGAAACGACCGGGATCTGGGCAAGTTTAAACTCGGGGAAAGGGTCAAGGTGGATATGAGGCCCTATACCCACCGAGAACCGGAACCGGAAAAGACTGTAATGGAAAAGTTTGTTTCAAAAGTGAAAGAGACTAAGGATAAGCTGCTGGATAAAGAAAAACCCGTCGAACCGCCAAAACCTTTAAGAATAAAATTCACTATCAGCGCCATCGGCGAAAGGTTATTTAAGAAAGATTTTGGGGTAACCTCGGAGATGGAGAACGTCAACCTTTTTCTCGGTCTCAAATCCGCCTCAGATACCGATCCGGACATTGCTCCAGAAAACCTGCAATGGAAAGAGTAGAGTACGGATGACTTGAAAGTCTCTCATTGATTTAATGCCGGTTGAAAGAGTCAAAGGGAAAACTTGATCCCCTTTTCTATTTCAGCATGGTCCTTGATTGTGCTTCAGGTTTTCAAAAATGGACCTGACAATCGTTTCCGGGATTTCGGAGATGTCAACGCTAAGACCGTCTTTCGGCTCTTCGAGAATGTCTAATTGACTTCCTAGCAAATTCTTGTCCATATAAGGGTGCTGCCGTCCTTCAACCCTTTTCCGCAGCAATGGGTATGAGCCTCTTAAATAAACCGTTCTCACCATCTTCTGATTTACGCCGAGGACATCCCGGTAAGCCTGTTTCAGGGCCGAGCAGGCCAGAATCGTATTCTGCTTCTCCTTCAGCCAGTGATTGATGTGACCGCGTAATGTCTCCAGCCAGAGCAGGCGATCCTCATCGGTTAAGGCCGATCCGGTACGCATCTTTTCAATATTTTCTTTTGGATGAAAATCGTCCCCGTCGTAAAAAGACCATCCGAGTTTCTCGGCGAGCATTTTCCCGATGGTTGTCTTGCCACAGCCCATCGGCCCAATCAGTATGAGTACCATAAAGTCTTTTCCCGAGATTCCTGGGATGATTTAAGGATTTGATATAACATTCCTTTTAATGGATTAACCCTCACGCCTCGCTGCGGCGCCACGAAACATGATAATGTGGTTCCGAGATATATTGAACGAAAAATCTTTAACCGCCCGTTCCCTTTGGTCACTTGATTACCTGGATAAAGGCGGACATAATCTTTGCCCTCGGGCGACATTCCCCGAAGGCAACCCGATCTTGCTTCGCAAAGGCTCATTTCGCTGAAGGCCGACAGGGTTTTCCTCGGCACAAAGTCGTGACGAGAGAAAATAATTCGTCTTGTAGCTGTCCTGCCTCGTCAAGTGACCGAAGGGAACGGGTGGCTAATAAATTATATTCTCTTATAAAATATAGGTAAGAAAAAGAGCACAGTCAATGAGAAAGGGCCGAAAGGCAGGAGGATCAATAGGGACAGCGCCTATTCGATCGGAATGAACCGGAAAGGGAATCGCGGGAAAATACCTTGTTTTTCTTTTTTCTTGACTTCACCGCCCTTCCCTTTTATAAATAAGTCCGTTACCCAATCTTCCTCGGGTAGATGTCTTTCAAGTCTTTTCACCAATAACAGGTGAAGAAGATCCCCGACCAATCGGCCGGTTGAAGTGATAGAAGCAAAGGCTGAAAGTTTTTTCGGTTCTTCCGGCCTTGAACCTTGAACCTTATACCTTGTGCCTTTCATTTATTGTGAAGTTAGCAATTCTATAATTGTTGATATTGAAAATATAGGGTGTGTCCCAAGTTTTTAATAGACCAGACAAACATAATAGACCAAATAGACACAAACGACCAAAGAGCCGTTTGAATTGGTAGCTGAGCAGATTTTCTTTATTAAAATAAGTTTGATTCATTGAATAATTGGGAGAAAGAGTCAAGAGCAGACTTGACCCTTTCTCTGACCCTTTCTCTCTTGCTATCCGTGCCATAGCTTATTTAAACCAATGTCTTTCCCTAAGTCAATAAATAAGTATGGTGTCCCCCGATTTGACGAAATATGGGTTAACGACTGGACCGGTACAAAAATTCCAGGGACGCACTTTCGCTTCCCTGGTTTTCAGGCCATAGCTTTCGCGATTTCGCCCAGTGTTTCCAAGGCATGTTCTATTCTTTCCGACCAGTAGGCGGCGTTGAGGCGGATACAGTTGTTGAATCTGTCGCCGGTGATCGAAAAAATGATGCCGGGGGCGATGCTTATTCCATTTTGCAGCGCCGTCTCATATAATTCGAGAGAGTCGACCTCTTCCGGCATTTCGACCCAAAGAATAAAACCCCCTTCGGGATGGCTGACCCGTGTGTCTTGAGGAAAGTGGCGGCCAATAGCTCCCCGAATATTGTCTACCTGACGGGCATAAGTTCGGCGCAGCTTGCGCAAATGCTGATCATAGCCGCCGTTGGTTATAAACTCGGCAATGGCAAGTTGCGTTGGCGAAGCAGTGGCAACGTTGAATACAGATTTTAATTGCTCGACCTTCTGCTGGAATTTGCCGGGAACAATCCAACCGACACGGTAACCCGGTGCTAGAGTCTTGGAAAAAGAAGAACAGTAAAGCACCAATCCTTTTTCATCATAAGCCTTGGCCGCACTCGGACGGGTGGGACCAAAGGCCAGATCTCCATAAACATCGTCCTCGATAAGAGGGATATTTTGCTTTGCCAATAGAGCAACTAACTCCCGCTTTTTATCGTCTGTCAGCAAACTGCCCAGAGGATTGTTGAAATTGGAGATGATAAGGCAGGCGTGGACAGGATTGTGCTTTATAGCGTAGCGCAGAACTGCTAGGCTAATTCCTTCTTCCGGGGTAGAAGGAATTTCCAGAACCTTAAGCCCCATACATTGGAGGGAATGAAGGAAGGTGTAGTAAATGGGAGATCCAATGGCCACAATATCCCCGGGGCGGCATGTGGCTTGAAGTGCTAGCATAATCGCCTCTATGCAGCCGGAGGTTATCATAATATCCTCGGGTGCGAGGTTACATCCGGCATTGATCGAGCGTTTGGCAATTTGTGTACGTAGTCTTTTCATGCCAGGCGCTCCGGTATAAGAGACGCTCTGAATGCGAAATCGTCGTGATTCCGTGGCTAGCATTCTGTTTAGTTTATCTATTGGCAGCAGATCAGGATTCGGTGTTCCTCCGCCCAACGGAACCAGAGAAGTGTTGTATAAGTTGCGCATTACCTGCAGGGGAACATCAGCAAACGTTACACAATTAGGTGCAAGGTCTTCTATAATCTTTTTATTCTCCCGTTTGACTTCAGATTGCGGAGGGCGATAAGAAACATAATACCCAGACTGGGGTCGCGCTTCAATCACCCCTATATTTTCCAGGTTTGAGTAGGCTTCCATCACCGTGTTGATGCTGACGCGCATTTGCCGGCTCAGATTCCTGATCGATGGAATTCTTTCTCCCGCCCGATAAGTCCCTTTTTCGATCATGCTGCGAATCTTGAATCCAACTTCTTCATAAAGCAGTTTTTGTCGTGTTTGTACTTGTGCGTTTGTTTTCATGATGGTTCTATTCTACCGCAGCCTATTGTTTGAGACAAGTACAATTTACTCACTTTTCAATGGGCACAGTTATATTTAACAGATAACTGTTACCATGACAAAACTGCAACCCTGTGTCTTTTCTTTTCCGCCGCCTATGTTTTAATAACCACAAAGATTAAATCTAAACATATTAAAAGGAGAATGAATCATGAACAGAGTAGTAGAAACAGTGGATTTGCATAAAAACGGCGGACTAACATGCTCCCAGGCCATACTGACTGTATATGGAGAACAATACGGTATAGATTCGGAAAAAGCCAGATTGCTCGGCAGAACATTGTCAGGTGGAATAGCGGGACAGGGAGAAACCTGTGGTTACGTTACAGCGGCGTTATTGATCCTGGCTTATGCACAGGATGATAAGAATGAGGCTGAGGCCAGAAAGAAGACCCACCCTGTGGCTATGGAATTAATCCGGCGTTTTAAGGAGCGATATGGAACCATGATATGCAAAGAGCTCTTAGGTGCAGATTTCAGTACAGAGGAGGGAATACAAAGAATTCAAGAAGAAAAGCTCGTAGCCAAACATTGCCACAGCGCAGACGGGATAGGTTGGTATGTGGCCGGGATATTGGAAGAACTGATCTGATTCCGGATATAGGACAGATTAATTTTGATAACCAGTATATGAGAGATAGAGGAGGTATTGCTATGCTAGAGAAAACCGATATTGAA
Organism: uncultured delta proteobacterium; assembly: GCA_963782435.1. Classification (GTDB taxonomy): domain Bacteria; phylum Desulfobacterota; class RBG-13-43-22; order RBG-13-43-22; family RBG-13-43-22; genus RBG-13-43-22. The sequence continues at coordinate 80,765 of CAWAKF010000010.1, forward strand.
AAGATTGAGAATATAAAAAGTGATTTCATGTTTATCCGTAAATCATTTACTTCCCGAGGTTCAATGGCATATGAATCTTTTTTGAAACTGGCGACAGAGGCAACAAAGGATGGTAGCTTGCCAAAAATGTACAAGGAATTGATAGCGGTTGGCATATCGGCTTTTCATAATTGCGAACCATGCATTTACTGGCATATCAAGGAATCATTAAAAAACGGCGCTTCCGATGCGCAGGTGGTTGAAGCGATAGATGTTGCCATTGAGATGGGTGGCGGACCTGTTGTTGCAAGAAGCAGTTTTGCATTTAAGGTGCTAAAGTATTTTAAAAATAAAAAGTGACGATACTAGTTAAGAGAGATCAAGAGGGCAAGTCTTTGATTGCCTCATTATCGATGTCGGATACCACAATTCAAATGGTAATCGTTACTTCATTCAAAGTTGAAAACATTTAGTAGGTAGGTGTAGTCAGTACTTTCGCTGGTTCAGCTATTTTGAAAAACCATGAATATATTTTATCAAGTGCTTCCTCTAAATCCGGGGACACCATATCTATTTTAGCTTTTTTCGCCCAGCCTTTTGGGGCTCTAAGAGACGACCCAAAAACTTTTCAACTTTTTTGACAAAAGCAGTGGATCCCAAAGGACGTCCTGTCCTCTCGTGTTTCTTTAACAGTTCAATCTCTTCATCTTTGGGATAATCGACTAAAAACTTGCTCCAGTTTTCCCCGGTCATCTGCAATAATGGTTTAACCTTAACCAGCAGATCATCTTGGCCCCTTATATGAGCCTTGGTACTACTCCAAGGCCAATCCCGAGCCTTTTTTACCAAACCGGCTCGGACCGGGTTTATTTCAATATATTTAGTGCAGGCCAATAGATGGTTTTGATCCATAATAAAGGATGAGAACCTTCCTTGCCATAAATGTCCCCGCCAACCTTCCCGAAAATTTATTCGTCTGGTATATCGACGATGCGCTTCCCCAATGGCCAGGGTTAAGGCTTCCTTTTCTTTTGGAACAGCGATTAAATGTATATGATTGGGCATTAGACAATAGGCCCATATGTCTACCTGCTTGGTCCTGCACCACTCCCCCATAAGTTCCAAATAGGATTGATAATCGTCTTCATTGAAAAAGGTTTGTTGTCTCCGATTACCTCTTTGGGTTACATGGTGTGGAATCCCAGGGGCAACCGCTCTTGCTATCCGTGCCATAAATTATTTAAACCAATGTCTTCCCCTAAGTCAATAAATAAGTATGGTGTCCCCCGATTTAAAGTCAACATGATCTTCTGGCTACCTACCGGGACGATTTCCATAAATATGGTGGAGAAATGGATGCCCGACTGCTCAATAGGATTTTACTTGCCGTGGCTGAACAGATGGGAAACAAATTTGTATATAGTCTGGTCGATCCGGGCCTTCAGACTAATATCATTAAAAAGGCCCTCATGTTATTGTTTCAGGCAAAGGTGTGTTCAAGGATCTCGCACACAAGCGGAAACGGCCTTTCCTTGGGAGCGGAATCAAATGAAAAATTTTTCAAAGCCTTGATGGTGGATGTCGGGTTGATTTCCGCCCAGCTTGGTCTGACATCCATAAAACAACCCAAATCAGATCGAATGGCTTTTTTAAATAAGGGGGGGCTGGCCGAACAGTTTGTCGGACAACAATTAAGAACCGCCCAGGGGCCTAAGATGGACCCGCAAATTTTTTACTGGCAAAGGACCGGTGGTCGTCTTGGGGAAATCGACTATGTCATTCAACAGGGAAATAGTATTATTCCCATCGAGGTCAAATCCGGAGCTACCGGAGGCATGAAATCGCTGCACCAGTTTATGGCCGAAAAAAAACTGCCCCTTGCGGTCCGTTTCAACGCGAATCCACTATCTATTGAGGAGGTAAATGTGAAGACAACATTGGGTCAGCCGGTGAAATACCGGTTGCTTTCAATACCCCTTTATCTTGCGGAGCATATTGGAACCATGTTCGAACAAACAATAAATAAATGATCGTGAGGTTCAAAAATTTTCAATTTATAAAAATAATAATTTGTTGTTCCCTCTTTCCCTCGAATGAATGTATTCTCCAAGTTGCTTTAGTCCCAGCGTTCCCCTTTTCGTCCCCTTTTTTATGCCTGGCTCTCATTCGTGCACTTTGAACTGGAATCTTCCGACTTTGTTTATCTTTGGAGAAGACCTCACCTTTATACGAAAGTTTTGCAACTTAGTATCAACGTCCCATATCATTTATGATTGTGAGGTTCAAAATTTTCGGTTTATAAAAATATTAATTTACTAAACTCTTGCACTTTTTTTAGATAAAAAAGCACGGGCAGTTGTCCTATAATAGGCTAAAGAAACCGACGAGTTATCATTTAGCCAGAAAGGAGAACCGCCCGTGCGAATCGAAAATGCTAAAAACGATATCCAAAACATATTATCCTGGTTTTCAGAGGCTTTTTCAAGCCCTTCCTTTAAATTTTTTTGCGCCTATGTTATCGGGTTTATCCAATTGGGTAAGGAGGCTCATACCTCCTCCACCGTTCAATCCCTTATCCAATCTACCTGGGAAAGATCCCTCTCCAGTTTTACTCGATTTCTGGCTGATTATGTCTGGGACCAAGAAAATCTGGTTGGGATGGCTATGGAACGCTTTTTTAAAACCCTTAAAATTAAGGCCGACTCCGTTCTCTTTTTCGTGGTCGATGATACCCTGTCGGAGAAGTCGGGGAAAAAGATACCCGGATGCGGATGGCATAAAGACCATGCCCATAAGATGGCCAATGTCTTTGGCCATCAATGGGTCCTTTCGGCCTTGCTTTATAAAGATTTCCTTTTTCCCCTTTGGGCCAAACTCTATCACCCCAAAGGCACCAAAGGATGTGGCCGGTTTCAAACCAAAGTCGCCATGGTGAAAAAGATGCTTCAAAAACTTCAATTCCCTTTGCCCTGTAAGGTCTATCTTCTGGCTGATGCCTGGTATTGGTCAAAAAACTTGGCTCTGGCTTGTCGTCAGCAGGGATATCATATGATCTCCCAACTTAAATCCAATGCGACTCTCCTGGTTGGTGGAAAATCTGTTCATGTCAAACAATTGGCAGCCAGCCCTGCTTTATACCGAGAATTTTCTTTATCTCTTTATGGCAAAGATAAAACGCTCAAGATCAAAAAAATAATTGGCGACATAAAAGACTTCGGTCCTGTGGCTCTGGTCATTGTCCAAGAGAAACGCAAGAAACCTCGTTTCCTGATATCTACCAATACGCATCTTTCGGCTTTGGATGTGGTTCGTTATTATGCCAAACGATGGAAAATCGAACAGATGATTAAAGACCTTAAACAACGATTAGGTTTCGGCGATTACCAAGCCCGCTCCTTCCAAGCGGTTGTGCGCCATGCCGCTTTATCTCTTCTCGCTTATTTCGTCTTGACCATCCTTAAGGTTCTTCAATGGCTCAAGGAGAAACAAGCCGCTTTAAACTTTTCTATTCGTTTCTTGGCTTTTGCAGTCCGAAAATTCGTCCTCATCGAATTTATCACGGTCACCTTAAAAAATATGAATATTTCTTTTAAACAAAATATTCTCGATAGTTACCTTGAACAATTATGCGTTTAAAAAGTGCAAGAGTTCAGTAATTTATTGTTCCCTCTTTCCCTCAAATGAATGTATTCTCCAAGTTGCTTTAGTCCCAGCGTTCCCCTTTTCGTCCCCTTTTTTATGCCTGGCTCTCATTCGTGCACTTTGAACTGGAATCTTCCGACTTTGTTTGTCTTTGGAGAATACCTCACCTTTATACGAAAGTTTTGCAACTTAGTATCAACGTCTCATATCACTCTTTTCCCTCTTTCCAAAATATATGGACTAAACTGTTACCCCGATTTCGAAATTCTTCTTGGGGAGTATCTTAGCAAGTCGGGCTATTAAAGTGAAGTTGGGTTGGTCTGACGCTTACATTACCAAAGGGTAAAGAAGAAAAATTAATCGAATTATTAAGTAGCTGTTTTTTTAAGAGCTTGGATAAATTATATCGGAGGGGTCTAAGAACCTTATAGTCCATGGCAACATTTTGACCCCTTTCAATTCTACTTGTTATTAGGTTCATATTATAGAAATTTAGTATCTCCTCCTCTGTTAAAGATTGTTCAATCTCATTAAGAAATTGTATTACAGACCTTAAACACTCGCTTTCTTCTAGTTTTTCAATAATTTTTTTACATTTTCTATAATAAATCCAGTAAAGATTTTGGGTATACATATTCAAATAAATATCAAATGGAAATAAGCGACAACAAATCGGTCTATGTCTATATATTTTACACTTATGTGAAATTGGATCATTGTAGATACATCCTTTCTGATCCAAAGGTAATAGATAAATTCCAAAAGCCTCAATAACCTTTACTCCGTATAAGTTCAATTTGGGTACTTCTTCTGGAAATACATACACACTTCCGGCGTCGCAGCATGTACAACCGGAACAGTCTACTAGTCTGTCAATCAATGCGCTTCTATTTATTAAGGACATTTTCACACCCCGTCAGATCTTTAAATCTTGCAACTATTTTTCTTTGAATAGTCTTTGGCATATTTTCATCAATGAATACCCAAAAATCAGTCTCACCTTTTGCCTGTTCTATTATGGCATTCTCTATTTCTTTTTTGAAAGACTTGTTTGTCAAGGCTAGCCTATTTCCATCGACATCCATAAGCCATTCCATTGATAGCCATTCATTTCTTGGGTCAGTACGTACTCCAAATTTCCTAGGAATCCGCAAAAGTAATTGGTGTTCTTCTATCTTGCTACCCAATTCATCAATTATTATCTTTCTGATTGCCTTAATGCTAGTGACTTCTCGTACCTTATCAGATGTAGCATTAAACTTACAAATACAGGTATAAGGCCTTTTGTACATCACCCCATAAACCATTTTTAGTATTTGAGGATCCTCCGACGATAGGAGTTTTGCGAGAAGTTCATCATCAGTCCAAAAAATGAATTCTTGTTTAAATTTATTATAATTTTGATTGTCTTTCCGTTCTATAAATTTCTCATAGAGCGAGATACTATAATTCAACATTGTTTCATACGCAAGATTTTCTGAATTTTCAAAGCTAAATTTTATCATATTTTCTTTGCTTTGGAGGAATGATAGTACTTGCGATATCCCATCAGCTTTTAGTTTACACCCATGATCCGTCAAGATAAAATCGTCTAAAAAAATAGGTACATTAAAACGTGCCAACATGTTACCCATAAAGAAAGAATCACGATAATAATGATCAAATCTGTCCAGATCAAGTAACCCACTGACCATTTCCTTTAACATTTTTGCTTCCTTCGTATATTTGTTACCCTGTATATAAAGATTATCTTTTGTTATGAAATAGCAGATTAGTGATTTGTTTATTTGAACTTTTAATTCTTTGCATACTACGTCAATTAATTTAGAAATTTGAATTGAATTTTCTATTCTATATGTATTATACAGATATTGTGTAAACCATGCTGATTCAATTTTTCCCATAATATGAGAAGCAGCAAGATCTTCATGCTTAAGTGGATGGTAGTTAAGGTCATGATTCTGCTCCACTACGTGACTAAAGGGCAAGTGCCCTATGTCATGAAGTAGAAGTGCGAGTAAAAATTCATCTCTCCATCCGAGATTATCTATAAATGACTTTAATTGTGCTTTTTTATTATTGTCGTCTACCCAACACCTCTCGAGAGATTCCAGCCCTAAATAGAAAGTCCCTAATGAGTGTGCAAATCGTGTGTGCGTGGAAGAAGGAAAGGCAAGAAAGGCGGGACCTGACTGACGCAAAAAATTTAGTCTTGCCATTTCCCTGCAACTGATTATTCTTGATATTATACTCTCAATAAGTCCGTCTTCTGTCCGTTCTCCAAAAGACGACGACCAATATTTTCGTCCTGCAAAGGATTCTTTTTCCACAGGTTTGATAGTGATAACCTTATATAGTGGATCATAAAACTTCATTGTTTTGTATGGATCAATCATTTTCTATCATTTCTATATTATCGGCGATTTTCCTATACGAATTAGCTATGTCTCCTTCGGGGTCACTCACTATTAGCAGTCTTTCCTCCAGCAATAGTAGTGGTTCCAAGCCAATTATTATATTAATTTTTTTCCCTAATGTTTTTTCTGCTGCTTGTAATCTTTCTTTTGTGTTCTCCAGGTTTGGAACTGGAGAACAAACGAGTTTATAGTTTTGTCTATGATATTCAAAACTCTTAATTCCATCTTTTATGCCTTGTGTGTCTTGGAAATTGGGGCGAAAAAACACAATAATCGATTGGGATATAAAGTGCCCTAAGGCACTAAAGACTGAGTATCCTGTTCTTGTATCAATTAATAGATAATCCAATCTAAAAATCTTGATAAATTCATCCACCACCTGACTCACATAAAGAAAAAGCTCATCATCGAATTTCAATTCATCTAAAACTGGGGTATTAAGACTGGGTAATAAGTACAATCTTCCTTTGGACCCTTGAAGAATTTCAGGTTGAGTTATTTCTAAAACTAAAGAACTAATTATACCTGTCGTACTTCTAGATAACTATTATATCCAAAAGATGTCCCCTTTTTTTTATATCTTCTTTGTCTTTTTCGAACAAGACGTAAAGCCCCGGGGCATCAAGATCTAAGTCAACCATTCCAACATTTTTACCTCGTCTTGCTAGATTCAATAGCTGTATTAGCAAGAGCCAATGAGCGTCCCGGTCCCACCCTTGTAAGCCCAAAAGGACACTTTCATGTTTCTTCTCCCTCTTTCTTATAATCGCTTGCAGAGCGTAAATTAAGCAATCGATTTAGCTCAGAAAGAAAAATTTGTTGTATTTGAGGATTCTCAAGTGTGCTTTTAAGCGCCTCAAGAAGATTTTGTTCTGATAGTTTCTCAAAAACGAGAACCTGGCCGAACGAGGCAAAATATAACAATGCCTCGATGGCCCTATTATTAAGATACAGAAGGAAATTATTTTTATTCCAGAGATCATTATTAGGGTCTTTAAGATCCATTAATGATCGCCTATATAAATTTAATGTATTAAACAGAATGTCATCAAAAGTTTTATGCCTTTTGAGTTCTTCTCTTCCTTTGCAAAGGGTTGTTATAATGTTTGCGATACTGGACCTGTCATCATAATAGATAGGTTTTGGATAGCCTGTCAATGGCACATCTATATAGGTAATAAACGGGAGCTCTTCCTCTCCCACCCGTATCCGGTCTATAAATTCCTCGAAAAGGATAGCTGTAGTGTATTGCTGATCTTTCTCCAAAAATTCGTAGCAGTCAAATAGACAATTTAGTGCATAGAAAGAATAATTAATCTCCCCCTTTGCCATCGCTTCGTCACCAAAAAATATTTTGTTCTTATGTTGTCCTAATATCCACATACATGATTTTCGGATCAATTCTATAATTTCTTCTTTGTCAAACTTTGCGACGGAACCTGTATAATGTTTTATTAAAAAACTAAGCGCGGAAGATACTTCAGAAGTAAAATACATATTTAGATAGCTTTTTTTCTGAATTTTCCAGACCTCAGTTGCCGCCCATCTGAGCCCCTTCTTGTCGCTATAACCACACTTGCGGATAAATGATATTGCTTTATCTACTATTATGGGAATGTCCTCAAGTAATTCCGCCCATTCTTTTTTTCTTTTTAGATCCGTTTCCGAAATGTGGCTAAAAACTAAAATAAAGAGCTTAAGGGCCAGTGCTGCACAATCTGTAAATTCCACCTTTTCTCTAACATATAAGTAGGGACTTGGTGAAAATCCATCAGATTTTATAGTTTTTGAAACGAAACTAAGGTCTTGTAGGACGATTTCATCTTCTATTGCTATCCTTGAGAACTCAATGGGATATAAATGATTAGCAAGGAAAAAAGGATACAAGGCTTCCATAATCTTAAATATACAGTTCTCATCTTCTTCCTCAACTTCACTGTCCACCCAACTGCCTGTCTTTACACAGAACGCCAGAAAGAGTCTCCATTGTTGAGAAAACTTGTTTTAACAACCCTGTTTCTCGTCCATTCTGTCCTCCAATTAGAATCAGTACTCATTTTATATCAACTGTGACTCCTTTAGCAGTTTTTTTTACTTTAATATTTCGCTTGCGCCTTTTTTATCTTCTTTCCTTGCTTTTTTTTGCTGGAATCATCTTTTTTATCAGCCATTTAGAAAGTCTCCCTCCATTCGGTTTAGGTTTCTTCCTTTAGCCATATTGGTATGCTATTAACTCCATTGCTAAGTCCTCGGCTACGCTGGGGGGTTAGCAATGCGAGTTATTAATTTACGAGCTGAGCTATATGGAAATATAATTTATTTCCTGACGCTGCCCAAAAATGGGCCAAGTTTACGTTTGACTCTTTCTCTACTTTTAATTCAGTTAAATATACCCTAACGTTGCAAAAGAATTTAACAAATTTTTAGATTAGGCTGCCATTTTTAAAGCATCTAAGAATTCGAACAAACCTTGTTTAACGATGTCATTACCGCTCATCGTAAGCGTCAGGTTGCCTTGGGGTGCGGTGAGCCTACCGGCTCTTTGAAGAAACCGATGGCGAATCCACTTTAATTCATGAAAGGTCCAAAGAGAGGTTCTTTTTTCATTGGTTCCTCGATCTCTCTCGTTGGTCGCCATTTGTAATTCCCGATTCAGATTATGGGCAAAAATAGCCGCCAGAAGATAACATTGATTCCCAGAAAGTTTCTTAACGGCGATATAATCCATTTGGCTTTGGGTTTTTAATTCGCTAAAGACATTTTCCTGGTTCCCTCGTCCATTGTGATAGATCAGGATCTTTTTAGCCGAAATCCGCTTGTTGGTGACGATGACCTTATATTCGTACCCATATTCTAAAGGGATAAAGAGATCCAATTGGATAGGGCCTTTTTGAATTTCTTTGCATCGCTGTCGGATAAAGACAAACCGAAACTTGGCTGACCATTTTTTAGGCTTCCAGGGGGTTTCAAAATAGGACCAGCAATTATTTAAGTGACGCCAACGAAGGCGATTTTCGATCATTGATTTCAATTGGGCAAATCGTTCAAAGGGGACGGTCAGGGTAAACTCAATAGACTCCTGGTCTAATAAGGTCACAATCTCCTGGCTGAAAAAGGCGCTATCCATCCGGACCTCAAGGATAATACCCGGCAGTTGTTGTTTGAGCGCCCCAAGACATTGTTGGATAAACTCCTGGGCACCATTGGAGTCATGGACATTACCAGAGCGATGATAAAAATCAAAGACTTGCCCGGTTTGAGCAATAGTACAAAACAGAGGATAATAACTCCGGGCTCCTTTCTTTTTCTTGTTGAATCCGACGGCAGTTCCTTCAGCTTTTCGAGAAGTGGATAAGACCGATCCGTCAAAGTCAACGGTTAGTCGACTCAGACCGGTTTTTTGGAGACGTTCGATAACCATCTGGCGGTTCAGATCTCGAGTTTTCAGAATGGCTTTGGAATCGGTACTCTTTAAGGCCCGACAAACGGTGGAGACATCTGGTAATCGTTTCATTCCTAAAAGCCGTTGAACAAGAGGATCATCTTTATAATAGTCCATGTCCCGAAGCCTTCGAAAGCCCAATAGTATATGGATAATCAGCAGCATCATAATGACATGATGCCCGATAATCTCTGAAACGTGAACGTGGCGAAAACAGTGTCGCAGTCGTTCTTTCAAATCCAGGTTTTGAAATAATGATTGAAAAATAATCAATCCGGAAAAAGAAGTCAGTCGCTGATCTTCGAATCGAAGATGAGGTATTTTATAGACTCGACTAAAAAATTCCTTTTTGCTATACTTCACCTTAGGTGGCCTCCTGTGACGGTATTTAGTGTGATGTGCTAATCTCACTTTAACCAATACTGGAGCCACCTTTCAAGCTTTTTATCACCTCTTTTGAACTTTTTTTATGCTACTATAGAGTATATTTATACAAAAAGCTAGCTTGTTGACTATACGAAAAAAGGATTTTCTGTTCAGCTATCACTTCAACCGGCCAGACGACCGGTAACTTACTTCAAAAGCAAGGAAATGCTAACTTCACAAAATACAGGTGAAGGATTTTTATAAAAATATCTAACCGTACCCGAGGAAGATTGGGTAATAAAATAGCTTATAAAGTGAAAAATGTAAGAAGTCAATGGGTTTTTGTAAAATTCCGGCGAAATTCCGGGGACATAATACCTAATTTCAAAATCTTTGCATCCTTTGGTATTTTTCCCCTGGACATCCCTAATCCGGTTGACCTTGTAGTTATCCTATTTCTTTCTCGAAGTCCTCTATGTTTAAGATTGCTCTTCTAATGGCGCGATAGTCATCAGTGGGAACATCTGTATATACACCATTCTCAATCTCAAGAAGTCCTTCTGGCGAACGTACTGTGGAAAGAAGATCGACATAGCAACCGTAGTCGATCTTATACACGTCGTAACGAACTCCTGGTTGATCATGTGTAGATATATTTCTCTTGAGAAGATGCAGTACTCTCGCGTCGAAAAGTCTGTCTATCAGTTCGTGTGAAATGGTTCTCTCTAAGAGAAAAGCTCGGGCTCGTCGGTGTCCAATAACCTTATCTATAATCCAGTGGAGAAACAGTAATGCTTTTGGGTTCGCAGCAACAGATGTTTCTTTATCTCGTTGATACCAAGTTTTACTAGATGTTCGGATGGTCTGCATCGATATGGGAGTGGAAAAACTTCGCTGGGCAGCGAGGGAGAGAATGTAGAATGCATCCCGTGGAATGCCTTCCGCCGCCCTTACAAATTCACGGAAAACATTCTCCTGAGTAAATGCCAAACGGATTAGTTCCTCAGCGTTAGAAGGAATTTCCCCAGATTCTTCAGACTCAGCAATTGTACGGAAATGTTTATAAATCAATGCCCTGTAAAAGGATATTGCTCTTTCTTCGTCATTGTCGAAGACCATATAGTCATCCATGTTTATATCGGCAGATGCATCTCCACCAAGCTCAATTCCGAGATAATCACCACCAACAAGGGACTTTTGAAAATTGCTTCTTTTCTCTATTGCTCCAATCTTGACAGAAATTTGAGCAACAGGGAAAAGGCTTCTCCTTAATAAATCTGCAAGATACGGCTGGCAGTTCGATGGGGATTACACTCCATTCGTCGAGGATCACCCAAATACGATGACCATTTAATGGATCACAAAGACGTTGGAGGATATTTCCGACTCGACCGAAATGGACATGGTGTTCGGGTGTTCCTTTAGTTTTCACCCGGATCGTTGCACTCCCTTTGAAAGTATCTTTCGACTGGAAACCGGCTGAAGCTTGGATGCCCTTTAGATTAATATCAATTTTTGCATCGCTTCCTGTTTCGGTTGATTGTGTAGCCTCTTCGGCTCGTTCCTGCTCCAATTCTCCGCGGACTGTGATTTCCGTAATAGATGTGGCCAACTCATCCAAGATTGGACCAACCTTGGCAAGATCTATGGCCAGTGAATCATCAAGCGCAACATTTGTCAGCTCATCATGAATAGCTGCCAAGGTATCCATTAGGAGCCGAGTTGCTCTCTCGGCAAATGGAATACTATTATCCGAATAGATACCCCCTGTAGAACCAATGCTTCTTAAATCTAAGTAAATAGGTATATCTCCTTTTTGCTTAGCAGTTTCAGTTAAGTACACAAGAGCATGCGTTTTTCCGGTTCCTCTGCGTCCAAAAAGTATTTGATTGTCAACGGTTGAAAGAACAGATAGCAGTGGTCCCACGTCAACAAAAGTCTCAACCAAGGTGTGTTTATCAAATTTTTCTGCTCGTTTGGCGAACCGAATGAACAGTTTATTAAGCACTTCGTTCCTGGAGACCACCGGGCTAATGGTCGGTTGAGGAAGTGTTGGTACCTCATTCCTTTCTTGCACCGTGGGTATACTGGTAGAAGTATGCTGAATTCGGGAAAACCAATTTGAAAAGAGCTTTGTCATATAATGGCTGGACTTATCATTTTCTTGTTTTTTTTATTCTTTGTAAAAAAATGGGGGGTTTTCCCATTTTTAAACGTATTTTGAGACTTATTTGTTCAAAAAAAGAAATGTCTGTTCAGCTATCACTTCAACCGACGCTTTGGTCGTTTTGTCGATTTGGTTTATTTTGTTTGTCTGGTCGAAAAAAAAGGCACACCCTATATTTTCAAAATCAACAATTATTGAAATGTTAACTTCAAATGAAGGAAAGGTACAAGGTATAAGGTATAAGGTTAAAGGTTCCAAAAACGAACTTTAAAACTTGACCTCAAAGGGATTTGAGCAGAAAACATCCCTATTAAAAACTAAAGATGTGCTAACTCCACATGATATTTACAGCCAAAAGCCCGGTGCCTGCACGCCCGCAGGTGCCGGAGCTCAAAGAAAAGAATTACCCGAGGAAGATTGGGTAACGAATTGATTTATAAAGGGGAACAAAGGAAATGTCAAGGGAAAAACAGGCGTGAGGCATTAGGCCTGAGGCGGGAAGGGTACTAAGTCAGCTTAGAATTTAGAACTGAAAGCCCAAAAGGGGGTGTGGAGGAAAAGATGTTCGGCGTTCGGCGACTAAACCTTGCCCATAGGGTATACCCTTTGACCTTAATTTTCTTCTTGCATTGGGGCTGATATTTGGGGTATATTTTTGTGAAATCAGGGGACACCATACTAATTTATTATCACCATTTTGTTGTTTTTCTTTTTTCCGTATCTTGCCTATTTCTCCTTCAAATCAAAACCGATTTTAATAACAGACTGAAGGCTGAAGGCTCCTGCCCGTCGCAGGGACTGAAGTATAAGAAGGGTCTTCGGACTTCGGACTAAATACCTTCGGCCTGATTGGCGGATGGCCTCAAAGACAATCTTAAATTGCTTGTCATATTTATTTTCCAGTTCATCCAATCGACGAGCCAGATCTTTGTTGGAGGCAATCATTTCCCGGAGCTTGACGAAAGCCCTCATGATCATTCTATTGACCTCGATGGCCTTCTCACTATTTAAGTCACTGGAAAGCATGGCCACCCCTTGTTCAGTAAAAACAAAAGGGGATTATCTGCGCCCCCCTCGTCCGGCTTTTGAGGTCGAAAATTGCGACCTCAAAACATCGCTTCCTCATTGTTCAACTGAATCCTGAAAGAAATAATAATCGTATTATTGGATCCAAACTAACCATTGAAATCCGAAATCCTTATCATTGGTTATCAGAATCCAATTCCCAACAAAGGCCTTTTCAATGATAACCTCATCAATCATGCCCCGAGCTTGGTCATAGACTGAAAAAACTTCATAACCTTCCCCTTTTAACTATTCAGCCACCAGAGGCCCGGTGCATTCATCGACAAGAAAACGCACTTAAGCCACTTCCGCCACCAGAGGCATAAAGGCAGTATCCTCAAGTGATTTGGTGGCAAATAGAATACAGGCTTGAACGTCTTCCAGCTTAAGCCCTTTATACTCTTTGATTATTTCGTTTGCTGTTGATCCATGGGCCAGAAGATTTAAAATGTATTCTACTGTTAAACGAGTTCCCTTTATGACCGGTTTTCCAACCATTACTTTAGGATCAATGGTTATCCGTTTAAGTAGTTGTTCGTCTTTCATGATTTAAATTCTCCGCAAGAGTTACCATAATTCCTCAGACAACATGTTTCTTTTTAATATACAACTCCCCGATTATTTTTAAAGTAACCTGGTAATTATACTCCCTGTTTCCCAATTACCCAAACTAAAAATCTAGGCCGGGGGTCTATTTCCTTTGCATTCTGGAAATTGGGACGCTGTTAACTTATTAACTTAGAAGTATAACCAATCTTAATAATTACATATTTTTGAGCGCCGCATTATTAATTTTCTTTTTCCTATACCCAACCTCTTTCTCCTTCAAATCAAACCCTATCTTCCGTTTCGGGGCAGCGGGCGGGATCATGAGTTGGCGAATGGCCTCAAAGACAATCTTAAATTGGCTATCGTACTTTTTTTCCATCTGCTCAATCTTCCGCCTCAATTCCTCATGAGTTACCAGGATTTCCCTCAGCCTGGTGAAGGTTCTCATGATTTGAATGTTGACTTGAACGGCCCTCTCGCTATTGAGGACACTGGAGAGCATGGCCACACCATTCTCTGTGAAAACATAAGGCAGGTATTTGATATTCTGCCCCTTTTTCAAGGTCACAAATTGTGACCTTGAAAGTTGCCGAGCCTCCTCAGAAGACAGGCGAAACATAAAATCGTCCGGAAACCTTTGGTAATTCCTTTTGACTGCCTGATTTAATGCCTTCGTTTCAACTCCATAGAGGGCGGCCAAGTCCCTATCAAGCATGACCTTCCTGCCCCGCATAAGATAAATCTTGTTTTCAATAATTTCTTGGGGTATTAAATCTTTTTCTTCCATTGGAAAGGCAAAACAATCGGCTAATAAAGGATTATCTGTTCAGCTATCACTTCAAACGGCACATTGGTCGTTTTGTCGATTTGGTCCATTTTGTTGGTCTGGTCGAAAAAAAGGACACCATATATTTTTAAATCAACAATTAATGAAATGCTAACTTCACAAAATGCAGATGAAAAAAACCTGAAAGGGCGTTCGTCGTTCAGCGTTCGGCGAACAAAATTCCCTTTCAACGCTCAAAGAAAAGAATTACCCGAGGAAGATTGGGTAACGCGAAATCGGGGGACAGTTTACTTATTTCTTGAAATATTTAATACAAGATTCAGGTTAATTTTTGTCCCTGAGATATTCAAAAGCATTTTTAAAAATTTTCAGCCCGGCCCCTTCTTCCGTTTCCAACGCCTTCCCTTCCCGTTCCCTTATTTCTTTCTGCAAGGTCCAGTTGGGATGCTGGGTGAAGTGGTGATAGGCCTCGGGATGGGGCATGAGGCCGAAGATGCGGCCGGTGGGGTCACAGATCCCGGCAATATCCAATAACGATCCGTTGGGATTATCCGGAAACCGGCCTTCGGCCTTTTCCCCCGAAGGAAGGGTATAAGAAAGGGCCACCTGATTGTTTTGCAGGAGTTGGTTGAGCACCCCTTCCGGGGCGTAAAATTTTCCTTCTCCATGGCGAATGGGCAATTCCAGAAATTCAATCCCTTTGGTAAAAATGCAGGGGGACTCAGGATTACCCCTCATCTTCACCCAGTCGTTTCTGAAATTACCGCAGTCATTGGCCAGCAGGGCGACCTCCCGCCGGTCATAATGTCCTTGAAAACCGGGCAAAAGCCCCATGTTGACCATGGCCTGAAATCCGTTGCAGATCCCGATGATCAATTTCCCGGAGCCAATAAAATCTTCCAGGTCGGATTTTAATTTATATTTCAAGCGGGTGGCGAGTAAGACCCCGGCCCCATGATCATCCCCCCAGCTAAAACCGCCGTCAAAGGCCAGGAGGTGGTAATCTTTTAAACTTTTTGGGGTCTGTTCAATCTCCGGGTTTATCAATTCGCTGATATGGACCCTATCGGCCTCAAAACCGGCCAACGACAGGGCATACTGGGTTTCCCAATCACAATTCAAACCGTATCCGGTTAAAACCAGGGCGCGGGGAGTATTCATCATATCAGGCCTCCGAAGGTTTGATGAAAGGCCTCTCTCAAGGGCTTGAGTTTGCTTTTTATCAAGAGCTGCTTTCCGTTTTTAATAACAAGGGCCTGGTCTTTTCGCACCCGTCCGATATTTTCCATCCGGCATCCGGCCATTGATTTTTCAAAAACCTTTTTCTTTTTGGGATCGACACACAGGATCACCCGACCGCAGGATTCCGAAAATAAGAGCTTATCCGTCCTCAGGGAAAAATCTTTGGAAAGTTGGGCCAGATCCACTTCTACACCCAAATCGCCGGCTAGGGCCATGAGGGGCAGATGGATTCCAAGACCGCCCCGATAAACCCCATGGGCGGCTGAAATCAGACCTCTTTCCATCACCTGTTGCAAAGCCCCATAATGGATTTTTTCCCGGTCTCCCTTCAAGCGAGGCACATTCAGCCCCACCTGTCCTAAAAGATCGTAATATTCCGATCCCCCTAATTCATCCCGGGTTTCCCCGAGGACATAAATCAGATCGCCGGGAACTTTTACATCCATTGAAACGCAATTACGGACATCCGATACTATACTGGTGGCCGTAAATTGAAAGGTCGGCAGACCCGAAATTCGGTGGGATTCCCCAAAAGCACCATCGATATAGCCGTCTACATACATACTGTCTTTTCCGGAGAGCAAAGGGATACCGAATTTAAGACAAATATCCCTCAAAGCCCAGTTGGCCCGGACCAGTTGGGCGGCTTTGTATTTTCCATCCGGGTTTTCCTGAGGATCATATTGGATGCTGGGCCAGCAAAAATTATCCACCCCGCCGATTTGTTCCAGATCGCTGCCTATGACCACCAGCCTGCGGACCGACTCATCGATGGTGGCGGCGACCATGGCGTAAGTATCAATAGATCCATAAGTGGGCAGGATAGACTGGGTGAAGGCAATACCCCGCAGCGAGGGCAGATGAGGACGGATCACTATGGCATCGCTGGGGATATCTCGAAACTTTCCAACCAGGGGTTTGAGGACATTCCCTCCCTGGACCTCATGATCGTATTGCCGGGAAATCCAGTTTTTGGAGGCTATGTTGGGTCTGGCCAGCATTGTTTTTAACAATCCAGGGTAATCCTCCGGTTCTTTGATGACCGGTTCGATCAGGCCCCTGGCCGCCGGCTCCTGCCATTCAGCCTCGAAGGTCCATTTGGGAAAATCGGATTGTAAAAAATCCAGGTCCACATAGGCACAGGTTTTTCCTTGATAAAGCAGGTGAACCTTGCCGGAAGCGTTGTAGTTCCCGATATTGGCACATTCCACATTGTGTTTACGGGCCAGGACCTGGAAACGGTCCCAATGTTCAGGTTTCAATCCCACGGTCATCCGTTCCTGGGATTCGGAGACCCAGATTTCCCATTGATCCAGACCTTCATACTTCAAGGGCACCCGATCCAGGTGAACTTCGCAGCCATGGCTGAAGCGGGCGGATTCTCCGATCGAAGACGAAAGCCCGCCGCCGCCGTTGTCGGTAATATAGGAGACAATGCCTTCATCCCGGGCTTCAAGAAGAAAGTCGTGCATCTTTTTCTGGGTATAGGGGTCGCCGATCTGGACATGACCGGCCGGGGTGTTGGCACTGTAGACTTCGGAAGAGGCGGTGACCCCGTGGATCCCGTCCTTCCCCACCCGTCCTCCGCACATGACGATCAGGTCGCCCGGTTCGGTCCTTTTTAATTCGATCGGTTCTTCCTTGACCCGGGCCGGCATAAAACCCAGGGCGGCCACAAAGACCAGGCATTTCCCGATATAGTTGGGGTGAAAAAAGACCTGCCCAAAAGGCGTGGGGATGCCGCTTTTGTTGCCGCCGTCCCGTACCCCTTCGATGATCCCGTCGAGCAGACGGCGGGGATGGAGCTTGGGCTTTAGGGGACCGGCATAGTCCCTGGGTCCGACACAGTATCCATAACTGCCCATCCAAAGTCTGGACCCTTTACCGGTACCCATGGGGTCACGGTAGACCCCGACGATTCCGGTGATGGCCCCGCCGTACGGTTCCATATTGGAGGGGCTGTTATGGGTCTCGGCCGTGATGCAATAATAATGATCTTCATCAAACCGGGCCACCCCGGCGTTATCCCAGAGGACCGAGATCACCCAGTCTTTTTCTTTCTGTATCTTTAAGGTAGGGGCTTCGATACAGGTTTTAAAAAGATTGTCGATGTCCTGCCGTTCGCCGGTAGAGAGATCGACATAATGAAACAACCCTCTGAAGGTATTATGATTGCAGTGATCGCTGCGGGCCTGGGAGACATATTCCAATTCCACGTCGGTGGGCAGGCTCAGCCCTACGGATTCGCGGGCTTGAAGGATTTCGGGTTTCTGGAAATAGGCCTGGATAACAGCCATATCCCCCCTGGGTAAGGCCCAGGACCTTTCCCGGTTGAGTCGGGCAAATTCTTCCAGGGAATCAATCGGGATAGCCGATACCGTGGGTTGATGATGTAATTCCACTTTGGGAATGGGGGTGCCTATCCCCTGCTCGGGTTCCCAATCAGACTTTGAAAAAACCCTCCATTGCTGAATCAGGTCATTGGCCAGGAGCTCTTGAGCTATTTTATCAATGGCCTCTTTTTTTATTCGCGGGGCCTTGATTTGAAATTGTTTGGAGGTATAGACGGCTTCACCGGGAGGGAGCGATATTTCCAGAAAGGCTTCAATGGCCTCGACGGCGGTACTTCCGGGGTTGTCTTTAACTCCGGGTAGAAACCCCACCCAGATAAGCCAGTCAAAATCCCGGGCCAGGGGCTGGAAAGAAGAAATCTGGGTTACCGGGTTGGTGAAAATTTCTTTCCGGATAGCCTCCAGTTGATCCAGAGATAAGGTCGTATCAAAGGTCAGGACCTGGATGGCCCTAACTGTTTCCAGCTTGACCCCCAGATAATCCCGGGCCTTCTTTTTGAGGGTTTCTCCCTCGGGGTCCCGGATCTCCGGTTTAAGCATGATTTCTAATCGTTGGGGCATGGCTTTTCCTCCGGGCCGGATTTCTATGACTGCTATATATAATGAAAGATGGTCATAAAATTATTAAAGGTGGGCACATTTGTCAAATTAATAATTATTATATCTGTTAATCACCCCATAAATAAATGGTACCCGCCGACGAGCGCTCAAGGAAATTGGGTAAATCAGGCTGAAGGCCCTGTTGCCTGATCCAAAACCTTCCGGATAATGATGTTCCCGCCTTTTCGAGTTCCCGGAACCTTTTTTCCAATTCTTGATAGGTGGCTTTTTCAGCCATGCCTTTCCCTTCAGTCTTCGCCTTAAGCCTAATCGTCTGTTCTATTAGACATGATTGCGCAATTTCAATTCCAGGGGATGAGGTTCCAGATACCACTGGTTTTTTAAATAGGGTTGATTGGTTTTGCACACATAATGCCGAATAAGGGTCACCGGAACGACCAGAGGGATCATCCCCTGTTTAAAGTGATCGACAACCTCGATCAATTCCTGTTTTTCATCCGCAGACAACTCTTTCTTAAAGAAGCCCATCATATGCATGAGCACGTCGGTATGTTTTTTAGGGGTTGTTTTGATGCGCAGTGCTTCCAGGAAAAGGACCTGGTAGGCAGCCAATCTTTCCTTTAACGGCAGGTCATCCGATCTGGCGACCAGTTGCCCCATTTGCTGGTAATGGTTTCGGCTATGGGATAAAATCAGAAATTTATGGCTGGTGTGAAAATCAATGAGGGATTTCAAGCCGGCTTTCTGAGTCGCCATCTCCCGCCAGCGTTTTAAAGCAAAAATCTGTTCAATAAAGTTTTCCCGTAACTGGGGATCATGCAGACGGCCCTCATCCTCTACCGGTAATAAAGGAAAATGAGACATAAATTCCCGGGCAAAGATTCCCACTCCGGTCTTGGCCGGCTCCCCTTTCTCTCCATAAACTTTCACCCGCTCCAAGCCGCTGCTGGGGGAACCGCTTTTAAAGATAAAACCCAAAAGCCCCTCACCTTCCAATTCGTCAATCCGCATTCGGGCCCATTTTTTCATTTTTTCGGTATGGTCTATTTTGGTGCGGATTGTGACTAAACGGGGATCAGACGGATTTCCCTCAAGATGCATAGCCTCCCGGGGAACCCCCAGACCACATTCGACTTCCGGGCAAACGGGGGCAAATTCCAAATATTTACCCAAAGTGTCGGTAATAAAGCGATCCCATTTATGCCCTCCGTCATAACGTACATTTTCTCCCAACAAGCACCGGCTTATTCCTATTTTGATTTTATCTTCCATGGAAAAAGATCCTTAATTTATTAATTTAGGAATTGAGGAATTGAGGAATTTGGGGATTGAAGGTACTTAATTCCTCAATTCGCAATTCCTCAATCCCTTAATTTAAGTCTCTATCATCCAGCATCAAGCATCCAGTATCGAGAATCAAGCATCCAGTATCCAGCATCCAGTATCATTGGATCGGTTTTCCGCAATATACCCGGCTACGTCAAATTTTGTTTTGGCCCCCTTGTGGCTCATGTAGCGAATTTTTCCAAACACGGGGCGTTCGCCCCAGGCCCGGTCGTGCACCCCTCCCATACTCCAGGCAATCCCGGCATACCCGTTCGGGTCCCGGCCATCGAGTTCATATTTGTCATTAAGGTAAATGGCAATCCTCTGCGCTTCTTCCGGAGAGGGCGTCCATTCCAATATTTTTTTGGCCCAGTACATTCGCAGGTATCCGTGCATCTTCCCTTTTCGAACCATTTCCATCTGGGCGGCATTCCAAAGGGGATCATGGGTAAGACCTTTTTCAAACTGCTCGTCGTTGTAAAGATAGTCTCTGTTATCTCGTCGGTGTTCATCGAGGGTTTTCTTGGCCCAGGAGGGAAATCCTTCAAAACGGTCGTAATAGGGGTTATAGAAACAATAATTATCTGAAAGTTCCCGGCGGACAATTAATTCCTCCAAAAAGACCTTTTTAGAATCAAGGTCTTTTAATTTCTTTTGAACCTCCAGGGTAATTCGTTGGGCGCTCAGATGTCCAAAATGGAGATAAGGAGATAAATCGGATTGACCTGTTTCATTGGGATCATTTCTCTTTATTGAATAAGGAGCGAGCCGGGTTTTTAAAAAATATTGGAGCATTTCCCCGGCGGCTTTTTCTCCCGGTACCAGCCATTTCACCTCCGGAACCGTGTAATCTGTTCTCAGTTTTTTCAATATGAGCGCCCAATCGATACCGGGATTCTTTTCTCTCCAAGTGAAGGGGTGTTTTTTTATCTGAGGGATTTCTTCCAGAAACTCTTCAAGCAACCGAAGTATCTTGGGTCTGAGAGTATAGGCCCCGAACTCCTGTTTGGGTGAGGCGGCCCAGCAGGGGACGATGTTGTGGGTATCCACTTCCAGAAAAGGGATTTCAATGGCGTTGAAAATTTCATCCTTCCATTGGCGTTTAATACGGAGAGGATCAAAGTCGGCAACCAGGCAAGAGGCCTTGACCTTAGTGATCCATTGGGGAATTTTTTTCCCAGGCTCACCAAGCAGACAAAAGAAGGGGATATTTTTTTTCTGAAGAGATTGTTCGACCTCCTGTAGCCCTTTGATCATAAAGCCATATTGCCTTTGGGTCGCCCCTAAAAAATCCGACACCAGACAAAAAACCACTAAGAGGGGGGAGCGGGTTTTCAGGGCCAAAATCTGGGCATGCCATAGGGCCCAATTATCACGGCTTCGCTGGTCCCGGCTCATCCAATAGATTATCGGGCCTTTCCCCAAAGGGCCTTTTTTCAAGAAACGGACCCGGTCCGGATGCATCAGAGAATTATTTCCTTTGCCATCGCCTTTCTCTTTTCATGGTGATCCTTTCGGGACCCTGCAAAACAGGTTTTCCGATAGTCTTGCTGATGGCTTTCAACAGATTGGGATAGAGCAGCCAATGGATGGGTTCCAGAATATACCAGTAAAGAATACCGATCAATCCCCGGGGGAGAAAGCGGGAGTGTTGCTCCAACTCGCTTGTCCCGTCCGGGAGGGTCTTGATGTTGAATTCCAGAAGGGCCTCACCCGGCAGTTTCATTTCGCCTACCAACATGAGGTGGGTAGGGGGTGTAATTTCAAGTACCCGCCAAAAATCCAGGGCATCGCCGGGCCGCAATTCGGTGGGATGGCGTCTGCCTCCCCGAAAGCCGGTGCCGCCGATGAGGCGGTCAAACCATCCTTTGATGTTCCATAAGCTTTGGCCGAAATACCAGCCGGTTTTTCCGCCCATTTTAGAGATGGGTTCCCATATTTCCTCCGGGGTAGCCTGTAATTTTATCCGGTACCCTAATTCCAGGATGGTTCCACCGGCATAGTGGGTGTCCCCGCAATAAATCCATTCCTGGGGAATGTTTGCGCTGGCATCCATCCAGCAGGTATCCAACCGTTGTTGTTCAATTTTCTCCATGGCCAGGCGGATGGTCTGACGGCAATCCAACAATTCCTGGGGGATAATGTCCCGGATACGGTTGTCATGGCAGATGGCCGGGTTGCGCAAGCCCTCGGCCAAAGGCCGGGCAATGGAAGAGGGAATGGGGGTGATCAGATGGATCCAGTAAGAACTGAACCGGGGGCTTAAGAAAGGGACCGGAATAATCAATCGCCTGGGAAGCCGGGCTTCTTCGGCATAAATTTTAAAAAGTTTTCGATAGGAAACGACCTCGGGACCGCCGATGTCAAAAACCTGACCTAAAATTTCATCATGTTCAAGGCAACCCTGTAAATAGGTCAGGACATTTCGAATGCCGATAGGTTGAACCGGTGTATCCACCCATCGGGGGGCCAGCAAGATAGGCAGACGGTCGGCCAGATAACGCAGGAGTTCAAAAGAGGCACTCCCGGCACCCAGGATCATGGCCGCCCTTAAAAAAGTGGTCGGAACAGGGCCGGACTGTAAAATACGGGCTACTTCCTGCCGGGAGCGAAGATGCTGGCTGAGTTGCTTATCCTCCCGGCTGCCCAACCCCCCTAAATAGATGATACGGTTAATTTCCACCCGGGCAGCGGCCTCGGCCATGTTGTGCGCCCCCTGCCTATCCGTTTCCGTATACCCTTTGGGATCGGCAATCATGGAGTGGACCAGGTAAAAGGCGGCCCAACACCCATCAAGGGCTTTAAACAGGGATTCCTTATCCAGGACGTCACCGGCCACTAATTCCACTGCAGGATGGGTGCTCCAGGGACGCCCTTTTAATTTGGCCACGGAACGTCCCAGGGCCCGGACCCGGTAGCCGGCGTTTAACAGCTTGGGAACCAGTCTTCCCCCCACATATCCGGTTGCCCCGGTAACCAAAACAGGTTTGGTTGTCATCTAATTCCTTATTATTAAGGGTCTCATAATTGTTTTGACATGAAACGTTTTACTTCACCTTAGATTAAGGACCGGGGAGGTTTTATTTTTGGGGATTGTCCAAAGGGTAATTTATCGCCCTATCCCGGCCAGTCCAGCCGCCGGCGGCGGGATTAGATTCGAGGTAGGCCTGGAGACCCCCAGGTACACCATAGCCTGTTTCTGGCGTTGGTCCTGGAGATCCCCAGGGGCCTGCTCTTGACTTAGTTAAATAATTTGCCCGGCAAAGAAGCTTCCAGGTTCAGGGTGGACAACCCCAAAAATAAAACCTCTCCGGTCCTTTTTGTCAATATTATTTTAGGACCCTTAATAAAAATTAAGAATCCACAAACTGAAATTCAAGATAAAAGCAAAACTTACCCAGGCCAGATAGGGGAGAAGCAACATTCCCGCCCATCGAGACAACTTAATAAAATAAAAAATGGTCACCACGATGGCTGACCAGAGGAAGATCATTTCAATCAAACCGGCCAGAGGAGACCGGAGACCGAAAAAAAACATCGACCAAAAGGGATTCAATACCAGTTGCATAAAAAAGAAAACCAACCCTTTTTTGAATTGAGGCCGGTTTTCGGTTGTATTCCAAATTATAAATAAAGAGATACCCATGAGGGTATACAGGCCGATCCAGACCGGACTGAAAAGCCAATTGGGAGGGGAAAAGAAGGGCTTATTTAACTTCGCATACCAGTTGGGGATAGCCGGGATGGTAAAAAAGGAACCCAGAACACCTGCCAATTGACAAAGGGCAATACTTGCCAGAAGTTTAAAAATTTTCAAAAACAGCTACCCCCTTGAGGCTATTTTGCTGAGTTCCTTAATTATAACACATTCCCCTTACTCCTCAACAATACTTTCTCTAAGGGCCTGGAGGGAAAAGATGGGGACGGGCATACAGACCTCTTTTTCAGGATAATACATACACCGATAGGAAATCCCCCGGTTCCCCTGTCCGGCCATAACCTCCCAGCCTCGGATTAAATAGGGGCAGGCATCATTAAAACAGACATACATAAACTCATTGTCCCATTCGGTGAAAGGACCTTGAGGAACGGCCCATTTTTTCATCCTTTCTCCACAATAGGGGCATTCCAAAGTGCTTTTTATGGTTTTAATTTTCTCACTCATTTCTTTTTCCTTCTCTATTTTGTTTTCAACCAATGTTAATCTTTGGGGTTGTTTTAGGGATGGGTTTTCCGTTTGTTTCCCTGCATAAACAGCATAAACCGGATCCCCCGGGATTCCCATGGCGAAATATTTGTCATCCTTCGGGCGTAAACCTCCCTTGGAGACCCAAACCTGAGGTGTCTGGAACCCCCCGGCTAGTTTGAAGTAATCCTCCACCAGGATCAACCGTTCTTCTTCACTGGCTTGGCGCCATATTTTCACGGCCTTTTGGGGAAACAGGCGATTGGAAAAAATGACCAGAAACAACCCCCCCGGTTTAAGAACCCGACGAACCTCTTGAAAAACCTCCACGGGTTTAATTAGATAATCCACTGAAACCGTATTCAGCACCGCATCGAAGATGTTGTCTGAGAAAGGTAGATGAGGATCATGGTTCAGGTCATGAATTACAAACTCCGTTAGACCTTTGTTGTATTTTAATTCGTTTTCGTTAAGCCCGAGACCTACCATTTTTAAAGGTCGTCGATCCTTCGGCCAGTGGGAATCCCAACCGGCCATTAAATCTAAAACAACAGGTTGATCCCCGGTTATCAGTTTCTCGATCAGGGATTCAATTCTGGTCAGAGCAAACGAATCGACGTGGTTGACCAGCCGATCCCTGGAATAGAAAATGCTATCGGAGTTTTCATCCCATCGGGAAAAGGCATCTTCACCCCAGGAAAGTTCTTTCGAACCTATACCCTGAACTTGTTTTTTAAAATTTACTTCCATATTAGTCTCCTTAAAAAAAACGGGCCTACTTCTATGAAGTAAACCCGGCTCGTAGCCCCAGATGATGGGCGGGTTAACAAAATAATTATTAATAAGATAAGCCTTGATTGGGTTTTGTCAACTAATCCGGGCTCCTTGGAAAAATGGGAAAACAGGGTTTAAGGGGAAATCAAACAAATAAAGTTGAATATTCTTAGAAAATTTCATAAGATGGCCATGAATTATATAAAAAAGGGGCATGGTCTTGATCCAGGAAAACCAAACCAAAAACCGACTCAAAGAATTTTTTCAGACTCAGAAATTGGCCGCACTGGCAACGCAAGAACCGGGGCACCCCTACCTCAGTCTCATGGCTTTTGCCATCACCGATGACCTTAACTATTTAATTATAATAACAAAGCAAGAAACGAGAAAATATTCCAACATGGTTAAAGCGCCTGGAGTGGCCTTTTTGATCGACAATCGCTCCAATGAAAGGAATGATTTTCAAAATACCCTGGCTGTAACCGGAATCGGCACGGCCATAGAAACCGTGGAGCCGGAAAAAAAGACTTTGAAGGCTCTGTTTCTGGAAAAACATCCTGAGTTGGAGACGTTTGTCGGGTCTCAGGGATGTGCCTTGCTTAAAATAAAAATTGAAAAACTGGTCATCATCAGTCAATTTCAGGAAGTGGAAGAGCTCCAAATGTCTTAAGATTTTATAGAAAAGTTTACAGAAAGAAAATAAATTGGTAATTTAATTTAATCAATCCAGGTCAAGAGAACCTGTTTTTTAATCAGGATATTAATGAGCGAAAACAAAATGTCGTCTGAAAGTATTAAAATTGTTGGGATTCGTTTTCAAAATTCCGGTTCAATCTATGATTTTGACTGCGGTCACTTTGTATTGAGTTGCGGGGACCTGGTCATAGTTAAGACCGAACAGGGTACGGGTTTAGGGAAGGTGGTCAGAGGACCTCATAAGGTTGACCGGACCCCTGAAGGAAAAGAAATTAAAAAGATATTCCGCCTGGCCAACGAAGTCGACCTGGAGCTTCACCGAAAGTTCCAGGAAAGGGAGAAGGATGCCTTTGCCTTTTGTTCGGAACGAATCCGGGAAAGAAACCTGGTTATGAAATTGGTGAAGGTGGAGTGTTTTTTTGATGGAAGTAAGATCGTTTTTTTCTTTACGGCTGAAGGGCGGATCGACTTCCGGGAACTGGTTAAAGACCTGGTCCACCGCTTTCATACCCGGATTGAAATGCGCCAGATCGGGGTCAGGAATGAGGCTAAAATGCTGGGAGGCCTGGGCCATTGCGGCCGTGAGGTTTGTTGTTCCAACTTTCTCCCTGATTTTGCTACGGTTTCGGTCAAGATGGCCAAGGAACAGAATCTGCCTTTAAACCCGATAAAAATTTCAGGCCTCTGCGGCCGGTTGATGTGCTGCCTGACCTATGAATTCGATACCTATCAGGAATTAAAAAAAGAATTTCCCAAGTGTGGAAAGACCGTTATGAGTCCTTTGGGACCGGTTAAGGTCTTAAGGCAAAATATCCTGGAAGGGACTGTGGTGGTTGAAACCCAGGACCGGGAAGAGAAGTGCCTCAAGGTGGGAGAATTGTCCCCGGGTAACAGTGAGTTAAAAAAAGAAAAGGAATAAGACTATCTTGGAAAAAACGTTTTATGTGACCACCCCTATCTATTATGTCAACGCCGAACCGCACATCGGGCACGCCTATAGCACTATTGTCGCCGACACCTTGACCCGGGTTTATCAATGTCTGGGATATACCACCCGCTTTCAAACCGGAACCGATGAACATGGGGAGAAGGTGGTCCAGGCCGCCCAAAAAGAGGGGCTGGAGCCGAAATCCTACGTTGACCGGATAAGCGGGTTGTTTCGCAACACCTGGCCTGATTTAAATGTTCGTCCCGACCGATTTATCCGGACCACGGATGCCGATCATATCCGGGTGGTGACCCAGCTTTTGGACCGGGTTTACCAATCCGGAGACATTTATTTCAGCGAATACGAAGGCCAATACTGTCTGGGTTGTGAACGTTTTTATACCGACCGGGAGCTGGTGGAAGGGTTGTGCCCGGACCATCAAACCAAACCTGCCCCGGTTAAAGAGGCCAATTATTTCTTTCGCATGAGCGCCTATCAGGACTGGCTGATCGACCATATCAAAAAGAACCCCGATTTTATTCGACCGGAGCGTTACCGGAACGAGGTCCTTTCCTTTTTGAGCGAGCCCCTTGAAGATCTCTGCATCTCCCGGCCCAAATCTCGCCTGAGCTGGGGGGTCCCACTGCCTTTTGATGACCACTTTGTTACTTATGTCTGGTTTGATGCCTTAATCAATTACCTCACTGGTCTGGATTTTCCGGAAGGGGAGCTGTTTTCCCGATTCTGGCCGTCCGTTCAGCATATTATTGCCAAAGATATCCTGAAACCCCACGGAATCTATTGGCCGACTATGCTCAAGGCTGCCGGTGTGGACCCCTATCAACATTTAAACGTTCACGGATATTGGAATAATGACCAGACCAAAATGTCCAAGTCGCTCGGTAATGTTGTCCGCCCCAAGGATTTAACCGACCGCTTCGGCACAGACGCAGTTCGATATTTTTTCCTGCGGGAAATGGTTTTCGGTCTGGACGCCCAATTCAGCGAGGAAGCCATGATCCAGCGGATCAATGCCGATCTGGCCAATAATCTCGGCAATTGTTTCAGCCGCAGCCTGACTATGATTGAAAAATATTGCGCCGGGACGGTTCCAAACCCGGAAGAAACAGGGCCGGCGGAAGAATTCTTGGAGAATCTCATCCAACAAGTGCGGGAAACGGTCCCAATGGAAGCCCAGAAACTTGCTTTTCACAAAGCGTTGATGTCCCTTTGGACCTTGATAGATGAAATCAATAAATATATCGACACCCAGGCCCCCTGGGTTTTGGCCAAAGACCCGGCGAAAAAGCCTAAACTGATGACCGTCTTGTATATGTTAGCCGAAACCCTTAGACAAACCGCCCTGCTCCTATACCCGTTTATGCCTCAAACCTCAATTCTGATGAGACAGCAATTAGGATTGGAGGCAAAAGGAAATGCCCCGATGTGGTCGGAAACGTTATCCGGTGGCGGTTTTCCAACCGGGACCCGGATCCAAAAAGGCCCGGCTCTATTTCCCCGTATTGAAACGGAAAAGACCAAACCGGATCTCACTTCCCAAAAACCAAAAACAACGGCTGTTTCAAATCCGGACACTTTATCTTTCGAAGAATTTCAAAAATGGGATTTGCGGGTGGCCAGAGTCCTTTCGGCTGAAAGAGTGCCCAAATCAAAGAAACTAATAAAACTGGAAGTGGATCTCGGAGAAAAAAGGACTTTAGTAGCCGGTATCGGACAGGATTACACTCCGGAAGAGTTGTTGGGTAAAGTTATCGTGGTGGTAGCCAATCTGGAACCAACCAAGCTTATGGGAGTGGAATCCCGGGCCATGCTCCTGGCGGCCCGGGATGAAAAGGGGCTAAAACTGATTGCGCCTGAAGGTGAAATCCTTCCGGGTACAAGGGTTAAATAAATACCCCCTTACCAGAGATAAAAAGTGAGGCCGGCACTGATGATGTACCCATCCGTCTTCAAGTCATCTACCTTCTGGTCACCATAATTTAAAAAGAAATAACGAAAATCCGCATTAAAAACTAAATTGGGGTTTAAAGGGATATCCAGACCGGCTCCCACATGGAATCCGGGGGTATAGCCGGTGCTGCTACCCGAGTTGTCTTCAATCTTGGAGTAATACCACCCCAACCCGCCCAGAAGATAGGGAGAAAAATTTGCCCCGGGCATTAGATAAAACAGGGCCGAAACCAGGAAGGGATAACTGGTGATCTTCCTATTGCCGGGATAGGATTCAGCCGGTCGATAGTCAATGGTCCCTTCGACGGACATGGCCGGGAAGAGCTTCCATCGGACCTGAGCCCCCCCATACAAAATCATACTTTCAGCATCGGTAGATTTGTATAGACCCCCCCGAACCCCCAGCCCTAATTTATCACCATCAGCATAGCCTGTTAGGGGGGTAAGAAACAGGGTTAATACAACGGCCAGTAAAAGAATAATCTTTTTGTCCATAGTTATCTCCTTTCCCGCATGATTATTATTTATATCAAACTGTCGCGACAAGATCAATATTTTCTTTTTTCGCAAGATATATACCAATCGGACATAACTATACAATAGATTGATTTGTTATGATAAATCAAAATGGGGTCACTTCGGTGGACTGAAAAATTGAATGATTTTTCCTCCAAGTTCTTGGGAGAAACGTAGGAAATCCGTGGGAGGTTTTTCAATGCCGAAGGAAAATATTTTTGATCAGCCGGGGAGATGTGTTCCCGTCAGAATTGATTATTTGCTTAAGCGATGTTAAGGTAAGTCATTATGGATTTACAGGAATGGACAGAACAGGTATCGATGTGCATCAAATGCGGCAGTTGTCAATCCGTTTGCCCTGTTTATCTGGAAACAGGCAAGGAAACCCTGGTAGCCCGGGGCAAAATGACCCTCCTCTCAGGATATCTATCCAATTCCCTGCCGGCCGATAAAAGGTTATATGAATTGCTGAGTAACTGTCTGCTTTGCGGGGCTTGTGCAGAAAATTGTCCCAGCGGGGTAAAAGTCGATGAACTGATTCAACAAGGCCGAAGTATGTTGATGGAAAAGGTGGGAGGGGCCAAATGGAAACGGAAACTGGCCAAAGAAATTTTACCTTTTCCGCTTCGCGTGAAAACTCTTCGAAAAGGGCAAAACTTATTATTCAAAAAAGTCCCTGAGGAGAGAGGAATAAAACTACGGTTTTCCTCAGACCCGAAGACCTGGCCGGCCCTGGCTCAACCCTTCTTCCTGGATCGAAAAACGGTCCAGATCGACCACAACCCGGCTTCTTCAATTAAAATTGGATATTTTGTAGGTTGTATGACCAACTATGTCTATCCGGAAATAGGAGAGGCCCTGTTAAGAATCCTAAAACCTCTCGGAAGGGTACTCCTTCCGGCGGATCAGACCTGTTGCGGACTTCCGGCCTTCAGTCTGGGTGATATCACCACCGCCAGGGACCTGGCTCGAAAGAATGTCCTGGCCTTCACCGAGGACCATCCGGATAATATAGTAGTTGCCTGTTCTTCCTGTGCCGCCCACATCAAACTCGATTATCCTCGACTACTGGCCGATGATGCGGGCATAATGCCTAAGGTCCAGGACTTTGTTCAAAAGGTGGAGGAGTTAAGTCAATTTCTTATCAGGAAGGATATCAGCCTCACCCCTACCCCTGTGTCTCAAACAGTTACCTTCCATGACCCTTGTCATGCCAAAAGAAAGCTTAAAATAGCCAATGAACCGCGAAAGCTTTTATGTGCCATTCCCGGATTGTCTCTGGTGGAATTGAAAGGCAATTATTGCTGCGGTCATGGGGGGTTGTTCAATCTCAGCCATCCGGACCTGTCTCAAAAAATTCTGGAGCATCCTTTGACCGATCTGGACCAATCGAAGGCGGAGGTGATCACTACCTCCTGCATGGCCTGTCTGATGCAGTTTAAATTAGGGGTTCAGCAAACCGGAAGAAAGGTGCAGGTCAAACACTGGGCGGAGTTGATGATTCAACCTGGGGATGATCATCCATAATAATTTAAATGGGAGAGATTTGCTTACATGACTGGAAAAAAGATTTCACGAGTTATTATTGAAAAGATAGACACCAATCTAACCGAGGTCGTTGAATCTATCATGGTAGCCCTGGCGCCTCGAACCTTCGCCGGGGCCAAGGTCCTTATTAAACCCAATATGGTAGGGCCATCAGCTCCGGAGCTTGGCCATACCACCCATCCGGAATTAGTCCGGGCCGTTGTCCGTTCCTGCCTGGATCGAAATGGAAAGGTATCGGTCGGCGACAACCCCGGCGGGATCAACCGAAGTTCCCGGAACGTGGCCAAGATCACCGGTATTCTGGATGCCTCGGAAGGATGCTTTACTCCTCTATCGGATGGGGTGGTGGAAAAAACCGGTCAGGAGACGGGATTTCCTGTCGTTATTTCCAGGGCCATCCTGGAAGCCGATTATATTATCAACCTGCCTGTTTTTAAGACCCATTCAGGAATGATGATCTCGGGAACCCTGAAAAATACCTTCGGGTATGTGGCCGGGGCTTGTAAGGCCCGACTGCATGTCCAGGCTCGGGATGCGGTAACCTTTGCCAAAACCATATGTGATGTTTTTCAGGTCCGGCCGCCGGATCTGCATATCCTGGATGCCATCACGGCTATTGAAGGCAACGGCCCATGTCACGGCGGACAATTGAGGGAGGTAGGCAAACTTTTGAGTGCCACTGACCCTCTGGCTCTGGACGCCGTTATGGCGCGGATGATGGGTGTGGACCCTGCCCTGTTGCCGGTACAAAAGGAGGCCCTGACCCGCGGTCTGGGTGTTTTGCAGGAAGACAAGGTAGATATTTGGGGAGAACTGGTGCCTATCCCTAACTTCAAGATGCCTGTAACCTTTTATGCCTCCCGCCTGGATGAGAAGGCACGAGCTGAATTTAGAAGGCTGTATCCGTCCCGAATGATGGAGACCCGAATCGAAATAAAGCCGGAAAGAAATGAAGAAAAATGCATCTTATGCGGCGATTGCGCTCTTAACTGCCCGGCCGAGGCCATGACCCTGGAACCGGAATTTCATATCAGCGATGCCTGTATCGCCTGTTATTGCTGTGTCGAGCTGTGTCCGGAGGGGGCTATGGAGGTTCCGGATGTCGAGGTTTTTAGGCATTATTAATTAGTGCTCATCCGGAAATCTTGAATTTCCGGATGGAAACTAATTCGTATGTACCCACCCGTGGTCTTCGCTGGCGGGATGCCGGCGGCGAAATTCTTCGATGCTCCGGATCGAGGGGACCGGAACCTTTTTGACCTGTGGGCGAAAGAAACTGTATATCCTTTTAAGAAATTTTCTTAGACTCGTTTCAGGTTTCAAGGTTCTTTTAGACGTATCGGTAGTAATATACTTTATGATACCTGGGGTGAGATCTTTGCCGACTTCCTTCGTTTTACCGATGCCGGCGTATATTGCGCCATCAGAGTCTCATTATTTCGCCGCCGTTTTCTTTCCAGCGGGGTCCGGACTACCGGATAGGTCCCGACAATTGCAAGGCGAACGGCCCAGGAATCAGTCACGAAGAGCATGACAATCGCCGAAGCGACCAGGATTCCCAGGAGAAATCGGGCGAGATGCTTTGTGATACCGCGGAAGGTCCAGCAGGGAGGTCACTACTGAAGGGAGTAGCAACCCCAGGAATATACACCCTATCTGCACGTCTGAAAACCATCGGAGCCACCCCGACAGCCAATAAAAGAAGGCTCCACAGAACATACCGGCAAAGGTTATTGTGCAGCCTTTACAAAAATAAAGGCCACGATAAATCCGGACATGTTCCTGAAAGGCCGGATGATCCGGATGATGGGCAAAGAGACGAGGGTTGCGTTTCCGCAGGAAAGCAAAAAAACTCAGCGGTTCTTCCGGGACTTTTTTTTTCGTTGTTTTTCTTTTATCCTCTGTTTTCATGATCGTCTTTGTCTTTTTCACTTTTCTCTCCTAAAAGACACCTATCAATCGTTGAAGTAACCCTTTGTGATAAAGGGCCAGGAGGTCCATACCCAACCCATGGCTAAATGAATCAGCACCCCGCCGAATATGGACCTTGTTTTTAGGGCCAGGGTACCAAAGAGAATCCCAATCAAAATGGAGCTGAAGGCCTCAAAGAGGGGCTTACTAAAATGAATCATCATATAGGGCAAAACCATAATGAAGATAGCCTGGGATCCGAAAGAACGGGCCAGAGCGAAGAGCAGGAATCCCCGGAAGAAGAATTCCAGGGCTACGAATTGAAGCCCGTAAGCCCCTTCCCAGATCAGAAACTGAAGCCAGGAATCGGCAGCTTGGCTGTAGAAAGGATATTTTTTGAGGAAAGACGGGGATAAAGAAGCGGCATAGATCCAGGGGACCGTAAAAAGGAAAAAAGCTATACAGAGCAAAAGCCATTTAATCCCCGGGGGCAAGACAAAACCAAAAGTCTTTAGTTTTTCTCGATAGACGAACCTGATCACCAGGATCGGGAGCAGAAAATAGTTCAGGGTAGTGGCTAAGACCCAGTAAAATAAGGGATAAAGCTGAGGATACGGCAGAGAGGAAAAAAACTTTCGGACCTCAGCAAACCGGATTATAAAGTCAGTCATACAAAAGAATTGACCAATCAAAAGCACGACGGTTGATGCCAGCAAGGCGGTCACGGCCCGGCCGTCCCAGCAGTCCCGGGCTGAAAACTGCCGGTCAATCTCTTGCCATTGGTTGATGGTCAACCATCTTATCGGCTGCGCTATCCAAGCTTGAATTTCCATAGGCCTATCCGGTCGTTATGGGCAATGATAATAACAGCTAAGCGGCCTGTTGACAATCTTTATAAAATTTTTGTTAAATTTTTTTTGACCAGGGGTGTACAACAATTTTATTGGTAAGATAAACACACCACCGCCCGATTTTCCCAAAAATATTCCCCCGATTGCTCATGATACAGCAACGCAGGGCAATAATACTGTTCGCTCCCTTGATTGACCAGTGCTTCCCTGACTATTTTAGCCGTTGTCCAATAACCGTACGGCACCCGGCCTCCGACGCGCCAGATTCTGCAAAGAACCTCTCCTTCTGAAATTCGCACCACCATACCGTTTCTTTTTTTTTTAAAATAACCGCTCTCTTTTTCACAGATTGCATTATCACATCCTGGTAGGGATAAACACTGAAAGAAGGCTTTAATAACCTCTTCTACCTTGCCATCATTCAGTACCCAGCAACTTCTTCCGTCCACTGATGCAGTCTATCATTATTCTGCCCGAAACATTCTTTAGCGACATTCCAAATAATATTCCCTCGTATGATATAGATCAACAATTTGGTTCGCTCTTTGTCAACTATCTATCTTTTCTTTTGTCGGAGACCCGATATCATTTTTTGCTTGACAAATTGCTGCTCGTTTTATTAAATATTTTTCAAAATGAAAAAAGGTTAAAAAGTTGTGGCACCCTGTCAAAATAATATTTTCGAGAAAGGAGCTTTTTGATGCGGAAGCTAATCCAGTTTTTCTATGTTTTTCTTGTCGCGATGATTATGGCAGGTGTTTTTTTTATAGGTTGTGTTGGCAGCGATACCTCTTCAGGAGGAAGTAATAACAACAATTGCATCGCGAATGGTAAAGCCTGCAATGGTGATGATCAAACATGTTGTAGTAAATGGTGCTATTGGGGAGGTGCCACCTCGGGCTATTATTGTCACAGCTAAACGCCGGCGGGTCTCGCTTAAGAATCAGATCTGACCGGCCCTGTCTCAAAGGGAATCTGAAGACTTCCGGCTGGGATAAGAAGTAGCGGAATATACTGGCCCGGAAAGGTTGGTGTCCCATTATAGGCTGATCGACTGTTAAGGGCGATCAGCCTGTTTTTTAACAAGAACTCTCCGATTTTCTTTCATAAGGAACATCTGGGATACCAGGCCGTAAGGTCTGGACCTTAGTCTGATGCGGAGATTTTCCTTATTAATCAGACCCCAAAATCATCCTTCCTTCGATTCTAATCGAATCCAGGAAATAGATAAAAACTTCTTTTGTTTTTGAAAAAATGACCGGCTATGGATCGAAAATTTCCGTTATCGGTCCTTGAGGCACCTGATGGGGATTTGGCAGCGAAAATCTAAAAAGGCAAAAGAAGGGCCTAACACCGTCGCCCCGGTTAAAATTGATTTCACCCAACCGGGAATCGTATTTGTCGGGCTTCTGGCCTATTTTAGCCTTATTCAAGTCCTCTCCCCTCGGATTTCAGGGAATGACTCTTATTTCCATATTAAATACGCCTGGCTGATTTGGCATGAAGGCGCGATCTGGAATTTCCCTTGGTTGCAGGGTACCCTGTTCAGAGAACATTGGGTCGACCACCAATTTCTTTATCATCTCCTTTTGATTCCCTTCACCTGGATCGGAAATCTCTATCTGGCGGCTAAAGTGGCCGGCATCTTTTGGTCGGCAACCGCTTTATTTGCCGTCTACGCGGTCATCCGGCGTAT
This sequence comes from uncultured delta proteobacterium, assembly GCA_963782435.1. Taxonomy (GTDB): domain Bacteria; phylum Desulfobacterota; class RBG-13-43-22; order RBG-13-43-22; family RBG-13-43-22; genus RBG-13-43-22. The sequence continues at coordinate 115,736 of CAWAKF010000010.1, forward strand.
GAATGAACCGGCATCGGCCTGGTACCGCTTAGCCTGGATTTGGCCCTTGATCATGGTAGCCAGCAGCCCTAGCATGCTTTACCGGCTGAGCCAGACCCGTATCCAGGCTGTGAGCCTTTTACTGATGATGGTGGCCGTAATCATTATGGAGAAAGAGCGTTATAAAATGCTTCTCCCCCTGGGATTCGGCTTTGCCTGGCTCTATAATGGATCGGTCATTCTCATCCCTCTGACCCTTTTATTTGGCTTGTCCTGTCTGATTATTGAAAAACGATGGGTTTGGCAGCCAGTGGCCTGGGCAACAGCCGGGTTGGGTTTGGGCTTTCTTTTAAATCCCTATTTTCCCCAAAACCTCGATTTTCTGGTGAGACATATATATGAATTTGCCGGAAACCGAACCGGATTACCTATGGCCTTCGAATGGCAGGATTATACAAGCTGGTTCCTTTTCCAATCTACCCAGGGAGCCTGGCTGGTTCTCCTTGTAGGCATCCTGGTACTGGGATTCTCAGAACGTCGTATGACCAGAAGAAATCTGTTCTGGCTTTTGGCGAGTACCATGATGCAGCTCCTTTTCTTTAAGGCCCGACGTTTTGTGGAATATTGGCCGCTTTTCGCCGTGGTTTTTACGGCAAGTACTCTCTGCGATACCCAGGATCAATGGGAACCGTTATTAAGCCGAAACAGGCCGAACGGACAACCGGTCCTGACTCCTCTTGTCCGAGAGGCGGTGTTTACCGGCTTTGTGACGGGCCTCGGGATAATCGCCGGGTTCCATGCCCTCAAGACAGCCCAGGAAATCCATTTTAATGCCCCTCCGGATCGATTTGTCTCGGCATCTGCCTGGCTTAAAGCCCATACCCCGAAAGGCACCATTGTTTTCAACGCCCAGTGGGATACCTTTCCTGACCTTTTCTTCCATAATCATCACAATCTGTGGGTGGCTGGACTGAATCCTAATTTCACCTATTTCCTCGATCCCCGTTTATGGAGGGTTTATGATGGCGTCAGCAAAGGTATGGTGATGGATACCGCCCGTTACCTGCAAAGGGACTTTGGAGCCCGGTACGCCTTGACCTTGAAAGACCAGGCAGGTTTGGTCAAGCTGGCCGACGTTGCGGACAACGGTCTTAATTTGGTCTGGGAAGATGGAACAACGGCGATCTATCAAGTCCATCCTTCGGACCACCGGGTTCAGTTAGAAGGTGAACTTTACCCTTATAAGATTGCAATGGCTGACGGCCAGGTAAAGTGCCAGGCCGAAGAGCAATCGGAATGCCAGAATTACGGTGATCCATCGAACAGGGGTTTCCTGGCTTGCCGAATAACCGGGAAGATAGCCAGGATTGCTTGGAGGGTCGAACTTCCCAGGGCCGGAACGTGGGTTGTGGAGGGGCGGTTTCTCAAGACACGAGATGGAGGAACCGCTGCAGTTTTGGTTAATGGAAAAACACTCGGTGCCCCGATAGATCTCTTCGACGGACGCAAACAGGTGGGGTCATCCCTGACCTTAGGAGAACAGGATTTATCCGCTGGTCCCCTGGAGGTTGAAATAGTTTATACCTTTCCGGCCGGCCGGGCTAAAAAAGTTTTCGGTCTGGACGAGCTTACCTTCACACGATCGGGAGGTTCACCGTTTGTTAAAGTTTTAGAGTTCGAATCCCCTGAAACCTACCGGGTTAGCGATTGATATCCGAAGAACGGACCATCCCCCTTTTCCCGATGTAAAGTGATATATTATTTAACATCATTTATCCCTCGAAGTTGCATAAAAACTAGGCTGGTTTGAAGCTTCCTATCTTTTCACTTTTTGGATTTTGTTCGCCCAAGAGGATACTTATATCCGACGGTTGATCGGCTTAAACCTCTAATCGTTTTTTATTTATTGCTATTTTTCCTTCCTTTCTCTCCTTGAATCTGTCTTTTGCTTTTCCT
>CAWAKF010000011.1:0-53805 GCA_963782435.1 uncultured delta proteobacterium
TTAGGATTTTTACGCAGAATAGGAGGCAACTATGGACCTTGGAACGATTCACCCAGTAGCTTTGAAGGAACTATGGTCAGGTGAAGCCACGCACTTTACTCCGTGGCTTGCAGAACACTTAGATGTATTGGGCGAGAAGTTGGGCATGGATCTTGAGCTTGAGTCCACTGAAGCCTCTGCTGGTGATTTTTCAGCTGATATTGTCGCCCGCGATCTCTCAACCAATAAGCTCGTTGTCATCGAAAACCAGTATGGAAGCACTGATCACAAGCATCTTGGACAACTTATCACCTATGCCTCAGTCCTTGATGCCGGTGTTGTGGTCTGGATTGCCGAGACCATTCGCCCCGAGCACAAATCGGCTATGGACTTCTTGAACCAAAATCTGAAAGAAAGTCTGGGCCTGTTCGCTGTTAAGGCATCTGCCATTCGCATAGATGCGTCAAAGCCTGCATTTGTGCTTACGCTTGTGTCTATGCCAAGCGAGGCTTCAATCGCACCGGACATCGCGCCTGCGCCCTCCGAAACCAAGGAACGCTACCGTACGTACTTTCAGAGCTTGATCGACGAACTCCGAGAAGTCCACAAGTTCACAAACGCCCGCGCCGGCCAACCGCAGAATTGGTATACATTCGCTTCCGAAAATTCTAAGGTCTACACGTACTCGACTTCCTTCGCACAAGGTGGGCGTGTGCGCGTAGAGTTATATATCGACTGTGGCGACAAGATCAAGAACGAGAAACTATTTGATTGCCTTTTGCAGCGGAAGCAGAAATACAGGTCGCACTTGGAATAGACCTTGAATGGGAAAAACTAAGAACCGTCGCGCCTGTCGTATTGCGGTCTATCGAGATGGAAACATCGACGCCGACTCCGAAACGCTCGCTGATATCAAGAATTGGACGATTCAGAACTTGCTCAAGTTTAAGGCGGTGTTCTGCCGAACGAAGTGAAGCAGTGCACTTGAACGATCCTAACAAAGGCAATACAGCCGATCGCCAGGCTACGCCCGGCTCCGGCTGATTTCTTCGTTAGCTCTTCGAGATTAAGTATGGATAGTAACAAAAAAGTTTCCCTTGTGCCTATTGTAAAGGGGTCAAGTCTGCTCTTGACTTTTAGTATCATTATATGATAAAGATTTAAATATGTCCAGACCATTGAGAATTGAGTATCCGAATGCCTGGTACCATGTCATGAATCGAGGGAGCGGGGAGAGGATATCTTTGCTGATCAAAAGGATTATAGCCAGTTCCTTGGTATTCTAAACGAAACAGCGAGAGTCTGGAAGTTGCGGATAGCCGCCTATTGTCTGATGCCCAATCATTATCATCTTTTGGTTCAAACACCCAATGGCAACCTGTCCCGTTGCCTACGCCACATCGACGGGGTTTATACCCAAAGATTCAATCGGGCCCACGACATCGACGGGCCATTATTCCGTGGGAGGTATAAGTCGATTCTGGTTGAAGCTGACAGCTATTTGCTCCCTTTGGTAAGGTATATTCATCGGAATCCCTTGAGGGCCGGTTTGACAAAGACATTAGCCGGTTATGTCTGGAGCAGTCACCGGGGGTACTTGTCGAACGCCGAAAATGTCCGATGGCTTTATAAAGAATTTATTCTTTCCTTGTTTTTCGAGAAAAAGGAGGAGAGAATAAGGGCCTACCGACGGTTTGTTTTCTCAGAAGATGAAGAGGAAATAATAGAGATATTTAAGAAAAAGAAGTGGCCATCGGTTTTGGGTTCGACAGATTTTGTTCGTAGGATAAAGGAAAGGTATTTTTCAGATAAGACAGATGATGAAGTGCCACAATCCAAGGAATTGGCCCCGGAAGTGAAACAAATCCAGAAAGCGGTAGTCAAGTTCTACGGGATAAGCAAGAAAGAATTATTATCATCCCGACGTGGGGTTTTCAATGAACCGAGGAATATGGCTATATACTTGACCCGGCAGTTGAGGGGAGATACATTAAAACAAATCGGCTTCGATTTTCAGATAAGCAAATACAGTTCGGTAAGCAGCACAATCGAAAGAACAAAGAAGTGGATAGCCAAGGACAAAAAAATAAGAAAAAAGGTAAATAAACTTGTTTTAATGTTAATAAAGAGTCAAGAGCAGACTTGACCCCTTATGACCACTTGTTTAAATGGGTTGTCCTGGCCGATCCCAACTTACAACTTAATTTCTTGAGGGGTAAACGTAATTCTAAATAATTTTCACCATTAAAATGGAGGTCTGATGAGGTCACCGATTAAAGACAAGTATGCTATCGTGGGGGTGGGATACACACCCCAGGGACGTGTCCCCGGAAGAACATCCCTTAGTTTCCATTTGGAAGCGTCGGCCAATGCCATCAAGGATGCCGGATTGAATAAAAACGATGTGGACGGCTTCATCTGTTACCGCCACTTCCCCGCTGCTTCAGATGAGAACGACCTGACGCCCAATCTTATTGCCCAGCACCTTGGGATCTCCCCCATTTACATGAGTCAAGACGCCAACTGATCAAGGATTCACCTGCAGCACGCAGTTGGCGCGCTCGAATCCGGTTTGTGCCGTTACGTTCTTATCTCCTATGGTCACAATGCCCTCTCCAGTGACAGCATGAAGCGGATGCTCGTCGATTTATCAGGAGATGATGCTGTCTTCGGCCATTTCGGCGCCACCGGCGGTTATGCGCTGGCCGCCAGAAGGGCCATGCATGAGTTCGGCACCGGACCTGAAACCTGGAAAAAGATCGCCATGGGGCAGCGCAAGTGGGCCAATCTCAATCCGGAGGCCATGATGCATACCAAGCCCATGACCGAAGTGGATTACGAAAACGCCAGGTGGGTTGTCGAGCCCTTGCGCCTGCCCGACAACTGCCTGATCACCGATGGGGGGCGAGCCATCATCGTTACCTCGCTCGAGCGGGCGCGCGACCTCAGGCAACCCCCGGCTCTTATCATGGGGATAGGGCAGCACAATCCCTCGACGGCCATTGCCCAATCCGATTGGATGGCCGGGCCTACTGGCGCCAAGCAAGCCGGAGAGACCGCCTTGGCCATGGCTGACATCACCATTGATGATGTGGATGCCTGCCAGATCTATGACTGTTTTACCTACACCGTAGAGATCACCCTCCAGGACTATGGTTTTTTTAAACCCGGCGAAGGGCACGATTGGCTCCAGGGCGGAACGATTGAGCCGGGGGGCAGAATGCCGGTCAATACTTCGGGTGGACAGCTTTCAGAAGCCTACTTTATGGGCCTGACGCCGATCGCCGAGGGAGCCATGCAGATTATGGGCCGGTGTGGGAAACGGCAGCTCGGTCCCGCAACCCAGACCAAGTCGCCTGAGATTATCCTGTGCAGCGACAACGGCGGTATCTTGCAGAGCCACTCCTGCACCCTGCTAAGGAGGTTGTAAGCCATGTCATATGATAAACCCTTACCGAAACTCAATACGGACAACCGTCCCTTTTGGGAGGGGTGCCGAAAGACGCGAACTCCGGTTTCAACGGTGCAACGATTGCGGCCACGTCCGATGGCCGCCGTCCGATCTTTGTCCCCAGTGCCATTCCACTGAAATAAACTGGTTGATTTCCAAGGGGATCGGCCGGGTATACACGTTTGCTGTCTACCACACCGCATATCATCCGGGATTCGCAGCCGCTTTGCCTTATACTGTAGCCGTCGTGGCGCTCGATGAGGGACCTCACCTCTTGACCAATATTGTCAACTGCCGACCCGACGAGGTGAAATGCGACCTGCCGGTGGGGGTGGTCTGGGAGGATATCGACGACAGGATAACACTGCCGAAATTCAGGCCATTATCGTGTGACCAAGCATAAAGCGATTTTCGGCCGGGCCCTCCCTGATTATTTGCAAATAAGAAAGAGAGCGAACAAAGGCTTGCACGGTATCGCAGTAAAAAGCGCTGCTCCCCGTGGACCCTGCCGTTGGCCCTTCTACCCTTCTCCCTGCGTATTAATGCGTTTCATCCTCCGGCTTTCGCTCGAAAGTGTAATTCCCTTTGAAAAATTGATCCCGGCACCAGTCGATTTTCCGGTCATCATCCAGGACCATATCCAGAAGACGTACCGCACCCATCAACCGGCCTATATAATCCAATTTTTCCTGGATCATATAGGAATTATGTTTTTTAAGTTCTCCCTTGACCATATCCCCCTTTTGAGTGACGGCGAAACCGATTTTTTTCAGGATGGAGGCAATCAGCAGGGCCCTCCGTGACCGGCGGTCGATATCGGCCGCCCCGCCCTTGAAATAAAAGGTAATATAATTATTATTGATGTTCTGGCCGCAATAGGTATCCAGGGTGGCGAAGTGGTATCCCAGGCGGGAACTGAAGTTTAAATATTTTCCGGAAAGTACCGCATAACTGGGACCACCCATGTCCCCCTCCTGTTGCGGATCATGGAGGATGCTTTCCATCAGAATGGACCCGAAGCCGCTCCAACTGATCTTGTTCTGCCCCTGCCATTCCACCCCTTTATGGGTCATACCCCGGTACAAGGCCTTGAAGGGCAGGGAAAGGACCTGTTCCGGCCGGACCTCCCTCTGGTTTTGATCGATATCGAGTCCTTCACCCAAGTCGACGATATAGATATTCAAAGGCACGGGAGAGCGGAAACGGAGGGAGGCATTGTTCCGGTCGGCGATAGTATTACCGATTTGAAACATTTCCTGCATCGCGGTTTCGTGCGCAAACCGGATTATGTCATGGATCGTTTCACAGGACTGGGGAGTAAAATTTTCCTGCTTGGGATCGATCAAATGCAGGGGGGCAATTTTTTGCAAAGTGGCCTGTAATACTTTATAGGTGGGACTTCCCTTCATGGGATTGACGGGTTTCCCCTTTCCCAGCAGGGCTTCAATCCTCCCCCGAAAAACGATCCCCCGGGTGGCATCCACGGTGATTTCCATGCTATGGGGGATCAGGGTTGTGGCATTTTCCGTCCCGACCAGAGTGGGGATCTGGAATTCCCGGGCCACCGAGGCCATATGACCGGTTACACTGCCCACATCGGTAATAATAGCCTTTACGCGGCCGATTACCGGCACGTATCGAGGGGAGGTCTGCGGGGCAACCAAAATAGAACCCTCCGGGATATTCTGGAGATTATGTTCCGATTTGACGACATAAGCCAAACCGGAAGCCACCCCGTTGGATGCCGAGGTCCCGCCTTTCAGTAAAACAGGAAAACCTTCTTCTTCCTGAGTGGCGTCAGGCGTGGTTTTCGAAAGGGCCTGTTCCGTGAAACGCAAAGGCCGGGCCTGAAGGACATAAAGACGGTTATCCGGGCCTATGGCGAATTCGATATCCAGGGGGATGTTATAATGATCTTCCAGTCTAAAGGCGTAGTGAACCAGCAACTGAATCTGGGAACGGGTCAGGCAGGGTTTGTCCATAAAGGCATGGGCCACCGGTTCCTGTTTGAGACCTTGAACCGGATCAGAAAACACGCGGATTTTTTTCGAACCACTTCTTCCTTTTCGATACGCCGGGTCGATTTGTTGATCTGATAAAAATCGGCCGTTTGAGAACCGTCTACCAAACCGACCCCCAATCCCCAAACGGCACTGATCAGGATTACTTCATGACTGCCGTCATTGGGGTCCACAGTGTACAAGACTCCGCTGGCCAGGGCATTGACCATTTGAATGCAGGCCACACTCATGACCACATCCTGGTCCAAATACCCTTTACTGCGCCGATAGTAGATAGCCCGGGGATTAAAAGTGCTGGCCACCACTTCTTTATAGGCCTCGAACAAGGTTTCCTCGGTAACGTTTAAAACCGTGGAATGCTGTCCGGCAAAACTGGCCTCTGAATCTTCACTGGTGGCACTGCTGCGGACGGCCAGGCGCAGGGGGGCAGTTATTTTTTGTTTTAATTCAGTTATAGCCTGAAAAAGTTCCTGTTCAAGTTCGAGAGGGATCTGACCAGAAAGAATAAGGGAGTAAATTTCCCCGCTGACCCGCATAAGTTTTTCCGTATCGTTGACATCGAGATCCTTCAACACTTTTTCGATCCGTTCCAGGAAGTGATTATGCTCCAGGAAAACCTGACAGGCGTAAGCGGTAACGGCAAACCCCTGGGGAACCGGAAGCTTGACCCGGTTTAAAACCTCACCCAGGTTGGCGGCCTTTCCGCCTACCTCGGAAACGTGTTCCTTCCCGATCTTGTCCATGGATAAGACCAGACGGGTCGGCGCGATCACCTTTTTAGCCTCCGGGCCTTGACGGACCTCCAAACCAACTTTTTCCACGGCCTCGAAGAGGTCGAGAAATTCTGCTCCGGCCATGGCATTGAGATCCTCAGCGATCCGACAGGCAGATTCAATCAGGCTTTCTACCTGGGTCTGGACATGATGGAGTGTAAAAGGGTGGTCCTCGTAAAAAATATGTTCCAGATCGGTAATGACATCCAGGGCCTTATTGTTCCCGATCAACACGGCCCGGAAATGTTCGTATTTGCGGGTCAGAAAACCCTTTTCGGGCGAAAGGCGGGCAACGTTTTTTTTCTTTTTAAAAAATTCAAATATTTTAAACATAAATCAGCCCTTGCGTTTACCTGCAAGCATCTCTCAATCATCAATTGACAACCTACCGGGATTGATATAATTATTAAACAATATCACTCCCTTTTTAGCAAGCCATTTTGTATCAATTTTTTAAATGTCTATCGGGGGAAAGGGAAAACATCGAGAGGTGAAGAAAATTGGAAATATGAATAAACGATCAAATAAAACATGGTCTCTAATTTCGATTGCGATCTTTTTGGGCCTGGCACTGGTGGGTGGCCTATTGGAATGGCTCCAGCCAAAGATTAAACCGACCCTCGGCCCAAATATCAAGGCGGTGGAAGGGTATATCATCAGGACGGGCTATCAGGCCGGGTATTATAGGAAGCCCGGGTTGGAAAATTATCTGCATTCTCGAATGGACGGACATAACTTTCATAAGCTGATCGGGGAATGGGTGGTTGAAATTCATTTTTCCCGGGATAGAACCTTCGATATCACTTTTTTAAATCCGGATGATCCTTATCCATTGCTTGATGAAACTACCAAGGAACTGAAACAGGAAAGAACCCGGGAGGCCATACTCCTCTTAAGGAACAATCAGGAATTGAAACGGCTGGTCGAACTGGCTACGGAAGGCCATATTCAACTTGGACAGGTGATCCAACGTCAGGAGATGAAATTGAAAGGCATTGAAGAGGGGAAAGAGGACCTGAAACCTTGGGAATTCACTTCGGGCCAAACCTGTTATATGCGTGTCGCCAGCGGAAAACGGCCGTTAGCCATCGGGATCGGGTATTAAACTGCAAGGGTCGATTGAAAGGACATTCAGGCCTTGGTTTTTAGGTTTCTCAACTTCTGGAAGAATCCCCGGGGGATTAAAAGAATAACCTGTCTTCTCCTGCTGGGGGGTCTGGCCTGGCGATTTTTACGTTATGGCTTGCGTTTTCCCATATGGGGGGACGAGGCCTTTCTGGCCGTCAACCTCCTCACCCGTGATTTCAAGGGGCTGGTTGGTTCCATAGAATACATTCAGATTGTCCCGGCCGGTTTCATGTGGCTGGAGTTGACAATGGTCAAACTCCTGGGGGAATCTGAATATGTCTTAAGACTCTTCCCTTTTATTTCCGGTCTGGCTGCCCTGATCTTTTTCCGGAGATGGGTATCCACGATCCTTCCCAAAAGAGAAGTCCTTCTGGCTGTAGGAATTTTTTCCGCCAGTTATTATTTAGTCCGACATGGGACTGAACTTAAGCCGTATTCCGTGGATTTGTTGCTGGCCGTCCTGTTCAATTGGCTGGCCTGGAATCTGGTACAGGAAAAGTCCCGTCTTATTTCTTTTTCAATTGCACTGATCTTGGTCCTTATGGGACCTTGGATTTCCTACCCGTTTATCTTCGTTGCCGGGGGGCAGGTTTTGTTCTTGGGAATACTGGCCATAAAAAACCGTTCTTATTTCCAACTGACCTATCCGGCAATTCTGGGAATCCTGTTGTTGTCCAGTTTTTTGACCCTGTACCTGTTTCATATTGTTCCACAAAATCAAGGGGCCGCCGAATATTTCTCGGAATGGTCGGATTGGAACGAGGCCTTTCCGCCGATCTCGGAATTCTGGATGATTCCCTGGTGGTTACTGAAAGTCCATACCGGATTGATGATGGCGTATCCGGTCGGGAGTGGTCGAGGTGGCAGCCTGATTACTTTCCTCCTGGTCCTTTTAGGGTTAACCACTCTCTGGAAAAGGGGGGATCGAAAACTGATTGGGATCCTCCTGGCCCCTTTGGGGGTTGCCTTTCTGGCCGCCTGTCTGAAAAAATACCCTTACGGGAATACGGCCCGAACCATGTTATATGCGGCCCCGGTCATCTGTCTGCTGATGGGAGTAGGGTTGATGAGGGCACTTAAAATATGTCTTCCCAAACGACGGGTCAGTGTGGGAATGATTACAGCCGCCTGTTTTCTTTTCCTGATAATGGTCGCCGGGGGAGCCAAAGATATTATGCGCCCCTATAAGGATTTGCCCGATTTCAACCTTCGTCTGGCCTTCCAAACCATGATCGACCGATTCTCACCTTTTGATCAATGGATTGTTTTTTCGGATTACGGGCCTCGCACCCCGGACGGATTGAGGCTGGGGGGCGGAGGGGCTGTTTTTCGATACTATTTAATGACTTTGATTCCTTCGACCAGAGGGGTTTGGCCGGCCGTTGGATGGCCCCCGGAGAAAAGGTTTCCGACTCCCGATCAAGTCGAACCAAAAAGAAAAGTCCGGATATTGGCCTACCGGGGAGATCGGGGGACATTCAATGAATTCCAGTGGATCGTTTATTTAAGATCTCTGGAAAAACGCCATGGCCCGGGGCAAAGGCAAATCTTTTATCTTGATCGGCCCAATCAAGGCGGGTACAAAGGATTAGCAGTTGAAGCCTATACTTTTTTACCTGTGGAATGATTTTCAGTGAGGAAAATAACGAGAATGGCAGATTCACAATATTTCATTCCCACCCTGGTCGAAATTATTCCGGCCTCACCGGATCAGGAACCGATTTTGGCTAATTTGCTTGAGCTTTATACCCATGATTTTAGTGAGTTTATAGAATTGGAGCTTGGCCCGAACGGACGCTTTGGCTACAAGTCCCTTCCGCTTTACTGGAAAGAAGCCGGGCGTCATCCCTTTCTTATCCGGACCAATGGGACTTTGGCCGGATTCGTTCTGGTTTGCCAAGGTTCGCGAATATCCGGTGATGAAAACAGTTGGGATATGGCGGAATTTTTCGTCATTCGCGGTCACCGCCGACTTGGTGTCGGGATGAAGGCGGCCCAGGCCATCTGGAGAAGATTTCCCGGGAAATGGGAGATTCGTGTCAGGGATCGTAATCGAGAGGCAAAAAAGTTCTGGGCAAGGGCTATTATTGCTTTCATCAATAAACCGGTCCAACCGGTTGCTTTCGAGAAAAATGGAGAACTCTGGCACGTTTTTTCATTTACTTCGGATTAACGGCCTGTGTGGCAGGCAGGAAAAAGGACCAGGTAATTCAGGTGATTCCTTTCTTAAGGCAGATTCCTATATGATCCGGTACACTGATCTCCATACTTCCGGTGAACTCAGACGCCGTGCCGAGGAGTTGGGTTTATGGCTTCAACACTGCGTGGTTTGCCCCCATAAATGTGGAACAGACCGCAGAAATGAGCCAGGCACCTTTTGCCGGGCCACCGCCCGCGCCCGCGTTGTCTCCTTCGTGCCCCATTTTGGAGAGGAACAGCCGCTGGTCGGGATTGGCGGGAGCGGCACCATTTTCTTCGGAAGATGCAACCTAAGGTGTGTTTATTGTCAGAACTATGATATCTCACAGGTTGATTCAGGTAGGGAGGTCTCTTCGGAGGAACTTGCGGACATCATGCTGCAGATACAGGAGATGGGCTGCGAGAACATCAACCTGGTTTCGCCAACACACTTTACACCACAGATCCTGGACGCCCTCGACCTGGCCGCGAAGAGGGGATTGCATCTCCCCCTCGTTTGGAATACCGGTACTTTTGAACGGCTGGCTACATTAAAATTTCTTGAGGGAGTCGTCGATATATATCTGCCGGATTCCAAGTATGCGGATTCCCAGGTCGCCCAGCGCCTTTCTGGTGCCGCCGAATACCCGCAACGGATGCGCATGGCACTTCGGGAAATGCATCGACAGGTTGGGGATCTGGTCGTTGATGACCATGGTGTCGCTGTGCGCGGTCTTATTGTGCGTCACCTGGTGCTGCCCGGCGGGCTTGCCGGGACAGATGAAACCATGTCGTTCATCGCTGATGAGCTCTCCCGGGAAACCTACCTCAACGTGATGGGGCAATACCACCCGGAGTTCCGGGCAGGGGAGTTTCCCGAGATCGCCCGCAGGGTAACCGTGGCCGAGGTCGCCGAAGGGATCCGTCTTGCTCGCCAGGCGGGGCTTCATAGACTGGATCGCTGAAAACGGTCTTTTAAAATAAAAAGAATCCGAATAAAAATCGGGTCAAAAGGAAAGGGGTAGATATGGCCGGATTGATCAGTATAGTGGGTTTGGTTGTGGGTATGATCGGAATTTTTTTCGGCTTCTACTATCTGAGCGACAACCCGTCCAATTCTCTTCGAATAGTGACTGCCACAACGGTTGGGATTGTGGGTGTACTGGCCTTTGTCCGCCACTTCTTTTTCCATAAGTCCGATGCAAAAAGGCTCGGATGGGAGACCAACCGGCCGGACTGGATGTATGAAGTAGGCTTTGCGAACCTTGCTTTTGGCTTCATGGGCCTTCTAACCGTTTTCGTTGAAAAGGGGATGGAGGCGCAGGCGGTCGTCCTTCTTGGCTATGCTGTCTATCTTTTTCAGACGGCCCTGCTTCATGGATACCGCTACTTCACGGGTGTCAAGCGGTCTCCCGCAAGGCTCTGGCGAAGCTTTCTGGCTACCCTTCTTTATGCGGGGATGATGATTTTTTTTGCCGTTTATGCGCTTCTTATATAGGTTGGTTCGACCCCGATGACGCCGGAAATATTAAAACAGGCCGATCTCCCTTCCTATGATGAGAAAATCAATTTTTTGAAATCAAAATTGATCCCCCTGTTGAAGCCGGACGGGTTTGTGTTGGATGCGGGATGCGGCTATAGAAATCCCTTGTTTTCGAAAAAAGAGGTCGGGTATCTGGTCGGTTGCGATCTCGATTATAATGCCCTGCTACACAATAGTTCGGTTTCCTCCGCCGTTTTGGCCGACCTCTCTTTGCTGCCATTCTCTGAGAAATTCGATCTAATCCTATCTGTAGACGTCGTCGAACATATCGAACACCCGGTATCCTTCATCCGGCAGGCGGAGCAAGTGTTAAAAAAATCGGGTTTTCTATTCCTGGTCCTTCCCAATAAAAATTCTTTGTTCGGGTGGGGGGCGGCCATAATCCCTTTAAGGGTAAAACGGTTTCTCTATAAACTTTTAACTGGAAAACCCTTAAAAAATGAAGTCCATTTTTATCGTTTGAATACTGTTAATCATCTGAGAGAAATCTTAACCCTTAATGGATTTGAATTGATTGAGATTTCCATGATGAATTATTTATCTTCCCAGTCCCTGATGAGGCTTTTTCTTTTTCCCTATTATATTTTGTGCAAAATTTCATATTTTTCCGGGTATTCCCCTAATATCCTCTGCCTGGCTCAAAAACGGGAACCTCCGATCCCTGGCAGAAAAATTTTGCCTGAGTTAGAAACTATCACTCTAAAACCGGGGGGCTACATCACATAAAAGAAAATCCATCCATTAAAAACAATTATTTGACATCCTTCCCAATTAATTGTTAAAAATATAAAGTTTTTATTAAGGAGAAAATATATGGCCGATATTCTGGCCTTTGTGCTGGCCGGCGGGAGGGTGGATGAACTCAGTGTCCTGACTTTTGACCGGCCCAAATCTGCTTTACCTTTTGCCGGCAATTTCCGGGTGATCGATTTTGCCCTCAGCAATCTCATGCATGCCCGGATCAGGCGGGTGGGTATCCTGTCTCAATATCGATCCGCTTCCTTGATCACCCATATCGGCAATGGGGCCTCCTGGGATATGACCGGACGCCGCCGACAGGTCACCCTGCTTCCCCCTTCCACCGGGCAAAAAAATTCCGATTGGTATAAAGGAACAGCCGATGCGGTAGCCCATAACCTGGACTTTATTTATGAGAACAGCCCGGAGCTGGTTTTGATCCTTTCCGGCGACCATATCTATCGAATGGACTATCAACGATTAGTCCAGTTTCATCAGGATCAAAAGGCCGATGTTACCGCCGGCTTTATTAAGGTCGATCCCCAGGAGGCCCATCGCTTTGGTCTGGGTGTGATCGAGGAAAAAGAGGGTCGGCAGGGGGGACGATTGATCTCCTATCAGGAGAAACCGCCAACGCCCCAATCCCAATGGGCCTCTTTGACCATCTATCTTTTTAAAACCGAGGTCTTACTCGAAATTCTTAAACAAACCCATCCTCATAGCGAAGGGATAGAATTCGGCCGGGATATTTTCCCTTCCCTGATCCACCAATATCGTGTTTTCGGATATACCTTTTCCGGCTATTGGGGTTATACCCGAACTCTGGACGAATACTGGCGGACTCATATGGATTTGTTTGGGACCGGGAAAAAGATAGACCTGAAACAATGGCAAATACGTACCAACCTGGAACACGAACGGATTCAGGAACGGCAACCGGCTGTGATCGGGGCCGAGGCCGCCTTGGATCAGGTCTTATTAACCCACGGGTGTCGAGTGGAGGGGACGGTCAAACGGAGTATTTTGTTTCCCGGGGTCCAGATTGAGGAAGGGGCCGTAGTGGAGGATTCGATCCTTTTTTTTGATACCGTGGTTGAATCCGGCGCCCTGGTAAAAAAAACGATCACCGACAATGGGGTTAGAATTGGGGAAAAGGCCCGGATCGGGGAAGGAGGAAATGCTACGGCCAACCAGACCTTACCCCAACTTTTAACTTCCGGTCTGACAGTTATCGGACGAAATACCCTTCTTCCTTCCCACATAAGGATCGGGGGCAATTGTATCCTTTATCCCTTTTTGGAAGAAAACTCTTTTGAGTCCATGGATATTCCTTCCGGAGCAACCGTATCATGAGCAATACCCTGGTTATGTTATTAGCCGGAGGCGAAGGCAGCCGGTTGAATGTCCTGGTCGAAGCCCGGGCCAAACCGGCTGTTCCTTTTGGGGGAATCTACCGGATCATTGATTTCACCTTAAGCAATATTATGAATTCGGGATTGGAACGGGTTGGGGTCCTGACTCAATACAAACCACTGTCCCTAATGAGTCATATCGCCTCAGGAAGGTCCTGGGATTTCGAAGGCCGGAACCGGGGGATTAAAATTTTGCCTCCCCATACCGGTGAAAAAGATTCGGACTGGTATAAGGGCACGGCCGATGCCTTACGGCAAAATATGGAATATCTGAGCCGTTATGATCCCGAAGAGATTTTGATTGTTTCCGGCGATCACATTTATTATATGGATTATGCCCCGATGATCGCTTTTCATAGGCGTAACCGGGCCGATCTAACCGTGGCCATGATGGAGGTTCCTAAAGAGCAACTGATTCATTTCGGTACCGGCCAGGTTGACGGGCACAGTCGAATCATCGAGTGGGAAGAAAAGCCCAAAGAGCCAAAAGGGAACCTGGCCTCCCTCGGTATTTATATTTTTCGGACGGCTTATCTATTGAAAGTCCTCCAGGAACCAAAGGCCATGGATTTTGGTCGTGACCTGATCCCCCTGGTTATTAAGAAGAATCGTGTTTTTGCCTATCCTTTTTCCGGGTACTGGAGAGATGTCGGCACCCTTTCTTTCTATTACCAGGCCCATCTGGATCTATTGAATCCCAGGTCGGGGTTGAACCCTGAAAGCCTGGGGAGTGCAAACCAACCCGGAAGAAGAAGGATTGAAAGGGGACCGGCCGGCGATTATCATTCAGAAAAAGGCCCGAGTGGTTCACTCCTTTCTTTCTGCCGATACGATCATTGAAGGCCGGGTAGAGGGATCGGTTCTTTCTCCCGGCGTCCGGGTTGGCAAAGGAGCCCAGATATTAAACTCCATCCTCATGCACGATTGTCAGGTTTCTGCCGGAGCTTATCTGGACCGGGTTATTGTAGATAAAAAGGTCGTTATTGGTAAACTGGCCCGTATCACCGGCCAGTCGGATAGGCCCAACCGAGAATTTCCAGGACAGCTTAAAGAAGGTTTAACCTTAATTGGAAAAAAGGCGTCTATCCCTCCAAAGATCAAGATTCAGGGTAATACCATCATTTACCCTTCTGTCGATGAAGGGGATTTCCCCGGGTTGGTGATGGGCGAAGGAGAAACGGTTAGGAAAAAATAAATAAATTTCAAATTGCGGAATTCGGATTGCGGAATAACCATGATTTATTGGTGAAAATTTATCCAATTTTATCTCGCAACCCTCCGAACTTCTTCCACTGAATTCATCAGGGGAAATGTTTTGTCAATAAAGTATAATCAAATATTGGATGGGGGAGAATCATGAAAAAGAAGGTGTTCGTATTCTTAATGGTATTAACCACCATTTCTTTCTGTCGAATGGTGTGGGCCGAGGAATGGGATCTGAAGACCTGTATAGACATAGGGTTAAAGCAAAATCCAACCATTCGTGCGGCCCTGAAAGGGATTGAAGGGGCAGAGAATCGGGTAAAGCAAAGCCAATCCACCTATTTCCCCATCCTGTTTGCTGAAACGGATTATAATCGCTATAGCAGTCAGAGTTCCCTAACCAGTTCTCCCTCATTAAATCCCGGGGTTAACGAGCTTACCACTTATTATTTTGGCTTATCTCAAAATATTTACGATTTTGGACGTCGGGAATATAAGGTCAAGGCTTCAAAAGAGGATTTAAAGACCTATCAGTGGGGCCTGAGAGATATCCGCCTTTCGGTGATCGATAATATACGGCAAGCCTATTACGGCGTTTTGCTGACCCAACGGGTGGTAAAGGTCCGAAGGGAGGATTTGGAACGAGCAAAAGAACATTATAAACAGGCCCAAGGATTTTATCAGGTTGGGTTGAAGGCTAAAATCGACGTGACTCAGGCGGAAGTCACTGTTATCACATCCCAAAAGGCCTTGCTCCAAGCGGAAAGCAATGTTCAGATTGCCTGGGTTACCTTGGCGGCAGCCATGGGTTTGGATCAGCCCATAACGAACACTATAAAGGACGATTTGGAATTAGGGCAGGTGGACTGGAAACTGGAAGATCTCCAGAAAGAGGCTTTGGATAAGGATCCGGTTTTAAATCGGCTCAGGGTCATTATCAAATATTGGGAAGTTCAGGAACAAGAAATTAAGAGGGAATTCTTTCCTGCTCTGACCGGCACGGCCAAATATGGGTGGAATAACGGCAGTTATTATTCCGACGATGAGACCTGGAATGTGGGATTGCAGCTTAACATCCCGATATTTTCCGGCTTCTTGAAAAAATCTAAGTTGGCTGAGACCCAGGCGGCCCTGAGCCAGGCCAAGGCCAATGAAGTGACACAGAAACTATCGGTTATCAGTAATCTTCAAAACCAGTACCTTAATCAAATTTTAGCTGAAAAACAGATTGATGTGGCCAAAGAAGCCTTACGGAGTGCCAAAGAAAATTTGGATCTGGCCGAAGGTCGTTACAAGGCCGGGGTGGGGAATAAACTGGATGTCACCGATGCCCTAAGTTCTTTTTTTCAGGCTGAGACCGACTACAACCAGGCTTTATACAACTCTATCACTTCCCGCTACAAGGTTGAACGGGCCATCGGAAGGGAGTGAATAATAAGACAGACAAGAGGCACGAGGCAATAGGCATTTAGGGTATAAGAAAATCTTATCCTAAAACTCTCCACTTATATTCCCGGGCCTATTGCCCTTCTTGGATTTTTCTTAAAGAAATATCAGCTTTTTCGGAAAGTCATCTGTAATTCATACACCCCTTGTTCACTTTGCCGCTGTATATCAAACCCCATTTTCTCGAATAACCGGAGCATCGGTCTGTTTTCCGCCAGAACCTCGGCGGTGAAACCCAGCAGACCGTCCCGTTTGGCCAGGTAGGTTAAATAAGTCAGTAATTCCAATCCGATTCCCTGTCCCTGATAATCATCCCGGGTGGCCTGGGCGACTTCGGCGATGTGGCTTTTGGGGTTGATGTAATACTGCCCGATCCCGACAATTTTTTCCTTCTCCCCTTCCTTAATGCAGCCCAACATGAGCATTTCCTTGGTATGATCAATAATCACAAACTCCTGGAGCCGTTCATGGGGCATATCCTGGCGAAAAGAAATAAATCGACGATAAAGACTCTGATCGGACAAGGAATAAAAAAAATCTTTTAGCAATGGTTCGTCGCTTATTTTTACAGGGCGTAGAAAGAGTTGAAGCCCTTTGGCTGTAGTTCTATAGATTTCCAGGTGTTCGGGATATTCTCCTCTGGCTCCGGGGATAAAGGCCTGGTCCCGATAGATCAGATTGGCCTCTTTGGCTTTCTCGATCAACCAGGGACGAAAATCCGGATGGGCAATGGCAATTAAGGACATGGCCCGTTCACGGATGTTTTTCCCAAGCAAGTAGGCGATACCATATTCCGTTACCACATAATGAATGTCTCCGCGGATAAGGGTCACCCCGGCCCCTTCCCTTAAAAAGGGAACAATACGGGATACCTTTCCCCATTCAGCCGTCGATTGAATGGCCAGAATACTCTTACCCCCGGGGGCCAAAACCGCTCCGCGCATGAAATCCGCCTGCCCGCCGATACCGCTGTAAAAAGTTTTCCCCAGGGATTCGGCCGTGACCTGCCCGGTCAGATCGATCTCCAGGGCACTGTTGATGGCGGTCATATTCCTTTGCCGGGAAATGGTCAAGGGGTTGTTGGTATAATCAATCGTCCGGAATTCAATACTCGGGTTATCCTGGAGGAACTCGTATGTTTGCCGGTGCCCCATACAGAAGGTGGCCACGGTTTTGCCCCGGTTCAGAGTCTTGAGGCTGTTGTCAACCACGCCTATCTTGATCAAGTCCACCAAACCATCGGTCAGTAATTCGGTGTGCGCCCCCAGATGTTTTTTTTCGCCGAAGTTGCTCAGAATGGCATTGGGCAAACTCCCATAGCCCACCTGAATGGTATCCCCATCCTGGACAATGCGGGACACATATTTTCCGATCTGGTGGGCCGTTTCATCAGGGGCAATGGCTTCATATTCCAACAAGGGTTCATCCTGGCAGATAATAAAATCGATGTTTTCAATATGAATAAATCCATCCCCGTGAGCCCGGGGCATATGTTGATTGACCTGGGCAATAACTATGGAGGCTTTTTCCACGGCCGCCTTAGTAATATCCACGCTGATCCCCAGACTCATATAACCATGGAGATCCGGCAGAGAGGTTTGGATTAGGGCCACATTGATGGGTACCAGACCCCGGTAGAATAAATCAGGAACACGAGATAGAAAGATCGGGGTATAATCGGCCAGACCGCTATTGACTGCTTCTCTGGAATTGTTCCCAACGAAGAAAGAGTTATGTCGAAAATTGTTTTTAAATTTTTCTTCCGTGTAGGGGGCAACCCCCAGGGTCCAGACCTGAAGGACCTCCGCGTCATAAAAGGCCTTGGGGTTTGACTCCACAAAGCTGATCAAAGCTTTTACCAGATACTGAGGTTCTCCGCAAGCGGTGCTGATAAAAATACGATCCCCTCGATGGATATGGTTGAATATTTCTTCTTCGGAGATGAATTTTTCCGGGTATTTTTTTTTCAACTCCTCCAAAACAGCCTTTTCCCGTTCATTACCCATGCCTGGTCCTTTAATGTCGCCCTTGCAGGGAACGATGCTCAATCGAACCCTGCAAGGACTTTGGTGAACCTATTATTTTAAAAAGATCTAACCAAATATATTTAGATTCTGAGTTCTTGAGTCCGACCCTCTAAGAAGAATGCTGGATACTGGTTTCTCGATACTTGACAAAAATTAAAAGCGAAACTCGATTTCGGATATAATCCATCCAGTATCCAGTATCGGCATTTTTATCCAGGATCAGTCTTTTGATTTTATCCAGTATCAAGAAACCAGCATCCAGTATCGTCCGTGAATCTAAAAATCTATTTTTCCAGGTCTTGTGGACTGACATAGAAAAGTAAATAATTCACGCCCATAGGGCGTGGCATTAATTGGGCCCCCCATAGGGGGGCTTAAAATACCAGATTCAAACCTGAACCCTAAACTTTAAAATCTAATAGATGCCGTCACTCCGGCGAAAGCCGGGGTCCAGGAAAAGCTGAAATCTCTGGATTCCGCCTCCGGCCTGGATGCCTACGGGCAGGAAGCGGGTCAAGCCCGGAATGACGAAACGGGCCAAGAAATGGCCTTTCAGCCAAGCCCATTCGGGACCGGCATAGCCAGTCCACATGACCCCGCCCTTAGGGCGGGGGTTTCTAAATCAACTAAACCCTCATGTTTTCAATGACCGAAGCTACTCCAAGCCCCCCGCCGCAGCAGGAAGAAAAAAAGGCATATTTCCCTCCCCGCCTGGCCATTTCCTTCATGGCAAACATGCAGATTCTGGCTCCGGAGGCCCCATTGGGATGACCGAAGGCAATCGCTCCCCCCAGGGGGTTCCATTTATTCATGTCTACTTTGGAACCCATCTGTTTTTCCAGTTCTTTAATGACCGCCAGATTCTGAACAGCGAAGGCTTCATTACATTCTAAAATATCTATATCGGACAGTTTTAAACCGGCCCGGTTCAGGGCTTTGGGTACGGCATAGGCCGGGGCAATACCCATGATCCTGGGATCAACACCCGCTTCGGCCCCTGCCAGCCATTTGGCATAAGGCTGATAACCGTATTCCTTGGCCTTTTCGGCGGTCATCATGAGCACAAAAGCCGATCCGTCGTTCTGTCCGGAGGAATTGCCGGCGGTTACCGTCCCCCCTTCTTTGAAGGCCGGGGGCAGTTTGGCCATGACTTCCAGCCTGGATTCCGGACGGACATGTTCATCAACCTTAAAGATCACTTCCGGGGTTTTTCTGGTGGCTGGAAAAACAACCGGAACGATCTCTTCGTCAAATTTTCCCGCTTCCATAGCTGCTTTGGCCCGCATTTGGCTGTTATAGGCAAATTCATCGGAGGCTTCACGGGGTATATTATACATAACCTGGAGATTTTCAGCCGTAAGGCCCATTCCCAGGTTTTCATCTGTTACCGGTGAAAGTTGCAGCCGGAGAGGGGTGGGTGGAATCAGTTTATAAGGGGGATTGGACATGGAAAACTTGGCCGGCAACTGGCTATAAGATTCCATTCCTCCGGCAATGATCACATCCGCCTGATTGGCTAAAATTTTCCAGGCGGCATGATTGATAGAATCTATAGCTGAACCGCACTGCATTTCGATATAAGAGGCGGTTGTCTCATATCCCAGCCCGGCATCCAGAGTGGCCCAACGGGCCGGGTTCATAGCCTGAGAACAATGGGCGGCACTGCCCAGAAAGACCGAGTCAACAATAACCCCTTTCTCCTTTATTTTAGCCTTTTCGACCAACCCTTTAATTCCAATCCCAGCCAGTTTTGAGGCCGGAATATCTCTTATTGTTCCTCCTAAACGACCAAAGGCCGTCCGGGCGGCTTCTACAAAAACAACTTCTCTTTGAGCCATATTCTTTTCTCCTTTAGTTTAAAATGTGCTTGCCGGTAAAACCGGTCTTGCATTGATCATATTATCAATCGAATCGGTTAAAAATCAAGCAAATTCATAGGAATGTTTGTTGACAAACGATTCTTTTTCATAAAAAAAATCAAATTAGTTTGCTTAATTTGGTAATAACGGAAGGGAAGACTAAGAAAAATAAATTTTATCTTTCTGAAGGGGCCACTGGGCATTGAAATTGGCCACACAAGATAAAGTGCCGGCCATTGTGGGACCTCTGACCTCGAAAGTGGCCATACCAGTCAGCGAGGTCACCGAAAAGTATAAGGTGCCCATGGTCACCGGAACGGCCACCAACCCGTTGGAAAGGTTCCTGAGGAAAGGCGGGGCTTTCCGGATTTGACCATCAAAGAAGACCTTGAGTTCGGTGGTTATTCCGTTCCCGTCAGATCCTTGCGTGAGGAACTGTTTGAACTCTGCGTGGGAACCTTTCTTCGCTTTAAAAAAGAATGATTGAAAAAGGCAACCCTATCTGAAACGATTTAGTCAGCAAAGAAGAGTAAATAGGTTCAATTAGTTGACACCATTTTTATTTAATATTATAGTGTTCTTATTATGGAAAACCAACTCAATTTCGAAAAAGGGAACGGCCTTCTTCCGGCCATTGCCCAGGACTGGGAAACCGGCCAGGTCTTAATGATGGCCTTTATGAACCGGGAAGCCTGGGAAAAGACCCTGGCCAGCGGGAAGGTCCACTATTGGAGCCGTTCCAGAAGTGAACTCTGGTTTAAAGGAGGTACTTCCGGGCATGTTCAGGTGGTTAAGGAGGTTTTTATCGACTGTGACGGGGATACCATTCTGTTGAAGGTGGAACAACTGGGCGGTGGGGCCTGCCATACCGGTTATAAAAGTTGTTTTTTTCAAAAAATCAAAAAAGACGGAACCGTTGAGGTTTGCGGTGAAAAAGTATTTGATCCCGAGGAGGTTTATAAAAAGTGAATCCGTTAAAAATGGGCATCCCGAAGGGGAGTTTACAGGATGCGACCATTAATCTGTTTAAGAAATCAGGTTGGAAGATTGATCTTAACGGCCGAAATTACTTTCCGGAGATTGATGATCCGGAAATCCAATGTTCCATCTGCCGGGCCCAGGAAATGTCCCGCTATGTGGAAAATGGGACCATTGATGTGGGCTTGACCGGAAAAGACTGGACCTT
This sequence comes from uncultured delta proteobacterium, assembly GCA_963782435.1. Classification (GTDB taxonomy): domain Bacteria; phylum Desulfobacterota; class RBG-13-43-22; order RBG-13-43-22; family RBG-13-43-22; genus RBG-13-43-22. Next base: position 20,945 of record CAWAKF010000011.1, read on the forward strand.
GGAAAATAACTCCAAGGTGAAAGTAGTCGCCGATCTATTGTATTCCAAGGTCAGTCATCGTCCGGCCCGCTGGGTCCTGGCCGTGGCCAATGATTCCAAATATAGAAAAATAGAAGATCTGAGCGGGAAAAAGATTGCCACCGAACTGGTCAATTTCACTCGCCGGTATTTCCTCGAAAAAGGTATTCCCGTCCAAGTGGAGTTTTCCTGGGGGGCTACCGAGGGAAAGATCATATCCGGTCTGGCCGATGCCATCGTCGAAGTAACCGAAACCGGGAGCACGATCCGAGCGCATGGCCTAAAAATTATTCAAGAATTGATGCAATCCAATACCCAGATCATAGCCAACAGGGAGTCCTGGAAGGATTCCAGGAAAAAGGAAAAAATTAAACAGATCGTTTTGTTGTTGCAGGGGGCCTTGAGGGCTGAAAAGATGGTTGGCCTCAAAATGAATGTTCCGGGAAACAAGCTTAAGGACATAGTAGCCATCCTTCCCAGCCTGAATGCCCCGACCATTGCTAATCTTTATAACAGTGATTGGCTGTCTGTGGAGACCGTGGTCGAGGAATCCCAGGTCCGGGAATTGATTCCCCAGTTGATCCACAAAGGCGCTGAAGGGATCATTGAATATCCTTTGAATAAACTGATTTAAAATGTGCAATAACGTTTGTAGTTCGGCGTTCGTCGAAGAAGGATTAAAGAAAAACTAAAAGATTTTTTTAAATATTTGAAAGGGAAATTCCTTATGACAATGGCCAATGATTTTGGATTAAGTAAGTTCGATTTTCATGGGGGTATCGCCGAACGCCCCTGTCCCTTGCAGGTGCCGAACGCCGAATGGAAGGTCAGATGGGTTTTCCTCTTGTTAATCTTGGCCTTCCTGCCGGCCTGTTCAACTTCCTCCCTGCAGCGGAAAGAGGATGCCATGGCCAGTATGCGCGTAGGGCAATCGATGCTCCGGGAAGGGCGTCCTACCCAGGCCCTGGCCGAATTGATAAAAGCCAATGACCTGGACCCGAGCAATCCGGTGATTCGCAATGTTCTGGGAGTGGCTTATTTGGAAAAAGGAATGATCCGCCAGGCCATTAATCAGTTTGAAAAAGCCCTGTACCTGGACCCCAATTATGCAGAGGTCCACAACAATCTTGGGACTGCCCTGCTCCGGGAACAGAGGGTGAAAGAGGCCATCGCAGAGTTTAACAAGGCCCTGGAAAATCCCATGTATCCCACCCCCCATTTTGTCCATTACAATCTGGGCCAAGCCTATTTTAAATTGAAGGAATTTGAAAAGGCCCGGGAAAACTTTCTGGAGGCCGTCAAACTTTCTCCTGCCTACAGCCTGGCCTACCATGGGCTGGGGCTGGCCTGGAAGGCTACAGGCAATATGGAAGAGGCAGCCGAGGCCCTAAAAAAGGCCATTGAACACGCCCCCAAATTCGTTCAAGCCCATTATGATCTGGGGGAAGTACTGGTGGAGTTAAAGCAAACCTCCCTGGCCGTTTTGGCCTTTAAGGAAGTTATCCGCCTGGTTCCCGAAAGTGATTTAGGTAGGGAAGCCCATCAAAGATTAAAAGAATTAAAATGAAATTCGACGAATTTATACCAGCCTCGGTTTCTCAACGGGCTCGGGATATAACCCCTTTTATCGCCATGGGATGTCTTGGAAACGGCCCAGGTTATGGAGCGATCGGGGGAAACGATCATCCATCTTGAAGTGGGAGAACCTGACTTTGATACTCCGGAATGCATAAAGGAAGCGGCCTTCAAGGCTTTGAGGGATGGTAAAACCCATTATACCGACAGTCGGGGAATTATTGAACTCCGAGAAGCCATAGCCGCCCATTATTTCCGGCAATATAGGGTCACTGTTTCTCCGGACCAGATCATCATTACCTCCGGAACCTCTCCGGCCATGTTTATGGTTTTTTCGGCCCTTTTAGAACCCGGCCATGAGATCATAATATCCGATCCCCATTATGCCTGTTATCCCAATTTTATCCAATTCGCCCAGGGGAAGCCGGTTAAGATTCGGGTACGTGAGGAAGACGGTTTTCAATTCCATCCGGAGGAGATTCGCAAGCACATTGGACCGAATACCAAAGGGATTTTTATCAATTCCCCCTCCAACCCCACCGGGACTCTTTTTGTCTGCAAACCGGATGAAAGAGGTCGCCCGATACGACCCTTATATTATTTCAGATGAAGTTTATCATGGGCTGGTTTATGAAGGTCAGGAGCATTCCATTCTGGAGTTTACCGACCGGGCCTTTGTATTAAACGGCTTTTCTAAGTTATATGCCATGACCGGTTGGCGTTTGGGTTATTTGATTGCCCCCAGAGAATTTATTCGCCCTTTACAAAAGATGCATCAGAACTTTTTCATATCTGCCAACACAGTGGCCCAATGGGCCGGTATCACCGCCCTGACCCAGGCGCAGGATGATGTAGCCCGAATGAGAGATTTATACAATCAAAGAAGAAAAGTGATGATCCAACGGCTCAAAACCATGGGATTTGGCTTAAAAGTTGAACCCACAGGGGCCTTTTATGTCCTGGCCAATGCCAAATCCTTTCATCACGATTCCTATAAGCTGGCTTTTGATATTTTAAAAAAGGCTAAGGTGGGTGTGACCCCGGGAATTGATTTCGGTGCCGGTGCCGAAGGGTATCTAAGATTCACTTATGCCAATTCAATCGAACGGATCGAGGAAGGGATGAAACGTCTTCAGGCGTATTTAAACCGGGAAGAGTTCAAAACGATCTCATGATTATACGTTCAGCAGAATTTGTGAAGAGCGCCTTAAAATCCGAACATTATCCTAAGACCGCCCTTACCGAGATCGCCTTTGCCGGTCGCTCCAATGTGGGGAAATCTTCCCTGATTAACACCTTGTTACGGAGAAAGGCCCTGGTCAGGACCAGCCGTAGGCCAGGCCAAACCCGGACATTGAATTTTTTTTTGATCAATGATAATTTCATGCTGGTTGATTTGCCGGGGTATGGATTTTCCCGGGCATCCAAGGCGGTGATCGATTCTTATCAGAAAGCCATCTTGACCTATCTGAAAACAAGAAATAATTTGGCTTTGGTGGTTTTTTTGCTTGATATTCGCCGTATCCCCAGTAAAGAAGATAAGGCCTTTTTCCAGTTGCTCCGGGTTTGTGAATTGAGGTATCTGATTGTTCTGACCAAGTCGGACACTTTGGGCCGGGGTTCCTGGAAAAAGGCCCGGAAGGAAATCCTTGGGAACCTGGAGAATCCGCCGGCCGAGCCGATATTTTTTTCAGCTACAACCGGCCTGGGCCGCGCAGAAATTTGGGCCGAAATTGAAGACCGACTCAACCGATAACTTTTAAAATTATTTTACCATTTGAAGGGAGTTTTCATGAAATTTCAAAAAAAACCACTTATGATTATTGGATTGGGGGGTTGTTTTTTTTCCTGTTATCCGTTCTCTCCCTGGCCGCCCCCCCGGATAACTTTACCTCTTAAGATGACCTTTATGGGCATGTCCATGCCCATGGCCAAAATGGGCAACAAGTCCCGTGTGGAAAATGTTATATTTGGCGGTTTGGTTGACCATAACTATATGGACCAAAAGAAGAGCGTAACCATGAATCCAAAAAACAAAACTTATTTTGAACAGGCCACTCGGGAAAGGGTCCCTTTCGATTTATAACCCCAATGTGGTTATTGACAAAAAGAAAATAGGTACGGAAACCATAGACGGGCATCCCTGTATCAAATATAATGCCGTTTTTTATAACAAAGAGAAACCCCAAGAAAAATTCACCTCCGTTCTTTGGGAGGCTCAGGATTTGGGAGGCCTGCCCATTAAAAATGAGGTGACGATCCCGGCAGACAAAAGAAGGGAAGGGGGCCTGATAAATTTACTTCGGAAATGAAAGAGATTAAAATCGGTGCCGCCAAAGCCGCTATGTTTGAAGTCCCCAAGGATTACAAAGGTCAATGGTATGAACGAAGTCATGGGCGGAGATATCCGCGAAATCTTGAAACAAATGCAAAAAAAGTAATATCGGGAATACCCTGTATTAAGAAATCGGGGTAATTGAATTACCTCCCGGCCGGTTTAAATAAAGAGGTTTTTATGATTCGTCCACTGACCTTATTCGTTTTATTATTGAGTACGATGGTCTTTTTGATGTTTATTTCCGCCTGTGGAAATGGGAAAAACTATCGGAAGGGTCCGGTCAGGACTTTCCCGGATTCTTTGGAGGAAAAGGTCAATACCTGGCGGGGTGGAGCTATCGGGGCTCCTCTGGGAGGTCCTATGAAAGGAAAAATACAAGAAATTTCTGCCCGGGCTTCGCAGGAGGCAATCCGTGAAAATAAACCGGTGGCCTATTTAAGTCTTGACGGGTTTCAACGAGTGGAAACATATCCGGTGGGTAAAGGTGAATCGAAAAAATGTCTCTTGGTTCGGGAGCAGATATTTCAGGAAGGCAAGTTGATTAGGGATGAAATAAAGGAATTTTGTCATTAAACAAAATAGTGTTTAGAATGACGGGTGACCTTAGTCACCCGTCACTTTCTTTCATAATGATTCCTGTAACAATTCGGTTAGATCCTTGACGATAATCTGATCTTCTTTTCCTGTGCCTTTTCGGCTGTCCTCAAAAAGGCTGATACAATACGGACAAGCGGTTGCCAGAACTTCGGCCCCCATATCAGCGGCTTCTATCATCTTTTTGTCGGAAAACCGTTGCTCGGGATGGGTTTCCATCCATAAACGCCCACCGCCGCCGCCACAGCAAAGGCTAAAACCTTTATTCTGAGGGAATTCCATCACTTCTACATCCGGAATGGCTTTCAGGAGTTCTCGTGGATTTTCGAAAACCTCATTATGACGGCCCAGATAGCAGGGGTCATGATAAATCACTTTTTTAGCTAAAGATTTTTTGGGGGTTAACTTCCCGTCTCGCACCAGTTGGGATAGAAACTGAGAATAATGTTGTACTTCAAAGTCAGCCCCTAATTCCTTATAATCTTTAGTAAAGGTAGTATAGCAATGAGGTGATGTGGTAATAATTTTTTTAACGCCTTTTTCTTTATAAAGGGCGATGTTTTGCTCGGCGATTTTAGTGAACAGGCCTTCATCTCCTATTTTACGGACCGATTCACCGCAACAGGCCTCTTCATTTCCAATAATTCCAAAACTGACCCCGGCTGTTTTCAGCAATTCGACAATGGCTTTAGCAATTTTCTGGCTCCTTTGCTCAAAAGCCGAAGTGCAGCAAACAAAGAGAAAATATTCGGTGTCCGGTCCAAAAACAGGGACATCCAATCCTTGGGTCCAATTTATTCTTTTTGATTTGTCCTCAGCCCAAGGGTTTCCATTGCTGTGTACACTACCCAGAATGGGACGTAGACCCTGGGGGATAGCCCCGGTCTCGGCGATCATACTGCGCATAGACCGAACGATATCGATAATTTTTACCTGACGGGGACAGTTACGGACACAGAGGTTACAGGTGGTACAGGCGAAAAGGATATCATCGGATTCATATCCTTCCATACCTAATTGACCCATCCGAATGAGTTTTCGGATCACAAAGGGGGAACCTTCCACTGCCCGCCCCCAGGGACAAAGACCGGCGCAGAGCCCGCATTGCATGCAATGATTTAAGGTGTCTCCACCTGTAGCCACGATGGCTTGGTTGACTTCAATAAAGGGGGTTACAGGCATAAAAACAAACTCCTTTCTTTTTTTAATAAAAATTCCTGATTAAAGATATTTTTTAATTTAATGTAATCAAATAACTCGTTTAACATACTGGGAAGGGAAAAGCAATTTGTAAATTTCATCCTTTAACCTTCTTAAAAGAAAATATATTAAAAAATTATTTCCAAACTATTTTTTTGGCCGAAATTCAATTCAACTCATGGTAAAAACAGGGAAAAAAAATTCCTTGGAAATTTTTATCAAGCAGTCTATAATACCACCTGTTGTAGCAATGAATTTCCGGCTCCCAACCTGTTGTAGTTTAACCGGTTGATAGAAAAAATTTTTTATTTCCCTTAAAAAACTCAAAATTAATAAACCTTCAAACAAAGGAATTCAGGTCATGACCGCTCAAACTTCCCCTCTTGTATTGACCCCTAATGCTAAAATTGTCTTGGATAAGCGCTATCTCAAGAAGGATTTCCAAGGTCAGGTGATAGAGAAACCCGAGGACATGTTACGCCGCGTTGCCCGGGTGATCGCATCAGCCGATGCCCTTTATGGGAAGGAAGACCAGATCCCCGAAACGGAAGAATTATTTTTCCAAATCATGACCCGTTTGGAATTTCTACCGAATTCACCGACATTGATGAACGCCGGCCGGTCTTTAGGTCAACTTTCAGCCTGTTTTGTTCTCCCGGTTGAGGATTCGATCGACAGTATTTTTGAGGCTATTAAACAAACCGCCGTTATTCACAAAAGCGGAGGGGGAACCGGTTTTTCTTTTTCCAAAATCCGGCCGGAGAAAGATATGGTAAAATCCACCCACGGGATTTCCAGCGGCCCTATTTCCTTCATGACTGTCTTTGATGTGGCCACGGAGACCATAAAACAGGGTGGGACCAGGCGGGGGGCCAATATGGGTCTCCTGAGGGTGGACCACCCGGATATCGAAAAGTTTATTGAAGCTAAATTACAGACTGACCGGTTGAATAATTTTAATATTTCGGTGTTAATTACCGACTCCTTTATGGAAGCCTTGGAAAATAAACAGGAATATGACTTGATGAACCCCCACACCGGTCTTAAAACCAGTTCGGTTTCGGCCCAGGCCATCTTTGACAAGATTGTAGATTCTGCCTGGCGAAGCGGAGAACCTGGGGTGGTCTTTATCGACCGGATCAACAAGGATAACCCTACCCCTCACCTAGGTCCGATAGAAGCCACCAATCCCTGCGGTGAACAACCGCTTCTGGCTTATGAGTCCTGTAATCTCGGTTCGATCAATCTGGCTAGGATGGTCAAGAAAGGGGAGATCGATTATAAACGGCTTACCTCCCTGGTACATACTGCCGTCCATTTTTTGGATAATGTCATCGATGTCAATAAATATCCCTTACCGAAGATTGAAAAGATGAGCAAAGGGAACCGAAAAATCGGGCTCGGGGTTATGGGATTTGCCGATATGTTGATACAGATGAATATCCCCTATGATTCACCCCAGGCGGTGGATACCGCTGAAAAAGTGATGAGTATTATTGAAGCCGAATCCCGCCAGGTCTCCGAAACTTTAGCCGCAGAAAGAGGAAATTTCATTAATTTCGCAGGAAGCGTCTTTGATCGACCTGATAAAACCTCGGGAATGCGAAACGCCACTACAACAACGATCGCCCCTACCGGGACGATCAGCATCATCGCCGGGGCTTCCAGTGGAATTGAACCCCTATTTGCCGTATCTTATTACCGAACGGTTTTGGATGGAACCCAAATGGTTGAGGTCAATCCCTTTTTTAAAAAAATAGCCAAAGAAAAAGGGTTTTATTCCCTGCAACTCATGGAACAGATTGCCCGGGAAGGCTCAATCCGAAACATCCCGGATATACCCGATGAAATTAAAGTTCTTTTTGCGACTTCCCATGATATCAGCCCGGCCAGCCACATTCAAATTCAAGCCGCTTTTCAAAAATATACAGACAATGCAGTCTCAAAGACCATCAATTTCCCTAATGAGGCTACCCCGGAAGACGTACAAAAAGCCTACCTGATGGCTTATCACCAGGGATGCAAAGGGGTAACGATCTATCGGTACGGCAGTCGGGAGACGCAAGTGTTAAACCTTAACAAAAGCACCGATAGTTCTAAAATAAACCCCAGGTCTCGTCCGACCAGGACCCTGGGAATCACGGAACGAATCTCCACCGGCTGCGGCAAACTTTACGTGACTATTAATTCCGATGAAAAGGGGATTTGTGAAGTCTTTGCCCAGATGGGCAAGACCGGCGGATGTGCCTCATCCCAGATCGAGGCGACCGGGCGTTTGATCTCTTTAGCTTTACGGTCCGGTGTCAGCCTGCCTTCGATCCTGAAACAGATTTCCGGGATCCGCTGTCCATCTCCTACCTGGGGAAACGGCCATCAAGTCCTATCCTGCCCGGATGCCATCAGCCGGGTGATCATCAATTATACCCAGGCCAAGATAGAAGATGAAGACTGGGTGATGGGGTCCTGTCCGGATTGCGGCGGTCAGGTGGTTCATGAAAACGGCTGCCTAACCTGCCATTCCTGTGGTTTCTCGCGCTGTAGTTAACTAAAACCGTTACGGGTTATATCTTTTATTCCGAAATCCGAAATTAATAATGATCATCCCAGTTATCGATACCCATGTCCACTTGGAAGAAATCGCCGATCCGGAAGAAGCTATTTTAGAGGCCAAGAAGGCCGGTGTATCCGCAATAGTGGCCGTAGGTTCGGATCTCAAGTCCAATGAGATGATCTTGTCCTTTTCCCGCCAATACCCGGGAGTGATATATCCGGCCCTCGGATATCATCCTGAAAAAATCACCATCTCCGGAATCAGAAATCATCTGGATTTCCTGCATCGCCATTTGGATGAAGCCGTTGCTTTGGGCGAAGTAGGTTTGGATTATAAAATTTCAGTGCCCAGGGAAATTCAGGAAGGGGCCTTTGAGGATCTCCTGGAACTGGCTTGGGAAAAGAAAAAGCCGGTTATTATCCATTCCCGTCTTTCCCATGAAGAGACCTTTGAATCAGTTCGAAAACATAACCTAACCAAGGCGGTTTTTCATTGGTACAGCGGTCCGATTGAGGTATTAAAAGATTTACTGTTAATGGGTTATTATGTTTCGGCCACCCCGGCCCTTAGCTACAGTCCCAAGCATCGGGAGGCAATCATTGCTGCCCCGCTAAAACAAATCCTTATTGAAACCGATGCTCCGACCCCGTATCAAGGGGTGGTTTCCTCCCCGGCCCAGGTATTACAAACCCTTAGCGAACTGTCTAAAATAAAAGGAATTGATCTTGAACAAGCGGCTCTGAAAACCACCCAAAATGCCCGGAATTTTTTCGGCATCATTTGATATGTCCGATCCACATCCCACTAAAACCTATCTTGATTTTAAGGCCATCACCATTCTTCTCTCCCTTTGCCTTTTGTGGGGGGGTAATATGGCGGCAATTAAATTTGCCATTCGCGGGGTGGAACCGATCTTTGCCGCCGGTCTGCGCTCCTTTATTGCTTCAGGATTAATGCTTTTATGGATGGTTTACCAAAAGGAGTACCTCTTCCCCAAATCCTTTAAAAAGATCCATGCCCTGGTCGTCGGCTTTCTGTTTGGTATTGAATTTTGTTTTATCTATGCGGCCATGCGTTTCACCCTTGCCGGCCGTTCCTTTATCTTTTTATATACCGCCCCCTTTTGGGTAGCCCTGGGGGCTCATTTATTATTGACCGGGGACCGGCTCACCTGGCGCCGTTTTGGCGGGTTATCTCTGGCTTTTTTAGGATTGGTTGTGATTTTTTCTGAAGGGCTTTTTCATTATTCTGCCCCTATATTATTTGGCGATTTTTTGATGCTCCTGGCTGCCCTATGCTGGGCGGCCACAACCATTTATATTAAACGATATTTCACCCAAGAATGTACCCCCTTTCAGACCCTTTTGTATCAACTCCTGTTTTCATTTCCTATTTTGTTTTTGTTAAGTTATATTTTGGAAACCGATCCGATCCATTATATAGACCTGACGGTTTTTCTGGCCCTTTTTTATCAGACCATCATTGTGGCTTTCTTTAGTTACTGGGCCTGGTTTTATCTGATCCATATTTATCCGGTAACCGCTTTGTCGGCCTTTTCCTTTTTTACTCCTGTTTTTGGGGTGTTTCTAAGCAGTTTCTTGTTAAAAGAACCCTTGAACCTTTGGCTGTTAATCGCCTTGACCTTGGTTTCTATGGGTATTTATTGGGTCAATAAAAGGTGACGTTTTGTAAAAGCCGTCACCCCTCTGGCGAAAGCCGGGGTCCAGATTATTTATTACTATTTTAATCGGGATTCCGGCTTTCGCCGGAATGACTAATAGGGAGGATTTCAAAGATGGAAACCGATCAGATCATTATTGCTTGCCCAAAGTGCGGAACCAAAAACCGTATTCCCGGCAATCGTCTTTCCAATAAACCAGTCTGTGGAAAATGCAGGGCCCCGCTTTCAGCCCAATCCGCTTTGGATCATCCGGTAGAGGTTAACGACCAGTCTTTTCAACGGGAAGTTTTGTCTTTCCCGGGTTCGGTGGTTCTGGATTGCTGGGCCCCCTGGTGCGGCCCCTGCAGGATGGTGGCCCCGATCCTGGATCAATTGGCCAAAGAATATGCCGGTCGCATCAAATTCGCCAAACTGAATACCGACGAAAATCAAAGGACAGCCGGTCAGTTTTTCATTCAAAGCATTCCCACCTTGCTTTTTTTCAAAGAAGGAAAATTGGTCAACCGCCAGGTCGGCGCCTTACCAAAAGGGGAAATTGAAAAATATCTAAGGTCATTGTTGTAGATTAGTGAACACTTAGCTTTTTTGAAGGCCGGAAAACGATAGGATTGCTGCTGTTTCGATGCTTCAAATAGCTTTGAATTAGGTCGAATAGGTCCATCCCCCCCATTTCTGGCATGATCATGTCCACGATCACCAAATCAATTTGTTCTCGATTGGATCGGTATGAGATCAGGGCCTCTTCACCGCTTTGGGCTGGAATCACTTGGTAACCAAGGCGAGTCAATAGGGCAGTAGTCACATCCCGGATCATCAGGTCGTCATCTACCAAAAGGATTGTATGGGGCTGGGGAATTTTTTTTGATGCGGTGACCTTCGGTTTCGTTTCTTCCTCTTCAACCGCAGGCAAATAGATGTTAAAAGTGGAACCATGGCCCCGCTCACTCTTTTTCCAAGTAACACCTCCCTTTAATATCTGGCGCTACATTTATTTCGACCCGGTGTCAGGCAATGATAGTAGATAATAAAGTGCAGGGATCCATATTCTAAATTGAACACAACAACCTTATTTTATAAGGTAAATCATCATAAAGGGCGTGTCAATGGATAACAGAAATGATAAATATTATGGATTCGTTCAGGTCATGTTGGCAAGTTTATTATAAAATATGTTCGATTATCAAGACTTCTTTTGCAGTGTTTTATTGGGGGTATTTTATTTTTTAAGGGAAAGGGGAAACCTTTGAGGCTTCCAGTTTTTAGTTTGCTGGAGGCCTCAAAGCCGAAGGTTAACAATTCGGTTTCCCAAAAAAAATCGGGGGAATATTAAATATTCTTGCCTGACGATCTTGTTGGAGACTCTTTAAACGTTGAGTAACCCGTTAATTTTCGTCTTGGTTTCCTCATTCAGATAACCCCATAGCCCTATCTTTTTCAACGTGTCTTCCGTGGGAATTCCGGAATCGGTCCAACCCCGTTCCTGGTAATAGATCTGTATCAGTTTGCGGAGTTGGTCTTTCCTGAAATTTATCAGGATTTCCCTTTTTTCCATCAGACTCATAGCAGAGATATCCGATAGAGGTTTTTCCAGAATACGGCTTACTTCATTGTCGTTATAATCCATTTCAACCGCATAGATTTGATCATCTGTCGGTCCTATGGCCCGATCGGGTATCCAATCATGTTCTCCGGTGGTATTTCCATAGATCATGATATTCATGATCCGCTGAAGATTAATATCCCGGTCCGTTTGCTCGAATATTTTTTCCCAGGTCAAGCTCGTTCCCAGCATACCATTATAAAACTCGGCGTATATCTCCTGGGAGGCGGGATTGATGTATTTATCCCCGTCTGCTGTCTTTTCCGATTCGGGATTGAAGACGTCCACCCAGGGGAGTTTACACAGACCAAGGTTGTCATTCCCCAAACGGACCCGGGGATAGGTAATCAAAGCCTTAGCCTTGGCTTTAAAAGTAGGAAAAGCCCCCAGTAGGTCCACCTTGATGAGCCAGGCTGCGGCATGATGGGCGCCGATATCACTGGCCGCTGCATAAGACCCTTGCATGGATAATGACCGGTGGGTCCGATATAGGGAGAAGGGAAGTCCTTTGGTGTGCATGGCAAAGCGCCCGAGTTCTCCTATCGGAGCAGGTTTTCCTGTTCTTTTGGAGTATTTTTCGGCTATCCAGTTGATTAATTCAATCATCCCTTTGCCGACCGCTTCAGCCAGATCGTTTTCCTTGTTGGCGATTTGATGGATAAAAGCCAGGGCCGCTTTTTCATCACCCCAATTCAATTTAAACCCGTTGGTATCCTCTTCCGTCAAATAACCTCGTTGAAAGCATTCCATAATGAAGGCCATTAGAACAGCAACGGTGATCGTATCAAAACCATAGTTGTCACAGTGCCAGTTGGCCTCCATGATAAACTCCGGATTCCAAATCCCGAGGTTGGAACCGAACCCGGCGGCTGTTTCGTATTCCGGTCCATCCACCCAGACCCGCTCTTGGCGAGGACCGGTAGTCAGGGTTACCCAGCCTCCTTTGGTGCAGCGTAAATTACATCCCGGAAAACATCCATCCATACCGCGATGTTCAAACAATCGCTCGGCATAAGCCGAACCGCAGATCTGTGAGGCACGGGGATCTGACCCAAATTGATAATTCTTTACCGGCAGTGACTGATAGGCTTCTTGGTTCATGAAAGAGATTAAGCCGGCCGAGCCTTTTCGGGACATCTGCAGGGAATTAGGATCGACTTGTTTGACAACATTATGTAACCGGGTTCCGGCCTTTTTTACCCTGTCCCAGTCGTGGGCACCATAAGGGTTTTCACCTTTAGGATACTCCGCCAGGATAATAACAGCCCGGATATGTTTGTCCATCATCACCGACCCCAAACCGGTTCTGCCTGCCTGTTTGGTTCGAAAGAGGCCCCTGGTTCCATCGACCGGTTTGGTGGGATCGAAGTAATGACTATTGATACACCCATAGGTCGTATTAGCGGCTCCTATACCGGTAGATAGAAAGACGATATCTTTTTTGGTATAACCCTCATTCATGAATCGGTCGATGAGATTCTTTTCCAGATCAAAAACTGTATCGATGGCCGGAGCCTGATCCAGATAAATTTTACCTTTGAAACCATCAATGACGACCATGGTCCCTGTGTCTGCTTTTCCGATTAGTTCCAGGGCATCAAAACCGGCATATTTGAGGTAGGCTCCAAAATGACCGCCGAAATTGGAAATCCCGGGTATATGAGTTATGGGAGACAAAGATATAGCCATGCACTTACTGGTGCCTGGGAATTGGGGGATGCCCCCGAGTGGCCCTGGAGACAGGATCAAAGGGTTTTCCGGATCGTAGGCTGTCGTTTTTGAGGTTATCCTTTTGTGAAGGAAATATAAACCCAATCCCCGGCCGCCTATAAAGAAATCCCTTATATTTGGATCCAATTCTTGTATAAGGATATCACCTGTGTCGATATCGATGGTTAGAATTTGATTGGTATATCCGTGTTCAAGATGAGGCCTGGTATAGGCATAGCGCATCATTTTTGACAATAAGCTCCTTTTTTGAGTTGTTATATTTGGGTGAGGCGAGTATAAGTAGGGTAGAAATGAGAGTCAAGGAGAAAATAGTTGATAAAAAAAGTCAAAAATAGGCGGAGGTTATGATGATCCGGACGTTGGGAGGAAAATATTTTGGACCCCAGGGTTGACCTCGCCGCCGAACTGTACCTTTGGGGGCTCCCGCTGGTGGTAATGCACCGTACCCGTGCCTTGCACTGCAGCCGGGGAGGACCAGGCGTCCTGCGCCACCGTCTGGAGTTGTCGACGGCCCGTGATCGCACCGTTGTCGGTCCCAATAATGATACCCTTTATTCCTCCGGCTGGTTCGATCTTCGTGTCGGCCCTTTGCAACTCGATATCCCGCCGATGGATCATCCAGATCGCTATTGGTCGGTGATGATGCTCGATGCCTTCACCCATGTGACTTATGTCAGCCGCCGTCAATATGGCGTAAAGGGAGCCTCCGTCCAGGTCGAATTCAATCCGAGTGTTGAACAGGATCATACCGGGCGACCCGAAAAAATCATCATTGGCACCCCGACGGTGTGGGTTCTCGTTAGAACATTGGTGGAGGGTCCGGATGACCTGATCCCAGCGAGAAAAATACAGGAACAGATCAAGGTGATTGCTCCATTGAACCACCCGGTGGCTCCTACCCAAAACCCGCAGGGGAGGCCGAACGAGGTTTACAAATCCGGAGCCTTCTATTTCGAAGAACTTCAAGAGGCCCTCAAAACTGATCCACCTGCTTCATGGCATCCTCCGCTCAATCCGGAACTGCAGGCCTTTCTCCAAAGGGAAAGGGATCCGGAAATCCTATCTCAGGGAGTTAACCTTGGAAATGAACGAATTCGGGCTGCCGGCATCGGTGCCGACCGCTTTAAGAACGGCTGGGGAACCCGGTCAAAGGGCACCCAGTTCGGCAACGATATTTTGACCCGAGCCGCCTGTGCCCAATTCACTTTGGCCGGACACCATCGGGTCGAAAATTGCGGGTACTCGGCAATGCGCGATGGCCAGGGAGAACCACTGGATGGCCGCCGCCAACTAATGCTGCGGTTTCCTCCAGGAGAGGAACCACCGGCAAACGCCTTCTGGTCCCTCACGGTTTATGGACCGGACATGTTCTTTTATGACAATCCATTCGACCGCTATAGCCTTGGAGACCGTACCCCGGACTTGCTCCGTACCGATGAGGGACTCACGATTACCATCGGCGGAGACCATCCGGCCGACCCCTCCAATTGGCTACCCGCCCCGCCGGGCCCATATGTGCTTGGTCTTCGCGTCTACGAAGGCCGCAGTGATGTTGTCGAGGCCACCTGGTTCCCTCCCCCCTTGAAACGAATATAAAACTGAAACAACAGAGGGTTGTTTTCAAAACTGCCGTTGGGGCAAGGACCTCAAAAACGGTGACAATAAGGCATTGGCCTTTTATAATGAGAAAAAAGATGACTGACAAAAAAAAATTAAAGGAACAATACAAACAGACTTTAAGGCCCATGGGCATTTATCAAATAAAGAATTTAGTCAACGGGAAAATTCTTATTGGGTCCAGCACGAACCTGCCCGGCAAAATAAACAGCCATCAATTTCAACTTAAGATGGGTTCCCACATGAACAGGGATCTTCAGAAGGAGTACTCCGAATTTGGATCGAAAAATTTTTCTTTTGAAATCCTGGATACTCTCGAACCAAAAGAGGACCCCAGTTACGACTATTCCCCTGATTTGGATATGCTTGAAAAATTGTGGATAGAAAGACTCCAACCCTTTGGAGAACGAGGCTATCATAAGATTGTTGAGGAATCGTTATGAAACCGTGACGTTAACCGGATAAAGGAGTATTGAAACGGGAGACTTTGGAATAATTTAAAGCCCCAAAGGTTTGAAAAATTCCAGTTCAAACCGGTCGAAGAATTTCTCAGGTTGAGAAGGCATCCAGGTCTCAGCCAAGGCTCTAATCCGCCTTGCCTGGAAGATCATTCGATCTCGTCCGCTTTTTCGAGCTTTTTCAATAACCGTCCAGCCTTGATGAATTTTGAATTGTCTGATCGCCGCGATGATTTCCGGAAACAACGATTGGCGAAGACCCTTTAAATTAGAAAGGTAGAACCCCACGGAACCCCCTTTCTTTTCCCGGATGATATGATTCAAGGTCCCTCCGGGATGAGTGTCGGCCAGAAGATCCTTCAAAGTTCGCAAATAAAGCTCGATGCGGCTGAGAGGGAAATGGACCAGCAGGGACCGCCATAAGCCTTGGGGAAAGGTTCGGTCTCTGGCCTCTCCCAATTCATGAAATAAAACAGTTTCCAGTTCCGATTGGACTATCGGTTCCAATTGAGTGGCCGGAGGAAGAGACGGGTCCCAGCCATAATAAAAAAGGGCCAGGTCTGTTCCTTCCCGTTCCAAATGCTCTATTTCCTGAATTTTGGACCAAAGAAAAAAACGCAAAGGGTCCAGTCTAATGACGATGGTCCTTCCCTGCCTCTGGGCTGGAGCCGGGGATAGGTCACAGGCCAAATCCTGATCCAGGATAATGAGGGTATAGCCATCAACCCGGCGTTTTTCTTTGACCGTCCCCAGAAAGAAAGTGGGCTTCAATCCACGGCCGTAGCCCGAACCATAATATAGGCCGGCCGGAATTAAATATTGATTAACCGCTTGATTGTTCAAATAATTAAAGGTATGGCCATTTATTCTGATCGGTTCATAGGAGGAATCGAGGCAATTGAGCCATAAGGTTTCCTTTCGATCAATCCAGGTTAAAAGCTGATCTTTGTCGGTGGGATTCCAGGGAGGATTTTTGTTTTCCCAATTATATTGGTCTTTCAATCGAAGGAAAAGGCCACAGAGGGAGAAAAGCCCGCTGTGATGGGCGTTGGATATGTCACAATTTTTATGTATGACTGGCAGGATTTCTTTAAGAATCCTGTCCCGGTCGACCGAAGGGTCCATTTTAGTTTCGAGGGTAGACATAAGTTCTTTAATAAAAGCCTTGACCTTTAGTGCCTTATCTTAGTAATTTTATAATCATCCTGCAAGCAAGAAATTCATTTTTAAAAAAGAGTTATATGCGAAAACTATTCATTATTATTATTGGAATCGTTTTTTCCATCACTGGGATGGTGGCCCCCTTCTCCCTCGACGCCAGGGAACCGGGGAAACCTTTTCAGGTGGTCTGTACTATCCTCCCGGTTTATATTCTAACCCTCAATGTGGTCAGTAATATTCCGGGCATAGAAGTGAAACTACTTTTACCTCCACATCAGGGTTGTCCTCATAATTATGATTTGACCCCAAGCGATCTGATTAAATTATTACAAGCCGATTTTATCGTGGCCAATGGGTTAGGGATGGAGGAGTTTTTAGAGAAAAGCCTGAAAAGGGTCAAAAGTAAAATTCCGGTCCTTCTGGCGGCTGAGAAGGTGGAGCCTATCCGAAATCAATCGGCATCGACCCATTCAACCAGAAAAGAGTCCAAGGCCGAGGCCGATCACCATCACGAAGGGGCAATCAATGGACACGCCTGGGTCAGTCCGAAAGCGGCAGCCATCATGGTCAGGACCATTGCCGAGGGCCTGGCCCTTCAAGACACTTTTCATGCCAGGGAATATCGTTTCCAGGCGGAGCAGTATGCAAAAAGGCTGGAAGGCCTGGCGCAGGAAATGAAAGAATGGGTTTCTCGTGCCAGGAATAAAAAATGCCTGGCCTTTCATGATATCCTGGCCTATCTGGCCCAGGATATCGGATTGACTCTCATAGGGGTCGTAGAAATCAATCCGGGAATAGACCCCTCTCCGAAAGAGATGGTCCGTCTGATCCAATTGCTCAAAAAAAGCAGGGCGGCCGCTATATTTTCAGAACCCCAATATTCCGATAAGGTGGTACAGGTCCTTTCCAGGGAAACCGGGGTTCCTTTTTTTGAGCTGGATCCGGTGGCTACAGGAAAACCGAAAGCCGATACCTATGAAAAGAGTATGAAAAAAAATTTGGAGGTCCTTAAAAAGGCTTTGAAATGAAAAAGCGTACAGGAATAGATCTTTTGAACGAATTGTTCAAAATCAGGAAGGCCCTTTCCCTTTTGGGGATTCTCTATTGGGAGTCATTACGCTTAGTCCCCCGGCTCGACAGGAAGGAATAGTCAGAAAGGTTCCCATGGATCAAATTCAGTCTTCTCCTCCCCAAACCGCTATTGAAATCGCCAATCTGGGGGTTTGTCTGAGGAAGATCGAAATCCTAAAGGAGGTTACTTGCTCCATCCCAACCGGCCGGACCACTGCCATTATCGGGCCGAATGGAGCGGGAAAGACCACATTGCTCTTAGCCATCCTCGGATTGGTTCCCTATAGCGGACGTATTGATTTTATTGACCGGGAACGGCCTCTTATAGGTTATGTCCCCCAGCGCCTGGAATTTGATCGAGGTCTGCCTTGCACTGTAGAAGATTTAATGACCACCTCGATCAGCCGAAAAGCTCTCTGGTTAGGGAGAAAGCAAAAAATAAAAGATCTGGTTGGTAGCGGACTGGAAAGGGTAGGGGCCGAGGGATTAAAAAATCGATTTATAGGAAAACTCTCCGGCGGGGAGTTGCAGCGAATTTTGTTGGCAATGGCTTTAGAGGGGAACCCCTCGATCCTGCTCTTGGATGAGCCCACGGCCGGAATTGATGCCCCAGGAGAACAACTGTTTTGTGATCTACTTTCCGATATTCAGAAACAAGCCGACTTGACCGTAGTCCTGATTTCCCATGATCTTTCAGTGGTTTCCAATCACGCTCAACATGTTATTTGTTTAAACAAAACCGTTCGTTGTTCCGGGGGTTTGAACACTCTGACCGAGGAAAACCTTCTGAAGACTTTTGGGCTTCACGTTCAAATATATCCACACAGTCATGGACCCCATCAATCCCATCCCGAACCGATTCCCTGATTATGGAACCATTTTTTCACTTTATCTATTCATTCCTCCAGACCGCGATTCCTTTTGAGTGGGCACACTATGATTTCGTCTGGCGGGCCATCGGGGCTATGACGATCATTGCCCCTTTATGCGCTGTTCTGGGAGTCCATGTTGTCAATTTTCGAATGGCATTTTTTTCCGATGCCATCAGCCATTCCATATTTACCGGTGTGGCCCTGGGAGTCCTCCTTGGCCTGAATCCTTCAATTACCTTGATCGGCTTTGGTATCCTGGCCGGGTTGAGTATCACTTTATTAAAAGGGAGATCGGACTTATCTTCGGACACGGTGATCAGTGTCATTCTCTCGGCTACAGTGGCTTTGGGAATCACCGTACTCTATGCTCAAAAAGAAACCCGTAATCTGGAGACCTATCTCTATGGAAACGTTTTAGCCATCAGTGATGGAGAGTTATTCCTTTTATTGTTGATCGGGATCCTGGTTTTTATCATTATGGGTTTTTTGTTTAATCGGTTACTTTTAATTAGCCTCAATCATCACCTGGCCGCTTCCAGGGGAATTTCCGTAACCCTATTGGAATACGGTTTTGCCCTGATTCTGGCCGTTGTGGTTACTTTCAGTATTCGGGCCATAGGCCTTTTTTTGGTTACCGCTATGCTGGTTGTACCGGCGCCACTGCCAGAAATCTGGCCGTCGGAATGTCCAGCCTATTCTGGGTGGCCCTGGTTTGTGCCCTGACCTCGGGGATTGCCGGTATCCTTTTCTCCTTTTATTGGGATACCCCGGCAGGGGCCAGTGCCATTTTAATCGGTTGTCTATTTTTTCTAATCTCATGGCTTAAGGTGCGCTGGTTTCAATAAAAAAATTATTTTTCGTTTGACAAAAAAACCCATTTCGAGTAATTTTAAGGTTTGGGCGGGAATAACTCAGTGGTAGAGTGCAACCTTGCCAAGGTTGAAGTCGCGGGTTCAAATCCCGTTTCCCGCTCCAAAATTGGATACCCTTCTGAATCATGGCGGCATAGCCAAGTGGCTAAGGCAGCGGTCTGCAAAACCGTTATTCTCCGGTTCAAGTCCGGTTGCCGCCTCCATTTTTTAAATTCGGTTCCATCCTTCCATCTAAGCATGAAACCTATTAGAGTCCTGATCTTTTTTCTCTTATCTATATTGTTTTCTTCCTCTTTATGGGGGCAAGAAAATCCTAATCCAACTCCCATTGTTTGGCAGACCCTCTCCCCGGGTCTTTCCTTTCTGCGTTGGGAAGTCCGGCTTGCAAATAATTCGAACAAGAATACGCTCATGATTCTTCGTATTGATCCAGAATTATGGTCATTCAGAGTATTTTTTGATAAGGAACCGAAAACGATCAAAGAATGGCATCTGATGACCAAGGCCACTGTTACCTGCAATGGCGGTTTCTATCAAGAGAACTTTCAACCGGCCGGGAGGATTCTGGTGGATGGAACATCCCTGGGACCTTTTAGAAATCGGCATATGAAGGGGATGTTTCTGTCCGAACCCAAAAAAGGTTTTGAACACCTTTCCAAGGCGACCTTGATTGATTTAAAGGAAAAAAACAGTGAAGAAAAAATTTCCTCCTATGATCAGGGGATTCAGTCCTTTCCGGTTCTTTTGGATCCAACAGGGCTGGTACGGGTTAATCCTAGTAATTTCCAAGCCAATAGGACGGTCCTGGCTCAGGACCATTTCGGAAATATTTATATTTTGATAACGGAGAAGCCCTTTTTTACCCTTTATGATCTTGGGCATTATTTAAAAGGGTTGCCCTTTGGTTTCCGTTTTATTTTAAATCTGGATGGAGGTTTGCGTACCCAATTGATGATTCAGGTCAAAACTTTTCATTATTTTTTCACCAGTCAAGGGGAAGGAGGAGAAACTTCCCGATTATTTTTCCCGGAATTGGTTAAGCTCCCTTCGGTTATCGGGATTTTCCCGCGAGAACACCATTGAGCCAGGTATTTATTATCGGATTCGGAAAATTTGGAAAGCTTGCGCTGGCCAAAGGGATTCACTTATGGAAAAAGGCCCGGATCTGGATTGTCGATTCCAAACCGGAACCTTTTATTCAATTAGAACCTGTGCCTTTTTCGGGGATAAGGGTTTTAGCCGATGGACCTCAGTTTCTAACCCGATTTCAGGACTGGATTGGGGATGAAGACTGGATTATTCCTGCCCTGCCGATTCATCTGGCCTGGAAATGGTTGGCATTGAACATTAAACCCTCGAAAGACCTTAGAGCCCTGGTACCCCCCCAAAGTCTCGGTTTGGGTTTGCCTTTCCATCAGGTCAGCGACCAAGGACTCTATCTAAGTTATGCCGACTTTATGTGCCCTGATAACTGTCCAGCCCCGAAACACCACTGTTTTAAAACCCATAAAAAAAGAGCTGTCCCTCTTCTGGAAATTTATTGCTGAACGACGAGTTCCCTATACTACCTTTAGGGTCATCGAAAGCCGTCAAATTGCACCGGGGGTAGGGGGATTTCCATTCAAGGAATTGAGAAAAATTCGAGATCTGGCCCGGGATGCTGCCCCCCCTTTTTTTTAGCAACGGCTTGCCGTTGTCATGGGGTCATTCACGGGGCGACCTGGGACAACAAAGATCAAAAGGAAGTCTGAGAATCCGTAGAGGGTAATTTGCTATCTGAAAATAAAGGTAGATCTACCGGTTTTTCTTGACTTAAAGAAAGGAGAATGATAATCCATTATTATGAATAATTTCGATTTTTTGAAAGAGCCTCGGTGTTCAATTCAAGAAACAGAAAGGAGCGTAGTGATGAGATTTAAAAAGGGTTTAAAGGGGTGGGGAGGGACTGTAATCTGTTTGGGTCTTCTGGCGTTCATGCTGGCGGGTTGTGGCAGTGTCCTGCAGGAACAAAAGAAGGAATCCACTACCGGTATGACAGTTCCCCAGACCGGAAAAAGCTGGATCGCCCGGATGCCAGATACTATGACTTTGAAGATATCCAAATTCCCAACGAACTTAAGTTGGACGCGAAAAAATCAAGGGTTTTTCAATCTCCCAATTTAATGGCGGGTGTCTTGGTTTTGAATGGATATGTAGACGTTAAATCTTTAAATAATTTCTTTAAAGACGCCATGGTCAAGGATAATTGGCAGGCTAAAGGCAATTTTCAGCTGCCCCCCAAAACGGTTTTGGTGTATGAGAAAAAAAACAAACGCTGCATCATTTTTATAGAAGAAACCATGTTTAATACCCATTGCGAAATTTGGGTGATTCCCACCCAGGATTGATAATGGTAAGAGTGCCCCTTTTTTCACTCTTGATCCTTAAGGAAAGTGTGGAGATCGTTGTTCGATCAAAGAGGGAAAGAAAATTCTATGAGTGCCTTGCTGAAAGATAAGCATATCGTCTTGGGGATCAGCGGCGGGATAGCTGCTTATAAGGCCGTTGAATTATTACGCCGTCTTTCCGAGGAAGGGGCCCAGGTGGCAGTGGTTATGACCCGGAATGCCCAACGGTTCATCACTCCCTTGACTTTTCAAGCCTTGACCCCTTACGGCGTTTATACCAACCTTTTTGATGCTTATCACCCGGGGGCCATGGATCATATCCAATTGGCCGGGTGGGCGGACCTGATTGTTCTGGCTCCGGCCACAGCCAATGTGATTGCCAAGGCCGCCCATGGTCTGGCGGATGATTTGCTTACCACCTTCCTTTTGGCCTGTCCGGCTCCTAAGCTGGTTTGCCCGGCCATGAACGTCCGGATGTTTGAAAGCCAGCCTGTCCAGGATAATCTAACTATATTAAAAAAACGGGGGACCTGCATCCTGGCACCCTCCTCAGGGCCTTTGGCCTGTGGACAGATTGGAGCCGGGCGATTACCGGATTCGGGGATCATCCTCGAAATGGTTTTGGGCCTTTTTTCCCCCCAGGACTTGAAAGGGGAAAAAATTCTGATTACCGCCGGCTGCACATGGGAAGCCATTGATCCGGTTCGATTCATCTCCAATCCTTCCACCGGTAAAATGGGTTTTTCTCTGGCCCGGGTTGCCCGAAGAAGGGGGGCACAGGTTACCTTGGTAACCGGACCAACCCATTTAGAGAATATTCCGGGTGTTTCCACTATGCGTATCACCTCAGCCTTGGATATGGAAAGGGAGGTCTTTAAAACTTTTTCTAAGGCTTCCATTGTGATCAAAGCCGCTGCCGTTTCCGACTACCGTCCTCGAGAGGTTGTTCCTGATAAAATAAAAAGGAGAGGCCGGCCCGATCTCCAATTATCGCTGATCCAAAATCCGGATATTCTCCGAAAGTTGGGAGAAAAGAAAAAAAATCAGTTTTTAGTGGGTTTTGCGGCTGAAACGGAAGACCTTATTCAAAACGCCCTTCAAAAGGTGAAAGAGAAAAATCTGGATATGATTGTAGCCAATCCCATCGGAAAACCGGATGCCGGTTTTGGCTGGGACACCAATCAGGTCTTTTTCCTTTTTCCCGATGGAAAATCTAAATCTTTTCCGGTGATGCCGAAGGATGAGGTGGCCGGTCTTATTTTTGATACTATACTCAATCGTAAAAAGAAGAAATCCAGAAAGACGTGATGAGTCAAAGTCCGGATCAAGCCAATCTCGGCCTTTTCATAGGACAACTCAGAGAATTCCTTGAATTTCAAAAAACCTGGGGAAGGCAATATTTTTTTAAGTCTGAAAAAACTCAAGCACCTTCATCTGTCATGGGGAAACCTCAAGGCCCGTTCGAATCTTGCTCGGCCTTATCCCAGGCCATTATTGATTGTCAGATTTGCCGGTTGTCACGTAGTCGCCGGCAAGCCGTCCCTGGGAACGGGGCTCAAAATTCACGTCTGATGTTCGTTGGGGAAGGTCCGGGTTTTGAAGAAGACCAACAAGGCCGACCTTTTGTCGGCCCTGCAGGGCAATTGTTGACCAAAATGATCCAGGCCATTAATTTGCGACGGGAAGAGGTCTATATAACTAATGTCGTTAAATGCCGTCCCCCGAAAAATCGCCTGCCTCAGGAAGATGAGATCGAAACTTGCCGACCCTTTTTGGAAGAAGAGATCCGACTGGTCGATCCTCTAATCCTGGTTCCCTTGGGTAATTGTGCCGCCCAAACCTTAACTCGATCAAAAAAGAAAATTTCAGACCTTCGAGGCCGATTATTGGATTTCAATGGCAGGCGTCTCATAGCCACCTTTCACCCGGCTTATCTCCTCAGAAACCCTGAGGCCAAAAGAGACGCTTGGGAAGACCTGAAAAAAGTAAGGCGGGAATATGATGGATTGGGAAAATAAAGTTCGGAGTTCGGGGTTCGGAGTTCGGAGCGAGCAGGTTCGCGATCTCTTTTCGGGTATTTTCAATTCCGAATTTATTTCGTTTCAAAGATTTCTTTCGGTATTTCGAACCATTATTTTTTTTTCTCCGAACTCCGAACTCCGAACTCCGAACTAATATTCTTTTATTATATATTTGCGCCTTGACAATCCTGGGTACATTAATTTTTTCATTCCCTGGCACAGCCGCCGAAAAACCACCCGTTTATGTCATCACCATTGCCAGTTCTATCAACCCCCCAGTTGCCGAATTTATCAACAGGTCCATTTCCAAGGCTGAAAAAGACAAAGCCGCCGCTCTGGTCATTCAACTGGATACCCCCGGCGGACTGGATACGTCCATGAGGACCATCGTTCAGGGGATATTCAATGCCCGAATCCCGGTTTTGGTCTATGTCTCCCCCAGCGGGGCCCGGGCGGCCTCGGCCGGGGTGATGATCGTTCTGGCCGCCGACCTGGCGGCCATGGCTCCGGGAACCAATATCGGCGCCGCCCATCCGGTCAATGTGGGCGGGAAAGACATCGAAAAAACCATGGCCCAAAAGGTGGAAAAGGACATGGTGGCCTATATTCGCAGTATCGCCGATCAAAGGCAACGAAATGCCGATTGGGCGGAAGCGGCGGTCTTAAAAAGTGAATCGATCACCGGCTGAAAAGGCGTTGGAATTCAAGGTAATCGACCTAATCGCCAAAGACCTGACCGATTTGCTGGAAAAGGCCGACGGCTGGCAGATTACCACCTCCAAACAACCCAAAACAATTAGGACTAAGAACTTCCGGTCATTTACTTAAAGGAAAACTTTCGGGATCGAGATCCTTGCGGACCATCAGTGATCCGAATATCGCTTACGTTTTGATGATGCTGGGTATGATGGGGATCTTTTTTGAATTGATCCATCCCGGGGAAATTTTTCCCGGGGCCATTGGCGGCATGTCCCTGATTCTGGCCTTTTTTGCCTTGCAGAAATTGCCGGTCAATTACGCCGGGGTCCTTTTGATCCTGCTGTCTATTATCTTTTTTATTGCCGAGGTCAAGGTGATCAGCCATGGTTTATTCACCGTGGCCGGAATCGTTTCTTTAACCTTGGGTCTCTGATGTTTTCAAAACGGGGAGGCCAAATGGGGGTTTCTCTTCGGGTCTTGATACCCGGTTTTGGTTATCTCCGCGTTTTTTTATTTTAGTCATTTCCCTGGCCGTCAAGGCCTACCGCAGAAACCCAGACCGGGGACCAGGGAATTATAAAAGAAGTCGGGCGGGTGCATCAAAAAATTTCTCCCGGACCACCCCGGAAAGGTTTTTGTCCATGGTGAAATATGGAATGCGCGGTCGGATGAAATCATCGAGCCTGGAGAAATTGTGGAAGTGCTGGGGATCGACCATCTACTTTTGAAGGTAAAAAGAAAAAACTGAGGCCCACGACTTGAAAAAACCATAGCCGGTAATCATTATTGAGTACAGGTAATCAGCTCAGAGATCGGGTTTTAGCATTCCGAAATCAGCAATCAACAATCAAACCAAAGAGAGGAGTCTGTTATGTATACCTTAGCTGCCATTGTCGTCTTGTTGATCTTTTTTTTAAGCAGCGCCATCCGCATTTTAAACGAGTATGAACGAGGGGTCATTTTCCGCCTGGGGCGGGTGTTGGGCGCCAAAGGACCGGGGTTGATTATCCTGATTCCCATTATTGATAAAATGGTCAAGGTGGATCTACGGACAGTGACCATGGACGTTCCGTCTCAGGATGTCATTACCCGGGACAATGTTTCGGTCAAGGTCAATGCCGTGGTTTACTTTCGAGTCATGGATGCCGTAAAAGCCACCATCGAAGTTCAGCAATATCTTTATGCCACCTCCCAATTGGCCCAGACTACCTTACGAAGCGTCTGCGGGCAGGCTGAATTGGATAAAATCTTATCGGAACGGGAAAAGGTCAATACGGAAATTCAGGAGATCCTGGACATGCATACCGATCCCTGGGGCATCAAAGTGACGGTCGTGGAAGTAAAACAGATCGACTTGCCTCAGGAGATGCAACGGGCCATGGCCAAACAGGCTGAAGCTGAACGGGAACGAAGGGGCAAGGTCATCAATGCCGAAGGGGAATTTCAGGCCGCAACCCGTATGGCTGATGCGGCGGCCATCATTGAGGCCCATCCGATAGCCCTTCAATTGCGTTATCTCCAGACTTTGAGGGAAGTGGCGGCGGAAAACAATTCTACAACCCTTTTCCCGATTCCCGATCGATCTGTTTAAACCTTTTATGAAGATGGCGGAGTTGCTGAAACCAAAAAAAACATAAAGGAGAATAATACTTATGGGTAAAAAAGAAAAAGCTGAAAAAAAAGAAAAACCTCTTGGAAAAAATGACGGCCAAGGAATTGCGTGATCTGGCCTTGACCATCCGGAAATATCCGGCGTTCACGGGATGAACAAGGAAGAAGTTTTGTCCGCTGTTAAAAAAGCCCGTGGGATTAAAGAAGCCCCCGTTAAAAAAGGGGACCGCTCGATGCGCCAGTTGAAGGAAAAAATAAAGGAGTTACGTGGAAAAAAATCTGAATTTAAAGAAAAAAACGAAAAAAAAGCCATTAATCAATTAAGACGACGAATCGGCCGGCTGAAAAAGAAGACTCGAAAGGCCGCCTGATTCCATTAGCACATAGCTCATCGCTCAAAGGAAAACCATTTCTTTAGAGAATTGGATTTGACCTTTGAGCTTTCAGCTATGAGCCATAATTTTCTTATGATAACCTTCTCCATTCCCTACGGCGATAGAACCCTTCCCCTTCAATTTAATGAAACTAATTGGGGAGAACTTCTTGCTCCCAAAGAAGTCCATCCGGTTTCTTTTGAAACGGGATTAAGGGAGGCCTGCGAACAGCCTCTTGATTCCCCGACCCTGACTGAATTTTTGAAAGGATGCCGATCGTTATTGATCCTGGTCAATGATGAAACCCGGCCGACCCCGTCCGGTCAGGTTTTGAACTTCCTGTGGCCCGAACTCTCGTCCTTTCCCAAGAAAGTCATGGTGGCTACCGGAACCCATAAACCGGGAAGTGCTGAAGGGTGTCAGCGGATATTCGGTCCCTTATGGCCGGAGATACAGGGTCGGGTTCTTTTTCATGACTGCCGAAAAGAAAAGGAGATGATCTACCTCGGAGAAACCTCCAGGGGGACGCGTGTCCTGATCAATCAGGAAATTATGATGGCCGATCGGGTTCTGGTTATCGGTTCCGTGGAGCCCCATTATTTTGCCGGATATACCGGAGGCCGAAAAGGTATTATACCCGGCGTGGCGGGTTATTCCACCATTGTCGCCAACCATTCCCTGGCCATGGATATGAAGGCCCAACCGCTGAGACTGGACGGTAATCCGGTCCATGAAGACCTGGAAGAAGCCTTACGGTTATTGACAATCCCTCCTATTTTTTCCCTGATGCTGGTCCTGACTCCGGAACACCAACTCTATGCCGCCTACTGTGGGTCGATAGAGGAAACCCTGGTTCAGGCCTCCCAACGGGCCGATGAGGTTTTTACCCTCCCTTTTCAAGAAAAAGCGGATATTCTGATCAGCGTCGTTTATCCCCCCCTGGATATTGATCTCTATCAATCTCAGAAGGCCATAGAACATGGGAAGATGGCTTTGAAAGACGATGGGATACTGATTCTGGTTATGCCTTGTCGTCAGGGCCCGGGTCCGATCGATTTTCAAAGTTTAATGCTGCAAACCGGGAATCCGCAAAATGCCCGGGATTTGCTTGATCAACCTTACCGCCTGGGCCACCATCGCATCACCCGGAACTTGAGATTCCTGGAGCAAGGAGGCCAGGTCTGGGGTGTAACCGATCTGAATCCTCTTTTTTTATCCCAGACTTTTATCCGTCCCAGGCCTTCGCTTCAAAAAGCGGTGGATATGGCCTTGGACCAGAAGGGTAGGGCGGCCAAGGTGAGCGTCCTGCTTAATGCCGGCCTTTGTGTACCATGGCGTCGTTAAGAAAATTATAAATCATTATGGTCCCGTCCATTCTCGATTTTCAAGTAACCGGATTAAACCTCTTTAACGCTTTTGAGAAAGGAGTCAAAAATGAGTAAAGCCATTATTACTGCCGCCGTTACCGGAGGTATTCATACTCCGTCCATGTCCCCCCATCTGCCGATGACCCCGGAGCAAATAGCCGATGACGCTGTTAAAGCTGCTGAAGCCGGAGCTGCAGTCGTACATGTGCATGCCCGGAATCCTGAAGGTGGGATGCCCTCCGCCGACCAGGAACACTTTAAGCAGATTATCAGCAGCATAAAAAGACGTTCGAATGTCGTCATCTGTATTACTACCGGGGGCGGAATCGGACAGACTACCGAACAACGCGTGGCAGCCGTCCGGAACTTCAGCCCCGAATTGGCCTCCTTGAATGGCGGATCCTTAAATTTCGCCCTGTTTCAAATTTTGGATCAGATGAAGGAATTCAAATATGAGTGGGAGCCGCAATACCTGGCCGCGACCGAAGATCACATTTTCCCCAATACTTTTAAGACCCTGCGCGAGTTTTCCGTTTATTTCCGGGAACAAAACACAAAGCCGGAATTCGAAATCTACGATGTTGGGATGATCAATAACCTGGCCTTCTTGATTCAAAGAGGGCACATTCAGCCGCCGATTTATCTCCAGTTTGTCCTGGGCATCCTCGGCGGTTTGCCGGCAACCATGAAAAATCTCATGTTCCTTTATGAGACGGCCAAAGAACAGATCAGTGATTTTCAATGGTCGGTTTGCGCTGCCGGCAGATTCCAGTTTACCATGTGCACGACATCGCTTTTAATGGGCGGCCATGCCCGCGTGGGTATGGAAGACAATCTCTATGTCGAAAAGGGCGTCCTGGCCAGGAGCAGTGCCGATCAAGTGGAAAAGATTATCCGGATCGCCCGAGAACTCGGGCGTGAACCGGCTACTCCGGATGAAGCCCGGCAGATATTAGGTTTAAAAGGAATTGATATGGTAAACTACTAAAATGCATCTGTTTACTAATCATCCTTTTACTGTAAAATTTTTAAGATTTAAAGACAGACCGACTTCAACTTTAAAATTTTACCCCGGGAAGGTGAAAATTCGGATTGTTCATATTTAACGGCGGCAGGTGGCCCGGCCAGCCGATCATTAAGGATCCAAATGACGTCCGAGAAATGCTTGAACCTTCCCAAAAAATGAATCCTTCCTACGGGACACTTTGGTGGTTAAATGGTCGGAAATACTTTCTTACTCACGAAAATCCACCCAATAAAATTGCGGGGCAGTATATACCTGACGCACCCTTCGACTTAGTGGCTGCGGTTGGATTATTTGATCGAGCGGTATTTATTGTCCCCAGTTATGATTTGGTTGTGACTCGGATAGGTTTTATGGGAGGAATTGATTCAGCTCCACTGGAGATCCATCCATTTATTGATGAATTTTGGAAAAAATTAACCCCGGCTCTCCCGAAAAATACAAGTGATAAATAATTCAGGAATAAAACAGCCAAAACCGAAGACTAACATAATCAGGAGTCTTCCGGTAAGACTGCGAAGAGGTATTTTCAATTAATATAAATTAAGCATATCGCACCAGATTCACCCCGAACGCAGAAAAGAACGATACAGCAGGCAAATAGTATAATACGATCCAGCCGCAAATACCATACCCATTTATTTCCAGTCCCTTTCAACTAAGGGGGCCACACCGGTCAAGTGAAGGGATAGTTGGGATTCGCCTCAAGGAACATCGGTATCTGGTTAAGGGGTGGCAATTTCTTCTTCCGGTTGGGCTTTCGCCACAAGTCCGGACGGTCGGTGAACATCCCTGCTTGAAAAGGGATAAGACTTTGATAGGAAAACATTCGGACCAAGAAAGGCTTTCCTAATAACCAAGAAACTGGGATCCGAGAAGTCTATCTGAAAATGTTTCACCCGAGCCAGATGATTGCCGGTTCACAAATTATAATTCGTAATCGCTATTTTTATCCCGTTCTTCCGCAAAACAGTAGTAGGTGATGACACCAAGCAGGAAGGGGTTGCCTCATCTTTTTCCCTTTATCCTCTTATATCTGCAAATTCCTGACGTGCAAAGTCCCATTTTCTTCAGAAGACCCCTTTTGTCCCCATGACCTTGCACATCAGTTTTTCTTCCTGATTTTTTCTCCTCCTTAGATTCTAAAAAAGACCCTCAACCGTAAAATTTTAAATATCTTTGTCTAATTTCATACTTTCCCTATGAAAAGCAACATCTATCAATTTATCCTATATCTCTTTCTTAAAAGGCGTCAGGTGCGGGCTCGGTGCCGATATGCCCTCCCCGATCCAGTTGCTCGTATTCTTCATCTGAAACACCCAGAATCTCTTTATACACATAGGCGTTCTGCTCCCCTAGGCAGACGGGAGGGGTTCGGATGGCATTCGGAGTTTTCGAGGCCTTCCACATTATCCCTGGATAAAGATGGGTGCCGGCATCAGGATGGGTTATTTCCTGGAAAAAACCGCGTTCCTTCAAATGGGGGTCATTATAGGCATCCCGGTCGTCCAGGACCGCCCCTGCCGCCACCCCGGCTCCCTGCAGAAGGTTCATGACCTCGATATGGTCGAGCTGTCCGGTCCAGGTTTCAATAATGGCATCCAGTTCATCCTGATGCCGGTGGCGGTTCAAGATGTTGGAGAATCTTTCATCCGTTTCGAGATCGGACCTGTCCATTACCACGCATAAGGCCTTCCATGCTTCCTCGGAATCTACTGCGATGACCACCCATCGGTCTTCCCCTTTGCATTGGTAGCAGCCGTGTGGCGCCATGAAGGGATGGCGGTTTCCTAAAGTATCCTGCACCCGTTTGTTCATCGTATAATCCAGGATAGCTTCTGCCAGGTAAGGCATAAAGGTTTCTACCTGCGCCAGGTCAATAAACTGCCCCTTCCCGGTACGATTCCGGTAACGCAGGGCGGTCAGGGCAGCAAAGGCAGCATGAGCCCCTCCCGAGGCGTCGCTGAACAGGATAAGGGAAGCTGAAGAGGGATCCATATCTCGGTATCGTCGCAGCCAGGTATGACCGGCCGCCTCGTCCAGGTTGGCCCCCAGGGCACGGTAGTTGCGGTATGGTCCGGTGCATCCGTAGCCGGGCATGGAGATCATGATGATATCGGGTTTGACTTCCTTTAAGGCCGGATAAGTAATGCCCAATTTATCCATGGTCTCAGGAGGATTGTTTTCAATGACGATATCACTCTTGGCAACCAGCCTTTTAAAATAGTCCAGCCCTTTGGGGTCTCTCAGTTCCATGGTACAGCTCAACTTATTTCTTGCATGGGCCTGGAACACCGGGTAGCGATTCCATGGTTTTTCTCCAGGGTCCCAGTCGGGATAGGCCGTAAGCCAGGTCGGCCGGGCCTGGATCAGCTCCTTCGGGGGCCTGATCATAGGATATCCCCGGGTGATCATCGTGAAATGATGCAGGCTCTCCACCCGAATGACCTCTGCTCCCCAGTCTGCCAGGAGGGAACCGGCAAATGGACCGGCCCAAACCACACTGATTGAGATAACTCTGATTCCTTGAAGGGGTAATTTTTTCATCTTCACCTCCTCTAAATAATTTTTTGCTGTCTCAGGCGGACCAGATCTTCTTTCGTATATCCGAGACCTCCCAATACTTCCCCGTTGTGTTCCCCGAGTAATGGCGCCGGGCTTTTTACCTGCCAGGGTGTTTCGGACATTTTAAACGGGGCGCCTGGAAACGTAACTGTACCGGCAAGGGGATGATCTATGTCCACCCAGAATCCCCTCTCCTGGTAATGGTGGTCATTGAGTAGATCCTCTGTGGAATAGATAGGCGAACTAAGCATGGCTTGAGCCTGGGCCGCCTCCCATACCTCCTTTTTAGTACGCTCATCCAACCAGGGCAGGAGAATAGTGAGAAATTCCTCGGCTACTTCCGGTTTTGACTGCTCAAGGAGATTCGCGTAAACGGGGTGCTGAAGCAGTTCCGGCATTTCCAGCATAGCTGCCAGCTTATGAAACCAGATAGCACCGCCCATGATGGTCACGTAGCCATCCTTGCAGGGAAACGCACCGGTGGCAAAGCCCTGGGTGGTGGGCAGACGCCCGTTAACATCCCCCGTATACTGATAGGCGATGCGGAAGGTTGGGGTCCTGTCGATGCCGGCCGCTTGGGTTTCCATGATTGAAATATCCACCCATTCACCCTCACCGCACATTTCCGCTCCAAAAAGGGAGGTCATGGTGGCTACGGCTGCACAGGCCCCTGCCTGGAACTGGATCACATTATTATACAACTTCAGGGGTTCCTGATCCGGGATACCTGTTGAAAACATGGGTCCACCCAGAGCGTATTCGACTATGTCCGTTGCCTTGAAGTCCCGGTAAGGACCCGTCTGTCCGAAGTTAGAAATCGATGTCATGACCAGTTTTGGATTGATTTTAGAGAGAGTTTCATAACCAAGACCTAATCCGGACATGACCCCGGGCCGAAAATTTTCTACCAGGATATCCGAATCCCGCACAAGCTCTTTGATGACGCGACGTCCTGGATCGCTTTTAAGATCCAGGGTAATCCCCCGTTTGCTTGTATTAAGATGAAGAAAAAGCCCACTTTTTTCAAGATGAGGGGAATCACCTGGAAAAGGACCCATACATCTGGCAGGATCACCCTCAAAGGGACGTTCCACCTTGATGACCTCGGCCCCATAATCCGCCAGAAGTTTTGTGCAGTAAGGACCAGCTACATACCAGGTCATGTCCAACACCTTGACATCGGATAATGCTTGATCCACCATCAGTTCCTCCTTTTTTTCTAATAAATTTAAAATTGCTCATCCTGACAAGTTTAAATATTTGGGGAAAAACTTTAGATCTAAATTCCTCACCTTACTTCGCTCTAAGGTTAAAATCACTCTCGATCGTATTAACTGCTAAAATCCTGGAAGTAAGTGCTCCAATATCAACTATTACATATCGCTAATAGTTCACTATTATGGCTTTTATAGTAACGCCAGCTGAGGGCTTCGTCAAAAGGAAAATCAGGATATCCTAATTGACCGGGCCTTGG
>CAWAKF010000012.1:0-35083 GCA_963782435.1 uncultured delta proteobacterium
TTTACAAGGTTATGGCATCTAAGATTTAAGAGTATGTTATTTTATCGGCCCGGGTTCGATAAGTGGTCGTTGGTATAATTTTAGAGGCAGTTTTGAACACAATACCGCAGATGATCGAAGCGGGAATTGAAGCAATTCACTCTGATATTTCAAGATTAATGACTTTTTAACGAAGGAACTCTCGGAAGTCGGTTACCAAATTTTTATGAGTTTAAAATGAAACCGGGACTAACTGCCATCACTTAACCAAATCGAATTTCTGATGTCGAGGTCTTGTTTATCCTTTGCCCCCTTGATGGTCTGGAGAATTTCTTCCATATCGAAACGCCAGGAATCCCCTAACCTAAAGCCTGGAATCTCTCCATTTCCGGCCAACTTATAAATGCTTGATTCAGAAAGCTTAAGTTTTGCCCTAATTCTTTCGCTGTAACAATTTTCACGGAAAATTCCTCCTTTGCCTGTTATGAAATTTATTCGTCATTCTTGGCTAAGAACTTTAATAGGGAAATTTGGCAGCGGTTCGGTAAAAAGACCATATGGGGTATATGTGAAATAAAATGTATACTAATGATTTGAAGGAAAAAAGGTTCCCTCAATTCGGTGAAACCCGTTTAGCCTATAACCACTACATATTGTGTTTATTTTCCATTGAACTCCCTCCTATAGTATTTTTTTCTTTACAAAATGATTTTTTGAAGTAAAATTGTGTTACGTTACAATAAAGGGGATAATTTTCCAAAAAATCGTATTAAGAAAACCGGACTCGTTAGGACTGAAAAGGAATATTTTAAAGTGAAACTTAAAAGATTAAAGCTTGACGGGTTTGGATCATTTTCAGGAAGAGACGGTTGTTTCTTTCCCAAAAGGAATTATCGGGTTTGTAGGTCCCAATGGATATGGAAAGAGCAATATAGTCGATGCCATTAAATGGGTTATGGGTCAGCAAAGCCCCAAGCAACTTCGAGGAAAGGGCATGGATGAGTGATTTTTGCCGGGTCCAACGGTGAATCATTCGTTGGCATGGCTGGAGTTCCCTCGTTCTGGACAATGACAACAGCTCTATCCCTCAGGAATATGCTGATTTCAGCGAGGTAGTCATTACCCGCCAGTTGTTTAGGGATCGGGAGAGTGAGTACGCCATTAACAATAAGGCCTGCCGGCTTCAGGATATTACCCATTTATTTATGGATACCGGTGTGGAAGTAAGGCTTATCCGGTAATTGAACAGGGACGTATCGGGGCCGTTATTGATTCCAAACCCGAGGACCGCCGTAATTCGATCGAAGAAGCGGCCCCCATTTCCAAATAAAGGCAAGAGCATGAAACCCTTCGTAAACTGGAATTGACCCAGCAGAACCTTCTTCGAGTTAGTGATGTCATCGCCGAGATTCAAAGACAAATGAATTCGTTGTTTCGGCAGGCTAAGAAGGCGGAAAGGTTCAAAGAGATAGGAGACAATCCGAAGAAGTCGAATTAGTCCTTTCGGCCAAAGAATATCAAATGGTGCTGAAAGAAAAAGGATTAAAAGAAGAAGAATTGGGACGTCGACAAGACCGGGCCGGTGAGCTTAAGGGTGAATGCCTGGACCAGGAGACTCGCTGGACCAACTTCGGACCGAACTCTTGGGACTCGAAAGGCAATTGAAAGAACAGCAGGAGCAATTTTATAAACAAAAAGCTGAGTTGCAAAATCATGAAGCATTGAACCAGCAATATCAAAAGGATTTGGAAAACCTGGGAAAAGAGGCCATCGAAATTGAAAGAGAAATTGAAGAGATAGACCGGTGGCTCAATGAAAATGAATCCAGGGAAAAGAATTTGGCTGAAGAGGTCAACTCATTTACCCAAACATTGGCCTTGGAAGAAACCCGAGTCCTTGAAAAGGAACAATCACTTTCGGATTCCAAAGAAGAGATTTGTTCACGGGCAGGAAAAAGGGGAAAAAAGTAAAGATATCCTGGTTACCAAACTGACCGAACTCAGCAGGGTTAGGAATATACGTGCCGGTTTAATCAAATTGCAAGAAGATCGACAACGTCGGATCATTCGCCAGAGTGAAGAAAAGGCCCAGTTAACGGCCCGGTTGGATTTTTTGAATGCTTCAGTTGAGGAAACGGAAAGGGGACTGGCTGTTAAACGGGAAGCCTTGAGAGATATAAAGAAAAAATAACCCCAGCCCAACAAGAGAAGATCGCTGTTGAAAAAATCCACAAAAATCTGGAGGGTGAATTACTGGAACTGGAACAGGACTGGAAACAAGACCAGGCCCAGATTAGAAATCTTCAGCAGATTCGTGACAATTTTCAGAGTTATCAAAATGGGGTCAGAACCTTACTCCAGGCCGGCTGGTCGGAAGGGCGTGAGCAAACCCCGACTTTCAGTCAGGTACTGGTTGAAGGACTGGAAACCGAACCCGGCTGTGAGGCAGCCGTAGAAGCCGCTTTGGGTGAGGCCCTTCAAGCTCTGATGATCCAGGATCCAAATTCCGCTCTTATGGGAATCGAGTATTTGAAAGGTCGGGGGCAAGGCAAGGCGACCTTCCTACTCTTGAAACCCTCTTTATCCACCGAAGAAATAACTTCCGGTTATTGGAGAGAAAAGGGGTTGGTCCCTTTACTGTCTAAAGTTTCCGCTCAGGAGGAATTTCAATCCTGGCTGCAAGTTTTATTGAATTCTTTTGTTCTGGTTTCTGATTTAAAGCAGGGATTGGAGGTTTGGAAAAACAATCCCGGTCAGTTCTCCGTGGTTACTCTGGAAGGAGATTTGATCGACTCGAGGGGGATCATTTCCGGCGGCAGTTCCAGAAATCCGGAGAGCGGTCTTTTGTTCCAGAAAAACCTGATTCACAAATTGGAACTAAAGGCAGGGGATTGGCAGGTAAAGATAGCAAGGAAAAAGGAAAGTATCCTGACCTCTGAAACCGACCTTACCAATCAAATCAATCAGATATTGGTCCTGGAGAACGAAAAACGAGAGTTGGAAGAGAACATCCTCGAGTTGGAAAAACGTCTTATCGGCTGTCAGGAAGAAACCAAGCCTATGCAACGCCGTTTGCAATTGCTAATTCTGGAAGAAGATGAATATCGGATCCAGGAGGAAGATCAGGCGGTTGAGGAACAAGGGCTTTCTCTGCAAGAAGAAACCTTGAACAAAGAAATTGAAGGATTAAAAAAAGAAATCCAGGAACAGGAAGAAACAATTAAAATTTTAGAAGGAGACCTGGAACAGGAAAGACAGGACTTGACCTTGGCTTATACCCAATTGTCCGCATTAAAGGAAAAAGGAGGACATATCGGCCGGGAATGGGAAAGACTGAAAGAATCCCTGACTGAAAAAGAAATCAGGAAAAAAAGACTCCAGGAAAAAATGCTTACCGGAAGTCAGATTCAATCAGACCTTATTGAAAAATCTTCCCTGGGAGAGGCCTTGATTAAAAGCTTGCACGCTAAGGTTAATGACCTCGAGGCTCAGATTGAGAGGGCCAATCAAACCTGGGAAAAATTGATCAAACAAAAAGAAGACTGGGAAACTGTTTTGAAAGAAACGAGGGGTCTCCTAAGTGAAGCTGAACGGCAGGAAAACGAGTTCAAGATGGAACTGGCCCAAATGGCGATGAAAATAGACCATTTAAAAGAACAATCCCTGGAACAGTCCGGCCTGCCTCCGGAGGAAGTGGTGTCCACATATTTAAAAGGGGATGAAGACCTTGAAGCCTTGAGGGGAAAGCGCCGGGAATTTAGGGAAAAGTTGGAACAAATAGGAGAAGTCAATCTAACAGCCCTTGAAGAATATAACGCCTTTAAGGAACGATACGATTTTTATCATACCCAGGAAGATGACCTGCTTAAATCCATGGATGCTTTGAAACGGGCCATTCAAAAAATAAATTTTACTTCCAAGGATCTTTTTTTATCTACTTTTAAAATTATTCAGGAGAAGATGAACGAGGTTTTTCCGTTGTTGTTTGGAGGTGGGAGCGCTAAATTGTCCCTGACCGATGAAAACGATCCCCTGGAATCCGGGGTGGATATCATGGTTCATCCTCCGGGAAAACGAGTGACTAATATGACCCTCCTTTCCGGGGGAGAAAAGGCGCTAACAGCCCTGGCCCTTTTATTCTCGACCTACTTGGTCAAACCCAGCCCCTTTTGTCTGCTGGACGAAATAGACGCCTTTTTGGATGAAGCCAATGTCGAGCGGTTCAAAAGTCTGGTACAGAGTATTGTCCGTGATTCCCAGATCATTCTGATCACCCATAACCGCAGGATCATGGAAATGGCTGATACACTCTATGGGGTGACCATGGAACAGCCTGGGATATCCAAATTGGTATCGGTCCGGTTGGATACGATTCAATAGGTTTTTCCCCCTTTTCCATCCAAATCTGCGAAAAAGATATTATTTACACATCGGTTACGC
Organism: uncultured delta proteobacterium; assembly: GCA_963782435.1. Lineage (GTDB taxonomy): Bacteria > Desulfobacterota > RBG-13-43-22 > RBG-13-43-22 > RBG-13-43-22 > RBG-13-43-22. The sequence goes on from CAWAKF010000012.1 coordinate 4,419, forward strand.
CTGTGCTAAACTTCGCAACAGGATCACGCCCTTTCCTTTGTACTCTCTACATATGACCAGGCATAGCAAAACGAAAATACCACATCTATGGGTAGGCATATTCCTGCTGGCCAGCCTGCTTTGCAACCAGGAGGCCTGGGCCAAGAGTTTATAGCGTTCAATTGGGTGCTTTTCATAAATATCCCAATGCGCAACAACAATTCAACCAGTTAGATAAATCTCTCCCTTCCGATTTAGCCGCTCACCTCCGGATTGAGAAAAACGGAAAGGATTATATAGTCAGGGTGGGAAAATTAGAAGATCTGGAACAGGCACTGACCTTGCTTTCTGCCTTAAAGGAATATTCTCCGGATGCCTTTATCTGGAAAGGAGACTGGCTCCCGGACCATATCCTTAAAACCAAAAAAACCTCTGCCGGCCCAACTGAGGATCTGACCAAAAGGAAAAAGTCCTTCCGATTGAAAGAAAAAAGAATGAAACACCGGGGAAGGACAAAATTCCTGTTCAGGTAAATCAGACACAGCTTTACGGAACAATCCAGGGAATCAGTTCAATAGCCCCCGAGGCATTGGGTTTACCTCCCGGGAAAAGCCTCTATCGCTTAATTATCCGGGTGGATGAAACCAAAGAAATTGAAGGGTTCCCTGATTTTTTAAAAGATCGGAAAGGTGAATTATTGACGTTGTTTTCGGACACCAATCCGCCTTTTTTCAAGCCGGGCAATAAAATATCGGCTGTGGCCGAATACCGCGGGGATCGCTTCAGCCGATTCTACTGGATCAAAATCCTCATCCTTTTAAGCCATAACCAACTAATTCTAAATTCATTTTTTAAAAAAAATCTTTGAAACGAAAGCGGGTCCTATGTTGAAATGGTTTTCCAAAAAAGAACAAAAAGATAACCCTCAAACTCATGAAACGGACAGGGGAGAGAAAGAAAGCAATTCTGAGCCGGAAGAGATCCAGGAAAACAATACGGGTTTTTTCGGCCGTCTGAAACAAAGATTAACCAAAACCCGGGATACGTTGATCACCCGTGTGGATCGTCTGGTTCTGGGGAAAAAGGAGATCGATGAAGATCTCATGGAAGAATTGGAAGAAATATTGATCACCTCGGACCTGGGAGTCCCGACCACCCAAGTCTTGATCGATTCGATTCAGGAGAAGGTGAAAAGAAAAGAACTGAATAATCCCGAACGTTTGAAAGAATATTTGCAGAAGGAGATATTTCGCTTTCTGGCCGTGCCTGGAAAAGTGATCGATTATTCTCAAAAACCTTTTGTCATTCTGGTTATCGGAGTCAATGGGGTGGGAAAAACCACTACGATCGGTAAACTTGGCCCAACGTTTTCGCGCCCAGGGGAAAAAGGTTTTATTGGTGGCCGGAGATACCTTTCGGGCCGCGGCCGGCGAGCAACTGGAAATTTGGGCCGACCGTTCCGGGGCAGAGATCATCCGCCAGAAGGAAGGCTCTGATCCATCGGCCGTGGTCTTTGACGCTGTTAAGGCCGCCCGGGCCCGGGAGATGGATATTGTTCTGATCGATACGGCCGGAAGACTGCATACCCGGGTAAACCTTATGGAGGAACTGAAAAAGACCCGCCGAGTGATTCAAAAGGAGATCCCCGAAGGACCTCATCAAACCTGGCTGGTCTTAGATGCCACCATGGGGCAGAATGCCATCTCCCAGGCCCGGCTTTTCAATGAAGCCATGGAGATCAACGGGATAATCCTGACCAAATTGGACGGCACGGCCAAAGGAGGGATCATAGTCGGCATCTGCAATGAACTGAAGATCCCGATTGAATATATCGGTATCGGCGAAAAGGTGGAGGATTTACAGCCCTTTAATCCTGAAGAGTTCGTCAGGGCCTTGTTTTAACGGGTTGATAGAAAAGGCACCAAACATCAAATATATATTATAATTTCAAATAGTTTTGGTTAATTTTTGAGGTGGTTTTCTACAACCTTTCCTTCAACCCAATCTCTTTTTGATTGCCCACCACAACCAGCAGAAATTTGTCAGGCTTGATGTAGGTTCGGGCTACGCGAAGAACCTCATCGGCTGTCACCTGATTGATAAGCTGGGTATATTTTTTAGGATATTCCAAACCCAGACCATACAGTTCTATGGCGGATAATAACCGTACCATCTTTCCATTGGTATCCATTTTCAAAGGAAAGCTTCCGGTCAAGTAAGCCTTGGCCTCAGAAAGCTCGGTTGGGGTAACGCCCTGTTCCAATAATTTTCTTAATTCTTTAATTATCTCGGAAAGGGCCAGGTTGGTATTTTTGCTTTTTGTCTCTACGGCAATTTGAAAGGAGCCGGAGTATTCCCGGGCATCAAAAAGGCTGTAAATCCCGTAAGTCAAACCCAGGTTGTCTCTGATGTTGTCCACCAGGCGGGAAACAAACCCTCCACCCCCCAAGATATAATTCATAACCTGCAGGGCATAAAAGTCGGGGTTGGACCGGGCAATCCCCAGGTGACCCCAGATGATATTGGCCTGGGTAATGGGCCTGTCGATCTTTTCGATCACCGTACCGTTCAAGTCCGGAGGCGGAGACAGGACCGGTCGAATTTCGGAGCCGGATTTCCATTCCTCAAAAAGTGGTTCAATCAAAGTCACCCCTTCTTTCAAGGAAATTTGTCCGACTATAACCATAAACACATTGCCCGGTTGGTAATAGGTCTTGAAAAAACGGATTATGTCTTCTCTGGTTACCGATGAGAGGGTTTCAGGTGTCCCTTCAGTCGGATGAGCATATGGATGAGTCCCGAATAAAATTTTTGAAAAGGTCATTCGGGCCACCTGCCTGGGCTCTTCATCTCTTTGCTTCAGTCGGGCCTTAAATTCCGAAATTTTACGATCCATCTCCGGAGGGGCAAAAAGGGGGTTTAAAAGGATATCTGCAAGGAGGGAGAGGCCCAGGGGCAGATCTTTTTTTAAAATGGACAAGCTTAAGGAGGCATAGTCCGATTCCCCGGAAGCGGAAAGGGAACCCCCCACCGATTCGATTTCCCGGTTGATTTGGGAGGCCTCTTTTTGCGAAGTACCCTGGGTCAGTAATTCAGCCGTTAAATTAGCCAACCCTAAGCGGTCGGGAGGGTCTTGAGTTGAACCGGCCCGGATCATAACTTGCAGATGGATGGTCGGGAGCTGGTTCTTTTCTGAAACTACCAAAGTCATCCCATTGGAAAGTCTGGTTTTTCTGGCCAACGGTTCGGCCCAATTCAAAGATGCGGAGGACAAAACTTCAGAAGAATTCACCAAAGAAAGCATGATGGTTTAGACCTTTCAGATCAAGATAAGCTCTTTCAATAAGAACAGGAAACAGGCAATAGGCAACAGGGGTTGAGATTCATAGCTCACCTGTTTACTGTTTTTCCTGGTGTCTATTACTTATCTCCTACTGCCTGATTAAAGGGAATTAGAACCCCCACAGTTTTATTTCGGTCCTTGAAATAAGTTTGATAGACCTGCAAAAGGTCGGACTGTTGAACAGCCCGAATCCCAGGAAGATAGGCATTCAAATCTTTCCAGTTACCAAGGGTGTGATATTTACCGAGGAGGTTGGCTTGATAAAAGATGGAGTCCTGAGAAAATATATAAGCCGCCTCGATCTGGTTTCTTGCCCTTTCTATTTCCTCAGGAGTCGGGGGAACTTTTTCCCAGGATTCCAGTTCCTGAAAGAGCCTTTCTTCGATCTGTTCCGGTTTTTGGCCGGGCATGGCCTGGGCATAAAAGAAAAAAAGAAAAGGATCCTTTGACGCAAAGCTATAATCCGCTCCAATATCCAATGCCTTCTGTTCCTGATAAACCATTTTTTGGTACATCCTGGAGCTTTTACCGCCGGCTAAAATTTGGGACATAACGTCTAAAGAGAAAGAGTCCGGATGGGGGAAGGATGGGACATGATAGGCCAGGACTACAAAAGGCAGTTGCGCTTCTTTTTTAAGAACAACCCGTAAATCTGATTCCTGTGGCGGCTCATTTATAATGATCGGTTTAAAATCCTCTCCTTTGGGATTTCGGGCAAAGGTGTTTTCAATCATCCCCCAAAGGTGGTCTTTATCAAAATCGCCGGATACAACCAGGGTGGCATTGGCCGGTTGATAGTATTTCCGGTAAAAGGACTGAAAATCTGAAGGGAGGAGACCTTCCAAGTCTTCCATCCAGCCGGTTATGGGTCTTTTGTAGGGATGGGACTTGAAGGCCGTTACAATGACTTCTTCAAATAAAGAGGCGGTGGGGTCATCCTTAATCCTTAGCCGGCGTTCTTCCTGGACCACCTTTCTTTCCGTGAAAAATTTGTCGTCATCGACCATGAGGCCGGTCATCCGATCTGATTCCAGATCCAGGGCGACGGCCAAGCGATCTGAAGCCAGATTTTCATAATAAGCCGTATAATCCCGGCCGGTAAAGGCGTTATCCTGTCCTCCGTTCTTTTGAACGAGCCGAGAAAACTGCTTGGGACCAAATTTTTGTGTTCCTCGGAACATCAAATGTTCGGTAAGATGGGCCAGGCCGGACTGCCCCAGGGCCTCGTTCGCGGAACCGACCTTATACCAGATTTGGATAGAAACAACCGGGGCCTTGCTGTTGAACAGTAAAAGGACCTGTAATCCATTGTCCAGCCGCTTTTCAAGGACCTGATGGAAGAACCCTTCGGCCTGAATTCTGGAAAGTGAGCCCCAAAGCAAAAACCCCAAAGGGGCTATCAGGGCTATTAAAATAATTTTATTCATTTCATACCCTTGCTTGACAACTTTTTTTATTTGATTTATATCATATCATAGAAAATCCTTAAATTGACAGGCATTTTCAAGAGGGGATGAAAAATCAGGGTGGCAATCCTGATTTTTCTTAGATGATAACCTCGTAAAAGGTACAATTGATGGTCTCACATGAATCCATTTACAGGCCAAGGACAATTAAATTCCGTTCTGGGATGAAGGTCAAACCAATTGAAACCTATTCAAGTGGCGGGACCTGGCCGATATCCTGCCTTTGGCAGGGCTTGTTGATGGACTTTTATGAGTGCATCTTATATAATTAATGTGGTTGCCGGGTTAAAATTTTTTTAAACAATAGTCAGGAGACCAATAGTATGCCTTTCGAAAAACGAGTTTGGGAAGTAATGGATCCTAATTTCGAAACCATAACACCGGAAACCCCTTTAATAGAAGCCTGTGCATTAATGAGTCTTCCGGGAGGGGAAAAACAAGGAATCCATATTTTTGGTTTGGTTGTTATGAGGTCCTCAGGGGAATATTTAGGCCTCATAACCACAAAAGAAGTATTAAAATATTTAATTATTCTTTATAATAAATTAAAACGAGAGGGCAAAGACGAAGACTGGGCGACCTACCTTAGAGAACATAGTGAGGATGGATCATTAGTCACGGTTAATGATGTTTTAGTCTCCTATGAAGTTTTTGCACGTCCCAATCAAAGTCTATTTGAAGCGATCCGAATCATGGAAGATTATGATTTGGAAATAATACCGGTCGCTGACGGCGGAAAGATCATCGGGGTACTCCGGAGTACGGATATCTTGGGTGAAATTGCCCGAAAGCTTCGTTGAAGATCCATAGCCGTTTTTGTTTGATTAGGAATAGTTGGGGTACTGAACTTCAGATCTGAATTTCTAATCAACGACAGGATTTCAAATAATTTTCAGAAAGGGTCCCGGGACCGATTTATGGAACGTTCTCATATCAACACCAAATATGATGAAGAACTCAATTTGCTGAAACAAAAAATTCTGCGAATGGGGGAGATGGTTGAAAATAATGTGGTTTCAGCTATTACTTCGGTCATGTATCGGGACCCCAATATGGCCCAAACAATCATAGAATCTGATCATCAGATTAATGAACTGGAAGTAGACACGGAAGAAATGTGCCTGCGGGTTATTGCCCTGCGCCAACCGGCCGGGAGAGATTTGAGGTTTATTTCCACTGCCATGAAAATCATCACCTCTCTGGAACGCATGGGGGATTTGGCGACCAATATTGCCAGTCGGGCTCTTGAGATGGTGGAGGAACCTCGCAGTGGCGTCTGTTTTCACCTTCCCATTATGGCCGAGGCGACCGAAGATTTGGTTCACCGATCCTTGGAAGCCTTCGTTAATGAGGACATTGAAATGGCCTTGGCAGTATGCCGTGATGATACCTATGTGAATGATACCTATAAGAAGGTAATTGAAGAGCTCCTAAATTTGATGGGAGAAAAATCCATCCTCATTCCCCGGGCCATGAAGATCATGTTCGTGGCCAAATACCTGGAGCGGATTGCTGATCATGCCGTCCATATGTCCGAGATGGTGGTTTTTATGGTAGCCGGGAAAATCATCCGCCATCAGGAAAAGACCCTGGATTACTTGGATGAAGAGTTCCATAAAGACCCCCATGCTGCATCCTCCACTGCAACACTAAAGATGAAACGTTAGATTCATTTCATGGTAAACGAATACCGACGTCAGTTTTCCCTCTTTGATCCCCCCAAGCGACTGAGAATATGCTCAAAGGGCGCTTCCCAATCTTTAACCCAAGGAAAAGTACCATGTTGGAAGAAGTCTATATTGTCAGCGGCGTAAGAACCCCTGTGGGGGCTTTTAATGGAAGTTTGAGCAAAATAAAAGCCACCGAATTGGGAGCGTTGGTTATCTCCGAAGCCATTTCTCGTGCCGGATTGGAAAAAGAACAGGTGAATGAGGTTATTATGGGTAATGTTCTGCCTGCCGGACTGGGACAGAATCCTGCTCGTCAGGCCATGCTCAAGGCCGGCCTTCCTTTTGAAGTTGGGGCTCTAACAGTCAATAAAGTCTGCGGTTCGGGATTAAAGGCGGTAATGTTAGCCGCCCAGGCCATTGCCTTGAAAGATGCGGAAGTGATCGTAGCCGGTGGGATGGAAAATATGACCCAGGCACCATTTTATTTGGAACAGGTGCGCAGCGGATATCGAATGGGGAACGGAATTCTCATCGATTCCATGGACCACGACGGCTTGAGGGATATCAATAATGATTTTTTGATGGGCGTCAGTGCCGAATACTGTGCCGAGAAATATGGTGTAACCCGGGAAGATCAGGATCTGTTTGCCTATAATTCTTATCATAAAGCCTTGAGGGCCAGGGAAGAAGGTAAATTTAGAGATGAAATATTACCCGTTTCCCTTCCACAAAAAGGAAAAGCCACCCTTTTTTTTGATCAGGACGAAATTGTCAGAGAAACCCAGCTTTCGGCTCTCTCCGGGTTAAGGACGGCGTTTCAAAAAAACGGGACGGTTACGGCCGGAAATTCTTCCAAAATCAGTGATGGTGCGGCTGCCGTGGTTCTGATGTCCGGAACTAAAATCCGGGAACTTAATTTATCTCCTCTGGCCAGGGTTGGCGCCCAAGGGTCTTCCGGTTTGGACCCCAAATACGTCTTAGTGGCCCCCTTACTTTCCATCCCCAAGGTCCTTAAAAAAGCCGGATTGTCGATCAACGACATAGACCTTCAGGAGGTTAATGAGGCCTTTGCAGCGTCTACTGTGGCGGTAATTAGAGAACTGGAGCTTGATCCAGAAAGAGTCAACGTTCATGGGGGCGCAATTGCCATAGGACACCCGATCGGGGCCAGCGGTGCCAGAGTCTTGGTCTCTTTGCTTTATGCCATGAAAGACCGTGGGGCCAAACGAGGAATGGCCTCTTTGTGCCTGGGCGGGGGAGAAGCCGTCAGTTTGATTGTAGAAAAAGCATAATAAATTAGAATCCAGAATCTAGAAGTCAGAAGGGTAGATTTCTTTGGAAAATATTAGGGGAAAGACGGTGTCCCCTTCCAAAATTTGATAACTCTTGACTATTAATGTGGATTGCATTTTCTGAATTCTGGATTCTGAATTCAATTTTTAAGGGAGGTTTATATGAAAGAAGTGGTAATCGTTAGTGCGGCTCGTACTCCGGTAGGACGTTTCGGGGGCGGTCTCAAGGATATTTCAGCAGTTCAATTAGGGGTTATTGCCGTAAAGGAGGCTCTAAAACGGGCCTCTATTCCTTCGGAAAAGGTCGATGAAGTTATATTGGGTAACGTCCTGCAAGCCGGACAGGGACAGAACCCTGCCCGGCAAGTGGTGATTCATTCCGGAATCCCCCGTGAAGTTCCAGCCACAACCATCAACATGGTCTGCGCTTCCGGTTTAAAGTCGGTTATGATGGCGGCACAAGCCATCCTGGCAGGAGACGCCGAAATTGTTATGGCCGGAGGCATGGAAAGCATGAGTTTGGCCCCTTACGGTTTAAGACAGGCCCGTTGGGGATCTCGAATGGGTAATAGTGAATTAGTGGATCTGATGATCTATGATGGGCTCCAGGATGTTTTCGGTCAGGTCCACATGGGCATCACCGCAGAAAATGTGGCTGAGCAATTTGGAATCTCACGGGAGGATCAAGACCGGTTGGCCTTGCGCAGCCAGGAGAATGCCTTGAAGGCTCAGGCTGAAGGCAGGTTCAGAGATGAAATCGTTCCGGTCCAGCTTCCTCAAAAAAAAGGGGATCCCGTGCTTTTTGATACGGATGAACATCCTCGTGCCACCACATTGGCTGATCTGGCTAGGCTAAAGCCGGCCTTTAAACCCAATGGGACCGTGACTGCCGGTAACGCCTCAGGAATCAACGACGGGGCCGGGGCTGTGTTGGTCATGTCTTTGGACAAGGCCCGGGAGATGGGGCTTCCTCCTTTGGCTACTATCCGTTCTTTTGCCACAGCCGGAGTAGACCCTTCTATTATGGGAACCGGACCGATTCCGGCTTCCAGGAAGGCTTTGAAAAAAGCAGGGCTTTCGGTAAAAGATCTGGATTTGATCGAAGCCAACGAGGCCTTTGCCGCCCAGGCGGCAGCGGTAAACCGGGAGATGGAATGGGATTTGGACAAGGTCAACATAAGTGGCGGGGCTATCGCTCTGGGGCATCCGATCGGAGCCAGTGGGGCCAGGATATTGATTACCCTGCTTTATGGCATGATAAAAAATAATGCTGCTCTTGGGTTGGCCACTCTTTGTGTCGGGGGTGGTATGGGAGCGGCAATGATACTGGAAAGAAAATAAGGAGATAAAGATATGGATTTTAATTTAACCGAAGAACAGCAGATGGTTCGGGAGATGGCCCGAAAGTTTGCCGAGGCCGAGATCAAACCCGTGGCCGCCCGCTTGGATGCCACACATGAACATCCGGCCGATATCTGTAAAAAGTTGGCAGACCTCAAGTTCCTGGGGATTGCCGTTCCCGAGGAATATGGGGGGGGCGGGATGGACTATGTCAGTTATGTAGTCGCTTTGATTGAGATTTCCAAGGCCTGTGCTTCTACCGGGGCGATTATGTCGGTGAACAACTCCCTGTATTGTTTCCCTGTAATGGCTTTTGGAACGCATGAACAAAAGATGAAATACCTGACCCCCGTGGCCGCCGGAGAAAAGCTGGGTTGTTTCGGGTTGACCGAAGCAGGAGCCGGATCGGATCCGGCCCGCCTGCGGACCACAGCGATTTTGGATGGAAATGAATGGGTTGTCAATGGCGAAAAAAAATTCATCACCAGTGGAAATGTCGCCGGTTATTGTGTTTTAGCCGCAGTTACCGACAAAGAAAAAGGGTCCAAAGGGATCAGTTCTTTTATCGTGGACCTGGAAAACACACCGGGTTATTCATTGGGAAGAGTAGAGGAAAAGATGGGCATCAATGCGTCGGGTACGGCTGAAATGATTTTTGACAATGCCCGATTACCCAAAGATGCCTTGCTGGGAAAACCCGGAGAAGGATTCAAACAGATGCTGACCACCTTGGATGGGGGAAGAATCGGGATTGCCTCCCAGGCCATTGGAATCGGCCGAGCGGTTCTGGAAGAAGGCCTTGAATATGCCAAGACCCGTGAGCAATTCGGTCAACCGATTGCCGGCTTCCAGGCCATTCAATGGAAATTGGCCGACATGGCCACCCGGTTGGATGCAGCCGAGCTTTTGACTCTGCGTGCCGCTTGGATGGAAGACCAGCACCAGCATTATGAAAAAGCGGCGGCCATGGCTAAGATGTATGCCTCGGACACAGCTATGCAGGCGGCCATTGAAGGGGTTCAAATCTTGGGGGGATACGGGTACTGCAAGGAATACCCCATGGAACGTCATATGAGGGATGCCAAGATCACTCAGATCTACGAAGGCACCAACGAAATCATGAGGGTGGTTATTGCTAATAATATATTGAAAGGAAGATAGGCACGAGGAACGAGGCACGAGGCACGAGGTCAAAGAAATAAAAACAAAATTTTGGTAAGAATTATTCCTCATGCCTCAAGCCTAATGCCTTAAGCCTGACAAGTCAAAATCATGAACTTCGCCCTGACCGAAGAACAAAAGATGATCCAGGAAATGTGCCGGGATTTTTCACGGACCGAACTGGTTCCACAAGCCGCCCGATTGGATGAAACCAAGGATCGGACCTTGCTCAAGGCCAACTTACGGAAAATGGCGGAACTGGGTTTGATGGGGGTTAATATTCCCGAGATATACGGCGGAACGGAAATTGGGGTGGTGGCCTACAGTTTGGCCCTGACTGAAATTGGGGCCGGGTGCGCCGCCACAGCGGTAACCATGTCGGTGACCAATATGGTGGCCGAAGTGTTACTGGAATTCGGAACGGATGAAGTTAAAAAGAAATACGTCCCGCGTCTATGTTCAGGAGAATACCCGGCTGGGGCCTTCGGCCTAACCGAACCCGGTGCCGGCTCGGATCCGGCAGGGATGAAGACGACTGCAGTTTTGGATGGGAATGAATGGGTTCTCGACGGGTCGAAGATCTTTATTTCCAGCGCCGAGTATGCCGGCGTGGTAGTGGTCTGGGCCCTGACGAATAAGAACGCCCCGAAAGGCCGGGGGATCAGCGCTTTCGTGGTTGAAAAAGATACCCCGGGCTATATCGTTGGTACTGATGAAAAAAAGATGGGTCAGAAAGGTTCCAGCACCAATCCCCTTATTTTTGACCGCTGCCGGATCCCTAAAGAAAATCTTCTCGGTTCGCTGGACGACGGCTTTAGAATTTCCCTGATGGAGTTGGCCGGAGGTCGGATCGGGATCGGTTCCCTGTCTATCGGTATCGGCCGGGCGGCCATGGATTTCGCTGTGGAGTACGCTAAAACAAGGGAACAATTCGGTAAGCCGATTACCCAGTTTCAGGCTATTCAATGGATGATCGCCGATTCCTATGCCGAACTTTCGGCAGCTCAGTTGCTTGTTCTTCGGGCCGCCTTTCTTAAAGAAACAGGAAGGCCCTTTACCCGGGAGGCTTCCATGGGCAAATTGCTGGCTTCAGAAGCGGCTAATAAGGCTTGTTATAACGCCATCCAGATTTTAGGAGGGTATGGTTATACGTCCGATTTTCCGGTGGAGCGCATGGCCCGGGACGCACGGGTGACGACGTTGTATGAAGGGACTTCGGAAATCCAGCGCCTGGTTATTGCCAGGGGATTATTGGGAGGCAAATAAGTTGGCTGAGGATCAGCCTAAGGGCATGATTCAGGTTTATACCGGAGAGGGTAAAGGAAAAACCACCGCTGCCCTGGGGTTGGCCCTTAGAGCAGTCGGACACGGTCATAAAGTTGTAATGGTTCAATTCATGAAAGGTCCGGAAAAAACCGGTGAATTAATGGCTGCCGAAAAGCTGGCCCCCTGGCTGTTTATTAAACCCATGGGACGTACCGGGTTTATCAATAAGGACCACCTGGACCCCAAGGACAAAGACTTGGCCCTCAAAGCACTGGATTTTTCCAGGGAAGTCATGTTGAACCAGCCCATCGATATTTTAATCCTGGACGAAATTAATGTGGCTGTTTCCTTTGGGCTTTTGCCGGTTGAGGCGGTTTTGGAACTGATCGACCGGAAACCCGCTCCAATGGAATTGATTTTAACCGGCCGATATGCCCATCCCAAAATAGTGGAGAAGGCCGATCTGGTCACGGAAATGAAAAACCAAAAACATTATTTTTCAAAAGGGGTACCGGACCGAAGGGGTATTGAGAGGTAACTATGTTTAAAGATGACCAGATTGATAAGGCCAAGAAAGGTAAAGGGAATTGGCAAAGGGAATTATCTACCCAGCTTTCCCTGATGCCGGAGCGGAAAAAACGTTTTTCCACGGTTTCCGATTTGGAGATAAAGGACCTTTATACGCCTGAAGACCTTGCGGAAATGGACTTTGAAAAGGAGATTTCCTTCCCGTGTTCCTATCCCTTCACCCGTGGGGTTCAGCCTTCCATGTACCGGGGCCGGCTGTGGACCATGCGCATGTTTGCCGGATTGGGTTCAGCCGAGGATACTAATAAGCGTTTTCACTATCTCGTTCAACAGGGTCAAACCGGACTATCCACGGCCTTTGATATGCCCACCCTTATGGGTTATGACACGGATTCTCCCATGGCCAGAGGGGAATGCGGAAAATGCGGGGTGGCCATCGATACTTTGAAAGACATGGAGATCCTCTTTGAGGGATTGCCCATTGACCGGATTACCACTTCCATGACCATCAATCCTCCAGCCTCGGTTATCTGGGCCATGTATATAGCCATGGCCGAAAATAGGGGGATCGCCAGAAATAAGCTGGGGGGAACCATTCAGAATGATATGTTGAAGGAGTTTGCCGCTCAAAAGACTTTTATGTGTCCTCCCCGGCCATCGGTTCGCTTGGTGATCGACACTGTCGAATTCGGGACCAAAGAGGTCCCCCGGTGGAACACCATTAGCATCAGCGGTTATCACATCCGTGAAGCCGGCTCCACGGCGGTTCAGGAACTCGCTTTTACCCTGGCCGATGGGTTGGCCTATGTCCAGGCAGCCATCGAACGGGGTTTAAAGGTAGATGATTTTGCTCCCCGTCTTTCCTTTTTTTTTAATGCCCACATTGATTTTTTCGAGGAAATCGCCAAATACCGTGCTGCCCGCAGGATGTGGGCCCGATTTATGAAAGAACGGTTTAGGGCCGAAAACCCCAGATCCTGGTGGCTGCGTTTTCATACCCAGACGGCTGGATGTTCGTTAACTGCTCAGCAACCGTATAATAATGTGATCCGGACCACCTTACAGGCCCTCTCGGCCGTTTTAGGTGGGACCCAATCATTGCACACTAATTCTTTAGATGAGGTCCTGGCCTTACCGACAGAAGAAGCGGCCACCATCGCTTTGCGAACCCAGCAGATTATCGCCGAGGAATCAGGCGTGGCCAACACCATCGATCCTTTGGGAGGATCCTATTTTATCGAGGCCCTGACTAATGAGATGGAATCTAAGGCCATGGATTACATCCAAAAGATTGATGACCTGGGTGGTATGGTCGAGGCCCTGGAGCGACACTATCCCCAAATGGAAATCGCCGATGCCGCCTACAAATTTCAGCAGCAGATCGACCGGCGGGATAAGGTCATGGTCGGCGTCAATAAATACGAGACGGAAGAAGCCCCGCCGGTGGAGATTTTAAAGATTGATCCGGAATTGGAAACCAGGCAGATTGCCAGGACCCAAGCGATCAAAAATAGCCGAAAGAATGTCGAAGTCCGGAAATGTCTGGATCGCCTGGGCAATGCCTGTACCGATCAGGAAAATGTCATGCCTTTTTTGATCGAGGCCGTCAAAGAACAGGCTACTTTGCAGGAATGTTGTGATGTTTACCGTGAGGTGTTTGGCGTGTATCGCGACCCGGGAATCTACTGATTACGGATTTCGGATTGAAAATTGCGGAATGAAAAGACCACGGTTTTGAGACCTATCCCTTTCTCTCTTTCATTGGAAGGAAAATCTATCATTATCATAAGGGAAAAAATAGAATGAACCAGGAACGAAAAATTCGAATTTTAGTTGGAAAGCCCGGACTGGACGGACATGATCGCGGGGCGCGAATTATAGCCCGGGCCTTCAGGGATGCGGGATTTGAAGTGGTTTATACGGGATTGCATCAAACCCCGGAACAGATTGTCCAGGCCGCTATTCAGGAGGATGTGGATCTCATCGGTTTGTCCAGTCTGGCCGGGGCCCATAATTATTTATTTCCTCAGGTCCTGGATCTGCTCAAGGACCAAGGGGCTGAAGATATCGCCTTGATTGGCGGTGGAATCTTCCCCGAGGAGGATATTCTTTCTCTGAAACAAATGGGAGTCAAAGAAATTTTTACCCCCGGGGCCTCTCTCGACAGCATTGCAGATTGGGTCCGGGAAAATATTAAAACAAGATAAAGCTACCGCTTCCCCTCCTTTATTTGAATCAAGACCTGTTCCAGATCCTTAAGGGCCTGTCCGTAGGCCGTCCAGTTTTCCTGTTTCAAGGCAGTGCGAGCCTTTTGATAATATTGCCAGGCCTGATTGCCCAGGGATTGAAGCGGTTGGGTTTTATCGGTCGGTAAGGGTAGGCCGGCTGTTTCTTCGCGGGCCTTTTTGGTCTCCTGTCCAAAAATTTGTCCCAGCGATTTTTCCAAAGTTTCTTCCATGGCAATTTGATTTTCGTAAGCTACAACGACCCGTTTAAGTTCCGGGATCTGTCCGCTCTCCGCCTTGATATACAACGGTTGAACATAAATCAGGGACCCCTCAATAGGAATTACCAAAAGGGTCCCTAAAGTTACCTTAGAACCACGTTGATCCCATAAGGATAGCTGCCTGGAAATTTCCGGATCTTGATTGATCCGCGATTCGATCTGTTTCGGACCGTAGACCAGTCGTTGCTTGGGAAAACGATAGACCACAAATCTTCCGAAATCCGGAAAATCGCAATTGACGGACATCCAGGCGGCCAGGTTGTCTTTTTTCTGGGGTGTAAAAGGGATCATTAAAATAAATTCTTCTTTTTTTTCACTGGGAAGGCGCATGATGGTGTAATAAGATTCCATATCTTTCTGTGTGGACACCAGATTGGCCGGAATTTCCCAAACATCCTCCCGATTATAAAAGGTTTGAGGATTCGTCATGTGATAAGTGGCGTAGATCCGTGATTGGATATCAAACAAAAAATGAGGATAGCGTAAATGACTTTTTAGGTCCGGATCCATGGTCTCCAACGGCTTGAAGAGATCCGGGAAGATTCGGGCGTAGGCTTTAATCAACGGGTCCTTATTATCTTTGATATACAACTGGACCGAACCTTCATAGGCATCGACCACGGCAACTACCGAATTACGAATATAATTTCCCATCTTCTTAACCGGACGGGAATAAGGGTAATTGGAGGACAGCGTATAGGCATCCAGGATCCAAAAGAGGCGCCCCCCTGAAACGACTAAGTAAGGATCCTGATCCACCTGGAGAAAAGGGACCAGTTTTTGAACCCGGGTTCGAATGGAGCGATCAAACAGGATGCGGCTTCGAGAAGTAATATCCGAGGAGAGTAAAATCTTAAAAGCACCGAAACGTATGGACCAAAGGGCTTTACTAAAGAACCCACCGATGGGAATACCTCCTTTACCCTGATAACTGGCAAAGACATTTTGATCCCCGGAGGGATAATTGAACTCTTTTTGCCGGCTGTTAACAATGATATAATCGTTTTCAATTTCACCGAAATAGATTTCCGGCTGGGTCACCTTCAGATCGTCTTTGGAAACCGGCGGGATATCCTGGATCAGGAGGTCCGGAAGCCCTTCCGGGGAGACCTGATTGACCACTCCGAGGGTTAACCCATACCCATGGGTGTAAACAAGATGTTCATTGATCCAGTTTTTACTGGGTAGATCGGCATAAGAGAGTTCCCGCGCGGAAAGTAAAACCTGACGATATTCTTTATTGATATAGTAACGGTCATTGTCTACGGTTTGAAATTTGTAGTAAGTCCTGATCTCCTGGAGCTGGCTGAAGGTTTCCAATAAAGGACGGTGATCCCAGAGGCGGATATTTTTGACCGTCAGGCGGTTGGCATCCAATAAGGCCGGTGTCAAGGTCGATTCGGCAGGCAGTTGGCGTTCTTCTACCTGGCCGAGACCGTATCCCTGGAGTGTCCCTTGTATATAACGGGACAAGTAGGGTGTTTCCCTCTGAATCTCATTGGGGGTAACAATAAAACGTTGTACAAATCCGGGAAGGAGATGGACCCCTATAATATAAGCGCCGATAAAAACAGCCAGGACCCCATAAATCCAGCGCCTTTCCGGTTTGAAGGATTGGAACAAAAAAAGCAATCCGGTCAGCAGGGAAACAAAAACCATGACACCCAGAACCGGCAGAAGGTAATTTTGGTCCACATAGCCGGGACCGAATACCACTCCTCGACCGGTAAAAAGGAGATCAAATCGGGAAAGGAAAAAATAGTAAGTCAAAAGGAGAAAAAGTATTCCAGAAATAGCAAAAAGGTAACTTTTCACCCAGGGTTTGAGGACCAACCCTTTGGGGCCGACCTGGAATTGGAATCTGAAAACTATAATAAATAAACCCGACAAGAGCGATACAAACCACAGGCCTCCGAACCAGCTGGATAGATAATGGAAAAAGGGTAGACGGAACAGATAAAAAGAAATATCCTTTTTAAAAACAGGGTCGGATTCACCGATCGGCAAGGAGTTGAGAAAGAGCTGAAAGGAATCCCATTGACCGGCAGCACCCAGACCCATGAAAATGCCTATGAGAACCGCCACCGGTAATAAAAAGGATTGGAGTCGTCCTTCCAACCAGGCCGGGATATTAATAGGGACCGCTTCGGTATTCAAGGGGTAAGGGGTGTGGGCCAAACGGAAAACCACCCGGCCATGCCCATAAAAGAGTATGGCGGAGACAATTCCGAATAGGCCTCCTAACAGCAACTTGTAATTGATTAGACGCAGGAAGACTGAGGTGTACCCCAGGGATTTAAACCAGAGCCATTCGGTGTAGAATCCCAGGAGGCTGGAGCCGATAATGAAAAGAACCAATAGGGCCAACACCAAGGACAAGATGGGTCGTTTTATCATAGTTATGTCCCTTTCCGTATTGAATTTGCCGTCTGCCAAAGACATTATTTGCGGGGGCGGATTCGGTAAGGAGCCGCAAACGGCAAGGACAGATTGTTTAAGGCATTGTATTCTTTTTAGTTTTATAATAATAAATTGAAATAGTATTGTCAATACAATAGCAGGAGGTTAGCTCATGTATCTACTTAAACAAGTTAAAGTCGAAAAGGATATGATCCTGATCGGAAAACCCAAACCGGAAGATTTAACCAATCTCAGGCAGCAGGGGTACCAAAAAGTGTTGGACATTATGCCTTTGGCCCTCAAAGAAAAAGGACTGGCCCGCCAGGTCCGTTCGGCCGGGTTGAGTTATCTGCATATTCCGGTGGAATCCTGTGATTTGGAGAGTTGTCACATCGAAGACGACTGGGTAGTTCGTTTTTTTCGATACCTGGTTCACCATGGGCAAGAACCCCTGATCATCAATACCGATGATGAGACCCTGGGGATCAGTCTGGTCATGTTATCCGGTTCGTTGTTGGAAGGCAAACCCTATCAGGAAGTCATACGGTCCGTTGAAGCCCTGGGGTTTTCATTAAGAGGCCGGAAGGATATCAGGAGGTTTATTCGGGATTTTTATAGTCACTACAAAAGAAAACTGATTGTTTAGTTGTTGAGATGCAAAAAAAACTTCTTAAAATCTCCCCTTTTCAGGATGCCCATATTCACTTTATGAACGATGGGCATACGTCAAACTTAGAGGATTGCCTTTCCATATCCGCCGATTATTTTTCAAAAGGAATTGTTTCATTGGCGGATATGGGGCATAAAAGCGGTCTCGGGTTGGAATTTAAGAAAATTTCAGACTGGAAATTCCCCTTTCCGTTGAAGTTTCAATCGGCCGGTTCGGCCCTTTTTAAAAAGGGAGGGTATGGGGGCTTTCTGGGGATGGGGGTTTTAGGAAAAAAAGAAATCCAGTCGGCTATCCGGTCATTAAATGACGCCGGGGCGGATTTATTAAAAATACTCAATTCGGGAATCGTTTCTTTTCAAGAAGAAAATCCGGTGTCTGCAGGCGGCTTTTCTGGAGAAGAATGGAAAATTATTCAGGAGGAAGCAGGCCTTCATAGTTTGCCGATACATTGCCATGCCAATTCGGACCGGGCCATCCGTCAGGCCGTTGATTTCGGTGTATCTTCCATTGAGCATGGTTTTTTTATCAGAAAAGAAACCCTCCAGGCGATGGCCGAAAAAAAGGTGGCCTGGACCCCGACGATATTTGCCCTGTTCAGCATCAAATCTTTTCTGCCCCAAGAGAACCATCCTGTTCTTGAAAAAATAATAAATCGTCATCTGGAGGCCGTTCACTACGCTGCCTCCATTGGGGTGAACCTGCAGGTCGGGACCGACAGCGGATCTAAAGGAATCAAACCGGGGGAATCTTTTTTTAAGGAATTGCAGCTTTTCAAGAAGGCCGGATTGACGGAGAATCAAATCCTGTCCGCCGCCTGTCTCGATCAGACCGAGATCGAACAGGGAAATTATCTTTTAGTTGAAAATAATTTCATTGAAATGGAAAGGGTGGAAGCCGTTTTTATTAATGGGATACAGAGTTAAAATGAATTAATAGGTTACAAATATGCTTATTGGGACCTCACCTACAAATGTTTTCCTTTGTCATGTGCTTGATTTAGCGATTTCCATTTGAACTCTTCGGGCCGCTCACGGTCAGATGAGGTGGCTCGTAGAGTATTTCCATGGGTGGTAAAGAAATGAAGCCCCCGGGAGACGTTACTGAATTGTGGCGAAAGATTACCATTTAAAATCAGGTTTGTTGCAGTTGATAACCTTTTTCCCGAAATAATCTCATACAGGCATCCGCGACAGTGTTGTCGTAAAAGGTTCCTTTATTCTTCTCGATTTCCTCAAGGGCTGCCTCAATGCCCAGGGAGGGACGATAGGGACGGTGGGAAGCCCATAGATTCCACCACATCGGCCACGGCCAGGATCCGTGACTCCAGAAGAATATTGTCTCCCGTTAAACCATTCGGATATCCGGAACCATTCATCCTTTCATGATGCTCCAGAACTATCCTGGCAACGGGCCAGGGGAAGTCAATGTCCTTCAATATATCGTAACCGGATTGAGAATGTTCTTTGATCAGATCGAATTCGATTTTTTTTAATTTTGTCGGTTTACTAAGGATTTCGGCAGGAACGGATATCTTGCCGAGATCATGGATGGCAGCGGCCATGCGGATCCCATCGATTATATCGATAGGAAGGTTCATCTCCGTGGCAATCGCACGGGCCAGATCAGCCACCCTCCGTTGATGGCCAGCCGTGTAGGGATCCCTCGTCTCAACAGTCACGGCAATAGCCTGAACAGTCGCTCCCAAAGCCTTTCTAATCCGCTCGACCGCCCTGCGGTCGGTGATATCGCGCCCGATACCCAGCACGCCGATGAGCGTTCCCTGAGCATTGTACATCGGCGTCTTGATGGTATCCAGAAAGACACGATGGCCATCGTCTGCGAAGGTGATCCATTCTTCGTTGCTGGTGGTCTTCCCCGCCGCCATGGCCTTATTGTCATGCTCGCGGAAGGAGTCGGCAAGTTCCCGGTCTACAAAGTCGTAATCGGTTTTTCCGACGATGTCCGCTTCCCTGGCACCGAAAAAACGCTCGAACATTGTATTGCATGAGAGATAGACACCATCTTTGTCTTTCAGCCAGATCAGGTCAGGGATAGTCTGCACCAGCGTGTGCAGGCGGCGTTCACTATTGCGCAGCGCCTCCTCCGCCCGCTTGCGGTCGGTGATATCGAGAATGCCCCCGATAAGACCACCAACTGAACCATCCATGTTGGGAAATGTGGCCTTGTGGAAGATCACATTATGGACAGCTCCACCCGTATCTTTTATTATAGACTCGTAAATCTGTATTCCTGGATTCTGGAGCAAAACCCGATCCTTTTCATGATATATATCAGCAAATTCTTTCGGAGATAGCTCGTAGACCGATTTGCCGGTAATCTTTTCCCTTTGCTGTCCGAAAAATTTCTCGAAGGAACTGTTGCATCCCAGATATCTGCCCTTTGAATCCTTATAAAAAACAGGCATCGGCAGGGCATCAATCAACCTCTGCTGGAATATGACCGCTTCTTGGAGTTTCCGATTCACCTCCTGGCGTTCGGTGATGTCGCGTATGATCCCCAATGCATGCCAACCATCCTCAAAATGAATTGCGGAAAGAGACAGTTCGACGGGGAATTCCTCTCCATTCCTTCTGCGGGCATGTAATTCGATGGTCTTGTTCAAAGCCTCGCCTTGACCGGTTTTTTTAAACTTGGAAAATGCAGCATGGTATTCTTCCCGGTAACGCTTTGGGGCAAGGAGTTGATGCAAATTCTGACCGATTGCCTCTTTACTCGTGTAGCCAAAGATATGTTCAGCCGCCGGATTCCAGAATGAGATACAACCCGTGGGGTCCATCATTAATATCGCATCCTGGGCAGAATCAGTAATAGCACGCATCAATGATCTGCTTTTGCCCTGCGTTTCGAGTGAAACCTCCTGCCGTTGGGACTCCACCCGTTTGCGCTCTGATTCAGATTTTTCCAGTTCAGTAATCCTCCGGCGAAGATCTTCCAATTCCAGGATCAGTAGTTTTTTGGTCTTCCTGTTATCGTTCATTATAGAAATCTCCGGTTGAGGCATTCACAATAAAAAACCCCATCTCTCTCCTGAGAAATGGGGTCTAATTTTCAGCCATCGACACTCCCTTGATAGTAAGGTTGCTAAGATGAAAACCTGGTTAATTTTTTAAGAGCTTCTATCTCTTTATTACCATAAAAACAAAAATTCTTAAATTATTTCCATTGAATAGCGTTTGCACTCTTCCGTTTTATTCAAGATGACAAGTTGAGGACTTCAGGAAACAATGTTTCAGATAGCCTCCGATCCCGTTAAAATAAGACCCCATTCCCCCAATTTTACCCCCTAAAAACCTCCACAGTTCAAATAGAAATAAATGGTGGACCCATCAATTTTCAGTAAATTTTCTCCATCCTCAAAATGATTTCTATTGGTAAGAGAGCGGCCGGAAAATATATTTGCCCAGGCCCGTTCAATAAGGTCCGAAATAAAATCGTTCCCCGTGTTCATTAGCAATAGCTATTTAATATTTAAGTATATTTAGACTCTGATTGAATGCACCTACTAATCGTCGCCCTTAGCATGTATTTAACTTAACGATTACTGAATCAAATAAACGAGATACTCTCTGGCCTTTTTTGGGGATTCTTGGACCACAGAAGACTGAAAACCAAAATGTTTCCAGGATTTTATCAAATTAATATGACGGGTATGGCCCCCGCCCTGTTTTCTGAAACGATAACCATGCCCGCCCAATGATTCGACTTCGATACCCTCAAAAAAGTTTCCACTACGCGTCGACCGGTGCGTCTTTTCAGGAATGTCTATTTCTTTGCATTATCTGCAAACTCCCGCCGCAGCTCCCGTTTGAGTATCTTGCCGCTGGCCGTCATGGGCAGCGTCTGTCTCACGAAAACCTTCTTCGGGACTTTGTATCCGGCCATGTTCTCTTTGCTGAAGGCGATGATCTCCTCCGGGGTCACGTCCATGCCCGGCTTCGGGACGACGATGGCCGTGACGAGTTCCATCCAATAGGGATCGGGCAGTCCGACGACCGCCGCCATAGCCAGCTTCGGGTGCCGGAGGAGCAGGCCCTCCACTTCCTGTGAGGACACGTTCTCCCCTCCGGTCTTGATCATGTCTTTTTTACGGTCGACAAACGTGACCCAACCCTCTTCGTCCATGAAACCCAAGTCGCCTGTATGGAGCCAGCCTTTGGCCAGCGCCCTGGCCGTTATATCGTCCTTTTTCCAATAACCTTTCATGACCGCTGCGCTACGGATAACGAGTTCTCCGATCTGTCCCGCAGGGACTTCCTGATCGTTTTCGTCGAACACCTTGACCGCGATAGCCGTATCAGGGACGCCGATGGCGTTCATCTTTCGGTCGAATTCCTCCGGGAAGGAGGTCGTGCCGACGGGAGTGCTCTCCGTCTGTCCCCAGTAGTTGCGCCATTGGATATCGGGGTTGATGGATTTCCACTTTTCAATCACGACCATGGGGATCACGGCCCCGAAGGAAACAAACTTTTTCAGGGAGGAGAGGTCGTATTTTTCAAATTCAGGGATATTCGGAATAGCCGCATAGAGTGTCGGTGGATAGACCCAGTAGGTGATTTTTTCACGCTGTGTCACCTCCATGGTCTGAATAGGGTTTGGGGCATAGGCAATGAAAATCCGGCCTCCCGTCGCTAAAACGCCTAAAAGAACGGTATTTCCCGCGACGTGGAAAAGGGGGATATCCAGGATGAAAGCATCGTCGCGCCGGAACTCGCAATCCGGAACGAAATGGAGTAGTGACATGAAGTAATTGAGATGCGTCGTCATGACGCCTTTGGGATAGCCCTCTGTTCCCGTTGTATAAATCAGGGTCGCGACATCATCCGATTCGATGATCGTTTCCGGTTCCGTCGCGGGATAAATCCCAGAAAAAAACGTATCCACATCAATCCAACCTTCCGGTTTCGGCTTGGCCCCGAAGTTGATCCATCCAAAGTGTTCTACGCTCTTCAATTGGTCCTTTGCAGTCATGACGGTATCGACGACAGAATCCTCAACGAAAAAGGCCTTGGGTTCAGCGTCGCCGATAATGTAGGCAATCTCCTCTCCCTTGAGCATGAAATTCAAAGGAACGCCGATGGCGCCGATCTTCGCCAATCCAAAGTAGTGTCACGTCAACTATCAAAAGTCGGATAAAGACGTGATAATTTTATTCGAGCCTGTTCGGATGTAAATTGCCAATTGATTTTAGCATTTTTATTGTTTCGGGAATTTTGCCAAGCCAGGGCTTCACTTCTAACGATATTGATGTCATCAATCCGTCTATTGAGGCACTGACCGGTTAGAACATTCAATTCGATTTCAGCCATATTGAGCCAACTTCCGTGTTTGGGGGTATAGACAAACTCGAAGCGGTCCCACAAAGCCTTGGCCTTATCGGGGGGAAATATTTCATAAAGGGATCCGGGTTGGTGAGTATTCAGATTGTCCATGACCAAGGTGATTTTGGCTGCCCGGGCGTATTTCTGGGCGATTACTTCAATAAAACAAGCCCAGTCCGGTTTGGTTTTCCTTTCGGTGACATTTACCAGACGTTTACCGGCTAACGGTTCACAAGCCATAAAGATATTGCAAACTCCACAACGTCGATATTCGTAATCATGCTTGGCCGGCTCTCCAGGGGCGACAGGGATCGGCACTTTGGTCTCGGCAATCAATTGCTTGGGCGACTCATCCATGCAGACCACGGGATACAGCGGATCCAGAGGACGTTTGTACACATCCAAGACCATTTCCATGTGGGCCACAAAATTGCCATTTTGCTCCGGTGGAATCACCCACCCCTTACGTTGCCAGGGTTTAATTTCGTTTTTTTTAATACCCGACGGACCGCTTCATGAGATATGTCGCTAACATAGTTCAATTCAACCATTTTATCGGCTAAAAGCCGCAACGACCACCGGGCAAAACCCGTGGGAGGCTTACTGCAACTTAAAGCAACCAAATGGGCTTCGAAATCCCCATCGGTCTTTTTAACATAGAATCGATTAACTTTTCGGCCTTGGAGCATTATATCCAACCCTTCTTCAATAAAACGTTTCTTCACCCGGTCAATTTTTCTCAGGCTGGTATGCAGCACCCGGGCGATCTCTTCATTCGTCGAACGTTGGGTCTGAAATTCGCTCTCGTCCACTCCCAACAAAATAAGCGCATCCAAAATTTTTTGGGTTCTGTGTTTTCCCTTGGAAGCAATTTCGGCCAGTTTTTCTCTTTCTTCTTGGGTAAGCGTCACGACATATTTCTTCATAGACAATCCTCCCTGGTTGATTATGAAGATAATATATCATAGTTTATGCGACATTACAAGATTGACATGACATTAGTGTGGGTCGAGAAATATTGAGTTTTTGAGCAGTCTTACTCTTATTCCAATCATTTTCCATGAGCAGTTTTGTTATATGTGTTTTTTCGACCCATTCAAGACTACCTTTTCCTTTGGTTAAGAAAACCTCCTGTGCTTTTGATCTGCGCATTTCTTCCGGGAGGTTGTCGATTGAGATCGTTGGTCCATCCGAAAGTACAATGGACGACTTAATCACATTTTTCATTTCCCGTATATTTCCCGGCCAATCATAATTCATAAAAAAATTGAGCACTTCCTCGGATACACCCTTTATGTCCTTCTGGAATAAGCTCGAAAAAAAATGAAGAAAATAATTTATCAGGAGTGGTATGTCCGATCTTCTTTCTTTCAAAGGGGGAATTTCTATATGCATTTCATTCAGACGATAATATAGGTCTTCTCTGAATTTTTGTTCGTCCAGCATGTGTCGCAAATTTTTATTCGTCGCAGCGATGATCCGAACATTGGAACTAAGCAGTTCATCTCTCCCAACCCGTTCGAACATTCCTGTTTCTAAAACCCGGAGCATTTTTGCTTGAACGGAGAAGCCCATATCTCCTATTTCATCTAGAAAAAGTGTCCCTCCGGAGGCGATTTCGAATTTTCCCTTTCGTTTGGCTATAGCTCCGGTAAAGGCCCCTCTTTCATGACCGAACAATTCCGACTCAATCAAGTTCTCTGGAAGGGCCGAGCAATTGACTGCAATAAACGGTTTTTCTTTTCGGGGACTGCTTTCATGAATTAAGCGGGCTATAAGTTCTTTTCCCGTGCCACTTTCCCCGGTTAGGAGAATCGTGACATCAAAGGGGGGACCTTTTCTGCTAACTGGATAACTTCCTGGATGGCTTTGCTCTGTCCTATGATCGTATTTTCAAGATTGATCGCTTTTTTTAGTTCGATATTTTCCTCATTCAGTTTTGAATAACTATCGCAATATCTGATGGCTATGGCCACTTGGGAGGCCAGAGCTTCCACAAGAACAAGATCGGCATTGTCGAATTGAGATTTTTCCTTCGGATTCAAGACCTCAAGGGTTCCAAGGATCTCGCCTTGATACTCTATCGGTGAGGCTATAATGGAATGGGTTACAAAACCGGTAATTATATCGATATCCTGATTGTGACGCGGATCACCTTTTACCTTGTTGACAATAAGGCTTTTTCGGTGGAAGGCAACCCAACCGGCTATACCTTCTCCCAGCTTGAGAGAAAGATTTTTTAAGACTGACACATTACCTGAGGCAGTTTTGAAATAAAGATTCTTTGTCCTTGGATTGATAAGCATCAATGAAGCAGCTTCGGAATTCATCGAATGGCTAACAGCTTCAAGAATATGTTTGAGAGCTTCATTTATATCGAAAGAAGAATTAATTGTTTTGCTTGCGTCAAGTAAAAATTAAAAAAATTTTTTATAATTTATTTCGCCCATCACACGCTTTTCTCAATTTGGTCCAATAAATTCTTGAACGCTTTAGGTGCTTTTTATTTCTATTTAGAACTGGTTTTTAGCAGTTGTTGTCGTTTTTTCTTCAAACCGGCAGCAGCCTGGCCGCCACTAAACAGAACCTACCCGCTTCCTCTCCAACGCTGGAATGGTCCATTGATTTTCCCATGGATATTCCAATTTCGGAAGCTGCTGAACTTGGTTTGGAAGAAGCCAGGACCAGTTCTTTAGTCCCTTTGGCTGATAAACTGCAAAGGGCCGGTATCAGTTTCAACCAGACCCCCCTCCTCACCGGGGAAAGAGGATTCTCCTCTCGATTAAAGGCCTCTGGTAAAGGCAGGATTGAAGACTTTCGGCACAATTCTTTTCAGTGTTATGAAACCTGAATTCAATCCTCTAGGGGGGGTTACTGAGATAGAAATCAGCGCAGCAACCCTTGAGAGCCTCGATACAGACCTTATAATGGAAGCCAATCCTTCCACCGGATATGCCTGGCATTTAGTTTCCGATGGTTCATTCATTGAGAGGGCTCCCAAGGTAAACGAGATGGTTTCACAAGGGTTTGGTCTTCCCCAGAAGCAAACCTTACAGCTAACCCTGGGAAGCACTGGGAGCGGTTCCATCAAACTGGTTTACCGTCGTGCCTGGGAAGAAGATGCCATTCCCACTCGGCGTATGACCTTGAAGCTTTCTACACTACCGACGAAGCTAAATCTTAGTGATCCTAATCTGCCTGAGGAACAACAACCTTACCCTACTGAATTTTATCTTAAGACAACTGTCATACCTGCGGTTCCATTGGCTGCACTCCCCGCATCTTTTGATTGGCGTACACAAAAAATTGTTACTCCGATCAAGGATCAGGGGCAATGTGGGTCCTGCTGGGCTTTTGGCACGATGTCGGTTATGGAATCGGCCGTTTTGAAAGCCGGGGGACCCGTTCGGGATTTCTCCGAGCAGTTTCTCGTCTCCTGCAACAATGATGGATATTCCTGTGATGGCGGGTTGGCCGCCCATAAATACCATTTTGACACCTTGGGTAAAAACCAGACAAGTACTTGGGGCAGTCCTGGAAGGCGACAAGCCTTATACGGCCACCAATGGGTCCTGCACGACGGCCCTGCCTCACTATGAAAAACTCAATGCCTGGTCTTATGTCAAACCTAATATGTATAATATCGCCACAGTGGATGAAATAAAAAATGCCATTTATAACTATGGTGTAGTCACTACCGGGGTCTGCGTGGGCAACACTTTTCAGGCTTATACCGGTGGCATCTTCAATACCGATGAAAGGAGCAGTTGCTATAGTCGGAGGGATTACTACGCCGATCATCTGGTCGCTTAGTCGGCTGGACGATACAGGACAGTATTTTATCATGAAAAATTCCTGGGGTAACACGGTTGGGGGGAAAGCGGCTATATGCGTATCCGCTATAACATCAGTCTTATTGGTCAGCACCTCTCTTGGGGAACCGTAACGACCACTCAGGTCAGCGACTCCGACCTTTAGCCCTTCCCCGGGGACCTATGCCGGATCTGTAACTGTCTCAATTTCAAGTGAAACAAGTGGAGCTACGATTAGATACACGACAGACGGGACTGATCCGACAACGAGTTCGATTCTATACAGCAACGCCTTAATATTAACAACGACAACGACCTTAAAGGCCAAAGCCTTTAAGAGCGGTTTGACCGATAGTGAAGTGGCTGGCGGGAATTATACAATCATACCCTCATTAAATTTAAATACCGTTTTAGACAACAGCCTTTTAACTTTTTCAATGGGTGGAACACTGTTTGGTTTCGGGCAGACCGCTGTGTTTTATTATGGTGGTAGCGCGGCACAGAAGCGGGAGTCTTACAAATAATCAGGTTTCATGGCTTCAAACAGAAGTCACCGGACCTGGATCTTTGTCATTTTATTTGAGAGTTTCATCGGAGGCCAATTATGATTATCTAAGGTTTTACGTCGATGATGTTGAGCAAAGCGGCTCTATAAGTGGGAATGTAGGCTGGCAGGAGAAGACCTTCTCAATCCAATCCGGCAGCCACACCCTTAAATGGGCCTATACCAAGGATGTTAGTATAAGTTCAGGTTCAGATAGAGGTTGGTTGGATAAGGTCGAGTTTTCTCAAATTCAGAAGGCGGCTACACCGATTTTTAGCCCCTCCCCCGGGACCTATACCGGATTTGTAACTGTTACGATTTCTTGTGCAACGAATAGGGCGATAATCCGTTATACCACGAATGGTTCAAATCCCACTTCGAGTTCTTCACAATACAATGGTCCTTTGACTTTTACGACGACAACCTCTTTGAAGGCCAGGGCTTTTTCCATGGGCATGACAGACAGTGATATAGCCAGTGGGAACTATACGATAACATCTCCATTAACGCCCCCGATAGTGACAACCATCGCGGCCAGTGAGGTAACAGCCACCACTGCTACCTTAAATGGCACTGTCAAACCTTGTGGATTAGCAACAAGCTATCATTTTGAGTGGGGGACGACCGCTTCCTATGGAAATGTTACCAGCAATCGATCCGCTGGTATGGGTTTTGACAATATTCCCGTTTCCGCCAATTTAACAGGACTGATTTATAATACTACTTATCATTTCCGGTTGGTGGCTGCCAATAGTGTAGGGACCAGTTATGGTTCGGATTTGGCTTTTACGGCCCTTGGTCCTCCCTCTGCGGCCACACTGATTTCCCCTTGGGGGACCATGGCATTAACCTCACCGACTTACTATTGGTATGCCGTATCTAATACAACCCTAACGTTGCAAAAGAATTTAACAAATTTTTAGATTAGGCTGCCATTCTTAAAGCATCTAAGAATTCGAACAAACCTTGTTTAACGATGTCATTACCGCTCATCGTAAGCGTCAGGTTGCCTTGGGGTGCGGTGAGCCTACCTGCTCTTTAAGAAACCGATGGCGAATCCACTTTAATTCATGAAAGGTCCAAAGAGAGGTTCTTTTTTCATTGGTTCCTCGATCTCTCTCGTTGGTCGCCATTTGTAATTCCCGATTCAGATTATGGGCAAAAATAGCCGCCAGAAGATAACATTGATTCCCAGAAAGTTTCTTGACGGCGATATAATCCATTTGGCTTTGGGTTTTTAATTCGCTAAAGACATTTTCCTGGTTCCCTCGTCCATTGTGATAGATCAGGATCTTTTTAGCCGAAATCCGCTTGTTGGTGACGATGACCTTATATTCGTACCCATATTCTAAAGGGATAAAGAGATCCAATTGGATAGGGCCTTTTTGAATTTCTTTGCATCGCTGTCGGATAAAGACAAACCGAAACTTGGCTGACCATTTTTTAGGCTTCCAGGGGGTTTCAAAATAGGACCAGCAATTATTTAAGTGACGCCAACGAAGGCGATTTTCGATCATTGATTTCAATTGGGCAAATCGTTCAAAGGGGACGGTCAGGGTAAACTCAATAGACTCCTGGTCTAATAAGGTCACAATCTCCTGGCTGAAAAAGGCGCTATCCATCCGGACCTCAAGGAAAATACCGGCAGTTGTTGTTTGAGCGCCCCAAGACATTGTTGGATAAACTCCTGGGCACCATTGGAGTCATGGACATTACCAGAGCGATGATAAAAATCAAAGACTTGCCCGGTTTGAGCAATAGTACAAAACAGAGGATAATAACTCCGGGCTCCTTTCTTTTTCTTGTTGAATCCGACGGCAGTTCCTTCAGCTTTTCGAGAAGTGGATAAGACCGATCCGTCAAAGTCAACGGTTAGTCGACTCAGAACGGTTTTTTGGAGACGTTCGATAACCATCTGGCGGTTCAGATTCGAGTTTTCAGAATGGCTTTGGAATCGGTACTCTTTAAGGCCCGACAAACGGTGGAGACATCTGGTAATCGTTTCATTCCTAAAAGCCGTTGAACAAGAGGATCATCTTTATAATAGTCCATGTCCCAAAGCCTTCGAAAGCCCAATAGTATATGGATAATCAGCAGCATCATAATGACATGATGCCCGATAATCTCTGAAACGTGAACGTGGCGAAAACAGTGTCGCAGTCGTTCTTTCAAATCCAGGTTTTGAAATAATGATTGAAAAATAATCAATCCGGAAAAAGAAGTCAGTCGCTGATCTTCGAATCGAAGATGAGGTATTTTATAGACTCGACTAAAAAATTCCTTTTTGCTATACTTCACCTTAGGTGGCCTCCTGTGACGGTATTTAGTGTGATGTGCTAATCTCACTTTAACCAATACTGGAGCCACCTTTCAAGCTTTTTATCACCTCTTTTGAACTTTTTTTATGCTACTATAGAGACAACTCAATATAATTTATTGATCAATGATTCGACTGGAATTAAAGTAAATCAATCCTACACTGCTGCAGAGCAGGATGTCCTTCGGGGACAGGTATCTGCTCTGTTACTCCTTCCAGCATTCTCGCTATGGGGAGCGGAAACTGGCAGATTCAGACCCAGAACAATTATGGATTGGGGCCTGGGGCTCTGATTTGGATTTCAATATTATTGCTCCTGCACCAAAGGTTAATTTCAATAATGATGGGAAGACGGATATCCTCTGGAGGCACGAGCCAACAGGAACGATAGCCGTCTGGTATATGAATGGGGGAACACCGTTCGGTTCGGCTGTTGTGGCCAACTTCCCCTACTTTGAATGGGCGATAGTCGGGACAGGGGATTTCAATAATGACGGGAAGACGGATATCCTTTGGAGGCACGCTCCAACAGGAACTATAGCCGTTTGGTATATGAATGGGTCTAAGATAAGTAATTCTGCCGTGGTGGCCGTCTTCCCATACTTCGATTGGGAGATAGTAGCACCCAAATAATTCCTTAAGGATATAGTGGATTTTCTACAAAATAAGCATGATTGATGACAACGGGACCGGGCTTTCTTAATAATATCTTAAGAAAGCCTGGCCCCGGGGGCCTTATCCCTCCAACCTCAGGTGCATCTTATTTCTCTTCTTGTCTTTGGACTCCTGGCCGGGCCTCGATTTCAGCCAGATTGTCCTCACCCCAGGATGAAATTCACTCCCCGGATATCAACCCTTCCGATCCTGCTTTCAATGAAAGGACTTTATCTCTCCATGTCGGCTAACTAATAAAAATTATAGAATTTTTGTTGACTTTTTATTTAGAATCCATTACTTATTCTATAGTATACAGAACATATTGAGGGGCAGGAAAAAATTGATTTCAAAAACCAGGATAAGAAAACTAACCA
>CAWAKF010000013.1:0-34425 GCA_963782435.1 uncultured delta proteobacterium
CTGAAGAATAAATAGTCGTTTCATAGTAATATTAACATCTCCCAAGGCAGGTGGAGGTGTATTTTATGAAGTCACAGTTGGAAGAAAATGCAATCCTACCGAGTCAATACTATAATGAGACAGTTATTAAGGGGCTCAAAATAATATTCACTAAAAAGGACCGAGGGGATTTTTTATTTGGGGTTGTCCACCCCAACGCCCAATGTCTCTTTGCCGGGCAAATTATTTAATTAAATCAGAGGCAGGCCTTCTCTTAAGCCTGAAACGCACAGTGGTGTATGCACTGCCTCAATCTGACTTCACTGGACTGGCCGGGATAGGGCGACAAGTTACCCTTTGGACAATCCCCAAAAATAAAACCTCTCCGGTCCTTAATCTATTGAGAAGTAAAACGTTTCATGTCAAAACTACTGTAGGACCCTTAATAATTAATAGTTTTTTCATTTGCTGGCACTGGATATAAAGGAGGATTCATGAAAGAAGTTATAGTCGAGACGACGGCCGGTCGGGTTTGCGGTGTTGAAGAGCCGGAGGCTTTGATCTCAAAGGCATTCCTTATGGGGCGACGACCGGAGGCAGACGCCGTTTTTTACCCCCGGAACCCGTTCAACCCTGGGTCGGGATCCGCGATGCCGGTGATTTTGGCCCCCTTTGCCCCCAACTGGGGACTTTAGTCGATGAGGCCCGTCCTTATGCCATCCGCCGCACAGAAGGGCTCATCGGTACCTGCCCCAGAGCAAGAAATTGTCTGGTATTGAATGTCTGGACCCCGGCCATTGGAGACAAGGGCAAGCGGCCGGTCCTGGTCTGGCTTCACGGTCGCGGTTGGTACGCCGGGGGAGGTTCGGAAACCATGTATGACGGCCTCTCTTTTGCCAGTCGCAGCAATGCAGTTGTTGTCACCATCAATCACCGCCTGAATGTCTTCGGCTTTCTGCACTTGGCGGAAATCGCCGGGGAAGACTATGCCGGTCAGGTGTATCCGGGGCATTGGACATCATACTGGCCCTGAAATGGGTCCGGGATAATATTGAAAATTTCGGGGGTGACCCGGGCCGGGTAACGATCTTCGGCGAATCCGGAGGCGGCAGCAAGGTCAGCCATCTGCTGGGCATGCCGTCGGCCAAAGGTTTGTTTCACCGGGCCATTATTCAAAGCAGCCAGGATGGGAGGAGTCGATCCAAAGGATGCCTCGGAAAAAGCCGATCGTTTACTTTTTGAATTGGGAATCAAAGACAATAAACTGGATAATCTCCTTCAACTGCCGGCTCAACAATTACTGGATGCAGTAAACAGAATGCCACCCTTTCTCCCGGCTCGGCCCGGGGGGATTACAGGTTCCGACAACCGCCTTAATGGGCTTTTCTCCGGTGGTCGACGGGCAATTTCTGCCCGCTAACTGAGAGCCGACAGCGGCGCCAACAGCCTCTGATGTTCCGCTGATAATCGGAACGACCAAGGATGAGTCGGCGACCTTTTTGGCTGCCAACCCCAGTCGCCGTAAATTAACGGAATCGGAACTCCGCGACCGGCTGATCCCTTCCTTTGGCGGGAATCTTGACAAAATACTGGCCGTCTACCGGAAAACAAGACCGGAGGCGACGCCCTGGGACCTGCTGATCGGCATCTCCACCAAACGTTTTCGCATACCCTCTATTCAACTGGCGGAACGTAAAGCGGCCGGTGGAACAGCCCCGGTTTTCCTGTATCAGTTCAACTACGAATCCGATTTTCTCGGAGGGTTGTTTAAGGCCGGCCATGGGATGGAGATACCCTTTGTTTTCGATCATGTCGATTCCGTTCCCATCACCGGTACCCGCCCCGGGCGATATGAACTGGCCGCCGCCATGCGGGAGGCCTGGAGCGTCTTTGCTCATAAGGGGGACCCCAACCATCCGGGGCTTCCCCAATGGCCGCCTTATACCGGCCAAAGCCGCCATACCATGCTCTTTGACATTCCCTGCCATGCCGAAATCGATCCCTATGGGGAAGAGGTCAAAATTTGGAGAAGTCTTTAGGCACTTAGTGCCCATTCATCGACAAAGTTTTGTCGATGTAAGTTATCTTATCGGAATGGGTATTATTCTCGTCACCCCTCTATGTTGAAAAGCAAGTCTTTTTTCACAGAGGGTGATTTTTAATGGTTTTTAGTCTTTCAAAGATAAACCTCTACATGAACGACTGTCTGTGTAAAGACCCCTGAGCATGACCGAACAATCTGAGGGACACACAGGCAGCCGTTCATGTAGAGGCCAATTTTCGCCATAACCCCCTTCGCGAAAGCCGGGGTCCAGAGGTTTTAAGTCCCTGGATTCCGACTCTCATCGGAATGACGAAAACTGGCCTTGGGAATTGATTTGAAGTAAACTGCCCCGCCAGGGGCCACCTCTTCCGGGGTAAGTTGCCAAAGCAGGCGTAGGCTCTTACAGCAGAAATTTGGGAATTATATATATTATAAGTGCGAAATAATATAGACATAATATGTAAAAAAGATCAATAAGCGCAAATTGGATCATAAAACTCTCACCGAGATTCGGATACGAGCCGTCAACAGTGTACAAAATAGTGAGAGTCCGGGACAAGTGGTTAAAGTTATGGGGCTCTCCCGTTGGACCATCTATAATTGTCTTTCCAAATATCGGCATGGTGGTAGCACGCATTGGATGCCAAGAACCGATGTGGGCGACCATCCAAGTTAGATGGAAAAGCCTTTTAATGGATTTATGATACGGTTACCAATAAAAATTCTTTACAATTTAAGTTTGCCATTACTCTCAGGACTTGCCCGATGATCGCCCAATTGATTAAAGAACGATATGGCTTTCACTTGAGCCGTTGGTCCGTAGGGCTTCTGATGAATCAACTCGGATCAAGCGCTCAAAAACCGTTATGGCGGGCTTATCAACAATACCTCCAAGTAGTCGAACAATGGTTGAAAACAGACTATCTCCAAATTCATCGCCAGGCATAGAAAAATAAGGCCGAGATTTACTTTGCCGACAAAGTTGGCCTTCGGTCCGATTATCATTCCAGAACGACCTCAGGAGTGTTTGAGAAAACCCCGATTGTTTCTGTACTGGCGCCGGGTTTAGTCTCAACCTGATTTCAGCCGTGTCCGCTCTGGGTTAAATGCGATTTATAGGCGTCAGGGACCTGGTGGGAACCGCAGTATTCATACCCTTTTAAAAAGGAGGTGGTCTAATACCACTCGATCTATTTATTTGTTTGTTGATGGTCACTCTTTTCATAAAGCCAAAATGATCAAAACGTTTTTAGACACCCTTCAAGGGCGACTCCGTCTGTTCTTTCTACTGCCTTATTCGCCAGAGCTTAATCCTGACGAATATGTATAGATTAGTCAAATATCATACCCTTGGAAAGATGTCACACTACACACTGAAGCAAATGAAAAAAGCAGCCCTTGGTCATTCGCGTTATATTTAGAAGTCGCCCTCTTTGGTGAAATCCTTCTTCCTGTCGTTTTCAACTGTATATACATCATATTATCTTTTCAATTATACACTTTTAATATGTGGTTAATTTAAAACAGGTCCGGACCTTTCCTTCAATAGAAACTCCTCCAATAGATCCATAAATGCCTCCGGGGCTTTAGAGGGGTGAAAGGTGTGCACAACCTGGCAGTTCGACCAGACGAGCCCCCAGAAGTTTGGAGAGTTGTTTCCCACTATCCGGAGGAATACTTGTGTCCTGGGCACCATTGACAACCAATGTGGGCAAATGTAATTCGGGCAAACGGGAGACCACATTTAATCCGGCAATCGCCCGCCAGGTTTGAGCGTTGACTAAGGGATCGGCCGCCAACAAGAGGTCTTTAATCTTATGGACCACCTCCGGATGGTTGATTGAAAAGGTGGGTGAAAACCACCGATTTAAAGTCGATCGTGCGATTTCCGGCATGCCTTTTTCTTCAACAGCTTTGGCCCGATCTTCCAAGGCTTGGGCCAATCCCGGTCCGACCTCACAGATGGTATCACAGAGCGTTAATGATAAAACAAATGATGGGTGATCCACTGCCAGCATTTGGGCAACCATGCCCCCCAGAGAAAGACCGACACAATGGACCCGGGACAAATTAAGTGCGTGAAGTGTCTTATACAGCTCCTCGGACATTGCTTGGATACTCAGGGACCCTTCAGGTTTAGGGGATCGGCCGTGTCCCGGTAAGTCCGGCGTCAACACCCGGAACCGTCGAGCCAACCGCGGGATGTGCTGCCACCACATCAGCCCGGACGTACCCACAGCATGAAGTAAAACCAAAGAGGGGCCTTCCCCGACATCTTCCATCGACAACATAGTCCTGTTCTTCTCTCTTTTCTTAGTTATGTCTTTTACAGTTCTATGCCAAGGGAATAGATCATATAGACAATTCCATTTCACCTGGCCAGAATATGAATAGAACAGGCCCCATGATCCAGACCAAATATTCCTCCCCCGGTACAGTGGGTCATACCCACCTTCGCATCTTTGACCTGCCTTGGTCCGGCCTGTCCACGTAACTGCCAGACAATTTTGAAAGTTGAGCCAGTCCCGTGGCGCCTACGGGATGTCCCTTTGAAATAAGGCCTCCACTTGGATTAACGGGAATGCGCCCGTCAATATTAGTCGCTCCTTCATCGATTAACCGCGTGGCCTCACCATGTCCGCAAAAGCCCAAGGCTTCATAATAGAGCAGTTCTGCGATACTAAAGGCATCATGGACTTCCACCACATCTATATCCTCCGGACCTAATCCGGCCATTTCGTAAGCCATCCTGGAGGCCCGCAGGGTAATTTCGGGGGTCGTCATGTCGCGAAACCCCGGTTCAAATTTGCCTGAAACCAGCACGGAGGCCTTGATAGAGATAGGGTGGTCGGTATATCTTCTGGCTTGTTCCAGGCTGCAGAGCACCGCTGCCGCTGCTCCATCGACGGTAGGGCAACATTGGAACAGGGTCAAAGGGTCTGCAATCATTCTTGAGTTCAGAACCTCTTCCACCGTAGTCGGCTTGGTATAGTGGGCCAATGGATTCATGGAAGCATTTTTCCGGCTCTTGACCACCACTTTAGCCAAGTGCTCCGGTGTGGCCTTACAGTCAGCCATATACCGTCGGGCACGCATGGCATACAAGGCCGGCATGACCATCCCCTGGGATACCTCTAAATCCTCTCTTTCCAGGGGAAGGGTACCGCCGCCCAGGGCCGAAAGCTTCTCCGCCCCCACCGCAATAGCCATATCATAAAGCCCGCTGGCTATTCCCAGCCAGCATTCCCGCAAGGCGCTTGAACCACTGAACAAGCATCTTCATATTGGAGATGGGCATTCCCGTCATTCCCAGGTCCTTGAAGATGCGCTGCCCCAAGAGTGAGCCCCCATGCAGTGTTCCGCAAGCCCCCACCTGGATTTTTTCACGACCCACCCTGGCACTCTTTCATGGCCAACAAAACCGCTTCTCTCCCCATGTTTGAAAGCAAGCGGTCGGGAAACTTGCCCATCTTGATCATCCCCACACCGATCACCGCTACTTCTCTCATATAACGTCCTTCCTCCCATTTGAAAAAACGGGGATCAAAAAGGTCCAAATTTATAACTGACAACTTCGTTCCCTTGTTCGTCAATGGCGATCCGGCCTAACTCTGTTCTTGTCTCCATGTCCAGCTTCAGTTGACCCGGATCAATGGTGGTAAGCTGCCCCAGCACCCTCACCCCTTCAGGAAAATCGACATATCCCACGGCATAGGGCGGCAAAAACCTCTTGGGGGCCACCTGCAAAATACTGAAGGAATAGAGCTTTCCGTGACGGCTCAAGGGTATCCTTTCCATCTCCCCATCGGCAAAGCATTTGGGACAAATCTCTCTGGCAGGAAAATAATTCTGTCCGCATTTCTTACAGTGACTGCCTACCAAATGAAGATGGCCCTTTTCGATAACCCAATGTTCTTCACCAGGGTAGAAGATTTGTTTCTTTTCGTCTTGTTTAAATTCTCCCATATATTCCAACCTCCTTTTCAACACTCGACGTTTCTATCTCCTAAATCGCTTCCGTTTCTCTTAATCGACTGATTTGTTCTTTAGAATAACCCAGATATTCGGTGAGGATTTCATCGGTGTGCTGTCCAAGCGTAGGGGGAAATTCAAATATCTCTTCCCCCATTTCAGACATTTTGATGGGGTTTCCGACCATCTGGATCTCTTCCCCCAGATGGTTGATCGAAACCACCATATTTCGTGCCCGAATGCATGGATCAGATAAGGCCTCCTCCAAATTATTCACAGGTCCTGCTGGGACATCCCCTCTTATTAAAAGATCAACCCATTCATCCCTATTTCTTTCTAAAAATTTTTTCTCCAAAATTTCAAAAAGGGCATCACGGTTTATTAGCCTCATGTCCAAGCTACAGAACCGCAGATCCTGTCCAAGGGATTCCATTTCCAGAACCTTACAAAGGTTTTGAAAAAATTTCTCATGAGAAGCTTCAATCGTTAAATATTTTCCATCTCTTGCCACAAAACCGCGGATAGGTATTGCCGACACATGCCCGGAGCCGATCGGCTCCGGAATCACTTTTTCTAAAAAATAGTATTGGGCTCGATAAGTCATAAGAGAGATTTGTGCGTCCAGCATGGAAATATCGATCTTCTGTCCCTTACCGGTCATCTCGCGGTAGTAGAGTGCTGCCAGAAGGGCCAAGACGGCGAAAATCCCTCCACCCAAGTCTCCCATGGGATACCCAAGCCGGGCCGGAGGTCGGCCGGGCTCTCCCGTAAAGCTCATGACGCCTCCCATTCCCTGTACCAGGAGGTCCAGGGCCGGGCGATCTTTGTACGGACTGTTTAATCCAAAACCGGTGACCGAACAGCTGATAATCTTCGGGTTAATTTTTTTCAGGCTTTCATAATCAATTTTGAACTTTTCCAAAATTCCGGGTCGAAAATTATCCCAGACAACATCCGAAATACTCACCAGTTTATAAAAGATCTCTCTGGCCTGTTCTTTTTTGAAATTCATGGTCACACTTTTTTTGTTCCTGTTAAAACTCAGGTAGTAGGCACTTTCGCCTTTATGATTGTACTGGCGCACAGCCCGGCTTAACTCTCCCCCTTCCGGATTTTCAAATTTTATAACCTCCGCGCCTAAATCGGCGAGAAGCAATGTCCCATAAGGGCCGGACATGTATTGAGAAAGGTCCAATATTCGAATTGATTTTAGAATTTCCGCCATGAGATCCTCCGCTGTATTTCTCGACTTCAATTGACAATATTTTTATGAATTGCCATAGCTACCACCACTCTCGGCCATCAGCCTCCATCCACCAGGTCTGTGAAGACTACTTCATCCCCTTCGTGCAGACGGAAGCGCTCTCGCTCGACCGCGATTCCGTTCACCAGGGTCACGATTCTGGAAAGGTTGGATAGGCCTATTTGCGAAAGTAACTCATCCAGACTGGTACCCTCTACGACATCCAGGTCGTGGTTTGTCCGTTGTCCATGGGAATTTTCAAGCAGATTCCCGTATATTCTGATGGTTACCCGCATGCCGTTACCCCCTTGTCTTGGCCAATCAACAACCGATTGTTACGCTTTCCAACGGTGACTATCCATTAGGCTTACTTCCCCACAAATCATCGGCGATGAAACCAAGCCCCTCCTTCTCCAGCTTCGTTCGGGTCGGGATACCGGTTTCAATGTCCCATCCGCAGGCTGCGTAAAACTCATCCAACATCACGGATAGATTAACTATAGAATCTTTAGATGAACCGGTTGGTACCTTTTCCTCAAGTAACCGTTTGGGGAGTATATCGTTAGACCGTCTGATCCCCTCCCGCACATTGAAGGACCGCTCAATATCACTCGCCTTCTCTGCCATCTCCAGCATCGACTTAGCGGTCCAATCTATATCCGTTACCGCGCGAATCATGTCTGCGACATATTCATCCGCCCAATCCCGATGGGGGAACCGGCAAACCGCGGCGGTGTCGCAGATCACCCCTCGATCCCCGCGTGAAACGGACAATTTCCGACTTACCCTGCTCAGCCAACCGGTCAAATTTGGGGTTGAAGGCCTCCACGCCGACAGTATATCCTCCGGCATGGTGGCATCCTCCTCGCGGACCGGTGGCGTATACCAGGGCCATGCCCTTGATGGCACGGGGATCGTAGGAACCGAGTTCCATTCCCTTGGCGTGCATGGCGAAGCTCTCGCTTCCCTGCCCGATTTTTTCGGACATACCCTTCGTTCCGAAGGCCAGCAGCGCCCCAAACCCTTCGCGAAGCGCAATACCCCGAATCAACGGCTCAAAGACACTGTGATTTCCCCAACGCAACTCCAGCCCCCCGGTATCCTTCGCGGTGATAAGTCCTCGTTCATAACATTCCATGGCAAAGGCAATAGTTACTCCGGTGGAGATGCCATCCAGGCCATATTCGTCGCACAGATAATCGGCATGGATGACCGGCGCCATCTCGAACGTGCCGGTGATTGGACCGAAGGAGGCAAAGGCGTCATACTCAGGCCCGTCCTGACTTGTCCCTTTATAGGGGCCTTCTCCCACCACATGGATCTTGGAACATTGGACCGGACAAATACCGGCGCAAGAGAATGACTTACGTTTGAACTTCAGCGCGTTGTCACCGACCATCAGAGAGGGGTCCTATCATCAGAGGCCTCCCGAAAATTGTAGGCCGGAACTATCCCGGCCGTGTTGAACAGTCCAGAAACGCCCGTGGTCCCGTATTTATGGAGGGTCTTCCGGAAAGGAGAGTCTTTCCCCCCCAGCAAGGCCTTCTTAACCGCTTCTCGCAGACCAGCGGGATCGGCAACATGGGGAGTTTTAGAACCCTTCACAACCAGGGCCTTCATGTTCTTTGAACCCATTACCGCCCCAATGCCCGCTCGCGAAGCGGTTCTGCGCTCCGAGACCACTGCGGCATACGGGACAAGATTCTCACCCGCGGGACCGATGCAGGAGATAGATACGGTTTCGTCGTGAATCATTTTTTTAAGGAACTCCTGCATGTCGCCTGACTTCATGCCCCAGTACATGGTAGCGTCGCGAATTGACACCTGGTCATCTTTCAGATATATATATATAGGGTGCTCTGCCCGACCCTCGACAGCCACGATCAAGTGTCCGGTCTTGCCGAGCTCTACCCCAAACGGCCCACCGCTGGAGGCATACGCATAAATTCCCGTTTGGGGTGATTTGGCCATAACGTTGTACCGGCCGCTGGCAGGGACATTCGTCCCCTGAAGCGGACCAACAGTGAAATAGACAATATTTTCCGGCCCCAGCGGATCGATGCCCCCAGGTATCTCTTTGTACATGAGATATGCACCAAGCGCTCGCCCGCCCATATAAGTCCGAAGAAGCTCACTGGAAATTTCTTCTTCTACACTTTTCCCTGTCGTCAGGTTGATCCGTAACAGTCTATTCATTTTCTCTTTTTCTCCTCCTCCCAAACGGTCATGCCGTACATCGTGAATATTTTACAAAAACGATATTCACGATGCACGGATTGTGTAATCCTGCCTTATTTTGGGATACTTTTGATCAAATCTTCTATGGCCCGACAGGTTTCTTCGGGTTTTTCCACAAAGGTGATATGACCGCAATTCTTCAGGACCGCGAGTTTGGCGTTTGGCATCAGCTTACAGATCTTCTCCGACATTGCAGGAGGCGTCAGAATATCCCTATCCCCGACGATCGCTATGGTCGGAATATTCATCTTCTTGATCTTCTCCGTGTACTTGACCTCGTTTTCCTGTCCGGGCTGTACCTTGCCAAAGTCAAGGATGGCATCCAGGAAATGGATATAGAGCTGCGGATCAACCTGATTCAAGGTACCAATGTGAACAATCTTCTGTGCTGCCGCCCATCCGGCATCTGTCTCCACGAAATCACGGTTCAGGGTCCACATGACGACATGGTACTTCAGGATTTCGTTGATACCGATCTGCTCCACAATGGCCTTGCGCATACGCCAGTTCATCTCGCACACTCTATCCAGATCGGCAAAAGCCGCTGACAGAAGTATTGATTTTACTCTTTCAGGATTACGGTCAGCCATTGCAAAGGCTATGCATCCACGAGGGAGGCCCCAACGATATGAGCCGACTTTTCACCAAGGTGATCCAGCAACGCAACAATATCATCGGCCCACAATTCCATCGTGTATGGTCCGGGGTTTTTCATAGACTGACCGACACCACGAAGGTCAACCGCGATCATCTTGCCGAGCTTTGTCAGATATGGCATAGCAAAGTCAAAATAAGTGTGGTCGCATCCCAATCCGGCGATCAGGGCAAAGGGCTCTCCTTCTCCAGTAATCTCATAATAAATCTGAGTCCCGTTGACATCTGCAAACATTCTACACCTCCTGTATATCTTTATTTTTTAACGAATATTGTAATCGGGCCTCATTTCGACAACCCTTTAATAAACTCTTCCATGGCCCGACATGTTTCCTCGGGTTTTTCCACAAAGGTGATATGAGCGCAATCCTTCAACACCACCAGCTTGGCATTTGGCATCAGTGAAACGATTTTCTTCGAAAATGAAACCGGGGTCAGTATATCTTTCTCACCCACAATCGCTACGGTCGGAAAGGTCATCATCGGCAACTTTTCCGTGAATTTGGGCTGGCCCTCCTGTCCCGGCAGCACCTTTCCAAAGTCCAGGATAGCATCCAAAAAATCTATATAGAGTTTAGGATCCGCCTGGTTCAGGGTGCCTTCATGAATAATCCTCTTTACGGCCGCCCAACCGCTCTCGCTTTGAATAAAATCCCGGTCTATGGTCCACAAGGCTACGTGATATTGCATTATTTCATTGATGCCAGCCTGTTCCACGATGGCCTTCCGCATTCGGAAGTTCATTTCACAGGCCCTGTCCAGATCGGCAAAAGCCGCCGATAGGAGCAGCGATTTTACTTTATCAGGATGCCTGTCGGCCAGAGCCAGGGCCACACACCCACCCAGCGATGCCCCGACTATATGGGCCGGGCCTTCTCCAAGATGCTCCAGCAGGGCATTGACATCCTCAGCCCACAATTCCATGGTATAGGGCCCTGCGGGTTTTGTGGACTGCCCTACCCCCCGAAGGTCAAGCGCGATCATCCTCCCGAGCTTCGACAAATAAGGCATGGCGAAGGAAAAGTAGGTGTGATCGCATCCCAGACCGGCGATCAGGACAAAAGTCTCTCCTTTTCCAGTGATCTCATAATAAATCTGAGTCCCGTTGACATCTGCAAACATTCTACGCCTCCTCTATATCTTTATTATTTTACAAATCCGGAGGTTACCCCGTTAATGAGATCCTTTTCAATAACATCAGTCAAGTTTCCGCCTGTCTTTGACAAATCCACTCAGGTCTTATGGACGGAAGGCCAATACTGTCCCGCTGATTGCAGCCGCGGCCTGACTGGAAAGGAATTGGACGAATCCGACGATGTCTTCCGGTTGTCCGACCTTGCCACCAACATACTGGCTGGAAACCCGTTGAAAATGGGCTTCATCTACCGTTTTGCGGGATAGGGCCGTGTCCGTAAGCCCCGGGGCAATACCCACCACCCGAATCCCCAGGTGACTCACCTCCTGGTGCAAGACATTAGTTAAGTTGGTGACAGCAGCCTTGCTTGCCGCATAGGCCGACAGTCCCGGTACCCCTCGGACTCCCATCACAGAGGTCATGTTGATGATGACCCCCGACTTCTGAGAGGCCATATAAGGCACCACATGTTTGCTGCACAAAAAGATGCCGTCCAAATTCACTCCGAGAACCCGATGCCACAGCTCCAAAGTCATGTCTTCAATGCGAACATTTATAGAGATTCCGGCATTATTCACCATAACGTCAATACCGGCCGAAGGTCTCATGCGCTCTCTTCATCAAACGGATAACGTCCTCTTCCTTAGAGACATCGGCGTTGACGGCAATGGCGGAATGGCCGATTGTAGAGGCGGTCCTTTCTGCATTTTCCAAATTGACATCGGCACAAACCATCTTTGCTCCTGCCTCGGCCATCCCTTTAGCAATTGCCTCACCGAAACCGGCACCGGCGCCCGTTATCACAAACACC
Organism: uncultured delta proteobacterium; assembly: GCA_963782435.1. Taxonomy (GTDB): domain Bacteria; phylum Desulfobacterota; class RBG-13-43-22; order RBG-13-43-22; family RBG-13-43-22; genus RBG-13-43-22. The sequence continues at coordinate 12,077 of CAWAKF010000013.1, forward strand.
TTTCCTTCTATCGAAAAATCCATGGTCTATTCCTTTCATTTCTTAATGGCACCCGCTGCGCCGCCAATACGATGTTGCCCCCTATCGGCTCCCCCCGAACCGCGTTTGGTTTGAATGAAATCCCTGTCCAAAGTCCATTGTTCCACCTGATATCTTAAAAAATCGTTGATACGGATTTGTTGCACTATGGTCTTGCACATCAACGAGCTTATTTGCCGTGAACTACATTAAATTCCGCCGTCCATTTTGCTTTGAAAAACGCGGGGTAATCGACCGGTTCAGGCCATCTTACGGCGGGCGGTGGTGGTACATTTTCTTTTGTTATCAACATACTCTCCACAATCTTTACACCATATAACTTATTCAACTTCGATAACATATGGCGGTCGAATGGTTTTTTCCGTCCGTAATACTGAGCCAATTGATCGAGTCCGAACCAACCGAGTGCACGGTAAGTGTGGCTTGCCACCGCATCTCCCAAACCCTTACGTAATGTATCAAGATTGATCGGATCATCGACGTAACCAACGACTAACGGTCGTTCTGGAAAATCCTTGCCAGGGTAACGGGTATGGACGACCTGTGCAGCATGAGGGAAACCGAAGTTGACGATTGGAATCAGTACATTTAATTTCGGATAGGCAGTAAGTACTGCCTCTGTTGCCCGCCGAGTGTCTTCTGCGATGCGCGCGTTGTCTGAGCGGTGCTCATCGACTATCTTCACGTTCATAGTCTTAAATCCTTCCTTGAGTCCTTCTTCCCGCTCGATTCCGGTCACTGCTTGCGGAAAGGTCTGTAATGCAATCGTCTTTTCGCCATTAACCTTACTCAGCTTTTGTGATAAATATCCACACAGATATTTGCTGAGAATATGATCATCAAAAACTACTGTAAAATCATATGCCTCCGGTGCGCTAACGGCCAGAAGAATGTTGAGCGTCTTTATGCTCCTATTTTTGGCATCGGTAAGCTGTTTGCGGATCATTCCGGGCTCAATGGAGAACGCGTAGAGGACGTCGACATTTTGAACCAGTAGACTTTCGGCACATGCCGCAATCTTGGCAGGATTGCCCTGTCCATCGCATTCGACCGTCTCCCAGCCAAGTGCCTTAGCACCCTCAATGACATGATTGGCTGTTCCCCTTATGACTTCATTGCTGGCATACAAAAAAAGCAAACCGAGCTTCTTTTTAGGTAAATCAACCTTTTTCTTTGCAGCGGCTGCTCGGCCTGCCAGCCGATGATTCTTTAGCCGTTAGAGGTTGAGAGTGTACTGACGCAACCGTGAAAAGTGAAAGTACAACAACAATGGCCACAAACGAAACCGATCCTCGAGCTGACATAATGAACCTCCTTTTGTGTGTTTAGTGTTAAATACTACACTCCAAGACATTTGCGGGGTTCTGCCTGATTCGGGCATGAATCATCCAGAGTATAACAAGCCCGGACGAGATTGGACTCGGTAAGACCCGTGCCTGTCAGTTCCCCGTTGAACCTCCCTTCGCGCAACACAATAACGCGGTGACAAACTTTGACGATTTCGACAAACTCGGAGGAAATAAAAATTACGCCTTTACCCTCAGCTGCTAACGCCGACATCAACCGATACACTTCCTGTTTCGTCTGCACATCGATGCCTTGAGTCGGCTCGTCGAATATAAAAAGATCGGCACTCCGGTTGAGCCATTTGGCTAACACAACCTTTTGCTGATTACCACCCGAAAGTTCTCCGGCCAGTTTTTCTTCGCTGGGTGTCATTATTGCAAGTTTTTTGATTTGTTCCCATGCCGCTTTCCGCTCAATCGCCTTCGATGGTACCGGTAGGCTGGGAATGGCCCTGTGTTTCTTAAGTGATGCAATCGTAATATTTGCGCGGATGCTCCAGTCGAGCAGAAGCCCCTGATGACGCCTATCTTCCGGGAGCAGAACGATACCATGCTTAAGCGCATCTTTCGGTTGACGCGTCCTGACGCGTTTACCTTTAATTATGATATTACCGGCCAATGGTTTGTCGGCGCCGAATATTGCACGGACGAGTTCCGTCCTACCGGCACCGACAAGACCTCCGATCCCAAGAATTTCGCCAGCGTTTACACTGAAAGACACCTCATGATTGGAACCGGCCACCTGTAAGTTTTCAACCCGCAATATCTCTTCACCCATCGACATACGTTCATGTGCTTCAATTTCTTCATCCACAACGGCAGGATCCTGCCCGGTGATATGACCAATCAGATCGGCCTTCGATAGCAAATGTGTTGATGTATTGGCGATTTCTTTTCCGTCACACATAACGACCACCCTATCGGTGATCGTCAGAATCTCATCCAGGCGGTGAGAAACATAGATTACGGCCACATCGGCCTTCTTCAGCGTCCGTATTACTTTGAATAATCTGTTGATTTCGGAATCGGTCAGCGAAGCGGTTGGCTCATCAAGCACTCACGGGCTTGGCACGGCGTGACAAAGCGCGAGCGATCATCACCATTTTGCGTTGAGCAGCCGGCAGATCGCCAACACATATACTGGGATCGATATCTATACCAAGCCCCTCCATGCTGCATAAGGCGCGCTTACGGAGTGAATCCCAGTCGATAAGGAAACCGATTCGGCTCCGGCGAGGATATCCAAGCCCCAACTCGATATTTTCAGCAACGGAAAGGCTCGGAACGTCGGTAAGCTCCTGGAAAACAAATGCGAGGCCGAGTTGGCTGGCATGATGAGTTTCCCGGATTCTTTCGGCACTCCCTCCGACTCGTATCTCACCCTCGTCCGGATGGACGACTCCGGCAAGCATTTTTATTACGGTTGATTTACCGGCACCGTTCTTGCCGACCAAACCGAGAATCTCACCGGGATAAACGCTGAGGTCGATGGAGTCCCACCGCCTTAACGCCTGGATAACTCTTTGAAATGCCGCATAACTCAACAACAGGAATCTGATTGGATTCTGACATCATTTGACTCCAAATCGGCTGAGAAGGACTGCAAGAATTAAAACCCCACCCTGGATCAAATTGATCCATGCAGTAGACAATTGAAGCATGATTAGTCCGGTCTGGATTACGCCTAAAAGAATTACACCGACTATTGTGCCAAATATATTGAAATAGCCCTGCTTGAACATCGCCGTTCCAAGAAATGCGGCCGTGAAAGAGGGCAGCAGATAGGGCAAACCGGTATCCGGGGAATTCGATGCGGTTTGTGCAGTAATTAAAATTCCTGATAGACCAGCCATAAAACCGAGCAGCATTGAACCCGTAAATTCTGACACGTCGCACATTGATGCCAGACAATCGTGCGGCTTCGCGACTACTGCCGGTGGCATAAAAGTAGCGTCCAATTTCAGTATGCTCGGCCAGAACCCACATACCGGCGGCAAACAAACCCGCAACCCAAATTTGGTTGTTGAGGCCAAATACTAAAGCTCCTTGACCTATTTCCATGAAACTCGCAGATAGCTTACCGTAGACCGTCTGCTGATCGGTGAGCAAATACTCAATCCCAATCATCACCGTTCCTGTGGCCAGTGTCGCAACCAGCGAGCTAAACCGCATAGGGCAACAAGAACACCGTTGGCCAACCCAATAAACACCCCCACCAGCATTGCCAGACAGACTGCAATACCCCATGGGAGATTTCCCCGATCCTCCACGATAAGGAGAAACGTGATGGCAGCAACGAGACCGATGGTATTGGCAAAAGAAATGTCGAAATCCCCTTGAGCGAGGACGATTGTCACGCCGAGAGCGGAGAGCAAAAGTGGCGATGCCAACATCAGAATGGCATTTAAATTGCGCCAGGTTGGAAAAGAGTCCGGCCGCAGAAAGCTGAATACGAATATGATTACTAAAAGTGCGCAGGGTACTCCGTAAGCGGTCAACAAATTTACGAAATTCGATTGCCTTCATTTTTTGTAAAAATCCCCCGGGGTTTGGGGTCTTGGGTATTAATTGATGCTGATTCAACATAATAGTAGTATCCCGTCGTCCTTCATTTAATCACTCCATTAACGGAGGACATTTTATTGGTTTCCTGCATGATATCTAAAAAGAAGCGTTCAAGAAACCCTTCAAAGAAAATAGTTTCAACGCTTTCTGCGGTGCCCTCCTCCCTGTTCTTGAGTTTACTGTTAATTGTCCCGATATTTGAGACATTGTCCCGTAATTTGATTTTTGGATATCATAGAATTATCGCCATGTCAATAAAAAAATGGAGTGAGAGTAAATATTTTTGGAGTACCAGCTTTCCTTTTCTCTCTCGTTCAAGACAGATAGGTTTTCGATTTTCGGCCTAGTTATCAACTCTTTTCGCTTACGGTAATTACTTCTCCCAAGTGCCTGCAAGACTACGGTGACGGTGGAGAACGCTCAAACCATTTTTCATTTCAATTTTTACAAGTCAGTAGAATAACTCATAAGAAAAAAACTCACCATATCTTTTATAATTTTTATTGACAGCCCCCAATCCTTCTGGTACATTGATATTGGGACTTTGTCCTAATATATGGGACTTCTGGAAACAAAACATATTGAATTAATAAAAGATTTTCCCCTGATTACTCTTCTCTATCTTTTCTCTTTATTGAGACCAAGTTTTTTACGTGAGGGGAACGTTCTGAAAGCGTCGTTGATCAAACATTAATAATTTCGATTCCAACAACATTGAAATATTTTTCAATAAATCAATTGAAGTAGGAGGTAAAAGAAATGAAGGAAAACCTTCTCCCCTTGCGAGGATTGAAAGTGATCGATTTGGCTACGATGATGGCTGCTCCCTGGGCAGCGGCTTATCTAGGTGATTATGGGGCGGATGTCATAAAAATAGAACACCCGAAAACCGGAGCCGGAGATGGAATGAGAAAATTCGGTGCATCCAAGGACGGCAAAGGTGTTTTTTGGAAATCCCTATCTCGAAATAAACGGTGTATCACCTTGAATATCAAAAAAGGTCAGACCATTTTTTTGAAACTTATACAATGGGCTGATGTAATGATTGAAAATTTCAGACCCGGTACTATGGAAAGATGGGGGCTCGGATGGGATGTAATCAGTAAGGCTAACCCCAAAATAATTTGGCTTAGAGTTTCGGGTTTTGGACAGGAAGGCCCTTATGCTGCCAGAGGAGGATTCGGAACTGTGGCTGAGGGAATGTGCGGGTTTGCCGCCCTGAACGGATATTCCGATTCCCCGCCCACATTACCCCCAATTGCCCTGGCAGATGGGATTTGCAGCTCTTTCGCTGCCCTGGCTATCATGATCGCCCTTTATGAGAGAGAGGTTTTGGGCAGCGCCAAAGGGCAGATCATAGACATTTCTCTTTACGAACCCATGTTACGTTTTATGGAGTGCAACATTCTGGAATATTCCGTCCTCGGTCTGAGATCAAAACGAATGGGCAGTCGAGTTTCCTCCGCTGCGCCAAATCTTTCAAGACCAAGAGCGACAGGTGGATATAGTTTATAGGGAGGTGCTCAGGAGTCCATAGCCGAGAATATTTTCAAAGCCATCAGTCCGCCAGGAATTGATTACCGATCCAAGGTTTTGCGATAACTTCCTAACAGGGTTAAACACGCTGAAGAGTTGGACGTCATTCTCGGAGAATGGATCGGAAAACATTCCCCAGGAAAAGCCATAGAAATTTTTCTTAACGCCAAGGCGGTTGTAGGCCCGATTTATGAAATCAACCAGATCTTTAAAGATGAACACTTCAAATTCAGGAAAACAATGGTTGAAATTGAAGACGAGGATTTGGCATTATAAAGGTTCCAAATGTCTTTGCTAAGTTTTCCCCGAACTCCTGGGGCAATTGCATTTACTGGTGGCCCCAAAGGTGGAAACAATAAAGAGATATATCGTGATTTATTAGGGTTGTCCTCCGAAGAACTATATAATCTTCACAAGGATGAGGTTATTTGACATGCTCTATTATGATTTTAATTTGCCAAAGTTCATTAAATCAAAAAATGAAAGGAAAAAATCTATGCATGCGGCATTTTATATTAATCAAGGGCCGGCGGATTCAGTTCTTCAGATAGGAGAACAGCCCATACCTGAACCTCAGGAGGGGGAAGTTCGCATACATCGTAAAAACCTCGGGAGTAAACCATTCGGATGTTAAAAGCCGGGCCGGGTTATCCGGTCCCATGGCCTTTTCTTTGATTATTCCGCACAGCGATGGAGCGGGAGAGGTGGAAAAGGTGGGACCGGGTTTGGTCCACCACAAGGTGGGACAACGGGTTTGGATATGGAATGGGCAATGGGGTCGTCCCTTCGGTACAGCCGCTGAGTTCATTGTCGTTCCTTCCGCCCAGGCCGTACCTCTTCCTGATAACATCGATTATACCGTGGGAGCCTGCCTGGGCATCCCTGCGTTGACTGCCTGGCAGGCCGTGCACTTAGCTGCGATAAGTTCGGATTCCACAGTGTTGATTCACGGAGGGGCTGGATCAGTCGCCCAAATCGCGATACAACTCGCCAAATTAAAAGGAGCTCGAATTCTTACCACAGTCGACGGGGCGGATAAAGCCGCCAAGGCCCAAGCTGCCGGAGCAAGTGAAATCATCGAAATCGATCTCAAAAATTACAGGACGGAGAATATGGTTAATCGCGTCAAAGAATTGACGCATGGCCATGGAGTCGATGCGATCATCGAAGTCAACTTCGCAGCGAATGCGATCCTCATTCCAGGGTTGCTACGGCCGCACGGAACGGCAGTCGTGTACGGTATTACCGGGTCCGATGTTTCGATTCAGGCCCGTTGGATGGTACGTAATTCCACTACGCTTCGCTTCTTTCTTGTCTACGATCTAAATCAAGAAGACCGTGCAACTGCGATCAAAGAAATAACCGAGTTATTGAGAACAAGCCGATTGACTCACACAATCGGGGCACGGTCTCCATTGGATCAAATCGTTCGTGCTCATGAGTCTGTTGGAACAGGCAAGGTAGTCGGCAATGTTGTGGTCGATTTGCCATTCGAATGAGAGAGTACCTTGCTCCTTCCCTTAAGGCAGTTTACGTTCTTTCGACTCAAGACAATTTTCGAATTTAACCCTCATGCCCAATAGGAGCGCCACGAGGTATGATAAACAGTTTCTCCGAAAGTTAAACAATATTTTTTATAAAAGAAGGGAGAAAAAATTATGGACGACGACATCAAGAAAAGAACCCAGGAGACAGCCGCTAAACTTTTCGGCGGTGGTATCAAAATGGACCCCCCTTACCTCACCTGGAAGGAATTCGACCGGAACCTGGCCAACGATCTATCCATGTTCTTTACCGGAAACCTTTATTCCAGAACGGTCCTCACCCTGCCGGAAAGGCAAATGGTGGCCTGCGCCATGCTGGCCGCACTCGGGGCCGCAGATGAACTGAAGCTACACCTCAATGCTGCTCTGAATGTCGGCTGCGACCCGAAAAAGATGGCCGAGGTCTTTTTTCAGCTTGCACCCTACGGTGGCATGCCCTTGGTCAACAAGGCCCTGGAGGTTTTCCGGGAGGTATTGCAAGGCCGGGGAGAATGGGAAACGTTTAAAAGATGAGGCAACTATGAGAATAATAATTCTAACGGCAGCGCCGGAGAACAAAAAGAAATGATCGGAAAGCTTACGCGGGCCATAACCCAGGGGCTTTCTGAAGACGGGTCGGAAGTCAAGTCGAAGTGCGCCCACCTTAAGCGCTCCCTCTGCCGGAGGTTGCTTTTTAGAAAAAACTGATCAAACAGGGCCTCCTCCGGAAAAATAGGCTTTACTCGTTGGGAAAAATCAGGAGGGAAAGGAGGGAAAGGATTCTTGACATTATAAGGGTCTAGGGGTATTATTTCTCTGGTTTTCCAAAGGATAACCCTCAAGATCTCAATCAATGCCAAATTTAAACAAATCGTTTGTGAAAATCGGTCCTCGAATGGAAACAGGAACAATTAATAAAATGATGTCTATTCTGCGGTTTGCTGCCGATCAAGGCCTGCAGTGGAATATTAGAACCCTTTCCACTCAAGTAGATATTCCTCGAAGCACAGTCCATCGATTATGCAAAGTAATGGCTAATAATGGAATTTTCACCTATGATCAACAAACCCAGGAATATAGCTGGGGACCGGATATGATCCGTATTGCTCGGTCCGTTTATCAGGGAACGGATTTTCAAGAAATGGCCTTGCGCATATTAAAGACAGTGGTAGATCAATGCAATGAAACTGCCCTTTTAACTAAATACAACCGGCAAACAGGGAAGCTCATTTTCGCTGAGCAAGTTCAATGTGATCAGAAGATCCAATACCATACACCTATTGGAGAAGAATTGCCCGTTCATGCGGGAGCAAGCGGGAAGGCCATCCTGGCTTTTCTTTCTGAAGAAGAGATAGAAGGGATTATAGCCTCTGGTCTCGAACCGGTTACCAATCAAACCATTGTGAGTCCAAATGAATTGAGAAAGCAATTGGCGGATATTCGAATCAAGGGCTATGCAATCACGCACGGGGAACGCACGCCGGGTGCTGTCGGAATAGCTTCCCCTATTTTTGATGCAGACTCAAATGTCACCGGAAGTCTGCTGGTGACCATTCCTTCCTATCGCTTCCGCCCCAAAATGGAAAAGAGCATTCATTTATTGGTTAGGAAAGGGGCTGAAAAGCTATCTAACCTATTGGGATATCATCCGGTTCCTGCCACCGGGAAGTTGACCCAAAGATCTTCACATCATCACCGTCATTCCAAATAGTAAACCCTTGGTGGAAAAAGCAGTTTTATATCCGAGCTCGTGAAAGTTAGCGGTCTCATCTTTCAGGAGACAGAAGGATCTTACAACATAGATTTTCACAACACCCCAAGGCGACAATATGTTGTCAATCTAATAGGGGAAGTTGAAATCGAAGTCGGGGATGGCAGCAAACGAACATTCGGTTCCGGTGACATTTTTTTAGCCGAAGACACCACCGGCCAGGGACATAAAAGTCGTGCCGTCGAAGGAAATCCGAGGAAATCGTTATTTATTACTTTGGATTAATAAACCAACCTGCCCTGCTCCCTAAAAAATTCCAGGAGACTTCCCCTTTTCAATAAAACCTGGATTGATTTAACAACATGGCTGAGTAAATGATGAATAACGATTCCCTCCAATTCATTTATGATGTTTTGATTGTTTTTGGGATGTGATAATCTCAGGGAAAAATTAAGCTAAACGGAAGTTGGTATCAAACTGGAAGAATTCAATTTAAAAAACACTACCTGGTATAATAAATGGTATTCCGATCAATCTGAAGGAAATTCCAAGAAATTCAGATTAAAGTTTTGGATTGTTATTCTGCTGCTGTTCTTGGGCTTAGTCGCTTACCTGATCTTGAAGAGCCCCTTTATTCCGAATCCTCTAATGCTGTTTTCCCAACCCTCCTCCCGGATTGGGTCCGGAACGCAGCCGGAGGAATGGTCGACTTATGCACGAACGCCCACTCACCAGCGCTTTATAGCTAAGCATATCACCTTTAAAGGAAAAATCCGCTGGTCGCTGGCTCAGTCCGAGATAGTCGACTCCTCACCGGCGGTAGTAGATGACGTCCTATATGTGGGGGGCAACTTTAAGCTGTTTGCTTTAGACACCCAAAGCGGGAAGGCCCTCTGGACATCCCCTTTAACAGGTCCTGCGAATTCCTCTCCCGCCGTGGCGGATGACCTTCTGTTTCTGGGGTTGCTGGACGGCCGGGTGATTGCCTTGAACCGCCATTCCGGAAAATTGAAGTGGGAGTTTAAAACCGGGAACTACATTATTTGTTCACCAACGGTGGTGGACGGTCTTTTATATATCGGCTCTGCCGATAGAAATTTTTATGCTTTGGATGCCAGACTCGGCACGCTGGTCTGGAAAGTACAAACCCAAGGAACCATTAGCCAGGCTCCGGCGGTTCGCGATAATATTATCTATGCGGCTTCCGACGCCAAGAAACTCTATAGTTTGGGGGCCAAAACCGGTGTCAGACGGTTGGAATTTTTTCTGCCCGGAAGGATTATCGACTCCCCGGTAGTTTCCTCAGAAAGTGTTTTCTCCGTCACGTCTGATGGCAGGCTGGTAGCCGTTAAACATAAATCTCGTCAATATCCCTGGTCGCATAAGCTTCAGGTCGCCTGGATTCAACTCTGGGTATTGGGATTTCCTTTGCCAACCCCGCCCCTGCAAGCGGGGACTTCATGGGCGACCTTTCCCCAAGGCAGAAAAGGCCGATTTGTTTCCTCCCCGGCCGTTCAGGATGACCGTTTATATGTGGGAGACGACCGGGGCAGATTTTATGCTCTGGATGCCCATAAAGGGAAACCGGTCTGGATGGTCGATCTGGGGGACGGTGTGTCAACAGCTCCCCTGCTTTTGGGAGAAACGGTTTATTTCGGGACCAAAGGGGGGATGATTTATGGGCTGAACCGCCAGGATGGCAGCCTGCATTGTAAATTTTCTATAGGGTTTCCCTTAAAGGGCGAATTGGTCTATGGTGCCGGATTGCTCTTTGTACGAAGCACTAATGGAATGCTTTATGCCATTGAATAGCGGCAAGGATTGAGGGAAAAGAAAATTTCTTATTACACCTACTACTCTTTTAAACCCATAGTAATACGATTCAACAATTTGCGTTTGAAATGTGCAAAAAATATTGAATTATGTTAAACCAGCCTTCTCCTACCGCCACCTCGGTTCAGGTCTAACCTCCTTGCCGGACAATAATGCGTCATCTTTTCCTTTAAACATCCTTATGGTAAAAAATTCTCCAACCTTTTTACTCGGCTTCAATCCCATGGCTGGTTCCTCCTTTGGTTTCATTTTTTGGGGAAAATTTACTTCTCACCTTTTGGATTAACTTTTTCGCCCAGACAAATTCTGTTGCCAGGATGCCCAAGGCCACCGGGATGACGATAAACGCCGGACCGGGCAAAACAATCATCAGCAAGCCAATGGCTAACACCGTAAAACCGACCACCGCTATGATGACCTTCTTTACCTGTTTAAGACTTTTAATAAAAAGCTCCATCATTGTTTTTAAGCCTCTTCATTTATGATCCCGGTCTCATCGCCTCAAGTCTGGCTATCCTTTGATCTATCGGAGGGTGGGTGCTGAAAAGCTTCAATAAACCTCCTCTGGAAAGGGGATTGACAATAAACATCTGAGCTGTTGCCGGGTTGGCATTCATCGGTATTTGCGCAACTGCCATTTCCATCTTTCTTAAAGCATTGCTCAGGTATCGCGGATTTCCAGTAATCATAGCCCCTCCTGCATCCGCAATATATTCTCGAGAACGAGAGATGGCCATCTGTACCAACATGGCGGCTATCGGGGCAACGATCATCATGATGACTGTCGTCAGAAGACCGCCGCCTTCTTCCCCATCATCCCTCCGACCGCCAAAAAACATGGACCATTGGGACATCTGGGCCAGATAGGTTATTGCCCCGGCTATAGTAGCCACCATAGTGCCTATCAGGATATCCCGGTGCTTGATATGGGCCAACTCATGACCTATGACCCCTTCCAATTCTTCACAGGACAGGATTCGCATCAGTCCGGTAGTTACGGCTACGGCACCGTGCTGCGGATTTCTTCCGGTGGCAAAGGCGTTAGGCTGATCTTCATCAATGATATATACTTTCGGAAGAGGCAAATCCGCCTGGTGGGCGAGCCGGTTTACCATCAAGTATAGTTCGGGGGCTTCCGTTTCGCCTACGGGTCTGGCGCCGTACATCTTCAAAACAATTCGGTCGCTAAACCAGTAGGTAATAAAATTTAAGCCAAAGGCCATCAACAGGGCGATGGTCAGGCCCGATTTTCCCCCCACCAATCCGCCGATGAAGACCAGGATTATTGTCAGGGCAACCATCAGAAACACGCTTTTCAGAGTATTCATCTACCCCCCCTTTTATCGGTCCTACTTTCCGGATCGAATTCTTTCAAACCATCGTTTAAAAAATTTTTCCATTTCCACAACCCAAAAAACCAAACTGGAAAGACCAAACACCAGGAACAATTCTCCGGCGGTCAACGGTTCGGTTTTGAATACCGGGTTCAGGGCCGGGACATAAATGGTTGCCATCTGGAGCAGCATCGTAAAAAGGACACTGACCAGCAAAGGCTTGTTGGATAAAAAACCTTGTTTGAAAATAGACATCCGTTCCGAACGGATAGCCAGCACGTTGCCCAATTGAAGCATACAGAGAGTGGCAAAGACCATGGTTTGCCAATGGGTATCGCCGCGGTGAATGGCCCAGGCCTGTAGTCCGAGAACAACGCTAGCCATAAAGAGCCCGACCCAGATGGCTTGGAGGCCCAACCCCTGAGCAAAGATGCTTTCCCGGGGATCCCGAGGCGGGCGTTTCATTATGTCTTTTTCTGCCGGTTCGGCAGAAAGGGCCAGGGCCGGCAGACCGTCAGTCACGAGATTGATCCACAGGATGTGGATCGGCAGAAACGGAATGGGCAACCCCAGGAAGGGGGCCAGAAATAGAGTCCAGATTTCACCGGAATTAGTGGTCAGGAGATAGCGGATGAACTTGCGGATATTGTCGTAAATCTTCCGTCCTTCTCGGACGGCCTTAACGATGGTGGCAAAGTTATCGTCCATTAAAATCATGTGGGAGGCCTCTTTAGAGACATCAGTACCGGTTATGCCCATGGCAATACCGATATCCGCCCGCTTCAGGGCTGGGGCGTCATTGACACCGTCGCCGGTCATGGCCACGAATTGCCCTTTATCCTGAAGGGCCTTGACGATCATCAGCTTCTGCTCCGGTGCGACACGGGCATAGACCCGAATCTTTTCTACACGGCTTTCAAATTCCTCAAAAGAAAGCTGATCGAGTTCTCGACCGGTCACAACGACTTGTTCGTCCTCTTCCAGGATTCCGATCCGCCTGGCGATCACCCTGGCCGTCAACGGGTGGTCGCCGGTGATCATCACCGGCCGAATTCCAGCGGACCTGCATAGTGCTACCGCTTCCGTTGCTTCCGGCCGGGGAGGATCCATCATCCCTACGATCCCGATTAGAGTGAGATCTCTTTCCACCTCTATTGAGGTCAATGGATCTGGAATTCCGTCCCAGATCCGCAACCCGAATCCAAGGGTCCGCAAACCACCTCCGGCTATCCGGTCGGCAACTTCTAATATTTCCGATCCGTTGAGATCCTCCAGACCCCGCTGGGTAAACACCTTTTCGGAACGGGTCACAATTTCCTCGACCGCCCCTTTGGTGAAAGAAATCACCTGCCCCTTCCCCCAGGGATGAAAGGTGGTCATTAATTTTCGCTCCGAATCAAAAGGTATCTCGGCCAGCCGGGGGAACAGTTCATCTAACCTTTTTCGTGAAAAACCCTTTCCCTGAGCCAGGTCAAACAAAGCCGCTTCGGTCGGATCACCCACAACGTCACCGGAGGCATCCAAACGGGCATCATTGGAAAGGGCCAGGGCTGTCAGAAGGAGTCCGAAAGGTTTTCTGCCTGTCAGAGGTACTTCGGTGCCTTCCACAAAAGATCGCGGCACTTCAGCGGAACGGACCAGACTGTCGTCGGCATAAACCTCTTCCACGGTCATGCGATTCAACGTCAAGGTCCCGGTTTTATCGGAGCAGATATAGGTAACCGATCCCAGGGTCTCGACAGCCGGCAGTTTTCGAATTAGGGCCTGTTGTTTGACCAGTTTCTTTGCCCCTAAAGCCAGGGAGATGGTAATGACCGCCGGTAAGGCTTCGGGAATGGCCGCCACTGCCAGGGAGATGGCCGTGAGCAGCATGATAAGCGGAGGCTCGCCCCGGAAAAGACCGGTGATGAAAACAATGGTGCAAATGGCCAGAACAGCGTAAGCCAGTTTCTTCCCAAAAGAGGCGAGTCGTTTTTGAAGGGGCGTTTTCCCTTCTTCCTGGGCCTGAAGCATAACGGCGATCCGGCCCAGTTCTGTCCTCATCCCAGTGGCCGTCACCAGACCCCGACCGCGGCCATTGGTGATCAGGGTCCCTTTATACGCCATATTCCTTCTATCACCGAGGGAGAGGTTTTCTTCGGCCATAGCCCCGGTTTGCTTCTCCACCGGCACGGATTCGCCGGTCAGAGCGGCCTCTTCGATCCGAAGCTGGATCGCTTCTATGAGCCGCATATCAGCCGGTACTACTTGGCCGGCCTCCAGGAACACCTGGTCTCCTGGGACGAGTTGGTCGGCCGAGATCTTCTCCGGCTGCCCGCTTCGAAGGGCGGTCGCAGAAGGGGCAGCCATTTTTTTCAGGGCGGCCATGGCCTTCTCGGCCCGATATTCCTGGATGAACCCGAGCACCGCGTTTAGCAACACGATTACAGAAATGGCGATGGTATCTGAGGGCTCTCCTATGACTCCGGTAATTATGGCTGCTGCGATCAAGACCAGGATCATAAAATCCTTGAATTGATCAAGAAACATCATCACCATCGACTTGTGTTTCTTCTCGATCAGTTCGTTGGGACCAAAGCGCTCCAGACGCGTCAGAACTTCCTCCGGTAAAAGGCCGGAGTCGGAGACATGAAGCCGGTCCGCCACCTCATCCAGATTCAGTCGATGCCAGTCAAAAAATTTCATTATTGTATCCGTCATCACTTCCTTTTTTTGTTGCCCTTTCGACAACAGAATTATATTGACAAGGAATTATAGGCTCGGAGACTACCAATCCATTGCAAAGCTTTTATCTGCCGCACCAATCACAAGAATTAGATGAATCCTCTTTGCCCGGGCTTCATTGGGGAAAACTATTTAACCCCGATATCGGTTCGTTTAAAAATCTGAACCGGATTATTATTTATATTCGTCTTGAGGATACTGTCTAATAAAGTTTTTTGAGCACCGATGATATCTCTGTACCCACAAAAAAAAGACCTTTGCCCCGATTACTCCCGTGACAAAGGTCTGGCTTGCTATGTTGTGTCCTAGCGAGTGGTACCGGCCTTCTATTTTGAAGACGTATTGACGGCAACCACCTTAAAAGCTACTCCCCTTTATGGGAGGAATATATCAAATCGAACTATCCATGTCAAGAAATACGAATTTAATCATATTAAATGTTACCAAGGGGGTTAAAAACAAAGGATCGTTGACTCATAATTAATATTACCGAGGGAGGGTCTCTGTAGGAGGTAATAAATTATGAGTCCTCAATCCAAAAAAAAATATCTGGCAGTCATTGTTAAACGCTATAAAAGGGCCAACAAGGCTCAGAAGCATCTCATTCTGGATGAATTCTGTGCCGCTACCCAATACCTTCGGGAATTTCATGCAGACATGATATGTTTCTGATCCTTATCAGCTCAGTATAAATCGCTGGAGCATGTACACCCCAGCTCCGGCCAGATAGCCTACGAGAGCCAATGGAGCAATCTTCTTAAGGTACCAGCCAAAGGTGATTCTTTCTATGCCCATTGCAGCAACACCGGCCGCCGACCCGATAACGAGGATACTCCCACCGGTTCCCGCGCAATAGGCTATAAATTGCCAAAAGAAATGATCCATGGGGTAGACGGTGAGGTTGTACATGCCCATGCAGGCCGCCACGAGTGGAACATTGTCCACGATGGCGGACAGCAAACCTAACACGATGACTATGATCGTCAGGTTGCCGACCTCTCTGTCGAGCCATCCTGCGATGGTCCCAAGGAGACCAATGGCCTGTAATGACCCAACCGCGAGAAGTATGCCAATGAAAAACAGGATACTCGGAGTATCGATCCGCCGTAATGCTTGAGTCACTCCGAGCTGTCCTGCCTTATCTTCCCTTTTCTTCCGGTGGAGGATCTCGGTTATCCCCCAGAGGACACTCAGTCCAAAGAGCATACCCATCCAGGGCGGCAAGTGGGTAATAGTTTTGAAAATGGGGACGAACAGCAAGGCACCGACCCCAACACCAAAAACCAGGCGCTGTTCAAATTGGGAAACTGGATGAGCGGAATGGTTCTTATCGGACTTTGTGTCCCTGCCGTCCCCTATTGTTTCTCCCCTGCCCGTGCGGTCATATTTTTTCTCTTGGGCTTCGTTCCTGATCCAGACTGATACAACGACCAAGGGGATCAGCAGGTTGACAGTACTGGCAAGATAGACCTCTTTGACAACCGTCATGGCGGAAATCTGGCCGCCAATCCAGAGCATCGTGGTGGTTACATCCCCGAGGGGACTCCACGCGCCACCGGCATTAGCGGCAATCACAATGATGCCCGTAAAAAAAAGACGGTCTTTGTGTTTCTTTATGAGTTTCCGGGTAAGGGAAACCATAACAATCGTAGTGGTCAGATTGTCGAGAACTGGAGAGAGAAAAAAGGTTATCCCCCCGAATAGCCAGAGCATTTTCCCATGGTTCCGGGTTCCGACCCAATCGGTAACAATAGAAAATCCTCCATGGGCATCGATGATTTCGACGATGGTCATGGCCCCAATCAGGAAAACGGCAATCGCTGCGGCACCTGCGAAATGTTCGATCAGTTGTTCCGAGATGGTATGCCGATTTGGTTCAATGACGGCATACACAGCCCAGCAGAGGGTGGCGGTAAAGAGTGCCGACACCGTTTTGTGGAGGCGAAGCGGATGCTCCAGAGCGATTAACAGATATCCCAAGACAAAAATTATACTCAATAAAGAGATGATCATTGATTTATAAACCTTCCCGCAATTGCTTCTGGCATATCATTGAAATACTTCTCCTCTTCAGCTGCATGATAACCAGCCCGATTATAATAACGCCTATCAGACTTAAAATTTGGACCACCCAGGATTTGAACAGGAAACACAGGAGGAAAGCGGATAAAAAGACGAGGGAAATGCCCAGCAGTAAAACCAGAATGTGCGGAGTATATTTCTAAATATTTCATTCATAGGACCATCCAAAATTATAAACCGTCGTCAAAACGACCCCTCGGACAGCGGTCCGACCATCATGGATTTCCTCCAGAGAAACTTCCCCAGATCCTAAAACGATCAAAAGCCTTTAGGTTATGATATTCTTAAAACATAAATGAGTCAAGATGCTTAATAACCTTAGGTGGAACCTCTCTCATGGAGGTTGGTAATCAATATTTACCGTTTGAAATCTTGTATGACGAATCTAAAATAAAGAACAAAGGAGGAAGTTATTATTAGGGCATCCTGTTTTTCTTTTTGACGAAGCTCCTGGGAGACGTTACAATAGAAGCCATAATAGCGAACCATTTGTTTCCCTTGGTTGGGAATATGGGATGTCATGACCACCAGCTAATCTAAGGCATAGAAAGGATGTCCCTCTCGATTTTCGTTTTGGTCAGTTAACAGGCCAACACGGAAAAGGTGGAAACCGTGTTAGTGGAGGTGGGTAAAGGTGGAAAAGGATTTTTAAACGGTTTAAAGTCGAAAACTTGGAGATCCCCTATCCGTTTCGAACGGTTTATCTCCAAGAGGAAAAGGAATGGGAGAAAGGATCGAAAAAATAAAATGAAAGAAAGGGCAATGACTATGAACCGATGGGAAGGAAGGTCTTTAATTTGGCTTCCGGTTATGATTCTTTTTATCACCGGACTTTTTCCGTTGGTGCTGCGCGCCCAAGAATTGTCCAAAGGCCAACTAGTTTATGTGCCAATCTATTCCCATATCTATCACGGCGACCGGGAGCAGCGCTTTCTTCTGACCGGCATCTTGAGTGTCCGCAATACGGATACAAAGCATTCCATAACCCTGATAAGTGCGGATTATTACGATACCGAAGGAAAACTGGTCAGGGATTATTTATCCAAACCCTTTACCCTAGGTCCACTTAGATCCACCAGGTTTATCGTTAAGGCCTCGGATATGAGCGGGGGTTCAGGAGCGAATTTCCTTGTCCAGTGGAAGGCTGAAACCGAGGTCAATACCCCGATCCTGGAGGGGGTGATGATCGGAACCGCCGGAGGGCAAGGCATTTCCTTTACCTCACGTGGACAGGCGATCAAGGGAAAATAATCAAGACAGGTGGGAATTTTTCAACGACACGAGGGAATCGATACAGCCCTGAATAGGCGGCTCTTTTCCTGAAAAAGGACAGGAAATAAAACTAAAAAAATTGTGACTGTGATCGTAGCGAATAAAACTGTGTGAGGCCGCAATGAAAATAATCACCTTGACGATGAATCCAGCCGTTGATAAGAGTTCCTCTGCGGACCGCGTCGTTGCTGAATGGAAATTACGCTGCGATTCTCCTTCCTATGAACCGGGCGGAGGGGGGATCAATGTCTCCCGGGCCATTCGGAAATTGGGAGGAGATTCTCTGGCCTTATATGCCGCCGGGGGGTTGTCCGGGGGGATGCTCCGTGATTTGCTGGACCAGGAAGGGTTGGATCACCAAGCGATTGCGATCAGCGGAATGACCCGGGAAAGCCTCAGTATCTTGGAAAAATCGACGGGCCTGCAATACCGTTTCAATATGCCGGGCCCCATGTTTCTGGAAGAGGAGTGGCCGCTTTGTTTGGAAGAAATTAGCCGCTTTATCCCCCAGGTCGACTTTCTTGTGGCCAGCGGCGGCCTTCCACCGGGTGTGCCGCCAGATTTTTACGGTCGGTTGGCCAAGACAGCCCGTAAGGAAGGCCTGCGGATGATTTTGGACACCTCGGGGATCGCCTTGCGATTGGCCCTGGAGGAAGGGGTGTTTTTGATCAAACCCAATTTAAGAGAGTTCGCCGAACTCACGGGCCGGGAGGAGGTGGATGAAATTGAAGACGAGCAACGGGCCAGGGAGTTGGTGTCCGGAGGCCGGAGTCAAATAGTAGTGATCTCTCTGGGGGCCACCGGGGTGTTGGCGGTCTCGGAAGCAGGAACGGAACGGGTGACGGCACCTGTTGTGCCCATTAAGAGCAAGGTCGGTGCTGGCGACAGTACTGTGGCCGGGATGGTTCTTGCCCTGGCACGGGGTCTGCCCTGGCTCGAAGCCCTTCGATTCGGCGTGGCCGCCGGGGCGTCCGCGGTCATGACCCCGGGAACGGAGTTGTGCCGCCGGGAGGACACAGAAAGGTTGTATAAACAGATGGTAGAAAGAAAATCCTTTGAAACGAAAACTGTTTTATCATGAAAAGGCTAGGAAGGATACGACGGTCTGTTATACTGCATCACCGAAGGACTGCAGGATCTGATCCTGAACGAACGAATATAAAGGAGAGGAGAACAAACCATGAAAAACAGTTTTTTCAAGGGGACCTAGCAAATAGGAACCGTTATGGGTATTCCCGTTCGAGTGCATTTTCCCTGGCTTTTGTCAACCCAATATTTCCCAACATTTCCTGAATGCCGCTCCTGATATCAATCAATTTTTCGTATCAGTCCCTTGAGCGACCCCTTACTGTTTTATGGAATGATTGCCGCCGTTCTGTCGTAACTGGCCGTGGTTTATTTTATGTCCCTTCCCTGCAATGGATTATCCGAATCGAGCCGATTAACTGCCGGGAGTGGCAGGTCATTCTGCTCATTTCCATGACCGTCGTCATAGTGGTTGAATTGGACAAGTGGGGGCGGAGAAGAAAAACGTCCCTGTTTGATAACATGATTTCCCACAATCTTAAGCGATAAGTAATTAATCATGTCTTTCTTTAAAAAAGCTTTAATTTGTTTTATAGTGGTCTTTAGTTTGATATTAACTTTTTTCCATCTCCAGGTATTTCAACAGGATCCGGCCTATATTGTTCTCGAAGAGCTATATTATATCCCTATTTTCTTGGGGGCCTTAGCTTTTGGAATAAAAGGCGCTCTGATAACCTGCTTTTTTGTTTCCCTTCTTTACCTGCCCTATCTATTCGGCCCCTGGGCGATCGGTTTTTGGGGTATGACGGATCGGATACTGCACCTTTTGTTTACTGTTGGTTTCGCTTTGATGGCCGGGTTTTTAATAGAGCGAGATGACAAAAACCGAAAGGGAACAGAAAAAAACCATTATCTGGCCGGACTGGGTCTGACGGCTGCCGCCATTTCCCATGATTTAAAGAACCATTTGATAACCATTCTCGGTTTTGCCCGGCGATTGCAGGCCGGAAAGGGGGATTCGTCTACCGGGCTTCAGACGATCATTGATTCTGCCTCCAGAATGGAAGAGATCATTAATGATGTATTGAATTTTGCCAAACCTGTCCAACTGGAAACCAAAGAAGAAGATGCAAGTCGAATTATAGAACAGGCTTCTGCCCGGTGTAAAGCCAAGGCGGATGTGGCGGGGGTTTCATTGTCCAACGAATTTCCTGCTGAACCAGTTATTATTTCCGTGGATGTTTTAAGACTGGAAAGGGCCCTGACCAACATTTTAACGAATGCAATAGAAGCCTCCCATGAAGGAAAGAAAGTTTTTTTGATCGTCAAAACGGATCATGAGAAACTGGTGATCACGGTCAAGGACCAGGGGGATGGTATGGACCGGGAAACTCTGGAAAACATATTTATTCCCTTTTTTTCAAAAAAGACTAAGGGAACGGGGCTGGGAATGGCGATTGCTAATAAAGTGGTAGAGGCTCATCAGGGGAATATATTTATCAAGAGCCAACCGGGCCAGGGAACAGAAGTCAGAATTGAACTGCCATTAATAAAATTATGAATATTCCCATATTGACCGATCTGGTAATCATATTCAGCCTTTCCCTTGTCGTTCTTCTGGTCTGCCATCAGCTCCGCATTCCGGTGACGATCGGCTTCATCCTGACCGGGATTCTGGCTGGTCCCGATGTGCTCGGTCTGGTTAAGGCTGTCCATGAAGTGGAGATACTGGCTGAGATCGGTGTCATTCTCTTATTATTCGTCATCGGGATGGAATTTTCCTTGGCCGACCTGTTGAACATCCGGCGCTCGGTTTTGGTGGGAGGGCCTCTCCAGGTGGGAGGCACTTGTCTGGCCGGCTGGGCCTTGGCCGTCTATTTCGGCCAATCCTGGGGGGAGGCGGTTTTTATCGGTTTCCTCATCTCTTTGAGCAGTACGGCCATTGTTCTCAAAATCCTCCAGGAGAGGGCCGAAGTGGACAGTCCCCATGGCCGTATCAGTCTGGGCATCCTCATATTCCAGGACATAATTATTGTGCCCATGATGCTCTTAGTTCCCCTGTTATCCGGAAAGGGGGGAAATCTGGGGAATTCCTTACTGATCCTCCTAGCCAAAGGCGTCGGGATTATCCTTATGGTTTTTGTCAGCACCAAGTGGGTGGTGCCTTATGCGCTTTACCAGATTGCCCGGACCCGGAACCGGGAGATTTTTCTGCTGTCCATCGTGCTCATTTGCACGGCTGTAGCCTGGCTGACAGCCAGTGCCGGGCTATCTCTGGCCTTGGGGGCTTTTTTGGCCGGATTAATCGTCTCTGAAACCGAATATAGCCATCAGGCCCTAGGCAATATTCTCCCTTTTAGGGATATCTTTTCCAGTTTTTTCTTCATTTCCATCGGTATGCTGCTGAATGTGGGATTTCTGTTGAACCATCTATGGACGATTTTAGTCCTTACCCTCGGAGTCTTGATTTTGAAGGCCCTGCTGGCCGGGGCAGCCGGACTGATCATGCGTTTTCCCTTGCACACCGCCGTCTTAAGCGGCCTGGCCCTTTCCCAGGTGGGGGAGTTTTCCTTTATCCTATCCAAGGTGGGAGTCAATCAGGGGTTGTTTCCTGGGAATAATTACCAATTTTTTTTAGCGGTGACCATTCTGACTATGATCACCACCCCCCTGATCATGGCCCTGGCGCCTCAGATGGCGGATTTTGTTCTACGGGGACCATTTCCTCAAATTCTAAAAATCGGTTCGTTCTATCATGCCCCGACAGAAAACCTTCTCCCGAAGGACCACCTGATCATCATTGGTTATGGGGTGAATGGAAAAAACCTGGCCAGGGCGTCCCGCATCGGGGGCATTCCTTATATTATTGTCGAGTTGAATCCAGAAACAGTATTGAAGGAAAAAAAACAAGGGGAACCGATTTATTTTGGAGATGCCACCCAGGAGGCCGTGTTGCTTTCCGTCAATATCGGGGAGGCACGAATCATCACCGTTGTGATTAATGATCCGGCAGCTACCCGGCGGATCATAGAATTGGCCCGCCGATTGAGTCCAAAAGTCTATATTATTGTCCGGACCCGATATGTTCAGGAGGTGCAACCCCTTCATGAACTGGGGGCGGATGAAGTGATCCCCGAAGAGTTTGAAACTGCGGTGGAGATTTTTTCCCGCCTGATGAAAAAATACCTGGTACCTCAGGAGGATATCAACCGGTTGACCGCTGAAGTACGATCGGAAGGGTATCAGATGTTCAGGGCCACCACCTTGTCGGGTTTGTCCCTAGAAGAGAGGAAACGTCATGTTCCGGATACGAATTGAATCATATTAAATGTTACCAAGGAAAGTTCCCGGCAAGGGA
>CAWAKF010000014.1:0-284110 GCA_963782435.1 uncultured delta proteobacterium
TCAAACAGTAATCGCTAAAAGCTATTTTGCAAAAAAGTCGGGTATTACGAAGTTCGTATTTTCTGTTAATAAGGGGTAAATATATATAGTAATAAGTTGTGTTTTTTGATATATTAACTACTTATATTGTAATGAAAAATGATTATAAGAAGCGTAAAATTCTTTTTTTTCATAAGTATCGTTTTTGAAATATTATGTTTTGGACATTCAAGATCGGAAGTTCATGTTGATAAAACTCTTCCAAGGGTAAAGATAGTTACAGAATTGGGGGAAATTGTAGTTGAAGTTGAAATAGAGAAAGCACCAATAACGGCAACAAATTTTTTGAGGTATGTAGATGAAAATCGTTATGATGTTTCATCATTTTATAGAGTGGTCAGGCTTAGTAATCAACCTGATGATTCGATAAAAATACAAGTGATTCAGGGCGGGATTGGTTTTATCGAGAGTTCATTACGATTGCCACCAATTAAACATGAGACAACGAAGGAGACTGGTATCAGACATAAAAATGGTATAATTTCCATGGCAAGAAATAAACCTGGCACAGCAAGTTCAGAGATATTCATTTGTATTGGAGATCAACCGGAGTTAGATTTTGGAGGAAGAAGGAATCCAGATGGACAAGGTTTTGCGGCATTTGGTCGGGTTGTAAAAGGCATGGAAGTTGTTAAAAAAATTTATAATGAACCACTGGAAGGACAAATGCTTTTATCGCCAATAAAAATTACGGATGTTGTCAGGTTGGAGTCAAACTTAAACTAAGAATTAATAAAAACAATTTGAAAAAAACTGTATAATCGGGTAAGGGGGAGTCTTTCACTCCCCCTCCCCACACCACCTAGCAAGCGGGTCCGCACTAGGTGGTTCCCAGGAGTTACCGAGCCGTAGCCGGGTAATGGATGTTTACCCACAGATCTTTGACAGACAGCAAACCTTGATCCTTAAACCATTGATTGGTCATTCCCGACTGGGTAGCCAGTGTGCGAGAGAGTCGCCAGGGGCCTTTCCGGCTCAGACCGACCGAGATAGCCGTCCGCAGGTAAGTTCCCTGCTTGGTCAGCTCGCGGACCTTGGTGCGGCAGAAGCGCCATTGTTTTCAATAGCACATCCGCAGCCTGCGTCGCAGCCAGTGGTCCATTTCAGGAATCGGCCGATAATACTCCGATATCCCGAAATATCCCATCCAACCACGAAGGTATTCGGCCAGCTTGGCCAGACGGTATTCCATGGAGACGCCCCAACTCCGGCCGGTCAGTTCTTTCACCCGCTCGCCTGACCTCCGGCTTTTCACCAATATGACAAAATCGTCGGCGTAGCGAGCAAAACGGTGATTGCGTTTCTCCAGTTCCTTGTCGAGATCATCGAGCAGGATGTTGGCCAGCAGAGGGGACAACGGACCACTTTGGGGAACACCCTTTCGGGTCTCCTCCCCGCGCCCGTTGATCACCACTCCGGCCCGCAGGTATTTGCCGATCAGTTTCAGGACGCGCTTATCGCGCACCTTTCTGCTGATCCGGCACATGAGGACGTCATGCTCCACGGTATCGAAAAATTTCGCCAGGTCGGCATCTACCCCCATGCGATATCCCATGCGGATATAGTCGCGGACCTGGTAAACGGCATCGTGGGCCGAACGTCCCGGACGAAAACCGAAACTCGACTCCGAAAAATGCGGGTCGAAGATCGGCAACAATACCTGGGCAATGGCTTGTTGAATCAGGCGGTCAAGGACGGCTGGAATTCCCAGGGGACGGGTGCCCCCGGTTGCTTTCGGGATTTCCACGCGTTTGACCGGCAAGGGGTGGTAGGTGCCTGCAAAAATAGACCAACGGATTTTCTCCCAATGCTTGCGGGCAAAGGCCATAAAGTCGTCTATGGGCATGTTGTCCACGCCTGGTGCGCCTTTATTGGACTTGACCCGTTCCCAAGCCTTGACCATATTCGGACGGGAGAGAATCTGTTCCAGCAGGTTTTCATCGGAATCAGGCTTATCGGCAACGCGCCGACCGTTCGCTCCCCCGGACGGGTTCGTGGCAATAGTCGAGCTTGTCGGGCCTTTTTCCTGCTCTGGGTTCGGTCCTTCGTTCGCCTGGGGCGACCTACTATGACCTCGGCTGACTCCTGCCCGATCATCCTTCATGTTGCCATGTAGGATGCTGTCCAACGTGAGCTGGACCGCCTGCCGGGCAGGCCTCCCCGGATAAGAACGTGATCTGTCGCTATGCAATCGCGGCATTTACCGTATCTCCTAAACCCGGGGCTTTGTCATGTTGTGCTGACTTACCCGGAGACTTGGCCTTGTATGCCATTTCTGTTCGTCGACTCATAGTTTTGCACTCCAGCTTCCTTCGGACGATCCCTCGCGAGATCGCCCTTGCTTTCGGCTAGTATTTATGTTCCTGTCTCAGGACAGTAACAGGGTTTACATACAGGGGACTTTCACCCCATAAGATCACGCCCATGCCGGGCGTACACAATCGGCTTCAGCGGACCAAAACTCGCTGTATATTTGGGCGCATTGAGGGCTGAGGTTGTATAAAATTTAGATCTTCGCACAGAGTCTATGCATTTTGTTTTGGCCGCTGAGCCACATGTTCTCGCCGCCGTTTTGCTCAATTTCAATCGGTAATAGTTTGTTTTAGAGGCTGCCATTTTATTGGACTTGTAGGTGTAATGAGAAATCCGGGGAGGAAAAAGATTTAAAAACAGATGTACCATATTGCGCTCCGAAAAATTAGATTACCAGTTTAAGCATTCGAAAAATTGTGGGGCTATAATGGCTAAAAAAGAGAAAGACCCTCTGAAAGAATATTTGAAGCTAAAGAACGAAATGGTTCGGGACAAGGTAACTGAAATATTCCGGACTCAGCCGGAGAATTGGCGGGAAGCTTTGGAGGAGATGGGTTTCCAATATTATGAAGAGGAGGACGAAGAAGAAATCGAAGAAAGAAATGCGCGGCCAAAAAATAAGTCCCAAAGGGATTTGGTGGCCTATTTTGAAAGGGAAGGGGAATTGTCGGAAGGGATATTGGACACCTTGATATCCGAACGCTACAAGAAACGGCCCAACATCCCCCTGATCAGGAAATATTTCAAGTCAGCAAATCAGAGGCTCAAGACTCTGATCATCTGGGGCCTTGACAGACATCCGGCCAGCTTGCAACTTCTATCCGACTTGACCTATTTTCATGAATTTGAAAATGTCTTGAGGCTCCTTATTCATTATTATACCGATGCTTGCGTCAACCAAACCAACTTAAAGATGTTCACCGAATTAGCCCAGGATTTTTACTATGCCACCGCACCCGATGATTACGATGCCCTTTATGCATTAAGAGAGCTATTCGAACCCCATACGGAAAAGAGAAAGATCATTGACTTTCTGATTTCGGAAGAGGAAAAAGAGGAAGAGGAAATCATTGAGTTCTGATCCCTACTTCATCAAACTAAACCCAACCTACTTGATCCCTCCCCTATCCATTATCTCCAAGCAATTTTGGGTTTATTTCGAAGAGGGATTCGCTGATACTTGTATTTCGGGTATCCGATCATCATGGCCCCATAAGGAAGATGATCCTTAGGCAAAGCCAGGGCCTCCAGCAGCGGGGGATACATATTGGCGGCGGTATTGAAATAACCGGCCCAGCAGGTCCCCAATCCCATGGATAGGGCCGCCAACTCTAAATAAGTCAGGGCAATGGTACAGGAAGACTGGGAGGCGGGCAAGGAGGATAACCCATGGGCCACGATCAGATGTGGTGCATTGCGGCAGATCCGGTCGACACCTTCGTCCCAGGCCTTGACGATCCGCTCCATACGCATTTTTAAATAATAGTCGGTCCCTTCCTGAATTTGCGAACGCTGCCAGTCCGCCACCAGACCGGTCAACCGCCGGACCTCTTTGGTATCTTCAATCACCAGCCAGTCCACCGGCTGGATGTTGCTGCCCGTAGGGGCATATCGGGCGATTTCAATGACCCGGGTCAAGAGGTCACGAGGAACC
The DNA here is from genome assembly GCA_963782435.1 of uncultured delta proteobacterium. Taxonomy (GTDB): domain Bacteria; phylum Desulfobacterota; class RBG-13-43-22; order RBG-13-43-22; family RBG-13-43-22; genus RBG-13-43-22. Next base: position 4,007 of record CAWAKF010000014.1, read on the forward strand.
TGTTTTTCCTTATAACTACGGATCGACCTCCGGGATCTTAATAAATGTTCACACTGGTCCGGGCTGAGGTCCAGTTCCTTTCGCATCGGAAGACAGTCTTTCGGGGACATGGTTTTCAGGGATAGCGCCCCATGGGGACAGATGGATACACAATGGCCACAGTTGATACAAAGGGTTTCGGCGTCGACAATGGGCGTTGGAAAGCCATCCTCACCTACAAGTTCGATCAGCAGGCCCGGGCATTCGGCCACACACAGCCCGTCCCGCTTACATTTTTTGGGGTCTATCGTAAAAAGCGCCACGATTTATCCTTTCCGCCTCATATTGTTTTTTTTTAAAAAAATTTGCCTTGATTGTATTCACTTTTGCCCCGGAGTCAAGGGCAATATTCCTGCATAGGTTATTCCTTTTGAAAACCATAAAAGAAAATAGTCTTCATGACCCAGAGAGCTGAGGCTGAGGCTACAAAAAAAAGGGGCTGAAAATCCCCGGTAACGTATAGGTTATCAGGTGGATTTTTGGGCTGTCAACTTGACCCTTTGCCCGTCTATCTCAATCGTTGTCTTGGAGTAGGTCATCTTTTTAATAATCTTTCCATCCTTGAAGTGAATGATATCAAGGCCGCGTCTTCTTTCCGGCTTTCCCTCATACCCCTTTTCCGTGGAAGGCCATTCAAGCTCCCAGGTGACGGTTAATTTCTGTTCGTCTTCATCCACAAAGAGATCATCCCGGTGAAAGGTAAATTCCCCGCCGCTGGTAAACCATGAGGTCCAGGCCTGTCGCAGGGCCTCCTTGCCTTTGGCATTTCCTCCGGTCCAGTTTTCAAAATAAACCTCATCATGATAAAGTTCAAGGACCCCTTCAAGATCGCGTTTGTCCCAACCTATATTATTCTGGGCCATGGCATCTTTAATCTCTTTCTTAGTCAGTTTCATACGAGCCTCCTTGCCGGAATTCTCAACAGAGTTCGTCCGGCCTGTTTTATTTTGGGAAGGGAAATAATAAATTCAACTCTTTTTTCACTGGGCGTGTTTGCCGCAGAATACCGTCCAGGGGATGGCTTCGAGCCGCTTAATGGTAATCGGTTTCCCGCAAACCTCGCAGAAGCCGTATCGACCCGTTTCCATCTTCGACAATGCATGGTCAATCGCTTCAATCTCTTCTCTCTCCCGGTCATCCAGATGCTCCAGGACGTTGGCAGAAGATTCCTTCTGGGCTGTTTCTTCCGGCTCGATATCGGGCTCGGCCAGGGTATGTTGTGTTTCTTCCGCGTTTTTGTGCAGTTCGAAAAGTTGACCGCGTCTTTTGATTAAACGCGCGCGAAGGTGTCTTATCTTTTCCGATCTTCCCATAAGGACATCCTCTTGAAGGGTTGTGAAATCTTATCTTTTTATCTTTACTCAAAAAGTCAAGTGGCCTGATGATAAAAGAGAGTTCAGCGATAACATAAATCCTTATTTGGCCTTGTATTGCGGCGGCCGCTTCTGAGCAAAGGCGCGGGCCCCTTCCATGAAATCTTCGGTAGCACGAATTTTGGCTACGAGATGTTTCTCCAGGGCCAGGCCCTCTTCCAAAGTCATGCTGTATCCGCGGATCATGGCTTCCTTGGTGGCCCTGACACCCAAGGGGCCTCGGGAGATAATGGTATTGGCGATTTCCTTAGCCGTTTCCATGAGCTTTTCACGGGGCACCACCCGGCTCACCAAACCGACACGAAGGGCCTCAGCAGCATTGATCCGGTTGCCGGTAAGAAGTATCTCGGCGGCTACGGCCCGGGGGATGAAACGAGGCATCCGGATCGTGCCGCCTCCGCCGGGCATAAAGCCTATGTTCACCTCGGGCTGTCCGAACTGGGCATTGTCCGCCGCAATCCGGATATCGCAGGTCATAGCCAGTTCACAGCCGCCGCCGAGACAATAACCGTGGATGGCGGCAATGAATGGTTTCCAAATGGTGTCGGGCCTGATGGGTTCATCGAATCCCTTGTCGGCCTCGGCCTCATTGCCGGTAGCCGGACGGAATCCCTTGATGTCGGCCCCGGCACTGAAAGCCCGATCGCCGGCGCCGGTGATGATGGCCACCCAGAGATCGTTATTATCCCTGAAATCCACAAAAGCCTCCCTAAACCCCTGCCGTACCTCGACACTCAAGGAATTCATCGCTTCAGGACGGTTGATGGTGATATAAGCAATCCTACCTTCTTTTCCATATTCAACAGCAGCCATTTTTTTCTCCTATGTTTGGTGGGTTATTTTTTAATTATTTCAATCCAGGTTTTTACCTTCCAGAGCAATGATTCCCTCTTTTTTAGACCGGGGCATGGATTTAATCTGTGCTTCCCGGATAAGCGCTTCGGAATGGGTCAAGCCTTTCTGCTGATATAGGAGTGTGATCGGAGCCGACGCGTTCGGGTGTAGTTTGCCCCCCGCCCCTCACTATGCTGTTTGACCCGGGCCAGTACATCTTTTGCAATCCCCGTGTAGAGTGATCCATCCCCGCAGCGGAGAATATAGACGGTCCAATCCTTTCCCCCTTTTTGTTTCATCCCCTGGATCATTTTTAGGTATTTAGGCTCCATATTCTCTAAAACGTTGGATAAAAAACAGGGTTGAGACAAATATTAATCAGTTCTCATCCGGAAGGGAAATTGCCCTCATTCTCCATTTATCGGCATGGGTTACCCGCCATACTGAACTCGCAGGTCCTTCTTCAGAATTTTTCCGGTAAGGGTACGCGGCAAGGCCTCAACAAATTTAACCTTTCGCGGACGTTTGTAACCGGCCAGTTTGTCCCGGCAATATTCGATAACCTCGTTTTCGGTTAATTCACTGCCGGGGGCCTTCACGACCACCGCCAGTCCGGTTTCCCCCCATTTTTCGTCCGGGACCCCGATCACACCCGCATCGGCGATTTGGGGCATACGCATCAGTACATCCTCGACTTCAGCCGGATAGACGTTCTCGCCGCCGCTGATGTACATGTCCTTTCGACGGTCGACCAGGTAGAGGTAGCCCGCTTCGTCGATATACCCCATGTCACCGGAGTGAAGCCAACCGTCGACGATGGTCTCGGCTGTGGCTTCCGGCTTTCGCCAATACTCCTTAATCACCGTCGGGCCTTTAATGATGACTTCCCCCATTTCTCCCTGCGGCCGCTCTTTGTCGGCCATATCCACAATGCGGATGGTGGAATGGAAGAGAGGCTTGCCGCAGGAACCGAGTTTACGAATGGAATCCTCCATCCGAAGGGCGGTCACGCCTGTGGCGGTTTCGGTCATGCCGTAACCCTGAGTGAAATTCACACCCTTGGCCTGGAAGGCCTCGATCAGAGGCCGGGGACAAGGCGACCCGCCGGCGATGAGGAACTGGATGCTGGAAAAATCGGTGGTGGCGAACTCGGGCATCTGACTCATGAACAAAAACATGACCGGGATGGCGAACATGGAGGTCACCTTGTTTTCTTCAATGAGCTTGAGTGCCGCTGATGGGTCGAAGAAACGTTGGATAATCAGTTCGATTCCGGCATACAGGTTCGGTGTAGCCGAAACATGGAGTGCACCGATATGGAAGAGCGGCGCGCAGCAGAGATTCACAGCCGGAGGAATCTGGATGTAGGTATGTATAGCATTGATCGTGTTCCACTGGGTTTGGCCCTGTCGGACCACGGCCCCTTTGGGGCGGCCGGTTGTTCCCGAGGTGTACATGATAAAATGGGGATCTTCAAAATCCACCAAATCGGCTGTGACAGGCTCGTCCGTCGAACGGTTCTTGATCCAGCTTTCGAAGAAACGATCATCGGCCCTTCCACCCTCCAGCTCACAGATATAATGCTTGACCGAAGGTAATTTTTCCCGAAGGGCGTCCAACACCGTCAGGAACTCGGGCGAATAGATAACCATGACCGGTTCGGAATCGTTGATGATGAATTCAAGCTCCGGGGGAGCCAACCGGAAATTCAGCGGTACCATGATTCCGCCGATCTTGGAAATGGCAAAGAGAATTTCGAGGAACACGTTGCTGTTGGCCATCAGAACGGCCACCCGGTCCCCTTTTTTCAGGCCGATTTCCTGAAACGCGTTGGCCGCCTGATTGATTCGCTGATTGAATTCTTTTTTGGTTAACCGCAGGTCTCCATACTTGAGACAGGCTTCATCGGGATAACGTTCCGCCCATCGAGTGGGCCATTCACCTACATTCATCTTTGACCTCCTAAGTTTGGAATTTATATTCTAGGGCATCCCTGCCCTAATTAGAGACCAAGACTCCGAACCCCTTTTCCCGGATGATTATCCGCATCGCCGGATAATGCCCTATCATCCTCCAAAATAAGTCTGTGGTACCCCGAATTCCGTGTGCTGTTGCTTATGGCGATTATTTTCCTTGATTGCCCATTCCCGCAGCATCCCGATCACCTTGGCCAGAACCCCGGCCTCACCGAGAAAATCACGGGACCCTTCGGGTTTTCCACCCAGGCCATACCACTTGAAATTAAACTTATGGATTTCAAACCATTTCCGGCCATACCATTCATGAAAGCCCTTATTTTTTAATACCCTGTTTATCATCGGACGCATCTCATCATAGGCCTCTTGGATGAAACCATTGGCAATAAGCTGTTGTATCATACGGCCGCCGAACCAGGTCCAGTCCCCACCGTTTTGATAGGTGTACGGATCGGAAGTCTGCTTATTTTTAAAAAAACCTTTTGGATAAGGCGGATAAATGGTCAACCCGATGGAGGGAGAACCTGCCCGACGCACATTTTCCAGCATCTGTCGGTTGACGATGGCTATTTCATCCTTTGATAAAAGACCGGCTTCGATCGCGACCGCTGTTCCTCCATTAAAATAGATAATACTTTCGTCAAAGTCCACTGGAAAAGGAGAGCCTTTCAGGTATAGATGAGACAAATATTTATTGCGTCGGTTATCCCAAAGATATTTGCGGATGCTTTGGGAAACCCGATCTTTGAGTTGTGACCATTTCTGTTTTTCCTGGGGTGTGTTTGAAAATTCGATCATGGTGTCCAGGGCTATTATAAACATGGCGTTATTATAGATTTCACAACACCAATGGGTCTTTTCGTTCGCCCGGATGCCGGGGGTGTCTTCCGGCTGGACATCACCCCAATCCAGGGTGGTGGCGCCGGTTATCAAGTTATATTGAGGTGAATAACGATTCTGCAGGAGATACTCAATGGACAAAGCCATCCTGCGGTTGACCGTTTTGCCGTCAACTTTGGCATCCAGAATCGATCGATCGCCGGTCTTTCTAATGTATTTCCCCACAGCCTGGATGAGAGAGGTTTCCTGGTCGGTTTTCGTTGTGTTTTTAAAGCCCTTATGTTGGGAATCAGCCGACGAGGTGTACACGTCTGTATCTTGACTTCCGTTAACGGCCTTCGATACAAAGCCATCCACTATTTCTCCATTTTTTTGTTGGAGATAATAGAAAGTAAGCAGATGGCGGCGAATTTCGTTTTGGTCATAGACCTCACAGGAAGTCTCAATAAAAGTATTCAGGTCCCGAATCCAGACTTGAGGATACACCGCACCGGCATTGAAGCCCTTTCCCAGCAACACCCTGGCCATCTGCTCGACGGTTTGCAGGGAAGTATCGTTTAGAATATGAGTGGCCAACTCCTGGTGAGTTTTTCCTACCGTTGAAATGCCCGGTTTACAGGCAGACAGCATTATCCACGACAAGACTAATAAAACAGCAATCCGTCTATGAATCATTTTTTATCGTTCTGGACGTTTGCCGGAATATTTCGATACACTTTATAGGTGCCTCCGCGATTTTCTTCTGCGGAATATATCTCAGTATTTGATGCCTGGTTTTCCCGAACGTCCGGGACAAATCGCGTTTCTTGTTCGACAAACCAGTCACCATACCTCCGGCAGAGCCGGAGGCTTGAAAATATTAGCCCCTCAAAGGGGCAAAAAAAACCCAAAACCCATTTATATCGTCTCCCCGGCAAAAGCCGGGGTCCAGGTTTCTCCTAAGTCCGGAAAAGTTCCTGGTTTCCGGCTTTCGCCGGAAGGACGGTCCAGAGGTTGATTCATTTTCGAAAAATATCTCTGCCCGAGTATTAGAAAATTTGTGGATACTCAAATTTATTGAACAACGACCCGTCTTCAGCGCTTAAAGATTCCCCTATTCCGACTTCGGCGCATGCCGATTGCGCGGAATGGGTTGGAGCATACTCAATAGGAAATATTACTTTAAAGCCGCTTCAAAGTCTTTAGACTCGATGAACCTCAATAATTTCTTCTGTATCTCATTGAATACCACATCAAAGGCTTCACCGCGTCTTTCCGGGGGTTGAAAGCGAAAATACTCTTCGAAGTCAATTCCTCTCTGGGCAAGAATCTTTCCATCCAGCGGATCAACAAGTTTTGCCTCAATTTCGGCTTCTATAGTATATTTATTGCCATACCCGTCACACCAAAAACGAAGCACATCAATAACCAACCTGGGAGCTCTCCGGTCGGTTCTGCCTGTGGTATAGCCGGTATGCTCCAGAACGTTCATAGCCATCTCCCTCAAAACAACGTTAATCTCTTTCCCCTGATCCGTTTGCAGGTCAAAAGGATTTCCATATCCTCCGCGAAGTTTTCCCAATAATCCGAAATTCCGACCTCCATATTCTTTAAGCCGTTTATTGTTGATGTCTCCAACCGCAACCGTTCCGCGCTTCACATCCGTTTTAGAAAGTGAATCCGTTTTTATATCCATAGACGGAACACAGGCGCTCAGGAATAAAAACAATGACAAGGTTAAAAATAATAATTTAGTGTTTTCCATCATGTTCATATTCTCCCTTTTTATCTGATTTCTGTTTTTGTAGGCAAAATAGTAACCTTAAGGCCATTTTTACCCATCTTTTTTTATTTGTTTCATTAAGAATTCAATTTCTTGGTCTAGTCCCCCCCATTTGGCCTCTTTTCATTATTCAAAGGTCAGGGTGTAAGCGATATTTTGAAGCCTTTGCTTCATGGTTTGGTTATATCTTGATTTTACCGAGCTGAGAACCACACAGATAAGCTTATTTCCTTTTATAGTGTTTAAGACCAGATACATCAACTGGTTTGCATTTCGTAATTGAAGCACGATTTCTCCTTCCAGGGCGGGAGTACCGTTCTTCAGATTAGTCTCTATCTGGGTGATGACTTTGCTTTCCAATCCCCCCATTGATAGGGATATGATTTGTCCAACTGCATTCATCGATGCATTTAATCCCCCTGCCGGAACATCCAAAACCCTGACAACCAGACTCGGTATCATAACATCGCTGACGGCCATGAAATCGAAGTTCATCAATGGGGTCGGATTTTGTACTATCCAATCACCCGGGTAAGAAATGGAAAAATCGGGATCCTGGTGGGCATAGATTTTCATTTCCTTATTTTCACCCACGAATCCAAGACTTCGCATGGCCTTATCCAATTCCAGGGCATCGTGGTGGATCGCATTAAACCGCATCTCCACGAATTGCAGAAAATCCGGGTGCGTAATAATATACAGCCTGTTTTCCCGGATGGAATTGATCACCATCTGGGCAACAACGTCCGGGTGCATGCCTTGTCGTAAACGCTGCCGAAAATTCTCGAAGACCGGTTCCATGAACTGCCGTATTGCTTCGGGTGTCTGGTATAATCCGGATTTATGATCGGCCTGGTCTTGGGAATTATCCAGGATACCGGTATTGATAAACCCGGGGCAAAGTACGGATACCCCCACTTTCGAATTTTGAAACAGCAATTGCTGATTTAATCCTTCACTCAAGGCTACCACTCCGTATTTGGTTACACCATAAAGACATTCTTCACCGCTGGCAAGTAAACCGGCCATGGAAGCGGTATTGACAATGTGACATTCCTCTCCGCTTTCCATCATCCACTTTAGAAAAAACTGAATACCATAAATAACGCCGTATAAATTTACGCCGATGATCCAGTCCCAGTTTTCAAGATGAACTTCGGAAAGCATCCCTCCGGTTCCAATCCCGGCATTGCTGCAAAGCACGTTGGCCCGACCGAATCGCCGGTAGGTTTCGTCTGCCAGTTGAGACATTTGCTCCCGGTCGCTGACGTCTACCACTTTACTCATTACTTCAACACCGATATCCCCGATCTCCTTAGATACCTTCTCCAGCGTTTCCTGAATAACGTCTACAATGACGAGTTTCATACCTTCTCCGGCCAAGGCCAGAGCAAGGGAACGTCCAATGCCGCTTCCCGCGCCTGTTACTACCGCAACTTTATCTTTAAAATCTTTAATCATAAATTCTCCTTTTTGATAATATAAAAAGACAACTCCGACAACTCTTTCTCAAACTTCTCTAACCGGCTGTGAGCCCGCAATATCAAAGGTTTTTTGAGATGCTCTCAAGCTTTGGAGTGATCACATAGATTTATTATATTGAGAATACATTTCCCGGGTCTGTTCCGCCTCCGATTTGAAACAAATTATTTAGGCATCCAGCCCAAACCCTTGGCATGCAAGCTCTGGATGTAGAGCCGGTCGGCGGTCTCCGTCACGCCGGTCGTTTCCGGGTAAGCGCCGCTGGGATCCTGAAGATCAGCCACCACCTTGCCGTCTTCCGTAAAGGCCATCACATGACCGTACGCTTTCGGAACCGGCCACAGCGCCCGCGGCAGGCGCATTGTAATCTTGCGCAGGAACGGCTTGGTGCCCAGCTTGTCGACGGTCGAGGTGCGGGGTTTGGCGAAGCCCAGCCAGATTTTTCCATCGAGTCCACGCATCAGATTATCCGGATAACCGGGTAGATTGTCGAGCAGAATTTTGGCTAAGTCGCTCGGGGTCAAGATATCGAGATCTTTCGCATCCACTGAGATCTTCCATACTCGATATTTGCCGGTTTCATTGACGAAAAGTGCTTGCTCGTCCTGGCTCAGGGCCACCCCATTGGCAAAACTAAAACCTTTGGCCACGATTCGGGTCGTTTTGGTTGCCGGGTCGTACTCCAGAATACGGCCGGTGGATGACTGCTCCAGAATGTCCAGCAGGCTGGCCTCAAATGTCCCTCCCCAATCTTTGGGGGCAAAACGGGTTGACGCATCACTCAAGTACATCTTACCCGACTTGGCCACCACCACTGCGTCGGCATAAAGAATCGGTTCTCCGTTGACCTTGTCGGTCAACACCGTAATCTTTTTGTCGGGGCTGATTGACAGCAGTCCTTTCACGGCATCGGCGGCGATCAGGTTGCCGGCTGCGTCAAAGTCAAAGCCCAGCACCCGCCCGCCGGTATTCACAAAGACCTCCCGCGAAGCTGCCGTCGGGATTCATTTTCAGGATATTGCCGCTGGCTACTGTGGTGTAAAGCTTGCCGTCTTTGCCGATGGCGATTTGCTCCGGCCCTTCCTCACCGCCCAATGAAATTATCTTGAGGTTGGCAAGTTTGGTGTTGACCGCATGCGGGCCGGTATAGCCGGGAGGCATAGGGGCATTCCAACTGACCGGTTTAATCGGCACCGGCCAGAGGGTCAGATAAGCGGCCAGCAGAACCAAAATGACCACAATCGTCACAACAGTTTTTTTCATAATGCCTCCTATCGGCCTTTGTTAGAGGTTTGACCAGGCCAACCAGTTTGGTTGGCTCTCGGCATTGGGGATTTTTTTAGAATCTTCATTTGGCGGGCAAAATGGTAACTTTAAGGCCCTCTTTACCCATCTTTTTTTATATAGTTGCAAAAGAATTTAACAAATTTTTATATTATACTGCCATTTTTAAAGCATCTAAGAATTCGAACAAACCTTGTTTAACGATGTCATTATCGCTCATAGTAATAGTAATTTTTTCTTATGTTACGGTAATCCTATCTGCTCTTTGAAGAAACCGATATCGAATCCACTTTAATTCATGAAAAGTCCAAAGAGAGTTTCTTTTTTTATTGTTTTCTCTATCTCTCTATTTATTAGCTATTTGTAATTCTCGATTCATATTATATGCAAAAATAGCAGTCAGAAGATAACATTGATTCTCAGAAAGTTTCTTGACGGCGATATAATATATTTATCTTTATGTTTTTAATTCGCTAAAGACATTTTTCTATTTCTCTATTATATTGTGATAGATCAGGATCTTTTTAGCCGAAATACGCTTTTTGGTGACAGTGACCTTATATTAGTACTTATATTCTAAAAGGATAAAGAGATCCAATTGGATAGGGCCTTTTTGAATTTCTTTGCATCGCTGTCGGATAAAGACAAACCGAAACTTTTCTGATTATTTTTTAGGCTTCCAGGGGGTTTCAAAATAGGACCAGCAATTATTTAAGTGACGCCAACGAAAGCGATTTTCGATCATTGATTTTAATTGGGCAAATCGTTCAAAGGGGACGGTAAGGGTAAACTCAATAGACTCCTGGTCTAATAAGGTCACAATCTCCTGGCTGAAAAAGGCGCTATCCATCCGGACCTCAAGGATAATACCCGGCAGTTGTTGTTTGAGCGCCCCAAGACATTGTTGGATAAACTCCTGGGCACCATTGGAGTCATGGACATTACCAGAGCGATGATAAAAATCAAAGACTTGCCCGGTTTGAGCAATAGTACAAAACAGAGGATAATAACTCAGGGCTCCTTTCTTTTTCTTGTTGAATCCGACGGCAGTTCCTTCAGCTTTTCGAGAAGTGGATAAGACCGATCCGTCAAAGTCAACGGTTAGTCGACTCAGACCGGTTTTTTGGAGACGTTCGATAACCATCTGGCGGTTCAGATCTCGAGTTTTCAGAATGGCTTTGGAATCGGTACTCTTTAAGGCCCGACAAACGATAGAGACATCTGGTAATCGTTTCATTCCTAAAAGCCGTTGAACAAGAGGATCATCTTTATAATAGTCCATGTCCCGAAGCCTTCGAAAGCCCAATAGTATATGGATAATCAGCAGCATCATAATGACATGATGCCCGATAATCTCTGAAACGTGAACGTGGCGAAAACAGTGTCGCAGTCGTTCTTTCAAATCCAGGTTTTGAAATAATGATTGAAAAATAATCAATCCGGAAAAAGAAGTCAGTTGCTGATCTTCAAATCGAAGATGAGGTATTTTATAGACTAGACTAAAAAATTCCTTTTTGCTATACTTCACCTTGGGTGGACTATTGTGAAGGTATTTAGTGTGATGTGCTAATATAGCTTTAAAAAATAATGGAGAAATATTTAAGCTTTTTATATTCTTTTGAACTTTTTAATTATATTCATCGAGAATTGAAATCCTTGGTCTGTTCCGGACCCCATTTCCGCCATTATTTCCGGCTTTCCAACAGCTTTTCCGCTTCAGACAGAGTAGCTACATTGGAGGAAACGTAGCCGGCTATGCCGCCCGTTCGTTTGAATTGCATGCCCGAAAGTACGTTTTCCCCGACCACTCGAACCCCATGACGCACTCCAGAGGTCTTGAAAAAGGCTTGCACCCGTTCGATTTCTTTGGTTGCTTCGGGAGTGGCCGGTTTGAATTGGCTAATATCGGTGATAACATCAAACCCGCGCTTTAGTTTCTTGGCCAGGGCAATCGTTTCATCGGAACATTTTTTCATCTCCTCAAAAGTAAATAATCCACGCCCATAGGGCGTGGCTTTAATTGGGTCCCCCCATAAGGGGGCTTAAAATAACAGATTCAAACCTGAACCCTAAATTTTAAAATCTAATAGATGCCGTCACTCCGGCGAAAGCCGGGGTCCAGAAAAAGCTGAAATCCCTGGATTCCGCCTCCGGCCTGGATGCCTACGGGCAGGAAGCGGGTCAAGCCCGGAATGACGAAACGGACCAAGAAATGCCCTTTCAGCCAAGCCCATTCGGGACCGGCATAGCCAGTCCACATGACCTCGCCCTTAGGGCGGGGGTTTCTAAATCAACTAAAAAATCCAGCCAGGGTAATGGTCAGCCGATTTTTAGATTCGTTGATTTTGATCTGGTACACAGTTATCTCCTTTCCCTTCCATTTAGTGCATAGCGGCAGGCATCCCGCCATCAACGACCATTAATTGGCCGGTAATGGTGTCGGAGTTACAGAACATGACCACTTCGCGGCGATGTCTTCTGCGCTTCCCACCCGGCCAAGTACGGCTTGGGCCCTGGCGTACTGAGCCACTTCCTCAGGGAGTCTTAAAGCCATGCGAGTTCCTTCAACCAGTCCTGGGGCAATACAGTTTACCGTTACCTGAGGGGCCAAGGCAACGGCCAGGCATCGGGTAAGATGGATCAATCCGGCCTTGCTGGCCGAATAGGCTATGCTGCTGCTCCCCGGCGATAGTCCGCCAACAGAAGCAATATTGACGATCCGACCGGTTCCGTGGGCTCGGAGATATTTGACAAAAGCCCTTGACAGCAGATAAGGGCCACGGAGATTGGTCTCCAGAACTCGATCCCAGAGGTCTACGGTTAACGCCTCCAGATCGGGGAAAGGGATTCCAATGTTCCATCCCGCATTATTGACCAGTATATCCAGCCGATTGAATTCATTCATAACCGCTTTAACGGAGGCATCGATTGAAACGGGATCCCGTTGATCAAGCTGGACTGAGAAGGCCGGCCCCCCCTCCGCTTTTATCGCCTCTACTGTCTTGCTTGCTCCCTCAAGGTTTCCAACATAGGATATGGCCACATTCACACCCGCTTTGGATAGGGCTTTGGCAATGGCACCCCCGATGTCGCCCGATCCCCCTGTCACGAAGGCCGTTTTCCCTTTCAAGTCCATCTATCACCTCTCCTTGGAAAGTAGATTCTTCCCCTTTAAATCTGAGAATTTATTTCTAACTTTTAGCACCATTCTCCGGGAGTCAATCCGGGAGATCGGCCTGGAAGACGATCCGTTTTTCTTTAAGCGCTTTGATTTGTTCTTCGGTGTAGCCCAACTCTTTCAAAACTTCATCTGTATTTTGGCCGAGCTTCGGTGTCCCGCGACGAATGATTCCTGACATTTCTGAAAATTGGGGTCCGACACCGGGCAGTCTTACCGGGCCGAACTCCGGGTCCTGGATCTCGGCAAAATAATTGTTCGCATCGCAATGCGGATCCCTTATCACCTCTTCTGCGGATTGCCCAATGGCCACCGGTACATCCGCCCTGGATAAGGCATCCACCCATTCTGCAGAAGATCTGCTTTTGAAGGACGCCGTAAGAATCCCCGCCAATAATTTATCATTGTTAATCCGATTTTGTTCATTTTCAAATCGGGGATCGGAGAGCAATGCTTCCTGCCCTAAAACCTGACAGAGATTTGGCCAGTGCTGCGGTTTATAACACATGACAAAAATCCATCTATCATCCTTAGTCTGATATAGCCGATGGGTTGAACTCAACCCCTTTATAGCCGGTTCTCCCGGGTATTTTCGCTTGATTCCGGCATAATCAATAAAATTTCCCGACTGCAGGGCTATCGAGGCGTTGGTCAGGGAAGATTCGACGTGTTGTCCCTTTCCCGACTTGGTCCTGATCCTGGTTAGAAGGGCCAGGACGGCACCCCAGGCCCCCAGCATAGGTGTAGCCAAATCGTTTAGAGGTATGGCATGAAAAACCGGAGGTTTTCCCAAACCCCCCTGAGAGACGCTTTCACCACTGCGGGACTGAAGCAGGGGATCATAACCCGGTGTTTCCGATAAAGGACCTGTGGATCCATGTCCCAGGACGGAGACGTAGATAAGGTCCGGTTTTTCCCTGACCACCGAGTCATAATCCAAACCAAGTCGATGCCAAACCCCCCAGCGGGCATTCTCCACCAGAATATCGCTCTTTTTGATTAATGAAAAAATGATCTGTTTGGCCTCCTCTTTTTTTAGATCCAGGCAGATCGCCCTTTTCCCCCGATTGCAGGCAATGAAGCCTCCCCCAACGGCTCGCCAGGAATCGCCGTCCGGCGGTTCAACTTTTATCACCTCAGCGCCCATATCGGAAAGCAGCATCGTCGCGTATGGGCCGTTGAGACATGGTACTAAAATCAAGAACCCTTATACCTTCAAGAGGGTGCATGGTTCTCCTCCTTTCTCTTTTATATGAGGCCTTCTTTTTTGAAACCGGCGATCTCCTCTTCTGAATAGCCCAAGAGGCCGGTCAAGATTTCTTCGGCATGTTCCCCCAGCTTGGGTGAACGGCCCTTTATCTCTCCCGGTGTTTCCTTAAGTATGACCGGAATACCCATCTCCCGAACCGTCCCCAGACCAGGTTCTTCCATTTCAACGACCATTTCATTGGCCATCACCTGGGGATCATCGAGAAATTCTTCTACCGGGAGGGCAGCAGCGCAAGGGATATCTTCCGAACGCAGGAATGCCAGCCATTCGTCCCTTTTTTTTGTGCTGAATATTTCCTTGAACATGGCAATAAGCTCGGTACTATCCGGGGGAAATATCAAAAAAGGAGCGCCTTCAAAACGGGGATCGGCCAACCATTCCTCATGTTCCATGACAATGGCGAATTTTGTGAAAAAGGCCATATTCCCCAAACCAAGGAAAAACCACTTGCCGTCACTCCCCTGATAGAACTTATAGAGCGGCATGGCCCCCTGAGGGTCCGTGAAGGGGATTCGAATCCTTCCGGCAAATTCAACCAGTCCCATACTGGCAGCACCCAGCATGGAAGCGAACAAAGAAACATCGATGCGTTGACCTTTCCCGGTGAATTCACGGGCGATTAGAGCCGTGGTGATGCTGAAAGCGGCCATAAAAGCGGCATAGTGGCTGGGGAGCGGGTTGACCAGGTACAGAGGCGGATATTCCTTTCCGCCCCCATGTTCGACAAAAGCGCCCGACAAGGTTCCCACCATAGGATCCCAGCCCGGAAGATCACGATAAGGCCCCTTTGGTCCAAAACCGGAGATGGAGCAATAGATCGCTTTGGGGTTCACCTCTTGGACTTTATCAAATCCTATGCCGAGCCTATCCGCCACCCCGGGACGAAAATTTTCGATAATTACATCGGCTTTTTTAATCAATTCGAGCCCAAGGTGGAGGCCACGATCCTTTTTCAGGTCGAGTGTGATACCCTTCTTGCTGCGGTTCCAGACCAAAAAACCAGGATCGCCTCGCGCGGGATCACCTCCCGGTCTTTCCACCTTGATCACCTCGGCACCCTGCTCCGCTAAAAGCATGGCGGTATAGGGACCGGGAATGTATTGTCCGAACTCAATGACCCTAAATCCCGACAAAGCCTGTTCCATATCAAGATCCTCCCTTTTTCAATGTTATCGGTTTCGTAAAAAGCCTATCTGTCCCGCCTGTTGTTATTTTTGGGGCAATCGTGGTCCAATGGCCTGGCTGGCGACCGCCTGCGGCGGAGCCGGCCGGGACATGGACCCGAAAGGGGCAACGCCGGCATCACCCGCTTTACCCACAGCGTAGCGGCGGCTAAAGTCGGGGGTATGCTTTTGTTAGCTTTCGCTTTTTTGTGCAACTACAGAAATCCAATTTTTTTCAGGTAAATTATTTATTTTCTCTATCTGATATCCTGCTTCAGACAGAAAATCTTTGTATTCATCCGGTGTATGAATCTTTATAGCAAGTAAATTGACTAATTTGCTATTTCGTTTTTCAAACTGATCATCTTTATATGCTGCATGAACTAATAAAAGAAATGCTCCTGGTTTTAATACACGTTTTATCTCAATTAAATCATTAATTAAATCAGGCCAAAAATAATATGTTTCAATTGCGGTTACAAAATCAAACATGTTATCTGGAAATGGTAAAGAGGAAACGGTGCCATACATTATTTCAACGATGTTCTGTTTTATCAGGTTATCATTTACCTTTTTTGATAATTGAACCATATCCTCAGAATAATCAATTCCGTAGACCTTTCCTTTTGATACAGATGAAGCTATCTCTTTAACGGCCTTTCCTCCACCACAACCTATATCAAGAACACATGAATCCGGTTTGATAGAAATATGACTAAGTCCCCACTGCCTGATTTTAGTATGCTCGAAGTTCATAGATCTTCCGACAAATCTACCAAAACGACCTGAAGGTTTTCTACATTGCATTCCAATTTTTTTAAACAATCCCATGAGTTACTCCATTAATTGTATAAGCTAACATAATACTATGCCTCAAAAATAGCATCCCGGATTGAGCACCTCCAGGGATGCTAGCGGATTTGGGGTCAAATCTTTTATCTTTACATTTGACCCAGCTTATTCCGAATCTGGCTAAATTTCTTTTCCCATTCCGGTTCATTCTGGATTTTTAATTGCAGTCTTTTACGCGCCAGACTGACCGCGCTGTAATCAATTCCCCCTAAAAACTTCCCAATCTCAGGTTGGGTAATTTTACAAATCCGATAGAGGAATTCCATCAACATCGCCCGTTCGGTTGATTGCTTTCCTTTTGTCGTTAATTCCTCGCGGTTCTTTTGCACCAATTTTGCGTATTGTCCAATCAGCTCATCTGGGAGAATACTTTTGTTCAATTCCCGAAGTGCCGGTTGCTCTCTTGTGGATTTTTCATCCCTCTTATCCTTCCGGAATAATTGTTTGATCTCGTCAATAAAATCCTCTTCGCCGACAATTCCGGTTCCTTTCCCCTTCATCAGAGGACTCGTGATTGCATGTTCCATTCCATAGGCCACAAATTCCCGATATTTATTGCGTGACTTATGACTCTCTCTGCCAAAGTAATCGAGAATAGAATGGTAATGAACAAATGCTTTTTTGTGTTTCTGATTAAGATATCCGGAAAGGCTAGTCGAATCGGTTCTTAATAAATCCTGCCATCTTTTCTCCAAAGTCTCCTTTGATTTCATCCTTAAAGGATTTAAATGTATATAACGGGATACTTCCAGAAGGTAATTATCCGCATCAATCAAGAAAGCTTTATATCTCCCCTGGTATAAATGTCCTGATCGATAATATCTCCGATTAAAGGCTCCGGTATAGCTAATATTGAAATGACGCATGAATTCCGAGAGGTTTCCCTTCGGAGTGCAGACCAGCAGATGAAAATGATTGGGCATCAAAGCGTAAGTTAAAAGAGAAACTTCAAAAATATCAACAGATCGGGCCAGCAGTCGGAAAAACTCCTCCCGGTCTTCCTGATCCCGGTAGATCTCCTTCTGCTCATTTCCCCGGCAGGTTACATGATAATACGCATCAGGATATTGGATTCTTAAGGGTCTTGTCATGGTTCATCCAATAAAACAAATATTCCTAAATGTAAAGATTAAAGATTTGACCCCTGTTTTCCAAGTTATTCTAAAGTTTTTCGTATATCTCCTCAGCCCTGGAGATTTCTCCACGTCATGATCTAAAGCTAAGGGTGATTTATAAGGTGGATCTTTTGAGATTTGGATCGGGGCCATGAATCTCCTTAAGATCTAAAGGAAGGGTATTTGAAATATTAAGGCTTAGGGGAATTATAGAATATAACTAACTAATTTGCAAAGGAATATTTTGGGGATATAGGGACCCTTCCCCTATTATCTTCAATTAATGGGACTGCCCCCGTGGGAGATGGTTTTTTTAATACGATGTTTGCGGTTTGGGTGGCCTCATCATAAACGATAAAGGCCTCTCCTTTTTTCAATTGCCTCTTTACCATCTCTATGTTTTCTTCAAGCGATTTCTTGGTATAACCGGAATCAGCACAGAATTGGAGTCAGGTCTTGAAAAATCACTTTCCTTTTTCCACTTTTTGCAGTCCAGTTGGTTAAAATTATTTCAAGGATTTCCAAATTCGAGAAGCACTTTCCTGGGTAGGTTTTCCCCTCTCTTCATGAACGCGTCTCCCTTCTTTATCGTACACAAGAACAATGGTTTCTTCCTTTTCAACTCCAAGCCTCTTTCTCAACTCTCCTTTCGGATCAATGAGCAGCAAAGGGTCTTTACCCGGGTCGGATCTTTTTTTCATTTCGCTGATAGCTGTCCCTTTAAAGGAACTGGGAGACATATCTTCCAAATAAATCAACCTCCCTTTACCTTTATGTTTCGTTCCTTTAAGATATTTGGCCCATTCTTCCTGAGCTTTTTTTTTACTTAAATAGCCTATTGACTTAGCTGACCCAGCTTTTTGAACATTAACTCATCCCTTGTTATGGTGCTTGTCGAAGCACAAGCAAACAATAAGCGATGAAACACTTCCCTACCCCAAAACCTTCGATTGAAACGATAACATACTTCTGAAAGATAGCTTTGGAGATGTTTTCTTGATACACCTCTATGGGGCCCAGCAAAAACCGCTTTTGCATTGGCAATGATCTTATGAGTCCAAGGAAGTAATTGCATAGAATCCTTGGGATCACGAAGAACCGCCCTATTATGAACTATCCCCAGCTTTTTAGACACCGTCTGATAACTCCTCCAACCATCTGAACGAATAGCTTTAATCAATGGTTCAATTTCATCCACTGAAACATCAAGCCTCTTCAAAATGTTTTCGATTGTCTCTGCCTCAGCATTTTCAGCTACAAAAGCATGAGCAAAACCGGGGCGTTCTTCTCCATCATTATCTTTCCAAACAGAGACCGCTACAATAACTAATTCCTTTTTTTCCGTACCACGACCTCTTTTCCCCAAAAACTTGGGCCAAAAAACGATTCATCAATTTCTACCAACCCGGCTAATGTATATTGGGCATCTCGATCGGCCATAGCTTTGCGCACTTTGTGGGCCATTGTCCAAACTGTTTTATAGTCTTTGATTTCAAGTTCTTGGCCATTTCATTTATGCAAACCCCTGTTTTTGAAGTTGCCATTCTAAAAATTAGCATAAACCATTTCAGTAGTGGTGTTCTTGTTTTGTGGAAAATAGTCCCGGATGTAAGTGAAACCCGGTTACGGCAGTTTCTACATTTGTATAGACGTTGTTTAGTTGAAATCAGCCAATACTCTGTACCGCCACACTCCCGGCAAACAAATCCTCTTGGCCAACGTGTCTTATACAACCAAGCATAACAGTCTTCCTCATTTTGAAATTCCTCTTGGAATATTAACCAACTCATTTTTTCATATTTTGGCCTAACCCCTATATCCCACATAGGGTTAATAGTAAATGATTGGGTCAGCTAAGTCAATAGGCCATACTTAAAATAGGAGCTGTAACGACAAAGACCGCCCCGTTTTGTAATATATCTTTTTTGGTAAAGACTTTTCCTACAGGATCTTTTAGTGAAAATTCAGGAAGATTTTTTCCCGCAGGTGCAGACTTTTTTTCTGTAGTCTGCTTTCCCCACGCCGAAGAAAAAACGATCACTACTATAAAGATAATAAAAATAATACTTTTAGAAAAATTCATAGAATAAAATCTCATATCCGTTTATGTGCTTTTAACTATTTATTATCATATGGAATGGGGACGACCGTAAATAATCAAATAACTCAATACCCCGGTTAGTAATCACATTCTTTTACTATTTTCTCTCCACTTTAAGGTCTCTGAAATAGTTATTTTCAGGTCCTATGTTGTCGTTTTCAGCCCCCCCAAAAACCTTTTAGGGTGTAGATTCTTTTTATTAAGTTCCCTGGCCTAACCCCAATTCACGGGCCAACTTCCCAAATTAGGACTTCGGTTTGGAGTTTAAGGTTTGATTCGCCGACTTTTTCATTTATTGGTATTCTTCACGAAGTTTATCACACACGGCAGCGATCCAGTCCATCCGGTCTTTGATATAGTCAAACTCGGTATCGAATTGAAACGGCAGATCAATGTATCTTGCCTGGCCCTTGAGTAGACGGGGAGGAGTGGACTTAACTACGCCGACCAATTCCTGGTACTCCTTTTTGGTTATCTTGAATGGCTCCCAGATCGCCCCCGGCCCCATTCCGCCATCTCCGCCTCCGCTGAGAAAAATATGATTGGCGATGTGCAGGGGCGGGAAAATGCCACAGGCACCGAAATAGGGAATAGCATAAACAAACCCCAGGAGAGGATTCTCAACCAATTTGTTCTTTCGATGGAACTCTGTACGTTGGTATGATATCGCTTTCATCATTATTCACAAAAAAAGAGAATTGCAGGAAATGGGAATGCCTGGTTGGTTGGATGGATCTTTTGAGACTTGGGTCCGGGCCATAAATCTCCTTAAGATCATGAGGAAATACTAATTTTATTGTTGTGCCACGCGACGAAGCTCGAAAATTAGGCCGTATTGGGAAGCCGAGACAAGATCACCTCGGCGGAGAGCATCCCGCACGTCATCAAGTTTGTAGGCGTCTTCAATACTAAGATACGGGGACCATTCATCCTCGTCCTCGATCAAATCGACATCCACTTCGGCCACGTACTGTCCTTCATGCACATACTTGGTCTTTTTTCGGCGTCTCATAATTACCGTCTCCTTAAAATTTCTTTGTCCCAACGTTCCGGATCTGGCCTGTATGCCGTAACCAGGACGACCATTCTGTCATGCCCCTTAGGAATACCCCATACAGCAAGGTAACATGTTTACCTTACAAAATCAATTGGATAGTTGTACTGAACAAAATAATTTTGCGGAAGGTTTCCAAGGAAGCGTTGATGAAAATCAACTTCAATCTCAAAAACTCCAGCACATAATAAAGAGGGGGGCCGGAGTCGGGTCAGGATACTATTTTGAAACAATTTATAACCTATTATAACCTGGCCCGACCACCTAAGAATACTCCTATGTTTCGCCCTTAGCGGATAATGATGCGGGGCAAGAAAATATGAAGACCTGGCGGCAGCGGTGGCGGCTCAATAACTACCGAAGGTGGGGCATAAACACGACGATCCTGGTCACGATCCCGGTATACCCTTCTACGATAATAGTCATCTCGATCACGATCTCGGCGGTCATTCCTGTCCCGGTCTCGGCGATCATACCTATCTCGGTTGGGGGGGGGTTGACGTCTATGATCTTGCCCAAAGGCCGGCAGAGCCGATACCCCTCCAACCATAGAAGCCAAAATAAGCCCGATAATAATCTTGCCCGCAGTGGACCTGAGTTTCTTGTCTCTTATCTTTATTTTTTTCATAACAGTTCTCCTTTATTGAAATAATTCCCTTATGCCTGATCTTGTGGTGGCGTCTTAGGCGATTATTTCTTTTTATTCTTACCATGTCGGCCCATTTTAAATAAGGCGTCGGCATTTTTCTTTTGTTCATCCGACATGCTGTTATAAAGGGTTTCAAAAGCCGGGATGAACTTCTTCAGCCCTTCCACATTGGTTTCAGAAAATCGAAGGTAGGATTTGAGATCCTCAACCGCATTCATGTTTTTGGATTTATCGGCCCTGGCTTTGATAAGGTCTTCTAAGGTTTTGGCATTGTCCTTCATCACCTGGGTCAAAGCGGTCCATGATTCCTGCTGCGCCGGGGTAATTTTAAGGGCCATCTCCAGATCTTTAATGCGGGCATCGGTCCTTTCCACAGGTGAACGCCTGACTTTGGCCGGTGCTGCCTGGCCGGTCGAAGCCGCCATTGAATGGTTGGCCCAAGCAAATAGGATAACGGAGAGGAATACCGCTATCACCACGACGGGTACAGCCGAACGAACAAACACATTAACCTTTTTTCCCATGATCATTTCTCCTTCTAAGTGTAGTTTTTGTCGCCCAAAGGGCGGATAAGGGATGATAATATATTGAATTAGTTAACACCCCATCAAATGCCGCAACCCTGAACTTCCATTTATTGAGTCAGACCCTTCATGATTCAAAAGGTTAAAGTTCATATTAAAACAGGGGAGGATCAGACCAGCCGATTTAAGAATCAGGATAAACATTCCGTTTGAAGGTAATATTTTGCCTTAAACGGCCTTTTAGAGGGTCAAAATGGCCAGTATAAGCTTGTCGGGTCTCACGAAGCTGCTGTTGCACTCCAACCGTGTAACTATTTAAAAACCGGTCAATTTATCAAAATATTTATTATGGAAAAGTTGATCGTCCATTACTCACTTTTAAGCAACCTTCCCCCGAAATTACGAAACTGGTGATAATCAGCCAGTTTCGAAAGGACAAGGAAGGCCCGAGGCAGGCCCTCATAAATAGGAACGCCGGCTTTGAGTAGAATTTGTTCCAAAACAATACGGGATTGCTTTAGATCCGGGTCGGGTTGATATTGCCTCCAGACGACCACCAAGGGCTTATTGTTGGTGTATTTCCGGGCCTCCCCGGCAATATAATGGGCCATCGTTTCAAGCTGGTTTTCGGTTCCATTTTCAGCTAACCAGTCCAGATGAAGGGCGACAACAAACATATCAATGGTTGACCCGGCGGACAGAAGATCCAGAGTTTGCCCGAGAAGATCCAGTTGGAGAAAAACGATATGGGCATCAATCGGATTGCGGATCATGTTCCCGGCCGGGGGTATGAACCGGCGCAGCTTTTTCATAACCCCCGTGGGCAATGCCGGCAGATCCAAACCGACCTTGGCGCAACTGTCGGCTGCGGCAACCCCGACCCCTCCGCCGGTGCCGATGACGGCCACTTTCCGCCCGCGGGTCTTCCCAAGATTGAGAAAAGCCAGGGTCACATCAGTCATCTCTTCCAGTGAATCGACCTGCACCGCACCGCTCTGCCTGAAAAAAGCCCTCCAGATTTTCTCACCGCCAGCCAGGGAACCCGTGTGAGAGGCCACCGCCCTGGCACCGGAGTCCGTCAACCCGCCCTTCATGATGATCACCGGTTTCTTACGATTAATTTCTGTGACCTGCCGGAGGAGCTTCCCCCTTCCAGGTACATGCCGATGATCCGGGTCTGATCATCGTGGGATAGATACTCAAGAAAATCCGTACTGTCCAAAGTCAGGGCGTTTCCGTAACTGAAAACCTTGCTGAAATGAATACCGAACCGGCTGGCGGAATAACTGGTAAAATCTCCGGCATTGCCTCCACTTTGGCGGATAAAGGCTACGGGTCCCTTTTCCTTGGAAGCTCCCGGCCAGGTCACCATCCTTGATTCCGGGACATAGAAGCCCATGCAGTTGGGGCCGAGAACTCGCAGCCCCCCTTCCTGGGCGATCTTCTCAATTTCAACCTGAAGCCGATTGCCTTCTTCCTCCCCTGTTTCTTTGAAACCGGAGGTGAAGATGTGAATGTTTTTATTTCCCGAGGCAATGCAATCCTTCAGGGCCTCGGGTACCCTCGGTGCCGGAACGGAAATGATGACCAGATCAACCGGTTCGGGCAAAGAAACCAGGTCGGGAAAGGCTTTGTAGCCCTCGATTTCCTCGGTCTTGGGGTTGATGGGATATAACCTTCCCGGAAAACCAAAAGCTATGACATTCGAGAACATACCGGGAAACCCTCCCGCCCGTGGGCGGTTCGCGCCGACCACGGCAATCGATCTGGCGTGGACCATCACTTCCAGGGCCGCATTGATTACCTTTATTTCCTCCCTGGTCCGATCCCTGGTTGAAGGATCATCCTGAGTCGAGGATTCACCGGGACTGATAACCACCAGAGCATCCACTGCGCTTACCTCCCCTTTGGGAGTGGCGAGCAGAGGATTGATGTCCACCTCCAGGATTTCCGGATATTCCATCCCCAATCGCGATAAACCCATCAACACCCGAATCAAGGCCTCTTTATCCACCGCCGACTCGCCGCGAAAGTCTTCCAGTAATTTCCGGGATGAAAGCTCCTCCAGCATTCCCCGGGCCTGAACTTCGGTTATCGGGGCTATCCGAAAGACCACATCCCTGATCGCCTCGGTAAACACACCTCCCAAGCCAAACATCACCACCAAACCGAACTGGGAATCCCTGGATAAACCGGCAACAAACTCCCGCCGGCCCACGACCAATGGTTGCAATAAACAACCTTCCAGGTCCGCGCCGGCTGAGGCCTGAATCTCACGGTAAGCCCGACGCACATCTTCAACAGACGACAGGTTCAACTTGACCAGCCCCCGGTCCGTCTTGTGGGTTAATTTTGCTCCTAATCCTTTTAATACCACCGGGAATCCCATTTTCCGGGCTTGGGCAATCGCTGCTCTCTCCTTGACAACAACCGTCTCCTCCACGATGGGAAGGCCATATTGGCTCAATAATGTCTTGGACTCGGCCTCATTCAGGGATAATCTTCCCTCCTTACGGGCTCGCCTTATTAAATCAATGGGTTTTAACATTTTCACCTCTCATTCTATTTACTTTAAAGCACTACCTGAAATTTATTGTCTTTCCAGACCGCCCCTCAAAATCCATGGGTGCCATAAAGCACATCACCGCGACTCTCATTGCCTTTTAATGGAAAAAGAGGAAGAACCAAAATGGAAGGCAAGAAAAAAAGGATTTGATACCGGGAATCAGGGCAGCATAATTTTCTTTTTGGGTGAATTCTACTATTTTCTCTTTTCTAAAACCTCAGGGGCGGGACAATAAAAGGCCGCCATCCACCAAAATGGTTTCTCCGGTCATATAGGCTGAAGCATCTGAAGCCAGAAAAAGAGCGACTGTGGCAATGTCTTCGGGTTGGCCTAATCTTCCGAGCGGGATTCTTTTTTTAAGCTGTTCCTCAACCTCGGGCGGTCTCCACTGTGATGTCCCGGGGGTGTCGATATGACCGGGAGCTATGCCATTTGCCCTTATATTGTACGGGGCTAATTCCAAGGCCATTGTTTTGGTCAGGTTGACCACCCCGGCTTTCGAAACCCCATAGGCCGCAGCGTTGGCAGTACCGCGGAAGGCATCCATGGAAGAAATGTTTATGATATTTCCGGATTTTTGCCCGGCCATTATTTTGGCCACGGCGCTGCTGCACAGGAAAACGCTTTTCAAAGTGGCCCGCACCACCGCCTCCCAACCCTTTTCACTGAGTTCCAGGAAAGGAGCTTTGAAGTTCCCGGCGGCATTGTTGACCAGAATATCGATCCGGCCGAAGGCCTTCTGTGCCGTTTGTACCATCTCGGCTACCTGTCCTGAATCCCGGACATCGGTGACCGTGGCCAGAACATTTCCCCCCTGATCCCTTAATTCTTGAGCCGTGGCCTGAACCGCCTCAGCTACCTTATCCGAAATGACGACACAGGCCCCGGCTTCGGCGAATATAGAGGCAATTCCCTTGCCGATGCCCTGGCCGCCGCCGGTGACAATGACCACCCGATCTTTAACTCCAAATTTTTCCAACATCTTCATGATTTTCCCCCCCCTGGGAACCGGTTGGGCCTGTTTACCTTACCAAAGTTATTAAGGGTCTCATAATTGTCTTGACATGAAACGTTTTACTTCGCCTTAGATTAAGGACCGGGGAGGTTTTATTTTTGGGGATTGTCCAAAGGGTAATTTATCGCCCTATCCCGGCCAGTCCAGCAAAGTTTGATTCGATGCAGGGCATACACCGTAGCCTGTTTCGAGCACCGGTGAAGGCCTGCTCTTGATTTAGTTAAATAATTTGCCCGACAAAGAAGCTTCCAGGTTCAGGGTGGACAACCCTAAAAATAAAACCTCCCCGGTCCTTTTTGTCAATATTATTTTGAGACCCTTAATATTTTGGGCAAAAACAGGTTGAGACGGAGGCTTGGCGCCACGGATAACCAATACCTTAACGTTAACCTTTGATCGTGTAAAGCTAAAAAAGTGTAAAGTAAATTGGGACGGTTTTACCTTGACAACACCTTTTATTTTGTCAAAATATAGTAGATTTTAGTGTGGGTTGGATAAAAAACCATAACCTAAAAGAAGGGAACCCAAGTCATGACCGATTACAGTCGCTACGA
Organism: uncultured delta proteobacterium; assembly: GCA_963782435.1. Classification (GTDB taxonomy): domain Bacteria; phylum Desulfobacterota; class RBG-13-43-22; order RBG-13-43-22; family RBG-13-43-22; genus RBG-13-43-22. The sequence goes on from CAWAKF010000014.1 coordinate 29,638, forward strand.
ATTCATTAAGGTTGAAAAAGAGGGCCCATTGGCCACGTTAACCTTAAACCGTCCGGAATCCCTCAACGCCATTCACTCTCAATTGCACCGGGAGATTGAAGACATCTGGATGGATGTGGCCCGGGACGGCGACATTAACGCCATAATTCTCACCGGGGCCGGAAAGGCTTTCAGCGCCGGTGGAGATGTTAAAGGGATGGACTCAAGAAACAATCCCGATGAAGCGAAGCGGTATTCCCTTATGACCGTGGCCAATGCCCGCAGACTGATTCAAAATATGCTGATGGTCGAGCAACCAATCATCGGAGCCATTAACGGCGATGCCGTGGGACTCGGAGCCACCATCGCCCTCTTCTGTGATGTGGTCATAGCGGCGGAAAAGGCCCGTTTCGGGGATCCCCATGTAAAAGTCGGTATTGTGGCCGGGGATGGAGGGGCGATTATTTGGCCGGCGTTGATCGGCGTTTCCCGGGCCAAGGAATTTCTAATGACCGGAAAGCTCATCAATGCCGTTGAGGCGGAACGTATGGGCCTGGTCAATCATGCGGTTCCTCCGGATCAGGTCCTGCCAAAGGCCCGTGAGCTTGCCCAGGAATTAGCCGACGGTCCTACCTGGGCCATTCGTTATACCAAGGTGGCGGTCAACAAATGGTTAAGTCATCAGGTCAATTTGATTCTTGATGCTTCTCTCGGCCTGGAAATGCTCACCTTTGGAACGGACGACCATAAAGAGGCCACCCGAGCCTGGATGGAAAAAAGAAAACCCCAATTTAAAGGATTCTAAATATACTCCAGGTAGAACCAGTTTCTGGGGACGTTGAGGGAAAAAACACTTTTAAAATAATTGAATAGGATTGATCTTTAAGACTGAATTCTATTCTCTTTATTACCGGAAGAAATAAAAGTGGTTATTTTCAACAACGTCTCTAAAAATCTCAGGAGTGTAATTTCCACCCTCAAATTACAATCAGTAGTTGAAAACTCCAATCTTCAATCTCTACCTTCTAACAGCTTGGGCAAATCAGTGACGATATAATCCGGCCCTGGAATGTCCGGGGTGAGAGGGCGCATTTTATTTTCAATCCAGACTGCGGCCATTCCCATGGCTTTTGCTCCGGCTATGTCCCTCTTCGGGTTGTCTCCCACATAAACGATACGGGCCGGATCGACGGGAAAGGCATCCAGGGCGATTTGGAACAACCGCGCGGATGGCTTGATGGAAAGATAATCCGAGGACCAAGCCCGGACGGTGAACAGATCGCGGATACCGGCCTTCTCCAACGCCGATTCGAAAACAGGACTCGGCGACCAGACATTCGACACCAGACCGAGGGGATGGGAACGCCGGAGCTGCCGAATGGCCTCAGCATGCTCCGGGGGAATAGAGCCGACTTCATGGCTGGAGAACACCTCTACTATCAGGTCCAGTTCAGCGGGGGAAAGGTCGGCATCCGCACCGGATTCCAGCAGAAACCTTCGAACATCTCCGTAATCATCCATCCTTGCCGGGTCCCTGGCAGCTTCCAGCATTCGATTAAAAACATCGGTGATATAGGCGCGGACTTCATCCGGCGTTAGGGTTTTGCCACCAAAGGCCCGATAGGTGGCGTGATAATCCTCATCCTCCCCGAACCGGTCCACATCGAACATGAAGGTATTGCCCATGTCCAGCAGGATCACATCATATCTGTCAATAAAACGGCTACTCATTACTCAAATACCGATTGAGCGCCTGGTCACCTGCGGTCGCTTTGTGTCTCATGACAACTTGTATCAATTAGGCCGCCAGATCTTTCAGCACTTTAGGATGGCGCGCAGCCACTTTGAGTAAAGTGGCTGCGGCCCCGGAGGGCACTTTTCTGCCTTGTTCCCATTCCTGCAGCGTACGCACAGAAACTCCAAGGAGCTTGGCAAAGGCCGCTTGAGAAAACCCTGTAGCTGCTCTGGCTGAGGCTACCAAGGCTTTTTCTACAGGTATGGTCTCATCTTTCTCCACCGTGCCGTCGCGCCGGGTTATCAGACGTCGAATCGATCCGTCCGGTTGGTTCAAAAACTCCGTTTTTCGCGCCCATCGGTCCCGTTTTATTTCCTCTATCGCTTGAGAAAGCTCCGCATTCAGATCACGATTTTTTTCAAAAGCCATCAATTCTTTTTCTGACAGTTTAGCCATTTTCAAACACCTCCTTCAGACGCCGGAGTATTTTCGGATTAATATTCTCTTTTACATTCTTTGCATACATGGTCACCAGAACTATCTGGTCGGGGTCGAGACGTAAAAAATAAATTATTCTCACACCTCCCCGTTTACCTCTGCCATCAATTGCCCAGCGCAGTTTCCGACACCCACCGGAATTTCGAATAACATCTCCCGCATCAGGATGATCGTTCAGAAATAATTGAAGCGTTAAAAATTCAGCATCATTTAGATATTTGTCCCGAACCGACGAAAACGAATGCAATTCGATGAAGGTGAACATAATATAGATATACGCCTAAGACGTATAATTGTCAATAAAATTTTCAGAACCCCCGTCTCAGTGAAAACCTTGACAAATATTCGGAAAGGGGGATACTTTCAGATCAGGAATGAATAGTCAATCTTTTCTTGCTACAGACCTACACAGCGCAGCATAGCCGCAACCAAAGGGGTTTTAGGGTAATATAGAACTAGATATAGAAATGACGTCCTACTTGGGGTATTGTTGGCAATCACGACACCACCAACGCCCAGGAGGACGCCATGGATAGATTTATACAACAATATGAAGAAAAAATCATCGGACATTTGAGTGGTTTTGACCGATTGGTATTGCGAGGAACCTTGAGAGCCTTGGCGGTCAAGAGTGGAATGCTCAATTATCTTTGGTATGCCAAGGTTCTTTTGAAGGACTTGGGGGAATTTTTCAAGAAGAAAAGCGAGCAATTGAAGGCGGCTTCCTGTGAAAAGGCCCACCGATTGAAAAGACCGATTATCTATCTGCCTTCGGCGCAAACGAATAAGGAAGAAGTAGCTTGGAAGATCGCAGAGCGGGATGGGATTCAAGCGGGATTGATTTGTATTTTGACGTCGGTCGAATTGTGCCAAAGCTATGAAGTTTTCCGGAACCAAGAGAAGAAGATTCTGGAGCTGGAACCACGCCGGAGGAAATGCTTGTTTCTCTACCATTATTGGATCGACCCGGTTTTTGGTTTCATGAACGGTCGGATTCAAAGTTGGTTTCCCTTCAGCATCCAGATCTGTCTCAATGGACGGGAATGGCTGTCCCGCCAGATGGACGCGGTGGGTTTGCGGTATCATCGCCGAGACAACTGTTTTCCGTGGATAGAAGATCAGGAGGAAGCCCGGCGGTTGATGGAAAGACAATTGAAGACGGACTGGCCGTCGGCCTTGAGTCGGATTGCCCACGAGCTTAATCCTGCGCATCAGGAGATGCTGGCGCCCTACCGAGTGGACTATTATTGGTCGACCCATCAGAGCGAATGGGCAACCGATATTATGTTCCAATCCCCTCAATCCCTGGCCGAGATATATCCCACCCTGGTGCGCAGTGGTATTTTGGTCTTTGGCAGCCGCGATGTGATGCGATTTTTGGGGAAGAAGCCTCACGGGAATATGACCGGGGAAGTGATCAGCCATTATCGCCAACGACCTGAGGGAATCCGAGTGAAACATGAAGTCAAAGGCAATGCGGTTAAGATTTACGACAAGGAGGGTCAAGTGCTTCGGGTGGAGACCACGGTGAACAACCCGCGGGATTTTAGGGTCTATCGTCCAAAAGAAGGAGATTCTTCGGGGCCTCCTTCCTGGCAACGGATGCGAAAAGGGGTGGCCGACTTGTACCATCGGGCCGAGATCTCGGAGGCTTCCAATCAGCGCTATTTGGATGCCTTGGCCTCGATCCAGGTGGATCAACCGTTGGGAGAGGTAGTCGGTTCGATATGTCGGGCTACCCGTTGGAAAAGTCAGCGGGTCCGTGCGCTGCGTCCTTGGTCTTCGGAAGACACGCTTCTGTTCGAAGCGATTAGTCGGGGCGAATTTAAGATCAACGGCTTTAGAAACCGTGATCTTCGAGACCTTCTGTTTCCAGACCAACATGATCAGAAAATGAGCAAACGCCTTTCGGCTCGGGTAACTCATCGTTTGCGAATGTTGCGAGCCCATCGAATGATTCGTAAAGTGCCTCATACTTCCCGGTATGTTTTGACCCCCCTTGGGCAGATTATTGCTAGTGCTGTCATCCATACGCAACACATAAATATCACAAAACTTTCTCAACTTGCAGCATGATATGCTTAATAAAATTTAAAGAAAATACACATTAGTAGTACAGACAACTTCAGGTTTTCCCCAGCAGACCTTTGCCGGGGAAAACCTGATTGGCCGAAAAGGCCGGTCGGGTATTGATTGACAGGTCGTCAATCAATACTTATTCTTCTGTCTGTCTTGGTCTGCCTTGTCCGTGGCAATAAAAAATTGTTTTGCTTTTTTAAAAATTGAAAGGCAGTACCTACCAGGAATAGACCCGAACATGACCCAGGATATCCAAGAGCAGCTCAACGAGAAGCAGTATGAAGCCGTGACGACCCTCGACGGTCCCCTGCTGGTTATTGCCGGGGCCGGGAGCGGCAAAACACGGGTCATCGAATACCGCGTTCGTTACCTCATCGAGAGAGGCGTGACCCCTTCCTCGATTCTGCTTCTGACTTTCACCCGACGCAGCGCCAGGGAGATGATCTCGAGGGCCGCCCGGCACGACCCCAGGTGCGAAGCGGTTGAAGGAGGGACTTTCCACTCTTTTGCCAACAAAATGCTGCGGCTCTATAGCCAGTATTTCAGCATGTCTCCTGATTTTACCATCTATGACGAGGCCGACGCGGAGGAAGCCATCCACCGCTGCGCCGTCCGGCTCGGGTTTTATGAGAAGAAAAAGCGGCGCCCCAGAAAGGATATGCTGAGAAAGATCCTGGGCATGTCCCTCAACAAGGGGATACCCATCCGACAGGTGTTGGAGAAATACTACCCCCCCTTCCTTCCCTACGAAGAGGAAATCAAAACCCTCCGGGAAAAATATACGGAATACAAGATCACCTCCCAATCTCTCGATTATGATGATCTCCTCCTTTTCTTTAAGCTCCTACTGGATGATGAGCATATCCGTTCCCGACTGGGGGCCAAGTATCGTTACATCATGATTGACGAGTTCCAGGACACCAACACCTTGCAGGGAGATATCGCCTACCACCTGGCTGAAGCCCACCAGAATATCCTCGTGGTGGGAGATGACGCCCAGTCGATTTACTCCTTTCGAGGGAGTTCCCACAAGAACATCATGGAATTCCCCGCGGTTCCCCGGCTGCCGGATCATCACGCTTGAAGAGAACTACCGAAGCACCCAGGCCATTCTCGATGTCGGCAACGCCGTACTGGACAATATGGAAAATAAATACCAAAAGTGCCTCAGGGCCGTAAAAAAGGATTACGGCGATAAACCGTCGCTCATCTACTTCAAAGATGCCTATGAAGAGGCCGAATGGGTGGCCGATCAGGTGAAGGCGTTCTACGATCAGGGAATGGAACTGAGCCATCAATGCATTCTGTTCCGCTCCGCTTATATCACCATCCCTCTCCAGGCCGAATTGAGCAAGAGAGACATCCCCTTCGCGGTTCACGGGGGGCTCAAGTTTTATGAGACCGCTCACGTAAAGGACCTTATCGCCCATCTCAAGCTCTTCATCAATCACAAGGATGAACTGGCCTGGAGTCGCGTCCTCCTCCTTATTGGCGGCATTGGCCCCAGAACGGTCGAGAAACTGCTGGATGAAATGGCGGCCTATCAGACCCTCGAGAGCATCGTTGAAAGCGTTTTGCAAAAATACTCACCGGGAGGCAAATCCTCCGAAGGCCTGACCCGTCTCACCCGGCTGCTCTTAAGGGCCCCAGGGGAACCCGGTACCTTGTGTCAGGCCGTTATCGACTATTATGATCCGATCCTGAAGGAAAAGTTCGATATCGATTGGCGTTTACGAAAAAACGATCTGGAGGCAGTAGCTCAAATATCAGGACGATATGGCTCGATCCGGGATTTACTCGTGGACCTGGCCATCGAGCCGCCGGAGCGGGGTGTAAAGGACTTCCATGACACCGTCTGGGAGCGGCCCCTTATTCTCTCGACCATCCACTCGGCTAAAGGTTTGGAGTGGCGAAATGTTATTCTTATCGGAGCAATCGACGGCGTATTGCCTTCAAGCTATACGACGCATTATGACGAGGAGCTTGAAGAGGAGCATCGGCTCCTTTACGTGGCGGTTACCCGGGCCAGAGAACGATTCTTTATTCTGGCCCACCATGAAGGCCTCAATAACGGCATCCATACCTTTAACCGGCTTTCACGGTTTATCGAGGCCGCCAATGTCAAGGCCTTGCTGGATCAGAAAGTCACCTTTTCTGCCGGATTAACGGGCCAAGAGGATGTTCAATCCGGAGAGGGCTTCAGCAAGGCCGATCTGCTCTCAAAACTGCTGGATTCGATGAAATAATCTTCAAGAGGAACCGACAAGGAAAAGCACCTTAAAGTTTGAAAACCCTGCGTAGGAAGTCCACAGTCGCCTTTCCCGCCTTTTCGGCGGAATTGTTGCCCTGCACGGTCGCACCCAAGGTACTACAGCTTTTAACGGCCTTAAAGTAGTCCAACCTGGACAATCGCTGGCCCGTGTTGCGGTCAAAGGTTGCGAAGGTATTGATATCCATCTCCAGCGGACAATTGTCTACCGTGCGCTGGGCCCCCCGCAGGGTAATCCGGCGCTGATCGTCATCATCGAATTTGTGATAAGCACCCGGCAGGCTTACGAACTCGACCGGCGTGCCCGCCTCACCGATATGCTTTGAATAGTCCTGACAAGCACCGATAGGGGTATAGTCATCCGCTTCTCCATGAATCCACAGTTCGGGGGCCTTGGAAAAAACGCCCGGTTTGACCATCAGCCGGAGCATGCCGGAACAACCCGCCGAATACATCTGGATATGGGCCACGAAACGCAGCCCATTTGGTAACTCCTGAGCGGCAATGATACGTTCCACTGCCGTACGCCAGGAGGCAACACCCCCTCTCGAGAATCCCATAATGGCTATATGCTGAGGGTCTATACGCGGATGGGTGGCAAGCAGGCGCAAAGCCGCAAAAGCGTCGGCCACATCCGCTGCAAAAGGTACCTGCGATTGGTCTTCTGCCGTGCTTTTTACCCCCCGCGGTCCGAACCGATCCAGTGAAAACACCGCGATCCCTTGGGCATTGAGCAGCTTCGGCCAGTAATTGAGCATTGCATTATAGATACCACCCGAGCCATGCATCAGCAACACCGCCGGCACCTGGCTACTGCCCTGAGGCAGGAAAAGATGGCCGACTATATTCACCGCTTCGCCGCTCGTTCCGGGCCTGACCAGATCCGGAAGTGCCTTGGGCGTGCTGCTCGCGAACGAATAAACCCCGGTTGGCGGACCTCCCTTGAAGTCGGCCACCAACTCCTGCGCCATCACGTTCATTGAAACCAATGCGCACAACACAAACAAGAATCCAAGTAAAACCTGCTTGACCCGTAAATTCATTTTAAACATCTGAAGGCCCTCCCGGCAAAAAATTAATAGAGATTTACACTTTTATTGTTTGAAAATAAGGAGAAAAGGATATTATGTCAAGGAGATAAATCAAAATTAAAGGGTCATGGGAAACGGTTTTTAAGGAAATCTCTTTTTAATTGTAAAATGATATAAAAAAGACAATTCAGGCAGAAAAATTGGAGGTGGGCTCTGGCAACGACTACCAACTGAAGACCTCAGTTTCCTTCGACAAGGGCTTCACCGCAGCCGATAATCGTTTTTAAAGCAGGGTGGCGTAAGTGCGCCACCCCACTCTTTTCGTTTTCAATATCTTCTGTTTCTATCGCCTTCTATCACCAGGGCCGCCGCGTCTGTCAGGACCGCCACGCCCATCTCGCCTGTCACGGACATCTGGGCCTCTCCGACCATCAGGAGGCCTCCGTCCATGGTCACCTCTCCAATGTCGATCCAGATCACCGTGATGTATGGTACGATGATCCCAAGGTCGTCCGTTCCACCTATGGTTTCTATAGTTATCTCTCCAGTTATGAGGTATCCCTCTATACCAGCCCGGATTGCCATGATAATAACCCCAATCACGGTCATGGTATCTTGAACGATACCAACGATTATTCCAATGTCTCCACCACCAGCCTTGTTGGAAGAAGATTTCTTCTCCCACATCAGGGACTGCATATACGTCAGTTCCTGGCAAAACCACCACATTCGGTGGCGCAAGAAATGGAATTGGAGGAGGTAAAGGGATGTTTAGACGAACATCATTCCGCGCCATTGACATAACCGGGAACAGTGTTATGCCCACTAAAAAAAACACACCCAATAATAACTTTTTCATTTTTTCCTCCTTTCAGAAAACTTTTGTTTACATTCAAAACAAATATTCGCTTTGGAGAGATGGGGTTCAGTAATTTTCCACTGACCTATCTTGGGTAAAAGGCTGCCAAGAAAAAAATAGTACTATGTACTAATATTTTCTACCCATGAATCGACAAAAAGTCAATCAATATTGATTCCCCTTTCTGGATTACCATTGAAAGGCTTAAGTTTTTAATAAATATAGAATAAAAAAAGGGTGTCTCGATTTTCCTTTTGACGAAGCCCCCAAGAGACGTTACTATTAAAACCAGCCTATCGAAACTTAGGTTTCCAGGAGGAACAATGTTGGATGATTTGAAAAAAGAGGTATCCGCCGTGGCAGAAGAAGTCATATCCCTCCGCCGGGATTTTCATCAACACCCGGAGCTCGGATTGAAAGAGACTCGTACCTCAGGGATTATCGCCGACTATTTGGAAAAAACCGGCATTGCGGTTACCAAAGGAGTGGGACAAACCGGCGTGGTCGGTTTGCTTCAGGGAGGAAAACCCGGTAAAACTTTAATGATGCGGGCGGATATGGACGCTCTTCCCATCCAGGAAAAAAACCAGGTCCCTTACCGGTCGGAAAATGACGGCGTCATGCATGCCTGCGGCCATGACGGTCATACGGCGATTTTACTGGTGGCCGCAAAAATATTGAACCGGCATCGGGAGGATATTTCAGGCGCTGTCAAACTGGTCTTTCAGCCCGGCGAAGAGGGTTACGACGGGGCCCGATTAATGATAGAGGAGGGTGTTTTAGAAAACCCCGGTATTGATGCGGCCATCGGTCTTCACCTCAGCAATAAGATTCCGGTTGGGAAGATCGGGGTTAGGAATGGGGCCACTATGGCCGGTTCGGATGCTTTTTCCATCCGGGTCTATGGTCAAATGGGTCATGGGGCCCATCCGGAAAGCGGCGTGGATGCCATTTTCATCAGCGGCAATGTCATCACTTCTTTGCAGAGTCTGGTCAGCCGGGAGGTTTCCGCCTTAAATCCCATCGTGGTGCATATCGGCATGATAAAAGGCGGAACCGCTGGAAACATCATTGCCGATCGGGTAACCCTCCGGACCGTTGTCAGAACCCTGGACCCGGAATTGAGGGGGACCATCCATGAGAGGCTGGATCGGATTGTAAAGGGAATTACCTCGGCTTACCGTGGAACTCATGCAATAAGATACCTCGGAGGAGTCGGCCCGGTTGTAAACGATCCGGCCATTTCCGACATGGTCAGGTCGGCAGCCCTTCAAACTGTCGGGGAAAAAAATATCCTCAGCCCGGAACCTTCCATGGGCAGCGATGACATGGCCAGGTTTCTGGAAGCGGTTCCAGGTTGCTATTTCAGTCTTGGGGTAGGCAATAAGGAAAAAGGCTTTAGTCATCCCATCCACCATCCCCTGTTTGATATAGATGAATCCGGCCTGGTAATCGGGGTGGAGACCCTGGTCCGTTCGGCCTTAAGATTTTTCAAACCGAACGGATCTCATTAAGGCCCTTAAAATAATAGCAACAGGACCGGGGTGGACAACCCCAAAAAAAGGTCCCCCCGGTCCTATAGTTGGCAAGCCCATTCGTTTCATGTCAAGATTAATATGAGACCATCAATAACTATTTTGTTTTAATCGGGGGCCCTCCTCAAATAAAAATATCGGGATCCCTATAGAGTAAACCGGCCATGTTGGAAAAGTGTAACAGCGATAATATAAAATGTTTTGCCATACGGAGTTGGCATGTCGCCTGGCCGATGACCCTGATCATGGCCTTTGAAGCCATAATCGGTCTTACCGATGTCTTTGTCGCCGGCCGGTTGGGAAAAGACGTTCAGGCGGCTTACGGCTTCGTGATACAATTTTATTTCGTTTTTATCGTGGTGGCCAATGCTCTGACGGTCGGAACGGTGTCGGTTGTCTCCCAGCTTTTTACCTCCGAGGATAAAGACCAACTGACCACGGCGATCTTTTCCTCACTCACGACAACGGCGATAGCCGGGATCCTACTCGCTTTCATCGGCATTCTCGTGGCCCCGTCGGCCATCCATCTCCTTAACATCCCGGCTCAGATCAAGCCCTTTACCATACCCTTGATTCAGATCTATTCCGGGGGACTCTTGTTTCAATATATGGTCATCAATACCAATGGAATCCTGAGATCCTGCGACCGGATCCGGACCTCTTTAAAAACCATGGCCATTGTTTGCGCCCTTAATGTTGGGCTTAATTTATTTTATGTTTTCTTAACCCCTCTTGGCTTCAAGGGCATTGCTCTGGCCACGGCCACCGCCTCCTTCCTGGGTTGTTTCATCAATCTGTCCCGGGTAAAAAAATTAATGACCAGGACCCTGGCCTTTTCAACGGTCTTGATGAAAAAAGTGTTCCTTATCGGCTGGCCCATGGCCGCAGTCCAAATCATGTGGCAGGCCGGAAGCATGGTCCTTTTCCTGATCCTCAGCCAATTGCCGGAAAACAGAGTGGAGATTCTGGCTGCCTTTACAACCGGTCTTCGCCTCGAATCGATAGTCTATCTGCCGGCCTTCGCTTTCAATATGGCCAACGCCGTGATCGTGGGAAACCTGCTGGGCGAGAAGGAGCGGGATGAGGCTTATCGGAGCGGATTGATGACCGCCCTGATCGGCATTTCCGTGGTCGCCTTTATGGCCTTGCTGGTCGTCGTCAATGCCCGCTGGATCGCCTCTTTTCTCACCAAAAACCCCGTGGTCGTCCATGAAACTGTGCGCTATATTTATATTTCCATGATCAGTGAACCTTTTATGGCCTGGGGAATTATCCTTGGAGGCGGGCTAAGCGGGGCTGGTGACACCCGAAGTGTTATGATCCGCGTTGTCCTGAGCGTCTGGTTGATCCGGATTCCCCTGGTTTACCTTTTGGTCGTCGTCCTCGGGTACGGAGCCGTTTCGGTTTGGTGGTCCATGAATTTATCCCAGTTTATTCAATGCTGGCTTCTCTACCGCCGCTACGCCAAGAAATCCTGGTTACAGGTTGAGGTCCCCGCTCCCTGACCAAAGGGAAACTGAAAACCTTGACAAATATTGGTAAAAGGGAATACTTTCGCCTGAGACAGAATCACAGGCAACCCAAATAACCCTTATGTCCCTATTTACTTAAGGTTGAAAACATGCCTAAAAAAAAATCCGTAACTTCGAAACCAGTCAGCCGATTCTGTGATCTGATCGGGCTTCAATTTACCGAAATGGAAAAAGGATTTTGCCTTACAGAGCTTATGATCAACGCTGCCCATTTAAATCCTTACGGCACTTTACACGGAGGAGTGGTCTACTCCATGGCCGACACCGGAATGGGCGGCGCCCTGTCCACCTTGATGGAAGATGACGAGCGGTGTTCGACCCTTGAAATCAAGATCAATTACTTGAAATCCGTGCGTTCAGGCCGGTTGGTTTGCGAGACGAAAGTCATTCAGAAGGGAAAAAATATCGCCTTTCTGGAGTCGGTGGTCAAAGACCGCGAACTTCGGCTGGTGGCCACAGCGACCGGAACGTTTAATGTATTCAAGGCGACCCCCCATGGCAGAAAATCCTTGTAGTCTGGGTAGGTCCTGCAGAAGGGGACCGGTAGGAAGGACGATGGGTTGAAGACTGAAGGCTGAAGGTTAAAGACTAACCAAACATATTTGAAATTTAAGTTCTTAACCACGATCCTCAAAGAATATGGGACGGTTTCAATCTTTTGAAATGATGCTGGATCCTGGATACTGGATACTGGATACTGGATACTGATTTTGAATTTTTATCAAGTATCCAGTATCGTTTTTCGTTTTTATCCAGTATCGAGAAACCAGCATCCAGGATCGTTCGTTCCGAGGCGGAGGGTCGTGAGTGTGAGAAATGTTAGAGAGAAATTCTCAGACTTGGTTGCTAAAAATCTAAAGAAAAAACCTTGAAAATATAAAGGAAGTTTTATTCATGCCCGACGATAAGGTATACCGCAAAATCGAAAAACTTCGAGATCCAAACCGCCTTGCCTTTCTGGAAACTGATAAGGTCGTCAATTTTTGCCTGGAGGGTATTACCCCCCGAACGGTCCTCGATGTGGGAACCGGCAGCGGCATTTTTGCCGAAGTCTTTTTCAGGCTGGGTCTTGAGGTGACCGGGGTCGATATCCAGGAACCGATGCTGGATGCGGCCCGGAAATACGTTCCCGGGGCGATTTTTCAACTAGCCTCGTCGGAAAACCTGCCTTTCGAAGACACAGCTTTTGATCTTGTTTTTCTGGGTCTGGTCCTCCATGAATCGGAGCACCCCCCACTGGCGCTCCGGGAATCGGCACGAGTCTGCAGCCATCGGTTGGCCATCCTGGAATGGCCTTTTCGGGAAGAGGGTTACGGGCCGCCATTGGAACACAGGATAAAATCGGAGCAACTTCAGGAATGGGCGGCTGCCTCCGGTTTCCCCCAACTCAAAACCATTCCTTTGAAAGTCCTGACCCTTTACCTGCTGGACCAGTAATCGACCCGAACCTTATTTCGTAATCCCCCCCCTATCCGATCCACTCCATAAGCGTTGAAATCTCCACACCCAGGTCCCGGGTCTGTGGATGGACCTCAATGGATATCGTTCCCTGGTAACCCTGGTCCTGCAAACGCCGGATACAGGGCTTAAGCTCTGCTGATCCGTCTAAAAGGCCCCGATGTTGATCGGAAGTCCCATCATTGTTGTGCAAATGGATGTTGTTCAAAATATCCAGACAACTCACCAGGGCATCGGCCATGGAGCCAAACCGTTTATAGGGAATGGCCTTCCCCCCTTTGGAAATATTGGCATGCCCCGTGTCAAAGGTCATGCCTACGGGTTGACCGTCCTCTTTTTTGAGACGGCGGATCATGGCCGTGCAATCTTCGATCTCGTGCAGATTCATGGCGTTTTCGATGGAAAGGGTCAATCCCGTCCCCCGGCACCATCCGGCCATGCGGGTGAAGGCCTGATATTGACGATGGGGCTCCCGGGCGGTCATAAGTCCCTCGGTCGTCCCCGTGCCGTGGACCACCGCATAATCCAGCTTCAGCCGTTTGGCGATCTCAACAGACAAACGCATCTGTTCCATAGCATCTTCCCGGACCCGCTCATTCACGCTGATCACGTTCATGGAAAAAAAAGGCAGGTGCGCCCCCCTGATTTTAAAATGTTTTAAAAAGCCTTCGACCTCTTGGAATTCCTCCTCTGTCCACTCCCAGGGATAGGGAGCGAACCGTCGTCCGATCCCTTCCAGCACCAGCTCAACGCTGGTAAATTTGAACCCTTCCTGAAGCTTCAGCACTTGTTCCCGGGCCTCGCTCCGGGTGTGCCGATCATGGTCAATAGCGCTCAGGCAAATACCGATGTGCATGATGATCTCCTTTAGATGGTTACCCTTTTATTTTCTTATTTTATTCGAAAATAACACGGTTGAGGGTTGCGGGTTGTAGCTTGCAGGTAAAACAAGAAGGCAATCCCTTTTCTCATATAACTCGTAATCTGGAACACAAACCTCGAAAAACCGCTATTTTCTTGACCCGGCCTTTTTCGTATTTTATACTTATTTTTCTTAAAAAAAGAAACGTTTATTCCGTGTAAGCCGGACGTTTATAAAAAATCCATTAAAACCAAGAAGGAGAATAAAGATGCCATATTTTCTCAGTCCAAAAGTGATATTCGGGAAAGGGGCCTTCAAGAGACTCTCTCTTGAACTGGAGGGCAAAGGTAATCGCGGAGCCATCATTACCGATCGGTTTCTGAAGGAAAAATGTACCGAACTGGTTGATAGTATCAAAGGAGTGGGATATGAGGTTAGCCTATGGGATGGCGTTGAAGCCGACCCCACCTTGGATATCGCCCTTGAGGCCAGCCGGTTTCTCCTCGAATTCAAACCCCAGTGGGTGATCGGGTTCGGTGGAGGTTCAGCCATTGATACGGCCAAGGCCGCCTGGGTCCTCTATGAACGACCGGACCTGGCCGAAGGAGACCTGACCAAATCCGTTCTGCCCAAGGCCAAACTAAATTTACGCCAAAAGGCAAAACTTGCGGCTGTCCCGACCACCAGCGGTACCGGGGCGGATGTGACCTGGGTGGCCGTACTTACCGATCGGGTCATGAACCGTAAGATCGTCTTCGCCCACAACGACATCGTCCCGGACCTGGCCGTTCTGGAAACCGATCTGACCCTCGCCCTGCCAAAGGGCTTGACGGCCAGTACCGGTCTTGACGTCATCGCTCATGCCGTAGACGGTTACACCTCGAGGCAACAGAGCGATTTCAGCGACGGCCCTTGTCTGCAAGCTCTTAAAATGGCCATGGAGTGGCTTCCGGTAGTCTGCCGGGACGGTTCAAATTTTCAGGCCAGGGAGAAAATGCACAATGCGGCCACAATTGCCGGTCTGGGGTTCGGCAACAGCAATACCGGGCTCTCCCATGCCCTGGGCCATTCGGCCGGAGCGGTCTTTCACCTTCCCCATGGACGGGCCATTGGGATCGCCCTGCCCTACTCCCTGACCTACCTCGCCTCAACCCCTCCGATTGAAGGGGCCCCCGACCCGATCGAACGCCTGGCCGTCCTGGCCCGGTTTGTGGGAATCGACACCCCATCTCCCAAAGATGCGGTGGATAATTTTATCAGCCGCATCCGATCGATCCAGAAGGAAATCGGAGAGCCTTTGAGTCTAAAGGAGGCCGGCATCACGGAAGAACAAATGAAAAAGGAGATTGAATCGCTGGTCCGGATTGCTGAAAAGGATCCCAATATGTATACAACCCCCTGTACCTGCAAAGGGGAAGCGCTTCAAGAACTTTTCGAGAAGATGTGGCGGGGATAGGTTTATGGTTTCGAAGGAATCAGGTAGGTCTTGATGAGTCTTTGCGTATCTTCCGGATTGAGTTCCTTTACCCGCCAGAGGCCTTCCTGCTTTTGCATTCCCATCCTCAATTGGTCCTTGTCTTTTTTCAAGGTCACCAGGGCATAATCCTGTTTCACTTTAAACTTAGCCAGGGCCAGGAGCATAAACGAAGAGGGCAAAGTGGGATTTTCTCTATTTTCCAGATAGTTTTGAAGTTGCCGGATTGCCAGTCTGGTTAAACTTTTATTCCCTTCCGGAGTCAGTTTTATTTTGATTTCCCCCAGGGGTCCGGTAATTTTGCCTGCAGAACTGGAGGCCGTCAAAGATGACAGGTAGCCGGAAATCGATTCCGATGCCTGCTTTTCCAGGATCGATTCCATGTCGACATAGGTCAGGAAGGTATCCATGTCCCTGTTTTTCAGTCCGGCTCCGATTTGATACAGGGCATAATAAGGTGTCCCCTGAACCGACCGCCACAACAAACCGGCCCCGAAGGCCAAGGCTATCACTATGATGATTATAATGGTGCTTTGTTTTTTTTTCATAGGAAGTTCTTGCGGAAAAGACGTTCGTCGTTCATCGTTCGTCGTTCGGCGAAATTAATTTTTATTCTTTGAGAGTGCTCGCCAAGAGCGGGCATGAAAAACTAAAAGCAAAAAAGGATCAATTATCCTCCTCACCGCGGAGATTTTTCGCCGAACGCCGAACGCTCAACGCCGAACGTTCTCATTCCGCCTCCATCCCATGCTTCAACATCCGGTACCGCAGCGACCGCAGGTTGATCTTTAATAAGGCGGCAGTCCGTTGTTTATTGCCCTGGGTTTTTTGCAGGGCTTGAAGGATCAGGGTTTTTTCAAGTGCGTCGAGGGTTTGATCCAGATCCAGCCCTTCGGGAGGAAGGGTTATCGGGGAGGCGCCCTTTCCGGTAGAGGCCTGTCCTTTATACTGGGCCAGGACCAGACTTTCGGGAAGGATAATGGTCGAACGCTCCATGGCTACCGACCGTTCGATAATATTTTCCAGCTCCCGCACATTTCCCGGGAATTGGTACTCAGAAAGGATTTTAAGGGCATAGGAGGAGATTTTCCGAATCTGTTTTCCCCCTATTTTGGAATATTTTTCAAGAAAAAAGTTGGCCAGTAAGGGGATATCCTCCGGTCTTTCCCGCAAAGGAGGAAGGGGGATGGAAATGACATTGATTCGATAAAAAAGATCATCCCGGAAACGTCCCTCAATAATCTCCTGCTCCAAATCTTTGTTGGTGGCCATGATAAACCGGACGTCTACGGATTTTTCTTTGGTCTCTCCGACAGGGATATATTTTTTTTCCTGAATGAGCCTGAGAAGTTTTACCTGCAGGTTGGGAGAAAGTTCCCCTATTTCATCCAAAAAAAGGGTCCCTTTGTTGGCCGTTTCCACAAACCCGATCTTGTCTAAGATAGCCCCGGTAAAAGACCCCTTCCGGTATCCGAACAGTTCGCTTTCAATCAAGGTTTCAGGCAATCCGGCGCAGGATATGGTAATAAAGGGCTGATTTTTTCGAATACTGTTTTCATGAATGGCCTGGGCAACCAGTTCTTTCCCGGTACCGGACTCGCCGGTGATCAACACATTGCTGATTACCTGGGCGGCCTTCAGAATCAGTTCATAGACCTTCTTCATTTGCACGGTCTGGCCGATAATCGGCCGGGAATCCGGAAATTGAAAGAGGCCTTTTTCAAGGGCGGGAGAGGGTTCGCCTTCGGCCTTGGCCAGGGCATCCTTGATAACCTGTTTCAATTCTTTATTGTTAAACGGCTTGGGAAAGAAATCGTAAGCCCCTTCGTTCATGGCTTCAATAGCGGTTTCCTGGTCGGAATAGGCCGACATCATAATCACCTCGGTTTGAGGATGAAGGGCTTTGATCTCTTTCAACAGGGAAAGCCCGTCCATGGGACGCATGCGAATATCAGTCAGGACAACCAGGAAAGGGTTCTTTTTAAACAATTCCAGTGCCGCAGGACCGCCGGCGGCCGTGGCGACCGTATATCCTTCCCGGGAAAGGAGGATCTCCAGCATCTCCCGCAGGCTTTGTTCATCATCAACAATTAATATCGACGGAGTCATAGTTCGGCCATTGAGGTCATTTGATTAAAAACAATCCGGCCGTCAACCATGGTCAGAACGGCCTTGCCCTTCAACTCCCATCCATGAAAGGGGGAATTTTTACTCTTGGAAACAAAGGAACGAATATCAACCTGAAACTCCAGATCGGGATCGATAATGGTCAGATTGGCCGGGCCGGAAGGCTCCAGCCGTCCAAACCCGTCTAATTTCAAAATTCGGGCCGGTCCCTGGGTCAATTTAGCAATAGCCTGGGGCAGTGTCAATATCCCCCGGTGAACCAGGTTGAGGGTCAGGGGAAGGGTAGTTTCCAGACCAACGATCCCCATGGCCGCCAGGTCGAATTCCACCTCTTTCTCCAAAGGACTGTGCGGGGCGTGATCGGAGGCGATGGCCTCGATCGTTCCGTCCTTAAGCCCTTTTTGAATGGCCAGGAGATCATCCTTGGTCCTTAAAGGGGGATTCATCTTGGCCAGGGTATCAAAGCCGATAACGGCCTCTTCGGTCAGGGAAAAGTAATGAGGGGCGGTTTCAGCCGAAACGGGAAGCCCTTTTTTTCTTGGCCTCACGGATCAACTGGACCGATCCGGCCGTACTGACATGGGCAATGTGCAAAGGGGTTTCCGTCATCTGACAAAGCTGAATATCCCGGTAAACCATGACTTCCTCGGCTGCCGAAGGAATTCCATGAAGTCCCATCCGGGTGGAAGTCGGACCTTCGTTCATGACTCCGGGGCGGCTTAAGGCCAGGTCTTCGCAATGAGATATGATCGGCAGATCAAAAGCCCGGGCATATTCCATGGCCCGGCGCATCATCTGGCTGCTCATGACCGGATTGCCGTCATCCGACAGGGCCACTACCCCGGCCATTTTCAATTCGCCATATTCGGCTAATGTCTCCCCTTTCAATCCGGAGCTGACGGCCCCAACCGGAAAGACCCGGGCCAGCCGGGCCTCTTTGGCTTTGTTCAGGATATATTCGGTAACCGACTGGTTGTCGTTAACCGGCAGGGTGTTGGCCATACAGACCACAGCCGTAAACCCGCCGGCGACAGCCGCCCGGGTACCGGTCAGGATGGTTTCTTTATATTCAAAACCCGGTTCCCTCAAATGGGTATGCATGTCGATCAACCCAGGGGTCACCACCATCCCTTCGGCCGGAATAACCCGATAATCCGAAAGAGACTTTGACGTTCTCCGAAGCGGAACGGGCAGCATCTCCTTAATCTTTCCCTGATAAATATAAATATCCATCAGGTCATCCACCTGGTTCTGTGAATCGATTACCCGGCCCCCCTAATCAGCCATTTCACTTTTTTTACCTCCTAAGAGCAAATAGAGAAGGGCCATGCGGACGGCCACCCCATTGGTCACCTGGTCCAGTATGACCGAAAAGGGGCCATCGGCCACATCCGGATGGATTTCCACCCCCCGGTTGATCGGCCCGGGATGCATAATAATGACATCGCGCTTGGCCTTGTTCATAGTTTCCAGATTTAACCCGAAGAACCGGGAATATTCGCGAATAGAGGGGAAGAGCCCCTGCTGTTGTCTTTCCGTCTGGACCCGCAGCATCATGATCACATCGGCCCAAGCCACGGCCTCCTGGAGATGATAGGTAACGCCGACCCCCAAGGAATCAACGAAAGGGGGAATCATGGTCGGGGGTCCGGCCACCATCACGTGAGCCCCCATGGTTTTAAGACCGATGATATTGGATCGGGCCACGCGACTGTGGGCGACATCTCCCACAATGGCCACTTGTAATCCTTCAATACGGCCTTTTTTCTCGCGTATGGTCAGAAGGTCCAGGAGGGCTTGAGTGGGGTGTTCGTGCATGCCGTCCCCGGCGTTAATAATCGATGGTTTTATCGACCGGGACAGCAAATGGGGGGCTCCGGCCATGGAATGGCGGATAACAATGACATCCGGGTTCATGGCCTCTAAATTACGGCCGGTATCCACCAGGGTTTCTCCCTTAACCAAAGAACTGGTGTTGGCTGAGAGACTCACCGTATCGGCACTGAGACGTTTAGCGGCTATCTCAAAAGAGGTTCGGGTCCGGGTACTGGGTTCATGAAAAAAATTGACCACGGTTTTACCCCGGAGGGTCGGTACTTTTTTAATATCCCGATAGGATATTTCCTTTAGGGATTCGGCTGTGGTCAGGATGGCCTCGATTTCTTCCCGGGTCAGGCCATTCATCCCCAGCAGGTGATGGCGGGTAAAATTCATTTTTCTTCCTTTTTAAGGCCAAAAAAAACCCCCTCGGTTTTAAGAACCGAGGGGGTTTTACTGCACCTCTGATATGGGACCCAAGGCATAACCTCTCCTTTTGTTTTTGGAAAAATCCATTCGAAAACCAGCGATCGTTTACCTACTGGGAACGTCTAAATATAGATCAGGATGGATGAATATGTCAATAGAGTTTTTAAGAAATATGGTAAAAAAACAAAAAATCCCTTGACGGGAATCGGATGGAATGTTAATTAGTAATATTACCTGATTAAAGTTTAATAAGGTAGCTTGGATCCGACAAGGGTTGGACTGAGACTTCCAACAAAGACCAGTAAAAGCCTCTGGAGGAAGTCCAGAGGCTTTTTTTTATGAAAATTATCAAAGATATTCAAGAAATGCAGACCATGGCCGAAGAGGCCAGGCGATCCGGGAAAAAGATTGCCTTGGTACCGACCATGGGGGCTCTCCATGAAGGGCACTTGGCCCTCATGGATTACGGCCGAAAAGAAGCCGACCTTTTGGTGGTAAGTATTTTTGTCAACCCCATTCAGTTTGGTCCGAAAGAAGATTTTGCAAAATATCCCCGGGATCTTCAGGGGGACAGTCGTCTTACGGGAAAAAGAGGGGTTGATATCATCTTTTCTCCCGATTCAAAAGCCTTTTATCCTGAGTTTTTTCAAACTTATGTAACAGTGGAACAGGTGACTCAAAATTTATGCGGGGCCGCCCGGCCCGGGCATTTCAGAGGAGTCACCACAGTGGTTTGTAAGCTGTTTCACATTGTCAAGCCTCATCTGGCCATTTTCGGCCAGAAAGATTATCAGCAATTGATTACCATTCAACAAATGGTGCAAGACCTCAATATGGATGTCGAAGTGGTTGGCAGGCCGACCTTTCGAGAGGCCGATGGGTTAGCCATGAGTTCCCGCAACCGGTATCTTTCCCCGGAAGAAAGAGGCTCGGCCCGAGTCCTTTCCCAGGCATTGGAGGAAGCCCAAACCCTTTTCCACCAGGGGGAAAAAAGAACGGAAGTCTTATTGGACCGGGTGGTGGATTTGATCGATCGACAACCGAATACGCGGATCGATTATGCCAAGATCTGCCATCCTCGAACCCTTGAGGATTTAGCCGTCATTAAGGATCGGGGAGTTATAGCCCTGGCGGTGTGGATAGGTGCCACCCGCTTGATAGATAATTGTTTATTGGAGGAAAACATATCATGACCAGAACCCTTATGAAATCTAAAATTCATCGTGCTTCCATCACCGAAAGCAATCTCCATTATGAAGGGAGTATGACCATCGATCAAGATTTGATGGAGGCCGCGGATATCATTCCCTACGAACAAATCCAGGTCTATAATATTGCCAATGGCGAGCGGTTCGCCACTTATGCCCTGGAAGGCCCCAGGGGCTCCGGGGTGATTTGCTTGAATGGGGCCGCAGCCCGGAAGGGAGTTGTTGGAGACCTTGTCATCATTGCCACCTATGCCGGCCTGGAGGAAAAGGAACTTCAAAATTTTAAACCGAAGGTGGTCCAGGTGGATTCCAATAACCGTCGCCATCTTCGGGCGGCTTGATGAATAATCCCTAAAAACAGATATTGTTCAGAAGTGATTACATTTTAACCGGCTGTAAAAAGGTCGTTTTTAAAAATAAGGGCTAAGCCTGAATCGGTTGTCATCCTTGGGAAAATAGTTCCGGTACTCTCCGAAGTGAGGAAATGGATGATTTTTTCGTGTTCAACCGACAAAACAATATTTACAATTAAAAACAAATAGATACTGTATTTTTTCCCTATTGCTTGACCGGAGTTTAGTTTTAACTGGACAAAAGACCCGGCGTAAGCTAATATAATTTTCACGCAACCCTTTTCCTTAAAGACTTCGCTTCGACTCTTCAATATATTTTAAGGAATCCCCCGGTGTTGTTCAAGGCTACATCCCTCTATGCCACGAGATTGTTAAGGAGGCATACATGAAAAAACTCTTTACCGCTCAACAACTGCACGGCCGTTTCGATTGCTTCAGCCAGTTTAACCGAATCGATCCGATTTGCTTAAAATTTTGTGCTTTAAATATTAGGTGTGCTCTGGCCAAGAAACAGTGGTTTGATATGGAAATGACTGAGGATTATTATCCGGTTAATGGTCCGGCCGATCTTGATTTTGGTCTGGAATAAGGGACAGACATTTTTCCAACGTCAACCCCTTGAGCAAAAAAACCTTCGAACGGGATTTCCCTCCCTTAAGCAGGACAACCTCGGATTTTTTTATTCCAAACCAACGGGCTATAAAGGAGTGACAATTTTCATTGGCCGCCCCCTCTACCGGAGGAGCCTGGACCTTTAACTTTAATCCTTGTTTGTGAACTCCTGCCCAGGTGGTTTTTCTGGCCCCGGGCTGGACCCGAAGATTGATGACCGTTCCTTCCGGAACAGATTTCAGA
Source organism: uncultured delta proteobacterium (assembly GCA_963782435.1). Taxonomy (GTDB): domain Bacteria; phylum Desulfobacterota; class RBG-13-43-22; order RBG-13-43-22; family RBG-13-43-22; genus RBG-13-43-22. The sequence continues at coordinate 51,739 of CAWAKF010000014.1, forward strand.
AAAAAGGGGAGAGGTTCCGGTGATTTGAGGGAATTACTTCTTTGCTTTTTATGATCCTTGGTCACATCCGATAGCCTAATTGCAACAGACTTTTTATCAAAAATTCCTGTAGAAAAACAACCGCCAGAAGAACAACCAGGGGAGAAAAATCGAATCCCCCCCAATTGACCGGAAGATATCGACGAATGGGCCTGAGCACCGGTTCGGTGACGGCATAAAGGAAGCGGACGATGGGATTATAGGGATCAGGACGAACCCATGATATAATCGCCTGGGCAATGATGATCCAGGTATATAGGGTAAAAATAATATCCAAAATTTTGGCAATGGCTATAATTAAGTTCCCAAAAACAAACATATCAAAGGCCCCCTGATTTAATTTTTCCGCTTAAAGAAAAATAACACACCTTGAAAAGCGTTTCAAGCAGAATAAGTGCTTATTTAAACTGAATTTCTTTATTTTTTCCTACCTGATTGATTTTCTTGAATTTGAAACCATTTTTTAGTATGGTGACTTTGCGTGCGCCCGTAGCTCAGTTGGATAGAGCGTCGGACTTCGAATCCGCAGGCCGCCCGTTCGAGTCGGGCCGGGCGCACCAAATTTAAGAAATTCCTTTCCCCATGGTCGGGGTTTTCAATTAATAGGTAAATTTCGTATGGGAGTCAAAAAGACGATTATTGGGTTCAGCCTCCTGTTGTTTTTAATGACCTTAGGCTGTTCTTCAAAAAGTTCCTCCAGGGCCCATACCTTAACGATCGCCGGTTCCACTTCGGTCCAGCCCTTTGCCGAAAAACTGGCTGAAATCTATATGGATATCAATCCTAAGCTGGTTATCAATGTCCAGGGCGGGGGATCGACCGCCGGGATCAAGGCCTGCCGGGAAAAAGCAGCCCAAATCGGCACCTCTTCCAGAAATCTCCATCCTGATGAAGAAGATCTGACTAAAATAGTTATTGCCAAAGATGGGATCGGTGTTATTGTCCACCCCCAAAATCCGGTTAATGATATTTCAATTGAACAACTTCGGGGCATTTTTTCCGGGAAAATCCGTTCCTGGTCCCGATTAGGCTGGATAGATAAACCGATTTTTTTTGTCAACCGGGAAGAAGGGTCGGGTACCCGCGATGCCTTTGAAAGCCTGGTAATGAATAAGGGGGGAGATCTCCGATGAAGCCCTGGTTCAGGACTCCAACGGCTCAGTCCGGGAAATCATCGCCAATAACCCCCAGGCCATCGGTTTTATTTCCTTTGGTATCATCAACCATCAGGTAAAGGCCTTGGCCGTCAACTCGATCACCCCCGATGTGACTACCATCAAAAACAATCAATATACTTTGACCCGGCCTTTCATCTTCGTTCTTCCCCCTCAACCCACAGCCCTGGCTCTACAGTTTGTTGATTTTGTTTTAAGCCGGGAAGGTCAGCAAATCTTGGAAAAAGAAGGTTTGGTGGGAATCCATTAAGATGAAAGAAAAGATTATCGAAAAATTCCTGACCCTCCTCGCTTTTTCGGCAATCGGAGTTCTTTTGCTCATTACGGTCTTCATTTTTAAAGAAGGGCTCCCCCTCATTCTAAAAGCCGGTCTCAAAGATTTCCTGTTCAGCGCCAAATGGGCGCCGACCAAGGGCCATTTCGGGATTCTATCCATGATCATTTCCTCTTTGGCCGTAACCTTCGGGGCCATTATCCTGGGAGTACCCCTGGCCCTGGCCTGTGCCATTACCCTGGCGGAGTTTTGTCCTCCCCGCTTATTGGTCTTCCTGAAACCGACTATCGAACTCCTGGCCGGGATCCCTTCCGTGGTTTTCGGATTTTTAGGAGTTATCATCTTGGTGCCGTTCATCCGGGTATATCTGGGCGGGCCGGGACTGTCCCTTTTAGCGGCCGCCATTATCCTGGCTATTATGATCTTACCTACGATCACCAGTATTTCCATTGATGCCATTCAAGCCGTCCCTTTGTTATACAAAGAAGGGGCACTGGCCATGGGGGCCACTCATTGGCAGGCCATCCGGTTGGTCCTTCTTCCGGCCGCCCGGTCCGGCGTAGTGACGGCCATCATCCTGGGTATGGCCCGGGCTATCGGTGAAACCATGGCCGTGATTATGGTGGCCGGTAATGCCCTGAAGATACCCAGCTCCCTGCTGGACCCGGTTCGGACCCTGACCAGCACCATCGCCCTGGAGATGGGCTATTCCGCCGGAGATCATCGCACCGCCCTTTTTGCCGCCGGGATCATTTTGTTCATCTTCATTATGGCCCTCAACATCCTGGCTAATCTTTTGATGCGGAAAAGATAATGCGCATTAACCCTATTCTATCCCAAAAACTCATCAAAACCCTGCTCTGGGTCCTGACCGGTTTAACCATCGGTATCCTGTTCTTTATCGTCATTTTCATCTTTATCAAAGGACTCCCGCAGATCTCCTGGACCTTTCTTTCCACCAATCCGGTTGACATGGGAAGATCGGGAGGAATATGGGCCATCATCGTCAGTACCATCTATCTCATTGGGATCGCCCTTTTCTTTGCCACTCCCCTGGGGCTGGGAACCGCCATCTATCTTACCGAATATACCCGTGAAGGGTTGATTACCAGGATCATCCGGTTCGGGACCGAGTCCTTGGCCGGGATACCGTCCATCATTCTGGGTCTTTTTGGATTTGCCATATTTGTTATGGCCTTGGGCTGGGGGTGGAGTCTGCTCTCCGGCGGTCTGACCCTCTCCGCCATGCTCCTGCCTACTATTATTCGGACTTCAGAGGAATCGATCCTAGCGGTTCCTCAGGAATATCGGGAAGTGGCTTTTTCTCTTGGGGTGGGTAAATGGCGGACTATTACCCGGGTTGTTTTACCGGCGGCTCTCCCGGGGATTATGACCGGGATCGTCTTGAGTATTGCCCGTTCGATTGGGGAAACAGCGGTTATTATCTTTACCGCCGGATCTTCCTTGCGTTTCCCGGGATCCATCTTTGAATCCGGCAGAACCCTGGCCGTCCATTTTTATATCCTGGCCCGTGAAGGAATTTCCATGCCCATGGCCTACGGCACAGCCGCCATCCTGATTCTCCTCATTTTGACTATTAACATCAGTGCCTATCTGACTATGCGGTTTTTTATGAAAAGGTACTCATGACCCTGATTTCGGATTTCGGAACCTGCGCCTGCACGCCCGCAGGGGCAGGGGATTTCGGATTAAAAAATGAACAACTCGGACCCTAATAAAATTCAAATCAAAGACCTGACGGTTTTGTACGGCGAGAAATCCTGCCTTCAATCCATCAACCTGGATATTCCGAGAAATCAAATTACCGGGATCATGGGGCCTTCCAACAGCGGGAAAAGCACCCTGCTCAGGATATTGAATCGATTATCCGATCTGATCCCGAATATTTCCATAAAGGGACAGGTCCTACTGGATGGGATGGATATCCTTTTACCCAATTTTGATGTTAATCAGCTTCGGGCCAGAGTAGGCATGGTCTTTGCCAAACCGATTCCATTGCCTCGATCCATTTATGAAAATTTGACCTTTGGCCCGCGGATGCATGGGGTGAAAGACCGACGAATTCTGGATGAGCGGGTGGAACAGAGCCTTCGAGCCGCCATCCTTTGGGATGAAGTCAAGGATCGTCTTTTTGAATCGGCCTTGAAACTTTCCGGCGGTCAGCAACAAAGGCTGTGTGTGGCCCGAACCCTGGCCATGCAATCCGAGGTCATCCTTCTGGATGAGCCGACTTCCGGATTGGATCCGATCTCCACAGCCAAGATTGAAGAGGCCCTGCGGAGCCTTAAAAAGGATTATACGGTTATACTGGTCAGTAACAATACCAAGCAGATTGCCCGGATTTCAGACAAAGTGGCTTTTTTCCTGATGGGGGATTTGATTGAGTACGGTCCTCCGGACAAGCTCTTCACCAGCCCGTCCGACAAACGTACCGAAGATTATGTCTCCGGAAGATTCGGCTAAAAGGGAGATATCTTGCCCGCTATCACTATAAAAAATCTGGACCTGTATTACGGTTCGTTCCATGCCCTGAAAAAGGTCTCTTCCTTTTTTAAAGAAAAGACCATTACCGCCCTGATCGGACCCTCCGGGTGTGGAAAATCCACCTTACTGCGCTGTTTGAACCGGATGAATGATCTGATTGACGGGGTTCGGATCGAAGGGCAGGTCCTCATCGGAGAACAGGATATTTATGCCCCGAAAACCAATTTAATCCACCTTCGGAAAGAAGTGGGTATGGTCTTTCAACGGCCCAATCCCTTTCCCCTCTCCATCCTGGATAATGTCCTTTTTGGTCTTAAGGTCCATGGAGAACTTCCGTCCAATAAATTGAAATGGGAGGAAATCGCCTTTCAGGCCTTATCCGCTGTAGGCCTCTGGGACAACTTAAAGGATAAGTTGAAAGAGTCAGCGCTCGCGCTGACTCTTGAGCAGCAACAGCGGGTTTGCATCGCCCGGATTGTGGCCTTAAAATCCCGCATCGTCCTCATGGACGAGCCCTGCTCGGCCCTGGATCCCATGGCCACGGAGAAAATCGAAAGCCTGATGTTGAATCTCAAGGAAAACTTTACCATCGTCATCGTCACCCATAACATGCAACAGGCCGCCCGGATCTCTGAAGAGACCGGTTTTATGCTACTGGGCGACCTGATTGAATTCGGCCCTACCGGGCAGATCTTCACCAAGCCTCAGGACGACCGGACCAATGACTATATTACTGGGAGATATGGATGAGAGCAAGCGAGAGGCATGAGGCACGAGGCGAGAGGCAACAGCCTATAGCCCCTATAGCCCGTCACCTATCCCCTCGTTCAATTTTTTTTAGAAAAGTGATCAGCCCTCCAAAGCCCATTGATAAAAGGGGATAACAGTTATATTGGATTCTCTCCTTTTTCTTCCTTTTAAGATGCTGGAACACCGCGTTTTTCAATAACTTTCCTTTATCCGGTGAAAATTTAAAAGCCACAGCATTTTGAATTCCATTCTATATATACTTCTCTAATATTGCCGGTATCCAGATCTTTTTCCCAAAATTTCCAGAGGATCAAGGTCTCAATAATTTGATCTTTATTCATGGCCGGACCTTTTCTTGTTTTGGCTTATTCATCGGACAATAAATTAATATATTATCCGACATGGAACTACTTACTCGGGACAATGATAGAAAGAAAATCTTCCCTATCCATCAACGAATTCGCCCAAAAGTATCTCTTTGGGCCGTTAGGAATCAAAAAATATGAATTAGGCTACCTTGACAAAGAACATAAAGTCCCTGAATCAGGGGAAGGTTTGTTCCTTCGCCCGCAGGGATATGGCAAAGCTGGGCTATTTGTTCTTAAGAAAAGGCATTTGGAAAGGGGAGCAAATCGTATCTGCCAAATGGGTTGAAGAAGCGACCAGAGAACAAGTGAGGCTACTTCCCTCGTGGTTGACAGGCTACGGTTATCAGTGGTGGCTGCACAAATCCGTAATAGAGGGAAAGACCATCGAGGGATATGCAGCGATTGGCTGGGGAGGTCAAGGCATCTTCGTTTTTCCGGGTCTGGACGCAGTTATTGTTTTTACCGCAGGAAACTATTCTGGTCAAGGTAGTTTCATACTGATGATGATGCTGAACAACGACATCCTCCCGGCCATGATAAAGCCGGAATAGACGGCATATCGACGCCTTGCCGACTCTGGCACTTTCTTTACGATCGGAAGCTTCTTGCCGATCTCAGACTTTGAATCTGGGAATCTCTGCGCGCAACATGTCTGTCGTGTCGTGAGATTAAAGGGGACGTTCGTTCCGAAAGTGTTTGGCAACACAGGCGACAGGGGGTTGGGGGGGTATGATTCAAGAAACCATACCCCCTTTTTCTTTCCCCGAAAATTTTTAGTCCGCCGCTGCCGGAATATGATCCGGCGGGCGAACCAGTTTCATGGACAAGGCCTGGGCCTGGTCGCATCCGACGACACACACACCGCACCCGAAGCAGGCTTCAGGGTTTATTTTGGCCTTTAGCTTTTTGGACCTTGTGGCCCCCTCCGGTCTTGACCATTTCAATAGCATCGAATTGGCATCGATCCACACAGGTCTGGCAACCGATACAGGCCTCTTCGTTCACCACGGCAATGAAACGGCTCTTTTCCCATAATTTATTCAAGGGCTCTTGAACAATATCCATGGGAACGGCCATCATACAGCAATCCCGGCAGCAATGGCAGCTAACGTTGGCCCCGGTTAAAGAGGTATTGTTGTGCCAGGTATGGAGGAGCCCATGCTCTTCTATCTTGTCAATAAGAGCCAGCGCCTCATCCAGATTCAATTCTTTTCCGGCTTCCCTGGCCAGGGCATATTCGGCCCCGCGGTTGACTTGAATGCATTGCCAGAGATCTTCTTCCGCCGTATGAGCGCAATGTTCACCAACGGCAGTAGTACGGTACCGGCAGGAGCAAGGGACAACGGCAATGCGTTTCTGGGCCTTAAACACCTCGCGGATGTCTTCGCAGGGGAGGATATCCGGGAGATCTTTAATGGCCCTATAAGCGGGGATGATCCGGATCCGGGGCCGCGGGGCTTGGGAAAAGGCCTTGCCCATAGCCGGGTACCATTCATTCATCACGAAATCATGCCATAGCCGGTAAAACTCACGATCCTTAACCACATCTCTTCCCCTGGAGGCCTGTGTGGCATCATGGAGCTGGCCGATAGACCTTGCAAACCTGAAATATTGCCGATCATTATAATCGCCCTTGGGGAAAACAACCCCGGCAAAGAAAAGGTCATCCAGGTTTTTCCTGACTATCTCCGCATCCAATCCTGTTTGCTTGGCCACGTCATCCGCTGTTCCGGGAAGGGCAGCAACGATCTGAGCCTGATCGGGGTTTAATAAATCTTCCAGTATAACCCGCAGGCGGTTTGAATCAGGATACTTCAAATTATTCAATAAGATTTGATAGGAATCACTGGATGTCATGTTTTTTGGTCCCTCCTTTAAAGAAGATTAGTTACTGAAAATAACCGAAGGCTTTTTTTAAAGCCTCTCTAAAAATTCCAGACTCCCGAGACGTTTGAATCCTACAACATAAAGCTGGGAATGTATCTCTTCCTTCCAACACGAAGGTCAAAGGGGTTTTATTTTGGGGGGTTGTCCATCCCTAAAAATAAACCCCTCGGTCTTTTTGAGTCAATATTATTTTAGACCTTTAATAAAAAGCGATTTTAACAAAGAAGTACTATTTTTCATAATCGTTACATCATAAACCATAAATTTCAATATCCCAAAACGCTTTTTGCCTCTCCTCTACCTCCTCACACCTTCCTCAGTTGTTCAGTTGCTGTTTTCTACCTTCAGCCTTCGGCCTTCAGGCTATCTCCCTGGGTTGTTATCTTTGCTTATTTTATTTCCTTCAAGGAAAATACCAGTCCGCTGGATAGGATGACGGCCATTCCCAGAATGGTGATGCCGACCCGAAAGCTGAACCAATCACCGGAAAGTCCCAAAAGATAAGGCATGAGCCCCCCTCCACAAATGACTCCTATGGTCAAGGTAAGACCGGTGGCCAGCCCCCTGATTTCCCGCTCGAACATCCTGACCATGGACACCAACCCCAGGGGGAAAAATCCGGTTACCACAATGGCCTGGAAAAAAAGAAATACTCCGACCCAACGAACCGAAGCAACCCCCAAAAGGACCGTAAAAATCCCGGTCATCAGAAGCATGGCAAACATGATTCTTCTTAGACTGAAGCGATCGACCAGGAAACCGCATAAGATGGCCACGGCAATCCCGCCAAATCGGGACACCCCCAAAATGGTGTTGGCATAACCGATACTCAAAGACAATTCCTTGGTCAGGTACAGGGGTACGATAAAGTAAATGCCCATATTGGCCCCGCCGGCAAACATCCACAATATGGCCATAACCCAGAGAGACCGCCTTTTGATCAAATCTTGGAACCGGATTTTTTCGGAATTGCGGATTTTGAACTCATCACTTATCAAAAAGAAAAGAAACGCGCTCAGGAGAAAGCTCCCGGCAAATACCGGGAATATTCCCCGCCACTTAAAAAAATGAAGCAGGAACAAGGCCAAAAAAGGGGTGGAGAAGATGCTGATGGAGGCCGCCGAGTCATGGATGGCAATGGATTTTCCCCAATTCCTTTCATCAAAATATTCCGTGATAAGAGGCATCACCGAAGGGAGGTACACCCCGGTTGAAAAACCGAGGAAGAAGGAAAAGAGATAAATCGCCGGAAATATTTTGATGAAAGGAATCAAAAAACAAACCATTGACGAGACCAGCAGAGAAAGGGTGATCGCCTTTTTATAGCCCATCCGTCCGGAATAAAACCCGGAGAAAAACATCGACAGGCCATAGCCGATGGACTGGAAAATAAAGATGCTTCCGGCCCGGGCATGACTGACGGCGAACTCATCTTCGACCAAAGGCAGGATAGGTGAAAAAATGAGACGGACACCCAGATTGTTGAACCAGAGAAACCATAAGAAAAGAAGAAATAAGAGGGCTTGTCCTTTAAGTTCGGTATGATGTTTCACATTTCAATCCATAAAAAACAACAGAAATACTTTTTAAAAAATGGCAGTATGTTGGAAAGGGTTTTATATGTCAATAAGAAATCCGGTTTCCGAATGGTCGTTTTTATCCTTGACCGATTTTCCTTTCCTGACTTATAATCATTATTTTTTAAATCTTTTTCTGATTAATGCATGCATGCCTACTGTTCTTAGAGTCGGTCCATATAGATTCTTTTTCTATGCCGGAGACGGAGAGGAAGCAATGCATATACATATTGAACGGGACAACAAGACAGCAAAATTTTGGCTTGACCCGATAAGATTGCAAAGTAGTGGCGGGTTTAACCGACGAGAAATAGGTCAAGTCCATAAAATCATCGATCAACATTATTTACAATTAACGGAGGCTTGGCATGAGTATTTTGACAAATGAATTAGAGGTTCCCAATGCTGAGACCGTGAAAATCTCCAAAGACACCCTAAGTGTTAACCTTAGTGACGGACGAACGATTTCGGTGCCACTGGCTTGGTTTCCCAGACTTTTACATTCACATCCAGAAGAAAGAAACAATTGGAGATTGATCGGTAAGGGACAGGGCATCCACTGGGAAGATATCGATGAAGATATCAGTATTAAAAATTTGCTGGCAGGGAGGCCGTCCGGTGAAAGTCAGTCCTCTTTTAAAAAATGGATGGAAAATCGGGTATCCCCAAGAAAGAAAGGGGCCAGCTCCCGCTTGCAAGCACAGGGCTAATCCGTTCAAATAGACATCTTAGAAACCATTGAAGTAAACATCAGGATCTTTCAATGTATTCTTTATTGGCGGATAGTTCCATTTTAAAATATTCAGCTCAAAAATTTATTAAACAAACACAATTATTTATCTGTTGGATAAAATATCTTTTATACCTGGTCTTGCTTCAAGGTATGGAATAACCAGGGATGTTTTTATAATAATGTCTTTCAATTAGGTGAACATACTGGTATATTTTCTATAGAAATAGCAACAACAATTATTAATCGTAATTATCTTTTATCATAAATAATGCCACGCCCATAGGGGGGCTTAAAATACCAGATTCAAACCTGAACCCTAAACTTTAAAATCTAATAGATGCCGTCACTCCAGCGAAAGCCGGGGTCCAGGAAAAGCTGAAATCTCTGGATTCCGCCTCCGGCCTGGATGCCTACGGGCAGGAAGCGGGTCAAGCCCGGAATGACGAAACGGCCCAAGAAATGGCCTTTCAGCCAAGCCCATTCGGGACCGGCATAGCCAGTCCACAGGACCCTGCCCTTAGGGCGGGGGTTTCTAAATCAACTAAATATCATACTCATTAATAGAAAAATTTTGGCAGAGAATCAAACCTTAGAATTATATACGATATTTTCCGCCATCTTACTTGGGATTTTCTATATCCTCGGATCTGTTATTGAAGGGATTTTTTTAGCGGAATTCGGACTTTATGATTTTTCTCCATTAAGGCCCCGACTAATATTAGTAGGGTTGAATTTTATCCTCTATCTATCAATTCCATCGATAGCCATTATTCTACCCTTCTACCTAACCAAACATTTAAAAATAATGAAAACCAGATTGAATTTTTTATTTTCCTCTTTCGCCTTTTTTCTTTTCTTTTCAGGTATTACCTTTTGTTTTATTTATGGATCTTCAATATTTCTAATAAAAGAAAATCAGATCATTTCATATTGGAAGAATATAAATAATTCCAAGGTTATCTCCCTTTATAATATTCCAGGGTGTGTTGTGTTTGAACGTAAAAATAATAGCAAGTACCTGGGTGACCTTACTGCCAGGTGGGTTATTAAAGGACATTCCCCTACCAACGACAGTTCAAAACCAGACAAATTAACTCAATAATCCTTTATTGTTTTTTATTGTAATTAAGTTAAGGAGAAGGAGGATTACTATTAAAATGAGAAGATGGGCACACTTGTAAGACCAAAAATTAATTTTGGATGCCAAGATACCTTTTTGAAGGAAAAGATTAAAAAGAAAGGGGATTTTATTGATGACCGAGGAAATTACTTATCCTGAATACAACATCCATTTCCCGCTACTACTTAAAAATTGTTTTAAGCGGCCGTTGTCTTTGTATCCGGACGATATCGGCGTGGTCTACCGAAATGACGCCGGGAAGTATCATCGATTCACCTGGCGGCAGTGGCATGAACGCACCAGTCGTCTGGCCAACGCCCTCAAGACCCTGGGGGTAACCTCCGGGAAACCCGGACAGCCCGGGGACCGTATCGGGACCATGTCCTTAAACCACCACTGGCATCTCGAGACTATTTATGCCACCACCTGTATCGGGGCGGTTTCCCACCCGATCAACATCCGTCTCTCCCTGGACCACATGGCCTTTACCATAACTCATTCCGAGGACAAAATCCTTTTCTTTGATGATGCGGTTCTGCCTCTGGTGGAAGCGCTCTACGATCGGATAAAATCCACCGTTCAAAAATTCATCTATATTTCCGATAAGCCGGGAAAGCCCAAGACCCGGATAGAACCCCTCTATGAATATGAGGAATTGTTGAAAGCTCAGCCCCCAACCTTCGAATGGCCCGACCTTCATGAAGATACTCATGCCGTTCTTTATTATACCACTGGAACAACGGGCTTGCCCAAGGGAGCCCTGTTCACTCATCGACAACTCTTTTTGCAAACTTTATATACAATGGGCAATCGGTTTCTGACCCCATCATTACCCGATGATCCGCCGACCCCCAACACCGTCGTGACCATGATCAATGTCCCTTTGTTCCATATCCATGCCTGGCAAGCCCCTTTTGCCAATGTTTATGCGGCCTCCAGGATTGTTCTTCCGGGCCGATTCACCCCGGAAAGCTTCTGTGAACTGGTGCAGACGGAAAAGGTAACTGCCACCGCTATGGTGCCGACTATGCTGGCCATGCTCATCGAATTCCCGAATTTTCATAAGTATGATCTGACCAGCTTAACCACGGTGGGAACCGGTGGGGCCGCCCTGCCTCTGGGTCTGAAGGCCAAAGCCGAGAAAATGTTTCCCAGATTCACTGTCGGCTCCGGATATGGTATGACCGAGACCCTTGCCGGTGTAATCGGTGCAACCATCAAACGAGGGATGGTGGACTGGCCCAAGGAAAAACTGGACCAGGTCCGGGTCAAGACCGGACTGCCCAACCAGGCCATTGACACCATGGTTATGGGGGAGGACGGGAAACCGGTGCCTCACGACAATGAGACCATCGGAGAAATTGTTTTGAGAGGCCACTGGATTATGCGAAAGTATTTTAAGGACCCGGAGAAAACCAACGCCGCCTGGCGGGGGGGTTGGTTCCATACCGGGGATGCGGCCAAGGTGGATCAAGACGGATATATCATCATAGTCGACCGGATAACGGATGTCATCCGAAGCGGGGCCGAGATGGTACCCACAGTGCTCCTGGAAAATCTGACCTGTAATGCCGATTTTATTCTGGAAGCAACTTATGTAGGCGTTCCGGATAAGAAGTGGGGAGAACGTCCCATGTGTCTGGCCCGGTGTATGCCCGGTTCGGGTAAGACCGAAAAGGACCTTCTTAAATATCTGGAGACCGAAGGCGTGGGAACGGGAAAACTCGCCAAATGGATGCTGCCCGATTATATCGTTTTCTGCGATGAGATTCCTAAAACCAGCGTAGGCAAATACGACAAAATCGCCATCCGGAAAAAAATGGATGAATATGTGGAAAAAGCCAAAAAACTACAATAGAACTGATCCGTCAATCCCTTGTATTAGAAAAATCACGGTTCCGGATAAAGTGCTGCCATTTTAATAAGTTAGTATGGCGGCAGGAGGCAATAGGGACGGGATTAAAACCCTCTCAGGGGAGAGGACTTCTTCAAGAGAAGGGGAGAAAAAAAACTCTATTGCCTTTTTCCCCGGGGCTGTGATATGACTTTCTTTATTTTAAATTTAAACTATTAATCCAATAACTCGTTCCTCAACTGAATCCGAGGTAACGATCTTGGAGCATGCCTATTGGAATCATTAAGAATCACCCCAAAAAGTTTGAACGGACTGAATAGAAAGGAGAATCATCATGGACTGTAGTAGATTTTCTTTGGAGGGAAAAGTAGCCCTCATTACCGGCGGCAGCCGCGGCATCGGTAAGGCCTGTGCCCTGGCCTTTGCCGACGCCGGCGCGATAGTAGTTGTCAGCAGCCGCAAACAGGCGGATCTGGATGCAGTAGTCGAGGAAATCCAAGCCAAAAACGGAAAAGCCAGGGCCATTGCCTCTCATGTTGCCAAACTCGAAGAACAGAAGAAATTAGTCGATCAGGTGGTCAAAGAGTTCGGGCGTATTGACATTTTATTTAACAATGCCGGCACCAATCCCTATCCCGGGAGTCTGTTGGATGCAGAGGAATGGGCCTGGGATACGACCATGAATGTCAATTTGAAGGGGCAGTTTTTTCTGAGCCAGTTGGTGGCCAGAGTTATGAAGGAAAAGGGGGGCGGAACTATTATCAACACGGCCTCGGTAGCCGGATTAAGAGCCAGCGGATTGAGCATTTACGGGGTGACCAAGGCCGGGTTGATCATGCTGACCCAGTGCATGGCCAGGGAATGGGGTCAGTACGGTATCCGGGTCAATGCTATCGCTCCGGGAGTGATAGAAACCCGCCTCGCTGAAGCCCTGTGGAAGGATCCGGCGGTAAGGGCAGCTGCGGTCAATCGTATGCCTGTAGGTTTCCTTGGACAGCCGGATGATGTGGCCGGGGCTGTGCTCTTTCTGGCCTCGGAGGCCTCAAGATATGTTTCCGGCGTGACCATGGTTATCGACGGCGGTTCTATGGTTGGGACGGCCACTTCTCCGGAATAGCCAATCTATTTGTCATTCTAAAAAAAGGAGATTCCATGGGAAAAAAAGGAAAATTGGCTGGAAAGGTGGCCATTATCACCGGGGCCGCCAACGGTATCGGCAGGGCCACGGCTGTTTTATTCGCCACTGAAGGGGCCAAACTGGTCCTGGCCGATATCAATGATGAAGGATTAAAAGAAACGCTGGATTTGGTTAAAAAAGAAGGCGGAGAGGCCACCGCTCAAAAAACCAATGTCTCTGTGGAAGAGGAAGTCAAAGCCCTGATTGATCTGACCTTGAAAACCTATTCCCAAATCGATATCCTCTGCAACAATGCCGGCATCGGCGGGGACATGGCCAAATTGGAGAGTGAAAATGAAGAGACTTGGCAAAAAGTGTACGGGGTCAATGTCTTAGGCGCGGTCTTTGCCTCCAAGCACGTGGCCGGGCATATGATGGCCAGGAAGAGCGGTGCTATTGTCAATACGTCCTCGGTGGCCGGAATTCGCGGAGGAGCCGGGGGTAATGCCTACAGTGCCAGCAAAGCCGCCCTGATTAATTTTACCCAGACTTCGGCCTGTGACTTGGGAGGATTCGGGGTTCGGGTGAATGCCGTTTGCCCGGGTTTAATTGAAACAGGCATGACCAAAAGGGCCTTCGACTATGCCCGGTCAACTGGAAAAATTGAGAAAATGGGCTATCGCTGTGAATTGAGACGATACGGTCGTCCGGAAGAGGTGGCTGCGGCTATCCTTTTTCTGGCCAGTGACGAGGCCAGCTATATCACCGGACAAGCCCTTCCGGTGGATGGAGGCAATACCGCCTCACTAAACTTACCCGGCATGAAAGCCTGATTGGTCTTAATCCTATGAAAAACACCATAAAGTACGGGAAAAAAATTGATACGGCCCTGAGTATGTGGGTAAAACTCATGAGGTCCTATGCAACCTTTCAACGAAAAAATGCCGAACACTTAAAAAATTTCGGGATTACTGCGGCCCAGTATGCAGTGATAGAATGTCTGGGGCATTTGGGCCCCATGATTATGGGTGAGCTGTGTAAAAAAATGCTGGTCAGCGGCGGGAACATGACGGTCGTAGTCGATAATCTGGAAAAGGACGGACTCGTGGAACGCATCCCCAGTGAGGGTGATCGCCGGTCTATCTTGGTTCGTTTTACTCCAAAAGGAAAGAAAGTTTTTGACGAATCATTCGGAAAACATGCCGGGTACCTTACTCAAATGGCCACTGTCCTCAATGAACAGGAGCAGGAAGATCTGGGGCGCCTTCTTAAAAAATTGGGGTGTGCCTTGAGGGAAGACTTTTAATGTTTTTAAGTTTATTTCAAGTTGAAAATATATTGATTTAAAATAATTTATGGTTTATGGTTTATAAACCACCCGGGGATTCCCGGGGTTTAGGGGAATCGTTAGAGGAGGTGATATAAGGTATTAACGTAGGCTGTTTTATAATAATTTACACCTTGGACTTCTAACTGATTAATTTTATAATAGAAAGGAATAACAATGATTAAGACACCGGAACAATATGTTGAAAGCTTAAGAGACGGAAGAGTGGTCTATCAGGACGGCGAACTGATCAAAGACGTCCCGACCCGATACAAGGAAGCAGTAGAACGGTCCGCCTCCGAATTCTGGATTTCCAACCAGCCGGAGCATCGGGAATTGTTCAATATGATGGAGGACGGGGAGGAGGTCTCCTTCTCTTTTAAAGTACCCAAAACAGGTGAGGACCTTCAAAGGAGAAGAACCATTGTTCAGACCCTCAGTCGTAATCGCATCGGGGGTTCCCGTCTCACGGGTATAGACAGCTTGAACGGCGTGGCCTATGCCTGTGACAAGCTGGATGCGGCCATGGGCACCCATTATGCCGAAAACATGAAGACCTACCGGGCCTGGTGCAAAAAGAACGACCCGGGCCTTTGCGCCGCGGTCAGCGACCCCAAGGGGAACCGGAGACTCCATGCCGAGGACCCCAAACAAGCCCACAAGGATTTTTATGTCCGGGTAGTCGATAAAAATAAGGAAGGCATCACCATCGTCGGCTGCAAACTTCATATCAGCGATTCGATTCTCTCCAATGAATTGATCGTTCTGCCCTCCCGTAACCACAATGAGGGGGGAAAAGATTATGCCGTGTCTTGCGCCGTCCCCTGCGGCGCCAAGGGTGTGAGCTTTCTGGCCAGTGCCGGCACGGAAAACGGCGGTCATCCCATGATTATCTTTGATAACGTTTTTGTCCCCTGGGAACGAGTATTTCTTTGCGGTGAATGGCAGTTCTCAAGGGTTTACGCCACCTCCTTCGCCCGGTACCATCGCCTTACCGCCGCCACCTACAAACATGTGCAACTGCAGAATGTGGCCGGTTTAGCCATGTTGATGGCCGAATATAATGGATTAACCCACGCCACCCGTATTCAGGATATGCTGGCCTGGCTGGCTATGTATGCCGACATCACCGAGGCCCTGGGAAAAGCGGCTGCTTTGGCACCGGTCATCGACCCCGACACGGGTTTTGCCCTTCCGAATCCGGTCTATACCAATTGCGCCAAATTCTTCTTCGCCTCTCAGTGGCATGAGGCCATGAAGTATGTTCAGGATATCACCGGAGGAATTGCCGCCACCATGCCTTCGCAGAAGGATTATGAGAATCCCACCGTAAAGGCCTATATGGAAAAATATCTGCAGGGCGACGCCAGGTTCTCGGCTGAAGACCGGATCAAGGCCATTAATGCGGTTATCCGCATGGGCTCGACCTTCGGCGGCGTTTTAACCATCCATGCCGAAGGATCTTTAGCCACACAGAGAATGGTGGTTTATCAGATGGCCGATTGGGAAAGATTCAAGGCCGCGGCCAAGCGTAATCTGGGAATCCCGACAGATCATCCCGATTACCAGGGATCTCTGAAAGCCCCCTGGAGTATGCCTGATTCTCTACTGAAGGCAGTTAAGTAAAGAGAATGTTAGCATTATATTAGCCTACATTCCCAGTTTATTTAAAGAAAAAGGGCGGGTTTATTCCCGCCCTTTTCTTTCAGAATAACCGCTCTATTATTGGAGCCTCTTGCAAAAGTCCAGCGATGTCATTCCGGCGAAAGCCGGAATCCAGTCTTTTCAATGCATTCTGGACACCGGCTTTCGCCGGTGTGACGAAACTTGAGAGATTTGAAAGAACCTCATTGGTAATGCCATAAACAACTCGATAATAGATTTCGCCGAATGCTCTTGCCGATCGCAGGCAACGCACGATATCTTCCTCCTAAAGCTTTCCATCCACGGCCAGAGAATAAAGCCGGGCCACATTCATCTTCTGCAGTTCTTTGCCGAAAGCCTCCATCCCCGCTCCCATGGGGTAGCGGTCCATAAAAGAGACACGCTTCTGGGTTTCTTCTAAAGCCCATTTGTTTTTGATTGCCTCTTGAATGGCGGCAACCCATTCCTTGATGAATGAGGCCTGTTCATCCAGATAATCCTTGGTGCAGACCTCCCCGTGTCCGGGAATATAATGATCCGCCTCTAACGTTTTAAGAAACTTCAGGGATTCGAGCCATTCCTTGGGCCAAGCCTCGTGCAGGAAAACCTGCATACGGTTAAAAATGTTATCCCCGGTGAAAACGGTTCTCTCCTCCGGGATAAAGACAGCAGTTTCACTGGCTGTATGACCGGGGAGATGAATCAATTCAAAGGTGTGGTTCCCCACATACAGGCGCATGGACTGACTGAAAGTGATAGTCGGTTCTTTTATACGGTAGTCTGCCAAATGGGGTTCAAAATCAGGATCTAGTAATTTAATTCTTTCCTTCAATGCTTCCAGCGAAGCCTGCATGATGGCCTCCCGGGTCCCCTGATGGGCCACACAGAGGGTATCAAAAAAGAAATTGCCCGTATAGTGATCACCGTGGGGTTCGGTGTTGATCAGATAAATCACCTTCCCATATTTTTGGACGATCTCCCGATAGGCCAGGGCATCTTTGGGGACCTGTGGGGTGTCGAGCATCACCACCCCTTCGGATGTGACCACAAAACCCGGATTGCAACCCCGATAACCGCTTTCCACATAAACATTTTTTGTGACCTGATTCATTTTATTGATTCCCCTTTCTCCGCTCTTTTCCAAGTCAGCACTCTCCCGAAAATATTATTTACGGATGAGCATTTAATTAATTGCCTAAAAAAGTAACTGGTTAAAAATAATTGTCAAGAGAATATTTATCATTTATAATAGGTTACAAACAATTTGAAGGGATTGGACATACTAAGAGTTAACCAAACCAGGTCAATATTCAGTGCTTCTCTTCCCAAAGGAAGCCTTTTGGAACGGAATTCTTATGCGAGTTGCCTCTCTGGAGGACACCTTGCGGGGAAAAATAAAAGCTTGGCGGGATACGGAAAGAAAACAAAGCAAGAGGATCAAAGACCTCGGTGATATTGCTCGTATAGTCGAAAGCCACCCCCATTTGTGGGAATTGCTTGATTCTGACTTGAAAGAGATAATTCAGAAACAATAAATTCCGATGTAGTGCCAAACATTTTGCTTCGCCAGATTCGGACCAAAATGCAGCCCTCTCTGGTGAGCCTATCTTTCAGCTCGCATCATACAATATTAGGAACTTGAAAATGAGAAAAATCCCTTGGGAGATCGTTAGATCTCGATACATTGTTGACGACCGATGGATAAAACTTCGTGCAGATGATTGTTTAACATCAGATGGGAAATTGGTATCACCCTATTACGTCTTGGAATATCCACCATGGGTAAATGTGGTCGCACTTACCCCTGATGAAAATGTTGTGGTACTAAGACAATATCGTCATGGAATACGTCATGTTATCCTTGAGATACCCGGTGGAGCCGTAGAAAAAAAGGAAGAATCAATCGTCGATGCAATCCGTCGTGAATTATTGGAAGAAACTGGATACCAAGCCGAAAAGTTTATTGAGGTAGGCACTATCAGTGCAAATCCAGTCAACCATACAAATTATATTCATTGTTTTCTTGCATTTAATGCTCGTATTGCCTCCGAACCAATCCCGGAATCAACAGAGCAGATTGAGGTATTGCAAATGCCTATTGATGAACTTATTGAAAGCGCTTATAGGGGAGAACTTAGCCACCCCCATCATGTGGCTTCGTTGTTTTTTGCGCTTAAAGCGTTGGATAAATTTAAATAGAGAATCTATAGCAGAATTAAGGGAAATGTTGAGGAATGAAGAAGTTGATCTAATGATTGATGGTTTTAATTATTCAGTTCAATGAGAAGCGAACGTTAAAGGAAGTGGGTTACAAATTGGAAGTCTGAATTACTTTAGAATTTAAGGTAGTCCCTCTTGTCCCCTAACAGGAAATTTCAATGTTTTATTGGTTGACCGATCGTCGCCGAAAGAAGCTCACCCAAGTTCCTTTCCCTTCCTTATGGGAGGACATAATCCAGCGTAATGTTGCCCACTACTGCATGCTTGAGGATGCCCAACGCGCGCACCTGCGTGCCCTGATCCAGGTGTTTATCGCCGAAAAAAAATGGGAAGGCGCCGGAGGACTGGAACTGACCGACGAGATCCGCATTACGATTTCCGCTCAGGCTTGTCTGCTTGTTCTGGGCCTGCCCCATAATTATTACCGTAATGTGGAATCCATCATCGTCTATCCCTCTACGGTTGTTCCCCCTCAACGCAAGCCTGGGTTCTTCGAAAATATATTGACGCCAGTAGCGCTCGAGCATCCCATTATCGGGCAGGCGTTCCAGCAGGGGCCGGTTATTATTATCTGGGATGCAGCCCTGCGCGGCGGCCGCCATCCTGAGTCCGGTCACAATGTTGTTTACCACGAATTCGCCCATAAACTGGACATGCTCGACGGCGCAGCCGATGGTACGCCTCCTCTGCACGACCGGAAAGAATATCGTGACTGGATCCTGACCTGTTCTCGTGAATATCTACGGCTTAAACACGACGCCGAAAAGGGCAAGAAATCTTTCCTCAATGCCTACGGGGCAATTAACGAAGCGGAATTTTTCGCTGTCGCCACCGAGCAATTCTTTGATCAGCCCCGTTTAATGATTGCGAATGCACCGGATCTTTATCGTGTTTTGAAGGAATACTACCATCAGGATCCCTTTGAACGGGTGTCCCGGAATAACTGTAGGGGGAAAAATTAAAATCAAAACTGTTTAGTGAAAAGATAAATTCAAGATATAGATATTATACAATCAGGCGCCTCGATGACCGCGATTATTTCAACAATGGGAGAGGGAAGACCCCTTCCTGTCTCCTGAAAAGTCGGTTTTTGGTTTTTTGGGGAAGTATCAAGTTTAAAAAAAGATTAAGAAGCCAAAAGCCGTTTTTTTCTCAGACTAACAAGACTCTTAAGCCACTTGATCTGAAGTGAAGGGACTTCCTGCTTCAAACCAATAATCGACAATTAGGATAGAATAGTCTTGCACTATTCCCGACATTTTGCTAATATACTTTTACCCTCGGATGAAAACCGCTCCGGGGGTAGTTTGTTTGAAAGGAAACAGGTGCATGGATCGGACGCCGATTACCAAAGAAGGACTGGAGAAGCTTCGGGAAGAGCTCCGTCGATTGGAAAGAGAGGAACGACCGGCTGTTATTAAGGCCATTGCCGAGGCCCGTTCTCATGGGGATCTTTCGGAAAATGCGGAATATCATGCGGCCAAGGAACGCCAGGGATTTATTGAGGGCCGGATAGCGGAACTCCACAGCAAGATCGCCGTCTCCGAAATCATTGATATTTCCGATTTACCCGAAGACCGGGTCGTCTTCGGCACGACCGTCCTTTTAAATGACTTGGATACCGGCGACGAATTTAAAATACGACTGGTCGGACCGGATGAATCCAATGCCGATGATGGTGATATTTCCGTCCTTTCCCCCTTGGGCCGGGCCTTGATCGGTAAAGAACCGGGGGATGAAGTTCAAGTCAGGACTCCGGGGGGTATGCGGTTGCTGGAGATTGTGGATATCAACATCACCTGAAGCCAGCCATTCAAATTTTTTCGCTTTGAATCTCCCCCTTCCCTATCCGATTTTTCCTTAAAAATTTGATTTTTACTGGCCACTTTTTTACAACAGAACACTCTTCAGACCGATCTCAATTTCGATTAATGGCGGGTAGGTAACCTGAATCCTATCCAAATCCCACCTCCAAAAGATAAACACTTCCCCTCTATTGCTTTGGCCGGAGAGAAGCAGTTATGGCGACAAACAATTATACAGCGGACGATTACCAACCGGACCCGGTTTAAATTTTAACCTTTCAGGTCCCTCCATATCCGATGGTCGCCTTTCCTTCTTCCACGATGACCGGCACCTTCCGCTCCGGGGAATATTGGATGAACTCCCCCACTTTTTCCGGATGATCAGGAAGATTATAATAAAGGAATTCCTTCCCCCGAGACTGATAGGCCTCACGAGCCTTCAGTGTGAAGGGTCAGCCGTCTTTTCCGAAAATAATTATTGGGGACATAGAGTTGCCCTCTTTATTTTTTTATCGATTCTAAGAATTTATCTCAAACTTTTTTAAGACACGACACCTTCCCCCTCTGGCCTGTCGATCCTGCATACTGGATCAAACTTCCCCTACTGGGGCCTTGATTGCCCTTATCCGGAATCAAGTATCGCTTTTTTTTCCAGTATCCAGTATCCAGTATCCAGTATCATGAAACCAGCATCCGGTATCATTTTTAAGGATCGGGGCTAAGAACCCAATTTCAAATAATTTTGGTTAGGCTTTAGGAAAACCGACCAGCTTGGGGTCCAGTTGAACTCCACAGGTATTCAAAAACATGGAAACCATGTTGTATTGTCCTACGGTCATGACCATATCCACCATCTGCTTTTCATTGTATCGTTGGGACAGGATATCCCAGGTCGCATCGGAGATAAAGGCATCGGCATGGAGTTCATCCGCGGCCCGCAGCAGGGCAGCATCGAAAGGGTCCCACCCAGGGGCATCGGGGCCTTTAGTAATTCTTAAAATTTCTTCCGGTGTCAACCCGGCTTTTTCTCCAATACGGGTATGCTGCCCGAACTCGTATTCCGATCGGCAAAGCCAGCCGATGCGCAGGATTAGCATTTCGCGGTCCCGTTCAGGGAGGCCGGATTGGTTTAATATGTAATCGGAAAAGGTCCGCCATTTTTTCATCAATTCCGGATGTCGGGCCTGGGTCAGAAAAATATTGTAAATCTTGCCGGACTTTCTTCGATAATACTCCAGAAGCGATTTTTGTTCTTCGGTCCATTCCGATTCGGCCAAGGGTTTCAGCCGTGGTTCTTTAAGCCGCATAGCTACCTCCTATAATTATTTTAGTCCCAAGAATAGTATTTTTTTCGGAAAGATAAAGTCAATCGTTATTTTAAGAAACGGGAATTTCCGGGGTTTTTGTTGTTTTTGGGGTTGTTGTCACTCATTTCGGTTTTCTCCCTTCATGCAAGTAGGTAATCCCAAAGGACAAGGGAAATCTTTGCACATCCACTAATCCAATCTGTTCCATCTCTTTGGCCAAATCATCCGGTGAAGGAAAATGAAGGATGGATTCAGCCAAGTACTGGTACGCTGCCGGATCTTTTGTAAACCAGCGTGACAGACGGGGGAGGATATGGTTGAGATAAGGCAGATATAACCTTCGAAACCATTGACTTTGAGGCGCATTCAGTTCCAGCACATTGACCTTTCCTCCCGGCACCAGGACCCGGATCATCTCTTCCCACACCCTTTGGCGGTCAGGCATATTCCGAATGCCGAAAGCCACGGTTACCGCGTCAAAGCTCCCCACAGGAAAGGGCAGATTCATGGCATCGCCTTGCATCAAAGGAATGCGTTTGGATAAACCGGCGGAATCGACCTTCGTCGCGGCCGCATCCAGCATGGGTTTTGCAAAATCAAGTCCAAACACCTTTATTTGGGGAAGATGTCGAGCCGCACCAATAGCGACATCTCCGGTCCCGGTAGCCAGATCCAAAAGGCGGCCGGTTAAAAAAAAATCAAGTCGTTGGATCAGGAATCTCCTCCAGGCCTTATCACGACCGGCACTCAAGAAGTGATTCAGGAAATCGTAACGGTCCGTTACGGAATTAAAGATCCGCCGGACAAGACGAACCCTTTGTTCGTTGGATAAATCTTTTATGGAGGGATAGGGATTTGAAGGCGGCATTTATTCTGAACCTAACCCTGACAAATTAGAAATGAAAACATAAAAACCTTATTCCCTGCAAAGAATCCATTCACCGGAGGAATTCAATAACAAAAAAAAACAAACGGCCGGAAATCAGGCCGATTCCTTGCTTCCCCGAAGGAGCCGCTTATCTTCGACCCGCATGGTCACCTGAAGGGCATCAAAATATTCCAATAATGGTATGGTATATTTCCGAGAAGTCTGAGTCATGTCTTTAAATTCCGGGGTGGTGATCTCCCCTTTTTCCTTTAGCCACTGAATCAGGTTTTTTCTCAGGGCATCGATGGCCTGCCGGTGAAAATAGAGGTCTTCCTTAACCTTGACCAATTTCCCCTCTTTAACCATCAAATCCAAAACCTGTCGGGGTTGCCCTTTGGGGAACTTTTCAGCCAGTTCTTTGAAATAGGGGGGTTGAAGCCCACTGGATAGGTAGGTCTTCTCCAGGGAATCGTGTACCGCCTGTTGGTCCTCTTTTAATTGCACGGTATGGCCGGTCAGGCGGACCAATTCCTTTTCCTGAACCAAAACCTTCTCATCGGCCAGCTGATTCAAAATAAAATTAAAAAGTTTGGCCTCTCGAATTTGCGGCAGACGGGATTTTAATTCTTCTTTAAACAATCCTTGCTTCAAAGGATTGCCCTTATGATAACTTTCCAACTCCTGCTGGACCGCCTGATTCAATTTAGACAACTCCTGCTGATGGATAAGAATTTTATTTTCCTTATCCCATTGTATGAGTATCTTCTGGGAAAGGAGATCTTTGAGTAAATCGTCCAACTTTTTGGGAGGAAGGGGCAGAACCTGCCCCAAATTCTGGCGGGATACCCCAGCCGCACCGGTTTGAAGGACTTGAAGAGCGACCTTTTCAAAATCACTGCCCGATTGCAACACCAAGAGTTGATGAGTCACTTCGGGATTGAAACGCTTATGTTTGGGCGGTTTCACATTCAGGACCTCAGCCCCGCCGATCGTCTGAACCGGTGAATAGCTGCGGATTACGGCCAGGTCTCCGGGAAGCAGGGCGACCGGTTCGCTGAAACGAATCTGGCAGAATTGAGATTCCCCCGGCTTTATTCCTTCTCCTTCCAGGAGTATAACCCGGCCCAACATTTCACTCGTACCGCTGTGAAAACGTACCTGACTTCGATGCTTCAAGGGCTTGGGAATGGATTTCAGCAAGCGTACCTGGATATCCAACAACCGCGTTGGATATAAACCCATGAGAGAAGCAACCACATCTCCACGGTTTATTGTGGCTTTTTCAATCCCCTGCAAATTAATGGCCGTACGCAGGCCGGCTCGGACCTGTTCGGTATCCTGATTATGAACCTGAATCCCACGGACCTTGGCCTGGATTTCCTGGGGGAAAATCTGAACCTGATCCCCTACGGAAAGGCTGCCGGATACGGCCGTTCCCGTAATCACCGTACCAAATCCACGCATGGAAAAAACCCGGTCCACCGGCAAACGGAAGATACCGACAGATGAACGTTCCTCAACCTCGGCCGAAAGTTTTTCCAGGATTGCCGTCAATTCAGAAATCCCCTGTCCGGTGGCCGACGAGACCGGAAGGATCGGGGCTCCCTCCAAGAAGGTCCCCTTCAGAAATCCCCTGATATCCTCCTGGACCAGATCCAGCCAATCACTTTCAACCAGGTCTATCTTGGTCAAAGCCACCAGCCCTTTTTTTATCCCCAGGAGAGTACAGATATCCAAATGTTCCCGGGTTTGGGGCATGACCCCTTCATCGGCGGCAATAATCAAGGCCACCAGGTCAATCGTACTGGCTCCGGCCACCATATTCTTGATAAACCGTTCATGCCCGGGAACATCAATAATCCCCAAACGTTGGCCATTAGGCAGATCCAGATAAGCAAAACCCAGTTCGATGGTGATTCCCCGCTCTTTTTCCTCCTTAAGACGGTCGGTATCTATGCCCGTCAAGGTCTTAACTAAGCTGGTCTTTCCGTGATCGATATGTCCGGCGGTACCGAGAATGATCTGTTTCATGGATTGGCTTTCCAAATTAATTTTTTATTACTCCGGGGTCGCCTGAAAATAATGAAAATAGATCCAGGGAATGGAGGATAGGCATGAGTTCTGGGGCTTGAGGCAATAAAACAATCGAACCACCGATAATCAACCACAGGAATCAAGGAATTAAAATTCAAAGTCGATTCGAAATCTCTGAGTAGGTATTAAGTATTGTAAAACCTCTTGCCTTATGCCTCTTGCCTGTTATTAAATCTCCCATCTCCCCGGAACCCTGTCAAGACAAAAATTTTAAACCCTCTCCTTTACAAAAGCCTTTTCAAGCCTTATAATAGTACTTTAAAGTTTTTATTCAAAAGCAGCTCTTCAAAATTATCGCGTGTTGAAGAAGAAGGAGGACCCAAGGTGGTTAGCGATATATCCCGACTTCATGGTCAAATGAGGCGTTTGATGGACGATATGCTCTATCAGCTCAGCCCCCGTTTTTTAATTGACCAAAGAATCTGGTCCCCCCAGATAGATGTACTTGAAACCCCGGAGACCTTTATGATCATCGCCGAGGTCTCGGGTTTAAAAAAGGACGAAATCCAGGTTACGGTCAAAAGGAACCTGGTCTATCTGTCCGGGAAAAGACAGCGTCCTGACTTGGCCAATGCCGTTCGATACCTTCAAATGGAGATCGAGTACGGCTCTTTTGAACGGTCCTTTGAATTGCCCGTTGTTGTCGATGAGTCCCGGATTGAGGCCCAATACAAGGACGGATTGCTGACCGTGATCTTGCCTAAAAAACTGTCACAAAAGAAAACCATTCCCATTAAATCCGAATAAATTTCGGTCTTAAATATAATAAGGAGTAATCCATGGAAATAAACGAAACCTCTTTACCCATTCAAACCCAGGTATTAACCATACCGGAAGAAATCCCACTTTTACCGGTCCTTGACGTCGCCTTGTTCCCCAAAATGGTAATGCCTCTGATGATCTGGGAAAAAAACTGGGTTCAATTAGTGGACGATGCCTTGATGAAAGATCACCTAATCGGTCTGGTCATGATTCAAGGCAAAGGCAAAGACCCATTGACGACAGACGATCTTTACTCTTATGGAACCGTAGGCTCCATTTTAAAGATGGCTAAAGTCCCTGAAGGAGGGGTGCGGCTTATGGTCCAAGGCCTCTCCCGGTTTAAAATAGAGGAAATCACTTCAACCAACCCTTATTTCAAGGCTCGGATCGAAGTCCTCAAAGATCTATTGGAATCGGGTATTGAAACCGATGCCTTGTTAAATAATGCCCGGGGTCTGTTTATCAAAGTCTTGGAGTTATCCCCATATCTGCCCTCCGAATTAGGTCTTCTGGCTCAAAGCGTTGAAGATCCCGGTTCCCTGGCCGACATGATTACCTCCACCCTCAATATCCCCAAGGAAGACAAACAGGATATCCTGGAGACCTTGGAGGTCAAACGGAGGCTTCAAAAGATTACCGTAATCCTGACCAAGGAACTGGAAGTCCTGGAACTCGGGAAAAAAATCCAGTTTGAAGTCAAGGAAGGCATAGATAAAACCCAACGGGAATATTATCTCCGGGAACAACTCAAAGCCATTCAAAAAGAATTAGGAGAAAAAGATGAAAAATCTCTGGAGATAGAGGAGTATCGGCAAAAGATCGTGGAAAAGGGTTTATCCCCTGCCGCCGCCAAAGAAGCGGAACGGGAATTGAACCGTCTTTCCCGCATGAACTCCGCCTCTCCAGAGTATTCGGTTGCTCTCTCCTATCTGGACTGGCTGACCGAACTGCCCTGGCAGACTCATACCGAAGATAATCTGGATATCGAGGCTGCGGCAAAAGTTCTGGATGACGACCATTTTGATTTGGAAAAAGTCAAAAAAAGAATATTGGAGTATCTGGCCGTTCGCAAGCTTAAACCGGACATGAAAGGGCCGATCCTTTGTTTCGTCGGTCCTCCGGGTACGGGTAAAACCTCTCTTGGTCGATCCATTGCCCGAGCCTTGGGCAGGAAATTTGTCCGTCTTTCACTCGGAGGGGTTCGAGACGAAGCCGAAATCAGGGGTCATAGGCGGACCTATATCGGGGCACTACCCGGAAGGATTATCCAGGGGTTAAAGAAAGCCGGATCCAACAATCCGGTTTTTATCCTGGATGAAATCGACAAGGTGGGAGCGGATTTTCGCGGAGACCCCTCTTCGGCCCTATTGGAAGTCCTGGATCCGGAACAAAATGCCACTTTTTCCGATCACTATCTGGAGGTCGAGTTTGATCTCTCCAAAGTCATGTTCATCACCACGGCCAATATCCTGGACACCATCCCCCCGGCTTTACGGGATCGGATGGAGGTGTTGGATTTATCCGGATATATTGAGGAGGAAAAGATACAAATCGCCCAGAAACATCTCATTCCCAAGCAATTGGAGGAACACGGTCTGTCCGAAAAGGTCCTCAGTTTTAACAAGAAGGCCCTCCAAATTATTATCCGCTCTTATACTCGGGAGGCCGGTCTGCGTAATCTGGAAAGAACAATAGCCTCCATCTGCCGGGGAGTGGCCAAAGAAGTGGCCGAGGGAAAAATACAAACTCGAAAAATAACCGAGAAAGACCTGAACCAATATTTAGGCCCGGTCCACTTTTTTTCTGAAATTGCCGAAAGGACCCAGGAGCCGGGAGTGGCTACCGGTCTGGCCTGGACCCAGGCCGGAGGGGATATCCTCTTTGTCGAAGCCTCTAAAATGCCCGGCAGAAGAACCATGACCCTTACCGGGCAACTGGGAGACGTAATGAAAGAATCGGCCGGTGCGGCACTCAGCTATATCCGTTCCAAAGCCGGTCAGTTGGGTATCCCGGAAGATTTTTATGAAAAAAATGACCTTCATATCCATGTCCCGGCCGGGGCCATCCCCAAAGACGGCCCTTCTGCCGGAATAGCCATTATGACCGCATTGACTTCTTTATTGACCGACCGGCCGATACGCGGGAACCTGGCCATGACCGGAGAGATCACCCTGCGTGGTCTGGTCCTGCCGGTGGGAGGAATCAAAGAAAAAGTCCTGGCGGCCAAACGGGCCGGGATCGGAACGGTCATCCTACCCAAGAAAAACGAAAAAGACTTGGAAGAGATCCCCCCCCCATCTGAAAAAAGGTCTGAAGTTCCATTTTGTAGAACGTATGGATGAGGTCATTGATCTGGCTCTCTGCAAAAATTCCAGGGTTTGTAAGAGCTAACTTTTTGATTGTAGATTGCGGAACCTGCGATCAGCAGGGGATTACGGATTAAAGCAAACAACCGGTTAGTTTTGAATTGCAGCCAGTCGGGTAACAATGATAAGAGAAAGCCACTTATTGGAAAAGCTCATTGACCTCCATACCCATTCCACAGCCTCAGACGGCAGCCTTTCTCCGGAAGAGCTGGTTGGTTATGCCAAAAGGAAAGGGGCCGCAGCAGTGGCCCTGACCGACCACGATACGATTGAAGGAGTGGAAAAGGCCCTGACCGCCGGGGAAAAGGAAGGGCTTGAGGTCATACCGGGTTTGGAAATCAGTGCCCAATATCCCGGGGGGACGATGCACATACTGGGCTATTATATCGACCCCGCAGAACCCAATTTGAACCGGGAGCTTCAACAGCTTCAAGAGGCCAGGCAGGAAAGAAACCCGAAGATCATTAGTAAGCTTCAGTCCCTGGGTATTTCCATTTCCTTTGACCAAGTAAAAGCCTTGGCTAAAGGGCAAATAGGGCGCCCCCACATTGCCCAGGTTCTTTTTCAATCAGGCGCGGTCTCTTCCCTTGAAGAGGCCTTTCAAAAATATTTAATCAAGGGAGCTCCGGCCTATGTGGAAAAATTCCGGTTTTCTCCCCAAGAGGCGATTGCCCTGATCACTCGGGCCGGAGGAATCCCGGTCCTGGCCCATCCATTCACTTTGAACTATTCTTCTTTGAGAGAACTCAAAAATGTGATCGAGGAACTAAAAGGAATGGGGCTAAAAGGGGTGGAGGTCATTTATCCCGAACATACCTCCGATCAGACCAATGCCTATTTTTCACTGGTCAAAGAGTTAAAACTTATTTACACTGGAGGAAGTGATTTTCACGGCAACCTCAAGAAGGACGTAGACCTCCTAACGGGTAGGGGGGATTTAAAAATACCCTACCAGATAATAGAGAACCTGAGGGCCTTGATTCTCCGGGATCAGCCTATTAGGGAAAAAGACGGCAAGCAATAAAATTAATTAAATCAGATAGGTAACCACGATTATGAATCTTATACTTAAGTATTTTAGAATGAACACGTCATGCAACTGAAATTTACCCCTCTCTCTTTCGATCACAAACAGGAAATTGAAGACCTCCTTCAACAATATCCTCCAAATATTTCTGAGTTGACCTTTACCAACCTGTATATTTGGAGATATTATTATCAATTTCAGATAGCCGTTCATCGGGAATATATGACCTTATTAGCCCAACCCAAAGGGGCAACCCCCTTTTTTTTCCCTCCTGTGGGAAAGGGAGATATCCGGGCTTGGGTCTTCGAGTGTCGGACCTATTTGAAAAATAAAGGGGGTTCCCCTTGCTTCGAGCGTTTCCCGGAATCACTCATCAAAGAACTTTCTGATATTCCTGGACTAAAGATTGTTCCGGATAGGGACAACAGCGATTATGTCTACCGCATCGGTAAATTGGTTCGCCTTTCCGGAAATAAATACCATACCCTAAAAAACCATATTAACCGTTTTAATAAAAGGCATACCTGGGAATATCGCACTCTGACTACCGACCTTATTGAAGAATGCCTGAACCTGCAGGAGGAATGGTGCCGTTCGAAAAACTGCCATGAATCTTACGGCTTATTAAGTGAGAATGAGGCCATAGTTGAAGCGATTGAAAAAATGGATTTATTGAATTATAAAGGTGGGGTAATTTGCATTGAGAATAAAGTGGAAGCCTTCACCCTGGGAGAACTATTGAATCCAGAGACCCTGGTCATTCACATTGAGAAAGCCAATCCGGATCTCCCCGGTCTCTATCCTGTACTCCAACAACAGTTTTTAGAACGGGAATGGTCCATGATCCCATTTGTCAATCGAGAACAAGACCTGGGGATCGAAGGTTTACGAAAATCCAAACTTTCCTATCACCCGGAATTTATGGTGGACAAATACAGAATAATTCCCGCATAGAGCCCAGGGTGATTTTTCTGATAAAGGGTTTAAGATCGTTCTCAGAAACAAAGGATAATTTATAATCCAGGGCTTAAAATATTTCATGTAATATATTTATTTTGTTGCAACTATATATTCCTATTCAATATAAAAAATATTAAAGATATAAAATAATGCTTTGGCCGGAATGAGATTAGGAAAAAATTTCTGGAAAATTTATGGAATGGATATCATTTTCAATTCAGAAATCCGAAATGGTTGCTGAGGGGTAATTAGAATGGCTGAAAAAAAAGGGAAGCTGATTCATATCGACCGGACACAAAAACAGGTAGTGGACATCCTGGACAGATTAACTGAAGAACAAGAAAATATAAAGGAACTGATTGTTTTTTATATGGATAAGGAAGGGGTGTATCATTCTCTTTCTTCGGACATCAATGACGAGATTTATTTGGCCGGCATACTGCACTCCATGGTCAATAACCTGCTTTATGATGCCTCAGAGCCGGAAGACTAACCAAAGATATTTAAAAGCTGAAATGATACTGGATACTGGAACGAACAACCGATCCTGGATACTTGATTGACTTTATCCAGAATCGAGTATCGCTTTCTGTTATTATCCAGTATCAAGCATCCAGCATCGACCGGCCAGAGACGATCTATCCCAAATTCTCAACCTTGGAAGTCAATAGGCAATTCTAATGGAAATGGGTTACTCCCCCACCAGTTTCCTGTACAACTTTTCCACGTTTTTTCTGGTTACATGGTCCCGATGCATCCGAAACCCGCCCCCAAAGGTCTCCGGGATATGCATCAGCTCATGGATCAGAATTTTAACTTGGTCTTCTTTGGACAGGCGATCATAATTTTCTGTTAATATTTCAATTACATAATGGGCATCAATTCCCAGAGCCAGTTGCATCACCTTGGGTAAAGCATGGCACCGGGCTATGATCCCTTTCCCTGTTGATCCGAAGCTCCGTACCCCTCTAACCCGGTCCAGATCAATATGATCCATTTTAAGTTTACGGGTAATCCTTTTTAGTTTCGATTCAATTTCCGGGGCCATCTCATATCGAATCATGTTTAGTTTTTCCTATCATCTATATATTTTTATTTTAAAAACAAACTAATTCTTTCGTTCTAACACAAAATCAGCCAGATCGAGCAGGGTTTGTTTATCCTCAGTCGGATTGAATATTTTAAGCAGCCCCTTGGCCTTTTCCTTGGACTCTAAAGCCTTTTCCCAGGCATAATCAAACCCATCATGAGATTTAATCAGGTCAACAAGAAATCGGAAATCTTCAACTGTAAATTGATCTTTTCTTGACAACTCTTTTATTTTATTTTTATTTTTATCTGAACACACTTTTAAAGTTTGAATTAATGGCAAGGTTATTTTTCCCTCTTTGAAATCATTGCCCACCGGTTTACCGAATTCATCCTGGGTAGCGGTATAATCAAGAAGATCATCAACAATTTGAAAAGCAACCCCTAATTCCAAGCCGTACTCGGCCAGGCAAATTTGTTCTTCATGGGTGGCCCTTCCCATAATGGCTCCGGTCTGACAGGCAGCGGAGATAAGAATTGCCGTTTTATTGATCAGAATTTCCCTGTAGACTTCTTCGGTCACTTCCAGATTATGACTTTGAACCAATTCTAAAACCATCCCTTCGGCCATCCGGGTCGTTGTCCGGGAGAGAACATCCAAAAATTGAAGATTTTCGGTTTCTACGGCCATAGAGAAGGATTTAGCCAGTAAGAAATCACCGACTAAAACAGAGGCAGAGTTACCCCATAAGGTATTGGCAGAGGCCGTGCCTCTTCTTACAGTGGCATTGTCAATAACATCATCGTGAAGCAAAGTGGCGGCATGGAGGTATTCAAAAATTGAAGAAAAATAATAATCCCTCTCACTGGATAATCCACAAAGCCGGGAACAGAGGATATAGAGCAAGGCCCTAAGCCTTTTCCCGCCGCTTAAAAGGATATGTTGGTTGATCTCTGAAATTAAAGGCACATGCGATTTGAGATTCTCTTTGAGATAAAACTGGGCCTTATCTATATCTACCTGAATTCGTTTATTTAATTCGCTTGAAGCGCTCATAGAGTCAATCTGAAGCAATATCCTTTTCAAATAACCACTTTCTATTCTTGGGTTTTATATGAAAAAGGGGCAACTGTCAAAAAAAATATCTTGATAACGACAGAAAAAAATCGTGGAAGGCCCCTTGGGATAGAACCCTTGCCTGACATCCTGTTTTCTAATCTAAAAACAGTAAGTTAACAAAGATATATTGGGATCCCCCCCTTTCTGAAAACCATTGCCTTTTGTCTTTCCAAAACGTTTCATCCGGCCATTATTCAAATCCATTATTAAATTTTATTATTATTTTGTCTTACTTATCAAAATAGTCCTACCTTTTCCCGAGAGTTGCATTCTATATGGGTTAAAGCTTTTATTATAAAATGCCGATAAATTCCATAATAGACAGAGGAGGGATCTCCAGGAGATATCCATTCCTATTCGTTCCAATCCTTTGTGCCGGATTTCTCGGAGAAGTAAAAATTCAAAGCGAAAGGGAAGATAATGTTTAGTGGATTTAAACTGACTACCAAATTAATCGGCGGATTCTTGGTTATGGGGTTGATGCTTTTAGTCGGGGGTCTTGTGGGATCCTTTGGCATCTCCCAGATGAGTAATAACCTTAGGTCATTCTCAGATATTCGCCTGCCGGGGATCTATGGTCTAAAAATCATAGGGGAAGCCCAGCAAAAAATTGCCGAGGTGGAGCAGACCCTTTTGACCCCCGAGGTTATGGGAAACGAAACTGTCAAGTCTCAGTTGTTCAAAAACCTTGAGGAAGCCTGGAGCCAGGCCGAAAAGGGTTGGAAAATTTATGAGCCCCTATCTCGCACCAAAGAAGGCGAGACCCTTTGGATAAACCTGAAACAGGCTTGGGATTCCTGGAGGAAAAGCCACGAAGAGGTTGCCCAGTTCTTAAAAGAGGGAAAACGTACAGAGGCAGTGATCCTCTCTGCCGGTCAGGAAAGAAATTCCTTTGATCTGACCGAAAGAATATTGCGCGACCTAACGGACATCAATCTCAAACTTGGCGAGGAAGCCAGGAAAGCCGGTCCGGCCCTGGAGCTATGGCAAAAAAGTTTGGCCTTTGCAGGTTCGATCCTCGGCATTTTAATCGCCCTGGCCTTAGGAATATTTTTCACACGTTCCATCACCAGGCCGATTAACCGCATAACCATGGATCTCAATGAAATTTCTGAACAGTTTGCCACGGCCTCCGAACATATTGCTTCGTCCAGCCAAAGACTGGCTGAAGGGACTTCCGAACAGGCGGCAGCCGTTCAGGAAACATCTTCGGTAACCGAAGAACTTACCTCCGCCAACCGGCAGCACGATAAATTCCTACAAAAACTCAAAAAAATAACTGACGATGTAGAAGTGAGCCGTAGTAAAACCTTAAAAACCATCAAGGAAGCGGCCATAGCAATGGAAGCGATCAAAAGGTCAAGTACGGAAACTTCAAAGACTGTAAAAACCATTGAAGAAATCGCCTTTCAAACCAACCTGCTGGCCCTGAACGCCTCGGTCGAAGCGGCCCGGGCAGGTGAGGCCGGAGCCGGATTTGCAGTTGTAGCCGACGAAGTTCGCAACCTAGCCATACGATCTGCCGAAGCGGCCAACAACACCAGTGCCTTAATTGAAAGAACGGTTCAGGCCATTGCTAAGGGAGGAGAGCTTGTGGAAACCAGCAGGGCGGAATTCGAGGAATACAGTAAATCTGCCAACGAATATGTGACTCTTATCAGTCAGGCATCGAATAACTCCCAAGAACAGGACCTAAAATTTGGGCAGATCAACATTAACATCAGGGAGATCAACCTGGTTGACCAAGCCAATGCCGCTTGCGCTGAGGAAACCGCTGCGGCGGCCGAAGAGATGAGCGCCCAATCCGCGGCAATGAAGCTCTATGTTATGGAATTAGCGTCGGTCATCGATAAAAAGGAAAGTGGAGAATCACCAACGGATGAAATGGAGAAAGAATTCCAAATAAAACGTTTTCCACTGCCAAAGAAAACAGGGTTATTGTCACCCATTCCTGTTTAAAACGAAAAGGACAAAATAATGAAAAAGTTATCCTTGAGTACTAAATTAATCGGTGGATTCTTGTTGATGGGGCTGATTCTTTTAATGGGCGGCCTGCTGGGCTCATTGGGTATCTCCCGGTTGGGCGGTGAGCTTAAGGAAGTTTCAGAGGTCCATTTTCCGGCCGTCTATAACCTCGGAACTATGATTGAGGCACAAAAGACCCTCCAAAGAGTGCAGCAGTCACTTTTAGTCCCGGAGTCTTTTAGTGATGAGGCCGAGAAGAATCATCTATTCCAGAGGCTCAACGAAGCCTGGGTTCGTGCCGACAAAAGTTGGAAGGAGTATGAAACCCTGCCCAGCACCAAGGAAGGAGGACTCCTCTGGAATAACCTGAAACCGGCCTGGGATACCTGGCGGAAAAACCATAATGAGGTTATCCGCTTATTGAAAGAAGGGAAACGCGCCGAGGCGCTGGCCCTATCTTCCGGCGGGGAAAAGGAGTCCTTCGGACAGGCAGAAAAACTTCTACAGACTTTGTCACTCTACAACCTGAAACTCAGCGAAAAAGCCAAACAGAACGGGTTGCAGATGGAGCATTGGCAAAAACACCTGGTCTCCATCGGAACAATTGTCGGGATCGTAATCACCCTCCTCTTCGGATTTTTTTTCGCCGGCTCCATCACCAAGCCGATCTACCATTCCATCTGGAACCTTTCCGAGACTTCCGCCCAGTTTGCCTCGACCTCAGAGCAAATTGCCTCATCGAGCAATCAGCTCGCCGGAGGGACCTCAAGTCAGGTGGCGGCAGTCGATGAAGCCTCTTCTATAACCGAAGAACTTTCCTCCATTGTTCAGAAGAATTTGGAAGATGTCCAAAGGCTAAAGAACTCATCAGAGGCAAGCGCACCCAAAGGTTTTGCGACTTTTGAATTATTTAAACAGGCCAAGAGGGCGACGAAAGAGATCAAACTGTCGAGTGAAGAAGCATCGAAGATAGTCAAAACCATCGGGGAAATCGCCTTTCAAACTAATCTGTTGGCCTTGAGCGCCTCGGTGGAGGCAGCCCAGACCAATGAAGTCGGAATAGGATTCTCCGTAGTAGCCCAGGAGGTCCGAAACCTGGCCAGGCGTTCCACCGAAGCGGCAAAAAATACCAGCGCCTTGATTGAAGAGACCATTAAACTCATCACCAAAGGAGATGACCTGGTTAGAACAAGTCTGGGACATTTTATCGATTATGGTCAAGGCAGCATTCCAATTACCGGCTTTAGCGTCACAGCATTTGAGGAGGCTCAAAAACAGGCTCAGGGGATAGAACAGATCAACATCGCAATTGGAGAGATCAGCCGGACCTCTCAGGATAATGCCTCCAGCGCCCAGGAATTCGCTTCCGTAGCTCAAGAGATCACCGCCCAGGCCAATAGTATGATAAACATCGTGGAAGAATTGAAAAAGGTGGTTGGAGAACAAAAATAAAAACTCTTACGGCAGGTTCAGGGAAAACAATTATCCTGAGCCTGCCTCCTCCGGGTTTGAATTAAGTAAAGAAAGAGGTACAATGGAAAACGGGCTCGTCTCTTCTTCTTTCTTGCCACCTTCAATTTTCCAGGCACAAGAATTGCATTTATAAAACAATCATGATCGAAAGACTTACCAATTACGGCCTTTCTGGAAGTCTGGACCCGAGAATGAATACTCCTTTCTCCGTTTCCGATCCGGCCTCTTCATTCCAAAACCTTCTTAATAACGAACTGAACCCCTCGGCCCCCCTGGAAAAGATGGTCCTAAATTTTTTAATTAAAACAATAGAATCTATTTTTTTAAAGAACAAACAGGGAGATCAGTGGTTGGAATTTTCAAGAATTTCAAATTTAGGGGACGGTGCATTTCAATCTCACCCGGGACTGACAACTCCTTTATCCGAGACCGCTCCCAAGGTGTCGGAAAGCCAACCGAGGGGACAGGAAATTGACGAAATCATTCAAGGGGCGGCTAAACAATACGGGGTGGACCCGTCTTTAATAAAAGCCGTTATTTCCGTCGAAAGCAATGGCAATACCCTGGCAGTATCGCCTGCCGGGGCCCAAGGATTGATGCAATTAATGCCCAGGACAGCTGCCGAATTGGGAGTGACCGACCCCTTTAATCCGGCTCAAAATATCAGAGCCGGCACCCAGTATTTAAGTCGGCTCCTGGACCGTTACCAGGGCAATCAGAAGCTGGCCCTGGCAGCCTACAACTGGGGCATGGGCAACCTGGAAAAGAATCCCGCAGGGCTTCCCAAGGAAACACGGAACTACATTGTCCGAGTGGAGAAGCAATACCAGGCCTATCTGGACTCCTCTTCTTTTGCCTAATCAAATTGATTCATAATATTTCTCTGTTTTTGTTTTGGGGTTTATATCAAACACGTGTTCAGACGCATCTAATATCTGAGCCCCATACTCATTGCGGTTTATAATAGGTCCCCCCGTGTCGTTATGCTACACTCTCTGTCGGTTGCCTATAACCCCATCTCATTGCTGAAGATCATTTACCTAAACCGCAAGGCACAGATCTGCCTTTTCTGGGCAGATCCTGATTTACGATCTTTGCTTTCCTGTTTTATTATGCTAACATTATTTTCATTGATTATTATAAACCCATCCATTTTTATAAAAAGAAACATTTTTGAAACGAAGGCAATCCACTTCAGATGGAAATAGAACCTGTCCGGACGTTTTTAAGGGAAAATCCTAAGGACCTTTGGATGCACCTCTATACTCAGGAAGAGGATCCCCGAGGGAAGTCCATCCAGCAGTTTGCTCGAGAATTGACAGGAGCTGGGATTAAACTCAAACTAATGGACCGGCCCGAAGGCTTATCGGAAGACCTACCTTGTTTTGCCCTTTCAGCCGATGGGCCTCCCCGCCATTATTATCAAGCCTTGCCATCCGGCTTAGAATGGAACCCATTTTTCGATTTAATAAGGTCCCTTTCTACCGGAAAAATTTCTTTGTCTCCCGTTTCTTCAACGATTCTGAAGGATTTAAAAAGCCTGATCACTATCCGGGTCTTAATTACCTCCTCTTGTCCCTTCTGCGCTAAGGTGGTGACCTTAGTTAATCAACTGGCCATAGCCAGCCCTCTGATCTCTACCTGGATCATGGATATAGAACTCTTTCCAGAATGGTCCCGAAGATATCAGCCCAAGGCGGCCCCTTTTACCGTCATCAATGAAGAAGTGTTTCTTACCGGTCTAATCCAGGAGAGAGAACTAACCGACTGGCTTGAAAAGATGAGTTCCAAGGATTTTCCGGAACAACTCTATCGAAACGATCTTCTGGAAAAAAGACCGGACTCGGCCTTTAAGCGTCTAATAAATCATCCCCAAGACCTTTTAACCTTTGCCGCCCTGATCCGGGCCGAAGAGTTTGGGATTAAATTGGGAGCCATGGTCGTGATCGAGCAACTCATCAAAGAAAAGCCTGAACTACATGGCCTTCTCTTTGATTCGCTCTCTCCCCTTCTTGGAGACTCCTCTGACCAAGTGGTGGGTGACACGGCCTACTTAATCGGTTTCCTTCATGACCCAAGAAAAATCCCAACCCTGAAAAAACTTCTATCTCATTCCAGTTCAGAAATCGTTGAAGCGGCCCGGGAAGGGTTGGCCGTTGAATAATCCTCCCAACTTCATTTAACAAGTTCAAAAAAACCACAAATCAAAACGCATTCCCACTCTTTACAGCCGTTACCTAATGTGTTATTTTTCAAGTATTAATAAA
Organism: uncultured delta proteobacterium; assembly: GCA_963782435.1. Classification (GTDB taxonomy): domain Bacteria; phylum Desulfobacterota; class RBG-13-43-22; order RBG-13-43-22; family RBG-13-43-22; genus RBG-13-43-22. The sequence continues at coordinate 89,373 of CAWAKF010000014.1, forward strand.
AAGGGGTTGATTAATGCGGCTGGTTGTACAAAGGGTCAAAGAAGCCCGGGTTAAAGTAAAGGAAGAAACTGTCGGCGAAATCGGCCGAGGTCTCCTTCTCTTTCTTGGGATAGAAGGTAATGATGCAGAGGCCGATGTGGACTATCTGGTGGAAAAGGTCCCGCACCTTCGCATCTTTTCAGACGGTGAGCAAAAATTTAATCTTTCTCTGATTGATACCGGAGGCGCTTTACTGGTGGTCTCACAATTCACCCTTTTTGGTGACTGCCGGAAAGGGAAACGGCCTTCGTTTACCCAGTCGGCCCCTCCTTTCCTGGCCCAACCCTTATATGATTTATTTATTGAAAAAGTCCGGCAAAAAGGAATTCCTGTGGCCTGCGGCCGGTTTCAAGAGATGATGGACGTATCTCTTATTAATGATGGCCCGGTAACGTTTCTTTTAGACAGTAAAAAACTTTTTTAAAATGGCAGGGAAATTATGGCTGAAAATAACAACTCCATCCCCCCTTGTATGATCTTTGTCAGTAAGGAAGGGAAATGGTTTCATGATGGCGCGGAGATCATCCATCGTCCCATCTTTCTCTGGATGATCCAAAGCCTGGAGAAAACCGAGGACGGTCTGTTTATTGTCCATCTCAACAATCAGAAATGTTTTCTGGAGGTGGAGGATACCCCCCTGGTGGTCCAACAAGTGGACTTGATCCAGGAAGGGCGGGAAAAACAGGTTCACCTGCGCCTTACGCTGAATGATGAATCCCGGGAAATCCTGGATCCGGGAACCCTTAGAATCAGTCCGGAAAGCGTTATCTATTGTATGGTAAAAAACAATCAGTTCCCGGCCCGGTTCTTACGTCCGGCCTACTATCAATTGGCTGATAATATTCAGGAAGATGATACCGGCGGGTTCGAGCTTTTGTTAAACCAAAAAAAATATCCGATTCAGCCCAAATAATTAATCCGTTCATCGTTTGGTGTTGGTCGTTCGTCGGAACTTTTTTCATACATTATAGTTGAAATTCATCGGTCCGGAAAACGGACTTCAATATTTGTCAATGACCTCTAAGACCTTTCCAATGCCTAAAGAGGTCAGGCACTCTTTTGTGTGACAATGGTCCATGGTTTCGTGGTCGCAGGGGGCACAGGAACAAACAGGAGATACAATGCAGACGGAGGTTCCCTGAGGACTCCAAAAGGAAGGATCAGTCGGGCCAAAAATGACCACCGAGGGAATTCCTAAAGCGGCCGCCAAGTGAGAAATCCCGGAATCATTACCCAGGTAACCGCAGCAATATGATAATACCCCGGAAAGAACCGGCAGGGACAGGTTCCGGACAACCGGGAACCCCTGGGTTTGAAACACTGAAAGTAAATTAGAGTCCTTCTCCTGTTCCACCGGACCCACCAGAAAAATCGGCTGAACCTGGTTTTGGATAATTAATTTTTTTGCCGTTTCTAAAAAACGGTCCATCGGCCAGTTTTTATGAGGGCTGCCACTTCCGGGATGGATGGCCCATAATGGTCTTCCCTCTTCCAGACTTAAATTCTTTTGCAGATAATCGCGGGCCTTTTCCAAATCTTCCGGTATCGGGAAAAGGGCCTTTTCCGGGACCCGCCAGGGAATATTTTCCGATTGCAGGATTTCTCTTTGAAGGGTTTGCAGACTGATCCCCCTTTGGATATCGGGGAAGGAAGGGAGATAACAAATCTTTTTTACCCCGGTCCGGGTTAGTCCCCGAATCAATAATTCCGGGTAATGGACTGAGAAAATATAGGTCGTTTCAAAAGAAGATAAATTTTCCCTGAACCCTTGGGGTACTTCACCGTCTTCCTGATACAGCCAGGCCCATTCCTTTTGATGGATGGAGATGATTTCCTGAGCATAAAACCGGTTATGCAGCAAAGATAAGGTCTCTAAATTTCCGGCCATGGTCCAGGGGATTCCCTCATAGAATGTCCGCAGGGAATAAAGGGCCGGTAGAGACAAGATCAGATCACCCAGGGCCCCCTGGTGAATAATAAGGATTGGAGCTGAATGATGCATTCAATTAAAATAAGAAATCTTTCCGAAAATTTTCATTTAGAATCCCGCGGCTGGTCTTTTGCCCCATTTACAGATCCTGAATTGATTCGTCAAATTGATGTTGACTGGACTTCTTTCCATACCGTTTCCATGGAGCCCGGCACTATCCGTGGGAATCATGTCCATCCACACACCACCGAATGGCTCCTGTTCTGCGGGGGTCCCCTCCTTCTATCCTGGCAGGACCCGGATTCGGAAACGGTCCAAAAAATACGGATCGAAGACAACCACACCTACGTAATTATCCCACCGGGCATTAAACATGCCGTTAAAAATCTCAGTGACGGTATTTTATATTTAGTCGCCTTTCGAAGCCCAGCCCCATCCTCTGAGGACCCGGAAGTCCTGTCTTCCATTATCATCGAATAGGCCCCCCAAAGCCGGGGGGAATTCTCAAACCGAAGCAACCAATTATCCGACTTGACCGGAACCATCACCGGCAAGTCAACTCAACGTTCCGCGCCCTTTCTCCAAATCAAGAGGACAGCTCTTGTCCCGACCCCGCCAATCCTTCTTCAACCATCCAGGTTTTTAAATCGGCCAACGCCCTTTCAGCATAGGCTTTTCCGCGCAGACGACGGGGTACTTTTCCCTCCAGGGGAGGAAAAAGACCGAAATTGACGTTCATAGGTTGAAAATCTTTTTTTGATCCCTGGCTGATATGGGCCACCAAGGCCCCTATGGCTGTCGTGTTTGGTGGAATCATCAACGCATTTTTTTCCAGCAGGCGACCTGCATTGATCCCGGCCAGGATGCCCATAGCCGCTGATTCCACATACCCTTCCACCCCGGTAATTTGACCGGCCAGAAAATTTCGCGGGGCCTTTTTTAGTTGCAAGGTAGGCAAGAGCACTTCCGGACCATTGACAAAGGTATTGCGATGGATGCTGCCCAGACGGGCGAACTCCGCCTTTTCCAGACCGGGGATCAGCCGGAAGATACGCTCCTGTTCGGGCCATTTAAGCTTGGTCTGGAAACCGACCATATTGAATAATGTCCCCTCCTGATTATCCTGACGAAGCTGAACTACCGCATAAGGGATCCTGCCTGTCCGGGGATCGGGCAGCCCAACCGGTTTCATCGGGCCGAATCTTAGCGTGTCCCTCCCCCGCTGAGCCATAATTTCAATAGGCAGACAACCCTCAAAATATCGGGGTTCCTCAAATGAATGAAGCGGGACCTGTTCGGCTGTTAGTAAATGCTCCAGAAAAAATCGGTATTTCTCCTCGCCAAGAGGGCAATTAATATAATCCTCTCCCCCATGCCCATAGCGTGCCCCCATAAAGGCTTTTTCAAAATCAATAGAATCACGAAAAACAATCGGGGCAATGGCATCATAAAAATGAAGATGAGTTGCCCCCAGGAATTCGGCGAGATTCTGAGCTAATGTATCGGTGGTCAAAGGACCGGTAGCTACGACTAAAGGCCCTTGATCGGGGATGGAGGACACTTCGCAAGCCGTCGTCTCTATCAGGGGATGGGCCCTTATTCGGTCGGTGATGAAGCGGGCAAACCCCTCCCGGTCCACTGCCAGGGCCTTCCCCGCCGGCACCTGGTGCGTCAAGGCTGATTGTATAACCAGAGAACCCAAAAGGCGCATTTCCTCTTTAAGCAATCCGACCGCGCTCTCCGGATCCTGAGAGCGGAGAGAATTACTGCACACCAATTCGGCCAGCAAAGGGGAATGATGAGCCGGAGAAAAACGCAAAGGCTTCATCTCTAAAAGCCGGACCGGCACCGCCCGCCCGGCGGCCTGCCAGGCAGCCTCACTCCCGGCCAACCCTCCCCCGATAATGGTTATTCCGTTGAAATGATTTTCAGGTTTCATCAGCTCCCATATTGATTCTCATGATAGATAATCTGAAAATTTATCCCTCACCGGTAATTCAAAGACTCCCTCTGGTCCTCCCAAAATTTCAAACAGGTGAGGTATTAATTATTTCCCATAATAACCTTCTCTTTGGAAACAAGCAACCACAACCAGCCAATCCAATGAATTTACTTGACTTGCTTAGACCTTAGCCTAAAATTAAAATTTTCCGGGTTTGATCAAACCCGGAAGAACCAAAACCCCAATTTATTTTTCATCCAAAGGAATCGAGAAATGAAATTAGATAAGGCCTCAGTGAAAAAATTGGACGACCTAATGGACCTGCTGAAAAAGATTCATTCCCAAAACGAACCCGCGGAAGAAGCTTTAATTAGATTTCAGGATCGATACCGGGAAATTCCTCCGGAAGAAAGGCCCTGGTTTTTTGAAGAGGTTATCGGTCAGTTCGAAATCCACAAAAAAGAAATCGAGGAAGAATTGCGTCTGTTATCGGCCGATGAGGGAAAGGATCCTTTTCAATGGAGAAAAGGATTAACCAATCTCCGGCGGAAAATCGGTTCCCCCCGGATAAAGATTTTTAAAAACTTTTTGAACATTTCAGGCGGGTTAAAATTTCTTCTGGATCTGAGAGCCGATGTACTTTCCGCTCAACGTCAGAGTACCAAAGACCTGGACCCTTTGGATCAGGATATTGCCCAACTGTTTGACCTTTGGTTCCAGGGCGGATTCCTTTTTCTTAACGAAATCACTCTGGATTCTCCATACCGTCAAATTCGCTTCCTGAAAGAACGCGACTTGGTTCATCCCATGGCCAGTTTGGAGGAAATGGGTATCCGCCTGGGGACCGACCGTCGCTGCTTTGCCCTCTACCACCGCCTGATGCCCGATGAACCGATCACTTTCATCGAGGTCGCCCTGACCCGGGGCATAGCGACTTCCATCCATGAAATTATCGAAAATCAAGCGGACCGATTCAACAAGAAAAAGCTCCCGGACACGGCCATATTCTACTCCATCAACAATACCCAAAACGGGTTGGCCGGTTTGGGTCTGGGCAAGGTCTTGATATTTCAGGTCGTCGAAATTTTAGGAAAAATCGATCCCGGCATAAAGACCTTTGCCACCCTAAGCCCGATCCCGGGGTTCTGGGAGCGATATCTTCAACCGGTCCTCAAGGGAAAGTTCGATTCTTTCCGTATGACCAGAGATTTTTTAACTGAAATATTTCCGGAAAAAATACGACAGTCTCTTTTTGAAATCCATCAGGCCAAATCAGGTAAGCAGATTGTGGATCTGGGTTTATTACTTTTTGATATCCTTTCCGATCTGCGCTGGATTGAAGAGCCTGAATATCTCAAGATATTAAAAAAACCTATGGCGGACCTGGTCTATTTTTACGTATCTCAAGAAAAGGACCGGCGGGGAAAACCCCTTAATCCCGTGGCCAATTTTCATTTAGGGAACGGCGCAACGGTGGGTTTGAAAAATATAAACTTTGCGGCTAATCGTTTTCCGCGTGGGGTGAGGGAATCCTGCGGAATGATGGTTAATTACATCTACTCACAAACCTGGCTTCGCCAGGTCAGTCATACCATGAAGGCTTATCTTCCCTGGAGGAATTGAAAAAATAATCTGCACTTTCAAGGATTCTTTAACCCTCCTCCTTCCTCTGCTGATAACCGCATTCCTTATTGGCACAGGACCAGATCGTCCCGTCTTTTTTGGTGGTCTTTTCCACTAAAAAAGGGGCCTGGCATTGCGGGCAGGTTTCCTTGACCGGTTTTCCCCAGATCATGGTCTTGCATTCCGGATAACGGCTGCAGCCGAGAAACTTCAATCCCTTTTTGCGGGCAACCCTGGAAACCAGCATTCCGGAACATCCGGGGGTCGGGCAGGGAAACTCGGTGGCTACCGGCAGGGTTGATTTACACTTGGGATATTTTTCGCAGGCCAGGAAGGTCCCGCCAAACCGGTTTTTCTTCACCACCATAGGCCCGCCGCATTTGGGACAGGCCTGATCGCTGACCACTTTCGGAGTGGCCTCATCGGCCGGTTGGCCTTCAAGGGAAATCGGCTGGGTTTGCTTACAATCCGGATAACCGGAACAGGCCCAGAATGAACCAAACCGTCCGTTGCGGACCATCATGGGTTTTCCGCATTGGGGACATTCTTTTCCCGAAGGGTCTATTTGCGGGGTTTCTACCGTCACCGGCTGGATTTTTCCTTTCTCATCGCGGACAAAATTCTGAGTCTGCTTGCAAGACGGATATCCGGAACAGGCCAAAAAAGGACCGTTTTTCCCGATGCGAATGGTCATGGGTTTCCCACAGGTCGGACAGATAATGTCGGTCTTAACCCCCTTGCCCCGCACCTGTTTCATTTCCGCCCGGGCCCGGTCCAGGGTCTGGGAAAAAGGCTGATAAAAATCCCCCAGAACCTTGGTCCAATCCTGTTTGCCCTCTTCAATCTGATCCAGATTGTTTTCCATCAGGGCGGTAAACTGGACATCCAGAATTTCGGGGAAATTTTTTACCAGAAGATCATTGACCAGAAAACCCAGCTCGGAGGGAAAGAAAAAATATTTTTCCTTCTTGACGTACTCCTTGTCCTGAATCGTGGAGATAATAGCCGCGTAGGTACTGGGGCGGCCGATCCCTTTTTCCTCCAGCTCCTTGACCAGCGTGGCTTCGGTATAACGGGGCGGCGGCTGGGTAAAATGTTGTTTGGGAATGATCTGGAGCAGAGTCAGTTTCTGATGAACCTGAAGAACAGGGAGTTGCCCTTTTTTCTCCTCCTCTTCCTCCTCCGAGGAAACAATATCTTTTCCCACCTCATAGACGGCAGTAAACCCGGCAAAGCGTAAAACCGATCCCGAAGCCCGGAGCAAGTAATCTCCAGCCTGAATGTCCACCGTGGTTTGATCAAACAAGGCGGCCTTCATCTGGCTGGCCACAAACCGGTTCCAGATCAGGCGATAGAGGGCCAGCAGGTCCTTATCCAGATGACGGCTCAAACTATCCGGAGTTAGATTCATGGATGTCGGGCGGATAGCTTCATGGGCATCCTGGGCTGATTTTTTATTGGTATAGAAATGGGGTTTCCCGGGTACGTATTCCGCTCCGAACTGGCCCTGGATATATTGGCGAACAGCGGCCAGGGCTTCTTGAGAGACCCGGGTGGAATCCGTTCTCATATAAGTAATTAAACCGACCAAACCCTCATCCCCCACTTCAACCCCTTCATAAAGCTTCTGAGCCAGAAACATGGTCTTTTTAGCGGGAAACCGCAGTTTGCGAAAGGCCTCTTGCTGCAGTTGGCTGGTGGTAAAAGGAGCCAGGGGATTACGTTTGCGCTCCTTCTTATCGATATTGATCACCTGGAAGGATTCTTGCGACAAACGGTCGGTGATCGTTTTGGCTTGTTCTTCGTTGACGATCTTGATAGCCTTCCCCTGTCCCTTGATCAGTCTGGCTTCAAAATCAGGGGGAAGGTCAGCCTGAAGAGAAGCAGTGATCGACCAGTATTCTTTGGAAATAAAGGCCTGGATTTCCCGTTCCCGGTCGCAGATCAGTCGAACAGCCACGGATTGCACCCGGCCGGCGCTTAACCCTCTCTTGACCTTGTCCCAGAGGATAGGAGAAATCTGATAACCTACCAGCCGATCCAGGATACGGCGGGCCAGTTGTGATTGGAATCGCTGTTCATTCAACACCTCCGGATGCGCCACGGCCTCCTGAATTGCCTTAGGCGATAACTCATGAAACAAGACCCGATGAAATTCCTTATCCTTGCCAGCCAGTTCTTCAGCCAGATGCCAGGCAATGGCCTCCCCTTCACGGTCCGGGTCCGGGGCCAGGTAAATATGGCGGATCTTTTTTGCCGCCTGTTTCAGTTCTTTCAAGACCTTGTCCTTGCCGGAAATAATCTGGAATTCCGGTTTGAAATGATTTTCTACATCCACCCCCAAAATTTTGGTGGGCAAATCCTTGATATGGCCGAGGGAGGCCTTGACCTCAAACCCGGAACCCAGATATTTTTTAATGGTTCGAACTTTGGTCGGCGACTCTACAATCAACAACGATTTCTCCATATTTCCTTTTTCCATCTATATATTTTTAAAAAATTTTATTTTTCTTCCACCCGGTATCCAGTATCCATTATCCAGTATCGAGTATCAAGTATCCAGCATCCAGTATCCAGTACTTATCTACGGCTGAAAAACTTACCCGGCAATTGTTGGATAAGCCCCTTGATCTCCATCTCCAATAATAAAGACAACAAGGGAGATATACCCATCCCGCCCTGTCGAACCATTTGATCCACATGCAGGGGTCCATTGGACAAGAGGTCCCAGATTTGCTTTTCTTTCGGAGAAAGAGAAGGGCCTCTTTCGACTGTTTCCATTTTCGGACCCGGGTTGGCCTGTTGGGACGCCTCTTCCCAATGGAGCTCTTCCAGAATATCCTGGGCATGTTCTACCAATTTCGCCCCTTGTTTGATCAAGCTATGGGTTCCGGAACTTTTAAAGGATTCCACGCTTCCGGGAACGGCAAAGACTTCACGTCCCTGTTCCAGGGCCAGTCGGGCCGTAATCAGAGATCCGCTGCGCTGGGTGGCTTCCACAATGACCACCCCTAAGGACATACCGCTGATAATCCGATTCCGGATCGGGAAATTCTGACGCTCCGGAAGGGTCCCTAAAGGAAATTCTGAAAAGACCAGGCCCAGCTCAACAATCCGTTCAAAGAGCTTTGAATTTTCCCCCGGATAAACAACATCGAGACCCGAACCAAGAACAGCCACGGTCCTGCCCTGGGCCATCAAAGTCCCCTGATGAGCAGCGGCATCAATACCCCGAGCCATACCGCTGACAACAGTCAATCCTTTTAGGGACAACCCCCAGGCCAATCGCTCGGTCATCTTGATCCCGTAAGGGGACGCCAGTCGAGAGCCTACTATGGCCAGGGATCGACTATCCTGATTTGAAGGGGCCCCTTTGTAATATAAATAGGGCGGCGGATCATGGATTTTGGCTAAAAGAAAGGGATACAACGGATCACTTAAAGTCAGGACCCCCACCTTCTGCTTTTCCAATTCATCGAGTTCGCGATCAATCTTTTCAGCCCTTTTAAATTTTACTATGGCCAGGGCGGTATTCTTCCTGATCCCTTCGATGGATTGCAGTTCCCCAAGCTCGGCCTGAAAAACCTTTTCCGGAGACCCATATCTTTCTATCAACCGAGAGTATCCGATTTTTCCCAATCCGGCAATCTGGTTCAAAGCCAGCCAGGGATAAAGAGATTTACGATCCATTTTGTCTTTTAGTCTATTTAGTCTATTTGGTCTATTCGGTCTTTCAGCCTTTCGGTCCATAAAACAAAACCACGAAAAAGACTACGGAGACCAAACGGACCAAACAACTATATGCATCAAGCCGGTTTAGGGGGTTGAGGGACTTCTTGCCCGGTCCCGGCCAAGCCGGAGACAAAACTTCTGGCTACCTTGATGCGAACCTTATCGGCCACTTCCAGAACGATAATATTGTCATTTATCTCAGCAATCCGTCCATAGATCCCTCCGGAGGTGATGACCGAATCCCCCCGCTTCAGATTGCCCAACAATTCTCGGTGCTGCTTGGCCTTTTTTTGCTGGGGCCGGATTAATAAGAAATAAAAAATCACAAACATCAATACCAGGGGAATCAATCCTGCATATCCTCCTGCTCCGGAACCTCCGGATCCTCCTCCTGGAAGCCCCATGGCTTCGGCCACACCGGTAAATAAATTCATAAACGTTACTCCTTTCTCTGGTTATAAAATTCTTTTTTAAATTCCAGGAAGCGATCCTGCGCAATGGCTTCCCGTACAGTCTGCATCAGTTCCATAAAATAATGGATATTGTGCAATGTATTTAGCCGGTACGAGAGTAATTCTCTGGAAACATATAAATGACGAAGATAGGCCCGGGAATAATTGCGACAGGTATAGCAGGTGCATTCAGGATCTACCGGTTGCCGGTCTTCGGCATATTCGGCCTTTTTAATAATTACCGGGCCCTTCCGGGTAAAAAGCATTCCATTGCGGGCATTGCGGGTCGGCAGAACGCAGTCAAACATATCAGCTCCCTGATTGACACCTTCAATTAAATCTTCAGGAGTTCCCAGTCCCATCAGATAGCGGGGTTTTTCGGTCGGCAACAGCGGTAAGGTATAAACCATAATTTCCTGTCTCGAAGCCTTTTCCTCCCCCACACTCAAACCTCCCAGAGCATATCCTTCAAATCCGATATTCACAATCGCTTCGGCGCTCTCTTTTCTCAGATCTTTAAAGGTCCCCCCCTGAACGATCCCAAACAGGGCTTGTTCCTTGTTAATATGAACATGCCTGCAGCGAACAGCCCAGTCTCGGGTCAATTCATGGGAGAAACGGGCATAATCATAGGTTACCGGATAAGGAGTACATTCATCCAGGCACATGGCAATATCCGATCCAAGGGCCTCCTGTATTTGAATTGCAAGTTCCGGACTGAGGAAATGGCTCGAGCCATCCAGGTGAGAGCGGAAAGAGACCCCTTCCGGGCTGATCTTTCTTAAGGCCCCCAGGCTGTAAACCTGATAACCGCCACTATCAGTCAAAATCGACTTTTCCCAATGCATAAAATCATGGAGGCCTCCCAAGCGGGCAACCCGTTCATGCCCCGGCCGTAGGTACAGATGATAAGTATTGGCCAGGATAATTTCAACTCCTAAGGATAAAAGATCTTCAGGAGTCAGGGCCTTCACCGACCCCTGAGTACCCACCGGCATGAATACCGGGGTCCGGATTTCACCCCGGGAAGTTTTGATTTTCCCGCTCCTGGCCCGGCATTGAGCCTCTTGATGTTCAACTTGAAAAGAAAACATATAAATAATAGAATTCAGAAGTCAGGAGTCAGAACTCAGAATAAAAAGGAAATCCTTTACTGACCATCAGCCGTTTTTCTTCTGGCTTCTGGCTCCTGGATTCTCCTCTTATTGGATCAACATTGCATCTCCATAGCTATAAAACCGATAACGCCCCTCAACGGCCTCATGGTAAGCCGTCAGGATATTTTCAGTTCCGGCAAAGGCGGAAACCAGCAAAAGCAAAGTGGTCCTGGGCAAATGGAAGTTGGTGATCAATCCGTCAATCATTTGAAAAGAAAAACCCGGGGTAATAAAAAGATCGCATTCCCCTTCCTCGGCCTTAACGGTCCCATATTGCCTGGTCTGATGTTCCAAAACCCGTGCGCTGGTGGTTCCCACGGCAACGATCTGTTTCCCTTGTTCCTTTTGATCCCGGATCACCCGGGCGGATGAGGCTGAAACCTTATAAACTTCGGAGTGCATCTTATGTTCCAAGATCTTTTCCACCTTTACCGGGGCAAAGGTACCGTAGCCGACATGTAAAGTTATGGGGCAGATAAAAACCCCCTTTTCTTTAATGGCCGTTATCAATTCCTGAGAAAAATGAAGTCCGGCTGTAGGTGCGGCCACCGCCCCGGGATGCCGGGCATACACGGTTTGGTAGCGGGTTCGATCCCGTTCCAGGAAATCGTTATCCTGAACACCCCGGTGAATATAAGGCGGTAAAGGAACTCGTCCGGATTTATTTAAAGCGGAATCAAACAATCCTTGAAAACGGAATCGCACCAGGGCCGTTCCGTTAGGAGAAGGAGGAAGGATCTCCCCTTCCAGATCTTCACCAAAATGAATGTGATCCCCCGGTCTAATTTTTCCCCCGGACTTGAGCAGACAAGGGGTGGTATAAGTTTCCATAACCGGCTGGGCCGGATAATTCAAAATCAGACATTCCACCCGCCCCCCGCTTTTTTTCTTCCCCTCCAGACGCGCCGGGATCACCTTGGTATCATTGATCACCAATACATCCCCCGGAGACAGATATTCAATAACCCGGTTGAAACATCGGTGATCCCGGTTCCCGGTCTTTCGATCCAGGATCATAAGCCGGGACCGATCCCTCTTTACACAAGGCTCCTGGGCTATTAAATCAGCGGGCAATAAAAAATCAAATTGGGATAACGTTAACAGATTGTCCATAAGTTCAATACGGTATAAGGTAATGACCTTTAATATACTTCCGGGCGCTTGTCAAGCTAAGCCGATAATCAGACGGGTGACTGGGAAAAATAGTTTGTAGCCGGCAATTTGGAGATAGAACTCTTTTGTTGTTTTCCTCAACGGGCAATTTTTCAAAAAAGCCCCTAACTTAGCGCTGAAAAAAGAATGATCGGGAGAAAAGACTATTTGCTTGGACCAGGGATATCAATGGTGGCACAACTTCCGGATGGACAGCTTCGCTCACTCACCTGTGGCAAGGACTGCCCACCCTTCCCTGAGCTTCCCACATTAATTTTTGACAATACCCGGCTGATTTCCGGGGATTGGCAGGAAGGACAAACGGGTTCTATCAGGTCATCACTTTGGACTGCCAGCAGTTCAAAGGTATTATGGCATTGGTCACAACAAAATTCATAAATAGGCATAATGTATTTTCCCTATCAATTTAGTTTTGTGAAAAAAGCAGAGCCAGTTCTTTTTTTTGCCACTCGCTCAGGTAAAAAAGACCCCGTTTCTTTTATACCAATTTTTTGACACAATAAAAAGCTTTCTATTTTTTTAAGCAAAAGGATTGCGATCCACAAAGTTAAAGAAGAAAGTCGAAAATCCCTGGAGCGAACTGCGGGGAATGCGATCGTTATGCTTTATCAAAGATATTTTAAAAATACCTTTTTATGGGTCAAGGTCTTATAACATATTCACAAATTAAATTCAAAAGATATTTCTTGGCCGAATAAGTTGGCTTTATTGAAAAAATATGATATGTAAATCAAAATAGTATTAACAGGTTAGGGTATCAAAATTAAACCGAACCTTTTAATCCAAGTTCTGACTCCTGAATTCTGGATTCTTTAGTTAACATGTGGTTTGACTCTCACGCCCATTTAGAGATGCAGGAATTTGACCCGGATCGTCCCCGGATGATCGAGCGGGCCATTGCCCAAGGGATAACCGGGATCATCACTATTGGCACCGACCTGGAAAGCAGCTTGAAGGCTCTGGCTTTAGCCAGAATCTATCGAAATGTTTGGGCCACGGTTGGTGTCCACCCCCATGATGCCGCCTCCTTTCATCCGGAAATCCTTCCCCAATTAGCCAAACTGACCGAAGATCCTTTAGTGGTGGCCATCGGAGAAATCGGGCTGGATTTTTATCGCAATATTTCTCCCCAAAAACAACAAAAGGAAACCTTCCGTCATTTAATTCGGTTGGCCCGGGCAGTCAGCCTTCCCGTAATCATTCACGACCGGGAGGCCCATGAAGATGTACTGAGGATATTAAGAGAAGAAAAGGCCGGGGAAATCGGAGGGGTATTTCATTGCTTTTCCGGTGATTGGGAAATGGCCCAACAGTGTCTGGATATGAACTTTTATCTCTCGATTACCGGCGCCGTTACTTATAAAAAAGGTTCGGTTTTGGAAGAAGTCATTCGCCAAGCCCCCCTTGAATCCCTCCTTTTGGAAACCGACGCCCCTTATTTAGCCCCTCATCCCTTTCGGGGCAAACGAAACGAGCCGGCTTATGTAGTCCATACCGCGGAACACGTGGCCGGCATCAGGGGGATGGCCTTATCGGAATTAAGTCAGGCGATTCTCCAAAACACTTATCGGGCCTTTAATCGATTGAAGGAAATTTAATCATACAAAATGAATCCATCTTTCTTGCTGGTTTTAGCCTCTGAGTCACCTAGGCGTAAAGCGTTGTTAAAGGATTGGGGGTTGCGGTTGAAAATTGTTCCGGCTCAAGTCCGGGAAATCCCGCTTCCCGGGAGGACCCGATGTCGTTTTCAAAACGAATGGCCGATGAGAAGGCCGCAATCGTTTCCTCCCTCTATCCCGATCAATGGGTTTTAGGGGCCGACACGGTGGTTGTTTTGGGGAACAAAATAATGGGAAAACCTAAAGATTCACAAGAGGCCAAAAGATTTCTCCGTCGTTTAAGTGGAAAAACCCATCGGGTGATTACCGGGTTTTGTCTAAAGAATCGAACCCTGAACCGTTCAATTTGTCAAAGCGTTTCTACCCGGGTCAGTTTTAAAACCTTATCCATCGAAGAGATTTCCTGGTATGTCCAAACCGGTGAACCCTTAGATAAAGCCGGTGCCTATGCCATTCAGGGGAAGGGGGCTTTCTGCGTAAAAAAGATAAGCGGGTCCTATACCAACGTCGTAGGCCTACCGGTCACGGAAGTGATGGAGGTATTGGAAAAACAAGCGGATTTTAAACTTGTTTGAATGGAAAAGCCAAAAGTTCAAAGTTCAAAATTCAAAGTGCAAAGTTAGGGTCAAGGCGATCCATTCTTCCTATGAGCTTTTAGCTATGGGCAATCAGCTATTCAAATTATTGGAGAATAACTAAATGAGCACCCTGGCTCAATCAATAGCAGACATTGAAGCAAGAATCTCTGCGGCTTGTCTTCGGGCCGGTAGAGCCCGGGAAGAAATTCAGCTGATCGCCGTCACCAAAACCATTCCCATAGAACGGATTCAAGAGGCGATCCAGGAGGGCCTGACCCATTTTGGAGAGAACTATATCCAGGAAGCCCAGGCAAAAATCGAGACTCTGCACCTTGGAATTTGGCATTTTATCGGACACTTACAAAAGAATAAGGCCAAATTTACTGTCAGGCTTTTTTCCATGGTCGAAACAGTGGACAGCCTCTCCCTGGCCGAGGAACTGAATCATCAGGCGGAAAAGGCAGGAAAAACGGTTGATGCCCTTATTCAAGTCAATGAGGCCGGTGAGGCCTCCAAATCAGGACTTTCTCCCGATCAGGTTCCTCCTTTATTGGAACAAGGTTCGTTGTGGCCGTATCTGCGTATCCGGGGACTGATGACTATCCCTCCTTTTGATCCCGATCCGGAAAAATCCCGGCCCTGGTATCATTCTCTTCTGCAAAGGCGGGACAAATGGCAAGCCCAATTTCCTTCGGTCGATTTAAGTCACCTTTCTATGGGCATGTCGAATGACTTCGAAATAGCCATTGAGGAGGGAGCCACTATCATCCGGGTGGGAACAGCCCTTTTCGGAGCTAGACAATAATCTCAAAGAAAAGACTATAGGTTAAATGTTAAGCTTCCCCCAGCAATCCCTGTTGTTCACCTTTTTCGTAGATTGCTTTCTATGGGCCTTTATTTGCTCCTGTGGGCTATCTGGTGGCACTAGACGAAGGATGAAGATAGGTTTTTTTTGGGAAGGTAGAATAGAAGGGGTTGATAGGTTAGAAGGTAAGCAGGTGGGAAGATAGGGGTAGTTTAATTGTTTTAATCGGCAGTCCCTGTCCACTAGGTACACGGAATCTATGAAAGATGCTAATGAACGGTATTTCTCTTTGCTCTGGCCCAGCATCTCGTCTGCTTCTTTCCTTTCCAGATTCACTCTGGAAGCGTACAGCGCACTTTTCATATTGATCTTGACCTCATTATCCTGAATGGGTTTAAGTATATATCCAAAGGATTTCCCGGGTTCGCCCGCTTCACCCCTTCTATGTCTGAATAGGCTGTGATAAAGACCACATGGATCCCCCACCGGGAGCTGATGAGGGCCGCTGCTTCGATCCCGTCCATGCGTCCTTTGAGAACAATGTCAATGAGAACAAAGTCTGGAAGTTTCTGCTCTATCAGTTCCAGGGCCTTTTCGCGAAATTCACACAAGCTAAGACCGTGTATCCCGATTGATCCACGCAGGATTTGAGATCATCAGCGATAATGCCCTCATCCTCCACGATCAAAATCTTGATTTGGGTTGTTTCAGGTTGTTCAGACATGGAGAGCTTCAGGAAATTGAGGTTCATTGTTAAGCGTTCTGAACAAATAAAACAGTTTCTGGATGTTAAATACTGGAGGTAGGATAAAACCAAACATACAACTCGCACCGAGTGTCCAGTATCAATCAATGACAGCCCTTCCCTGAAAACATCAGGGTCTAAACAGAAAGGATTGAATACAGGAACCCGCCAAATGGGGATTCCCATAATGATTAGGTCTTTATAAAGGTTTTCGTTGCATCACCTTGGCTAGCATTCTGGATCCCTTAATTATTTCTCACCAAATTAATTAAATTATGAATATCTTAAGAAAGTCAATTAAGAAATAGAGAAGGCGAGGAAGGAGAACCTGAAAATCTTTGTAGCTTATCAGAGATTCGAGGGCTTTTGGTTTGGGTGGTGGGTCTGGTCAGTTAGCCACTAGCCAAAGTTTTCATACTTTTTTTAGCTTCCGGTTCTTTGAGCGGGACCTCAATTAGTTCGCTGGCATCGTTCATTTTTTTGTATGCTCCTTTTCTCCTTCTTCTGGCGTATCTTTATTTATCCAAGAATCAGATTTAAAGTTGAAAATTTCAATAGCATTATCTATAGCCTGTTCAAAAGTTTCTCCAGCACCCAATAGACTAATTTTCACTTTATAGGACCCTATTGTCACCATATATCCACCTACTTTCATAATAAAATCTCAAGATCTTGAATACTCAGCCAAGAGGTTGCATGTCAAAAAGGTTGTGTTATTTTTCAATTTATATGCATTTACCATACCAAACATATAACTATCAGAAAATACTTTTAATTCTAAATATAGTAGGATCAAGAGGGAAATTAAAGTTATGTTAAATATATCAAAATGAGTATTAAATTGGTCATGTATCCACTAAATTTCTCTTAATCACCTTTATTTTTCTCTTATTAGGCAATATTTTTCCAATATAACCCTATGAGTTGCTAATCAGGAGCTTCGGAATTACTTCGAATCAGCTTTTACGCCACAATCTTTTTTGCATTTAACTCCTGTGGTGGTGATTGAATATATTGACATGTGTGGAGGGCAGCATTTAGAGCATCCAATCTATTTTAGTGGTCTCTGCGTAAGAATATTTAAGATAACCCTAACATCAAACCTGGCTAAATCCGGCCCTATCGTTTCCAGGTCCAAAAATATCAAGACCCTTTTATCTTCGATTACGCTTCAACCTTTTCTGTTCTCTTCAAAATGAAGGTTAAAGGATTTTAGGAAGATGACAACCTAAGAATTGTTTTTTGGATGGGTTGTACCAGGCCGGGAGATTTAAAAAGAGGGTCGGGGGTTCCCAGGAGTCTTGCTTTTTCAGACTGAAAGAAGAGGCTATAATCTGGTAGGAGGTGGCCGGGATGGCCACCCCCTCCCAACAGAACGGCTCGTACCGGCCAGGTAAGCCGCTCTTCGATTAGCGACTGAATTTCAGTTCAAGAGGTAGTTGCCTCTGGATGAAGTCACTTAGAAAGGTCAACCTTTGCCTTCTGAACCATTGGAGATTCATAATACAGCGAACCTCCCGTCGACCGACCGACTGCCACTTGTTCATCTTGACCCAGACTCGGTTCGCCTCCAGACCTTTATAGTCGGATCAACTTAACATCCTTTGAAACTTACCAGGTCTTTTCCATTTCTTTAGTTGCATGGATCTGAGCCGACTCCGAATCCAGCCATCCAGTTCCGCCAATGGTTTGCTAAACTCCTGGACCCGAAAATAGGCCATCCACCCTCGTAAATATTCATTGAGTTCCTGGATCACCTGGTTCATTGATAAGGGGTTGTTCCTCCGGGTTAGTTCTCGTATCCTGTTCTTGAACTTTACCCGGGCCTTGTCACTGACTCGGATTTTCCCCCTGAGTATTTGAAACCCCAGGAAAGCAATATCTTTAATCAGCGCTACTTGGCTCTTTTCCCGGTTAACTGGAAGTCTTAGTCCCGTTTCCAGGTACTCCGTTATCCCCTCCATGATCCGTTTGGCCGCCCTTTCCGATTTAAGTAAAACCAGAAAGTCATCAGCCCATCGACCGTACCGGTGTCCTCGCTTTTCCAACTCCCAGTCCAATTCGTTTAGAACGATGTTCGATAGCATCGGTGATAGGGGAGAGCCTTGAGGACATCCCTTGGGGGTTTCCTGATATTCTCCGTCGATGACTATACCGGCTTTTAACGCTCTTGCAATCAGCGTTAACAACCTCTCATCGGCTACCTTGCGCCGAATAAGTTTCAGTATCAGGTCGTGAGGGATTTCATCAAAGAAACTCTTCAAGTCTATTGAAGCCGCCCATTCATATCCATCTTCCACTATCCCCTGAACATGTCTAATTGCCTGGTGCTGGCTGTGGCCTCGGCGAAATCCAAAATTGGACTTCGTAAAAACCGGGGCGAATATAACTTCAAATACCAAATTGATACTCTGGTTGACTATTCGATCCATGACCACCGGTATCCCAAGGGGACGCATCTTGTTACTGCCCTCCTTGGGAATCAGAACTCTTCTGGCAAGTTTGAAACGGTAGGTGCTCGCTTTTAGCTTCTCACCGATGAGCTTCAAAAGCTCTCTTTCTCGCTTTTCGAACTCCTCTACCGTCATTCGGTCTATTCCCGCTGCTCCGGCGTTTCGTCTAATCTGGTGCCATGCCTCCCGCAGTCGTCTCGGTTCGTAGACCTTTTCCAGTACTTCCGTATCCTTCACTTCCAAACTTCCTCCGTGACTTGCTCCATTAAAGATTGCCGGGTTACGAGCAGCCCTTTGGGCTGGGGACCGGACGCCTACTGACCGTCCAGGTCTCTTCCCGTCCGGTACCCTCTTACGGGTTTCGTCCATCCCCCTCCGGTTTTCTGGTCCCTTCTTGTACCATCGCAACTCTGAATCGACTCTCTAATGTCGTCTCCATCGCCTCTCGTCCACGGCTTCCCGCATCCCAATGACGATCTTTGGGCTGCCCAGGCTTCAGGATAGGTCCTTAAGTTGTTTGTTGACCATCGCAAGCGGTGGGTTCTCTATCAGATTCCTTCCCTTCTTTTCCTTCTCCCGGTCTTCAGGGTTTTATCCTCCGCTCTGTTACCAGGCTTCATCGGCCCTGCTTCTTCGGTACTACCCGTGAATCTGCCACCCTTTACACCCTACCCCGCTTCGGGTTCGCCTTCGCGGTTCGGTTTTATGGAATCCTTGGCTCCCTTTGGATTCCAGTGTAGGAGGGCTTCCCTGGGTAAGATGCACCAACCTCCCCGTATCTCGTCCAACTTCACCGCAGTTCGGTTCACCGGATATCAGGTCTCGTTTAGTCACGTCAACTCGACCTCCTTCCCACGGCTATATATAGTCGGTTCGCTGTTCGCTACGTACACAGGTTCTGCCTCATGCTTCCTCCGGACTCCTCATTTCTGAAAATGCCCTTGCCTTGTCGGCGTTGTCCTTCCGTCCGGTAACGGTGGATGTTTTACTTCCAATTTTATTCCTGGAAGGTCGGCCAGTGCTTATTAGAATCATTTTATTTTACTCACGATACAACATTAATATCAATATTGTTGGCCCCTCCGGTGGAAGACGGGACTTATTATTGTTCTGGCATTGAATAAAATGGATTATACACGTTTTTGTGAATAGTAAATAGGAGGTTTTTCATTTGGGTAGGCTGGAATCCTTAATTTGGAGGGGGTTCTTAAACAATTACGATTTGAACTCCTCGGATTTTTCACAATGGAACTTGCATGACTTCAGGAAGCAAAGAGGTTCGGTCATAATTGTCTCTTGGATTTCAGAAGATTATTAAATAGGGAGTAATTTTACCCTTAGAAAGAAGCAAGGTAAGGACTTTAATAATTCACTACCGAGGGCTCGAATATTACTGTCTGGGGTCACCGAAGATTAACTTGACAACTGAAATATCACACTGCGACCATTCCCCGGCTTGACCAGGGAATCCAGAAAATAAGCGGTTGAATGTCGAAAATCGATTTTCAACATTTTGGAAACCATTGTCATCAATTTGTCTTTAAAGTGAAAATCAGAAATGGCAAATAAGCCTTTTCCGATTTTCACTTTATTTTGATGAGTTTCCCAGAATAATCATTCTGGGCTATTAGTTCTCAAATGCTCGCTCACGATTTCCGGCATCTCTCAGCTAGCCGGGAAGCGTGAGTACCTTCTGACGGTTATCGACGATGCATTATACGGCGTGCATGACGGAAACTGAGATTCCATATTCCATCATTAAACTCAGCAACATCCTCGATGTACGCTTTTCCCCAATCGGCGATTTCGATTTGGTCTTCTCCTCTTAATCTGATCTTTACTCTATCCGCATTACCCGGATACCCTCTATGGCCAGGTGCATATGTCCATGACAGCCTGCCAATTTTTTCGTTCATAATAAAGTACGATATTTGGGTGTCTGTATCGTTTGTTATAAGGATTTCACCATGGTGTGAGTGCCTGTGCCTTTGCTCCTGGGCACAGACCGCTATTGTCAGAATAAAAGATAAGGTAAAAAATATTGCACACATTGGGATTTTTTTCAAGTGCATAAGATTTCCTCCTTCATTGGTTTCCCAGAATACTCATTCTTTGAAAGAACTTGCTTTTGGTTGGAAAGAGTATAAGACAAAACAAGCAGTGTCAAGGGAAATGGGCAGAAGGGATGAGGGACAAAGGGTTTTTTTGAAGAGAACGGACCAATGAAGGGCTGATTATACCTAAACTGACTGGCATGGTAAGAAGGACAGGCTTCAAAATTTAGATAAACTGCTTCCTAATAAAAGAAAAGCTGAGAAGCCGATTAATCTATCTTAAGTTCATGAGTTTAAAGATTCTTTGCTATTGATCTCAATTACTGCTCGAAATCTTGGAGGATGACCAAATTAATAAAAGCAACATTTCAGGAAGAAGTTCGCTTTTTCAGCAAATCCGCCTACCCTCAAAATTTATTTTTTCTTCTAAATATGTGGCTTCGTAAAATAGAGAAGCAAGATTTTTCTATTGTTGAGAAAAAGGGGGATCCCACTTTCTGATTCTATTTCCGGATTCGGGGATGATACGACATCCTCTTAAGGGGACTTCTCATCCTGAAAAGGGAAAATGATTTAACGCCAATGATACCGGCTAAAGTTTTGCCAGCCTTTGGCGCAGGATTTCATACAAGACCACGGCGCAAGCGGCCGAGGCATTGAGGGAAGAAACCTTTCCCTTCATGGGAATGGAGGCCATCCAATCAGAGTGCTTGCGAACCAAAGGACTGACCCCTTTGGACTCCCCGCCCATCACTACCACCAATGGCCCCCGAAGATCCAGTTCATAAACATATACCGGAGAACCGGCCTCCAGACTGAGGATCCAGAAGCCCTTTTCTTTCAACAACTCCAGAGTCCTGACCAGATTGGTGACCTGGACCAAGGGCATATATTCCAAAGCCCCGGCCGCAGCCTTACGGACCGTTCCGGTCACCGGGCAGGACCGGTCCCTGGGCAAAATTATTCCCTGGACTCCGGTACAATGAGCCGTTCGGATCATGGCCCCTAAATTCTGGGGATCATTAATGTGGTCCAGAGCCAAAAGTACGGGCGCGGGCTTCTGGTCTAGGGTAATTCCGGAGAACAACGATTCCAGAGGGATGAATGGCGTATCGATTTTCAAACAGGCGGCAACATGTTGATGGACCGGAACGGGCAGCATCTGATCTATCTCCTTCCGGTTTTTAAAAGAAACTGGAATTCCGGCCTGAGCACATAAGTCTACAATTTCCTGCTTGTGCTGATCTTGGCCTGAAGGACTTATAATCACCTGCTGGACTTTCTGCGGATTAACCTTAATTAATTCCAGAACTGCTTGTTTTCCCCAGACCCACTTGGAAAGATCCTTCCTGATAGAATTGGCCATATAGAATTATACCTTTTTTCTCGCCGAAACAAAAATGAAAGTTCCCTGTGTTATTTCCTTTGACCGGCAGGACCGGTAAAATCATGCTGTGTACGCAGAGGCACTTCTTTGAGAAAAAAATTGAGAATGAACCCGATGAGAATCAAGCCAAGAGCTATAGTGAAAACTTGAGATATGGCGAAGGAAAGGGCCTGTCGCATAGCAAGGAGAACTTGCTCGGTCAAGATCGCCCCTTGATTCCCAAAGGCCGCAAAAAGGGTTTTCAATTTCATCTGGGCCTTGGGGCTGATCAGGGCCTGGGGATTTCCTACCAAAATATTCAAGCGCTCCGGTGTGACCATGGTCTTCACTACGGGGGGAAGATGATTTATAAAGTGAAAACGGAAACGATTACTCATCACTGCTCCCAATACAGCCAGCCCAAGGGTCCCGCCGATAGACCGGGCAAATACCATTAAAGAAGTGGCCGTACCCAGAAGATGATAGGGAACCGAATTCTGGACCGCTATGGTATAACAAGGCATAATAATCCCTATGCCGATGCCGGTGAAGACAATGTTGGCCACTGCTTGCATAAAACTGGTCTGGACCGTCATTCTGGAAATCAAACCCAGGCCTAAAGCCATGGCCCCCAAACCGATCATGCCCTGAAGGCGGTAATGGCCCCCGGCTCGGGAAAGAAACTGCCCCGAAGTAAAACTCCCCACCACCAGGCCCAGCATCATAGGGGTCATAAAGCTTCCACTGATCGTGGCCGAAGCCCCCAAAACCCCCTGAAAAAAGAGTGGGATAAAGATAAGACTGCCGAACATCCCCATTCCCATCAGGAAGATGATAACTTGAGAAATCTTGAAAATTTGGTTTTTGTAAAGCGACAAAGGGATGAGCGGCTCCTTGCTTCTGGTTTCAATAAACAGAAAAAGGACGCCCATGATTAGGGAGAAAATAAGCATTCCGATTATGGGAAAAGAAATCCAGGGTTGGTCGACCCCTCCCCAGGACAAAGCCAGCATAGCCGGGACAAGAGCCAGGATAAAGGTTACCACTCCCCAAAAGTCCACCCGACCGCTCTGGTTATTCACACGCAGATCGGGAAAAAAGAAAAAAATAAGAAGAATGACCGAGATTCCTATGGGGATGTTCACCCAAAAAACCCAATGCCAGGAAAGTGTATCCGTAATTAATCCACCCAGAGTAGGCCCGATGATAGAAGATAACCCCATAATACCGGTCATAAGCCCGGAATATTTTCCCCGTTCGGCGGGGGGGAAGATATCGGCAATGATGGCCACGGTATTGGCCATCATCATTCCGGCCCCAATACCTTGAAAACCTCGGAACAAAATAAGTTGGGTCATGGTTTGACTAAAACCGGATAACAGGGCTCCAGCAATAAATATCCCCTGGCCGATAAGATAAAACAGTTTGCGGCCGTACATATCGGAAAGTTTGCCGGAAATCGGTACGATAATGGTCGAGGTAACCAAGAAGCTGGTGGCAACCCAGGTGTAATGAGCGAATCCGCCCAGTTCGATAATGATGCGAGGCATGGCTGTGCCGATTACCGTCTGGTTAAGGGAACTCATAAACATGGACAACAGGGCCCCGATCAAAGTGATCGTCCTTTGTTGTCTGGTCATTACTTGGGGAGGAAGGAAACCATTTTCAACATTTATAGTCATGGGGTCGGTCGATCCATATGAAAAAAGGTGCGAATTTTAAGAAGTCGAGTGGATGCTTGAGGTTAATCTGATTTTGATGAAAAAAAGAGGTCTATCGAGGCTCCCTGCGCCAATAGGCAAGGAGCCTCAATAGAATCTTAACGGTGAAAACTTATTAATAACCGATTATTTTATTTTTTCAATGACCACGGCATTGGAATTTCCAAAACCGCCGCACAGAGAAGCCAGTCCATATTTCTCATTGGGATAATCGGTCTTCATTCGATTCAGGAGGGTCACCAGGATACGGGCCCCGGATTCCCCGAGCGGGTGTCCTAAGGCAATGGCGCCGCCCCAGGTGTTTACTTTTTTGAATGGCGCGTTGTCGCCATCCAGTTTTAATTCTCTGATGCAGGCCAAGGCTTGGCTGGCAAAGGCCTCGTTAAGTTCAACCGCGCCGATGTCCTCAGGCTTTAATCCCGTTTTTTCAAAAAGTTTTTTGACGGAAAAAATAGGTCCGACACCCATAACGGTGGGATCATTGCCGGCCTGTGCCCCGAATTTGTATTTGTAATTATAGGAAAGACCCAATTCGTCGGCCTTGTCACGACTCATCATCAGCAAGAGGGCCGCGCCGGCGGTCAACGGCGACGATAAGGCAGCGGTGATCTTTCCATTCTCCTTAAACGGGGTCTTCATGGCCTTCATTTCTTCCGCATTCATGGACTCTCGGATCCACTGATCCCGATCGACCATGAACTCCGTTCCATCATCCTTCAATCCTTTTACCGGGATGATCTCATTTTTGAATCTTCCGGTATCTCTGGCCATTTTTGCCCCCTCATGGGAAAAAATGGCAAATTTGACCATGTCATCAACGGATATATTGTATAGATCGGCCACCTTTTCCGCGGTAGCACCCATAGGGATCTCCATGGGGTTGTAACGTTGAAACAGCCTTGGTGATATATCCATATTAGCCATCATAGGCACCTTCTCCATATCCTCAGCACCACCGGCGATCATAATGTCCGTTTCACCGGTCATGATGGCCCGGGCGGCATCCATGGTAGCCGACATGCCGGAAGGGCATTGATTGCAGATGGTCTGGGAGGGAACACTTTCCGGTAAGCCGGAAGCCAGCCAGGCCGCCCGTCCAATATCATTCTGCATTCCGGAAGGATTGGCTGTTCCGATAAATACCCCCTCCACCATCTCCGGTTTTACCTTGGGGTTCCTTTCGAATAGAGCGGTGTAAAGTACGGTCAGCAATTCATCTGGCCGGACATTCCTGAACCACCCTTTTTCATTGTGTGCCCGGGCATTGGCTGTCCGGATACCATCGATAAATACACATTCTTTCATATTCGTCTCCTCCTGAGATTTTTATTCGCCTGTAAAGTTAGGTTTTCGCTTTTGCATGAAAGCCGTGATGCCTTCTACCGCATCTTTTGACCTGGACACCATTTGGATGCCCTCCAATTCCGCTTGGATGCCCAAATCCAGCCCCTTCTCGATCCCCACATTGACGGCATTGAGGACGGCCTTAACAGCCAAAGGAGGTCGGCCAGCCAGGGTTTCGGCCATCTCCATCACATCCTTCATCAATTCTCCGACTTTGGAAACCCGGTCTACCAACCCAATTCCCAAGGCTTCCTGGGCCGTAAGCCTTTTACTGAAAAGGATCAAGTCCAGGGCCTTCGATTTTCCCAGGATCCTGGGCATCCGTTGGGTCCCGCCCCATCCAGGGATGATACCCAGATTAACCTCGGTGAGCCCGATCCTGGCGTTCTCCTGCATAACTCTGAAGGTAGAGGCCATGGCCAGTTCACAACCGCCGCCGAAGGCATATCCGTTGATAGCGGCAATAACCGGTCTGGAAAGCCGATCTATTCTTGTCCAAACCTCCTGCCCTTTAGGCCCGGTCGCCCCGGCTCCGGCCGGATCGGAGACGTCAAAACCGGCCGAAAATCCTTTTTCTCCGGCCCCTGTAATAATAATTACTCTGATCTCCTTGTCGGCTTCCGCCTCATCAAGGGCCTTTTCAATATCAAGCAGGGTGGCCATATTGATTGCGTTGGCCGGTGGACGATTCAGGGTAAGAATACCGATGTTTCCTTGTTTTGCGAAAAGAATGTTTTGAAATTCCATATTGTCTACCTCCTTTTCTTTTTAACTATTTAACTATTAACAACCAATCGATTCCGGATTTTGTCCTCATTGTTGATACCAGTCGAAACAGATTATCATTTAATGCATAATCCCCTACCCTGATTTGACGACCGGCGCTTTTTGGGGATTGCCAGGATCACATAATCCATCTATTTCCGAGCGCTCGTTCACTTTTTTAACATATATTAATTTCAAAAGTCAAGGCAAATAAAAGAGCTTCATTTCCTTTTCTTTTAATAAAAAATATGACATAACGTTACCTGACCCAAGCTCCCGGTCTATAGGTGGTCACCTTATTGTGCAACCTTGGCCAAGGCCGGGTTTGCCGTTTCCCTGTCTATCCCTCGGACGGCCATGGTATTGAGCAAATTATCCGATATCAGCAACGGATTGAATCCAAAGCGTGAGCCGATAAATAATTTCAAAAATTGGAGGGTCTATTATGAGATATATTATTTTCGGTGCAGGGGCCATCGGCGGAGTTATCGGGGCCCGGTTGCATCGGGCCGGAAAAGAGGTCCTGCTTATTGCCCGTGGCCGGCATCTGGAAGCGATCCGCGAGCGCGGCCTCCGGCTTGAGACCCCTGATGGAACGGAGACATTCAAGATTCCGGTTGTTTCATCGCCGGCAGAGATCCGATTCCAAAAGAATGACACGGTCATTCTGGGAATGAAGTCACAGGATACCATTAGCGCCTTGGAAGCCCTTCGGGCCGCAGCCGGCGACAATCTTCCCGTGATTTGCACGCAAAACGGGGTGTCCAATGAACGGATGGCCCTTCGCCGATTCGAAAACGTTTATGCCATGGTGGTTATGCTTCCGGCCACTCATCTGGAACCGGGTTTGGTTCAGCAAAACTCGGCCCCGATACCGGGAATCCTGGATGCTGGAAGGTATCCTCAAGGGACCGACACGACAATCGAGACCATCTGCGCCGATCTTCGGGAAGCCGATTTCAGCGCCCAGCCTGATCCTGCGGTTATGCGGCAGAAATACGCCAAGCTCTTGCTGAACCTCGGCAATGCCTTTCAGGCCGTTTGCGGCCATGATGCCGACGGAAGAGATCTTCTTAAAGTCGCCAGGGAAGAAGCGCTGGCCTGTTACCGGTCCGCCGGTATCGCCTTCGCCACCGATGAGGAGTTTCGGGGCCGCCGCGGGAATATCATCCGAGTGCAACCTATCGGCGACAGCCGGCGGCAGGGAGGCTCTTCCTGGCAAAGCATAACTCGCGGGACAGGCACCATTGAAGCCGACTGGCTGAACGGCGAGATATGCCTGCTTGGGCGGCTTCACAGAGTAGCCACACCGGTCAATCGTTTGCTTCAGATAACGGCCAACCGGGCAGCAAGAGAGCGGCTGGTGCCGGGAACGATCACCCCTGACGACCTGCGGCGTCAACTCCATCATAAAGCTGTTTGAGAGAGTTATAAAGGGATGGGGCTTTAATTCTCACACATACCTTTTAGTCGCCGTCTATAGATCCCGAATCCGCTTAGCCTTGGGCAATAGATCCTCCAATTGTTTTTTAATCGTGATCTTGTCGAACTTACCCACACTTGTCTTGGGAATGGCCTTGGTAATCAGGATATATTCAGGGAGCATCCATTTGGTGATCTTCCCCTTCTCTACGCCCTCAGTTTGTAAAAACTTAAGAACATCTTTTTCATCTTCTTTAGCCCCTGGAACAAGGGCCACCAAGGCCAAGGGCCTTTGTCCCCACTTTTCGTCAGGAACGCCTACATAGGTAGCCTCTAAAACAAATTCCGCCAGGGCCGTCAGGTTCTCCAGCAGTACCGTCGGGACCATTTCAGCGCCGCTGCGAATCATATCGGACATCCGGTCGGCTATGGTGGCGTACCCCTCTTCGTCCACCTTGGCTACATCGCCGGTATGGAACCAACCGTCCCGCCAGACCTCGGCCGTTTTCTCTGGTTCATTATAATACTGTTCCATGATCCACGGACCCCGGATCACGATTTCCCCCACGGTCTCATTATCCCTGGGAACCGGGTCTCCTTTTTCATCGACGATCATCACCTCCAGGCCCGGAACGGCCAACCCGGTTTTTACCCGGATTTCATCCAGTTTTTCCTCCGGCCAGTCAACCATGGTTTTTTTGACAAAGGCCCGGATGGCTGCCGGTGCGGTCTCGGTCATGCCATATCCGGACCTGGCCTTGAATCCGGGAATGACTTTTTCCGCTTTCTTTTTCAATCCTAAGGGCAAGGCCCCGCCGCCGACGCCAAGATTCTTCAAACTGCTGAGATCATACTTATGAATATCTTTATACTCAACGATCATAGCCAGAACGGTCGGGACAACCGAAGTGGAAGTTACTTTTTCTGTTTGGACCAGTTCACAAAACCCCTCTACCGTAAACGTCCCCGGCAGGATCAGCTTGTTGGCCGAGAAGACATTAAGAAAAGGGGCGCCCCAGCCATGGACATGGTATAAGGGGGTGATCGCCATCCAAACTTCATTCTCCCCAAAATTTACGCGAGATGGATCGGTAGTGAAAAAATTCCAAGCAATGACATGCAAGGTCTGCAAATAGAGTTGCCGGTGGGTAAACATAACCCCTTTGGGCAGGCCCGTGGTACCGGTGGTATAACATAAGGTGGCATAGGTATCTTCATGAAGGCTCGGCCAATCAAATTGAAGGGATTCTTCTTGGAGTAAAGTTTCATATTCAAAAACCGGCTCGATTTTTGTCTGGGGAAGTCCCGGTTTGTCGGACATATAGACAAATTTCACCACCGTATCTTTAATTCGTTCATAGATACTTTCCAGCAAGGGCCAGGCTGTATCATCCACGAAAAGGATTTTATCCTGGGAATGACGGATGGTATGAATAATGTGTTCCTGAGATAGCCTGATGTTGATGGGATGTAAAACCGCCCCGCTTCCCGGCACGGCATAGTAAAGCTCCATGTGCCGGTGATGATTCAAGGCCATTGTGGCAATCCGGTCTCCGGGTTGGCGGGGTTTCCCGGGATTAAGACCCAGTTTGCCCTTGAGGGCATTGGCCAGTCGGCAGGTCCTTTCATACCACTGCTGCCAGGTAAATCGGAAATACTCACCGGTGTTAGGATTCCGGTAAACCAGTCCGATCTCGTTCGGGTAAATATCCACCGGTCTTTTCATCAGGGTTTTTAGCAGCAGGTTATAGTTGGTACTGAATTCCGGATAGGTCCTCAAGGCCATCTTTTTCTCCTTTCAATATGGATATGTTATTTAGTTAACCAGAGGTATTTT
The DNA here is from genome assembly GCA_963782435.1 of uncultured delta proteobacterium. Lineage (GTDB taxonomy): Bacteria > Desulfobacterota > RBG-13-43-22 > RBG-13-43-22 > RBG-13-43-22 > RBG-13-43-22. The sequence continues at coordinate 118,130 of CAWAKF010000014.1, forward strand.
TGGACGCCTTCACCGCGGATCAGGAGCAAGTTTGAGGGAGGTTTTGCTTGCCTGCGGGTTCGTTTCCTGAATTTGTTTTATAATGGGTACCCGGTGAAAGATAAAAAGGATTGCAACGACCTTTCAACCTTAAACCAAAATCCATTAGGATTTCTAACTCGATCATTAAAGGATGTCAAGGGGGTACTTAATATTTTGACCATCAATACAAAAAGTTACGGTTGTTTCCCCTTTTATCGTTGACAGGGGAAATGGGGTTTAATATAAATCTTTAAAATGATGAATAAGATAGGAAAAGAGGGCCATCTCTTTCGAAAGGGGTGACTTATGGCTTTTTCTCAAAATCAAACCAATACAGGAGGTTGTAATGAAACTGCAGGAACTGTTCAATTTGAAAGGCAAGGTCGCCCTGGTCACCGGAGGCGGAAGGGGGATCGGGAAATTCATTTCAACCGGTTTGGCTGAAGCCGGTGCGGACCTGATCATTACCTCGCGAAAGATGACTAATCTTGAGGCATCGGCCCAGGAATTATCGAAAGCCTATAATGTCCAGGTTTTCCCCATAGCCTGTGATATGTCCAAAGAAGAAGAGATCGGTAATATGCTCCAAGCGGCCACGCAAAAATTCCCCCGGATCGATATCCTGGTCAATAATGCCGGGGCGACCTGGGGTGCCCCGACACTCGACTACCCCCTCGAAAAATGGGATTATGTTTTCAATGTCAATGTCCGGTCCGTTTGGATATTGACCCAGAAGATGGCCAACCGGATGAAAGACTGGGGCGGGGGAACGATTATCAACATCGCTTCGACCGCCGGTTTTCGGGGAACCACAGAGGAATCTCACCCGGCTGTTCCCTATAACTCGACTAAAGCGGCCATTGTGAGTCTGACCCAGAACCTGGCCGTCAAACTGGCCCCTTACCATATCCGCGTCAATGCCATTGCCCCGGGATATTTCCGAACCGATATGATGGCCCATGTGACCAGGAACGAAGACCTTTATAAAATGGCAGCCGAGAGAATCCCCCTGGGAAAAGGGGGAGATGCAGACGATATGAAAGGCGTAGCCGTCTTTTTGGCCTCTGCGGCCTCCCAGTTTATAACCGGCCAAACCATCGTCGTCGATGGGGGATCTCTGGCCAAATAACAATTAAGGTCCCTCCCTAAAAGGACAACACCAACATGAGCAACCTATCTCCAGAGGAACGCAATACCAAAACAGCTATTGCCTATCTGCAACACATTATGGCATGGAATACCGGATATCCTTTAAATTTAATGATCAAGGGAAGATCACCCTGGTCAAAGAGTATGTGGATAGTTTATTCACGGCCAGGTTTTATGGGTTGATTCAAGAGATATAGGGGTTATCTCCTTGGCCCAGGCTTCCCGCGAATTTCAAATTTTCACGAAGATCATCGGCCCCGTCTGCAATCTGGGCTGTCATTATTGTTATTATTTAAAGAAAGGACTCCTCTACCCAAACGGGGAGTCCTTTCCCATGTCCGATGCCGTCTTGGAAGCCTATATTCTCCAGCACATCGAAGCCTTTCCCGGGCCGACAATTAATTTTTCCTGGCACGGCGGGGAGCCGACCCTCCTGGGTCTTGACTATTTTCATAAGATTGTAGCCTTTCAGCGCAAGCATCTGCCCCCCAACCGGCGCATCTTCAACGGAATACAGACCAACGGGACCTTGCTCAATGAGCAGTGGTGCCGCTTCCTAAAAGCAGAGGATTTTGCCGTCGGTCTCAGCCTGGACGGGCCCCAGGCGCTCCATGACCGACACCGACTCTTTAAAAACGGCAATCCCACGCATGAGCAAGTGATGCGCGGATACCGGCTGCTCAAGCAACACCGGATCCCGATTGATATACTCTGTGTGGTCCATGTCGAAAATGTCGGTTTTCCTCTCCAGGTATACCGTTTTTTCAAACAGATTCAGGCCCAGTACATGACCTTTCTGCCCCTGGTCGAACCGGACCCGGATGGAAAGGGAGGGGTCAGCTCCCGCACCGTACCACCCGAGGCCTGGGGAACCTTTCTCTGCACTATTTTCGACGAATGGAAAGCCGAGGATATTGAAAAGCTCAAAGTGCAGATTTTCGAGGAAACATCCCGGACCGCCTTCGGGCAGGATCATGCCTTATGCATTTTTCGAAAAACTTGCGGTGATATCCCAGTGGTTGAACACAACGGAGATTTTTATACCTGTGATCATTTTGTTGATAGGGAACATCGGTTAGGGAATATCGCCGAAACCCCTCTGGTAGATTTATTAGAAAGCCCGGCCCAAAAGGCCTTTGGACAGTCCAAGTGGGATACACTGCCCCAGTATTGCCGGAGTTGTGAGGTTTTGGAAATGTGCTACGGGGGTTGTCCAAAGGACCGTATCCTTAAAACACCGGACGGTCAGGTCGGTCTGAACTACCTCTGTGCAGGATTCAAACGTTTCTTCAACCATAGCCAGCCTTTTGTTGACCAAGTGTCCGCCCTCTGGCGCCGAAAATCCATTGAAGGCGGGGATAATCTATCGAAGACCCAACACGTTCCCAAGACCGTTAAGGTCGGCCGCAATGCCCCCTGCCCTTGCGGCAGCGGTCTGAAGTTTAAGAAGTGCTGTCTGGGGAAAAAAATCAGTGGATAAAGTTACGGGTTGCGGGTTCCGGGTTTAGAATAAAACCTTCTCCTCATAAACTCCCAACCCGAAACTCGCAACTCGCCAAAAAAATAGAATATCCTTAGATATTATCTAAGTTTCTCTTTAAAGAAAGCGATGGTCCGCTGCCAGGCCAGTTGCGCCGCCTCTTTATTATACCGGGAACTGGTATCGTTGTTAAAAGCATGCTGGGCACCGGCATACATATATAAACGATAATCCACTCCGGCCTTTTTCAAAGCGGCCTCATAGGCCGGTATTCCCCCATTAACCCACTGATCCAATCCGGCATAATGAAGAAGCAGAGAAGCCTTGATCTTCGGCACGTCTTCAACCGCCGGTTGTGGTCCATAGTAGGGCACCACGGCAGAAAGATCCGGTGAGTGTACTGCCAGTTGATTGGCCATTCCTCCACCCCAGCAAAAACCCACGGCCCCCACCTTCCCGGTCGAAATCGGATGGTTCTTCAAGTATTTTACTGCAGCCACATAATTTTGAATGGTGGAGGATCTATCCAGCTTTTGGATCAAGGCCGGTGCTTTTTCCTGATCTTCCGGGGTTCCTCCCAGAGGTGTCAGACCATCCGGCGCCATAGCCAAAAATCCTTCTAAAGCCAACCGCCTGGTCACATCCTCGATATGGGGAACCAATCCCCTGTTTTCATGAATAACGAGTATGGCCGGGACCTTTCCTCCCCCCTTCGGTCTGGCAGAATAAGCCCGGATCTCCCCGGTCGCCCCCGGGTATTTCAGATATTCCATAAAAAGGCGGGGATCGTTTTTGGAGATCATTTCGGCCCTGGCTGTATTATTCTTTATAAGAGTGGAGGTAGCCAAAACAGCCGCCGTCCCACCAGCAATAAGCCCCATCTGTTTAAGGAATTTTCGTCGATCAAAGCATTCGGGCCTTTCTTCAACGTCTATATTCATTTTTTGCTGATCCATCTATACTCTCCTTTCTTGCGGAATGAGAAATAATTTTAACTTCTTTCATTTCAAAATCATACAAAAATTTGCTTCTTGCTCCCTTCCCCCTTTTTTTATATACTTAATCCGCTCCAATCCAATTCAAATAGGTTTCAAGGAGGAATCCGCTATGTATGAAGGAATGATTGCTGAAACAGTCGGTTTTCGGGGACACAACAATGATCTGATTGAAGGCTATCTGGCTCGCCCACTCGGAGCGGGCCCTTTTCCGGGAGTTGTTCTGATCCATCATATGCCCGGCTGGGATGAATCATCAAAAGAAATGACCAGAAAATTGGCTTATCATGGTTATGTGGGTTTTGCACCCCACCTTCATCACCGCGAAGGACCAGGCACACCCGAGGAAATCTTGGCCAAGATCTGGAAGGCTGGTGGTATCCCGGATGAACAATGTATCGGGGATATCGATGCGGCTATTCGTTACTTAGAGACCCTGCCTTATTACAGCGGAAAAGTTGGAACCATCGGCTTTTGTTCCGGCGGCCGGCAAGTATACATCACAGCCTGCAGGATCAAACGGATCAATGCCGCCGTGGATTGCTATGGAGGGCGGGTAGTGGCCAAGCCTGAGGAGTTAAACGAGGGGCACCCGGTTGCCCCCATTGTCATGACCAAGGATCTTACCTGCCCCTTATTGGGCCTGTTCGGAGCGGAGGATCAAAATCCATCTCCTGAGCATGTTACGCGGATGGAGGAAGAGCTCAAACGATTTAACAAGACTTACGAATTTCACACCTACCCAAACGCCGGTCATGGTTTCTTTTCTGTTGACCGGCCCAGTTACCGGATGGAAGCGGCTGTGGACGGCTGGAAGAAGGTCTTGGCCTGGTATGAGAAATATCTAAGGACTCCATAAAGCGCAAACCAGCATTTGCCCAATAAAGATGAAGTACTAACATTTTTTCCGGCACGTTCACCGATTGGTCAAATTCCAGGGGCAGTTTACTTATTTTTTTCTTCGGGAGCGAAGAATAAGTATACTGCCCCGGATTTCCACTATCCTCTGATTTCCATGATGCCCCGGAGGTCTTCATCGACAACTTCTTTCTTTCGGTCAGCCACTTGCAGGAAATTCTGATAGACGGCCTTCAGTTCATCGGGTGATAATCGATAACCCAAGGTGGCCAGCCGATAATTCAGCGCAGCGCGTCCCGAATGGGTGGTCAGAATGATATCCCGAGATTGCCGTCCGATCAGTCCCGGGCTGATAATTTCATAGTTCCGGTGATCCTTTAGAATGCCGTCCTGATGAATGCCCGAGGCGTGGGCAAAGGCATTTCCGCCAACCACGGCCTTGTTACGCGGAATAGGTTGTCCAGTAAACTTTGAAATCAGATGACAGGTACGATAGATTTCCTTCAGGTTAATCGTTACATAGGCCTGGTAATATTCCGGATGCAGATGGATGGCCATAATGATTTCTTCCAGGGAGGCATTCCCGGCCCTTTCACCTAAACCGTTAAAACACCCCTCTACTTGATCCACTCCGGCACGAACCACTTCCAGCGAGTTGGCGACCGCCATCCCAAGATCATTGTGGCAATGAACGCTGACCTTGGCTTGATCAATATTGGGAACCCGGTTTCTGAGGTCGGTAAACATTTGGTGCCATTCCCCCGGCACCGCAAAACCGACCGTGTCGGGAATATTGACCACCGAGGCCCCGGCTTTGATCACCTTTTCCAAAGTCCGGCAAAGATAATCCGGATCGGCCCGGGAGGCGTCTTCCGGAGAATATTCCACCTCCCCACAAAGATTTCGTGCATATCGAACAGAATCGACAGCCATTTGCAATACGACATCTTGGGATTTTCGCATCTTGGTCTTCAGATGGATATCGGAAGAACTGACCACAATATGAACACGGGCTCGTTCAGCAGGCTTAACTGCTTCGGCCGCAGCAGCGATGTCTTCTTTCACCCCCCTGGCCAACGCCGTAATGACGGGACCTTGCACTTCTTGGGCAATCGTCTTTATGGCGTCGTAGTCACCGGGAGAGGAAGCCGCAAAACCCGCTTCAATCACGTCCACCCCCAACCGCGCCAACTGGTGGGCAATTTCCACTTTTTCCGTTTGGTTCAATCGGCAGCCAGGTGCCTGCTCACCATCTCGCAATGTTGTATCAAATATATCTACTTTCCTCATGATTCTTTCTCCTTTTTTTTAATAAATGGAAGGAATTGGCAAGGCAATTCTAAATGTATTTATAACGACCTTCCAATCAAGATAACACCCATCCCCGGACGCGCTTTTGTCGGCCATTGGGGCCGACCGAATAATCCATAGCGCCTCTGGAAATGGTTTTGGTTATACTATGTGGTGTTGAGAGAGAGGGGGGGGCCTTCGGCTTTTTTAGGTTTATACCCCTAAAAAGCGATAAAGGTCCCCCTTCGAAGGGCGAGCAGTAGGACCCCTAAGGGCAAAGACAACAGCAATCCATAGACTGCGGAATATCCAACAGCACTCGAGTTCTTCATCGTGTTGTTCTTTTTTGGGTCTGTGGAATTCATTATGCTCTGCTGATGTAGTGGGAAAAATTATTGATAGGTAATTTTATACTCCGAGTATTTCGGACTGTCAAGGATTTTCGCATTGCGTTATGGCGTTAATAAACGAGCACCTTCCTAATCGGTTTTTGTTGCAATCATATCCAGGTATTCCTGCGCGGCAATCGCTTTTATTCTCCCCTTGGCATAATCCTTTTTATTTCTTGTAATAATAAAATCGACTCCCTGTTTTTCAGCGGTAAAGTATTGGAGGGCATCTTCAAAATCTGAAAACTCCGATTCAAGGGCCATATCTACGGTCTTCTCGTCCATTGGCAGGATAGACAACCACTTTCGTAAGGCTCTTATCGCCTTTCTTGATTTCGCCTTACTGGAGTACTTGGTAATTATGTAATCAACGTTGGCCAGGACTATAGGTGTAGTAAATGCGGCTGCTCTTTTTTCTGCAATAATCGTCAATAGGTCTCCCGCTTCAACATAGTGTTCTCGTTGGGCCAGTAAATCAATCAGGACATCAGAATCAATGAATAGGCTATTCATGAAGTACCCTGTCCGCCCGATGTTCCCGGTAATCTTTCTTGACATCAAGATGACCTGGAATTTTAACGATCCCAACCAACGCTTCAATTTCCTTGGATATTTTTATCTCCGGTTTGTTTGATGTCTTTGCCGTCAAATAATTAAAATATTTTTCTACCAATCCCGAAAGCGTTTCTTCGTGATGTCCGGCATAGTCCTTGGCCCGGCTGATAACCGTTTCATCAAGCAAAAGAGTCAGTTTTTTGTTCATGGGAACTCCTTTTAATACGTATATAATATATGTCTATTCATACGTACTGTCAACCTTTTTTTTGAATTATTTTAATTAAACATAACTGCCTACGGAGGACAAATAAAAGATGAGTTTGGGGTTCTAAAGATATAACAGATTATAATCCCCACACCCTGGTGACCATCTCAGGTTCATATCCCTTGACAGCTCGTTGATTCGCCCAATCGATTAAACCTCGGGCAGCATCAGTGCATAAAAGGTCAGGCTTTGGTGAGATGCCGACCCGCCCCAGATCAAGACGATCAGCGTCCCAGCAAGTTTGCAGGGTCACATCCCCCTCGGTATGTCCATCGGTGTGAAAGTGGCAGGCCCGAAAGAATAATTCAAATTCCGGGTCTTTGAGATCAAAAAGCGAAGTCCGCAATGTTCGAGCAAATTCCCCTCCACGAAAACCGTGCCCCTCATCCAAATGCTCATTAACCCGGCGGCTGTCGTGGAATAAAGCAAAAAGGGTTACAACCTGCACATTCGCACCGGTCGACTCGGCCAGGCGCAAACCGTTTTCCAGTACCCGAGCCCAGTGAACGACCCCATGCCGTCCCCGTACCGGCAAAGCATATCTATTTAAGACTTCACTAACGATTCCTTCGGTATCCATCCCCTCCTCCAAAATCATTATCAATATTACCCAATATTTCCAGATCCTTTATAATTTTGATATCATAGAAAAATTCTGATTTCAAGGCCTGATTGTTTTTCTTGAATTCAGGACACATATCTCTTCATTGACCGAGTTCCCTTAGTTCCGATAGGATTACCTTCAACTACTATCTGCGAAACGGATGGTTACTGATGGTTACTGATTGAAAAGGGATACCAATATGGAATATTGATAAAAAAATAATAGTAAGAGGGGGTAATCCAATGAGGCCGGGAATAGCCGGGATTGATTGTTTTATAAATACAAGCGCCTTGTTAAAAAAAGATGAATACGCCAAGTCTATTGGATATTTGTTTAAAGATCTCAATAAAAAATTCAAACCCCACACTCCGAAGCAGTTGGTAACCGAAATGGATGAAGCCGGCATAGAAAAAGCGATCCTGGTAACCGACGAAACTTAACCAAAATGGGTACTCAAGGCCATTGAAAAATATCCAGGCCGGTTTATTGGGGCTCAATCGATTAATCCTCTGGAAGGGATGGCAGCCGTCCGGAAACTTGAAAGAGCCGTTAAAGAATATGGATTCAAAGCCGCCAATACGGCGGCCTTCCGAACACAGAAGCCTTACAATGATAAGGTCTATTATCCCATTTACGCCAAATGCATCGAACTCGATATTCCAATCAGAATGACCGTGGGGATACCGGGTCGCCGGGTGCCGGGGGAGGTTCAGAATCCTATTTATCTGGACGAGGTTTGCTGGTTTTTCCCTGAATTAAAGATAGTGATGTCCCATGACGGTGAGCCCTGGGTTTTTACCTGCGTGAAATTGATGCTCAAATGGCCGAATTTATATTATATGACCTCCGCCTTTGCTCCCAACCATTATCCGCAGGAGATCATCCATTACCTGAATACCAGGGAAAAAGATAAGGTTATGTTTGCCACGACCTCTCTGATACCTCAAAGCCGCGCCATGGCGGAAATGAAAACTGTCCCCTTCAAAAATAAGGAAGTGCAGCACAAGTTTCTAAGAGATAACGCCTTAAAACTTTATGATTGGGGGAATTAATAGATCTTCAATTACTCAAAGTTTGATTATTTGATTGACGTAAGTAACCTGTTTTTTTGACTTGGGCACCCATGCCTTGAAGGCGGAACCTCATGCAAAATCATGAAACCAAGGAACGCCGGAAGAAATCATCAAAAACCAGGATTTGAAGGATTATCTGCCCCAAGAATTCATTGCTCATCTGCGCAAATCCCATGACGGTTATAAAATTCCACAGAGGTTCCGTTTTATTACGGAAGACTTTATTGTGGATAACGGTCTGAACCCCCAGACTTTAAAACTCAAAAGGAGCAATGTCTTAAAAAGGTATGGGGCCCGACTTCAGGCCCTCTACGAGGAATAAAGATCATAAACCCGATCGTGTCCCATTTCATTATTATTCAGTAGGTCTCCTTCGTTTTCATAGTCAAAGGATTTCCGCCGGTCTTTCAAGGCTGGCGGAAATCATCCACCTTCCTGGTCTTCTAATAAATAAATTCTGCCCCCAAATCTTTTCTCATCCTGATAACCGAAAAAAGGTTATTTCATAAGATCAACAACCCGCTGAAGGACAGCGGGGCGGTTGGCCATAACCGTTTTTTCCCATTGGTACACTCGGGCAAGCGACTTCTCCATCGACCCCTTTTCCTCTTTCAATCGCCTCAAGGCGACCCATACCTGGTTTTTCCCGACCTGCCCCTGTAAAACATTTGTCAGTGGGATGGCAATTCCCAGTTGTTGGCACTTCGTTGCCAACATGGGCTGATCCCAGAAGAAGGGGTAAGAAATCATGGGAACACGATGAAAAATGGCCTCATGAGTCGAGTTCATTCCATGATGGGTTACAAAGGCGTCAGCCGATTTCAACACTTCCCACTGGTTAACGTAATTCTCGATGCGAACATTGGGCCCTTGCAGTCCGGCAAGGTCTTTGGGACTAATCTTGACCCCCCCAAGGCTGATCATCGTTCTGATATACGGGAAATCAGTCAATCCTTCCACTAAACCATTCAGGGCCTTCAAGGCCTGGGCGGCGTAATACCTCCAGACAACCGTACCGAACGACACATAGACCCTGAGAGTGCGGTCACTGCGAACCTCAGGCCATATTTGATTTTCCGGTCCTTCGAACTGATCCCTTTCCAAGGACGGCAGTGACCCGAAAAAAGCGATGGGCTCGAAGGATGGTCTTGCTTGCTTATCCAAGAATTCCGAGGGTTCACAATAAAGGTTGAGGTAAGGGCTTAAAGAAGAGATATAGGAGAAGGGAGAGGCGTCAGCCAGGCCGTATGAACGACGCAGTGTTTCTACGGCCTGTAAACACTGATCGGCTATCCTCACCCGTGGATCTTTTTTCAAAATGGGCAAAAAACGAGCCGGGGTAACATTGTGCCCGGAACAGACCGTCACTCGGGGGATGCCGGTGAGGTTTGCGATGACCTGCCCAATAACGGCAAAAGTATCATGCACTATAAGGGATGGTTTTGTTTTTTCCACCTCACTAAAGACCTGTTGGGCATATCGTCCGGCAAAGGTGACATAACGACAAGGGACCGGCAACGATTCTCGATCAACAGCTTCCAGAGGGTACTTGGAGAAAAGATCAAAGAAAATACCCCCTGCCCCCCTGACCTGGGAGGCAAACTTCTGATGGGTGAATACATGGACATCCAGTCCTCTCCCGGCCAGACCGGTGATCAGAGAACGCAACCTTTGAAAATGTCCGTTCTCCGGCATGCAGAAAAAGACTATCGAAGATCTGGATTTTTTTATGAATTTATAATAGGGGGAGGGTCTGATTCCTTCTTGACCGGAATGGTTCACGATGATCTTGCCATCCTTTAACTCTGAAAGTCTGTCGCCCTTTAAAAGAGCCTCTTCGATTTCCGCTTCGGATTTGTGGTTTACCCAGGGATAGGTCGAGATTAAAACCGGCTTACCCTTTATGGCCACCAAGGTGATCCGGTTTTCCGCCTTCCCTGGTTCTAAGGGAAGGTGACACTCAAAAACGGAACTGAACCCGATTTCAAGGAGGGCTTGCAGAAGAGACCCCTTCGTGAAATGAAAGCTAAAGGTGTTGTCGATGGACTTTAGCACCCGGCTTTTTCTTACCTGTTCCGGGTCCTCATCGTTATGTTCGCGAACTCTTTTCCCTTGGTACGTACCGGATCGCCATTCAACCTTGTGTTCTGCTGTCAGGCTGATCAGGGTATCTATCACTAAAAGTCGGGTACAGACATTAAAGATATTCTCCAGAACGAAGAAAACGTCAGGAACATCCAGATGATACATGAGGCCCAAAAAGTACACTACATCGAATGATCCATGAACTTTTCGTTTAAGGTGACGCACATCTTCCTGAATAAATTTTACCTGATCCAATCCATGACGATAAGCGACGGCCACTCCCTGGTCCATTCTTTGTCTGCGGGCATCCAGGGCCAAGACTTGCGCCCCCCGCAGCCCGGCCTCAATGGCATAGCAACCTTCCCCGCACCCCAAATCGAGAATACGCAGGTGTTTAAAAGATCGTAAGGACAAATCCTGGGTGATTTGCATAATCCGACGAACTTTGACCCCGTTTGCTGGCCCCCCCTGTGGGACTTCAGGCCCCCCTTCAGCCCCCTTGTGGGAAAAGAGCCGGAGGGCTTGGGTATCCAGGCGGTAAACCGATTCTTTAATCATGGGCACCTGCTAAAGGTTCGGTTGTCTCCGACCAAAGGTGTAATATTTTCCCTGAAGGGGTGACCTGGGGAACCTTACGTTCTACACAGAGATACTCTCCTATTCGCCACTGGAGAGCCATAATCTGCTCGAGTCCGGAACCGCCGCCAATGGTTTGAAAAAAAACATTGGACACGTCAAGCGGGTCAACAGGCCCTATCGATGGATGGATCAATAGACGAAGTTGCGGTTTGCCGTCACCATCTATTTCTTCCACAAGCTGATAGTCGGTCGGTCCCCTCCAAACCGTTTGGGTAAGGTTTCTTCCAGGACGGAAATGATATCGGTGTCTGCGAAAGTCATGCCTCCGGCAGTCAACTTCTCATAACTTCTGATCGTATGCAGGTGCATGCTCCACCCTAAGCCCTCCAATGGACAACCGCAACGCCTATAACTGACAATAGCCTGATCTCCCATGGAGACGTTAAGAAAGAAAAATGGGATGGTCGGTCGGATAGAGGTTAAAAGCAAGGATCCTGCAGGGAAGGGATGGGCATCGACCTGGATGATTGCATTAAGGTCCCTGAAGACATGGACATCATCCGGCGCTTCGGGTGTCAGGCATCCATAGCTGACCGAGCCCCCAGAGTCGGCACTCCCGTAATCGGGCATTGCCTCAGCCCGAACCCGCCGGATAACATCCAACCGGGCCTTTGTTACCGGTTCACCGGTAATGGTGAACCGGGCGCCGCCAAGATCCAATCCGGCTTCTTCGGCGGCCAGACAAACCTTTGTCGCCGAGCTTGGAGAGGTCCAAAGATGGGGAACCTCACCCCCCTTACATATCTTCTCCATCCATTGGGCAATAGGGAGCGGTGCATTGATCGGAACATATTTTGGATTAGGCATGGATATGCCTGATATTTTGGCTGTCCAGGCGATAAACCGGGCGTTCCACCGGTAGCGAGAAAAGAGGCCCTGCGTAGCCGGATCAATTTTAGAGAACCATTCCGCTGCAGGTCCCCCGCAAGCAGAAAACCAGAGAAGGGGCCCGATCCCCGGCATTTCCCAAACAGCATTTCGCCAAGCTACACCCCCCCGGGCATCGAGGGCCAAGTACATATTCACCGCATGGTCTCGAATGCACTCCAGATCAATGGGAATACGCGTCGAGGTCCCCCGGGAACCGCTCGTACTTGCCCAGAACTGTGGGAGCGAGAGCGGGTTTCGAAGCAGGGACGGGGTGACCGACAGAGAATGACTTCCTCGGACCACAGGCCGACGTCCTTTATACTCATCTACCGTCAGATATACACCCTTCCTAAAAAGTGTCCGAAGGGCACCTTCCAGTCCTTCTGAGCGGACCAGATGTTCCAAGTCACCGTATTCACACCCGGCCATTTGGAAAAGTGAGAGGTAAGGGCTTAGGTGATTTGAGAAAACAACCCGGTGCACCAAAGTTAGGAAATCCTGTTCCCGTTGTTCCAGGCGCCCCTGAAGGATCTTCCGGCATTCGGCAATCGAAAGTGGTATACGGAGGTAGGAGGGAAGTCGACTCAGAAGTCGGAAAGCCATAATCAGGCTACCCACGGAAAGCATCATTGGGTTGGCAGGAATATGGGGCATTCTCATTGTAAGGACTTGTTCAGCTATCTATTTCTAAAGGATTTATAGTAAAGAGGTACATAAAAATTCCATCCCCAGGGCCACCAAAAGCGGGTTTATCCCCCAGTTTAGAGCGAGGGGTAAATCACTGGAGTATTAACCAGTAGTCTATTCCCCGTCAGGCCATCGGCAGGATACCGGGCTTTAGTGATTGGAACTCCAGGGAACTCCACACAGCGAAAGAATCCTGCAAGGACAGGATTTTCAGCCTCACAAGAGAATATTTTTCTGATTATTTATAACCTAAAATTGTTGAAAAGAGAATAGCTTGAATAAGTTATATATAAAATAGGCTCCATGAGGGGTCAAGAAGAAAAAAACAGAAGAAGAAAACAGCATAAATATTGAGACAAAAAGAAGGGGATAAAGAGGACCTTCTGATGAATAGGGGACCTTTCAGGTCTGGGCTTCCAGATAGAGGGGATAAGGGAAAAAAGGGGGACTCCCAAAATTTGGACGAAATTGGTGGGGGATTCATAAGGTGTACCAATAAGAATCCAACTCTTTTTCAAAGAAGATTCAATAGGCGATGAAGAAGCCTCAAGTATAGCCCGAAACAAGGGAAACAATCGACTGTCAGTACCAAGATTATAAAAAGGCTATTACTTGAAGATGGTCGCCAGGTCGTCACTCGGGAGGGGTATAAATCACTCTCTAAGTTTAAGGTTGACTTATAGCTGAATTTTTGTCAAAACTGACCGGGATCAGCACTCGGGAGATAAAAGCGATCCGGAAATGATTAAAGCCTTCCCTTCTTTCCCCACAGTTTCGGTAATCATTCCAACTCATGACAGCGGCCCAGAATTTCGTCGTTGTTTACAAGCCATTCTTCAAGCCACCCCTCGTCCCGAGGAAATTATTATCATAGAAGATGGGGGACCGAAGGGGTCCCTGATGCCCGATGAATCCTTGGGGGTTAAACTGATATTAAACCCGACCATTTTGGGTCCTGCCTGTGCCAGGAACCAGGGGGCTTTGGCGGCACAAGGCGATCTGCTTGTGTTTATTGATTCCGATGTGGTCATCCCCTCCACACTCATCGGCCGAATGGTTGCCTGTTTTCAAAACCATCCCGATATCGCGGCCCTTTTCGGCTCTTATGACGATGAACCGGGTGAGGACAATTTCCTGTCCCAATATAAAAATCTTTTTCATCATTTCACCCATCAGACTTCCCGGCAAGAGGCTTCTACTTTTTGGGCCGGGTGTGGGGCCATTTACCGAACCGTTTTTTGGGAAATGAAGGGGTTTGATGAGCGTTATCGCCGCCCTTCTATCGAAGATATCGATCTGGGTTACCGGTTAAAACAGGCCGGCTATCAAATTCTTCTTTGCAAGGACTTGCAGGTTACCCATCTCAAGCACTGGCGGTACCTTTCTCTCCTGAAATCTGATTTTTTCGATCGCGCCTTGCCCTGGACTGATTTGATTTTTACCCATGGCCGGCTTCTTAATGACCTTAATCTCCGACTATCACACCGCATGAGCCTCTTTCTGGTTTATGCCTTTTTGACCTCAATTCTTCTGGGATTGTGGAAGAATTATTGGTTTTTGTCCGGTTCATTAATCATCGGGATCCTCTTGCTTATCCTGAATGGTTCTCTTTATCGATTCTTCTTGCGGAAACGAGGCGTTTGTTTTACTCTGAGTGCCATTCCCTGGCATGGATTCTATTATTTTTATTGTGGTCTGGCCTTTACCCTGGGGTTGATTCGTTTTTCAATTCGAAACATTTTTTCCCTAAAACCATTTAGCACGTTTGGGAAAAATTTCTTCAAATCAAACAAAAAATGACGCCGAACAAATTTCCCGTAATTATTTTTGGGGCCGGTCCCGCGGGGCTGACCGCGGCCCATGCTTTGCTGGAAAAGAAGACCGCCCCTTTTATTATTGAGAAAGAGAATAAAGTGGGGGGGGTGGCGAGGACCGAGACCTACAAAGGATTCCGTTTTGATATCGGGGGACACCGTTATTATACAAAACTAAAGGAAATTGAAGAGCTCTGGCATAAAATGATGCCGAAGGATTTCCCTTCTATTCCCCGGTCTTCCCGTATCTATTACCAGGATCGGTTTTACAAATATCCTCTTGAGTTTGCCAATGCCTTCCAGAATCTAGGCCTTCTTGAAAGTATCAACATTTTTTTCAGTTTTTTAAAGGCAAGGATTTTCCCTTCTCCTCGAATAGAAACATTTGAGGACTGGATCATTCACCGCTTCGGACGTCGTTTGTATGAGACTTTTTTTCAAAAATATACCGAAAAGGTCTGGGGCATTTCCTGTCAGAACCTCAGGGCCGATTGGGCCGAACAGCGTATTCGGGGACTGTCCCTGCATGCCGTGGTAATCGATCTTTTCTGGGGTTCGAAGTCGATCAAGACCTTGATTAGGGAATTTAATTACCCCATTCTTGGCTCGGGTTTGATGTGGGAACGTTTTCAAGAAAAAGTGGAAGGGCAGGGAGGACGGATTCAATTCAATACCTGTATCCTCTCTCTGGATACTCAAGGGGATGCTATCCGGGAAGTCCATATTCAAAAAGACGAAGCCACTTCCAGCATAACAGGAAATCAATTTATTTCAACCATACCCTTAAGAGAATTAATCGGTCGAATAAATCCACCCCCGCCCCTAGAGGTTCTGGAAGCATCCAGACAATTAAAGAATCGGGCCTTTATCCTGGTCGGGTTAATTATTAAACGGAATCCTCTTTTTCCCGAACAATGGTTGTATATCCATTATCCCGGCGTGAAAGTGGCCCGAATCCAGAACTTCAGAAACTGGAGCCCGGCCATGATTCCTGATCCGGAAAAATCAAGCCTGGGTCTGGAATATTTTTGTGACGAAGGGGATGATTTCTGGAGCAAACCCGATCCGGAATTAATTGAATTGGCCAAATACGAACTGGAAAAAATCAATCTGGCCAAGTCGGTTGAAGTGGAAGATGGAGTAGTGTTTCGTCAGGCCAATGCCTATCCGGTCTATGATCCTGATTATCGCCAACAGATAAATGTAATCCGAAGATATTTGTCAAAATATAATAACCTCCAAACTATCGGACGGAACGGCATCCATCAATATAATAATATGGATCACTCCATGCTGATGGCTTTGCGGGCAGTGGACAATATTTTCGGGGGTAAGGCGGATTTATGGGAACCCCATGAAGGCCAAGCTTATCTGGAAAATTCCTGATAGGAATGGAATAATGAAGACCCCATCATTGGGACCCGGGAAGTCTTTTCTGGAGCCCTTGGCGGATGGGTGTTTGGCCACAGGCGGGATCGAAAAGATGGAGGGGTCCGTATCCCTCGTGAAGATAACAGGGAAAAAGAAACCCGCGGGTCTTAGGTCAATAGTCAACCGAAATGTTTTATAGCAAGATGATTAGGAAACCCTAAATACCGCGGAAGGAAAATCCATTTTTTTCAAGGAAGCCTTTATAGGAATGACTTTCACCCGGACTCCGGACAATGGATCGAAGACATTCAAAGCCGTTGTGTTTTCCGGTTTGGTCCTCCTTTTTTTTATGATCGGTTTTTTTCAGCATCGGCAGGAATTGGGGAAGGTTTTTGTCGGGCTCCCCGGAGATGATTGGACTGCCTATCATGAATCGGCCGTCAATATACTTCAAGAGGGGTTCTGGATACCCCAAATAAAAGGCCCCTATACCAAACCCACGGGCTTTCTCTATATTTACTTCCTGGCTTTGTGTTATCAAATCTTCGGCATTCAACCGTCGTGGGTCTATCTGCTGCAGTCCGCCCTCTTAGGGGCATCGGTAGGCTTAACTTTTTTTGCCTTTGGGCGAAGTCTCAAGGCTGGGACCCAAGGTCTTTTTCTCCTTTTTTTATGTCTCTTCGCTTTCCTGGATATCCAAAGACATTATACGGGCCGTCTCCTTTCGGAAAATCTGTTCATTCCGGAAATATCTCTTTTTTTTTATTGGCTTTTTAAAGGCTATCTTGATCAGAAACCATGGGCCAGAATTGCCTCCCTGGGTCTATTGGGTCCCATTTTTCTAACCAGACCAACCATCATCCTTTTTATCCCCATGTTATCCGTCTGGCTTTTTTTTTATTACCATGGCGGCAAAAAATTCCCCTTATCGCGAATTGCTCCTGGGACTAAGTCTCCTCTTTTTGACGGCTAATTTTCTGGGCCTCCGCAATTATTTTGTTACCGGGACCTGGACCCCTCTTCCATCCGTCCAATGGAATGAGGTGGGGGGGAGGAATAATAATCCTCAGATCGTAATATCCAGGCCGGGGTTTTCTGCAAAAAGATACCTCTACCGAACATTGTATGTAGCGGGATTTCTGCCTCTGATAGTCAAACAATATCGATATCGCCCCCATTGGATGCTCTTGTGGTCGGCCTATCTTTCAGTTATTATTCTACGACTAAGGTGGAGGCACCCCTTTCCCTTTACAGAAGTAATCCTGCATATTTATATCCTGGCCATGTTGATGGTGATCATCGGAGTTTCAGGGATTGCCAATTACGGCTATCGTTTTATCATACCCATAGTCCTGCCGGCCTTAGCCGGGGCGATCCCCTTGATGGATTTTAGGGAAAAAAGTTGATGGCCGGCAGACAATTTCCATCCCAGGAAAAAGTTGCCGGAGCCCTGAAAAAAGGAAGCGATTGAATCCTGAACCTCAAAAATACTGGAATGGAGTCCATGACGGTTGGAGAACCGGTTCTTTGCAGACAACTTGGCGTCTGCACAGTGATGCCGTTTACACCCGGTTGTTACGGGCACTGCTTCCATCTTCCCTCCAAGGACGCATTTTAAAAACCGATGCTTTCGATGAAGCGGTTTCTAAAGGGATTGTGGAAGAATTGCGAGGCCCCTTTACCAGGGTTCACATAATTGATATATCCCCCCGGATGTTAATAAGCGCACGCCAGCGCCACCCCTGGGTATTGTTCGCTGCTTCGGATGTTCAACAGTTCCCCTTCGCAGCAGAAACATTTGAGTATGTCATCAACCTTTCAACCTTGGACCATCTGGAAAGTCTGGAGGAAGTCCAATCCGGATTACAGGAGATTTTCAGAATCCTGAAGGGGGGGGGTCGAATGGTCCTCACTTTCGACAATCTGACCAATCCTATAATTCGACTCCGCAGGTTCTTGCCGTTTAAGTGTCTGCATAAACTGGGGTTGGCCCCTTACCGAATAGGGGTTGCCTGCAAACCGGGTCTCTTACGCCGCATGGTGGAAAGAATAGGGTTTCAGGTCGAGGTCTTTGGGGCGACCTTTCACAGCCCCCGTTTTCTGATGGTACTCGGCGCCCGCCTGATCGATCGATTTGGTACTTCCCGGCTGCGATTCTGCTTTATTAAATCGGCGGCCGTGTTTGAACCTTTGTCCCGCTGGCCCACCCGTTTTATCACCGGCCATATGATTGTGATCACTGCCAGGAAACCGGGATAATCGCCGGAAGGTCCTCTTTCTCTCCCACCTTTAGTCTTATTTTTCTCCTTGACGGTGTCATTTTCTTATCTTATATTCTTTCCGCCAAAGAGTTGTTTATATCCACTATTGATATAAATGTGGTCACCTAATACTGGCGGAATTCTAATAAAACTCGATCAAGCGGCCGACAGAGGAAATTTTCAGAAAAATTCGGATCAATTCATTCCCCCAATCTTTAAGATCGATGATCATTCATTATTTAAAACTATTTATCAGGAAATGCCTAAGGAGGTACAATCAGCAATTGGTTTACGCGCCGTATGCCCAGGTATCCGGAACAGATCTAACTGAAGACTTAAAACTGATCATTCCTGATCAAAATCCAGTACTGCTGGATGTTGGGGCAAATGCAGGACAAACCATAGCCCAATTTCTAAACATTTTTCCCGGATCCCAAATATATGCCTTCGAACCTTCATCTGAAATGTTCCGTTTACTGAATTCAAAGGAATTCGGCAATCAAGTATCCTTGCAAAATTATGGACTAGGAAAAGAGATTGCCCGCAGGGAGTTCAATAATTATAAAAATTCACACTTGAGTTCTTTCCTTATATTAGATCCTCATGAAGAAAATTGCTTTCGCCAAATTGAAATAGAAAATAAGGAATGGGTTGAACTAAGGACAGTAGACTTTTTCCTGCAACAGAACAACATTCCAGTGGTTAATCTTTTAAAGATTGATGCCCAGGGATTCGATTTAGGAGTGCTTCGAGGGGCCGAAGAATCTCTCAAGAATGGTGTGATTCAAAATATTCTGGTTGAACTCAATTTTATTCGGAAATATGTGGATCAGGGTCAGGCAAAAGACACCCTGGAATTTTTATCACAGCACCATATGTATCTGGTGGACTTTTATCAAAAAATCCGTCAAAAAAGTATTTTGGTTTCGTGCGATGCCCTTTTTTGTAAACGATAAATTTTATGGCCCTCCATCACCATTGAAGAGCTGCGGGACTATTCCTTGGAATTATTCAACAAGATAAAAAAAGCCTCGGCAGTGATTAGCAACGAGGGCATAAAAAATATTTGGATAAAACTATTGGCTTGGGCCGGGATATACCGCAAGCTTTTACTTTTTGAATTGAAATACGATGTTGGAAATAAAGGTAAGGTTAGTCATTCTAGAGACGTACGGATTCTCGGCAAAGAGGACATTGACAAATACATCAGTTCTCGACCGGAAACCGACCGAGCGGAAGTGCTGCACCGCCTAAGAATCGGGCATTTTTGCCTGATCTTATTTTCCGGGGAAATCATTATATCCGCAGGATGGGTTGCCACCAACAAGGCCTATATAAAATACCTGAAGTGTTGGATAGAACTTCTTCCTAATGAAATATACGATTACGATTCTTTTGTTTTGCCGGAGTATCGCGGTAAAGATTTATTTTCTCAAATTGTATTATTCAGAACCTCCTATATCCTTGAAAAAGGGTTTTCCCGCGGGATTGCTGCCATCCATTACGAAAACAAACCGGCCCTAAGCAGGATAAATAAAAATAAGAACATTAGCCATACCGGCACAATAGGTTATGTTAGAATCGGTTTCTGGAAAAAGTATTTCTGCAAACTTGAACCCGAATATGTCAAGACCAGAACCCCCTTAAAAATTCTAACCACTCCATAAAGGTCCCCTAAAAGGATTCAACTTATTGATCGTGAAGGATTTTTCTAACTCAACCTTTTTCCTTATTCCCTTTATTACTAAGGCCTGACCTCATTGGTTGTTTAAGGCCACGATCTTTATCTGTTTTATAATCAAATCCTCGCAGAAGCCAAATTTATAAGTAAAAACCAGATCGTTTTCTGTTTTCTGACATGGCGATAGCTACCCGGCAAGGAATATCGTCCCGGATCCTTTCAAACATCATTTTTGTTTTGGATACCAACCCAACCATTCTGCAACCTTCAATTCCACCGGAAAACGATAATACATCTTTTCCACTCTTTTTCTGGCTATCGGGTAGTAAAGCATGGCCAAAAGAACAACCACGGGATTTGTCTTCTTATAGGGGTTGAGAAAATTATTCTTTTCAGCCAATAAGGCAGCAAAATGGAGCATCCGGATAACCTTCTTGGCCTGTTTCGACAGCCAGGGGGCGTTTTCATTCACGGTTCTATAATTAAAAGGCACCCAATCCGCCAACCTTTCAGGAACCCTCAGGCCGTGAGCTACAGCGAGGTTGAAAAGCCCTGTCCCCGGGAAAGGGGTATAAATATTCAGATGGGCAACCGTTTGCGGGTTCTCTTTTTTGAGTTTAAGATAGAGAGAGATAGTCTGGGCCAACTCCTCGGAGGTTTCGGTAGGATACCCCATCATAAAAAAATAGAGGGCCATGAGGCCTTCCTGGCGCAGCCGTCTATTAAATTCCAATAACTCAGGAATTCTTAGCTCCTTCTTCATCATCTCCAAAATCCTGGGGGCTCCCGACTCAACTCCGATCATCAAAATTCTACAACCCCCTTCCCTTAAAAGGAGCCATTCCCTGTCTGTTAATTTTGAAAGTACGGAAAGATGGCCATCGAGCTTGGAACAAACAATCCCGAGTCTTTCTTCCTTGATCCTTTTGAAGATGCCCATCGCCCTTTCTTTGTTTCCAAAAAAATTATCATCGGAAAACAGAATCCCTTTTACACTATAGTCCTTGATCAATATTTGTAACCTGCGGATAACTTCGTCAACGGTGAGTGCTCTCCAAGTGCTGCCGTAAACTTTGGTATTATAACAATAAGTGCAACGGAAGGGGCATCCGCGGCTGGTTTCGAAGCTCAGGTGCCCCTGGCCGAAGACGTTTACTAAATACTTTCTTACATCCACCAGATGGTAAGACAAGGGCAGTTGCTTGTTTAAGTCAATCAGAGGTCGGGGCAATGTGGCTCTTATTTCACCGTCTCCTTTGTACCAGATTCCTTTCACGTTGTTTAAGGGGCTCCCCCGCTCCAAGGCCCCGACCAGATCAAAGAAGGTCTCCTCGCCCTCCCCTTGCACGACGATATCGATATTTTCATTTTCCAGGGTTTGTTTCGGCAGCAGGCTGGGATGGATTCCTCCCCACACAATCGGACTATCGCTTTGCTGCCTTACCAGACGCGAAGCCTCTAATCCGTTCTTTATCTGTGGGCCGGTCATCGAGGTGATGCCGACACAAATCGGCTTTTTCTTTATTGCTTCGGAGAGTCTGGTTTTCCAGTGTTCGTCTACTCTCTGATCAATAATTCTCACCTCATATCCGGCCCGATCCAAAGGAGAGGCAATGGCCAGAAGGCCTAACGGCAATTCAATCCGGGGTTGAACGGATCCCCCAAATTTATGGGAAGGGCAAAACAGGACGATGGATTTCATGGTTTTTCACCCCTAACAATATTCCCAGGCAAGGGTTAAACTTTAAGACTCCGAAAAGGTGAAATCTTCCCTCTCAGGTTGGGAACCGGCTCTATCCGTCGGACTTTCAACGTTTCGGCTTGAGACCATACCTCGGCCATTAGCCTTTTGCTATCGCTCCCCTTCCCCAGTTCTTTCAACACGGTTTTTAATAAATAGCGCTCATCCACAGACCCGACTCTTGGGCTTACAACGAGATGGACCGACAACCGGCCCTCTTGGTCCGATTCTTCCAGAACCTGATAATCCGTTGAACTGCCGCCGAAGGTTCCCGGCAATATCTCTTCCACAATACGGGTGAAATCACTCACGGAAAAGGTCATGCCTTCGGTGGTAACTTTTCCAAAACTCTTTATATTTAATAAATGATCGGTAAAACCATAGGACTCGAGTTTACAACCGCATTTTCGAGAATGGATCAAACCATAATCACCTATTTCTACATTCAACAATATCTTCGGCGATTCGGGCAAAAGCGAGGTGATCAGAAAGGCATCGACCGTACCATTTGTATAGGGAAGACTCCTTTTATGGCTGATCACAGCGATCCGGTCTTTGAGCAAATGCATATCATCCGGGGCAGACGGATTTGCACAACCGTAAGCGATATTCCCCCCTTCTACGAAGGCATAGTAGGGAGTGACCTTTGCTCCTGCCGATTCAATTTCATCCAGTTTTGTTCGACTAAAGGGTTCACCGGTTACGAAAAAAACCACTCCCTTGAGATCGAGGTTCCATTCCCTTGCCGCCGTACAGACTCTTACCGCAGAATTAACATAGGTGAAGAAACTGCATTTTAAACGTTTCCTGAGGATATCCGCCGTATACTGAGCGATTCGATGCGCTTCCGTTAAATCCACATATTCCGGCCGGGGCATGTTACTGCCGAAGAGTCTGCCCAGGTAGACACTGAGACTCGTTCCCAGACGATCTTTTAACGTGGGCCGGATGCTCCGCTTGTCCACCTGGGAGAACCACTTGATGGGAACTCGGCCTATTTTTGCCTGACGAAAAAGGTTCTTGATACCTGCATTACCGGGTAAAATGGGAAACCAAAGGATACAGGGGGCATCCATCAGCCCGTAGGCATCAAGCACTATGGCCCGATAGCTGGCTTCCTCGGACAAAAAATCAAAATCGATCATCGTCCTCGTCCCGGGACCGGTGGACCCGCTGCTTTTCACTTCAAAATAACTTGACAGGAAGGGATTATCAAAATCACTTTCGCTAAATTCGAAACTCTTCCCGCCCCTGGAGACCTTCGTCCGACCCTTGAACTCATCAAAAGTAATGTAAACGCCGTCCTGGCTGAGTTTTTCTAAGGTCTTTTCAATCCCATTCCGTTTTACCAAATCAACGATATCCTGGAATTTATATCCTACGAGGTCAAGGAGTTTTAAAAATGGGCTTTTCGGATTCCCATAGACAGCCTTCTCCACTAAATTCAGAAAAAGCTTTCCCCTTATTTCCATCCGTTTTGAGATCAACGATCGGCTCTCTTCTAAGGAAAGGGTATGAGCTAAAAATCTTCTCATCCCGACACAAAACCGATAATATTTTTTTAGATCTTTTAAGATGGTCATCTTGTCAGATTTGATGAAGAATGTTTTGCCTCTGAAGAATTTTATTACGGTTGCTGTTTTCCCTATTTTCCGAAAGGGCAAACGGGAAAGCGGCATTCGGGGCAGTTGCGGCAGAGACCGCCGTGACCCATCAGGGCGATTGCTTTGCGGGTCGGTTCCTCCCCGGCCAGGATCAGAGGAAGGATCAAATCAAACAAGGTGACTTGATGATAAAACACACAGGCCGGCAACCCCAGGAGCGGGATTTCCCCCAACCGGGCATAAAGGAACATGGCTCCCGGCAATACCGGTGTGCCGAAAAAAATAATCCTGGCCCCGGACCGGCGGATCCCCTTTCGGGTCACATCATCGGGATCGATCGACATCCCTCCGGTGGTGACAATCAGATCGCAACCGGATTCGACCAATGTTTTTATCGAACCGGCAATGAGGGAAACCTTGTCTGGGACGGTATCCTTCCGAATGATTTCACATCCGTAGGCTCTCAATTTTTTACCTACCCATTCTTCAAACCCGTCCTGCATTCGACCCGAATAAAATTCCGATCCGGTCACAACCACCCCGACCTTTTTGGGAATGAAGGGCTTGATGGAAACCACAGGACCTGATCGAGAACAGATCGTTTCCGTCCTGGCGATACTTTTTTCATCGATGGTCAGAGGAATAATCCGCGTGGCGGCTACGGTATCGCCGGCCTTGCAGACGCTATGATTATGAAGGGTGGAAACAATAATATTTGGAATTAGATTGATTCGGGTGAGATCGGGCACCCGGATTTTCAGCAAGCCGGATATTTCGGCGATCAGGCTAATTTTCCCCTCCACCGGACCTTGAAGGAAAAGGTGATCACCCTTCAGGGTTTGGGCCAGACGTTCGGCTGCATCGTTTTCATGAAGCCAACCGGGGGGAATATCCAGGACGAACAGGGATTCCTTTCCCATATCCAGCAGGATCGGTATGTCCTCCTTGCTAATAATATGACCTTTTTTGAAGGCAGCCCCTTTGAAACTGCCGGGAACAATACGGGTTAGATCATGCTCTAAGACCATGCCGATGGCTTTTTGAATCTTTACTTTTTTCATATCAGGTTCTCAATACCTTTTCTGGAAATTTTATCCGGTCATACTAAAAAGATAACACAGGTTGATCGGTATTTTTTAATAAGAGACTTAATTTTTGGTTTTTGCTTCTAAATCCATATACGGGGTTTTTCCTTGACAAGCCAGTCAATGATTTCCGTCGGCGACCGGGCAGGTCTCTCCACATCCGGGACAAAGGGTTAGGGGCCTCAGTTTGGTCTTTTTCATAAATTCCGGTTTGGCCTGGATCATCTGGTGGGCCAAAACAGTTTCCCCTGCTTATTGAATCTGGGTTAGGAGGAAATGGACATCCTGCTCTTGTTTTGATTTCGACTTCATATACCAGGCCTTTAATTCCATAAACGACTCAAGCTTGGCCTGATCGGGAAAAACCCGTATCCCCACTCCCGTGTCTTTATTATAAAGACTGAGGGCAAAACGCCCCAAAGAGACAATCCTGAGCCGTCCGTTGCCGAGAGTGCAAGGAGTCAGCATTTGAACGGCATCAGGAAAATATTAGGGTTCCATCGGAACATCGATGTTCTTGGGGTATCCTGGTTGATGTTTCCGGCAAGCGAGAGGACCCCTCCTTATAAAACTAACGCTTCCCCGGACATTCCCCGGATGATATAAAAAAACAACAGGGTAGGACTCCATCTCATATACTACCACAAATCTTAATTTGAGACTGCCTGCCACTAAGTTGTAAACAATAATAATAAATTGTCAACTTTTTTCATCTCCTCCTCGATGTGATTATTAACTCTATTATATTACAAAAATGTTGTTTTATCACCAGGCCTATGCTAAGTTGATACCGATTTAATAAGGAGATAACCCTTGAAGGACTTATTATTAAAAAGAAAAGGGATAGACAACTCCTCCGAGATGCGGGAGGTCTATTGTCTTTATGAAATCGCCAAAGCGTTGAATGCCTCCCTGGACCTGACCAAATCCCTGCAGGAGGTATTGGGGATCATTTCCAAATTGCTCGGCATGCGGCGGGCCACCCTGACCATCCTAAATCCGGATACTTCGGAAATATCAATCGAGGTGGCTCATGATCTCTCCCCCGAAGCCAAGCGACGGGGCAAATACCGCCTTGGCGAGGGGATTACCGGACGGGTCGTCCAGACCGGCGAACCGGCCGTTATCCCCCGGATCAGTGAAGAGCCGATGTTTTTGAACCGGACCCGGACCAGAAAGGATCTTGATAAACAGGATATCTCCTTCATCTGTGTGCCGATCAAAATCGGTAAAAACACGATCGGGGCCTTGAGTGTGGACCGGTTGTTTTCCAATGAGGTCGCTTTGGAGGAGGATCTACGCTTTTTGACCATTATTGCCGCTTTGATCGCCGAAACGGTTAAAAAAGTGCAGTACTTGAACCGTGAAAAGGAACAGCTTTTAGATGAAAATATCCGATTAAAAAAAGAGCTGACCGAAAAATATCAGGTCGAAAACATCATCGGCAACAGCCGTCTAATGAGAGAAGTCTATGAGATGATCCATAAGGTGGCAAAAAGTAATGCCACGGTTCTGCTCCGCGGAGAAAGCGGTACAGGAAAGGAATTGGTAGCCAACGCCATCCATTATCAAAGCCTGCGCTCCCGTAAACCCTTTATCAAGGTCAACTGTGCCGCTTTACCGGAAACCCTTTTGGAAAGCGAACTGTTCGGTTATGAAAAAGGGGCCTTTACCGGGGCCACTGCCCTCAAACCTGGAAGGTTCGAACGGGCTCAGGGGGGAACCCTGTTCCTGGATGAAATAGGAGATTTGAATCCGAGTGTTCAAACCAAATTACTCAGGGTCATCCAGGAAAAGGAATTTGACCGCCTGGGAGGACGCCAGCCGATTCAGTCCGATGTACGGATCATCGCTGCCACCCATCAGGACCTGGAAAAAACCGTAGAAGAAAAGAGATTTCGGGAAGACCTCTATTACCGGCTGAACGTCTTTCCCATTTATCTGCCCCCCTTACGGGATCGTCGGACGGATATTCTCCTGCTGGCCGACCATTTTCTGGAAAAATTCAACAAAGAACATCAGAAAAATATTCGGCGCATTTCCACCCCGGCGATTGATATGTTGATGCAGTATCACTGGCCGGGTAATGTTCGGGAACTTCAAAATTGCCTGGAACGGGCCGTACTGATATGTGAAGGGGAGGCCATCAAAGCCCATCACCTGCCGCCCACCCTTCAAACGGCCGAAAGCTCCAGTACTCAGAGCAAACTTTCTTTTGCCCAGGCAGTGGAGGCCGTGGAGAAAGAATTGATTATCGAGGCCCTTAAAAAAACCAATGGGAACCGGACCAGGGCGGCCGAGCAACTGGGCATTACCCAACGAATCATTAATTATAAAATCGAACGCTATGGCATTGAGCCGCGGCGTTTTAGAGTGAGTTGAATGGTGGATTGTGGTGTAAGGTATATTGAATACGGTTTCCCTTAAACCTCCTGCCCCTGCGGGCCTGCAGGCGCAGGCTTTGAACCTTGAACCCGGAAGGAGAAAAATATGCCCGGCTATGAAGTCTTGGGAGAAGAAGAAAAAAAAGAGATTTTGGAAGTCCTGGAAAAAGGGGTTTTGTTCAGATACGGTTTTCCGGCTCAACGGGAAGGACAATACAAAGTCGAAGAATTTGAGAAAAAGTTCGCCGAATTTACCGGCCGGAAACTTGCCTTGGGGGTTTCTTCCGGAAGTGCCGCTTTAAGAGTGGCCATGGCGGCCCTGGGGGTGGGTTTTGGGGATGAGGTCATAACCAGCGGATTCACCTTCGTAGCCACTTGGGAATCGATTTTGGATTGTGGGGCCGTGCCGGTTTTTTCGGAAATTGATGATACCTTGAATCTGGACCCTGATGAACTTTCAAAACGAATCACCGCTCGGACCAAAGCCATCATCCCGGTACACATGCTGGGGGCTCAAGCCCGGATCAAGGCCATCATGAGCGTAGCCGATCAATATAAAATCCCGGTCATTGAAGACACTGCCCAGGCCTGCGGCGGATTTATCCAAGGGAAAGCCCTGGGGTCCTTTGGGAGCATCGGTACCTTCTCTTTTGATGCGGTCAAGACCCTGACCACCGGAGAGGGAGGTATGTTGATCATGGATGATCCTGAACTCTATCGACGGGCTTCGGAGTATCACGATCACGGTCACGATCATATCGGCCCCGACCGGGGCTTGGAAAGCCGGAACTTTATCGGATTTAATTATCGCATGATGGAACTGCAAGGCGCCCTGGGATTAGCCCAATTATCCAAGTTAAAGGCCATGATTGCCGCCCAAATGGCCCATAAAAACCGCTTGAAGAAAATCCTGGTGGGTATCAAAGGAATTCGTTTTCGGGAACTGGTGGACCCCGATGGGGACACCGCTACCTTCCTGGCCTTTTCCCTCCCCGATCCTGAGAAAACCGCAACCTTGAAGGATTTGGCAAACAAAGTGGGATTGGGACTGGTCTATTTTTTTGAAAACGGGTGGCATTATTATCGCAATTGGGAGCACCTGCTTTTGCAAAAAACAGCCAGCCGCAATGGTTGGCCCTTTCAGGTGGAAGATAATGTCAGAAAACTGAATTATCCCAAGGATCTTCTGCCCCGTACCGACCAAAAGATGGCTTGTCTGCTGGTTTTGCCGATTAATATCAAGATGGAAGAGGAACTATTTAAAAAAGTGGAACAATTAGTCGCTGATTCCAAGAATAGTATTTAAAAAGGAGAAAACCTATGTGCGGCATTATCGGATACCTTGGTCCACAGAATCCTGTGGAGGTTATTTTTGAAGGGTTAAAAAAATTGGAATACCGGGGCTATGATTCGGCTGGAATCGCCCTGATCCAGAACAAACAATTCGAGGTACGCCGCAGCCAGGGCAAACTAAGTGAATTGGGCCGCCTTCTTTCCCAGAGACCTATTTCCGGTCAGATCGGGATCGGTCATACCCGCTGGGCCACCCATGGACGACCCTCGGAAACCAATGCCCATCCCCATGTGGCCGGACGAATCGCTCTGGTCCATAATGGGATCATTGAAAATTATCTGGATCTAAAAAAACAACTCCTGAAAGATGGCTGTCAATTTTCTTCGGAAACGGATTCGGAGATTGTCGCCCATTTAATCGATAAATATTTAAAAGGCCGAAGCCTGATTAAAGCGGTTCAAATGGCCCAGGAAAAGATCCAAGGCTCCTACGCCTTGGTCATTATGGATAAACAGGACCCGGATCGGATTGTGGCCGTTCGTAAAGAATGCCCCTTGATCGTAGGCATTGGGGAAGGGGAATTTTTTATCGCCTCCGATGTCCTGGCCTTTCTCCATCATACCAGCCGGGTTATTTATCTGGAAGATGGTGAAATGGTCGTGATCGAAAAACCCTTTCCTCAAATTTTGTCCTCAAAAAAGGGAAAAATCAAGAAGGAAGTGGAAAAGATTACCTGGAGCCCGGTCATGGCCGAGAAAGCCGGATATAAGCACTTCATGCAAAAAGAAATCTTCGAGCAGCCCCAGGCCATCATTGATACCTTTCGAGGCCGGGTTTCGCCGGAAAAAGGCGAGGTCTTGCTTCCGGAAATCGGCTTGACCGCCGAGGAATTAAGAGACATCGATCAGGTCAATATTATTGCCTGCGGTACCTCCTGGCACGCAGCCTTAGTAGGAAAATTTCTTCTGGAAGAATATTGCCGCATCCCCACCGCCGTGGATTATGCCTCGGAATACCGTTACCGAAATCCGATTATCAATCCCAGGACCCTGTTGATTCTGATTTCCCAATCCGGAGAGACAGCGGATACGTTGGCCGCTTTGCGGGAAGGTAAAAAGAAAAAAGCCCGAATTTTGGCCATCTGCAACGTAGTCGGGAGCAGTATTGCCCGTGAGGCCGACGGGGTAATCTATACCCATGCCGGTCCGGAAATCGGTGTGGCCTCGACCAAGGCTTTTACCACCCAACTGACTGCCCTTTTTCTGATGACCTTGTATATCGGACAGACCTTAAAAAAGATTACCCGAAAAGACCGGCTGGCCATGATTCAGGAACTTTTGCGCATCCCCCATGACATTGAAGTTGTTTTAGAGGGAGAGGATAAAATTCAGGCAATCGCCCAGAAGTATTTTCAAGCCCAGGATTTCTTATTTCTCGGCCGAGGCATCCATTACCCCATTGCCCTGGAAGGGGCCTTGAAATTAAAAGAAATCTCCTATATTCATGCCGAGGGTTACCCGGCCGGTGAAATGAAACATGGCCCCATCGCATTGATCGACGAAAAGATGCCCACGGTTTTTCTGGCCCCTCAGAACAATATCCAGGAGAAGGTTTTCAGCAATATGGAAGAAGTTCGAGCCCGTGGCGGGATTATTATTTCCTTTACGGATGAGAAAAAGGGGCCCGTCAGGAATTCAAGGCTCAGGAACAAATTCGGCTCCCCAGGGTGGGATGGGGACTCTCCCCGATTATCTATTCCATTCCCATGCAATTACTGGCTTATCATATTGCCGTATTGCGGGGCACCGACGTGGATCAACCGCGAAACCTGGCCAAAAGTGTTACGGTGGAATAAAAACAGGCAATAGGCACGAGGTAAAAGGCAATAGGAAAAAGGCGAAAGGTGAAAGGAAAAAAAAATAGTCCCCTCTTATCTCTCAGTCCTCGGTCCTCGGTCCTCAAACCTCGAACCTTGTACCCAAAACCTTGTGCTTTGCACCCTGCAGCAAGTACTTTAAAAAAACGCCGCCCTTGTCCGGACTGTCATTTTTGCCAGGGTTGTTCTCAGGATCGTTGTCGTCTGTGCCGGTCTACCCAAAAAACGACCAAAAAGAAGCTGTCCATGGCTGAACAGATTGCTCTGTATGAGCGGATCAATAGCAAGAAAATAAAAAGAAAGAAATAATTTGATGAAACATGCCTATCCCGACATATTAACACTGATCGGACATACCCCCCTGGTTCGATTAAACAGGCTGAATCCAAATAAAAAGGTAACCCTATGGGCAAAAATAGAATCCTTTAATCCCGGGGGATCCGTCAAGGACCGCGCCGCCCTTTTCATGATCGAGGCCGCGGAAAAAAGCGGAGCCTTAACTAAAGACAAGACCCTTATCGAAGCCACCTCGGGCAACACCGGTATCGGCCTGGCCATGGTAGCCGCCGTGAAAGGGTATCCTCTCCTATTGGCCATGCCGGAATCGGCCAGTATTGAACGGCAGAAAACCCTCAAAGCCTATGGGGCCAAGCTTCTATTGACCCCGGCCCATCAGGGGACTGACGGGGCTATTGAAACGGTTTATCAGATGGCCCGGGAGCATCCGGACCAATACTGCCTTCTTGACCAATTTAACAATCCGGACAACATCGAGGCCCATTACCAGGGCACCGGTTTGGAAATCTGGGAACAAACCAAAGGCAAGGTGACCATGGTCGTAGCCACCATGGGTACCACCGGGACTCTGATGGGGATAACCCGCCGGCTGAAAGAATTGAATCCGGCGATAAAGATCGTCGGGGTGGAACCCTACCTGGGTCATATGATCCAGGGACTTAAAAACATGAAGGAATCCTATAAGCCGGGGATTTATGATAAAACCATTCTGGACGAAGTAGTCCATGTGGAGGACGAGGAAGCCTTTGAAACCGCTCGTAAGATGGCCCGGGAAGAAGGGCTTTTTGTGGGAATGAGTTCCGGAGCGGCCGTTGCCGCTGCTCTGCATCAGGCCCAAAATCTAAAAAAAGGGCTCATCGTGGTCATTTGTCCGGACGGGGGAGGACTATACCTGAGTACCACCTTGTTTGCGGAAAAGGAAAAGGCCGGTTTATTTTTTTATAATACCCTGACCCGGAAAAAAGAGGCCTTTGTCCCGATCAAGGAAGGAAAGGTTTCCATTTACTCCTGCGGCCCGACAGTGGATAATCTGGTTCATCTGGGTCCTTGCCGACGGTTTGTTATGGCCGACCTATTGCGCCGTTATCTGGAATTCAAGGGCCTGGAAGTATTCCATATCATGAATATAACCGATCTGCATGACCGGACCATTTTTGGGGCCGAGGCTGCGCACCAATCCCTGAGCGAATTCACCGGTTATTATGCCGAAGAATTCTTAAAAGACATCGATACCCTGCGAATCAAGCGGGCTGCCCATTATCCCAAGGCCAGTGAACATGTAGAAGACATGCTCGCCCTGACCCGGACCTTACTGAATAAAGGCTTTGCTTATGAAAAACTCCGCTCCCTGTATTTTGACATTTCCCGCTTTAAGGATTACGGACGTCTTTCCCGCGTGGATTTAAAACAGATCCAGGTTGGAAAAACCGTGGATCTGGATGAATATGAGAAGGATAACCCCAGGGATTTTACTCTGTTTAAGCGATCCAATCTGGCCGAATTAAAAAAAGGGATTTTTACGGCCACCGAATGGGGTAATGTCCGCCCGGGCTGGCATATTGAATGTTCGGCCATGGCCCAGAAATACCTGGGAGAAACCTTCGACATCCATACCAGCGGCGTGGATTTGATTTTTCCCCATCATGAAAATGAAATTGCCATCAGCGAAGCGGCCAGCGGTAAAAAGTTCGTCAATTACTGGCTGCACAGCGAATTGGTCACGGTGGACGGTAAGAAGATGTCCAGAGCAGCCGGCAATGCCCGGACCTTGCGGGATCTGTTGGAGCAGGGTTTTACCGGGCGCGAGGTCCGTTATTGGCTTCTTTCCACCCATTACCGCAAACCTCTGGCCTTTACCCTGAAGTCTCTGGAGGCTTCCCGTAAGACTTTAAAACGTTTGGACGAATTTATTCAAAAACTCTATACGGTTCAACCCGGTCCGGAGGAAACCGCTGAAGTGGGAGAGGCCCTTTTCCTTTTTAAGGCCCAATTTAAAGAGGCCATGGATGATGACCTGAATATCGCTCTGGCCCTGTCGGCCTTATTTAAACTGGTCCGGGCCATTAATCCCGTCTTGGTGGGAAAACGGATCTCGACCTCGGAATTTACAGAAATCGACCAGGTTCTGCGAAACGTCAATTCGGTATTGCAGATCCTGGACTTTCCGGAAACAGGGCTGCCGATGGAAGTCCAAACTTTATTAAGCCGCCGGGAAACGGCCCGCCGGCGAAAAGAATTTGCCGAGGCCGACCGGTTACGGGATCAGATCTGCGCCCGGGGCTATCGCCTGATCGATCTCAAAGATAAGACCATCTGTACCCAGTGCAGCCAAAAGGAAGCCCGATGCCCCGAATAGACGATTTTAAAAACACGTTGGAGATCGCCATAGAGGCATTTAAAGAAAAAAACCCTCAAGTCATTTCGAAGAATAGTGGGGCCGTTTTTCAGAATGAAACAAAAGGAGCTTTCCTTGAACTGCCTTTTATCAACCGGAAGATCAAAATCACCTGGCCGGAGGGAGAGGTGATTACCCCGGAAGGCACAAAGGAACTCTCGCTTCAGGAACAGGGGTTGATAATGCATTATTTGATTCAGGCCTCGGGGCCCCTTTGGCTGACACCTGGATCACCTTCCGGGAAATCCCATCCGGGGAATTCTATTATTCGGCCTTTACCAAAAGGGCCAAAGATCCGCTGGTTCAAACCTTTGGTAAAAATCCTGGGCTTCTCATTGAACTGGGAACAGGAATGGGGGGAATCAAACGGGAAGAAGGGGATGTCTCCCTTTGCTTTCAGGTTTTCCCAAGGATCCCCGTTTGTTTGATTCTATGGGGCGAAGATGAGGAATTTCCAGCAGACGGGAACCTGCTTTTTGATGCCAGTATTTCAAAATACCTATCGGCCGAGGATATCGCCGTTCTCTCGGGAATGGTCGTTTATCCGCTCATTGGGATGGCTTATAAAAGATAAGTTTATTCAAAAAAACCCTTCAGAAAAGTATCTCACAATGAAAGTCCTATCTATCCGGATGGCCTTTAACCGTTGAATCAAGCCAAAAACTTGAATATTTCCTCAATATCAGGCAACTGACCAATGGGATACACCTTAACGAAAATGGCCCGGCGATGTTCATCAAGGAGAATATTGGCCCTTTCTGAAAACCCATTCGCCTCCCGGAACAAACCATAGGCTTTGGCCACTTTGCCGTGGGGCCAGAAGTCGCACAGCAACGGGGTATGTTGAATGCCAAGAGTTTTTGCCCAGGCCTTTTTGGAAGGAACCGTGTCCACACTGAACCCCAGGGCCACGGTATTGAGCCGGTCAAACCTCTCTTTATTGGCTTCCAAGGCCTTCATCTGTTCGGCACAGACGCTGGTCCAGGCCAGGGGATGAAAAGAGAGGAGCACCCTCCTCCCTTTAAAATCCGGCAATTGAATCACCTCATCCTGGTTATCTTTAAGGGCAAAGAGCTTCCCTTTTTCACCCAACTCTATTAATTTTTTCATATCCCCTCCTTGAGTTCTCTTGTCCTGTGATAGGGCAAGTCGGCCGGCTCCATCTTCCTTTTTAATTCTTTCAAATCCTCATTTCGGTTTCTCGACATACACCTTCATCAGGATTTTCCCCCAGCCCCCTTTGTCCAATCCCACATCCGTGCACTGAACGATATTGTAGTTGGTAAACTGAGGATCGGATTTTGAGACCAGCCGTTCATAGATGGCGGGCAGCTGATTGGACACAGGTCCCAGGGCGAACATACACATCCGCTTCGGACAGGCTTCGGCGATAAGCTGGCCCCCGGCCGTCATCACAAATTTATCACCCACTTTATGCAGGGCGTGGCATCCCTGAGACTCGATCACTTCGGCGATAACGCGAGCCTTGACGAATTCGGGGGTCTCGGTAACCATTTCGACCTTCTTGGGATCGGAACGAAATAGTCGCATCTCTTCATCCGAATATCCCATATGCTTCTGGAAACGCTTCCAAATTTCCTCTTTTTCCATCTTTCTTCTCCTTTTTTCTAAATGATTAGGTTAGGGAGCAGGTTGCCACACCACATCATTGTCTACCGCATAGAAGGAGCATGGCTTTCTTGCTCGTTCCCCGCACCGGTCAAGGGCACGGTTGATCGCCTCCAATCCTCCTGAACGCCAGGCCCAGGCCGATTTATCAGGCCCTATGGCGAAAGCCTTAGGCGGCATGGCCTGGAGATAGCGTTGGTATTCCGCCAACCCCTGTTCCAATATAAGGGGGACTTTGTCGATCTCGTCGATCCGGGCATAGCCGGTCCTGGGTGGAATTTTGGGAAATGATGCCCTGAGCCCGGCCTGGTCGTTACTCTGGATCATCTCCAGTGAAGTGATGATGCCCAAATCCAAAGCATTCTTGGAAATGGGTTCACAGTTAAAGATCCCTTCGCCTCTTGCCGGTCCTCGTTCACATAAAAAAGTGGAGACTTTACGCTCCTGGGCGAGCCGGGGATGAAAAAAATGGATCATACCGGCCCCCACCGGGATATTGATCCAGCGCTCCACCAGATCCGGATCAGCTTTTCCGTCAGAATGCCTGATGACCCAACCCTTCAGACCTCGACGGGCTACCAACCCGGCGAAGAGTTGACCCTTTTGAGATCCTTGCGAATAATAGTGACCGTGGAAACCGACATGAGTCAGAATCATGGGGTAATCGTCGGTGAACACGCGTTCTTTTCCACCCAGGAACATACGCGAACAGGACGAAAAGCAATAGCCGGATATAGCCGTTTTCAACCCCTCCTCGCGGATCAGATCGCCGACCTCATAACCGGTTGACACATCCCCCCCATTGGAGTTGCGGAGGATAACCGTTTTGATGACAGGATTTTCCATAATCGCCCGTCGTATTTTTATTGCGTCATCGGACACCACTGGTCCGCTGAGAATCAATTGATCTCCCACTTGATTTGAGGTCATTGCCATCAACGGGGTTGTGAAGATCCAGGCAGCCAGAGCAAAGCCATTGATTAGAAGGCGCGACCAGATAGATTGGCGAGGTATCTTCACCCAATACTCCTTGGTTTGAGTTCAACACAAAGGATTCTTTTTTCCATCGGTTAAAGCCCCTTTACATCTATAGAATAATATTTTGGCCGTTAAGACAGTCCGGACTTCTTTTCAGCGTTTTTGGGTGCGGGCTGAGGGGGCGTCGTTGCTCCGCGCAATCAAATAATACCCTAAATTTGGTTTTGGATCAATCTCTTCACAAAGTGAACGGTTCTCTCGACTTCCTTAAATCCCAAATGTTTGTGGATTTCTATGCCCGTTTGATTATCAATCTCGGCATCACTGGCCAACTCAAAGAAACCTGCTTTTAAAACGTTATTTTCAGCCGCCTGTAACAAGGCCTTTCCTATGCCCCGGCCCCTGTGTGATGACTCAACAAACCACCCTTCGAGGTACGCGGTGGGTGAAGAAATTGTCCCCTCAACGTGGTCGTTTCGGATGGAGACCTCCACAAATCCGACCAGTTCTTGCGATGTAATTTCCGCACCCAGTATGATTCCATTAGAAGAAAGGATCATTTTGGTTTCGAGGTTATGTCGGCTATCGGGACACTCAGGCCACAAGGCCTTTCTCATTCGTATCCACCCTTCATGGTCGGATTGGTCGATCTTTCTTATTTTAATCATGGATTTCTTTTTACCTGAAATCCGATTTCCCCTGGCGGATGGGTTGACCGTCGATCCTTAGTGAAAAAGGGGATGTTTCTCATCTGGTCCAATTTAGTTCTCGTTATTCACCTCCATTATCCCTTTGCTTCTTACTCGCAGGTTAATTTGGCTTTAATACCCTCAAAAAGTTTGTCCGCAATTTGGCCGGGGAGTTTAACACTTTCAGAATCCTCCTCATCATGTTCGAATATATAAAGGGGTTTATTATTTTGGCAATCAATAATTCTACCACGAATCCCAACGTGAAAGATTCCCTTAGAATGATCCACATAAGAAATTTTCCCCTCTATTTTGATGGCCTGATCTACACAAGCAGAGGATTGAATTACTTTAGGAAACAGATAATAAAATTCTATCTGTTCTTTCAATTTTTCCGTAGTGGTACGCGCAATATATTGGGGTAGATGGAAATATTTTGATTCTTCTACCTGTGCGGAATTCCCATCAATAGGCATGACAACAATTGTTTTATAAGCCGACAGAGGTTGACAGGTGGTGATGGGATTAAGGTACCGATTGACGCAACCACTGCCAAGAAATAACAGGGCTAAGATGCAAACTGAGATGTTCTTTTTCATATTCCCTCCTTATTAATCGTTGAGCGGTTAACCGGCTCGGATTGGGGGGTCCAAATAGACCTATCCAGAATGATACACCAACATCCCCCTTCATTGGAAGGGGTAATATATAATAGACGGTTAGAAATACCGCATCCCGTTACTCTACTTGCTGGACATCTTTCTTCCGCCAAACAACGCCAATTCAAAGACCTTGAAAAAAAAATCCACATCCTGAAATCCTATTTCACGAAGCCATTGGCACTGGGTTTCAACCGGGGCAAGGAGTTTCTCCTTTTTGTCGGGCCGGTTATAATAGGCCATTTCAATCTCCTCCCTTGTTTTGCTCGGGCCGGCCTTGCTGTGGAAAAGGAGAAGGTGGTCGACAAAAAAGCTGTCAAAAAGAATACTTCCCGCAGGTGTGGCTGAGCGGACGTGTTCAAGGTTTAGGAAAATGCCGCCTTCATTCAGAAGTCCAAAAATTTCCGCATAGAGCTCTTTCTTCCTCTCATCCGGCTGATGGTGGATGGCAAAACTCGACACGATAACATCAAAAAATCTTTCAAACCCAAGATCCTCCAGCCAGGTTTTAGTGGAGAAATCCGACTTAATAACCATTACCCTTTCATTATTTCCGACTTGTTTCCGTAAGGCTTCCAGCATGGGCTCGGAGAAGTCGATAAAGATCCCCTGAGAGGCTGGGTGTTCGGCAAACAACAAACGGCCAAGGGTCCCATCACCGCACCCCAGGTCCAATATCTTGGACGGCTGAGGACACCACAACCGGACAATCTTGCTGATCACCTTCAACTGAAAATCTGCACCGGGAATAGCCCCCCGAACCCCCTCCAAGAAGGTCTGGGCAAGTTCCCTGGTTTTCCATTGGCTTTGTGGTTTATCCATTCATGTCCCTAATTATACAGCAGTTTTCTCTAAGGTTACATCCTCCTGTATATGACCCCCTCCCTTAAAGGAGAGAAATTAGATCTTATAATTTCTTCTCCATAGAGAAATGGAGAAGAGGAGGAGTTTAACTAGCTCAATTTATTTAATTCACTCTTTCCAATTACCATAATCTCTTTGATCTTTCCATAACAGAATTACTGAAAGGAATGAACAAAGTCCCTTCATTGCGTCTTATTTCTCCTTGATCACGTCCTTTTTTTCCCTTATACTCTTTTCATAAAATCAGTTTTTTTTATCAAACGGTATAAAGGAGATTTACATTAATTATATTACGAAAAAAGCACTCCTGGGTCTGATCCTAACGTCCATTCTGATTGTGGCTTCAGTACTGCCTGCGCTTGCCCAAAAATTGACTTGGGAACCTGACGATTTTTATTTTAAAAATGAAATCCTTATCATGGAAGGATCTTTTTTTAACGACAACTCCACAGCCATAGACTGGATATCTGAATTCAAAACGCGTATTATGATATTACGACATGGGGAATGGCGAGAGCTTTCCACTGCCACCTTTAAGGATATCAAAATTTTCATCCGGCCGGGGCAATCCAAGCGGTTTACGTTTAGGATTACCGGGGTTGAACCTCAACGCTTCGAAAAATGGAAGGGCAGTTACTGGATGGAAGTTCATCGTTTAGATCGAAGTCGCGATGAACGCCGCCGACAACATCGTGAATGGGATTAGAGGAACCCTTCCAGGAACT
Source organism: uncultured delta proteobacterium (assembly GCA_963782435.1). GTDB lineage: Bacteria > Desulfobacterota > RBG-13-43-22 > RBG-13-43-22 > RBG-13-43-22 > RBG-13-43-22. The sequence goes on from CAWAKF010000014.1 coordinate 156,440, forward strand.
TGAATGAAGAATGAGACGGTGAATCGGAATCCAATGATAATCGATGAAGAGCGTGATAACCATGACTAACCGATACGATGTCATTATTATCGGGTCTGGACCTGCCGGAATTTTCTCTGCCTTGGAACTTATTAAGAATCCCCGGTTGAAAATCCTGATGATCGAAAAGGGCAGCGACATCCGGGAAAGAAGTTGTCCTATGGCCGAGACCGCGATTCCCTGTCTTGAGTGTGACCTTTGCGGCCTCCTCTGCGGCTGGGGGGGAGCCGGGGCTTATAGCGATGGAAAACTTACCCTATCATCCGCCTTCGGGGGACATCTTAAAGAATATCTTTCCGAAGAAGATCTGTCCCGATTGATCCCTTATGTGGATTCGGTTTATTGCCAATTCGGTGCCGGAGGAGAAATTCATGGGAAGAATGTCGAGGCCCTGTCCCGTTTGAAGAAGAAAGCCGCCGGGTATAACCTGGAGCTGATTCCTGCCCTGATCCGGCACATTGGCACAGACCTCTGCGGAGAGGTCCTGCGGAATATCCGGGAGGAACTGGACGGCAAAGTCGATCTCCTTTTTGACACCCCGGTCCAGCAGATCCAAACTGCCGATGGACTCGTTTCCAGGGTCATGACTAAAGACGGGAAGACCTTTGAGGCTCGGTTTGTCATTACCGCCGTCGGCAGGGAAGGGTCTTCCTGGCTTTCCGGCGAAGCCAAAAGGCTGGGGCTCTCGGTCCAAAAGAATCCGGTAGATATCGGAGTCAGAGTTGAACTGCCGGCCCCGATTATGAAAGACATAACCGAGGTGGCCTATGAGGGAAAACTCATCTACTTCTCAAAAAGATTTCAGGATAAGATCAGAACCTTCTGCATGAACCCTTACGGAGAAGTGGTCAAGGAATACAGCGAGGGTATATTCAGCGTCAACGGGCACAGCTACAGACATAAAAAGTCGGGGAACACCAACTTCGCTCTTCTGGTAAGCACCGATTTCACCAAACCCTTTAACGATCCAATATCCTATGGGAAATATATCGCCGGGCTGGCCAACCTGCTTGGCGGCGGCGTCATCGTCCAGCGATTGGGCGATCTGAAGATGGGCCGAAGGTCTACGGCGGAAAGAATATTGGAGGGTTCTGTTCGACCCACCTTGGAAGACGCCACACCGGGAGACTTGAGTTTCGTACTGCCCTACCGGCATCTCAGCAACCTGATGGAGATGCTCGAGGCCCTCGATAATGTGGCTCCCGGAGTAAACTCCGGGGATACGCTTCTTTACGGTGTAGAAGTGAAGTTTTATTCAATGAAACTCAAACTCACCCCCGGCCTCGAAACAGAAACAAGAAATCTCTTCGCAGTCGGTGACGGTGCGGGAGTAACCCGCGGCTTGATCCAGGCCTCTATTTCAGGGATTGTTGCTGCGCAGGAGATCTTACGAAGAGCGTTGGTGTAAATTCTTCAGACCGGATTCAATAAATCCGCTCCAAGGGGGCAGCTTTGATGTTTTTAAAAGCAACCGAAACAATGGGAATAAGTTCTGAAGATAAAAATAGGTTTTCTTTTGAATGGATAAAGACCAGGCCGCGATTGAAAGAGATCGCCCGGATTCTGGGTCAGGCCATAATCATCGGGGTCGACCTGGAATCGGACTCTTTGTACCACTACTATGAAAAGGTATGCCTCCTCCAGATCGCCACGGAATCCGCCTCCTTTGTTCTGGATCCCCTGGAACTAAAAGACCTCTCCGTTTTACAACCCGTTTTCTCCAATCCCGGGATCCGCAAGGTGTTCCACGGGGCGGATTATGATATCCGTTCTCTGTACCGGGATTTTCAGCTCGAGGTGAACAACCTCTTTGATACGCAAATGGCTTGTCAATTTCTGGGGCTTCAGGAAACCGGATTGGAAGCGGTCCTGCGAAACCGGTTCCAGGTGGAGCTGAATAAGAAATTTCAGCGGGCCGATTGGTCCCGAAGACCTTTATCTCAGGAAATGGTGGAATATGCGACCATGGACGGCCAGTACCTGATCCCTCTGGCCCGTGAACTGAAAAGGGAACTGGAAGAAATGGGCCGCTTATCCTGGGTTGAGGAAGAATGCCGATTCATGACTAAGGTTCGCTTTACACCCCCCAGCCCTGCCCCGCTCTACCTGAAAGTAAAAGGGGCCGGCAACCTGGATCCAAGGAGTCTTGCCGTCCTTGAGACTTTATTGGAATTCCGCGAGGCCCAGGCCCAAAAGATGGATCTTCCTCCTTTCAAGGTGATTCGTAACGAACCCCTTCTGGAATTATCCGTAAAAAAACCTCTACGACTGGAAGAAATGGAAACCGGAAAGGCCCTGAGTCGGAAGGAAATCGATCGATACGGAACAAGACTGCTTCAGGGGATTCACCGGGCCCTGGCCGTTCCCGACACAAATCTTCCCGTGTACCCCCGGGAAGCCAGACCGGATTGGCCGACACCTGTACGTAACAGGATCAAAGCACTAAAACACTGGAGGGATCAGCAAGCCAAAGAATTAAAGATCGAACCTGGAATCCTCATAAATAATACACTGATCAATGCCCTGGCCTTGAAAAATCCCCGGTCCTTAAAAGAGATGGAAGAAATTCCAGGTTTAAAGCGATGGGTTAAAGATCATTTCGGTCAGAAGATATTGGTTGTACAAACAAGCGAGGAAAAGATAACGGGGACAGGTCTTTAATCAACCAAGGCGGCAACTGACAGTATTATTAAATCATCTCAAGAACGGCAACAGCAACCCCTGAGGTGCGAGACTCTCAGATATTGGCCCGAGTCTAAAGAGATAAATCGGAAGGAAAAATTAATTGAACCCTCCCCTCTGAAATGATTATCCTCTTTGAAAATGCATGTACCAGGGATAACGGGTAAATTCCTTGAAACCGAGGCGGCGGTAAATCGGCTCCCCGAATTGACTGGCCTGGAGAATTACACAGGAGGCCCCCCGCCGGAAAGCCTCATTGGTAACCATCGCCGTACAAGCTTCTCCCAACCCTTTTTTTCGGGCCGATTCAACAGTACCCACCCAGTAAATACCGGCAATGGAGTGAGAAAAAACAATCATAGCGCCGGAAACGGGCTTTTCATTCAGATAAGCGACAACAACAAAGTTGTATGGTCTCAACATCCTCTCCGGGGTTTCAAAGATTATTTTCCCGGTTTCAGCCGCCATGCCCAGACTCTGATAGCTGGCAATAGCCACTGAAGCAAAATCATCGGCCCCAGGCTTGTCTTCAATGGACTTGACGGTAATCTCACCGGATAGTTCCTTAATCCGGATCGGCTCCGGGATTGCCATTCCCGGAGATTGGGAGATTTGGACCATTTTCGCCGAACGGCAAAGGTCTTCAAGATCGGAATCGTAATGCCGGCGTATGTGTATACTGTAGCCGTAATTCCTGGTGCCAAAATATTTCCTAACCCTGTCCATGACTTCATCGGCCGGCGGGTAGGCCCGGTCACCCACCCGAATCCCAGAATTGGTCAACGGGGTTGAATCTCCTCCGGCCACCAACAAGAGATCTTCTTGCTCGATTATCTCACTGGTGACCTTCCAGCGTGCTATTTCCCGAAGAGATTCCGCCAAATTTAAATCCGCCAGATAGATCAGATCTTGGTTATTCATGCTTTCTCCTCAACAATTTTCAAGCCTATAGTGTTATTTTTCGCACGATCATTGGGGCCATTTTTTCTTCCGGTACCGTTTCGAGGTCGATCATCGGTCCGGAGATCAGAATCCATTCCTGGGCCAGGACTTTTACTTCCGGCTGATAGGCACAGGCCACCGGACATCCACAAACCAGAACCGCCTTCTCCCAAGGCTCCATCGGTTTGCCCGTAGACAGTTTGAATCCCTGGGGCAACAATTTTTCAACTTCTTGAACCAGGGCCGGTCGATCAATAACTGGATTACACCCTCCGCAATATTTGAGACCTATCAACCTCATTGGGAGTCCGTCATTCTTTGACCCCGGCGATTTTCTTGGCCAGTTTCTTCTTCTGTTCCAGGTTGCCCTGCCGGGCGATCATGATCCGCTGGGCCTGCGGCGAGCCGGCGCCGTGCATGGATTCCGTCCGGTAGCCGACTGCTGCCGTGCCGAGCGTGAGGTTTTCGACCAGCCGCATGATCCGGCAGCGATCTTCCGTGCAGAAATCGGGCTAGCCCTTCAAAATATTTCTCCATGACCTTGCCGATTTCCGGATGACTCATATCTTTTTCCGAGGCCATGGTGACCATCAGGCCGCCGGCGATATCCTCCGCCAGGCGGGCGATCTCATAAGGGAAACCGCGTGACATTTTGCTTGCAGACATTGGCCAGCAGCAGATCGATCAGATAAGTCCCCGAAGCCGTTTTGTGTCCTTGGGCCGAGCAGGCGATCCCGCAGGAGTACAGGGTTTCATTCAGATGGGTCATTTCGATCAGTTTATCCTTGATATGAGAGGCTTTGGCCGCGCCGTTGTAATCAGCCGCCAGCGCCGCCGCGCCGATCAGCACATCGCCCACGCCGACCTTGCAGCCGCCGTAACTTTGCCGATGATACCCAGCAAACCGTTCCACCAGCAAGCCGCTGTAAATTCATATTCGCCGCACATCAACACATTTTCCCAGGGGATAAAAACATTGTCGAAAACCATCAGGGCTTCATGCCCGCCGAACTGGGCATTGCCCACATCAATCGTGCCGCCTTCCAGTTTGCGCGTATCACAGGACTGGCGGCCATAGATGTAGAAGATGCCTTCTGGCATCCGCCGGAGCAGACGAAAGATAGGGCATAATCGGCATCCTCTTTGCTCATGGCGATCGTCGGCATAACCAGGATCCAGTGCGAATTGACGGCCCCGGTCTGATGGGCTTTGGCGCCTCGAACGACGATCACCCTTATCGTTTTTCTCTACCACGTGGACATAACAGATCCGGATCGGCCTGCTGATGCGGAGCCAGGCTACGGTCGCCCTTGGGGTCGGTCATGGCCCCGTCCACCGTCAGGTCTTCCTCCTGCATCATCCTCAGGAATTTTATAAAGCGTTCATGATATGATGTGCCCGAGTTTCTGATCCATTTCAAAGGTGATGCTGTCAACGGCATTGATGGCATCCATGCCCACGCAACGCTGAAAGCAGGACCCGGTTTGTTGTCCCAGCAGTCGCTGCATCTTGACCTTCTTGACCAGGTCTTCGGTGCTCTGATGAAGGTGAGCAGAACCGGTTGATCTTCTTTCCGGTCAGATGGGAGGTCGCGGTCATCAGATCCTCATGTTCCGGGTCTTGGGCCAGGGCATAGGTCATTTTGACGGAATTCATGGAAGGCCTGATGATCGGATGATCCACCGGATTTTTGACCTGTTCTCCCATGAGATAAATTTTGAAGTTGAGCTTGCGTAAACTGGCTTCATAGTCTTCAGGCGTTTTAAGGGCCATTTAGTTTTCCTCCTTTGAAAAAAGGTGTAAGGTAAAAGGCCTGCGTCTGCAGGCCCGCAGGGGCAGGAGGTCTAAGGAACCCCCTTACACCATATACCCTAAACCTTAAACCGGTTGTTTTTTCATTTATAAAGACTCGACAATAAAAGCGTGAGCCGGGCCGCCGCTGGCGCAAAGAGCGGCACAACCGAACTTTACCCCGCGTCTCTTCATTTCGTTGATCATGGTTAGTATCAGTCTGGCCCCGGTCGCCCCCACCGGATGCCCTAAAGCGATCCCCGAGCCCAAGGCGTTCAGGCGGTCCAGAGGGACCTTTAATTCCCGATTGACTCCCAACACATTGATCTCTAACAAAATATTTGTTACGGGTTACGGGTTACGGGTTTTGAACTCGTAACTCGCACCCCGCAACTCGCAAAAAGCAATTTTCAATTCTCTTTAATTATCCTCTAAACACATTATTCTCCTAAAAAGGATTATCCTTTCCCCCTTTTTACCGCTTGCTTAAACCGCTCTTCCTGGGCCTGGTAATAGGCCCGGTTGGACGGATTCTTGGCCAATACCTGCCTGGCAATTTGAAGGGCTATATCCGGACGACCATTTACCAGATAGGCCTCGGCCAGAGTATCCAGGATCATGGCATCGGGTTTCAAGGCCGCCGCTTTTATAGCCAAAGCCAGGGCCTTGGCGGGCTGAAAGAGGCCCTCCTCCTTACTGGTGGCCAAAAGCCAGGCCAAGTTGTTTAGGGCCAAATAATGGTTGGGCTCTTTTTGTAAAATCCTTTCATAAACCTCTTTGGCCGCCTGCAAACGTTTCCCTTCCTGATAAAACATGGCCAGAGTCATCAGTATTCTGGTATCTCCGGGATGGGAGTCCAATTCTTTTTTCAACAGGGATTCCAGTGCCTGAGGATTCATTGCCGTTCCTGTGGGAATCCAGATCCGTTCCTTGATCCCATATAAACCCAATCCAATCAGGAGGAAAAAAAATAGACCTACAGACCAAAATATTTTTCTGTCCTGACGGCGGACCAACTCGGGAAAACGGCCGGCTCTTTCCATAAAGTCCACCCTCTGGGCAATACTAAAATGGTGCCAACTGGGAAGATTTCGACTTTGACCGGAAGAAAAACCGATTTTTTCCAAAGACCGTATTAAGGGTGCGGGTGATCCCATGATTTTAAAGGCATAAAGGTCAGCTTGCCTTTCAAAATTACGCATAAAAAAGCCAAAGAGAAATCTAAAGTAGAGGATCAATCCCAAGGCCATAGGCAGGATTGTCACCACGGAAACCAGATCTTCCGAAACGTGGCTCCATGATTTAAGAAAATCAAGAAAATGCGGATTTTGAAAAAGATAGGCGGTCAGCCATTGCGAGAAAAAAACCGTTAATACGACATAGCCGACGAAAAACCCCAGATAAAAAAGGAGATGCCTTTTCCGGATGTGGCCGATTTCATGGGCCACGACTCCTCTTAATTCCTCCGGTTCCAGTAAGGTCAGCAAGGCCGGAGTGATCAGCAGATAGCGAAATCGCCTGATCAGACCCATAACCCCGGCGGTGAGCATGCTGCCGCCGAAGGCCGGCCACAAGAAAATTTGCTGGAAAGGAGAACCCATTTCCCGGCAGAAGGACGAAAGCATTTCCTTCTTGGGTCCCTCCGGGATGGGCTGGCATTGCCACCACGTTTTGATCAGAAAGGGGAAAAAAATGGACAGGGCCGTTAAAAAAAACAGCACATAGGTCATTTCACCGACAGGTTGATCCAGAAAAGAATGTAACCCCGGAACAGAAATCAGTCCTATAAGGTCCGATAATAGGGTAATTAATAGCCAGGGAAATATGATTGGCAAATTGAATTGGAGTTGGGATCGAAGATAAGGCCCCCTGCCCTGGGAGGAATGAAAGATCGATTCCTGGGCCGGATAACCAAAAATCCAGATCAAAATCACATGAACCAGATAGAGGGTGATGCCGATAACCCCTTCCAGGGAAGAAAAGCGACCGGTCCCTGGGATCAAAGACACCAGGGACTTGAAGTTCAGGAGGTAGATTTCAGAAGCAAAAAAGACCAGGGAGAGGATCATCAGATACTGGGTGGTCTGCTGAAACCCCCTTTGCAAAGCATAAGATTCCTGCCGATTATGGAAAGATAAAAGACACAATCGGTGAAAGCGTCTCCAGGTTTCCAGTCCAAAAACGGTCAGGAAAAGTAAGACCGTCCCGGCATTGATCCAAAGATCAACAACTGCGAGTCTCGGGCCCAGGGAGCGGGTATGATAAATCAATAAGGCTAAAATAAAGAATATAATATTGGTGAACATAAGTATCAGCAAGATTACAGATAACGGGAAAAGATGTCAAGAAAAGGGTGGGAAAGAGGTCTTGACAAAAAGGACCCGACTGGTTATTATTAAATATCAAAAAGGTTAAAAAATTCGCTACTCTACTTAAAAATATGATGAATCCGACTTATCGAGTCCCGACGCGAAAAAATAAAAGGCCCGCTCAGTATGACCAATTCGAGGCCACCGAACTTTATTGTCCAAGATGCCGCCAGGCCATGCCGGTCCGAAAGAGGCTTTTATTGGTTTTGCCGGAAGGGGACAAATACGAATATCTTTGTGCTGCCTGTCTGACCGCAGTGGGCGACAAGATCGAAAAAAATACCGAAGGGATCAGGCTGGTTCGCCCTTGACAGGATTCGAGAAAAATAGAGCATTAATGTCAAGGTTCGGAGTTCCTAATTCGGGGTAAAGGGATCTGACTCCAACCTCCGGACCAATTGCTCTGAACTAATATATCAATCAATCCCCTTCTTGAAACCTTTTCTATGCTGCGTAGTCCTCCATCAGGTCATGGTTTTTTTATGGCGGCCACTCGTCCCAAGTTCCTATCCTTTCATAACACCCCGCTATTGACGGCCTTTATTCTACTCTTGGGACTTTCCGCCTGCAATCCTTCCTGGCTGACCAACCCCCTCTCTGAATATCTCAAAAATAAAACCGGAATCGACATTAAAATAGAAAAGATTTCCGCCGGGCTCCATCCCCTTTTTCTGGAAGCCCGTGGAGTTCAACTGAATTATAAGAAAGACCAGGTCTCTTGGAATGCAAAGATTCCCGAGCTTCGGGTTTTCTTGGATTGGACCCTTTCCTGGGAAGGACTCCCCTGGCCCAAAGTAAACATTGAAAAAATAACTATTAAAAAACCCTCGATGTTGATTCGAATGCCGCAACCCCGGAAGGAAGGGGATTGGAGGGTGTGGTTGAAAAAAATTCCTGTTCTCAAGCAAATTGAGGTGATTGACCTGAAGGGCCAAGCGGAAATCGGGAAACTGTATTTTCAATTGGCCCCGGGAAACAGGATTTTGGCCTCTTTTTCCCCTGATCAGGGAGGAAAGTTTGAATATCAACTCAAAAATATTCAGGGAAGGTGGAATTCAAAAGGCTTCGATTTTAAAACAAATTCCCAAGGTACTATTGAATTGTCCGACCTTCCGGACCAACCAAAATGGAAAGGTAGTTTGAGCCTCTCCGACGGAAATCTGCTTTTTATTCCGGGAAAGGTCACTCAGATTTCCGGGACCTTCGGTTTTCTTTATCAAAACCGGACCCTTAAGATTTCCGCTTCTCCGGCCCGTTTTCAAGGGATCGATTGGAAAAAAAATAAGACTTCCTTTTCCGGGCAGGGAAAATTGATCTTGACGGGAACCGTCCAAATCTCAGGACCTGCAATAAAGACAGGGGAACTATCCGATGTTCATCTAAACTTCGACGAGTTAGATTTCGATTTCCATCATAAAAATCAATCGATCAAGGGCCGGGCAGAAGGCCAGGCAAGGCTTTCCGGCCCTTGGTCAGCACCGGCATTTCAGGCCAAGCTATCAACCCGGCAAACGGAAATGGTCCTACCCCCCGTTTTTACCCATGGATTGGAAGGAGAGATCGAGGTTCAAGGAAAACTCCCCGATCTCTCCTTCCCTATGGTCAAGGCGAGGGCACTTGAGACCGACTGGCATCTGGCCAACGGCCCTCTTCTGATTATCCTTCCGGAAACCAGGTTTTCGGCCCTTATGAAAACAGAGAGCCAGCAAATCTATTTAAAGGGTATCTCTTTAACAACCGAAAATTGGAGCCCCTTATCCGGTGATCTTTCGTTCGACTTACACAAGGGACCGGCTCCGCAAGGTAAGGTCCGGTCCGGAAATTTTCCAATATTGAAATTTTTTAAACATTTTTTTCCTAAAGCAGGCAACCCCTTTCCCGAAGAAATCCCCTGTCAGGGAACCATAGAGTGGTCCCGGGAGGCGCAGGGCGATCCATTTGATTTTCTGGTTTCTGTTACCCCGGCCCCCTTTGCCTTTCAAATCCCTGGCACCCATTGGGAAGGCGAGGATTTCCAGGCCCAAATAGAAGGCAAAGGGACATGGTTTTATAAGAATAAAACCGTCCAATTGGATTTGTCCTTCCTCCTTTCCCAGGGAATTCTCTCCCGCTCCCCATGGATTTTTCTATTTGAGCGGAATCCTTTAAAAGGCCGAATTGAGGGAACCATAGACGGACGAAAGCAGATCGGCTCTATCGTCGGATCTCTTGGTCTCCAGTACGATCCCCTGGGAGAGATAACTATTTCCGGAGAATGGCCTTTCGGTTCCTCCCCCCGTTCTTATTCAGGCTCCATTGAGGTCCACAATCTTCCCATTGAAAAAGGATTTCCCCTCCTGGCTGGAGATTCTCTTTCCGGTAATCACCCCTCTTGGGAAAAGGTATCCTTTCAGGGAGTATTAAACGGCTGGCTTTCCCTTCTAAAGAAAGATGAGACTTATAATTATTTCGGACGCATTATCGGGTCTGAAATTAATTTTGACACACCGGATAACACCTTCTCCTTTCAGAAAGGGCGTTTTGACCTCCCTTTTCATCTTTCCCCCAAAGAGGCTGATCCTGGGAAAAGTTTTTTTTCCCAGTCGGGGTTCATTCAAATGGAAAATTTACGGGGTTTCCGGATGGACCTTGGCGACCTCCACTTTTCCGTCCTGGCCGAAACTAATCGGTTTCAGATAACGGACCCGATAAAGGTCCCCCTCTGGGGTGGACAGGTGATCCTGAATTCCTTTAAGCTTTCCAATCCAAACCAACACTTAAAAATTGAAGCAGCTGTTTCCTTCAAGGATCTGGACCTGATCCAAATGTTACCGGGACAAGGGATCACCGGCCTCCTGCAAGGGGATCTGGGGCCAATTCAGATCGACCGAGAAAAGGCTCTCATCGATGGGGCGTTGAAGGCCAAAGTCTTTGAAGGCGAGGTGGAAGGAAAAAACTGGGCTATTACAGACCCTTTCTCCCCGGAAAGGAGTTTCCAAGGGGAACTTTTTTTCAACCATCTGAATTTAGAACCGATTACCCAACGCTTTTCCTTCGGGAAAATAACCGGCTTTGTTAAAGGCCGGGTAACCGATCTGGTGGTCCATCATAACCTGCCGGAGCGATTTTATCTGGAGGTCCAAACCCAGGAAATCCCCGGGGTCCCCAAATTCATCAATATCAGGGCCATTGAAAATATCGGGATTCTTGGAACAGGGTGGGGAGAACTGGATGATCTGCGTAAAGGGATCAATCGTTTTTTCAGTGAATATGCCTATCGGGAGATAGGTCTGTCCTGCACTTTACAGGATGACCTGTTCCGTCTTCGAGGGACGATCATCGAAGACGGTATAGAATATCTGGTGCGAAAACCGGGTTGGTTCGGTATTGACATCATCAATAAAAACCCTGATAATGAAATCCTTTTTTCCGACATACTCGAACGCATCCGCAGCATAGAGAAAAAACCTCAGGAGAAAACCGGAGATGAAATTAATTAAGGCTCGTTTGATTTTCCCCTTATGGATTTTAAGCATCATCATGGCCTGTGTGACCGTCAACCTTTATTTCCCGGCCAAGGAAGTGGAAAAAAAGGCAGAAGATATTGTGGACGATATTCGAAAAAAGGAACCCCCTCCCCCACCCTCCCCATCCGCACCCCAGAGTTCTCTAAACCAACTTTTTGGTTCATTACGCCATAGCGGTCTGGCTTATGCCCAGAAAGGGGGAGACCTGTCAAGCCCGGCCATTCAAAACTTGAAACAGCAAATCAGAGAGCGGTTTCCTCGGCTGGTCCCGTTTTTCCAAAAAGGGGCGATTGGAGAAGGTAGAACCGGTTTTGTTGAAATACGCGAAACCAATGGATTGGCTCTATCGGAAAAAAACGACCTGAAATCTTTGGTGAATGCTGAGAATCGGGACCGACGGGCCTTATATCAGGAAGTGGCCAGGTCCATGAATATTACTTCCGACCAGATCGGCAAAGTGCAACGCATCTTTGCCAAGAGATGGCAACATTCTGCAGACCGAGGCTGGTGGATTCAGAAAGATGACAGGACCTGGCTACAGAAGTAAACAGGTAAAAGGCACCTGCGGGCAGGCAGGGGCGCGAGGCAATAGGGAAAGGTAATATAAGAAAGGGTCTCTTTTAACCATAGGGGTTTCTTCATTCTTTTCAAGCTTTTAAATCAAGGGCCTGAATGAGCGTATGGGCAAAGGTTAAAAGATAGGCCTCCTGGGCCGGCGTGGCATAGTGAACGCAATCGCACCGGAGCCGTTTGCGGCAGCGAACCAAATACTCAAATTTAACAAAGTCGTCTCCCGTCTCGATAGCCAGATAATGGGGCCCGCAGATCCTATGTTCAACCTGGATCGGAGAACGCAGCCCTTCCGGGATTTCCAACCAGAATATTTCTTCCATGCCGGAGGAAACCGTCTTTTCTTTTAAATAAACTTCGACCTCCTCCATTTGTTTTCGAGGAATTTCATCGACTAAAAACTGACGCATCGGGATTGATCTTTCCTCTTCTTCGAAACCTTTGAAAAATGTTTAATTTTGTCCAAGATTAAGGAAGACGAAAATTTTAACCACAGGAATACATTTAGTATTTCGAGGATTAAAATTTGAGTCTGTCGCAGAGATTGGGCAAAAGGGGACGTTTTTCACAGGTTTTTCTTCCTGGCCACGGAAAAGGCATCCCATACTCCGTAAACCCAAACCCCGGCCAACAGCAATGACAATATAATCAATAGCCCGTTATCCTGCCGGGACAAAGTTTGAGCCGCCGTTGAAAAGGGCGGGGAATTTTTCCCATAAGCTTCGGGGGGGAGAGACAGAAAAAACTTATTGAGGTCATAGAGCACCTTAAAAAACAGGGCCAGGAATAATAACGAAACGGCGGCTATCAACAACCCCGCTTTGCGGAACTGCCCGTTGACCACTTGGCCCAGACCGGGCAGGATAAAGGCCGAAAGCAACGGGGCCAGGATAATATTTTTCATGCGTTTCATAGTGTTATTATAGACTCAAAAGGTGCGAAAAGCAAGAATCGATTCCTATGCGAATCTGTCTTTCAACCCTTGACACCCTCTTCAATGATTTTTATTATGGTTTAGTAAAAAAAATAATTTAAAGGAAATTATGGGCACAATACGACAATCCATTATTTTCGTCTTAAAAGAACAGGCGGCTACGGCCAAGGAGATCTCCCTGGCCGTCGGGATCCGGGAAAAGGAGGTCTATGAACATCTGATTCATATCTCCCGATCCCACTTCCTGGGAGGAAAATTCATTCACACCCCTTCAACCTGTAAAGATTGCGGCTTCATCTTTAGAAAAAGGGACCGGCTCACACCACCGGGCAGATGTTTTCTGTGTCGGAGTGAGGCCATCACCCCACCCCGGTTCATGATCCGCATGGATCCTCCCCAAAAGGTCCGGGACGACAATTAAGGGTTAACCGGATTTTTTCGATATTTTAGTTGAGAAATTAGAGGCATTTTGTCATTATGGGAATCAGCACAACAGAAATTATATTCTATCCAAAAATATTTGAAATTTGGAAAAAAATTCTCAGATTTATGGTTGAAAAAATCCATAAGGGAAATTTCCCTAAGGAGTAATAAATATGTCCGAAAATGGTTTTACATCACCCTCCCATTTTATCAAAGAGATTATCCTGGGGGACTTGAATTCAGGAAAAAATCAAGGCCGGGTCCATACCCGTTTTCCGCCTGAACCCAACGGCTATCTCCATATAGGCCACGCCAAGTCCATCTGCCTCAACTTCGGCCTGGCGGCTGAATTCAAGGGGCTCTGCAACCTTCGGTTTGACGACACCAATCCCACCAAAGAAGAAGTGGAATATGTGGAATCCATTCAGGAGGACGTTCATTGGCTGGGATTCGATTGGGGGGACCGCTTATTTTACGCCTCAGACTATTTTGAAAAAATATATGACTGCGCCGTCCAATTAATCAAAAAAGGCCGGGCCTATGTCTGTGATCTGACTGCCGAGGAAATCCGTACCTATAGAGGCACCTTGACCGAGCCGGGCAAGAACAGTCCCTATCGCAACCGTTCAGTAGAAGACAACCTGAAGCTCTTCGAACGCATGCGGGCCGGAGAATTTGGGGACGGGTCCAGGACCTTACGGGCCAAAATCGATATGACCTCCCCTAATTTGAATATGCGGGACCCGGTCATGTACCGTATCCTTCATGCCGACCATCATCGGACCGTAAACCGGTGGTGTATTTATCCCATGTACGATTTCACCCATGGGCTTTGCGATTCCATTGAGGGGATCACCCATTCCATCTGTACCCTCGAATTTGAAGACCACCGACCGCTGTACGATTGGTTCCTGGAAGAAGCGGCAGTATATCATCCCCAGCAGATCGAGTTTGCCCGGCTTAACCTGACCTTTACAGTGATGAGTAAGCGCAAACTGCTTAGGTTGGTCCGTGATGGCCATGTTTCCGGATGGGATGATCCCAGAATGCCGACGATTTCGGGCTTGCGCCGGCGGGGATACACCCCCGAATCGATCCGAAATTTTTGCGACCGGATCGGGGTTTCAAAAAGCAACAGCATTGTGGATATCCCTCTGTTGGAACATTGTCTGAGAGATGATTTGAACAAAAGGGCCCGCCGGGTTATGGCCGTATTGAACCCCCTTAGAGTGGTCATAGACAACTACCCGGAGGATCAAATGGAGGAACTGGAGGCGGTCAATAATCCGGAAGATCCGGGCATGGGGATCCGTAAAGTCCCCTTCTCCAAGGTGCTTTATATCGAGCAGGATGATTTCCGGGAAAATCCTCCTAAAAAGTTTTTTCGGCTGTCCCCGGGCCGGGAGGTGCGGCTGCGGTACGGCTATTTCATCACCTGTGTGGGGGTCGTCAAAGATGAGCAGACCGGAGAGGTCCTTGAACTGCACTGTACCTATGACCCCCAAACCCGGGGTGGAGATTCGCCCGACGGCCGCAAAGTCAAAGCCACCTTGCACTGGGTTTCGGCCGCCCAGGCCATTGATGCGGAAGTCCGGTTATATGAGCACTTATTTTTGAAATCCGATCCGGAAGATGTCGAAGAGGGCGATTTTACCAAGACTTTGAATCCCAACTCCATGACCACGATAACGGCCTGCAAACTGGAACCCGGCCTGGCCAAAGCCAAACCGGGGATGCTCTTTCAGTTTGAAAGACAAGGATACTTTTGTCTGGACTCCGCGGATTCAACAGAAGGAAGGCTCATCTTCAACCGTTCCGTTGCCTTGAAGGATTCCTGGGCCAAAATTGAAAAGGGAGATAAAAGTGGATAACTCTCCAAAGGAGAAAGGAAACATCCATGACCTTTGATGAACGGGTTACCCATGGTTATGCCGAAAATGAGGGAGTGAAAATCCACTATGCCAGCCTTGGAACAGGTCCTTTGCTGGTCATGATCCACGGATTTCCCGATTATTGGTACACCTGGCGGCATCAGATGGAGGTATTGTCTGAAAACTATCAATGCGTAGCTATCGATACCCGGGGCTATAATCTGAGCGATAAGCCCAAAGGGGTGGACCAATATGCCATGTCTTTACTCATCGGCGACGTCGCTGCCGTGATCAGGCATTGTGGCCGGGGAAAAGCCGTTATCGTCGGCCACGATTGGGGCGGGGCCATTTCCTGGGCCCTGGCTATGATGAGGCCCGATTTACTCGAACGGCTCATTATCCTCAATGTGGCCCATCCCTCGGCCCTTCGCCGGGAGATGATCAATAATCCGAGCCAGAGGCAAAGTAGTCAGTATGCCCTGGATTTTCAAAAGCCCGATGCCCACCAAAAACTGGCCAAAATCTTTCAGGACAACCATCTGCTGGCTGAATATCAGGATCTCGGAGGATCACTGGCCGGGATGAGGGATGTCGAACTTCTTTCCTTATGGGTAAAAGACCCTGAAGCCCGAAAAAAATATATCGAGGCCTTTAAACAATCGGATGTGGAGGCCATGCTCAATTACTACAAACGGAACTATCCGAAAAAGGAGTCCCTTGCCGGGAAAGAGTTTCGACCGCTCCCCAGAATTAAGGTGCCGGTCCTGATTATTTTCGGGCTCAAAGATATGGCCATCCTGCCCTCCACCCTGAACAACACCTGGGAATATTGTGAGCAGGATATGACCCTGGTTACCATTCCTGACTCAGGTCACTTTGTCCAGCAGGATGCCGCCGGTCTGGTGTCGCAAACTATGAAAATGTGGCTGAGGCGTTAGAAGTTCGAAATATCCTGTCTAAGTGAAACCTGACTATGGTAGGAACAACTGATTTTAACTGCCAAGGGGTGGAACCCTTCAAGAATATCATTTGGGTCATCTTGACTGATTTCTAAGTCTGATTGTCAGTCTGCATCTCCCCCTGAGTTGGTAACTCCCGAGGACAATTCCTTCTGTTTACTCTCCCTAAAATAGTGTATAATTTGAGTCATTCCCTGGATTGCAGTATACACTCAAGGGCAGAGGACCTCATAATGGGACTTTGAATCAAGCCCATAAGGGAGTTCAACTTTGCAATAAACCGATTGGATTGACCAAGGAGTGAGTTATGGTTTTTATAAAAAGAATGATTTTATCCTTCCTGATCCTGGTTGCGGTTTGTTCGGTAACCTGGGGAGAAATATCAGCCACAACCGATAGCGGAAGAAAAGTCATTTTAAAGGAAGATGGGACCTGGCGGTACCGTGAATCGCTGACGGTTACCAAGAAAAGCGACCCCTTAAATGCTAAATTAGAATTGGTTCGAGGAAAAGCGGCCGTATTTTACAATCCAGATAAATGGAAAGATATAAAAGAGGTCTCCCCCGGACGTTATGAATTGAACCATCAAAGCGGCGAGGTGAATGCCTTGATAATTGCCGAACGATTGCAGGTAACCTTGGACGCCCTGCGAACCACCGCCTTAAATAACGGGAAAGAGGTTGCTCCGGACATGAAGGTTGTGAAAGAGGACCGTCGGGCAGTCAACGGAAAAGAAATTCTATTTATGCAACTGGAAGGAACCATATCGGGCTTCCTCTTTAGTTATTTGGGCTACTACTATGCCGGCCCGGCAGGTACGATTCAAACGCTCACCTATACCAGCCAAAACCTCTTGGAGGAATATAAGGGGGATATGATGGAATTTCTTAACGGCTTCGTAGTCCTGAAGTAACAAAATAGTGAAAGTTAAACCCCTTTGGGATAGTGCTTATTATTGCACCTCAGAAATAGGTGAAACGGTTATCATCTTCCCGTCATCATTAATTCCAGATGGAAAATGATGGTGTAAAACAGAAAAACAGGAGGAAAAACATGGATAAAAAAAAGCTGCTTTGTGTAGACTGTTATGACTTGCTTGAAAAGATGGGTTTAACCGACATGGATATTTTTTATTGTAACAATGTAAAATGTAGACGATTTGGGGTGTTAACCATTGGCGGTCTTTGCGGAGAAAAATGTGAGAAGAGTTTGGTAATTGAAAACGAAAAAAAATAGGGAGAGTTTTTTTTGAGATAAAATGAAAGGAGAGGCTCTTGTCCCATCAGAATATTTTAAAGACCACCGGGGTTTCCAGTAATGCCGCGGAAAAGCACCGGCTTGACACCCTGGCCGACGACATTCACCGCCACATCATTTCCACCCTGGGCAACGAAATTTTCGGACAGAGCCATTTCCGCTATTTTAACGGATTGGCTTACAGTATTCGCGATCGGCTGATCCAAGCCTGGCTCAACACCCAAAGGGGATATTACGACGGGTTGGTCAAACGCGTTTATTATTTATCTATGGAATACCTCCCCGGCCGTTTTCTGATGAACTACCTGACCAGCCTGGGTTTAGAGCAGGGCTGCCGGGAGATACTGGAAAAACTCGGACTGGCCTTGGAAGACCTCGAGGAAGTGGAATGGGATGCGGGTCTGGGCAACGGCGGCCTCGGACGGTTGGCTTCCTGTTACTTAGACTCCATGGCCAGCCTTAAAATTCCCGGTTATGGTTATGGGATCCTCTACGATTATGGCATCTTCTATCAGAATATCGTCAACGGTTACCAAGAGGAAAGTTGTGACAACTGGCGCCGCCAAGGCAACCCTTGGGAAATTGTCCGACGCGAGCATCTGTACGAGGTTCAGTTTTACGGCCGGAGTGAGTCTTACTGCGATGAGGAGGGCCGCCGGTTCTACCGCTGGGTGGGTAACGAAAAAATCATGGCCGTTCCCTGTGATATCCTTATCCCCGGTTATGGCGGCGACCAGGTAACCAACCTGCGGTTATGGGCAGCCCAATCCAGCCGGGAATTCAACTTAAGTGTTTTTAACCGGGGGGATTATGCCGGGGCCATGCACGACAAGGTTATGAGCGAAAACATCTCCAAGGTGCTTTATCCCAACGACCAGCCGGAGCAGGGCAAAGAGCTGCGGCTGAAACAGCAGTATTTCCTGGTAGCCGCTACGCTGCAGGATATCTTGCGCCGCTTTAAAAAACAGCACGATACGATGGATGGTTTCGCCAATTATGAAGCCATTCAATTGAATGACACCCATCCGGCCATCGCTGTTCCAGAACTCATGAGGCTCCTGCTGGATGAAGAGCGTCTTCCCTGGGAACAGGCCTGGGAGATCTGCACCGGGACCTTCGCCTATACCAACCATACTGTACTGCCTGAAGCCCTGGAGACTTGGCCGGTAGATCTGATCGGGAATCTACTGCCCAGACATTTGGAGATCATCTATGAAATCAATCACCGTTTAATGCAAGAGTTGGATGACCGCTATCCGGAGGATAAGGAAATAAGGGGGCGGATGTCCATCATCGCCGAAGGGCCGGACCGCCGGGTCCGCATGGCCCACCTGGCCATCGTAGGCAGCCATTCGGTCAATGGCGTGGCCGCTTTACACACCGAGATCCTGAAAGGCCACCTATTTCAGGATTTCCATCGATTCTACCCTGGAAAATTCAAAAACATCACCAACGGCGTCACTCCCCGTCGCTGGCTCTTGCAGGCCAACCCGGCACTTTCCAGTCTCATCACTGAAGTCATCGGTCCCGATTGGGTATGTGATCTCAGCAGACTTAAAGAACTCATTCCTCTTGCCGACGATCCATCGTTTCGGCGGGCTTTTGCTGAAGCCAAACTCGATAACAAGAAACGCCTAGCCAGATACGTACTACGCAAACTTGGGATGGGCATTAATCCGCACACCCTGTTCGATTGTCAGTTCAAGCGAATGCACGAATACAAGCGGCAGCTCCTGAACATTCTGCAGGTCATCACCCGCTACAATCGCATCAAACAAAATCCCGACAACCCCTTCGTGGCCCGGACGGTCCTGATGGGAGGGAAAGCAGCTCCCAGTTATTATCGAGCCAAGCTGATTATTAAACTGTTTAATTCGGTAGCCGAGGCGGTGAATAACGACCCCGGGGTTCAAGGCCGACTCCGGATGCTGTTTCTACCAAACTACTGCATATCCCAGGCTGAAAAAGTCATCCCTGCCGCCGACCTGTCGGAGCAGATTTCCACCGCAGGCCTGGAAGCTTCCGGCACGGGCAATATGAAGTTCTCCCTGAACGGGGCCTTGACGATTGGAACTTTGGATGGCGCCAATGTGGAAATCCGGGAGGAGGTCGGCCCCGAGAACTTTTTTCTCTTCGGATTCAGGGCCGAGGAAGTCGAGGAAAAAAGGCGGATGGGGTATAATCCTTTTCAATATTACGAAAGCGACCCGGAACTCAGACAGGTCCTCGATCAGATTGGATCAGGGTATTTTTCGCCGGGAGAACCTTCTTTGTTCACCCCTATCCTGGATGCACTCCTTCGGGAGGGAGATTACTACCTGGTTCTGGGGGACTACCGAAGTTATCTGGAGGCCCAGGACCGGGTGGACAACCTGTTCGCCGATAAGGAAGAATGGACACGCCGGGCCATATTCAACACAGCCAACATGGGAAAATTTTCCAGCGACCGGGCGGTGATGGAGTATGCTGAACAGGTTTGGGGAGTACGGCCCTTGAAGTAATAGCCGAACCCGAATTTAGACTGGGGGGCACTTTCCTTTTAAGTAAGGGGAAGAATTCCTGGCTCTGGCAGAGTTCGGAATACTTCGCTTCGTTTGGGGTGATCGGCAGGGGGCTCTGTATCCATCAAATCCCGGACAGACTATATAAAGATTATTGGGCACCTGACATGGCAAAAAAACCGCCTGCCCAATCCCTGGCCTGGGTATAAGAATTCTTGACCGGCCCGAGATCCAGGCATAACCGCTGGGTCAGGGTTTCGAATACGGGCCAATCTCCATCCTCAAGGGATTCCAATAACCCAAATAGGGGCTGATACTCATTTTTAGGATCGCGCTTAAGAGCTGCTTTGAGTTTGATATCCAACGGCAGGTACTCTACCACCTTGTCCATGGGTAAACCCAGGATGGTATCCATCAGAGAAAACAAACCCAAAAGAAAAAGGGTGTTCGGATTAAAACCCCAGTAGTCGTATTCTCCCGCCAACAGTTCTAAAAATTTCCCTCGTTGCAGGGACAGGGAGGCCAATTCCCGGGGGACTTCCTCCTTACCGGCCAGATCAACCAATAACACGGCTTGCAGCCAGTTCTTCAGCTTACTCCAGCCGAGGATCATGATAGCCTGATCGATAGACTGGATGTTGTGTCGGAATCCGAACCAGGCACTATTCAGATAGGAGAGGAGACGGAAACTGATAGACACGTCGGAACGAATGGCTTCAGCCAGGATCTTGGTATCCGGATTCTCGACCTCGAGGAAACCAAAGAGGTTTAAACGGGCCACTTGATTGGATCCGAGCTGGCGTCCTTGAACAAATTCCGGTTCTTTGAAGAAAGGTCCTTGAAAAAAGAAAAATCCCAGGTCTTTTGCCGCCAAGAACTGCTCATTGGTCTTGACGCCGCGCACCAGCATTCGGGAAGGGGGTTGCCCTGTCCGGGTCAGCCAACCCGGTTCGAGTTTCCCCTGGGTGAGATCAAAAGTAAATAGATCGGCTTTTGAGTAGAGTGACTCCGGCAACAAATTTCCGGAGGGGAGATCGATGGCGATTTGATAACCTTCCATTCGTAAGTCCTGAAGGGCGGCCTCCAGACTAGGATCCTGGGTCTCGCCGGACAACACTCTCACTATGCCGGAGGTGGAAGGCAGGGCATGGGGTATGCCGGCCAGAATGCCGGTTTCATCAAAAGCGACCAAGATCTTTTTCCCGCGCTCCATGGCCTCTTGCAATCCCAAATAAGTACTCGAGGAAAGGCCGGCTGCGCTCTCCTTCTGGGGAAAAACTTCAACTAACCCTTCCTTGAAGGTCCCGCCTACCAGTTCATAACCCCAAATACTCCGCTGTGAATCCAGGATAGGCTGCTTGGTGAAAAAAATCGAAGGCTTTCCCGCGGGTCCTTTTTCTTCCTTCATATCACCATCCTTTTTCAAAAAACTTATTGCCTGGTCTAACCCAATGGCTGCTGATAATAAACCTTGTTCGCTTCCGACACCTGGGCAGGGAAAGCCCTGCATTCCTGTTTGTAATGGTATATTAGTTTTATTTGGCTGTCGAGTCGAAAAGTATCTCTTGGGTCCAGATATTGTTAAGGGTACGCTTGCGGCCATAACGGAAGAGGTCCTTCAGATCCCATTTTATAAACCTTTTCATTTCCAGAGTGACAATATTATTAGATCTTTAATAAAGAAGCTCTTAATAATAATGAGGTTGATAAATAAGTAATATGGTATTATATAGAAAATGATCGACTCGATCCTTCTGAACTTAATCCTGGTTTCATACACTGGATAACCGCCTTTGCAGACATGGATGCAGGAATGAAGGGTTGACATTAAAGCTGGAAAGACTTTACTATCGCTTTAAGACTAACCCACTCAAAATAGACCCACTTAAAATAAAAAAGGAGGAATATCATGAACGTTAACGACATTAAAAATGTGTGTGTTGTTGGGGCAGGCAATATGGGTCATCAGATTGCTTTGCTTTGTGCCATTTATGGGTATAAGACCACTTGTACCGATGTGGTACCGGAGGCCCTGAAAAAGGCGGAAAATTTCGCGGACACCTATTTGCCCGGACGCGTAGAGAAAGGACGGTTGACCAAGGATCAGGCCGAGGCAGCCCGGAAAAATATTTCCTTCACACCCAGCCTGGAAGAAGCGGCCAAAAATGCTGATTATGTTATCGAAGCCGCCATAGAAGTCCTGGATATCAAGAGAAAGGTCTTTGCCGATCTCGACCGCATGGCGCCGTCCCATGCCATCCTGGCAACAAACAGCTCAGCTATCGTCAGCTCCCGTATTGCCGATGCCACTAAAAGGCCGGATAAAATCGTGAATATGCACTTCTTCAATCCGGCCCTGGTGATGAAACTGGTCGAGGTCGTCAAGGGACCGCATGTCTCGGATGAAACCGCCCAGGTCACTATGGACCTTTCTACCAAACTGGAAAAGGTCCCGGTGTTGATTAAAAAGGAAGTAGATGGGTTTCTATTGAATCGGATTTTCGGAGTTATTAGTAGAGAGGCCTTATGGATGCTGGAAATGGGCATTGCCACCGCTGAAGACATCGACAAAGCCTGCGTCTATGGGGCAGGCCATCCCATGGGTCCTTTCCGGCTTATGGATCTGACCGGCATCGACCTCGCCTATATCATGGCAACGGAAAGGTTCAAGAAAAGTGGAGATCCGGCCGATCTTCCCGTACCCAGCGTAACAGAAAAATACGTGCAGGGAAATTTTGGACAAAAAACCGGAAAGGGTTGGTATGACTACACCAAGAAATAAGAAAGAATAGAATAATTTTCCCGGCAGGGATGGACAGATCCCATCCCTGCCGTTTTTACCGCTCCAGGTCTCCCCTTTACCCCCAATCATCAGGAAAATATCAATAAAGAAAAACAAAATGAATCGAACTCATAAACAATTTTTTTGGGAGCGAGCAGATTCGAAAATTCATCCTGAGTCTCTGTGAGGTTATACAAAAGTGACGGCAGGTTCCTATTCCGGGAATGGTTGCCCGGGGTTTAGGGTAAAAAGCCTGTAGGTATATTTATTTAACATTATCGCTTTAATTTATTTATTAGTAATCCAATTCCTAAAAGGCTTACAAATCCCACTCACTATATGGTCTTCTTGCCCTTGGCTTTTATGATCCAGTGCTGCCCACCTTTGTTAGGTTTCCAAAGGGTCCTCTTCGTGGGGTCAGCCATCTGTTCAGCGAGCAGAAAGCTTGTTCAGGCATGATTCCCGGCCGGCCATTTGTTGAAGGGAATCATGCGTCCCTTCTGTCGGTTATCTATTACGGAGTTCTCGACCCGCAAGACGGAGGCTGAGTAGCCAAACTCCATCATTAAACGTAGCCAGGTCCTTGATCTGGGCTTTTCCCCAATCCGCGATTTCGATTTCGTCGGTTCCCCTCACCCTTAACCGAATTCCGTCTATAGTCGGATAGGAGCTCTTGTTGGGTGCCCAGGTCCATTGTTTTCGGCCATATTTTTCGGTCGTGATATAAAAAGATATTTGAGTGTCCGTACCGTTTATTATACGGATTTCACTTCGCGGTGAGCGTCTGGACTGGGCATAGGACTCCAACGGCAGAACCAGGCCCAAGGCCACAAACAGTATTAGAAAAACTCGAATCTGTTTCATACCTCCATTCCTCCTAAAGGATAGTTACCGGCATATACCGTTGATTTTGTATTTCGCATGAAAAGATGGTTGAAATCAACAACAATTTTGTAGATACCAAGACGGTTTAATCATACCCAGGCAGATACACTCGATAAAGGTGTAAGCTTTCTTGGCCGATGAACCTTTTGAACCTCAAACTTTTTCAACCCGAAATCATCAATCCCTTAAAACCCAGACTTCCCTCCTTGGATCGTCTCCATTTCTTTAGAAAACCATTTCTTCTTTGGCTCTTCGATTTTCCATCTTTTTCAATCCTGGTTTTTCCTGTCCTTATTCACCGCCAACCTTGAAACAAATCAATAATCTCCTAAAAATATTTAAAGTCTCACCTGCTGAACCGAGAGAATATTCGGGTTGTGACGAAGCCTCTCCAATGCTTCCGCCGCTGCTTCTTCATCGATCCGAATGATGGACATAGCCTGATCCCTGACCGGTGTTCGGCTCAGGTGCATATTGGCAATGTTGACTCGAAATTCTCCAAGGGTCGAACCGATCAATCCGATGACTCCGGGTTTATCCAGATTCTGGATGATTAGATTAATACCTTCCAATTCGGCTTCCAACCGGTAATTATTCAGGCGAATAAGACGAGGGCCTTCACCGGGGAAAACCGTACCCCGGGCTGAGGAAACCTGATCTTTTCCGGTGACCCGGACCTTGATCATTCCCGAATAGCCACGGGTATCTGAGGTGGAAGCAGTAGTCAGTTCGATCTGCCTTCGTTGGAGCAGAATAGGCGCATTGACCAGATTGACCTTTTCGGTTAATACCGGTTCCAGGAATCCCTTAACCAGGGTTTGCGTAATCGGCTCTAAGGGCAGCCCCTCCAGATCTGGTCCGCTGTATTCGATTTCTACCCTTTCGACGAATGTGCTCAATTGCCCATGGAGAGATCCTAATTTTTCAGCCAGAATGAGGTAGGGGCGCATCTTCTCATAGGCCTTGGCGCTGATATTGGGGAAATTGACCGCATTTCGGATAACCCCGCGTAGAAGGTAATCAATCAATTGTGAAGCTACGGCTCGGGCGACATTGGCCTGGGCCTGTATACTGGAAGCCCCCAGGTGAGGGGTGGCAATCACATTATCCAACGCTATCAGGGGATGATTATTGGGGGGTTCGGAAGAAAAAACATCCAGAGCCGCCCCGGCGATCCGACCTCCCTGGAGTGCCTCAAAGAGCGCTTCTTCATCAATCAACCCGCCCCGGGCACAATTGATAATCCGGGCACCGGCCTTCATTTTGGCAATGGTGGACCTGTTGATGATCCGTTCCGTTTCCTTGGTTTGAGGGGTATGAAGGGTAATAAAATCACTTCGGGCCAAAAGATCGTCCAACTCTACCCAGGCAATCCCAAGTTTATTCGCGGCCTCCGGGGTTATGTAGGGATCGTGACCGATTACTTCCATGCCCATCCCCATAGCGCGATCGGCCACAATAGAACCTATCCTTCCCAGACCGATTATTCCCAGGGTCTGCTCATTGATCTCGGTTCCAAGAAAACGTTTTTTTTCCCATCGTCCTTCACGCACCGATTGAGCCGCCTGAGGCAGGTGCCGGGCCAGAGACAACATCAGGGCCATGGTATGTTCGGCTGCCGCCATAGCATTAGCCCCCGGAGTATTCATAACCAGGATTCCTTTGTCGCTGGCCGAGGGGAGATCGACGTTATCGACCCCGGTCCCGGCTCTTCCGATCACCTTCAGCCGGTCCGCCCTTTGGAGCATTTCTTTGGTGACTTTGGTGCGGCTTCGAATGATCATGGCGTCATATTCGGGCAATTGTTCCGCAATTTTTTCCAAGCTCCATTGATCCGGATTGTCTACCTCCAAACCATCCGTTGATCGAAGTAATTCCAATCCACTTTCATCGAGGCCGTCACAAATCAGAATTTTCATGTTCATTTTTCCATATCCTTTCCAACAAGAAGAAGAATCTTTCGATCGCCCATCAAGGACTGTAGGTTTTAAAATGAATAATATAATATTTCTTTTTTAAATTAATCAACTCAAATCCCGGGAAGATTCCTTTCGGTAGCAGATCTAAAGGGCCTAAGACTGGTTTTCAGGCCCTTCGGTTAGACAGTTGGGTGTCTATACTAACTTCTCAAGGAAACTTCGTCAAAAAAAAAATCAAAATGCTCCGGTTTCCTTTAAAGTTATGCGGATAATTCCAGAGCCTTCCCGTCTGTTTTTGAAACTTAGTTGATTGGACCCTGGCGCTCAGGCAGCCAAAAGCAAATATGAATATCGAAGAAAGTTCAATTGCATAATAATCGCAAGGAATTAGACAAACTCGAAATAAACCCGGCTAAAGGTAATACTTGGAGATAAAATCGTAAAAATTGAACCGATCTTAGTCTGAAGGGAAAAATTGGACAGACGATATCATAGGATGATGGGATATCTCAAAATAGGCCTATAAACCGGGGGTCGGTTTTAAAAAACTCTCAGGCCCTTGTATCCCCTTATGTAAAACAGCCTAACAGGTTATTCTTATTATTTTACCGTATACCCACGGGCATCGAGACAGGCACTGATCGCCCGAAGATAGTCTGCGCTTTTTTGAATCCTCTGAGCATCGGGAGCACCCTCAGGCGGCTTCTTCGGATCAAAGCCTGTCTGGCCTACAGCCCAATTATGACACTCATCAAAATCCAAGGTCTGTTGCTCCTCACTCTGACCTTGTCGAGGGTAGATGAACAACCGGTTATCCGTTCCTTGGCTTGCGGACGGAGGTGTCAGATTACCCTGGGGTGGGGGGGAAGATTCATTTAACGGTGGGTAATAATAACCCGGCCCCAGACTCCAGCCTATAACACCGCCGATAATCAATCCGGGAAAGAACCCCCAATCGTTTCTATAGTCTCTATGGCCACGATATCTATCATGTCCATCAAACTCCCTGGATCCACCAGGTCTCCTATATCCTTCAGGTCTCTCCGGTCTTATATGTCCGCCGGACACCCCGGATCTACCCGATCTATCAGATCCCCTAAACCCTTCGACTTGGTTAGGCGGTACCAGGAGGATTAACATAAAAAGGATGCTTAACAGACTAATGAGCTTCTTCATATTAGATTCTCCCATCTTATGTGACTAAGGCAGTCCGGTTAAAATTCCTTTTACTAAGACGCCAACAGGACCAAAAAGTTAAACCCAAACAAGACAATTTTATGCCCACTCTCCGGTTAAAATCATAATAAGTATTTTGCAATCTCTCATCAAGTGAAATCGTGGTACCCATCCCCCTTTTGCTTCTCCGTGTTTCTCCTTGACTATGATTTAATCCCTATCTTATACTCTTTTCATCAAAAAAGGAATCTCTGTCCTGGATTACCCATACAGCTTCACAACGGCCCGTTTAGGCGTTGACGGAGAGTTTACATCCAATAATGGAAGGAGAAAAAATGGAAGAAAGAACAACAAAAAATAAAATTATTATTATTCTCGGGAGTCCGAGGAAAAAAGGGAATAGTGCCATTTTGGCCGAACAAATTTCCAAGGGAGCCCGGTCTACCGGGGCAAAGGTGGAAACCATATTCCTGCATAGCCTAAAGATTTCCCCTTGTAAGTCCTGTTATGCCTGCCAAAAACATAACAGCAAAGGGTGCGCGATCAAGGACGACATGCAATCTCTTTACTTAAAACTGATTAAAGCGGAGGCCTGGGTTATCGCCAGTCCGGTTTACTGGTTTACCATGTCGGCCCAGACCAAAATTTTTATGGACCGCTGTTTTGCCCTGCCGGCTTATGCTAAAAATCCCTTCTTAGGCAAGCGTATTGCCATCGCCATGAGCTACGGGGATACGGATCCCTTTACCTCCGGTTGTGTCAACGCCCTTCGTACTTTTCAGGATTCTTTCCGGTATACCGGCTCCAAAATGGTCGGAATGGTCTATGGGAGTGCCATGAAGGCCGGAGACATTAAATTCAATGAAGCCTTGATGCAGGAAGCGGAAAATCTGGGGAAACGGTTGATAAAAATATAAGAGGGAAATCCTTTAAAATCCCAACGAGGCGGAACCAAAGGACTACTTCTCAACCTGGTCCAAATCTCCCGAACGGTCGCGGCCGAGATCTATCTGATTAAAAGAGCTTTCCCCTTCCGGCAGAATCATAAAAAACTGATTACAGACATCAACCTCGACTGTACCTTTTAGGAGGAAAAAATCCAGGACATGTCCCCCGGATTTAAAATCATCGGAGATAAAATGAAGATGATAGCCCGGCACATTAATCCCTTTTACAAAGGCCGGCGATTTGAAGCCAACCAGGGTGCCGGACACGGCGTTGAAGGTAAAAACCGGCTGTGTTTTGGCTACTTCCGACAGTTGCGGATAAGGTTTTTTCTGAGCCGGGACACTCCTTGTCTTCATGGTTTGGAAATTCCCTTTTATTTTGACGGCATAGAAGAGATTCTTGTTGGGATTTGAATCGGCTATTAATTTTTCCAGACCTTGAAGGTCCGTTTCCTTGTTTACAGGAAAGGAATAATCCCCTTTAAATTGGACCACCGAAGCAAAAGGGGTTGTGATGTCCAAAGGAGGGCGGTAGACCTTCCCATCGGCCTTGACTTGAAACACCCGGCCATCCAATACAATCATCTCCCCGTCCAGGTTATCAAAGGTCCCGATTCCAAAATTTCCAAAGGTAAGCAACTTTTCAATAGATATCTGACCTTCATAAGAACCGGCCAGTAAAGCATCAATGGTCGAGACCTGATTGACAGTGTTTAAAGGAGTCCGTACACAGGCCGCGATCAAACAGGTTAAGGCCAGGCCCAGTCCAAGACAAAATATTTTTTTAATCAAGAGGCTTCTCAAATTTGTTCCCCAAAAGCCGGCTACGTGGTTTTTTCTTCAGGTTTTTTCATTTCCTTTAATTCAATCCTTATCAGATTAACCTTCTTTTCCCCTCCACTTCTTGATTCTTGCTTGAAAGGATTCCATATACAGATAAAATACCGGGGTGATGTAAAGTGTCAAGAGCTGAGAGAACACCAGACCCCCGACTACGGCCAGGCCGAGAGGACGGCGGGATTCAGCCCCGGCTCCAAAGCCGAGGGCAATCGGAAGGGTACCCATAAAGGCGGCCATGGTGGTCATCATAATGGGGCGAAAACGGATCAGACACCCCTGATAAATGGCCTCGGCTGGTTGCTTTCCTTCGGTCCTTTGGGCTTCCAGGGCAAAATCGATCATCATAATGGCATTCTTCTTAACAATGCCTATAAGCATGATGATCCCCACAAAGGCATAGATACTCAGTTCGGTCCTGAAAATGAGCAGGGTCAACAGGGCGCCGAAGGCGGCTGCCGGAAGACCGGAAAGAATGGTTAAGGGATGAATAAAACTTTCATAAAGGATACCCAGGACAATATAAATGACCATAATGGCCAGGATCAACAACACCCACAATCCCTTTAGGGAAGACTGGAAGGCCTGAGCCGTCCCCTGAAAACTGGTGGTAATCGTTGAAGGCAGCAGATTTCGGCTGGTTTTTTCCACAATGGCTACAGCCTCTCCCAGGGCCACCCCGGGTCTCAGGTTAAAAGAAACGGTCACTGCCGGGAGTTGGCCCAGATGGTTGACCTGGAGAGGTCCGACCCCCCGGGTGATTCGGGCCACCGTATCCAAAGGGACGAGCTGGCCGGTTGAGGACCGGATATAAAGCATGGAAAGGGTGGAGGGCTCCATTTGATATTTGGGGTCCAGTTCCAAAATGACCTGATATTCATTGGTTGGAGCGAAAATAGTGGAAATCTGTCTGGCTCCGTAAGATGAATATAGGGCATCTTCAATCTGCCCCGCCGTCACCCCCAAAGCCGTGGCCTTATCACGATCGATCTCTATATTGATCTCCGGACTTTTAATCTGCATATCACTGGACACATCCTGAAGTTCCGGTAAAGTCCGCATCTTGTTTTCTAACAAAGCGGCTGCGTGGTATAACTCCCGGGTATCCGGCGATTGCAGCGTAAACTGATAGAGGCCCTTGGAAAGCATGCCGCCAATGCGGATGGACGGAGGATTTTGCAGGAAAATGCGAATACCGGGAACATTGGCCAACCTGACCCGGAGGGATTGAATTAACTGGTCGACGCTCAATTTACGTTCGGACCGGGGTTTGAGATGCATAAAGATTCTTCCCGCATTGGAAGCCACACTGGATCCCCCCGAACCGATAGAGGACATGAAGGCATCGACGTTGGGATCTTTACTGACAATGTCGGCCAGGGCCTTTTGGTGCCGGACCATGTCATCAAAAGAAATGCCCTGAGCCGCCTCGGTAATGCCGAAAATCGAACCGGTATCTTCACTGGGGATAAAGCCTTTGGGGGAGATATAAAACAAAACAATAGTAGCCAGAAGAAGGAGGCCGGTACCGATCATGGTAGCCCGGCGGTGGCTCAGGACCTTTTTAAGACTCCAGTCATAGACCTGGAGCATCCCATTAAAAAAGCCTTCGGAGGCCTTATAAATCCTGCCATGTTGAATATTTTGGGGGGGACGCAAGAATCGGCTGCAGAGCATAGGTGTCAGGCTTAAGGAAACGAACCCCGAAACCAGAATAGCCGCCGAGATGGTGACGGCAAATTCCCGGAACAATCTTCCCAGGATACCGCCCATAAAAAGGACGGGGATGAACACCGCGGCCAGAGACAGGGTCATGGAAACGATGGTGAAACTGATTTCTTTGGAGCCGGTTAAAGAGGCCTCACGGGGGGGCTCCCCTTTTTCCATGTGGCGGACGATGTTTTCAAGCATGACAATAGCGTCATCGACCACAAACCCAACACATAAAATCAGGGCCATAAGGGATAAGTTATCCAGATTATAGCCCATAAAATACATAACGGCAAACGTAGACACTATGGACATGGGCAGGGCCAGACTGGGGATAATAGTGGCCGAAAGGTTACGAAGAAAGAAAAAGATGACCAGTACCACCAAAAGAATCGTTAGAATCAAGGTAAATTGGACATCATTAACCGAGTTCCTTATGGATTCCGATCGATCATACCAGGTGACCATCTGAACGGCGGCCGGCAACTGAGACTGGATAGCGGGTAATATCTTTTTAATGCCGTCCACTACGGCGATGGTATTGGTCCCCGGTTGTCGCTGAATGGCTAGAATAATGGCCCGTTGATCTATGAACCAACTGGCCACCCGGTTGTTTTCAACGCTGTCGATAACCCGGCCGAGTTGGTCCAATCGAACCGGGGCGCCTTGACGATAAGCCACGACCAATGGCCGATAGTCCTCGGCTTTGTATAGCTGGCCGGTGGCCTTGAGGGTAAAAGCCTGATGGGTTCCTGACAGAGTTCCTGTAGGCAAATTGACATTACTGTTCTGGATCGCTTTGCTCACCTCATCAATCCCCAGGCTGCGGTAAGCGAGCGCCTTGGGATCCAATTGGATGCGGACGGCAAATTTCTGAGAACCGTAAACCAGGACCTGGGCCACCCCACTGACCATGGAGATCCTTTGGGCAATATTGGTCTGGGCATATTCATCCACGGTTGAGAGGGGGACCAAATTCGATCTTAAGGCCAGGTACAATACCGGAGAATCAGCCGGATTGACCTTTCGAAAATATGGTGGAATCGGCATATCGGGGAGCTGTCTTCCGGCTTTGGCGATAGCCGACTGAACATCCTGGGCCGCGGCATCAATATTGCGCTCCAGATTAAATTGGAGGGTGATTTGGGAAACACCCAAGGCGTTGACAGAGGTCATAGAATCCAGACCGGCAATGGTTGAGAATTCTTTTTCCAGGGGTGTGGCCACGGCAGCCGCCATTGTCTCCGGACTGGCCCCGGGAAGGCTGGAGGTAACCGCGATGGTTGGAAAATCGACATTGGGTAAATCGCTGACCGGGAGCATCCGGTAGCTTATAATGCCAAAAACCAGGATCCCCAGCATAACCAGGGTGGTCATAACCGGACGGCGAATAAAAATTTCGGCAATATTCATTAGCTGACCGCCCCTTTCCCTTCCCTTCCCTTTTTAATCTGGACTTTGGTTCCGGAAACCAGTTGAAACTGGCCGTCCGTAACCACAATTTCTCCGGCCTTGAGCCCTTTCCCGATCACCGCCAGGCCGTCGATATTTCGAATAACTTCCACCGGCCGGTGTTCGGCCTTCTGATCCGATTTGATTACAAAAACATATTGTCCTTCCATCCCGGTCTGAACGGCCTCCGAAGGCACCACAATGGTATTGGGCTGGGAAGCCAAGGACAAAACCACGTTAATAAATTGCCCCGGCCAAAGATTTTTACCTTTATTGGGGAAAGTACCTTTGACCCGGAAGGTGCCGGTTGCCCGGTCCACTGTGTTATCGATAAAGGTCAGCAAACCCTCTTCCGGGTGTTCTGCCTCGCTGGAAATAAAAGCCTTAATTTTCAATTTTCTTGAGATTGAATATTTTTTGAGATCGCTTAAGCTTTGCTCCGGCAGGGAAAAGGAAATATAGACGGGTTGAATCTGATTAATAACGACCATGTTTTTCGTATCGTCATTGACTTTAACCATATTACCCTGGGTGACCAGCAGGGCCCCGGTTCGACCGGAGATAGGGGCCCGGATAAGACAATAGGATACCTGCAGGCGGGCGGCGTCAACGGACGCCTGGTCGGCCTTGATCTGGGCTTTCAGGGATTCCAGGTTGGTCCGGGCCTGATCGTATTGTTCCCGGCTGATGTAATCCTTCTGAATGAGCTCGGAATACCGTTTAAGATCCGATTCGGCCTTTTGAGCCAGAGCCTCATGTTGAGCCAAATTGGCTTGGGCCCTTTTAAGATCGACCTCATAAGGGATCCTGTCAATGGTGAAGAGCAAGGCCCCCTGGGTTACATCCTGGCCTTCCCTAAAATGGACTTGCTTCAATTCACCCGTTACACGGGATTTGACCGCCACGGTGGAATAAGCTTCCACATTGCCGATAGCCGTTAATTGTAATGGGATCGTTATTTCTTCAACCGTACTGACCGTAACCGGGACCGCCCTGTCTTTTCTGGCTTTGGAGGCATTGGTTTTGTTCTCAGAACAAGCCAATAAGCCCGGAAGCAGGAGGACCCCAAGGGCAAGGAGAAGGCCCTTGACTATTTTATCAAGGTTTCCGGTAACTTTTTGAGAAACAATCAACATAAGGGCTCCTTATAACAATTTGGGTGAGTTTTCTCTTAATTTTAAGCTTAAACTAACATTTATTAATGGAATAAGATAGGGATTGTCAAAAGATATTTTTAGGACACGTTTTTAAAAATTAAATAATTATTGTTTAAATATTTGCCCCGGGAAAGATCTGGTGATATATTTTCAGTTCATGGGAACCGCGGATTTGTTATATTAGCCCTGATCAAGGCCGATCACGATAAGATCTCCCAAAGTTTTGGGGAACATTAAAGCCGGAATCCGGAGAAAAAAGGTAGTGAATCAGTCCACCATTAATATTGCCGGCCGGACTTTTATTTCAAGAGACGAGCTTTATTTTACTGCTTCCCGAAGCAGTGGTGCCGGAGGGCAAAATGTCAATAAGGTCAGTACCCGAATTACCCTCTGGTTTGATATCCTTCACTCTCCGAGCCTTTCTGAGGAAGAAAAACAGCAGATCCTCAAAAAACTGCCCACCCGGATAAATAAACAGGGGGTACTTTGGGTCAACGCCCAGCAAACCCGCAGTCAGGCAGGTAATCGGGACTTGGCCTTACAACGTTTTGTTGAATTGCTGGCCTGGGCATTAACCAAAGCTAAGGCCAGGAAAAAAACCAGGATTCCCCGGCGTGTACAGGAAGATAGGATCGCTGAGAAAAAGAAACGAAGCCGGGTGAAGGCAAATCGGTCCTTGAAATCCCTTGAATTAAAGTACTGACGATAGATAATTGAAGTTGGGTTTTTAAATCCGATTTGCCGGCGATGAGGGGTTGGTCAAGTCCTTAAAAAGATGCTGGATGCTCGATGCTGGATATTGGGTATAGGATCTTGGGTGCTATTTTTTTATCAAGTATCCAGTATCCAGTATTGCTCTCTTGAACTGATTGATCTCGAATTATTGAAAACATAGAGGAAAGAACTCATATAATAAGGTGTACGCATTGGAAGGAGAGTGAAGGTGGGTGAATTATCCAGGTTTAACGACCTTCCGATCGACTGGGACATGGGACCGGCCGATGCTGTGGCTTGTTATCTGGAATGGGGGAACACCGGTTACACAGGAAGGTATGGAGATCCGGACAAGGAAACCTATTATTTTTCAATTGATACCTGGCAGGAACCTTATATGGTTCGTTTGCAAAAGATGACCAAAGATGGTGCAGAAAACCTTCATGAAATTGAACTCCCCCGGCAATTCTGGGCTTGCTGCGATCATGCCAAAGGGGTCTATTCTTTGACGCCCGAAATCAAACAATGGCTACAGACTTTATTTTGATCGCTGAAAACATATTAAGGAAGTCGGGTCAGTAATTATTAGGGGATTCCTTGACAGTCAAGTGACTGGCTCCCGAGGTTTTCCTTGACATTTTCCATCATCAACCATTATTTTTATAACCATTCTAAGGGTTAAAAAGAAGGAGAAAGAAAAAATGAGAACCAAGGAACAGTATTTCCAGGGCCTGAGCAAACTAAAGCGAAACCTCTATTGTGACGGAGAATTGATTGACCGGCTGAACGAGAAGCAGCAAGACTGCTTGAATACCATCGGTACCACTTTTGATGAGACTTTAAAGCCGGAAAACCAGGAGTTGTTGACCGCCATCTCCCATTTAACCGGTGAGCGGATCAGCCGATTTACCCACATCCATCAGAATGCCGGTGATTTGCACAAGAAGCAGGATATGACCCGTTTGCTTTGCGGTAAGGTGGGGGGATGTATTCAACGCTGCATGGGCATCGATGCCACTAATTCGATTTACAATGTTTCCTATGAAGCGGACAAACAGAATAACGGCGCCACCCAATACCATGAAAATTTCAAAAAATGGTTGACCCGCTTCCAAACCGAAGATTTGGTGGGTTGCTGTGCCCAGACAGACGTCAAAGGCGACCGGCTGGCCCGTCCGGCCGATCAGGAAAACAAAGAAGCCTATTTACGGATCACGGAAAAACGAAGCGACGGGATCGTGGTCAGTGGTTGCAAATTACACATTTCAGAGGCTTCAGTGGCCGATGAGGTGCTGGTGGTTCCCACTCGGGCCTTACGCCCCGAAGATAAAGACTATGCGGTTTCCTTCGCCGTTCCGGCGGACTGGGATGGGATGAAGCAAGTCGTCACCGTCCGCAACTTCAGGAAGAGAGATAATTTTCCGCGCGGGTTTTCCCAAGGGGCTACCGATTCCTATTTGATCTTTGATAATTGCTTTGTGCCCTGGGAAAGAGTGTTTCTGGCCGGCGAATGGCAGCATGGGGGCACGATGGCCCTGCTGTTTGCCTTGTTCCATCGGCATTCCTATTCAGGCTGCAAGCCGGGTCTCGGCGATATCCTATTGGGAACTGCGGCCCTGGCTGCCGAGGTAAATAACATCCACAAGGCTTCCCATGTCCGAGAGAAACTGGCCGAGATCATCATGGTCACGGAGCTGGGTTATGCCGCCGGATACACCGCTTCCAGCATGGGAAAACCGGAGGTTTATATGCCCGGTGTGGGTTTTGTCCCATACGGACCGGGCTCTTACATCCCTCATTCAATTTTTTGCAATGTCGGGCGCTGCCTGACCGGTGAAGCGGTTTTCCGCGAAGCAGAAATCCTTTGTGATCTCTCCGGTGGGGTAGTGGCCACTTTCCCCCATGAAAAAGATTTCATGAATGATGATATTAAAGATCTGCTTCTTAAATACACCAAAAGGAATCCCAAGATGCCGGTTGAGGACCAGGCTCAATTTTGGCGGTACCTGGGCGACGTACTTTGCTCGGCTGCCGGCGGTGTGCAACGAATGGGGGCCTATCATGGCGGGGGCTCCCCGATCATGGAACAGATTGCCATTACCACCCAGTACGACATTGAATCCCGGAAGAAACTGGTCAAGCATATCGCCGGAATGAGCGGCGGCGACCGGGAAGCCTTAAGCCAAACGGTAAAAAAATAAGCCCGGAGGATAATTGATGGACTTATAAAAAGTCCATCAACAGGACGAGGACGATTAAGTCCCGTCCCGGGGTGAAGGTGGAACCACTTGAATCCCATTCAAGTGGCGGGATTACCCGCCTCGTGAAAAGGCGATTTTTAACTTTTTACGAGGTTATCATAATTGATAACTAAGCGATATATTGAATCAAAAATTGTTTTATCGAGCCTCGCTTCGCAAAAACCCTCAACCAAAAATTTTAGATACCTCAACCTTTAACAGGGTTCAAGTGAGACCGGTTTTAACCGGCTTCACTTGAAGCCCGAAAGACCTCCCCCTTTTCGCAATACTTTTCCTGATTGACCGGATATAAGACCCAGGAATGCCCATCTTTAAGACCCGAAGGACTCATTAATAAAAGGGTTGTTTCGGAAAATAGAATATGGTATAAATTAGGAAAAATTTACCCCGCCTTTAAAGAGTTCCCGGCCATGAAGCTTAAGACCTCTTTAAGGGACATAAACCTTTAGGAGGTCCCATGTCCAACAAATTGTATGTAGGTAGTCTCCCTTATTCTGTGAACGACGAAATCCTTTCCCAGATTTTTACACCTTACGGAACAGTTGAATCCGCCAAGGTAATTACCGATCGGGAAACGGGCTTAAGCAAAGGATTCGGGTTTGTAGAAATGGCCAGTGAACAAGAAGCGAACGAAGCCATAAAAAACTTGAATGGCAGCGGGTATGAAGGTCGAACCCTGACCGTGTCCAAGGCCCGTCCACAAGCCCCTCGTGAAGGAGGAGGGGGCTTCCGTGGGGGTCCGGGCGGGGGTAAAGGAAAAGGTGGTCGCGGGGGTGGCGGGGGCCGTGGAGGCGGATCGCAAGGCCGTAGCCGTTGGTAAGCCACTCTTCAATTGAAAAGCCCTCTTAAACGTCTGCAATTAGCCTGCTAACCGGCTAACCGGTTGCGGGCTTTTTGCTTTCTTAACCGATTTTAATAATCTTGATCCAGCAAAGGAGCCGGAATTATTGTCTAAAGACGACCTGGCCAAATTCGAAGGCAAAGTCAGCAAAGCCACCGGGGGGGGAAATTACCTTATAACCCTGGAAAACGGGACTACCATCACTGCCAAACTGTGCGGTACGATGAAGCGTTTTAAAATCCGGGTGATCGAGGGGGATAAAGTAACTGTAGGTGTTTCTTTATATGACCTTTCTCATGGACTGATAGTCTTCCGCCACAAATCCTAATCCATTTATCTTTCTTCTTGTCGTCCATTGCCGGCACACGCCAGCGGCAGGGTGTGGAAATGGTCTTTTTAAAATTCCATTAAGGATAAGACCTGGATGGCTGAGAAAAGAGATGAAGCATCTATGGAAAAAGAATATATTGTTGAAACTTCAAACGGTAAAGTTAGGGGTTTCAGCCGAAGAGGCATCGTTAAATTCAAAGGAATCCCCTATGCCGCACCTCCTATCGGCCATTTCCGTTTCAATCCTCCTGTTCCCGTTGAACCCTGGACTGGTGTGCGTGATGCCTCGGGATATGGCCCGATAGCCCCTCAACCTCCCGCTAACATCGAATTGATTTTCGGAGGAGAGAGGCCGCAAAATGAAGCCGAATGCCTGACCCTCAATATTTGGACCCCTTCGATTGACTCCTCAAAACGCCCGGTCCTGTTCTTTATTCATGGCGGGGCCTTCCTGACCGGGACAGGGGCCTCTCTTGACGGTTCCCGTTTGGGTTTAAGGGGAAACGTTATTGTTGTAAGCATTAATTACCGCTTGGGGGTTCTTGGGTTTTTATATCTCCCTGACGAATCAGAAGCGAGTTCGAACGTAGGACTTCAAGATATGGGGGCCGCCCTAAGATTCGTCAAAGAAAATATTTTTAATTTCGGAGGAGACCCGGACAATATCACGATTTTTGGTGAATCGGCCGGCGGATTTGCCATTGCCGCTTTGCTGGCCATGCCTTCCGCCAAAGGTTTATTTCAACGGGCTATTCTGCAATCGGGCGCAGCTCATCCCCTGGGGATGAATCCCGAGGCTGCGATGAGGGTTCATGAGAAGTTGGTTGATCACCTAAGGATTCCAAAGGGAGACCTCAAAGCCCTGCGCCGGATTTCCATTGAGGAGCTTATAAAAGCCCAGACCGCTATCATGGCTGTTTCTGATGGGTTTATGGAAGACCGGCCTCTTAAATTGGGGCCGGTGGTTGATAAACAGGTTCTGCCAGAGCACCCCCTGGAGGCCCTAAGAAAAGGATATGCCAAGGAAATCTCCGTTTTCGCCGGGTCCAATCTCGACGAAATGAAACTATGGGGTTGGTTAAACCCCGAAGCGGAAAAAATGGGTGAAGATGACTTAAGAAAAGGATTAAAGGAAATTATCGCCTTTACCGGAAAAGAGGAAAAACGGGGTGAAAAACTCCTTGAAATCTACCGGAGGAATAAAAAAACCCCAAGAGACCTGATGGATGCCATTACCACAGATTACTTGTTCCGTATTCCAGCCATCCGGTTGGCGGAAACTCAAAGTCTTCACCAAAAAAACACTTATATGTATCTTTTTACCTGGCAAAGCCCTTTCAAGAATGGTAAGTACGGAGCGATGCATGCCCTGGAACTGGGGTTCATTTTCGGGGTTCTATTGGCTATGGATGTTGGTATTTTTCCCAAAAGAGATAAAGAAACCGAGTTTCTAAGTGGAATCATGATGGACACCTGGATTGCTTTTGCCAAGACCGGAAACCCGAATAACCCGGCAATTCCCTTGGTCGCACCCTACAATCCGGAGAATAGGGCGACCCTCATCTTTGATAAAGAGGTGAAAGTGGTCGATGATCCCTACGGGCAAGAAAGGGTTGCCTGGGAAGAGTTGATGTAAATTCATTTAGGCGAGAGGCAAGGGGCTATAGGCTATTGGCAAAATCAATTCCAAGGAGATAAAACCCTATTGCCCATCGCCTATTGCCTATAGCCATTTCAATTTTAGCTTCAGGCCAACCCCATGAAGAATAATTTTTTGAAAGTGGAGATATTATGGAACTCATTTTAATTCGACATGCCCTTCCATTGAGGGTGGAAAAACAGGACGGCTCTCCTGCCGACCCGGGTTTGAGTGACACCGGGGTCGAACAGGCTCGAAAATTGGCTCGTTGGATGGAGTCGGAAAGCCTGGATGCCATTTACAGCAGCCCGATGAATCGGGCCCACATGACGGCCCAATTTTTGGCTGAGGTCAAAGGGATTGAAATCCTTCTCGAGCCGGGGGTTGCCGAATTTGACCGCCAATCCCCGGTCTATGTCCCCATGGAGGAACTGAGAGCCAAAGATTATGAAAGCTGGCGGAAATTGGTGGATGGTGGTTTCGGAGCCCTATATGACCTGAAAGACTTTCAAAAAAAAGTGGTGGCCAGCCTTGAAAAAATCATTTCACAAAACAGCGGGAATCGGGTGGCTGTAGTCTGCCACGGAGGGGTGATCAATCTATGGGCCGCCCATGTCCTCGGTCTTAGTAGCCCCAAGTTGTTTTTTGCACCGCAATACACCAGTATTAACCGTTTCCTGGCTTCTGGAAAAGGTCTGCGTTCGGTGACCAGTCTGAACGAAACGGCCCATCTGCGGGATAATTTTGCCCTGGATAAAAATTGCTTGGACACTCATTCATAATTAGATTCGGTACTGTTTTTCTCTTTTGTTTTTTTATTATTCGGTGTAAGGGGAACAATAGGGGGCAGACCTTAAATAATGACAATGGAAATCGCCACACCTGTTCCATCG
Organism: uncultured delta proteobacterium; assembly: GCA_963782435.1. Taxonomy (GTDB): domain Bacteria; phylum Desulfobacterota; class RBG-13-43-22; order RBG-13-43-22; family RBG-13-43-22; genus RBG-13-43-22. The sequence goes on from CAWAKF010000014.1 coordinate 195,827, forward strand.
CATGACATCAGCTCCCCATTATATTTTTAATCAGTGTTCTGCATATAAGCATTTTATAGCCGAACTATATTCATAAGTCAAAAAGAGTCTTCGTTCTCTCCTCTTGTCGTTATTTATGATTTGCCCCCAAGACCCCTCAGGCGGCGCCAACGAAAAAATCAGCCGGAGCGCAGCGATCGGCTGGATTGCCCTTGTTGGGTCTTATTTTTTGGGAAAGTACTTCACCTTGCTTATACTTTTAAAATCTGAATCCTGAGTCCATATAATGGCTTTGAATTCTTGCGCTGTTGCCAGAATGATGCTGTCCGCCATGGGAAGTTGATGCTCCAGGCTCAGCCTTGAAGCGGCGATTGCCAGTGGCGTACTTAGATCCACAACCTTTCCTTTTTGCATAGCAACAACTGCCTGCAATGCTTCATTCTCACTGGACTCCCGCAGAATGACCTTGAAGACCTCGTATATCGTTATCACTGGAACAACAAGTAAATCCGAGTCACTCAGAGGGACAAGAAAATGTTTGGCATTAGGTTCATCGGCAAAATATGCAAGCCAGCCGGAAGAATCTACAATATTCATACCCTATCTTCCTCTCGTTTGAATTCAGTGTTGATGCCCTTGAGAAATCCACGAAGTTCTTTAATGTCGCGTTCTGGTATAAGTTCAATGCGACCAGCATATTCAACGATTTGCATTTTTTGGCCCGGATGAAGCTTCAATGCCTCCCTGACAGTTTTTGGTATAACAACTTGATATTTTGGTGATACGGTTACTGATTGCATGCCAATACCTCCATCGATTTATTTTGTGCTACGATATCATGATCGATACGGTTTTGTCAATTATATTGACGCCAACGAAAAGATCAGCGAATGGCTGGGTTAAGGCTTATCCACTGGTTTGCCTTGCAGGCCGCTCCTGTCTCAGATATCGAGGGCAAAGCGGATTGCACGGCCGACATCGGCCATTTTAGCGGGCGTTAAGGAAGTGATCAATGCCCCAATTTTCCCCTTCGAACCTGTCTCCAAGTGGTCAGTATTGACAACGTATTCTTGAGGCATGCCCATGGCTTTTGATAGAAACACTTCAGAAAGTTAAGGGGCGTGTCGGTCTTTTTGCCCCTCCTCTTGAGCTCCTTGTCAGGCAAGTTCCATTGAAAAGTCCCTTCAAGAAAAGGTCGAGGGAAAAACAATACTTGAAGGAAATTAATTCTTCCGTTTTTTACCTGGTTGTAGTATCTTCCTTAAAAGTGGCTGTTCCTTCTGAGTTCACCCCCGATTTTAATCTTTGAGGCAATTAAACTTGAAGTATTCACAGGCTAAACAGGGGCGGATCTTCGTTATTCGATTGGAAGACGGGGAGATCCTCCATGAAACCATAGAGCGGTTTGCCTTCGATCAAGGAATCAAGGCCGCCTTTATGATCATTCTCGACGGGGCGGATAAGCAAAGCCGACTGGTAGTCGGCCCGGAAGACGGGCAGGCCACCCCGGTGAATCCTATGACTCATGAACTGGACAATGTCCATGAAATCGTTGGGACCGGGACCTTGTTTCCGGATGACGAAGGAAAGCCGATGCTGCATATGCATGCAGCTGCAGGTCGGCAGGATTCCACCATTACCGGATGTGTCCGCACCGGGGTAAAGGTCTGGCAGGTGGCTGAGGTAGTACTAATTGAATTGCTGGATACTTCCGCCTCGAGAAAATTGGAACCGGCCTCAGGTTTTAAATTATTGCAACCATGATATTACGGTCCAAGGTATAAGGTCTGCGGTGTACGGTTTTCCCTCGTACCTTGAACCTCGAACCTTTTATTTATTATGAAACAGATACGCAATTTCAGCATCATTGCCCATATCGATCACGGCAAATCCACTTTGGCCGACCGTTTGATTCAATATGCCGGTCTGGTGGATCAGCGGGGGTTCCGCGACCAGATCCTGGATACCATGGACATTGAACGGGAACGGGGCATCACCATTAAGAGCAACACCGTTACCCTGCCCTATACCAATAAAAAAGGGGAAGAATTCGATCTGAACCTGATCGACACACCGGGTCATGTAGATTTTTCCTATGAGGTTTCCCGGGCACTGGCCTCCTGCGAAGGGGTTTTGCTCCTGATCGACGCTGCCCAGGGAGTACAGGCCCAAACGTTGGCCAATATGTATGCCGCTGTGGAACAGGACCTGACCATCATTCCGGTTATTAACAAGATCGATCTCCCTTCGGCGGATATTGAACGGGTAAAGGAAGAGATAGAAATCGATCTGGGCCTGGATTCCGATTCAGCCCTCTTGTGTTCGGCCAAGGATGGGATCGGAATTGAAGATATTCTTGAAGCCATCACCGAACGGATTCCCCCACCCAAAGGGGACCGAGAGGCCCCCCTGACTGCTTTGATCTTTGATGCCCATTATGACCCTTTTCGCGGGACGGTAGTTAGTTGCCGGATCTTTAATGGAGCAGTCCATCCGGGGGACACGATCCGGCTGATGTTTTTTGGTGCCACCTACCTGGTGGAAGAGGTGGGGTTTTTCCGATTGATTCGGGAACCTCGAAAGGCGCTTTCAGCCGGTGAGGTGGGGTACCTGATTGCCGGGATCAAGACCGTAAGCGATACCCGCATCGGAGACACCATAACTCTGGATAACAATCCAGCCCCTACTCCCCTGCATGGGTTCAAAGAAGTCAAACCGGTGGTCTTTTCCTCTATCTATCCCATTTCATCCGAGGATTATCAGTCTCTCTCCGAGGCCCTGGAAAAATACAAGCTCAATGATGCCGCCCTCATCTATCAAAAAGATTCTTCCGCAGCCTTGGGGCAGGGGTTTCGCTGTGGCTTTCTCGGGTTGTTGCACCTGGAAATCGTCCAGGAGCGTTTGGAGCGGGAATATAACCAGTCCATCATCATGACCGTGCCCAGCGTCCAATACCGCTATCATCTCAAGGATGGGGAAACAGTCATTGTCGATAACCCTCAGTACTATCCCGATCCCATGACCATAGAATACTCCGAAGAACCCTTTATCCGGGCCACCATCCTGATCCCAGATACCTATCTGGGCAATATCATGACCCTCTGCCGGGAACGCCGGGGAACCAATCCCCAAATGCATTATCCGACACCGGGCCGGGTGGAACTGAAATACGATTTGCCCCTGGCCGAGGTCATTTATGATTTTTACGACAAACTAAAAAGCCTGACCCGGGGATACGGTTCCTTTGATTATGAATTGATCGGCTATCAGACCAGTGATCTGGTTAAACTGGATATCCTGGTCAATAGTGAGAAAGTGGACGCCCTTTCCTTGATGGTCCATCGAGACCGAGCCCGGGCCCGGGCAGTCCAGATCTGCGACCGTCTGAGAGATGAAATTCCCCGGCAGATGTTCAAAATCCCCATCCAGGGGGCCATAGGCGGGACTATCATTGCCCGTTCGACCATTTCCGCCTTTCGAAAGGACGTGACCGCCAAATGTTACGGTGGGGACATTACCCGGAAACGAAAACTCTTGGAAAAGCAGAAAAAGGGGAAGCAACGGATGAAGATGGTCGGTTCGGTGGAAATCCCCCAGGGTGCCTTTGTAGCCGTCTTAAAATCGGATACGGATTGATTCGATAATGATCAGATAATGTATGAGATATTTTTTAATATCACTTCTTCTTCTTTTCTATATTTTTTTCTTCATCAGGGCCTTTTTGCTTTCAAAATCATTAGGCACGAATATTAAAGCAAAATCTCCATTGCTAAACTGGTCTATTATCCTGGCCGGCCTATCTTCGGTAATATTTCTCACCTTTTTAGCAGCTCCCTCAATAAATAAATTTTTAATGATCCTTTTTTCATCAAAGCTACTTACGAGAACAGGTTCAATTCTCATTACGCTTGGGTTAATAACCAGTAGTATCGCTTCGTTAAACTTAAAGAAATCCTGGCGCATTGGTGTGGATGAAAATGAAAAAACAGAGCTCATTACCGGTGGAATTTACAAATTTTCAAGAAATCCCTATTTCTTATCCTATGATCTGGTATTGATCGGCATGGTTTTTTGCCTATTATCTCCATTTCTTATTTTGTCGGTCCTAATCACCATAGTGCTGTTTCACATGATGATCTTAAAAGAAGAATCCTATTTAGAAAACAAACATCAGGAACAATACAGAAAATACAAAAAAGAAGTAGGACGATACCTCTAAAAGAAAAAATGTCATCTTCAGAAAAAAGACCGAGAGTTGGAATAGGCGTTATTATCGTCAACCGCGATGAAAAAATCCTGATCGGCAAAAGAAAAGGCAGTCATGCCCCTTTCTATTCAATTCCAGGCGGAAATCTTGAGTTAGGAGAAACCTTTGAGGAGGGGGCGACAAGAGAAATCAAAGAAGAAACGGGTCTTGATATTAAAAGACCGGAGGTAATCGCGGTCACTAATAATTTAGAGACTTATCGGGATGAGGGATTACACTATATCTCCATTATTTTGCTTGTTCGGGACTTTTCCGGTGAACTGAAAATCAAGGAACCGGAAAAATGCGCTGGGTGGTTTTGGGTGGACCCAAGGAACCTGCCAATGCCGCACTTTGAGGCCAGCCAAACGGCCATTGCCTGCTACCTTGAAAAAAGATTTTATAAAAAATTCGAATAGATTGATTTTAAACCTTCAGATTACAAGTTTTATGGAGCCGCCTTGCTGAAACAATCATGATAGACTATATCCCTTCAGGCCTCTATGTTCACGTCCCCTTCTGCCGGGGCAAATGCCCTTACTGTGATTTTTATTCCACCACCGACGACAAACTGATTCCTTTGTGGCTAAAGGCCCTGGAGAAAGAAATAGCGCTTTACCAAGGGCGGTTTTCAACTTTTGACACCCTCTATTTTGGGGGGGGGAGTCCATCGATTCTTCCCCAATCACACATTGAAAATCTTTTTGGAATGATTCGCGGCTGCTTTCAATTTGAAGCGGATTCGGAAATTACCATTGAGGCCAATCCCAATGATTTGAATCCCTCTCAATTAAAGACATACCGTGATTTGGGGATCAATCGGATCAGTCTGGGAGTTCAATCTTTTAACCCTCAGGAATTGCTGTTTCTACGAAGAAGCCATTCAGCCGAAGGGGCCCAAAGAGCCATGGAATGGATTCGGGAGTCGGGTTTTACTAATCTTGGAATAGACCTTATCTATGGTCTCCCGGGACAAACCATGGAGCAATGGCTGGCCAGTCTGAAAAAGGCCCGGGCTTTCCAGCCCGAACACCTGTCCTGTTATCAATTAACTATTGCCAAAGGGACCCTGTTCTGGAAAATGAGAGAAAAAGGACACCTTCAGCCGATAACCGAATCTGACGAGGAATCATTTTTTTTGACGACTTCCAAATATTTAGAAGACCACGGTTTTATCCACTATGAGATCTCTAATTTCGCCTCGCAGGAAAAATATTTTTCCAGACACAATCAAAAATACTGGCAGAGGCGACCCTATTTGGGTTTGGGCCCTTCGGCCCACTCCTTTCAGGAAAACCGCCGCTGGTGGAACATCCGATCTGTTAACCAATACTGCCGAGCGTTGGAGGGAAGACATTCGCCAGTAGAAGAACAGGAAGAACTCAACAAAGACCAGGTACAACTGGAATGGATCAGTCTGGGTTTAAGGACTAAATCCGGGTTGGATCTTGAACAGTTAGGGGACAAGTCGAACCTGGAAAAAATTCTGCCGAAACTAATTGAAAATGGGTGCGTCTCGGTGAGCGGCAACCATCTTATTCCGACCATAAAGGGCTTTTTGGTGGCCGACCGCCTGCCGTTATTCTTCGATTAAATATGGAATCAAACGACCTTATTGAAATTCCGATTGACGGCATCCTGGACCTGCATACCTTTCTACCCGGTGAAGTTAAAGACCTCATTCCCGATTACTTATTGGCTTGCCGGGAGAAGGGGATTCTCCGGGTACGCATCATCCATGGTAAAGGCAGCGGAACCTTACGACAAACCGTTCAGGCTATCCTTCAGAAAATCCCCGAAGTAAGCTCTTTTCGGCAGGCCGATGAAGAGGCGGGAGGGTGGGGAGCAACCATCGTCATCTTAAAACTCTGATCAATTAAAATTATCCCTACTTCCTTCCAATTTGAGAGGCAGTGCCAAAATAAACCGTAGGGAAAATTCAAATAAAACTGCATTTAGAATATAGCCCTGAAAGAATCGATTACTGGCTGGTCATACACAAGAAAGGCAAGACTAAAAGTTCTAAACCTAATTACCCTTTTTGTCCTTGTTCTCATACATCAATTTGTCGGCTTGGGAAAGCAAGGCATTAATAGAACAAGGGTTTTGTGGGTCAAAACGGGCAATACCAAAGCTCATGGAGAGTTTATGGGATCGTTTCGTTTGAAGATGATAGTCATCCCTTACCTGCTCAAAGCGGTTGATTAGTTTTTCGTTTAAGGTTTCAAGGCTGTTCATGGCCAGGATGACAAATTCATCCCCCCCTATGCGGGCGATGATATCCGATTCCCGAAAGGTTTCTTTCAGGATATGTGAAATATCCACTAAGGCTTGGTCACCTTCTTTATGGCCGAACCTGTCATTGATTTCCTTCATATTATCCAAATCTCCAAAAATAAGGAGCATCTCTTTTCCTAATCGTTGGGCCGTCTTCAAACCCTGTTCAGCCAGGGTAAAGAAACCCCGACGATTATAAAGACCGGTCAGTTCATCTCTAAAAGACAAGGTCTTGAGGGCTTCCTCGGCCTTTTTACTGTTGGTGATGTCCCGCAGGAAGGCTATATACTGACCCCCATCAAAGGAACGAGATTGAATGCTGACTTCTACATCAAAGATGCTTCCATCTTTACGGATGTGTTTCGACTCGAAACGATCCTCTACCTGCCTTACGCCCTTCCGGATATAGGCGGCTATCCCATCGGTAGATTCGCTACCTTCAAGATCCGGAATGGACAAGGCCAGGAGCTCCTGGGCGCTGTAACCACTCATCCGGCAATAGGTATCATTGACTTCCAGTAAACGTCCCTCTTTATTCACCCGCCAAAAGCCATCCAACGCTGTCTGGAAAATATTCCGGTACTCCTCATCGCTCTGCCTCAGTGCCTCCTCTTTCTGCCTTTCCATCAGGCGTGATTCAAAAAGACGAAGGGCCTTTTTTATGGATGTAAGGAACACTCTTTCTTCCGAGCCCTTGACGATATACCCATAGGAGGTTATATTCTCGGTCTTTTCGTATAGTTGGCGATCTGCGGGCGATAAAAGAAAGATTATAGGAAGCATACGTTTTTTGAGAATTTGATTGGCGGATTGAATCCCGTCCATTCCTTTTCCGAGATTGAGGTCCATCAGGACAAGATCGATCTCGGGAAATTTTTCAACGATTTCAATAGCCTTTTCACCGGAAAAAACAGTGATGACCTTGTAACCGTGTTCCCTAAGAGTCAGCATTTCCGGCATTGCAATGAATGCTTCATCTTCCACGAGAAGAAGAGTTTTTTCCTTTTCATTGTTCATACTAAAGGGTCTCTTCGTGTTTTGGAGAGCTTAAGACAAGTTGCCATGCTCGACCGTCCTGGTACCGGAGATAAAAAATAACGGCGATCTGGTTTACTTCTGAAAACCCAATTTTCAATTGGAGGTGAAGAGTTGTTGCAATTTTGAATTGGCTCTCTTAAGTCAGGTTAGACATCTCAGGGAATGCCAAACAAACAAAGGAGAACCACACTGGGAAAATACTACTAATATGGGGAAAAGGGAAGGAAAATTTGGATAGGTCTTCCTACATCTGAAGGAGGGTTTACCACCAGGAATTTAGAATACAGCTAACATCAGGGTATCCTGAAAGAAGGCTTCACCAACCTATTGGTAAAAAGGCTAGAAACCTTAAAGCCTCATCGCCTTTCTTAAAACCTTTATCAAATAAACTTGATCTAACCATAACCTAAATGGACAGGCAGGGCCATAATAAGCCGAAAGGAAATTACATCTACCACTTTTGAAGAGACATTGTCAGCGGAAATAACGATCTCCTCTTTGAAATTAACATATAAAAAAGAGGAGTCGTTTCTGACCCCGCTTTAGATATCGACCAATTTTTAATAAAAAAGTGCTATTTTTTCAGATTACATTAGTTCCGGACAGTTACTGCACGAACATCCCCTATATTTTCTTAGTTGGAAGAAATAGCCAAGGGCGCATGCATTTTCGGAGGTTTTATTGGGGCATCCAGGGCCGAAAAGGTCATATCCAAGCCATAGGTGGTTCCAGAACTATTAGTAGCCACAAGACGGTAATGATAGGTGGAATTTGAGGACAGTCCAGATAAGTTGGTGGTTACGGCAACATTGTTCTTACCGTTGACTGCTGACCGGCCATCTGCGGTATTTCCGTAACCCGTAGTCGCCCCCCACTGAAAACTGTAAGTTGTTGCGCTCCCGTTGGGATTTAGCGTTCCATTCAAAGTGACAGAACTCAAAGTTAAATTTGTGATCGGGTCTGTTGTCACCAAAGGAAGGGGAGACCAGGCATAGGCTCCGATGTCCCATAATAAATTTACAGGTCTTGGCGTTCCCTCAAAATCCTTGGTTACCTCAGGGTTTAGAGGTCTTCCCGACCCTTTTGCCGGACTTCCGGATTGAAGATGGAAACCTCCCCGTTGAGGATTGAAAAATAGCGGGTCGGCGATAATGGAGTGTGTTTCCTGAACCATGGGAACACTCTTGATTTTTTCCAGGCTGTATTTGGGCTCACCATCAGGGCTGGAATTCCAAGAAAATCGGTTGCCGGTGGATAGCCCGAAATAAAGATTATAGTCGGAAGAAAACCCCGAGGTTGAACCTTCATAGACCCGCAGATAAACAGTGTTTTGAGAGTCCAAATTTTTTTTGACGATATTATTGGAGATCCGGATGTTTCTCGAACCTGTCAGCCCCCACCCGGTCCCGTCATCCACCCCGGGACCGGCCCCTAAGGAAGCCATCCAATTGGTCGTCGTATTGGCATCGATAATCGTATTTTGAGCAATAAGGCCGGTATCGCAACCGAGGGCAAAAATCCCACCGGCCCCGGCGCCCTCAACCACATTATTTATGGCTTTACAGTCCGTGCATTCGTATGTGCCGCACATCAACTGAGGGGTGCTTATCCCTCCAATAATGATTCCTCCTCTATAGGATTGAACCACCCTATTCCCTTCGATCAGAATATTGCGCGCCCCTCCTTTGGCAAAAATCCCGTAACCATTAGCATGATCGACTACATTCCCTAAAATTCTGGCTCCATTAGTTCCGAAAACGTCGATGCCTTCTTCGTAAGGACTGACGATCAGATTATCGATTAGATCCACATCACTGCTTCCACAAAGGGTTTTAATGGCATCCCACCCTGCTTTCTTGATTTCATTTTCTTTAATTTGGAGGTGGTTTCCCTTAATTAATATCCCGTATCCCTGGGTGTTTTGGATGGTCAGCCCTTCAATATTCCAGTATTCCAACCCGGTATCGAGCCGAAGAAATGCCCCCTCCTGCACCACCCCGCCGTTTGTCCAATCATTCCCCCCATCGAGGATCACCGTTCCCTTTTCCATTGCCTTTATGGTAATGGGGCTCCCCGGCAACCCATTTCTATAATTATGGGGGTAGTTTGGTGAGACAGTAATTTCTTCGGACGCGATATAGGTGCCCGGTAAAAAAATTAACGTATCTCCCGATCTTAAACTTCTTAATTGAGTGTCGAGTGTGACCAGGGACTTGTCAGAAAAATAGTAGGTTGCCCCCCATAGGTTCATCGGAATGAACATGACAAACCAAAGGAAAATCCATTGAAAGGTGATTGTTTTTTTTATCATTGAAGCTCTCTTTCTTATCCGGGGGTTATGCCTTTCTCTTATCTTTCGTTCGTCTTTGATTCGCAACGACCTGCTTCTTTACCCCTTTGTAAGCATATTATCGGAAGAAATTTCTTAAAACTGTTGCAGATAGCCTCCTTAAACGCAAAATCTGTGCCGCATTACCTTTAATATTCTATTTATTTAAATATTGGGCAGTTAGCCTTATAACCAAACCAAGAACCAACCGTTTTTGGATTAAAAAAACAAAATATTTGGAAAAATTACCAAAAATTGTCTAAACAAGAAAAATGGCTGAAAAATAATTTGTTTACTTCAGTAACACGAAGGGCGTAAGTCCAGAAGGTTGAGGCCGGATTTTAAATCTTTCCTTACCATGAAAACGAGTACTAAACGAAATCTCATATAATGACCCCAGTGAATTTTCCACATGGCGCAAGTATTCTAAATGCTTTAAAAGGGATATTGGCGATTGCTGTTAATAAACTGTCAAAGGGAATAGTCCCTTTAAAATGAAATTTGTAAGTTTTTCTAAAAGTTACCATTATGAAACTGATTATGCCCTTGAATCCTTTCTGTCTCCCTCTAACAATTTTCAGGTCCTGGCCAAGTCCTTCAAAGCCTGAACTGCTTTCCAGGAAAAAGGAGTTAAACAGGGCACCAAAGAATTATTGTGAAAAACAGGGTCTTGCTCCAAAGGAAATCGGGAGGACCGGCAGGCCTCCTCCCAGAGGGAAGTTTGGGGTAAGGGGGAATATTCGGCCAGTCTGGGCCGGATTCCCAGGGCCTTTACTTCCCTAATGGTCCGTTCGATTTCAAGAATGGTTTGACCTGGGAGGCCGATAAGCAGATAGGCCTCTATTTGATTATGTGCAAAGCCGGCCTTTCGTAAAGAAGTAACGGCCCGATGAAGATCTGACTGATCCATCTTGCCCCCCCACACCTTTTGCCTTTCCCAATTGGTCGTTTCCAACCCCAAACGCAGGGTTTTAAAACCAGCCCGATGAAGAAGGTTTGCCCGTTCCAAATTAATCTCCCTGACATGAAGGGCATTGGGTGTGTGAAACCGTAGGGACAGGTTTTGTCGGAGTATGGTCTCCAGGGCCGGCCCCAGATGATTCTCAAACCCGATCAATAAGGCATCATCATAGAAGGCAAAATCCGAAACCCCTTTGGTCCGATGCCAGTAGGCCATTTCATCGGCCACCCCTTCTGCTGAACGACGTTGAAACCTGGGTTGGAGGATCTTCGAGGCACAATAAGGACAGGAAAAGGGACATCCGCGGGAAGTCAGCAGGCCGACATAATCCAGACGGTGATACAAATCAAAAGCCGGCAAGGGATAGGAATCCAGGTCATCAAATGCCGGTATGTGCAGGGACGTATGGCCTGTGATGGCGTCCAACAACTTTAAAATTGCCCCTTCCCCCGGTCCGGTGATAAGATGATCCGGACGTATTGTTTTTTGAGCATGATCCGGCATCAAAGTTACGTAGATCCCACCCAGTATGATCGGGGTTTTCGGGAAAACGGATCGAACCAGGTTCATGGTCTCAACAACCCCCCCATACCAATAGGTCATAGAAGACGTAACCAAAACAGCCTGGGGTCGGGGGAGTTCTTTTACGGCTTGGAGAAAAACAGCCGGAGGAATCCCATATCGATAATAATATTTGGGGATATCATGTAAAGCCGGAGGCTTGACCAGACGTTGTCGAAAATATTTCCCGGTGCCAAAGGCTTTGCGGGGCGGTAATGGATCGGAAGCCCTAGTCCCTTGGAAATGAATATCCAGACAGTCTAATAACTGCACCCGGTAGCCGTTGGCCCGCAGGGAACCGGCCAGATAGAGTAAACCCAGAGGTTTAGCCCAGAGATCAAAAGCGGTAAAATCCCAGATATAGGGATTGATCAGGAGGATGTCAGGGGAAGGGGTCATAAGGCAAAGGTTAAATCCTAAATTGCAAATTTCAAAATGCAAAATTACAAATGAAAAATACAGGTTTCAATCCTAAGAGGAGTCGGTTTAATTAAGCATCCTGCCATCAGAAATTTTGTATTTTCCATTTTCCATTTTGAAATTTGACTTTTAAATTTATCTTTTTATACCTGAAGCCATGGAATCAGAGCAAATAAAAAAACTGCAGCGATGGGTGGTTAACCAACCCGAATTCTCGCCCCTCCTTAAAATAATACAAGAAGTCGGAGCGGAGAGTTTCCTGGTCGGTGGATTGGTTCGGGACGGGTTGTTGGCAAAGCATACTCAGGACGTGGATATAACCCTTTCCAGAGAATCCTTGAAAGTGGCCAGAATTTTTGCAGCCCGGACAGGCGGGGCTTTTGTTTTACTTCGAGCGGAAGGGGAAATGGCCCGGGTGATCCTCCATGACCGGACTTTCGATTTTGCCAATTTTCGAGGTCCGGACCTGGAAGCGGACCTGAGGGGCCGGGATTTCACGGTTAATGCTATCGCCCTTCCTCTGGCTCAGGTTTGTACCGAAAGGGGATGGGTCCCCTATGATCCATTAAACGGGATAAGGGATTTGCGAAACAGGGTTTTACGGATGGCCGCAGCGGATTGTTTTCTTCAGGATCCCTTGCGGATGCTGCGGACCTTTCGTTTCTCAGCCCAATTGGGTATGACCATAGAACCCGATACCTGGCAGGCTATCGAAAAATCAGCTCCAATGCTGACCCGAAGCGCCCCGGAACGTATTCATTATGAGTGGCTGGTGCTGCTCTCTCAGCCGACCAGTTTTGATTCTATTCAAGAGATGGAAAAAACCGGCCTGCTCAATGTCTTATTCCCGGAACTGGACCAGTTAAAAGGAATCCATCAGGATCGCTATCACCACCTCGATGTATACCGACACAGTTTGTTGACCTTTCAATGTTTAGAAAAACTGATTCAAAAAGTCATCCCTTTGCCGGAAACCCTGGATATGGAACTGGCTTCTTATCTGAAGGGAAACAATAAAGGGGTCTGGCTAAAATGGGCGGCCCTGCTTCATGACCTGGGGAAGGCAGCCACAGGGGCGGAAAAAGCAGGGCATTGGACCTTTTACGGGCATCCTGAATTCTCCCGGGATTCGTTCGGTCCTATTGCCGAGCGATTTCGTCTCGGCACTCACGAAAAAATATTTATCGACTGGATGATTGGACGGCATATGCGGCCCTTTTATCTGGTTCAAGAAATGATCAACAAGAACCTGACCCATCGGGCCCTTATCCGATTTGTCAAAGAAACCGGGAAGGAATTAAACGGGATATTTTTATTGGCCCTGGCCGACAGCCTGGCCGCCCAAGGAAAAGAAAAACCAAAATACCTGGAAGACCGGCTAATGGAATTATGGAGAAAAGCCCTTTCCATCCGGGATGAAATTATCCGCCCCTTGGAGGTAACCTCTCCTCTTATTTCAGGGAGCGATTTGATAGATCTGGGCTTTACCCCCGGCCCAATATTCAAAACACTGCTGTCTGAACTCCAGGAAGAACAGATGGAAGGAAAGATCTCAAACCGAAACCAGGCCCTGGAATGGGCAAAAGGCAGATTAGAGCATTTATAAGGGATGGATACCCGATGGAGATATCAAATTTCCGAATTCGGATAGAAATTTAATAGTGGATGATTTCGTTCTTGAATTGGATTCCACAATCCGAAATCCGAAATTCCCTATGGGTTTATGGGTGGCGTATAATTGGGGTTAATCAAATACCCGATGGTAACGATCAGGACAAAGAGAATCCAGAAAACTATGGAAATAACCATCCAATCCTGGGAAGTATCGGGTTTGGTTTTTTGGTCTTTAATTTCCATAGACAGAAATTTATGCTATTTCGATTTCCCTGTCAAGAAGAGTTTAGTAAAAACTGAAGGGTGGCCCGGTTGTCTTTTAATTAATACTTCCTTCGGACCGATTTTTTGTACCCTTACCGATTGCCCTTGACCTTATTTCTCTAATAGAGATCTCGTCTAATTTTAACTCTCAGCCCGAGACCCGCATCAAAAGTCTCTCCGGCCTGTTGGGTATTTTTTCATAATTGACAAATAGAGGAGAGAAGGTATTATAAGCTCAAAAAATGAGAGTTAAAGGAGGTTTGGTTATGGAGATAAAAAAAATAGGGGTGGTCGGTGCCGGCACCATGGGTAATGGAATAGCCCAGTTAGCGGCTCAGATCGGATGTTCCGTGGTGATGCGTGATGTGGAGGAACGGTTTGTGGAAAAAGGCTTTAAAAGCATCACCGGTTTTTTGGGTAAAAGTGTTGAAAAAGGCAAGATGACTGAAGACCAGAAAAAGGAAATCCTGGGCCGGATCAAGGGGACCACCAGTATGGCCGACTTAAAAGACGTGGATTTCGTCATCGAAGCCGTTCTGGAAGACCTTAATTTGAAGAAGGCCGTATTTAAAGAACTGGCCGGCATTTGCCGGCCTGAGGTTATCCTGGCCACCAACACCTCTTCCATGTCGATCACCGAGATCGCCGTAGCTTCCGGGCGGGCGGATAAGGTGCTGGGGATGCATTTTTTTAATCCCGTTCCCTTGATGCGTCTGGTGGAAATCATTCGGGCCTACCAAACCAGTGATGAAACCGTTCAGGTTACCACCGAGTTGGCCAAAAAGATGGGCAAGGAAACCATAGAAGTTAAAAAGGACACACCGGGATTTGTAGTCAACCGGGTGATGATCCCCCATTTTATTGAGGCGGTCAAAATCGTAGAGGAAGGAATTGCCACCCCGGAAGACGTGGACAAAGCCGTCAAACTGGGGCTCAACTACCCCATGGGACCTTTTGAACTTATGGACCTGACCGGCCTGGATATCGCCAAAGATGTGGCCGATTATTTTTACAGCGAATTGAATAAAGAGAGCAAGTGGGTGGTTCCGAATCTTCATAAAACCATGATCCGGGCCAACCGCCTGGGCCGAAAAACAGGGGCCGGCTGGTACGATCATAAGAAATAGGATTCGAGGATTTAAGAAAGAAAAAGGGGCCTTTTCGGTCTGAACTTTGCAAATAAAAGCGGGTAAGGGGAAAAGAAGAAGCAGACTTCCAAAATCTGGAAGACCAACTCCCCTTAAAGCCTGATCTTCCTTTATCAAAAAAGAACGGATGATCCGAGGAAACCCCGGATCATCCTGATCAGGGATTTCTTTATAGAAAGGAAGCAGGATATCCGATGAGTCGATTTACTGTTCAAGGGCTTTTGGTCGGGGTGGGGTGTTTCTGGTCAGTTTGCCAAAAGCCTAGGTGCCCTTAAATATATTCCAGAGTCTTCGTTTTTTTATTTTATAGTTTGTCTTTAATTATATTAATAAATAAGATCATTTTTTATATTCATTTCTTTAAGCTCGGGAAAATAGAAAAATGGTCATTCCATTTTTTATGAAAGGCCGCCTTTTTATGAACATTCCAAATCTTTCAGTTCCAAGCTGAAAAGGGATGCGATGAAACAAGAAAAAAAACCTCCTGCACTTTCTGCCATTGTCATAATCGGAACATGCAGGAAAAGAAAGCCAACGAGCCGTCGATGCGCTTTATGGACAGACTGCTGCAAAATCCATGGAAATAATTATTGTCGATATCGCAGAAGACAGTTGTCCCAAATTGGAAACGCGAGCCGTCATTCCCACCCAGTATATTAGAAAATCATCCGATGAAACCTGGGCCCGCGCGAGAGCCTATGGTATTTATCAGGCTCAGGGTAAGATCGTTGCTTTTATTGAAGATCATACCATTCCAGCTCAAAACTGGGCCGAAATGCTTATTCAGGCGCACCACGTTCAGTGCGCAGCCGTGGGGTATGCCTTTACCAACGCCAATCCCGGAACGTATATGTCCCGAGCATCCTTGTTTTCCGATTATGCCTTGTGGATGGATCCACTACCATCGGGATCAGCAAGGTTTCTCCCGGGGAATAATGTATCGTATAAACAGGATATACTCCTTTCCCTTGGAAATCGCCTGGAAACAGAACTGGGGGTTGATTTCAATATC
This sequence comes from uncultured delta proteobacterium, assembly GCA_963782435.1. GTDB lineage: Bacteria > Desulfobacterota > RBG-13-43-22 > RBG-13-43-22 > RBG-13-43-22 > RBG-13-43-22. Next base: position 211,676 of record CAWAKF010000014.1, read on the forward strand.
CATGAGGCGTTGGTACAGCAAGGACATTGTCTCTATCTGGAGGGCAAGGCCATGGTAGCGCATGAAAACTACGACACCTTGGGTGGATTGCTCGGAGCCAATTATTACTACTGCTGGCTTCTTGCCGCCAACAGAGCTCAGTCTCGGTCCTGGTCTTTTATGAGAAGGCTGTTATATGGTTTGACCGTACCCCTGGGAGCACCATTCATTAAATTCATCCGACTCCTGACCAGTTTAAAAGGTAGAGGACCCCTTTGGAACTCATTTTGGAAATCACTTCCTGTTATTGTTATTACCTATTTTTGGTCAGCAGTGGGAGAATCCATGGGGTATCTGTTTGGAACGGGTTCTTCCGATAGAGAATTCACCCGCTGGGAATTGAACCGCGAGCGCATAACTCGGGAATGAAAAGTAGCCGCCCCAAAGTCTCCGTAATTATACCGGCCTATTACTCTTTTTATACGCTGCCTGAATGCCTCAAGGCCTTGCGGGGTCAGTGCTTTCAAGATTTCGAGGTCATTCTTGTGAACAGTTCTCAGGAAGATCGAACTCAGCAAATCGTGATGGAATTCTCGCCCGGAGTCATTTTTATTCAACACCCCTCCCGTCTTTTTCCCCATGACGCCAGGAATATAGGAATTCAGCATGCTCGGGGTGAATTGCTGATTTTTACAGATCCGGATTGTATAGCTAGACCGGACTGGCTTGAAAGACTCTGGAAAGTCTATAAATCAGGTCATCCTGTCATCGCTGGCGGTATGGGATTAAAACTGAAGAACAATTTAGAAGCGGGTATCCATCTCTGTAAATATTACCCCTATTTACCGGGTTTGCAATCAGGTTTGAAATGGATTGCACCCACTGCCAATGCGTCCTATGCAAGATTAGTTTTGAAATCTACAGGACCTTTTCCGGAGAACATTTTCGTTGGAGATGCTCTCCAAAGTTGGAAAGCTGCTAAAATGGGATTCCCTGTCTGGTTCGAGCCAAAAGCCGTCGTCGATCATATACATGACCTTACCCTACTTGCCTTCCTCCGGCAACGCTATAATAGAGGTCAGGAGTTTGCTTATTACCGTCTGGTTTTTGAGAAATGGACCCGTATACGGACCGCAGGATTCTTCCTACTTTCCCCTTTTTTTCCGTGGCTGGTTCTTTACCGTGCTTTCCGATTTGCCCGAAAAGCGGGTTGGACAAACCGCTTTTCAGGCACCTTACCTATTCAGCTGGCAGGCCATGCCGCTTGGTCTTTGGGTGAAGCCTTTGTACATTTTCGGTCCCTTTTCTGGAACACACGCAACAGATCTGTACTCTAATGAAATTCTGTATGATTACGACGTTCTTCGGTGCCCACAGTTTCGGCGGCGATGCCGCCTTTGTGGACCGTTTATGTCGTATTCTTATAAGAGATGGGCATGAGGTTCATGTCATACATTCTATGGATGCCTTTAATGCGATGAAGGGGAAACATCCTTTAAAAACATACCAGCCTCCCGAAGGGTTGATCATACACGCTTTACACAATTGGTTTGGGTTTCTGGACCTTCTATGGACCCATCAGACCGGTTGTATGGGCAGAAGACGAAAGACCGTGCAGACCATATTTCAGGAAGAGCAATTCGAGGTGTTACATTTTCACAACATCTCCCTCATGGGTGCACCCCAACTTTTGTCGTTATGCCGGAAAAAACGGACTGTCTGCTTGATGACCGCCAGCGAACATTGGCTGCATTGTCCTCTCAGTCTGTTCTGGAAATTCAAAAAACGGGTGTGTGATCGGCGTACCTGTGTCCCCTGCATGCTGATGGCTTACCGCCCCCCCCAGTGGTGGCGATACACGCCGTGGCTGAAGCAAAATCTGGAACTGTTTCTGGACGCTCTCGTCGTTCCCAGTAAGCATACTCTGGAAATTCATCGACGGAGTGGATTGAAACTTCCCATGTTTCACCTCCCTTATTTCCTACCTGCGAATTGGGGGGGACGGGTTTGGCTATAAAAGAAAAGGAATGGGACAAGACCCGGCCTTATTTTGTGATGGCAGGCCGTATGGTCAGGGAAAAAGGATTCCAGCTTGTCATCCCTCTCATGGAACGGTTCCCTGATCATGAGCTGAAAATCGCCGGAGCAGGGCCCTATGAAGGAAGGCTGAGAGCTATGGCATCTCATCTCACGAATATCCAGTTTTTAGGACTTCTGGATGACCCCGCTCTCAAGAGGCTGTTCAGAAAAGCCATCGCCGTTATAGTTCCATCTCTCTTCTATGAAACGTTCGGTTATGTTTCGCTGGAAGCATTTTCTCAGGGTACACCGGCTCTGGTTCGGAATTGCGGTGCCCTGCCTGAACTTATTGAGCAGAGCGGAGGCGGAATGGTATTTCAGGATTCGGAAGACCTTTACCTCAACATGAAAAAATTGATTGCCGATGTCGATCTGTGCGAGAGGCTTGGCCAGAAAGGGTTACAAGCAGCCCGGACTACCTGGTCTGAAGATCGGCATCTGGAACACTATCTGGAACTGATTCATCAGATCGAGACGAAGAAATACAAAAAAAAGTAAGCATTTCTCAGGATACAAGAAGATCCATTTTAATGGGAAAAGCATAAGGAATGAAAAAGACACGGTTAAGGAGAAAAATGGAGCGAACAGTAAAGGGAAGGAACGGTTGTGAATAGGCGAAGGTTCCGGAATCAGGGAATCCTTGGCCCCTATTTTTGACTTAAACCCTCATACCCCTATGGGGTGCCATGGGACACGAAAATTATTCCGGAGGGCCTTAGGCGATGGCAGAGGAGCAATAGGATAATAAATTTTTCGCATTTTTCTTGGCCTATGGCTTATTGCCCATTACCAGGAGGCCGAGTAATCAAACTGGGGTTCAATTGATGGTTTGGGTGGGGGTTTCTGGTAAGTTTGCCTTATGCCCAGGTGAAAATAAATGGGTTGATTGGCTCTAGAGGGAATGCACCCCATTCTAAATTTGGGACAAATAATTGAGATCACGTTAGAATAGTGACAAAAAAAGTTGGGGCAGCCTTGCCAAATATCTCAATCCTTATCGGTAAAATTTAGGACCAAGCCTACGGTTTATAAAAATCATCCCATTCAACCTCAAATTGTTTAATGCCAGTTTTGATAATTTCGATTTTGAGATCACGATTTCCCTAATCCGGTAAAAGTGCAATAAGTTGAGAGTTGGGATTAAACCATTCCCATGAGATCCGCCGCCTCGGCAGGGTAATTCTTGACAATTAAGAGTAATTAGTTTTCGAGTAATGTCTCGATAATTAATGAAGGAGCCATTAAAGTTTCAAACCGGACAGGACTTGTTGTGTCCGTGACCTGAACATTCCTATGGTGAGCCTGTCCTAAATCCCGATATGCTTCAAGAGCGTCTTGAAAATTCGCAAAAACCTCTTCGACCGTGTCTCCTTCGGTGTTCAGTTCGGGTCAAAAAAGATAAGTAACAGTAAATCCTTCCTGAGGCTATAGCGCAAAAGTTAATGGAATTTTACAAATCATATCGACCTCCAGATAATTCAAAAAAAGTGATTAAGAATTAATTTATTATAAAAGAGTATAAGACATGGGAAAAACAGGATAAAGGGAAAAAGTAGAGTGAAGGACAAGGGAATGGAGGGGTCTTCTGAAGATAATGGAATACTTTAGATCTGGATGTCACCTAAAAAGTAAGGCACCGGGGAGATTCCAATCCTAAAACTAAAAACATTAAAGTTTTCGAAGGATTTTTCGATAAAAAAACTAAATAGGGAGAATTCTGCCCTGGAGAAAGATCTTTCTTCAAAAGCCTGTTAGTGAAGCAACCAAGTCGACAATATCTTATAAAAATACCCTGCGGACCTACAAATTTGTTCTCAATGATTTTGACTCCCATAACCTGGAGGTAGGTTTGCATGCCATGGGAAATTTAAATAATTCGGACCGGGTCGTGGCTTTTGACGACTTAGCCCTTCAAATCCTGGGCTGCTGAGAAAGGAAATTTTATGGAATTCTGAATTCCGGAGTCCGAAGTCGGAATAATTAAGTGGAGTGTTTGTCTGTGTGAGGTGAATAATGATAGGTTTCAATTTAAAAATAACAGGGATTTTCTTAGGATGCTTATTGTTCTTTTGGGCGAGCAACGGGCAGACCTTGGTAATCCCCGAGCATTACGAGAGGCTGAAAATGCAAAAAAGGCAGAAAACAAAGGAACCTGAAAAAGTTCAACTAAAGGCCCCGATTAGATACCAGATTCATCCGTCAAATGAAGGTTGCCCTACCGCCGGCAAAGCCGGGTAGAAGTAGTTATTAAAAATTTGGGGAGGCCCTTATATTGTTGGGTTCTGAATGGTCCTCAAATACCCTCCAGGTTTTTCTAAACACAAAGATGTAATTAAATAAGGGGAGGTCTATTTCTTCTGAAGGAGGTCAAATACCTCATCAGCCGTAACCAGGGTTTTCTCCAAATCCTCCTGATAATGGGCCAGGGAAATGAACAGGGCCTCGAAGCCCGACGGGGCCAGATAAATTCCGCGGGAACCATTTCACGGTAGAATCGGGCATACCTCCCGGAGGAGGCTTTTTGCACCGTTTCATAGTCCCGAATTTCATCTTGCGTAAAGAAAAGGCTGCCCATGGATCCCATACGAGTGGTTTTAAAAGGTACCCCCTTGGATTGGGCCAACTGGTTCAACTTTCCAAAAAAGAAAGCCCCTTTCTCCTCCAATTGCTCATAAATCCCTTTTTGAGACAGGATATTTAATGCAGCCAATCCGGCGGCCGTGGCCAGGGGATTGCCGGAAAGGGTACCTGCCTGATAAACCGAACCTTCCGGGGCGATAAAGGACATAATCTCTTTCTTCCCGCCATAGGCCCCGACCGGCAGACCTCCGCCGATAATTTTCCCCAGACAGGTCAAGTCAGGCATGATGTTAAAACACTCTTGTGCTCCTCCGAGAGCCACTCGGAAGCCGGTGATGACCTCATCAAAAATCAGAAGGGATTGATGTTTAAGGGTCAACTGGCGAAGGCCTTCTAAAAACCCGGGGACCGGCAGGACCACCCCCATATTACCGGCAATGGGTTCCACGATCACTGCGGCTACCTGGTCCCCTAAGGTCCTGAAGGTCTCCTGGACTTTTTCCCGATTATTATAAGGCAGGGAAATTGTTAAAGAGGCAATTTCGGCGGGGACTCCAGGACTGCCCGGAATGCCCAGGGTGGCTACCCCCGAGCCGGCCTTGATCAGAAAACTATCCCCGTGTCCGTGATAACATCCATCAAACTTGATAATCAAAGAGCGGTTGGTGCAAGCCCGGGCCAGTTGGACGGCGCTCATGGTGGCCTCTGTTCCGGAGGTAACCAGTCTAACCATTTCTATGGAAGGGACCAAGGCAACGATTTTTTCAGCCAGTTCGATCTCGGCTTCGGTCGGGGCCCCAAAACTGGTTCCCTGGTCCGCGGCTCGCTTAACGGCAGCCACCACCTGGGGATGGGTATGACCCAGGATCAGGGGACCCCAGGATCCGACATAATCAATATAAGAGTTTCCATCTACATCAATGATTTTCGAGCCTTCAGCACGGCTGATAAACAAGGGGAAAGTGCCCACGGCCTTGGCGGCCCGGACCGGGCTATTGACTCCCCCGGGGATGACGGATTGCCCCCGTTCAAAAAGGCTCTTTGATTTCGGCCATCGATCATTCATAAAAATACCTCATAGTCGTCTTCTTCAATTCCCTCTGACTGAAAAGCAACTGGTAATCGATTATTCCTGTCTCTCGAGAAATCTTTTCTGCTATGCGGTGACAGGCCTCATCTCCAGGGCCATGTATCATCGTAAAAAGATTATACTTCCAGTTTCCTTCAGGCCTCCGATGGTAACAATGGGTCACCTCCCGGAATGAAGCCATGACCCGGCCCACTTCATCAACTTGGTCTTCGGGAATCTTCCAGACCACCATAGCGTTGGCGGAAAATCCTGAATTCCGATGGCGCAGGGTAGCCCCAAAACGGCGGATATAACCTTCGTCTTTCAGTCTCTTGACGATATTTAACAAACGTCTTTGAGAGATCCCCAATTGTTGGGCGATCGGGGCAAAAGGTTGGGAGGTGACGGGAAGGTCCCCGGTTAGTTCCCGGATTATGGATTTTTCCAGATCCGACAGCCCGGTTTCGCTCTTCTGTTTCAAAAAGATTTTTGCTCCAATTCATTCACCAGGGTTTCAATGGCCTGATGGATGGTTTTGTATTTATTCAAGAGGTCCTTTCCTTTAAGAGTCAAACGGAGGCCTCCTTTTTTTCCTTGTTCAATATCCTTTTCAGCAAGGAGGAAACCCAGTCGATCTTCGGAGGCCTTTAATCTTCCCCAGGCCGCTCGATAAGACATATTCATTTTCCTGGCTGCTTGGGCCAGGGACCCGCAGTCTGCAATGGCTTGAAGAAGTTGATGCCGGCCTTCCCCGAAAAGGACTCGGTTGTCTTTTTCCAGCCAGACTTTAAATTGAATCTTCATCATTGAATTTCTCCGTGTCAATCGACCCATGAACGGCAAGAATGTTTATTTCGAGGATATGAACCTTACATAAAATATCATGACAGTTTTGTATCATAAATGCAAGCCTTCACTAATTATAATTTTCCTGTCAGAAAACTTATTTTCGGTTGATAATTCCGGTTCAATTAAATCCCTTGACATACTCGGACCGTTAAATAGGATCAGGTTGGCCGGGAGAAAAACTTTTATTTCCCCCATACCCTCTATCGTCAGGCGATAAGGGCCAAATATCAATTCGGAAATAAGTTTTTTGCCTTGACTTCCCTTTTTTTCCTATGGTAAAAACACTTACAAAAGTGAACGAGCGCTCGGAAACATTTCGATGATTGCCTTATGGTCCCCTCTTTATTCAGCAGAAAGGTGATCTGCCAAGAGGACTTTTCCGGGTTTTGCAGGAAACTCATCAAGGACGCGTAAAAAAGGAAGAAGGAGGAAGTTGAATGGCTGATTTTACATTGGATGAGGATCAGAAACAGATCCAGGACATGATGCGCAAATTTGCCGAGAAGGAAATAAGGCCGATTGCGCGGGATTGCGATGAAAAAGACGAACTGCCGGCCGAGCTGTTGGATAAGGTTTGGGAGCTGGGCTTTTGTCCGAATATCATACCGGAGAAATTCGGGGGCTACGAGATGGGGCGGTCCGCCCTGAATGCCGCGATCATGGCCGAAGAACTGGCCTGGGGGGACGTGAGCCTGGCTATCGGGGCCCTTTCCCCGCTGTTGATGGCGGTGCCGGTGCTGGAGTTCGGAACCGAGGAACAGCAGGCCGAATGGCTGCCCAAGTTTTGCGGGGAGAAATTTTACCCGGCCACAGCGGCCCTGATGGAACGGCGGATCACCTTTGAGCCGACGATTCTGCATACCACGGTGGAGATGCAAAAGGATGTCATGGTGCTCAACGGGGCCAAATGCATGGTGCCCTTGGCTGATCAGGCGGAGCAGATTCTGGTGTATGCCACCACGGCCAAAGGGGCCGGAGCAGCCGCGGTTGAAGCGATCATTGTGGACCGGAACACCCCCGGGGTGACGGTAGGAGAAGCGGAAAAGAACATGGGGTTCAAACCATTACCCCTTTTCCCGGTAACCTTTAAAGATGTGGAAGTGCCTGTTTCCCGGCGGCTGGGGGGAGAACAGGGGATCCAATATATGAGGCTGTTGAACCTGATGCGGGCCAATCAGTGTGCCCTGGCCGTAGGGGTGTCGCGGGCCTCGAACGAATACGCGATCAAGTATGCCAAGGAGCGGTTTGCCTTTGGGGAGCCGATCGCCAGCCGTCAGGCGGTAGCCTGGATGCTGGGAGAATCGGCGATCGAAGTGGCCGGGATGCGGCTGATGGTCTGGCGGACGGCCTGGCGGCTGGACCGGCATGAGGATGCCACGCGGGATGCGGGGTTGACCAAGATGTATTGTGCGGACAAGACGATGCTGGTGACGGATTACGGGGTGCAGGTTTTAGGCGGCCACGGCTATATCCGGGAACATCCGGTGGAGTTGTGGTTCCGAAACGGCCGGGGCTTTGATACCATGGAAGGTCTGGCTATCGGATAAAAACCGCAGGTATGAGGTTCGAGGTGAAAGGACAAAGGAACCCCCTAAATTTTTTACCTTTACCCCTTGACCTATTATTTATGCGCCCATCTGGGGCCTGAAAGTATAGAACGAAGCCCTTGCGGCTTCGCCAACAGGAGGAAAACCATGATAGATTTTTCAATAAAACCAAAAACGCTGAAGGCCAGAAAAGTTGCCCGTGACAACGCCCAATATACCAGGACGCTGGCACGTTATTATGATGAGAACGAACATGCGGAGATGAAGGAAGAAGAAAAAGAAAAATTAAGGGGTAACGCTGCCGCCCTCTTAAAGGTTTTGGCCGAGCCTGGAGAAGGGGAAGGTCAATTCCTGACCAATATTATCCTGGGGGAACAACGTTCTTGGGGAGACCCGGTCACCGGCGGAGCAATTGCTACCAATGGTTTAGGTAATGCCGCCATCAGGGCCGTGGCCACACCGGAGCAAAAGAAACGATTCGATAACCTGTTTTGTGCCATGGCCATCACCGAACCTGGTTTTGGGTCTGATACTTCTGCTGTGGCGACAACGGCCAAACTCGATCCGGAAACAAAAGAATGGATTATCAACGGAGAAAAGATTTTTGTAACCTCCGGAAAACGCTGCAACGCCGTTGTCGTCTGGGCAACCCTGGACAAGAGCAAAGGCCGGGCAGCAATTAAAAGCTTTGTCGTCGAAAAGTTCAGAAAAGGGATTTCGATGACCAAATTGGAGCATAAGCTCGGGATTAGGGCTTCGGATACAGCCGTGATACTTCTTGAAGACTGCCGTATTCCTTATGACAATATATTGGGTTCCCCGGAGATCAAAGAGGCCAAAGGCGGTCAGGTGGGGGTTCTGGCCACCTTCGACGCCACCCGTCCGGGAGTGGCTTCCCAGGGTATCGGTGTGGGTAGAGCGGCTTTGGAATTTACCAAAGAAAAGCTGGAAGAAGCGGGAGTAACCTTTCCCTATGACCGGGGCATCCATTCTCTGAGCGCGGTTCAAAAAGAAATCTTGGATATGGAAGCCAACCTGGATGCAGCCCGGCTGTTGGTCTGGCAATCGGCTTCCATGCTCGACAAGGCCCAGAGAAACTCGCTGGAGTCTTCCATGGGCAAGGCCAAGGCCGGCAGGGTCATTACCCGGATTTGTCAGCGATGTGTCGCCCTGCTGGGACCTCTCGGTTATTCACGGGAATGGTTGGTGGAGAAATGGATGCGGGATTGCAAGATCAATGATATCTATGAAGGGACCGGCCAGATCCAGATGCTGGTGGTCTGCCGGCAGATCCTGGGGTTTTCACGGGCACAGTTGAAGTAAACGACTTATTTTTCACCGCTGAGCTGCCGAGAATGCAGAGAAGAAGGGGATCTATTGTCCCGGCGATGCTGGGACAATAGATCCCCTTCTTTCTGCATAACCTGTTGCCCCTGCTTGCACGCAGGTGCCTCTTGCCTGAATTTTTCTTTTTATTCTTCCCACTGAACCGTCAAAGGTTTTCGATCCACGGCTTTATAAAATTTAAGCCGGGGATAGCCCAGAACCAGGATACTGTGGACCGTGTTTCCCGGGGGAAGCTCCATTGCCTTTTGAACCGGTGGAGAGTTGAGGGCTGCGTTAGTCAAAAGGCCGATATAGCAGGTGCCCAGGCCCATCGTCATGGCCGCCAGGACCACGGTTTGGGCGGCGATCACACAATCATCTTTGGGTGTACTCGGGGACGGGGGTGAGTGGAAAAGCATCACCACCGGCGCATTATGCAAAATGGGGTCGATGCCCAGGTCTTTGGCCAATCCCAGACGGCGGTATCGATCCGCAAGCTCCTTGCGTGCCGCCAGGTCGGGGGGGATGGGTTTCCCTTCGGATTTAAGTTTTTTAATCATATTATCGGCCTGGTTGATCATTTCCATAAAAAACTCTACGGTAAGATCGGACAGGCGTTTGATCTTTTCCCGATTGGTGATTATCTTGATTTGGACGGTCTGCAGGTTACTGCCTGTGGGACAATAGCGGCTCACCTCCACCAGTTTTTTTAAAAGCTCCCGAGGGACTTCCTTGTCCTTGTATCCCCGGTGACTTCTCCGCTGGCGGACCAGGTGGATAAAATCATCCGTTTCCAGGTTTATTGGATCGCCGGACGGAGGAAAATTATCCATGTCCATACGGCTGTGTGTAATGGCTGAAGTCTTGCAAAGGGCTACACAATGACCGCACAGGTTACAACATTCCTCATCAGCCTGAACCGTAATCACTCCGTCATTATTGGTAAAACACCGCGTACACCTCCGGGCGCATATCCCGCATCCGTTGCATTTTTCTTGGTCTATCGTTACCCAACTCATCCGTTCCTCCTGTTTTCCAGTTGATCTCTACCTGAAGGTTGAATCAAAAATAAAATTATAAGATTTTTCATGTATTTTCCATTCTGAATTCTGGCTCCTGTATTCTGAATTCCAATATTTTAAATGGTTCAAGCTATGCCTTTTTCCTGGGGCCCAGATATTCATGGGCTTTTTTAAGCCATTCGGCGATGGGGATTTGTTGAGGGCACTTTTCTTCACATTCAAGGCATTCGATACAATTATCGGCCCAGGCTTCCTTGGGCTTCTCCCGATAGCGAAATCTTGCCGTTCGAGGGTCATCGTACATTATGGCATCATTATAGTAGTGAAAGGCATGGGGAATGTTTACCCCATTCGGACAAGGCAGACAATACTCGCAACTGGTGCAGGGAATAGGGCTGAGTTTCCTGTACTGATTACGTACTTCATCTATCAAGGCCAGGTCCTGATCCCCCATCGAGGCGACCGCCGAGTGTTCGGCGCTGGCCATATTTTCAACCACCTGGTGCATGGTAGTCATACCACTAAGCACCACGGAAACCTCCGGCTGATTCCAAAGCCACTGCAAGGCCCAATCCGCCGGTGATCGATGGATGGGTGCGCTTTTCCATACCGCTTTTATGGACTCGGGCGGTTCCTTGGCTAATTGTCCGCCCCGGAGAGGCTCCATGATGACCACGGCCAAACCTTTTTCGGCTGCGTATTTCAACCCCTTGGTTCCGGCCTGATATTCAATATCCATAAAGTTATATTGGATTTGACAAAAAGTCCACCGATCATAACCATCAATAATCTCTTTAAAGGTTTCCAGATCGTCATGAAAGGAAAAGCCGAGGTGACCGATCCGGCCGTCCTTGATGGTATTTTCCGCCCACTGCAACACCTCCAGGTCTCGGAGTTTCGGCCAGTGCTGCTTGTTCAAGCCGTGCAATAAATAAAAATCGATATGATCGGTTTGTAATTTTTCAAGCTGTTCGTTCAAATATTTATCAAAATCAGCGTATTGTTGAATAAACCAAGAGGGCATTTTGGTGGCTAGTTTTATCTTGTCGCGATACCCGTCATTTAAGGCCATGCCGACCACCACCTCGCTTTTCCCGCCATGATAAGGATAAGCCGTATCTAAGTAATTGACCCCCTGGTCGATGGCCTGACGCATCATCTTTATGGCTTCCTTTTCATCAATTTGTGGATTCCCGGCTCCTTTATTATCTCCAAGGACCGGCAGGCGCATGGCCCCGAACCCCAGGGCGGAAACCTCCCAATCCAATCCTCCGAATTTTCGATATCTCATTAAACCTCCTATTTTTTTAAATGGTTCGTAAATCGATTTCAGGTATGAAAAGATTTGGCTTTTGTAACAAAGCAGTATAAAATAGGTACCATAATGAATCAAGTGAAAAATCGGGAAGGAGTGCGGTTATCGAAATCAAAAATCAGGTGGCTTTAATCACCGGCGGGGCCTCCGGCCTGGGTAAGGCCCTGGAGAAAATTCCGCCGATTCACTTAATTTTAAAGGATAGTTAAGAAAAGGATAACGCATGGAAGAAAAGTAATTGGCCGTAATTTTTTCAGATCAGACTTTGAATGAACTTTTTCCCGAGACTCGGGCGGATCAATTTTTCGAGGCCCTCTATGGGGATATCCAGGAAGGGGCCTACACTATCGGCTTGAGGTTCAGGCAATATGATTCATCCCGGGAAACACTTCTTTTTGAATTGGAATTAAAGGAACGACCAGGGAAATGCCTGGCCTGCAATCTGACTTATGGGCTTCCGAAGGTTTTTTCCCGGCACCCGATTATCAATATCCAGGGTCTGGTAAATGAATTGGAAACACAACTCGGGAATGGTTTCAAATTCGGGGATTGGTCCCTGGGTCAAACTCATACCGTTTCTAAAGACCTCCATACGATTGTCCTAATGATTAAAATTATTGATTCACAGGGATAGATACAACAGATAAGGGTTACCACATGAAACAAACCAAGATTTTCTGCCATGGCCCCCGGGGGTAGGGGTCCTTTTTTTCAGTTCAGACAGTCTTAAGTGTTATACTATTGGGAGTTTGGCCGTATACAGGAAGGAAGCCCGGCGACTTGGGGGATTCTTTGAACAGGGTTTTTTCAAACGACCCGGGGAAAGGAGAAATTTGATGAAAAAATTAATCGGTTTAGTCGCCATCCTTTGGATGATAGAATCAGCCGCCTTTGTTTTTGCCGATCCCAACTATGGTTCGAGGTATAATCCCTATAGCCCTTATCAAAGGAGTAGCAGCCCCGATCAATCGGCAACCAAAGAAGGGGGCCGTTATGATTCGGATAGAGGGACTGATTCCTATTACACCGAACCTCGGCGTTGGTATGACAGCCAGGAAAATTATCAGAACCGCTATGAACAAAAAGTTGAAACTCCCCGAACCCTGACCAGCCCCTATAGAGAGGTTAAACCCCCTTCTTACGGAGAATTAACCAGTCCTTATGAAGACGTTATCCCTCAAAGGCCGGATGGTTCTTCCCCTATTCAACAACTGACCCCTCCGGTACAAAAATAAAAGAGAGGACGAAGCGCCATCCCCCCTTCTCGAGAATTCATTCCTCTTTTTCCGACCGAAAAAAGCGGATCTTTTTAGACTCAGGGAAGTTATTATAAAGGACATTTTCGGGGGATAAGCCGGACAAGGTTAGAAAGCCGTTGGGGGGGGGAGGTTTACTGAAATAGAAACCGGCGATAAAAGGCCAGTTCGGCAATAGAGGCTTGCAGGTCATAGTAAGCATCGTGACGACCGCCCGAGGCGGGGAAAACGGCCTCCGAAAAATAACGGCTGATGACTTCCGGATTTTCCTTTTCAAATTCTTTTTCGGGGTGGAGATGCTTCCATTCCAGTTTTAAAGCGGTCACATCCAGATGGCGGTAATGCAGGCGGCTAAGGAACCGGGGCAGGAAACGACGGATTAACCACCAGTCGGCATGGATAGTGTTTCCTGCCAAAACCGGCCTCTCATTTTCCTTCTCGGCAGGGATACCGGCCACCGCATCCACATAGGCGGCCAGGCGTTCATCGGCAACTTCCAGGTCCACCGCCTCTGAAGATCGGCAGGACATTACTAAATCCGGCAGGTGCTCTTCGACCCAGGGGCTGAGTGTCCCGCCGGCAGGCACCCGAATGGTCAATCGCACATCCTGCTTGGCAGGTAATATTCGCCTGAGCGAGGTATCAGTTATCAAGGCTGCCACCTGAAGGAGGTTAGCGGTTTCCAGTTCCAAAGTTGAGTATTCGGTATCAAACCAAATATAAAGCTGATCGGCCTTAATAGAATTATTCATCGGTCCCCCTTCCGTTTACAATGCTGATCTTATTTAAAAGTAAGGAAGTCACTGAAGCCAGTCCTTTTTTAATTCAATGTAGAGTTTATTGAATCACCCTCCCGGGCTCTATCACCCGCATCTGTTTCCATTTACCCCCCATGAATCGAATCGAAAAACTAACCGCCAGCACACAGACGAACAAGGCGGCAAAACTCCAGGCCCCATTGACCCCCATCCCCAGAAACCGTATTCCCAACCAAACCGGAAAAATCAAACAAACCGGGGTGAGAACAGCAAAGTTTTTCATGATAAAAGAAGTATCCCCTGCCCCCCTTAAGGCGAAGGCATAAACTACATTAGCGGTATCGAATAATGTGTACAGGGCGATAATACGGAGGATAATGGTGCCCTGCTTAAGGAAGTCCGTTCCGGATCCGCTGCCGGCAAAGGGTTTGAGAAACAACTTGGGGAAAAAAGCAAACAAAAGGGCCGCAAGAATCATAAAACCGAAGGCCATTTTAAACGAATTCTGCACTGCTTTTTCGGCATGGTGCGGCTGGTCGGCCCCGAGATATTGCCCGACCAGGATACTGGCTCCGATCCCGAAACCGATGACTGGCATAAAGGCCAGAGTATTAATACTGAAGGCGGCGTTGGAGACGGCCAGCGCTTCAGTTCCCAGACGGCCGAGGAGGAGGATAAAAATGGTCCAGCCGAGCACATCCAAAAACTGATGCCCCCCGCCCGGGACCCCGAATTTCAGGTATCGATGAATCAGATCGCCATCCAGTTGAAAACCGGCGCTGAACTTAAACCTCCGGTGATCACCTCGGGCAAAGAGAAGCACCACGTAAAGCAGGCAGGTCAGGCCACTGGCAATGGAAGTGGCATACCCGGCTCCCCGGATACCCAATTCCGGAAAACCGAAGTTCCCAAAAATCAGCAGGTAATCGAGACCGATGTTTACCAAAATACCTGAACCGCTTACCCAGAAGACATGCTTGGTAAGACCCAATCCCGAATAAAGACCACCCAGGGCGGCCGAACACAATAAAGGCAAGGCGCCCCAGGCCAGGGCGATAAAAAAAATTGTTTCGAGATCGGCTACCCCGGTCCCATGCCCCAGAGAATGGAAGAATGGGCCGGACAGAGGAGCCAGCAAGGTAAACAGGAGCCCGACCGGAATAGCCAGATAAATCCCATGAATAATGACTTTCCCTATTCGTTCAGGTCTCGAAGCACCGAAATATTGGGCCACAAACGTGCTGGAAAAACCGATGGTACCCAAAAAGAAAGCCATAATGGTGTATTGTAAAATTCCCGCCGGCATGGAGGCGGCGAGAGACTCGGAGGAATACCGTGAAAGAAAAATCCGGTCGACAAAGTGGAGGACCGCCCACAGCCCGGAGCTTATCATCAGGGGGAGAGAGACGGCCAGAACCTCGCGATGACTGCCGGGCCGATATTTCTTGGAGAGGATGCCCTTAATTGGTTGATTCATAATCGTGTCCCAGACAGATATTCACCCAAGAACACCGCCAGGACAAGAGGTGCTCCATCAATACGCGAAAGGCGAGAGAGATGGTTTTTCTAAGCTATCTCTGTTTAAAAATTTAAAATGATTATTAATGAAGAGACTATAAAATATCTCCCAGAAGGGGTCAAGGAGAAAACAGGACCGCTTTAACGCTTTTATTTTCTATATATTCCTTCCGAATTCCAAATTCCTTCGACTGGTTCAACCTAATGATAGAGGGGGCTCAATAAGGTTTCATCCCGATCTTTAATCCAAATCCGAGGACTGCCAGGGCGGCTATTTCGATAAGATGAAAAATTCCGTTATGATCGAAGGGGAAAAATATCGTTATAGAGATCTGTCTGGTTTGCACTCCCACCGCAACCAGGGTGAGAAGGATGGCCAAAGATATAAAGGGAGATCCCTTCAGTTTGTGAGTGGCCGCCAGGGAAGAATAGATAGCCAGCGCGACCATCAAGGCCAGGGCTTTATAGATAGCGAAGAGAATCAAGGCCCCTCTTAAAAACCGACCCGATGAAAATAAAACAATACTCACGGTCACAAATAACCAAACAGGACGTTTCATGGTATCCCTACCACACCAATCCAATAGAGCGCCGGCGGCCAGGAGCACAACGACTACCCCCAGACCAAAAAAAATAAACACGAAAAGCGCTTCTCGCTTGGAAGCTTGCAGATCCAATCCATGAGCCGCAGCACCGAGAAAGGAAGAAAAAGCCAGGAGGCCGAAAAACCAACACCATAGAAAAGTCCGCCATCGGTCAACCGCCGGGGTCTTCCAGAGCAAGATCAGGATGAAGGCACACTCGATCGCCAGAAAAAGGTCGGTGGCACTTGTTGTAAGCTCGGTTGGCGATTTAACCAAGATCATTGAGGTCTGTGTTCGTTGTTATAACAATTTTAATGTCTAATGCCGCCCCTTCTCTCCCTGAAATAAAACAATACCGGACCTGTCGGAACATCAGGGCAGTTTATCAATAGCCGTCCTGGTAAGACTTTTGATGGCTTCTTCCCCCAATTCATATCCTTCATTCCCGCTTGATTGAAAGTGAAAGAAATACTTCCCTTTCAGGGCATGGAGTTCTTTTTCCCGAAAAAAAGCACCATCACCGACCCTCTCCACTGGCTTCACCGGTTTCCCGCTTTTTTCAAAATATTCTCGCATGCCCTTGAACAGCCCGGCCGCATCGGCATCCTCAAGCGAAAAGATAAGGCTGGTGAATTTCACCGAATCAACGGATTCGTAGGTACAAGTGTAATCTTGCGGTTGAGGCTCTTTCACTTTTTGTTTCATAACGGCCTCGACCTCGTCTTTTTTCAGCAGATTATAAGGATTCTTCGGATTAAAAATTATTCTTTTTATCTTTTGCCCGAACCCGGTCGGAGAACCGGCCTTCTGAGTTCCACAGCCGACAACAAAGACCAAAAGCAGCAAGATAACGGCACTTATAAAACTCCATCTGATTTCAATATGTTTCATTTTCCGTTCCCGACTTAGTTAACGTTTGAAAAAATTTTGCCTTATGATGGCTGAATATTAAGATAAGGGGAAAACGGGGTCAAGGGGAAAAGAAGGAAACGATGCTGCTTGGTAAATAGTTCTCTGTGCCTGCAAGACTGACACCCTCCCCCTCAAATTTGAAAGGAGTTTGCTTCCTATAAGGCTCTTTTGGGGGCTAAAAAAGGCGATATAGGCCCTGAAAACTCCTATTTCTGCGAAATTAATCATGAACAATCAAGAAGTGGCCCGATCACAGTCAGCCAGTCAGTGATCAGCGAGCACAGGTTGCAAGACTGGCCCACGGGATTCTAATCTTTGAGATCACCATTTGTGATCTCAAAGATTCAAAATCCTCTTGGCTAAGTTGGAACCTAAAGTCGGGAGGAAATCGTTCTCTATTACGATTGACAGCTTGAACAGAGTTCCTGGTTTCTAAGCCATAAAGCTCCGCCAAAGCGGCATCCGGCATCACATCTTTCTCTATATACCCTTGAAGACTTTAGGCGTCGTATTTCCCGATAATCGCCACGGCTGCAACATTTCGGAAAGGCGCCCCGCCCAGATTATGGGTTAGTCCGAATCTGGGATTATCGAGCTGCCTTTCACCGGCCCGGCCGTTGAGCTGCAGGTACATTTCATAGAGCATACGCAGCCCCGAAGCCCCGATGGGATGGCCAAAGCACTTCAAGCCCCCGTCCACCTGGCAGGGAACCCCGCCGTCAATATCATAGAACCCCTCCAGGACATCCTTTACCGCTCCCCCCCTGGAGGATATCTTCAGGTCTTCCATGGTGACCAGTTCCGTGATGCTGAAGCAGTCATGAACCTCCATCATACTGATTTCCTTGCGGGGGTTGGTGATCCCGGCCTCGGCATAAGCCCGGTCCGCCGCCTTATCGGTGGTAACGAAATGTTCCCCCTCCCATTCGTCATACTCGCTTTCATAGCCGTTGGAAACGGCTAATTGGAGGGCTTTGACCGAAACGATATTCTTTTTCCCCATTTTCTTGGCGATCTCCGGCGTGGTGACAATCGCACAGGCCGAACCATCCGACACCCCACAGCAGTCAAAGAGCCCCAGGGGATCACTGATGATGGGGGCATTCAAGATTGTTTCCATCGATACCGGATTTCGCAAATGGGCCTTGGGGTTCTTGGCCCCGTTCTGATGACTTTTCCAGGACACATGGGCAATGGCTTCTTTGAGTACATCCCGGCTGATGCCATATTTGGCCCGATAGGCGCTGGCCAGTTGGGCAAACATCCCCGGGGCCGTCATATTGGGAGAGGTCAAATTGCCCAAGGTTATTTTCCCGCCGGCACCGGGCAAACCGCCATACCCCACATCTTTGAGTTTTTCCACTCCCAGGGCCAGGCAGATATCGTAGGCCCCGGAAGCTACGGCATAACTGGCCGCACGGAAGACTTCCGTACCGGTGGCACACATGTTTTCATTTCGCGACACGGGAATGTTCGGCAGCCGCAGCGTCATCGGCAGGGGCAGGGCACTGGTGCCGACACCAAACTCCGGAGAATTGGTTCCCAGCCAGGCCGCCTGAATTTCGTTCTTTTCAATGCCGGCATCAGCCAGACATTCTATGAAGGCTTCCACCATTAAATCTTCGCCGTTGCTTTCCCAGCGCTCACCGAATTTAGAGCATCCCATTCCCAGGATAGCCACCTTATCTCTTATTCCTGTAGCCATTTCTTTCTCCTTTGCTGATTGAAAAATCTTGTTGTCTTTGAGTCCAATTAGCTTTGCCCCAGTGGGTTAGGCTCCCTTGGAATGGACGGGAGCGGCTTTCCAGAAATACCCGGTAAAACCTCTTTTTGGATCGTGATAATTTATCCGGAATGTCATCTTCATGGGTACGCCAACCTCGATATCGTCCAGAGAACAATCGGTAAAATCAGTCATGGTCCTTCCCCCGCCCTCAAACTGAATCATGCCATAGATCGCCGGAGGATCCAAAGAAGCGGCCAGGTTATCCGCTGTAAAGGTCACCACTTTGGCCGGTTTGTCGGCAAACTCGTACTCTTCCAGAGAGTCGACCGCCCCGCAATCCGGCTTGACGCAGATACGTTTTGCCGGAATCTGGGCCGTTCCGCAAACTTTACACTTACCCCCCACAAATCCCTGGATATATTTTCGGTTTCGGTAGAGCGAGGAAAGTCCGGTACGCAAATCCTGGTCCCCTCTTCCGCCCAGGTCGGTTTCGATGAGATTATTGTATTGAAGCCATTTGGTGTAAGTTTCCTCTGTTTTTTTGTTGGCCAAGCATCCGGAAACCCCCATCCTGGTCGGCAGATTTAAAATGTTTTCCGTCACCCGAAACATCAGGGCTGTAGCCCCCTGCCCGAAACCGGCCACCATTAAAATATCGCCGGGTTTGGCTGTTTCCAGCTCTCTGGCCAGCATGACCAAGGAGTGTGCGGCCCCGCACTCGCCTACCTGAGCCTCCATGGCATCGGCCAACTGATTCGGCTTTGCTCCCACGGAACCGGCCAACTTGGCGTTAATCCGTCCGAAAATACAGGGAAAAATCATCTTGGTGACATCCCCTACCGCGATGCCGGTCTTATCCATTACCCCTTTGAATACTGTGGGATAAATCTTTGAAAAACCCTCGTCCCTGACCCAGCGCTGCTCCCAATTATAGTCAAATTTGGTATCTTCACCCCGGTAATGATCGACAAAATCAATGGAGGTTGCATAGCCCCCCAGATATTCCGCGATCACCTGGTCATCGCCCACCACCATAGCTCCCGAACCGTCGCCGAAAAGCATTTCTTCGTTCGAGGCCGCCTTGGTTTTCCGTTTATCGGAAGCCGTCACCAGGATCCGATGCTTATCACCGCCTTTGACCGCTTCCAGGGCCGTCATCAAGGCCGTTGTCCCAGCCTTGAGTGAAGAAGCAAAATCGGCTGAAGTGATGTCATCTCTGAGATTCAATGCGGACTTCACAACTCCCGCATTGTCCCGGTCTGTAAAAGGCAACGTTGTCGAAGCCAGATAAATACCATCTAATTTTGTTTTATCCATTCCCACCAGGGCGTCCCGGCTCGCCGCCACAGCCATGGTCAGGCAGTCCTCATCCCAGTTGGCCATGGAGCGTTCTCCTCTGGCAGCTCCAAATAACCCGGGAGCAAACCAGCCCATATTCTTGGCAACAGCCGCCCGGCTCAACCGCATCCGGGGAATATAACCGCCATATGAAACGATTCCAACCATATCAACTCTCCTTTCTGTTTTGGTGAATCTAAAAAATTTACCCCCAAGAGATTCACATTACGATGGATGAATTCTATCATTCAATACCCTCTTCTACCAGCGTTATTATAAAATAAAATTACATAATAATCTTCCCATAATAAAATTAACATCCCAAGGCAGGTGGGGGTGTGTTTTATGAAGTCACAGACGGAAGAAAATGCATCCCCACCGGGTCAATACTATTATGAGATAGTTAATAAAGCACCCTCTCCCTTATTTTCTCTCCTACCTTAACAATCCCCCAGCGCAGAATTATCAAGAAGGACCGCTCGAAAATAACCATGACGTAATTCTCTCACCAGATCCTCCATGGTATTAATGGTATTTTCAAACTCTGTCGCGCAATTTAGAAACCAGTCCCGATTGGCATAATGGGCATCACTGCCTCCGATGCCCTTCAAATCGGTTTTTTCAATCAGCGCTTGGGCCTTTTTATTTTGCCCTCCTGAATTACTCCCGTTCAGTTCTTCGATGATACTGATCTCATCCAAGTCAATCTCATCCCTGGTCAAGGCCCGGCCATAGATAGAATTTCTGAATGGATGGGCAGGGATGGCGATTCCTCCGCAATCGTTGATGGTTTTAATGACTTTCTGACTATTCAGATTTTTCCGGGACACATCAACCTGTTTGAGAAACCTGTCCGTGATTCCATAAAGCAGCAGATGTCCCAGATTCGTATCCACTTCAACTCCCTGGAGAATTAAAACCTCATTTTTGTCACCGATTTTCTGGGGAATCATGTGTTGATCATAGAGACCGTGCTCGGTAAAGACCAGTCCATGGAAGGGTTTGTTATTACGATATTGTTCAATAAGCCGAAGATATTGATCCACTGTTGCCGCGGAATCCCCGGATGCCTGTGTGTGTACATGCATATCGATGATCATGTTTTGACGTACCTAATAGTTCTCATCCGGAAATGATATTTCCCGATGGGACCTTTTAGCAGTCAGCGGCCAGCTTTCAAAAAACCTCTTTGGCTGAGGGCTTAATGCTAACAGCTTTTTGCTCCGATTGGTTATTCGATACCTACTACCTTCAAACCCTGCCCCAGGGTATTCGGGGCAACGTCACACAATTCGTCAACCGTCCAACGGCCTTTTTTATAAATCGTCTTTTCCAGGACAGGTTCTGAGTAAAGGCCAATCTCTCCCCCCGCCACGCTGAAGGTCCTGCCGCTGATGTTCCCGGCCGCTTCCGTACAAAGGAAAATGATGAAAGGGGAGATATCGTCAGGCTGATTGGCCTGGACCCTTTCCTTAATATCGGTTAAGCCCGCCCTTTCCCAGTTGGCGATCAGCTCGGGGCTCAAGGTCAGCCGGGTAGCTGCCGTAGGCCGGATGGCGTTGCAAGTCGTATTGTACTTGGCCATATCCCGGGCGATCTGGCGCGTAAGCCCGATAATCCCCTCCTTGGCCGCGCCATAGTTGGCCTGGCCAAAGGTTGACCCCAGTCCGGCAGAAGAGGAGGTATTGATAATGCGTCCCCACTTTTGGGCCCGCATATACCGGCTGGCCGCCCGGGCGCAATAAAAGTGCCCGTATAAATGGACCTTTAGCACAATGTCCCATTCTGCATCACTCATGTTAAAAACCATGCGGTCCCTCAGAATCCCGGCATTATTTACCAAAATATCGATTCGTCCAAAATGGTCCACGGCGGTTTGTATTATCCTCTCCGCACTCTGCTTTTCTGCAACAGAATCAAGGCTGGCGACCGCTTCTCCGCCCGCGGCTTTAATCTCATCTACCACTTGTTGGGCCGGTGCTGCATCACTCCCAACACCGTCGCCACCACCGCCTAAATCATTGACCACGACTTTAGCCCCTGCTTCGGCCAGGGCCATAGCCTCGCCTCTTCCAATACCACGGCCGGCCCCGGTTACGACCGCGACTTTTCCCTCCAATACTTTAGCCATCCTGCATCCTCCTTTTTATGTTTATTTTTATCCATTGAATATGGAACAAGCAATCTATTTCCAAAGGCGCCGCTGTTGCTTTGATTTCACCAGAATTCCGAACCAACCTGACGAGTGCTGTTGTCCATAAACAGGTTGCTTCCTGTTTTGTTTAGGTGAACCTCTTGGGTCGGGTAAAATCACACCCTATCTTATTAATTTATTAACCATAGAGACTTTCAGGTTTTCAGATCTTTTGCTGGTCTGGCTTTCAGCCCGGGAAAAGACCTTTAAAAAACCTGTTCTGCTAATTCAACAAAACCCTTGTATCTCAGGGTCGAGAATTCGGTTTCTGGTTTATAGTAACTTCTCCAGGCAACTTTGTTAAGAAAAAAATATGAATATTTCCAAAAGTCTTCCTTTAACCATAAATCATTTTGGCCTGACGGCCAAAGGGAATTTTTATTTTTCTCAATTTGTGCCTCAAAGTTGATGGGTTCATTCCTAAGAGTAAAGAGCTTAAGTCTACGGTTGACCTTTAATCAAAATATTCAACAGAGTTTCCAGTCGCTTTTGAAACCGGTGATCCTATAGAAACTGCTTCTCCAACCCCTGAAGCACACTACTGATCGAACTGTAACCCTTTAGACCATATTCTTTCGCAATCTCCTTTAGTCCCTCTTGCCTTAACCTCCTGGTAAAATAAATCGCCATATTTCGGGGTTCGTTAACCCGTCCTCTCTCCGGTTTCACCAATTCCGATATGGATATCCCGTAATATCGGCAAATTTCCTCCTTGATAACCTCCAACCCCGGGGCCAATGCAGCCGATTCAGGAATCTGTGGGTGACGCTTTTGCGAAAAAAATTCTCTTCTCAGCCAGTAGACGAACCGCTCCTCCCCCAGAAATACCGGCCACTCCTTCTTTTTAAACAGTTCCACGATGTCTTCTGAATCTTCTTCTTCCATATACCGGCGGTAAGCCCTAATTCGGTTACCTTTCTCTGCCGTTAATAAATCAAAAACAAAATCCTTGTTTAGCCAGTCCCCTGCCCTCGTTTTCGACAAGTACCCTTTATGACTGCTCCATTGATATTGATCCAACTCTGTCACTAGACCGGCCTTTAGTGGATTCCGGTGAATATAACGTACCAAGGGCAACAGATAACTATCGGCCTCAATAATAATGGCCTTATATCGTCCGCGAAATAAAGCCCTGTCTAAGCCATGGGTACGATTGAAACGCTGGGTATAAATCCCATTAAGATGACGCATAATGCGGAAAATATTGCCCCGAGGGGTATAAATAACGAGGTGATAGTGATTAGACATAAGGCAGTAGGCACTGATCCGAGAATTCCATATCCGGTTGATCTCTTCCATTAAATCGACGAACCTCTGATAATCCTTTCGGTCTTCGAAAATCCGCTCCGATCTCCGTCCACGGTTCATCACATGATACCAAGCCCCTTCAAATTCTATCCTTAGCGGTCTACCCATAATCCTCTTTTAGTTCAATCTTCTTTAAAGGTCAATCGCAGACCTGACCCCTTTTCAACCCGCATATCCGCAAATCACTTGGATCCGCTGGCTATCGATTCCCCTACATTCCCAGCCAATATCCTATAGCGATATTTCAGAACCCAGATAATATGATACTGACAATGCCATATCATATGTGATAACTTTCCAAATCTACTCACTGTTGTCTCCTTTCTCTCGAGATTGCGGCAACAACTCGAGGAAAAGATAGCAGTGAGTGGGCTTTCAGCCAAGCCCATTCAGGACCGGCATAGCCAGTCAACATGACCCTACCCATAGGGTGGGGGTTTCTACTTCAATCTAAAGGAACTCGGCTTATATGACAATACGTTGATCATCTGGTTGTCCGATCACGGTGAACCCTTGGGTCATGGTGAACATGGCCACGGTCTGATGCGGGAAGTCCGGCCCTGGCCCTACGAAGAGCTGGTGCACATTCCCATGGTCATCCGCCATCCCGATCTTGAACCCCAAAAAATTTCAGCCCTGGTCCAGAATACGGATTTGACGGCAACGGCTTTGGATTTCATAGGAGTCAAAGATAAGGCTCAGGAGGAGATGCACAGCCAAAGCCTCCTGCCGCTTTTGACCGGACAAAAGGACAGAGTCAGGGATTTTGCCATCTCCGGATATCATAACCACTCCTGGGCCATCTATACTGAAGACTGGTCCTATATCCACTGGCTTAACGAGGCGGAGTTCAAGGACAACCCGATGGCCGCTCTCGAATTTTACGGCGATCTGATCAAGCAGATGATTCCCGATCTCTACCAGGAGGGTTTGAAGATCACCGGGGAAGACAATATCTGGTCCTGTACGCCAGGCGCGAAGGCGGAGATTCCGCAGAACGATGAACTCTACGATCGTAAGAAAGACCCGTTTCAGTTGAATAACATTATCACCGAGAATAAGGAAACCGCCAACAACCTGTGGATTCAGCTTCGGGATTACATGCTTAAGCTGAAAGTCTCTTAATCCGGTCATAGGTGAGGGTCGTATCGGAAACAAGGTTTCTCAAAGATTTTAAACAAGAGGGTTCGATTATGAAAGCAGTAGTATTTCGAAAAACAAAGGGGCTGGTTGTTGAAGGTCTTCCCCTTCCTAAGCCTGACAAGAACCAGGTATTATTAAAAGTGCTTTACACGGGGTTCTGCGGCTCCGATCATTCCTTGATTGAAAACGAAGGAACTCCCGATGGAATTATTCTTGGGCATGAAATCAGTGGAATTGTTGTCGAGACCGGGTTGGATGTCAAGGATGTCCTGCCTGGAACTCGCGTGATTATCAGACCCACTTTCTGTGGAGAATGTCCGGGTTGTCTGTCCGGTCGACCTCAATTGTGTTCCAATAATAGGCGTTCAGTCGGGATTGGAGATTTGCCCGGCGGATTCGCCGAATTCATCCTGGTCTATCCCCGGATGCTCATTCCAGTACCGGGAAAAGTGGACTCCATCAATGCCGCCCTGGCTGAATTGTGTGCCGTATCCCTTCACGGAATAAGGATTTGTGGAAGAGAGAACGGATCGGCTTGTGTTATGGGAGGTGGCGCCATTGGACTTTCCCTGGTTAAGCTATTAAAGCTACATAATTTTTCCCCCATTGTGGTTTCCGAACCGGTGGAAGAAAAACGGAATCTGGCTTTGCACTTCGGGGCGGATAGGGTCATCGATCCGCTTTCGGAGAACCTGGTTTTGCAGAGTTATACAGTCACCAAGGGAGCAGGATTTAATGTGGTTTTTGAATGTTCCGGGAGGAAAGGACTGGTTCCGGAGGCCATGAATCTGGCCGGCCCGGCCGGAACGATTTGCCAGTTGAGCGTCGTCTATGAGAATATTGAAATCAACCCGGCGGTATTAATGTTCAAGGAGCTCAAACTAACCGCTGCCTACGGAAACACCCATGAAGAGAATATTCAGTGTCTGCGCTGGATGACAGAAGAAAAACTGGATGCCCGGCCCTTGATCACGGATATGATCACGTTGGACCAGTTGCCCCAAGTTTACCAGGAGAGAATCCATCCTGGAAAAACGATCAAGGTGATGGTCCGTATTGGAGAATGAGGGGTAAAGGTGATGATGGGGATATTGGAAGGGTTGAGGATCATCCCGATGGGCCATGTGGCAGCTATCCCCGCGACTGGGTCTATGACGGCCGAACGGGGAATGGTAATTATGAATAGCAATAAATTAAGTTTCTTTATGAATCAAATAGTTATATCGTAGTGAAAAATAATTTATCTCATTTTTATATTATATAACCGTAAAAAATGAAGTTCTCATATTAATTGTTGGCGGGAAAGTGGAGACCAAAGATGACGATAAATCTCGAGATTACTATGGAGATAGGCTTTGTCCGGGTCCGCGTGGTTTCCTCCGCAATGATATCTTCTTCAGCCGTTCAGGATTTTGAACAGGAAGCCAATTTCCAAAGAGGGCCAGGGTCAAATCTTAAATGTACACAAAATTCCAGATTCCGTGCTGCCATGGACTCTGCTGATTAAGTTGCTCTACAAAGTAACCTTCAGTTAAAAGGCCCAGTCATCCGCCCCAAAACAAAAACCCCATCTTATTTTTAAAAATGGGGGCTTGTCGGACTGCTTCATGGACCAGCCTTTCGGTTGAGGGTTTGTCAACTTTGTTAAGAAATCTGGAATGAAGGGATAACTTCTTTTTTCTTGATAATTGGTTTTATCTCTTTTTCGCCTTGGATTTCTTAACCCGCTTCAGTTCATCGGGATCGAAAACGATATTTCTTCCAACTTTTTCATACGGAATGAGACCGGATTGCACCCATCGCCTCAGGGTTATTTCGGCCACTTCCAGATATTCGGCGGCTTCCCTGAGTATAAAGGGAGATTCCCGTATATCGCCGAAAACCTCTTCATGGGAATAGGAATCTTTCTCAAAACCCTTCCTGGCAATAACGGTAAAGAGTTTTTCTCTCTCCTTGACCTGCATATCCAAAATCTCTTTATACACTTTTTCGGCGGTGATCATTTAACCCACCTCCTTTATATACTTTTTCAATTCCCGATAAAAATTTTCATGGGAGCCGATAGTAAAAAAAACGACACCCTCGGTTCGAATAACATAAGACAAGAGGAAATTTTGACCCTGATAAGAAAATTTTTGAATCCTGAAATCGGTCAAATCACCCTTCTTGGTCTCTCCAGCTAATGGATTTTGAATGACGGCTTCGACCTCGTCTTCGATCACCAATTGAAAAGATCTGGCCTGTTTTTTTACAAATTTTTTAAATGGCGGCTTGTACGAAATCAACATGATAAATATTATGATAACTTAATTGATCTTTTTGTCAATCTTTTTTTAAAATCACAGCCGTCTTCCAGCCTTTAAAGATTCCGGTAAAAAATCTTAAATGGTCATGGGGTCGCATCTTAAATGAACACAAATTCCAGATTTCTTGCTGCCTCAGTCCCTGCTTGACTAAGTTGCCCCACAAAGAAACCCTCAGTCAAAAGGTCCTATCATCCACCCCTAAACAAAAACTTCCTTGGAAACAATATGATATCTCACTTAATCCCTTAGCATCGAAATAAAGGATAGATGCCCCAATCGGTTTATCCCTCTATTTGGTGCAGAAAGTTCCCAGCCAAAGATCACTTAACCAGTCATAACGTTTTTTTAATTCAGTCATGTTTATTCCGGACAAAACCACCCGGTTAATAAAAGAAGTCGTTTAGGAGGGGCCGCTGAAGTTAAAATAACTTGTCTGTTCCCTCTATCCCTATGGGTTTTGACTAAAACAAATTGTCTTTCCCGTCCCCCCGAAAAAAAACCCCATCTTTATTTTCAAAAAACGGGGTCTTGTCGGTTTGCTTCATGGACTATCCTTCCGATTCTGAAAGCGTTCAGTTTTCGGTGCCTGCGAGGGGCAGGGTCGTTGGGCGAACAGCAGTTAGGCCTATTGGAGGCTGGTGGCTGTTCGCCTTATGTTTATGAAACCAAAATAAAATACTTTATTTATCAACCTATTAAGCAGTTAAATGCAACCCCAGATCAAAAAGGGCAGAAAACGATGTTAGTAAAAAAGCAGAAGAAGATGTGGGTTCTAACTCCTTTTCACTTGACCTTTGACCTATTTATGGTCTAAATCTAGTCATATTCAAGAAAAGGAGGTGACTTCATGAAATTCTCCAGCCAGATCAAGCCCATCAGTTACCTGAAGTCCCATGCCGCTGAAATCGTAAGGAATTTGCACGAACAGCAAGAACCACTGATCATCACCCAGAACGGTGAGGCCAAGGTGGTTATACAAGATATCAAAAGCTATGAGCTGACCCAGGAAACCATGGCTCTTCTAAAGATCTTAGCACTCGGAAACCGTCAGATTGAGGAAGGGGAGGTTCAGGCCGCAGGAGATGTAATCAAAGGTCTACGCAAGCGAAAAGAGGCACACTGATGTCGTTTGTGGTTTTCCTCACCAAAGACGCAGTACGTGATCTCGATAAACTCTTTGATTTGGTTGCTTTGCATGATGGTCCTCAAAAAGCAGACTATGTTTTGGGACAAATCGAGAGAGCCTTTTCCAGACTGTCAAAATTTCCCGAGCGTGGTGTCCATCCTAAAGAACTGCTAGCGCTTGGGATTCGAGAATACCGCGAGATTTTCTTCAAACCCTACCGCATCATTTACCGAGTCAGGGAGAAGAAAGTCTATATTCTGTTGATTGCCGATGGCCGTCGTGACATGCAAAAGTTGTTGCAACAGCGATTGTTAGGCGCGTAATCCTCCGGGTTGGAAAAAAACAAGGCCGGGGAAATAATTGGGAGGAATAACTGATTTCCCTCTCCTTCTTAATCCCTTCTTCTAACAGCCCAAAACAAAGACCCCATCTCTACCTCTTAGTTGCAGAAAAATTGATCTCTGAGTGGTAGCTTAATAATAAAAACAGTCTATTTTGATAATTTCAGGAGCAATGTCAAAAGTCACTAAATGTGAAGTTTGGTTTTTTTAAAAATCCCGATCAATTTTTACCCTCCGGGAAAGCCGTGTGATGCCGTCCCGCCATGGCGGGATTGGCAAGGGTTCGCAGTACGTTAGTACGGCTTCACCCTTGCCGTTGCGGAACTGCGGCATCCTCGACTTTTACAACATCGATGTCTATTTTCAAAAAATGGGGTCTTGTAAGGTCTGCTTCATGGACCAGGATTAACAAAACAGGGTTCAAGGCCTGCGGGCATGCAGGAAGGATTCCAGGTTTCAAGGGCTTAAACTCCTATGCCTTTCATTCAAAGGAACAATTCAAAGCAAAGCAATTAGTTAAAGTCAATGCTTTCGAGTCTGTTTAGTCTGTTTGGTCTGACTGGTCTATCTAATAGATGTCCCTAAAAAGTAAACAATGATTATGAAGAACAGAGCATTGGAACTGAATCTACTTTTTATCCCCTAGTCCATACTTCCTTTAAGCTGATTTAGAACCCCTCGCAGGGCATCCGAACGATTAACCAGGCCAGTCAAATCCTCTTTGCAGTGATATTTGGTATTGGAAAGACGCCCGAGCAACGGTGGGAACAGATCAAAAGAAACCCCGCGTCCCAGTAAAACGCCTTCTTGATCTCATTGACCGTAAAGGTCTGGTCGCGTTGCGGGCCAAAAGAATTCGCCCTGATTAATAATAAGGAATGTGAATTTAGGATTGTTTTCTTATTCCGAAATCGGCAATCCGAAATCCGAAATAGAAAATGGCGGAGAGGGTGGGATTCGAACCCACGGTACACCTTTTGGGCGTACAGCCGATTTCGAGTCGGCCCCGTTACAGCCGCTTCGGTACCTCTCCGTTCTTTAAAACAGGTTTAAGGTTTGAGGGGTAAGGCCTAAGGTTATATATATACCAAATATGTTGAATGGATGGTTCATTACAAAGGGGTTCAGGATCCTTCCTTATACCTTATACCTTGGACCTTGAACCTTTGGTTAACGACGGACTTCAAAAAATTTTTGAATCAGGTCCCGGCATTCCGTTTCCAGGACTCCTGAAACCCTTTCAAAGCGATGATTCAACCGCCCGTCCTTGGAAACATCATAAAGGGACCCCAAAGCACCGGCTTTCGGATCGGCCGTTCCAAAAACCACCCGATCCACCCGGGCTTGAATAACAGCCCCGGCGCACATCATACAAGGCTCGACCGTTACAAACAAAGTCGTTCCCGGCATTCGAAAATTATTGAGAATCCGGGCGGCTCTTCTTAAAACCAAGATCTCGGCATGAGCTGTTGGGTCATTCAATTGCCGGGTCCGGTTATGATCGGCGGCCAGGACCTCCCCGGCTGAAGAAATCAAGACGGCTCCAATCGGAACTTCCTCTTCAAAACAGGCTTTTTCAGCCTCCAAGAGGGCCATGGTCATGAATTTAATCAGACTGATTTCTCCGTCCACTTTTATCAAAATAAATTGATGAGGGTTTTATGTCAAGGTCTTTTAATTTTCTTACCTTACTTCGAAGAGATAGCGGAAGCGGGTTGAATCGGGAGGGTAAGCGGACGCTCCAGTTTGAAACCTAAGTCGGTTCCGGCCCTAATAAATAAATCCTCTTTCCCGGTCACATAGGCCAGAACAGCCCCGGTTCCACCCCCGAAGCCGATCCCTATCAACGCCCCGGGAATCTGTCCTAATAGATTCCCCAAACCGGCCCCCAGGATCGTCCCTATCCCGATTAAACCGATGTTACGCAGAAAATGAGCCCGGCCTGTTTTTTTGAAAGTTTCGGTACTGATAGGAAGGGTAGCCCCATCGGGTAAGATAATACGGGTCAATTGGAGTTCAATCAAGGCGCTGCCGCTAAAATGTCCGGATTCACGCGATTGGGGAATAACCCCGATAAAGGGAACCCCGGCCTGGATCAATACCTGTTTCCCGACCACAACCGGATCTTTAAGCGTAGCAAAAAAAGTTTGCCCACTCCGATGGGTTGCGGTTCGGATGGGTTGATTCAATTGGACCTTGATCGGAGTCCCTGCTGGCACAACGGCCTGGACACTTTCCGAAACAGGGGAAGCGGGCTTTAAAGACTGGTTTTTTAAGGGGGCTTCTCCTTTGTTGGTCCCCATGGCCCAAAGATCTGCAACCCCGGCCCAAAAAACAAAACCCATCAAGAAGATTAACAGGGTCCCCCTTCTTCTATTTATATTTTTCATGGCAGGATTTTTTCATCCCTTTCATCTTGTCCATCAATTCAAAAACAACGGTCGTCTCTCCATTCCCAATCTTCTGTCCCAGTTGCCGGACCAGATCCAGAAAAGGCTTTAAGGCTTCTTCCGGAACTTTTCGGGTTTCCCGGGCGAATTCACGCCACCCTTGCTCAAAAATTGGAAAAATATCTTTTGGCTCCCCCCTCCCCTTCTCCATAGCCACCTTTAAATCGGAAAAGCTCTGGGCTATCTTTTTCTTGGATTCCGACATAAATGTTTCCCTCCCTTTTTTTAAAGTAGTTCCCGGGTCTTTGGTTGCAGTTTGAAGAAACCGGCCTAAGATATACCTTATCCGGTTTTCCTCACAGAATTTCGATTCTCTTTTCCCTTTCTTCCATCTTGGTGATTTCGAGAAATTAA
Organism: uncultured delta proteobacterium; assembly: GCA_963782435.1. GTDB lineage: Bacteria > Desulfobacterota > RBG-13-43-22 > RBG-13-43-22 > RBG-13-43-22 > RBG-13-43-22. The sequence goes on from CAWAKF010000014.1 coordinate 242,756, forward strand.
AAAATATGACTTAGATAAATAATCAAAAAACATCCCACGGATACAATGGAAAGGGTCAACAGAATATCCAGGATCAAAGAAGGCTGATAAGTATCCTCTTCGATCTGTTTTTCGACTTTCTTATAACGAATAAACGCCAATAAACCCATCATGGCCCCGAGACCGATTAGAATCACTCCTATAATGGAAGAGTACCCCAGGCTTGCTGAAACAGGTAATGAGAGAGTCGATTCTCTTACTACGGACAGGGATAAATATTGGCTCATCTGTCTTACAAAGAGGGCGAACTTTTCCACCACAAAACCAAAAGCCATGATAGCGATACTGGTCCTGATCCAGGCCAAAAAGGTCCTTTCATTGGCCATGTGGACCCGACGGTTTTGAACCCGGCCCGGTCTTTCCCCTATTATTTTATCTTCCATCTCTTGAATTTCATTCATGAGTTATTCTAACAGGATTTAACTTCATCGGTGAGGTGCTAAGGCGCCCTCTTCTATGATTATTGAAGGATAACATATTTTAACAGCCGATCAGAGAAAGTCAATCAAGAAGGATTGCTCCTTTTCCCAGGTCAGAGAAAATTTCTTGACAAATACGATAAGAAATCGTATCAAATATCATATGAAAGTAACGGCCATCATCCCCGACGAAATCGTCAGTAACGTCAGGACCTTCTCCAAGGGCAAGAATATTACTGAGAGTTTGGTAATCGCCCTGGAAGAATGGATTGCTTTAAAAAAAATCCATACGCTTAATAAAACCGTAAAAGAATCCCCTCTTCAGTTTTCAAAAGATTTTTCCGCTCAAAAGATCAGGGCCACCAATAGAAATCGATGATTATTCTTGACACTTCTGTTTGGATTGAATTTCTTAAAAACAATCCCCTCTTTGCTCCCCAAGTTACAAGCCTTTTAGAAAGGCAGCAGGTCATGGGATTGGAATGGATTTTTGGAGAACTTCTCCAGGGAGCGGCGGATAGAAGAGAACGGGATATTATTCTTTCCTATTGGAAAAACATACCAAAGCTGGATTCGTCCGGTATCTGGATAGAAGCGGGGAACTATTCTTCTGAAGAGAAACTTATAGGCAAAGGAGTTGGGCTAATTGACTGTGCCATAATCGTCGCTTCTCGGCAATCCAATTCTACTATTTGGTCTTTGGATAAAAAGTTAAATAACGTATTGCTGGAAAATCAAAAATATCTGGGGCAAGGGGAATAAACCTCAGGAAAAATCAATTAGGTCCGGCCAAGCAATTCTTCAAAAAGTTCCAGATGCGCCCGGGCGGCGGATTGAAAATTGAATTGGGCGGCATAAGGTGGCCCGGCTTTCCCCAGACGGTCTCGCAATTCCCGGTTCTCCATCAGTTGTTCCAGGGCCTGGGCCAATTGTTGGGGGGTGTTCTCTTTAAGGATAATCCCTTTATCTTTGACCAACTCCGGCATGGCCCCTAAGGGGCTGCAAATCACCGGCCTTCCGGCCATCATCCCTTCCAACAGGGTGACCCCCCAGCCCTCTTCTTCCACAGAGGCCAAAACCACCGCATCGGCAGCGGCATAATAAAGGGGAAGGCGGTTCCGGGGAATCAGGCCGTCATAACGAAAATGATCGGTCATTTTGTATTGGTTGATGAAAGAATGCACTTCTTTTTGGGTTCGCTCATTATCAACTCCGGTGACTATAACCATTAGCTCCGGATATCGGTCTATTAAAGAACGTGAGGCCTTCAGGACATTCATAATACCTTTCTTCAATCGTAAGGGGCTGGTGTAAACCACAAACAGTCCCGATAAATTCAATTCTTTTTTGGCCTCTTCCGGAGAATAGGCCGACCAATCCTGCCGGTCGACCCCATTGGGTATTATCGTAATTTTATCTTTCGAAAATCCTCTGGCGATCAATTTTTCCCGCCAAAATTCCGAAACGGTAACAATCGAAAACCTTTTGGAAAAATGATCGCCCAGCATCTGATAAAAGGTTTGGAAGGGTTTCCGGTAAGTATCCGCACTTATCATAAATTTACGATAGGGAACTTGTCTGAACAAATGATGGATGACCGCCAGGGATACCCTGGGGGCCTGGGGACTTTTTTGACATAGATAATTGACTATATTGGAAGACCCTCCCACGGAATAAAGGATGTCATAAGGCTCCCGGATTAATTTTTTTAATTCTGTGACGGCGGCCAGCCTGGAATGAAAAAAGGGGCCTATCCGGCCCTTGCCGGGTCTTTGACCAAAGGAAAACTCAACATTTCTGGAAAGGATGCGAAGATTGTCCGACCAGGGAATATCTTGGGGAGGGACCAAGGTGATCAAAGTCACCTCAATCCCCAGCGCAGCCAATTCTTCGGCCACCCTGGCGACATATAAATTGCCGCCGGTAGCCAGGCCCAACCGATCTCCGATAAAAGCGACTTTCATAATAAACAAAGGTTCAAGGTTTACGGTTTATGGAAAAACAGAATATAGCTGACAGCTCATTGGTCATAGCTGGTAGCTAATACAAGAGTATTATTCGGGTCCTAAGCTCAATAATTTTCTCCACTCTTTAAGCCTCCGCCTTTGAGCTATGAGCTTTCAGCTTTGAGCTGCTGTTATTTTCTCAAACACCTCTAAGGTGATCATGGCCGAGTTTTCCCAGGAAAATTTTTTAGCCTGCCCAAACCCGGCTTCCCGCAATTTTCCCCTCAACCCGGGCTCCTGCACTAGGCGAAGCATAGCTCCCTGCAGGTCCTCCACCCGGTGGGGATCGATCAACAAACCGGCCTCTCCGACGACTTCAGGCATAGAACTCATCCGTGAGGTGATCACCGGACATCCACACTGCATGGCTTCCAGCAAAGGCATGCCGAATCCTTCATACCAGCTTGGATAGGCCAAAAAATCGGCGGCATTGTAAAAAAAGGCCCTTTCCGGTATCCGAAACATAACCTACCCAGTGGACTCGTTCTTTTAAATCCGGTCTTTCCATCTCCTTAAAAATCGGCTCCCATTTCCAGCCCTTTTGGCCGACCAGGACCAGGTCATGCGGAATCTGATCCTTTATGCCGGCAAAGGCTTTAATCAGTGTCGTGATATTTTTTCGCGGTTCCAGAGTCCCGAGGGAGAGGACGAATGGTTTTTTTATGTTGTAGGATTTCCGAAGGCTCTGCTCGGCATCCTGTGGATTCACCGATTGAAAGGTATCCTCGGCCCCGTGATAGGCAACAGTAATCTTTTCCTCAGGGACCTTAAAGAGGGTCATCAGGTCCTGCCGTGTGTTCTTCGAGACGGTCATAAGATGATCATAACGCCGCAGCATGGCCGGATAGGCCCAATGATCCAGGGCTTTTTGAACGATATTAAAATTGAAGAAATCAGGGAACAGAAATCGGGTCAGATCGTGAACGACCATGACCGAGGCTACTCCTTTGGGAATTCGTACCGGGCCGTAAAGCCCGGGAGAAAAGACAAGGTCAAATTGGGGCAGGACCCGGGGAACCGTTTGAAGGTTCCATCGGCTGACCCGGACCGGAGGTCGGGGGAGATCCAGGATGACCTGTTCAAATTGATCTTTGAAAGGAATCTGGTGTCGGCGGTGATCGATCAGGACGTAGTGGTGTTGGGGGGCCAGTTGTTTCATGGCCAGGAGGACCTGATGGAGGTAATGATCCATTCCCGCCTTCTGTTCGCTGATCCCCCCATAGATGATCCCTATTTTTAAAGATCGGTCCGGCAATGTTGATCATCCCTTAAATGGTCGGAAAACGATTATTTCTTTGAAAGGAAATCAAAATCAGGCGGGATTCTCCCGCCGCTTGAAGTCGATTCAAATGATGCCATCCTCTTTGAAGCCGGACTGAGGAAAGGCTTATTGCAGCTCTGTAATTATTCAGGAAAAAAGAGAAAATCACAGGGTAGCCAGCAACTGATTGAAAAGGTGGGTGGCGGCTTCATCCATTTGCAATAAGGCTTCCTTATTCAATCCGGCTCCTTCCACTATTCTTGCCCGCTGTTCCAAAGCAACAATATCCCCCGGTGAATGGGTATCGGAATTTAAGACGAGACCGGCCCCGGCCGACCGGGCTAAACGGGCCACATGGCCGTTGGTCAGGCTGTGTCCCTTGCGCGAGGTAATCTCCAGGAAAACATTTTTCCGGGCGGCCAACTCCGCTTCCTGGGGCGTTATCAGTCCCGGGTGGGCCAGGATATGAACCCCGGCCTCAATGGCGGCCAGATTGGTCCCCGGAGGTACCGGTTCGGCGATGGTTTCCCCATGAACAACAATGAGACGGGCTCCGAGGTCCTTGGCTTTTTGAACCAGAACGGCAATTGTTTCCGGCGGGATATGGGTCAATTCAATTCCGGGAATCACTTTGATATCCCAATGGGCATTGACTTCCTGGGCCACTGATACGATTCGGGGAACAATTAGATCCAAGTTGGAAACATCAGCATGATCGGTAATAGCCCAATACCGATACCCCTTGACCTCGGCCCTTCTAATTAATTCCGATGGCAGGAGAACCCCGTCACTAAATAGAGAATGCGAATGAAGATCGATCATGGTCGTAAATTGATCCGGAACCCCTTTCTTTTAAATTGAAAAAAAACCAGCCCCCCAAACCATCCTCCCAGGCTGTCGGCCAGCACATCCCCGATTGTTGCAAACCGTCCGGGAATAAACCATTGATGAAATTCATCACTGAGCCCGTAAAAAAAACTGACCGCCAGCACCCAGAACATTCTTTTCTGAAAGGAAGTAGAAAAACCATATTTTTCGATGGTTCTGGCCAACAAAACTCCTAAAATACCGTATTCCAGGAAATGGTAAATTTTATCGGAAGAAAAAAATTCAGGGGGTTCAAAGAGCCATCGGCTTTGACTGGACCCATAAAAAATCAGGGCGGCATAAGCCAATAGAGGGAAAATATAAAAGACCCACCGTTGCCATATCTGTGAAGACAAAAAGATTTTACGAGAATAGAAAAAAAAAGGAATGGTCGCCCTCCCTGTTTTATCTCAGGTGTGTCTCCTAAGCACTGACAAGGATGACACCGGGTTTCGCCGATAACTTTGCGATAAACGGGAATATCCGATAAAAGATTTACATCTTATATTTCCCAAATTCATCGGGAGAAAGGGATTCCAGAATTTCCGTCCACTTCTTGCCTTCTGCGGATTGAACCTCCTCCTTGGCGCCCAGGTCCACATCTCTGGATTTGAGAATAACCTCTTCTTCCACATAAATGGGAGCCTCAGCTCGTAAAGCCAGAGCAACAGCGTCACTGGGACGAGCATCCATGGAAAATTCTTTGTCTTTGAGGATCAGGTACAAAAGCGCAAAAAAAGTGTTATCCCGAAGGTCGCAAATTTCAACCTTTGCCAACCGCACGCCCAATTGATCCATAAGATTTTTCATTAAATCATGGGTCATGGGTCTGGAAAACTTAATTTTTTCAAGTTCACCGGCGATGGCCGTCGCTTCCAAAAGGCCTATCCAGATAGGTACGGTCTTGTCCCCCTCGATATTTTTCAAGATCATAATGGGACTGTTGGTTAAGGGATCGATGGTCAGACCGAAAACTTTCATTCGAATCGACATAACACCTCCGTGTGATTGAGTGGCAGGATACAGGGTGCGGAATAACCCTTGATGAAAAATAGATATTGTCTATTAATGTTCTTGCACCTCGTATCCACTTTTATACCAGACTTCCTTTTAAAGAATTGACATAAGCCTTTTCAATTCGGACCGGTATAGTTTTTCCCACCAGGTCCGCGGGCCCGGGGAAATTGACAATTTTATTGGTTCGGTTTCTCCCCATCCGATCCAAAGGGGATTTCTTGCTGACACCTTCCACCAAGACCTGCTGAACCGTCCCTTCCAGGGCCTGATGTTTTGAAAGCGTGATTTTCTTCTGATAGGTCTGGATTTCCATTAAACGGCGGCTTTTTTCTTCCTCCCTCACTTGATCGGGAAATTTCGAGGCCGGGGTTTGGGGACGATGGGAGTATTTAAAAGAAAAAATATCGTCGAATTGAGCTGTTCGTATCAGATCCATGGTCTCTTCAAATTCCGCCTCAGTCTCCCCGGGAAAACCGACGATGAAATCACTGGTTATAGCGATACCGGGGCATCGTTCCTTAAGTTGTTCAACCTTTTTCAGATAGTCTTCCCGGGTATAGCACCGGTTCATCTTTTTAAGTATATGATTAGAGCCGGCTTGAACTGGCAGATGAATATGTTCACATAACTTGGTAATCCGCCCGAAACAATCGACGAGTTCCAGGGAAAGGTCCTTAGGGTGTGAAGTCGTAAAACGAATTCGTTCCAGTCCGGAAACATTTTCCAGGCTATGCAACAAATGAGCAAAGGTAATTTCACCCGGCCGGTTCAGGCCATAGGAGTTTACGTTTTGGCCTAAGAGGAGGACTTCTTTGACCCCCTTGGCCGCCAGGGCTTCCACCTCGGCCAGGATATCCTGACTTGGACGGCTTTCTTCAGGTCCGCGGACAAAAGGGACCACACAATAGGCACAAAAGTTATTACACCCCTGCATAATGGTTACGGAAGCCTTGAGCCCGGGAGAAAAGCCCGGGGTCATAAACGAAGTATTGGGATATAACTCCCCCCGGACAATTTCAATGCGGGATAACCGGATTTTCCCCTGTTGAACCTCTTCGATCAGGTTGGGAAGCTGTTGGATCATCCGGGTCCCAAAGACCAGATCCAGATGAGGGACCCTTTCCAATAAACGTTCCCCTTCCTGTTGAGCCACACATCCCCCCACCCCGATAACCAAATGGGGATTTCTGGTCTTTAACTCTTTAAGCCGTCCTAAGAGGCTATAGGTTTTTTCTTCCGCTTTTTGGCGGATGCTGCAGGTATTGACCAGAATCAGGTCGGCCTGGTCCATCTGCTCGGTGAGATGATAATCACAAGAGGCCATGACCTGGGCAATCGTCTGGGAATCTCTTTCATTCATCTGGCAGCCGAAAGTAGCGATATGAACCTGTTTCATGATGTAGATAGTAGCTAAATTATCAATAAAGATCAAGGAATAAAAGGCTGATAAAATTTCCTTGACTTATTCATGGAAAAGGATACAAGGGAAGAAAATTTGCCCTCAGGCCATGATATGATTCCTCTCAAGGACGATATTCCGACCCAAACCTTTCCTCTGGTTACTATCGGTCTTATTGTCATCAATGTTCTGGTTTATATTTATCAGCTCACCTTATCGCCGGAAGGGCTGGAAACGTTTCTCTTTCGCTATGGGGCCATTCCCGGCCGTTTAATTCACCCTTTCGGGGGTATCTATTCTTCTCTACAGACCATTCCCTCCAGTTTAACTATCCTTAGTTCCATGTTTCTTCACGGGGGGTTGATCCACTTACTCGGAAATATGCTTTATCTCTGGATTTTTGGAAACAACGTGGAGGATTACCTGGGGCATGTCCGGTTTATTTTCTTCTACTTGATTTCCGGATTTTTTGCCGCTTTCATCCATACCCTGTCCGATCTTACCTCCACCATCCCCATGATCGGGGCCAGCGGGGCCATTGCCGGGGTCCTCGGGGCCTATATTATCCTTTTCCCCAAAGCCAATGTGTCCACCCTTTTTATTTTCATTATTTTTTTCAAGATCATCAAGGTCCCGGCAGTCCTGATTCTGGGATTATGGTTCCTGGTTCAGTTACTAAATGCCGGGACCGTGGAGGGATCGGTAGCCTGGTATGCGCATGTAGGAGGATTTATAACCGGTATCTTCTTAATACTGATTTTTAAGTCGATGTCGATTCGCAGAAATTAGGCACGGCCCTTTTCCTTTTTCCGGTCGGAAATTCCCTGTATCTCTATTTTTTTCAGTAGATCCAAAATAATTTGGTAGTTTAAAGCCTTGATCTTCCCATAGGCCGTTAACCCCTTCTCCAGGGTGAGGCTCATTTGGCTGCGATCAATCAACTCTACCTTGGCGGCGATTCCTTTGGGTTCCAGCGAGAGGGTCATAGACCGGATCTGGCCGAAGGGTACCGCTACGCGGCCGGCCCCTAACTTTCCCTGTAAATAAGTCTGCCCATTAATACTGAATTGGGTCAGATTCAGGGTTAGACCTTCGCTGTCTGTGATGACGGCCGAGACTTCCTTGTCAGGGAGCGGAATCTCCCCCGGCTTTCCCGTTTGGCCCGATTTCCCCATACCCATTAATAAAAAAGCGGCAATGACAACCATAACCAGGATGGTCCAAGATTTCATTTTCTTTTTTCCTTTCCTCTTCATCCCCATTTCAATTTTGTCCGAAGGATTTCAAAATAATTCTTAAAGGGGGTCTTGATCAACCGAATGGTTTTACCCGCCTTTTGAACCCGCACCAGATCCTCGGCTTCCAAAGGATATCCCACTTGGCCGTCAAAAGTCAACCAGACCTCACTGGCTTTGCTCCCCAGACGAATATCGATGACCGCATCGTCTTGGAGGATAATCGGTCGATTCGTCAAGGTGAAAGGACAGATCGGAGTAATGAGAATGGTTTTCAAAGACGGATGCAGGATTGGTCCGCCAGCCGACAAATTATAGGCCGTTGACCCTGTTGGGGTGGCCACGATCAAACCATCCCCTCGATAGGAGGTCACGAATTGACCGCCAATGCTGGTTTCCAGATCGATGATCCGGGCCAAGGCCCCCTTATTTATAACCACGTCATTTAGAAAAGGAATAACCGGATGGGCTTCCCCCGCCCGAATAATCCCGGCCGTCAATACCATCCGGTTTTCCGTTTGGTAATCCCCCTGGAGGATCCCGTCAAAAAGGAGACGGAATTCATCCATGGAAATTTCGGTTAAAAACCCCAAACCGCCCAAATTCACTCCCAGAATAGGGGCGTCCAGATGCCCATAAAGACGGGCGGCCTTTAACAAAGTCCCATCCCCTCCCAAAACTACCACGAGGTCTAAAGGCTCTGTCGTGGTCCCAACCTCATATTTTGAAGACTCTTCGGTCTGGTCCCAGTGAACCCGAACTCCCTTTTCCTTTTCCAACCAGGCCCTGATCTTCAAGGCTTCCTGAAAGGCAAAGGGATTATTTTTTACTACCAATCGTATCTGTTTCACCCTATTCTCCACATATCATGCCCCCACCGGCAATTCGATGGTAAAAATAGTCCCTTGGGGTTTATTTTCCTTAACCCGGATATGTCCATGATGATCCGAGATGATTGAACTGACAATCGTCAGGCCGAGACCTGTTCCCCCCTTTTTGGTGGAAAAATAGGGCTCAAAAAGCCGATCCCGGTCTTTAGGCACGATCCCGACACCGGTATCCATAACTTCAATCCGGGTCATCTCCAATAAAGGATCGAAACTGGTCCGGACCTTGATAGAACCCTCGGCTTCAATCGCGGCCACCGCATTATCCAATAAATTGATCATAACTCTTTTCATCTGTTCCCGGTCTATGGGAAACTTGGGTATCTTCAGATCGGCCAGAAAAGAGAATTCAATTCTCTTATGACTTTCCCTGTACAAAACCAGGACTTCTTGAATAAGAGCATTCATATCATTCAAAGAGAGGTTGACCGCCGGTAATCGGGCAAAGGTAAAAAATTCATTGACCAGACCGATCAATTCATCCACTTGTCTAATGATCGTCTGAGTGCATTCATCAAAAATTTCCTTTTCTTTCCCTTCCGATAAAAGGTAGGAATATTTTTTCTGCAAGCGCTGGGCCGATAATTTAATGGGGGTCAAAGGATTTTTGATTTCATGGGCCAGACGCCTGGCGACCTCTCTCCAGGCGGCCACCTTTTGCATTTTTTCGATCTCGGTTAAATCATCAAAGACCAGCACCATTCCTAAATTTCGCCTTTCTTCATCCTGCAATAAAGAGACTTTCACTAACAGAGTCAAAGTCTTCTCCGGAAGCGGGACTTGAATGGTGCGCTCTAAGGTCCCCCTTTTTATCAGGTCCAGATTGGCCAGCAGGTCGTGAAGAAGAACCTTTTGTTCCGGGCGGAGGACTTCCTGATACCGCCGGCCAAGGACCTCTTCGGTCTTCAAACGAAGCATTTCCCGGGCCGAGTGGTTGATGGTACTGATATACCCTTCAGCGTCTATGGAAATGACCCCTGTTCCGATATTGGCCAGGACGGTCTCCATGTATTGTTTTCGTTGATTGATCTCCTCGTTGCTCTTCCATAATTGTTGATATGTCCTCTCGATCTCTTCTTTTCCTTTTCTCAAATCGGAGGTCATCTTGTTAAAAGAATTAACCAATAATCCAAATTCATCTTTGGCCTCAAGGTCGACGGAAAAATCATAATCCCCCTGGGCTATCCTCAGGGTCCCTTCGGCGAGCCTTTGAATAGGAACCGTCATTCCCTTGGCCAAATAAAATCCGAACCAGGTGGCGGAAAAAAGAATCAATGAAGAGACAATCGAAAGAACAATCAAGTAGATAAATTTAATCGGATTTTTCAACATCTGCATCTGCCGGTACCCTTCCAGGCCGGTGGATATGGTTTCCATTTTCTTAATCAATGCTCGGGGGAAATAAGAGGCAACCACCACGGCAGCCAAACTTTTCCGTTGAGGAGAATTATCCAATACCGGAACGCCGGCAATAAAAAAATCCCCCTCCGGCGTGGATTGAACCTCGGAAATTCCTTTAGTCTGAAAACCTTTCTGTATCAGACTCAAGGGCGGTTCTTTAAAAAATTTCAAATAAAACTCCGGAGTGACGACACGAACCTTTTGTTCCAGATTGGGCAAAAAAAGACCGACCCAGGTCAGGCTGTATTCCTGACGTTTATCCAGAATGCTCTGGATGATCCCTTCCTGATCGTTTTTGGCGATCAGACTGGATTGACTTAGATCAAGACTGATCTGCTGGGCATAAATCCGGGTTCCCCGCTGGGAAGCCTGATAATAGGCCCGCCCCACATCAAGGGAGTCCTGCAGGGATTTCTCGATATGCATATTGAACCAGTAATCCATACCCATGGCCATGAATTCATAAGCGATGAAAAACAGGACGATGGTCGGCACCAGAGACAAGGTGATAAAACCGATGACTAATCGGGTTCGGATCTTTGATCCCAGTATCTTCCGCCGTCTCTCGGTAACTAATTTAAGGAGGTTCCGAACCACCAAAAAGATCAGCAAAAGAAGCAAAATGATATTGATGTTGATTAAGGCAAAAAGGATGACACGCTGAGATAAGGAAAAGGGGAAATCGGGCCGGAGGATAGTGGTTTCCCAGACCGTCAACCCCAGGACCACCAGAACGGTGATGACGATGATCAGGCGCTCCCTTTTTTTCCGCCGTTGTTCTTTTTGTTCTTCCGATAAAAGGGGGATCATGGACTTGTCGAGGCAGGAAATTCCTGGGTTAATAGATAAAATCCACTACATACCAATCTGTTTCAAAATCCCACAAAGAAACAAAAAATAAAAGATAATGGAGGTATAAAGGGAGCCGGACTTTATTAAGTTCAGCCTTTATCCGCACCTGATACTGGTTGTTCCTTTCCAGGTTCTTGAGGGGGATCATTTGAATATTACTGACATCGGCCATCATCTCCTGGGCTTTACTGAATTCCTTTACGGTAAAAACCTGATTCCCCCGTTCGCTCAACAGAATTGAGTACTCATCTCTTAGGGAATCGTACTTAATATTATGATGCAACTTTAAGGAAGTAAGAAGTCTATTGGGCCAAAAGGAACGGGGTTTATACAATTCAATCAAGAAGGTAAAGGTGGTGGGGATCCCGTTTTGGATAGCTTTGTTCATATCGGGAGTGAAACACCCCTTGGTGAAAAAATAAACCAAAAGATAGTCCCGATTGTTGGTAACAATAATATCGCTAATCTGGGCTTGTTTGCTCCAGGCCAGACCTGGACCGGCAAAAATAAGGCAAAAAAGAAGAGGAAGAAGACTGATGCGCTTCAGGAAATCAGTTTGATTTTTCAATAAAATACGCTTCATCCAGCTATAGTATCAAAAAGGGGAGAAAAAGCAAGTCCATTCCTATCCGGCAACATTATTTTTATGTTTCTTTTCATTTTTTTCAGTTCTTTTTTCCCGATCCCCAAAGGGGTAATCTGTTTACCAGCCTTATTATAATCAGAATAGACCATTTCCTCGGAAAAATACACCCGTGTTGCCCAAATTTTCACCCAACCTTGACGTCACCCGGCCAGGGGAAAGGGAGACTTTATTTGCGGCCCAGGATAAGGGGAAGACCAGGCCCGGGACTGGGTCCCTTCCAAAGGCCATTTTAAAACCATTTGATTATAAACAAGGTCTACAGAGTAAAGGGTAACAGGGGGGATCTTTTCGGGAAAATACTCCCTGAATAGACAGGGGACTTGGATTCGGAATAAAAGCTTGAATGGTTTTATTCACAACCATTCCCTATCGACGAATAAATTAAAATAACCGTTCGGTGCCGGATGAGGGTTAGCTGTCCTTAGGGGTTTTTGATTGGTCCTGCCCTTCAACCTGGCAGGAAGAGGATGACATTCACCCATGAATCCCAAGCTTGGGAAAAACCCACCGATTCAGGGCAAACCAACCGGCAATGATTACCAAAAGCCAGAAAATCGTCATAATAAACACTTCCTTTGATGACCGAAGGAAACATCCATCTTCGGGGTCGCCTTCGGTCCGAGCTTGGTTAAATTTGAACCTTTTTAATCAGACGCGATCAATAAGTTTTCAATGGCTTACAAGAACTCACGGTTCTTGTTCTCAATTAAGAGGCTCAGGAAAATCCTGACGAAGACGGCCCGCAGGTCGAAGGCATAGAAACCCCGTCACCCGATTGCCCGCCGGCCCTGGAAAATGCCGACAGCAACCGAATGACCTTTTCTCCTTTACAATAAGGACATTGAATCGTTGTATCTTTTGAATTCCAAATTATTTTTTCAAAGGTCCGGGAACAATCCGAACACCGATATTCGTAAATAGGCATAATTACCTCCTTAGCCCATCTTGGAAGATTAGTTATAAATATAATAACCAATCCCCTTTTGTCAAGGTTTCAGTCGGTTCAGGGGTCGATCCGGACCGAAGTCCCAACCGGAATTTGATTAAAAAGTTCCTCCATATGGGAATTGATCAAGGCCATACACCCTTGAGTCCAATCCACACCTTTCCCCTCCCCATGGATCTCGATTAAACCGCCGATCCCTTTATCCTTGGGAAGGTATCCGTTTTCCACGGCTCGGTTATAACGAATTCGATCCGTTTCATTGGGATAGTCCAACAGGAAAGCCCGATAATATTTGGTTTGCCCCCCATCTTTTTTCTGAATAATTCGGTACTCCCCTTCGGGGGTCTTCTTGTCCCCCTGGCAAACCTTGGGACCTGTGGGGATTTCTCCCAAGTCAACAGGATACCATTTGACCAGTTCCCCGTGCTGGAAAAGTAACAGCTTTCTTTCTCTTTTCTTAACAACGATTTTCCATGCCTCCGGAGGGAGGACTTGAATAACAGGTTTCATCGGGGGTTGAACCGAAACCGGGGGGGGGATATCTACCACAATCCGGGGCGTCAAGGCCGGTTCCGTTACCGGGGTCGTTTCAGGCGGCAAGGGAATCGATAGAACGGGTTGAGGCGGCGGGGTCATCTGACTGCAGGATATTAATTCCATAAAGAGAAAGAACGACAACAACAGAATTTTGGTTCGACTATCGTGAAAATATATGGAAAGCTTTCCGATCATGGTCTGCGAAAATTATTCAATGACTTGTTTTATAGTTGCATTTAGCTGATATCTTCTTTTTAAGCGCTGTCAGTTGGTGTATTCGATATTGCCAACATAGCCGGCAAAACGAAAATAAGGGCATAATCCATTGGTAAATGAGCGGGAAACCAAACAATTGTATTCGCAAGAAAGGCCCCAAGCGTAATGTGCCAAAATGGATGTTGCACCCTTAGAAGTCGGAGACCCCAGGAAAGAGGAAACGTGATTGACATTGTCAATCCAAGTTTTACCCAGCGCATGGCGCCGGGGCCAATTTGCGTGTTCAGGTGATTTAATAACTTAAAAATAAAATTTGTATCCGGCCAAGCGGTCCCACTGATGGCAAAAGCAAGATTCCAAGGGTTATTAACCCATAGATCCTTTCCACCAATAATAATAAATGGCAATAAGATGACTACGCCGCCTAAAAAACAGCCCAATAAAATTTTTAAAATGTTGTGCCGGTTAACTTGGGAATTAAAGATATACCAAAATCCAAATCCCACAACCATAAAAATATAATTTGATCTGGATAACACAGCGGCGGCAATCAATACCCCAACACTTAAAAAATTGTTCCGATTGATGAGAAAATAAGCCCCAACTAAATAGAGGATAGGATAATATAGTTCATCAAGGCTCCAATATAAAGTATGCTCAAACCCAAAATACCCCAAAACAAGAAACATAACCATTATGGGCCAACTTTGATTTCGATAAATTAAATCACCCCGGAGTAAGACCATGTAAAAAACCATCCAAAACAAAAAGGATAGCCAATTGATCTCCCCAAACAATAAGACAAACGGAAGGGCTATTAGGATGCTCGTAGGACCCGTAGTTATAGGAGCTCCAACATTTCTGTTCCAGGCATTTTCTCCATGTAATATTGTTTGAGCCGCAACCTCTACAGCTTCATCACGTGAGGAACTTGGGTCTTGTTCGCCTTTGGAGATAATTTTTACAAACAATAAAAGGTGGATGGTCAACATCGTTAGCAAGAAGGCATAAACAATCCAGCGCGGACTATGGAAAATTGCCGCGATAATGGTCATGATGAGTAGAAGAACAATCCAATTGGAATAGGGGTATGGATGATTGGACTTTGCCAATATCTCATAAATAAATATAAAAATAAGTGCGATGGCCAAGCCGAATTGTCCCTTTGGAGACTTGAGATAATTAATGCTCTCCGCTATGCTGCTCTGAGACTGATTTTTTTTTGAACTTTTGTTTAAATGGACCAAGGCCAGAAGTATAAGAGCACCTAGTGAAAGAATCAGCAGGAACTCACTTCCTTTTTTCACAACTTTTACAACCTGAAGCCAGGAATTCAGGTCCGCAAGATCCAAATAGACCAGGGATGTTCCTCTCAGCAAAGAGTAACCTTGTTGTGAATTAATCGTGTTTAAAGTCAGCCATCCTTGCCCAAGCCTGTTATACAAACGTAAGACCAAGAGATGAAAACCGGCTTCCAATTCAATCTCGGTTTCTCCTATATTCCATGCATTGATACCGGTTAGTCGTATCAGATCGCGCCCATCCAAATTCAGGCTTGCGAAATCATCGCATTCCAAGCGGACCCGAAAATGTCCGGTCTGAGGGACCTTCCACAGGCCATAGGCCAACAAGGAAGTATCAGATTTTTCAAGGGTCAATTTGTCAGAGGTGTTAAAAAAAACCTGCGAGGGTTTTCCTTTTGTTTGAAGTCGATCAAAGACATTTACCTGTAACCCGTGTTTCTCGGGAACGGCATTAGGAAGGATGACTACATTGTAAATGAAGGGCCAGATACCAAGGTAAAAGACCAAAAATATCAGGCCGGCAATCGCCCACAGAAGCCAGTGGGTGCCATATCGGGAAAGAATATTTTTAATATTTGTATCAGCCAAGCTTGTTATTTTTTTTGAAGCGGTTATTCGGCTGGCCGGCTGGATTGGTATTCCATGGCTTTGTCTATAAAGGTCATCTGAACTTGTTTTCGGATTAGGAGTATAAGATAGGGGTCCATTAAGATCAAGGGGAAAATAGGTTTTTAATATACAAAATGAGCGGGAGATGATAGAATTAATGCCATTTTAGTTGTCGGAGCTTGCAGGAAAGAGGAGGGTTCGATGCCGGAATTGCGAAAAGATCCCATTGTCGGCCGATGGGTGATTATTTCCACTGAAAGGGCCAAACGACCATTTGACTTTGCCCCGGAGGACGAGACCCCCAAAGGCGGGTTTTGCCCCTTTGATCCGGGCAATGAGAAAACAACCCCGCCGGAGATTACGGCCTATCGCGCCCCGGGGACGCAAGCCAACAGCCCGGGTTGGACTTTACGGGTGGTGGCCAACAAATTTCCAGCCCTTGTTATTGAAGGGAGCTTGAATAAAGTCGGTGAAGGTTTATATGACAAGATGAACGGGATTGGGGCCCATGAGGTTATCATCGAAACCCCCGATCACGAGGAAACCCTCTCCACCATGCCCATTGAACGTTTTGCCGATGTCCTGCGGGCCTACCGGGACCGTATCGTTGATTTATCCAAAGATCCACGTTTTCAATATATCCTGGTTTTCAAAAACCAGGGGAGGGCAGCCGGGGCTTCTCTGGAACACAGTCACTCCCAATTGATTGCCCTGCCGGTAATCCCCGAAATCGCCCACGAGGAATTGAACGGGTCCAAAAGATATTACGCTTACAAAGACCGTTGTGTTTATTGCGATATTGTCCGTCAGGAACAGGAAGCCAAGGTCCGGGTTGTTATTGAAAACCAAGACTTTCTGGTTTGCTGTCCCTTTGCCCCTCGGTCTCCTTTTGAAGTCTGGATTATCCCTAAATCCCATAACGCCGTTTATACCGAATTGGAAGAAGCTAAATTTAATTCCCTGGCCCAAATTTTTTCCGAGACCTTGCAACGTTTGGATAAAGCCTTGAACAAGCGGCCTTATAACTTTATGCTTCATACCTCTCCGATCAAGGAATCCCATAAGGATTATTATCATTGGCATTTCGAAATCGTCCCTAAATTGACTCGGATTGCCGGATTTGAATGGGGCTCCGGATTTTATATCAACCCCTCTCCTCCCGAGGAAGCCGCCAGATATTTAAGGGAGGTCCGTTTTGAGGAGGAAAAATGAAGGTTCTGTTTATTTCTTCCGAACTTAGTCCATTTTCCAGGGCCGGGGGGCTGGCCGATGTTTCCTACAACTTGCCTTTGGCCCTTTCCCGGATGGGTCATGAGGTCAGTATCGTTTCACCCAGGTATCGTCAAACCAGAAACATCAAGCCCCCTCTGAAACCCCTGAAAACCCCTCTGGAGGTCCCCATCTCCTGGATGAAGAAAACAGCTCAAATCTTTCAAACCGGCATTAACGATCAGGTGACGGTATATTTTATCGGTCGGGATGACCTTTATGACCGGGAAGGGCTTTATGGGAATGAATACGGAGACTATCAGGACAACGCCGAACGCTTTATCTTTTTTTCCCGGGCTGTTTTGGAATTGTGCCTGGCTTTGGATCTTCAACCTGATATCATTCATTGCAATGACTGGCAAACCGGATTGATACCGGTTTATTTGAAAACCCTTTATGCTCAAACTTCTTCTCTTCAATCAACCGCCAGTTTATTTACCATCCACAACTTGGGATATCAGGGCCTTTTCTGGCATTATGACCTCCACCTGACCGGCTTGGGATGGGAACTGTTCACTCCCAAGGCATTGGAGTTTTTTGGAAAGTTAAACCTGATGAAGGGCGGAATTGTCTTTGCCGATATCCTGAATACAGTCAGTCCGAACTATCGGAGAGAGATCCTCACCCCGGCCAATGGATTCGGTCTGGAAGGGGTACTTAAAACACGAGAAACCGATCTGTATGCCGTCTTGAATGGGGTGGATTACCAGGTTTGGGATCCGGCCAAGGACCCTTTTATCCCGGCCCACTATACCCCGGTAGACCAGGAGAATAAAAAGGTCTGTAAAGCCAATCTCCAGGAACTATTCCATCTTAAGAAAAAAGGAGAAACCCCGATAATAGCCATTATTTCCAGACTCCTGGATCGAAAAGGGCTTGACCTGGTCAGTCAGATCTTCCCCCGATTGATGGAAATGGAAATAGAGGTCATCCTTATGGGGCAGGGCCTGGATCAATACCAAGTCTGGGCCATGGAGATGGTCAATAAATATCCGGGGCTCATCGGGCTGGAAATTGGATATAATGGCCCCTTGGCTCACCAGATTCAGGCCGGATCCGACCTCCTGCTGATGCCCTCCCGCTATGAACCTTGCGGGCTCGACCAGTTATATGCCTTGAAATACGGGACGATCCCCATTGTCCGGGCCGTAGGGGGACTGGAAGATACGGTAGAAGACTACAACCCACAAACCGATCAGGGGACCGGGTTTAAATTCAAGGATAATGAGGTCGAGAAATTATTTCAGACCGTCCAACGGGCCTTATCGGCTTATCGGGATAAACCCCGCTGGAAGCTCTTGATCCGGAGGGCGATGAGTCAGGATTTCTCCTGGGAGAAATCAGCTTCCCAATATCAAACGCTTTATCAAAAAGCCCTGGAGAAAAGAGGCAAGGGTTAAAACCATGGACCGAGGGCTTGAACTGATAAAAAAAGTAATTCAGGTGGCCAATTCCAGTATCGGCTTTGAAGACCGCCTTCAGGGTATTCTGGATTTAATGGTCCGGAAAGAAAAGATAGAAAGGGCGATCCTCCTTTCCATAACCCCGGAACATGAAGTCCTTGAATTAAAAAAAATAAGTCCCCGGGAGGTCTCTTGGGACGGCCGGTCCTTTCCTATGGCCAAAACCCCTGTCGGGGAAACCCTGCAAAATCGAAAACCCGTTTTAATTCCCCGGTTAAATCGTAAAGAACATAAGGCCCTGCTCAGAAACCCCTTATTTAAGGGGTTTAATTCCCTGATTGTTCTGCCTGTGGAAGATGACAATTTATTATATGGGGTTCTCTGTTTCCTTTCCGGAAAAACTTTTAAACCGGAGGCGGATCAGTGGGAGCTCCTCGATCTGATTGCCCGGGAAATGGCCGGGATTATTCGAAACTCCTGGATCTATACCGAGTCCAAGAAAAGAATTGCGGAACTCAGCGTCCTATATCAGGTCGGCAAGGTGATCGGCTCAACTTTGGAATTGAAAGATTTGATAGAACGCACCGTGGCCATTACCGCTCAAGTGATCAACGCCACCGGCGCGGCTCTGATGATATTGGAAAAAGAATCCGAAACCGTCATGGTCGAATCGGAATTCGGACTGGTACCTGTTTTAGTAAAAAAGAAAATCCTTCAGGACATTGTGAGCCATAAAGGGAATTATATTTATAATCAAGGGGATAAGCCTCCGGCCTCAGGCCGAATTCGCCCTACCCTTGAAGATGAAATCCTGGCCGGATCGGCAAAATCGAGTCCCATTTCTTCTCTGATGGGTATCCCTTTGAATTTTAAAGGCCCTTATCGGGGTCGTCTTTGTGTCTACGAGAAAATTCCTATAGGAGGCGAAGGGACTTCCCTTTTTACGGAGGAAGACCTGTCGGTTCTTTCCACCATCGGCAACATCATAGCCAATTCGCTGGAAAACGCCTTAACCTTTCATAAGATCGAAGACCTGGCCCGGAAAAATGAATGGATGGTCAGAAATCTATCCACCCTGTACCAGATTGACAGCGCCATGATGACCTCGACTTCCTTAAAGGATCTTCCTCAGATTATTTTGGAGGCCATTACCCTGCAAGAAGGGTTGGGGTTTAACCGGGCCATCCTTTTCCTGGCCGATGAGGATAAAAAAATCCTTACCCCCATGGCCTGGTCGATACAGAGGGAATCCGATCAGGATAATTCTCTGAAAAAACAGGAAAATTTTTCCGGAAACGAACTAAGCGGTTACTTTGTCAACCGAGCCGCTCAAACCAGGAATACCCGCCAGAAGGCAGATGAAGCGGTCCATGCGATCAAGGTTCCCCTGAGCAAGGATTCCGGGGTATTGGCACGCACTTTTCTGGAAGGCCGGGCTTTTTTAGTTAATCGAGTTTCAGAAGATCCGCACATCAACAAGGAGTTGGCCAAACGGTTGAGTTTGGACTCCTTTGCTTCCATTCCCATCTATGCCAAGGATAAAGTGATCGGTGTAATCGAAGTGGATAATTTTATGGATAAACATCCGATTACCGAAGAAGACCTCTATTTACTCTCCATGTTGTCCCATCAAGCCGGCCTGGCCCTGGAAAACGCCCGCCTCTATGCCTTTGTAGAAAAAACCAACGAAGAACTGAAAGTGGCCAGGGAAAGGCTGCTTGATTCGGAAAAAATGGTGGCCATCGGTGAAATGGCCTCCGGTTTGGCTCATGAGATCCGAAATCCATTAGTTTCCATTGGGGGTTTTATCCGCCGCCTTTATAAAAAATTTCCCGGGGATGACCAGTCCCAGTCCTATTTTCAGGTTATCATAAACGAAGTGGAGCGACTGGAAAAAACCATGAATGAAATTATGGATTTTTCCCAAGATCCCAGGGGTAACTACAAAGAATGGGATCTTAATCAAATTGTGGAGGATGCCTTGGGGCTAATCCAAAGGGAACTGGATGAGGGTCACATACAGGTTGAAAAGCAATGGGGGACTCTCCCAAAAATATTTGGGGATAACCACCAACTGGGTCATGTTTTTTACAATCTGTTTTTGAACTCTCGTCAGGCCATGCCCCAGGGGGGTCTTTTGACGATCAGGACCTTTATGGACAAAAGACCGGACCGGACTTGGGTGACCTGTCAGATCAAGGATAGCGGTGGAGGCATCCAACCGGATGTCTTGCATAATATCTTTAACCCTTTTTTTACCACCAAAGATCATGGATCGGGATTGGGTCTCCCCATAGTCCATAAAATCGTTACCCGCCATAATGGGGAAGTCGATATTGATAACCGGCCGGGAGAAGGGGTCTCTTTTCTCATCAAGTTTCCTTCGGCCAAAGAAGCCAGGCAATATTTACGAAAAATAAAAATTAAGGAGGAAGAAAACCATGAAACGGATCTTAATCGCTGATGACGAAGAGTCCCTCCAAAGGCTTTACAAAGAAGAGTTTGAAGAAGAGGGATACGAGGTTATTTTAGCCGGAAACGGCAAAGAGGTGCTTTCTCAATTGGAAGATCCGGATCATATACCGGATATCATTGTTATGGATATACGGATGCCGGAAATGAACGGCATTGACACCCTGAGGATCATCAAAGAGAAATATCCCCGGATGCCGGTTATCCTCTGCTCGGCTTATAGTGAATTTAAGCAGGATTTTTCCGTCTGGGCTTCGGATGCTTATGTGGTCAAATCTTCCGACCTGACAGAGCTGAAGGAAACCGTGAAAAAACATATAAAAGTTTGAGAGAGCGCCATTATTAACATTTTGACTATGTGGGTAATTATAAATGGCTACAAAGAATCCCTTCCGGAAAAAGCCTCGATCGCCGAGGTGATCCATGCCAACCGGGAATTTGAGATTCATATGATCGTTGAATTGAATCATCGTTTTGTTCATCAAAAAGATTATGAGACCACCTATTTGACCGAAGGGGATGTTTTGGAATTAATTCATCCCGCTTTTGGGGGCTAACCTCTGTTACGAGTTATGAGTTGCGGGTTACGAGTTAGAAAAGAGGTTACTACCCCGCAATCTACGACCCGAAACAAGCAACCGTCGACGCGCAACCCACAACACGCAACCTGTAACCCGAAACCATGCCTTTACAAATCGATCTTAACGATATTTTCCGGGCTACCCTGGATGAAGACTGCGGCAATGAAGGTTTTATCGGGATTGCTCCGGACGGCCGCCGCTATCATGTGGTGGTTCCGGTGGACCGTCAAATCGCCCGGGGGATAAAGGCCGGCAATCGTCCCCAGGACGGGACCCCTTTCGGCGGCTATAAAAACTGGCACTATTTCTGCTGTCCAGGATATAAAAGACCGGTTCGGTATAATGAAACCGAAATCCGGAAGGTCCGAATGAAACAAGCCGGAATCAATGCCCAATTACTCAAAGCCTGGGCGGCCGCTGTGGAGATTGGTGTGGAAATAGAATCCTCATCCACCTGAAACGATAAGTCTCATCCCAAAATCCATTTTTTCCCTTGACAATAATCTGCCGGACTCCTTATAATCCGGAATAACTATAATGTAATTACAATATAACTTTGAACCGAATCCCGGTTTCTCATTAATATCCTTCAGGAGGAAACCATGCTTTTGCCGAAGTTTGACTATCTTGTCCCGGAAACAATGGAGGAAGCCTGTTCGATGCTAGGTCACTTTGGAATGAAAGCCAAGGTATTGGCCGGAGGAACCGACCTTCTGGTCAATATGAAAAAACACCTTCTGTCTCCGGAACAGATTATCAGCCTCAAAAAAATTGAAGGACTGGGAGAGGCCACAACCCAAAACGGGTCCGGCCTTTCCATCGGTCCCTTATCCACGGCGGCCTATCTGGCCGGCTCCGAACTGATCCGAGACCGGGTTTCCGTATTGGCCCAAGGGGCCGGTAGGCTGGGCTCTCCTTTGGTCCGTAACCGGGCTACTGTGGGGGGGAACCTGATTACCGCCCGCCCGGCTTCTGATCTGGCCCCTCCTTTGCTGGTATTGGGCGCCGGATTGGTTCTCAAAGGACCGCAGGGGGACCGTCATTTATCTTTGGATCAATTTTTCCTGGGTCCCGGGCAAACGGTTCTCCGGAATGATGAGATCCTGGCCGGGATCCTTATTCCCAAACCCCAGGGACCCAGTGCCGGGGCTTATATTAAATTAGGTACCCGAAAGACCCTGGAGATTGCCCTGGTCAATACCGCCTCTTTCCTCGAATTGGGACCTGATGGTTCAATTACAACAGCCCGGGTGGCTCTGGGTGCGGTGGCCCCGGTCCCCTTCCTGGCCTCATCCGTAGGCAAGATCCTTGAAGGGGTCAAACCAAAAAATGAAGATGACCCTGCTTTTAAAGAAGCCGCCCGGGCGGCCGCCCGGGATTCCAAACCCATCACCGATCATCGTGGATCGGCGGATTATCGCCGGGACATGGTGGAAATTCTAACCTTACGCACCCTGAAAACCGCTTTTAATCAGCTCATGAAAAATTATTATTAGGAGATCCTCCATGAAGAAAATGATTTCCCTTAAAGTCAATGACCGGGAATACGATCTGGTCATCCCCGTAAACCGGACCTTGACCCAAGTCCTCCGGGATAACTTAAAACTAACCGGCACAAAACAAGGGTGCGAAATGGGCGACTGCGGATCTTGCACCGTCCTGATGGACGGACAACCGGTCAACTCCTGTCTGGTCCTGGCCGTGGAGGCCGAGGGACATGAGATATTTACCATTGAAGGGTTATCCGATGAGGGGAGGCTCCATCCCCTTCAGCAGGCCTTTGTGGATCATGGCAGCATCCAATGCGGCTTTTGCAGTCCCGGTATGATCCTCACCGCCAAGGCCTTGCTGGATAAAAATCCTTCTCCCAATCAATCGGAAATCAGGGAAGCCATCAGCGGCAACCTTTGCCGGTGCACAGGCTACCAAAAAATAGTGGATGCTGTCCAATCAGTGGCCAAGAAGGTTTAAGGTACAAGGTTCGAGGTCAAAGGAAAAACCTTACACCTTATACCGGCAGTTTTTGAACCCTCGAATCCTTGAATCCTTGAACCCTTTTTTCACATTTATGGAAGGACAACCCTTATGAATTCCTACAGCGTCATCAATAGCCGGGCCCCGAGATTGGATGCACCGGACAAAGCTACCGGCCAGGCCGTTTATTCCGATGATCTACATTTTTCCAATATGCTTTACGGGGCCTTATTGCAAAGTCCCCTGGCTCATGCCCGTATTCTCAACATCGATACCTCGAAGGCCAGAGCCCTCCCGGGCGTCAAATCCGTGGTCACGGCCCAGGATGTGGAGATCATCCCTTTCGGGGTTTCGCCGGCCCGATATGATGAAACCATTCTGGCCCTGGACAAGGTGCGTTATGTGGGGGATGAAGTGGCCGCTGTGGCCGCTGTAGATCAGGAAACAGCCCAGGAAGCCCTGGAGTTAATCCGGGTGGAATATGAAGAACTTCCGGCCGTCTTTGACCCCTTTGAAGCCATGACCGATGGGGCACCCCGGATACATGAGAGCTTTGCCCGGAATATCTGCGCCGAGGTGCATCAGGAGTTCGGTGATGTGGAAGCTGCCTTCGCCGAATGCGACCTGATACACGAGCATAAATTTGTCAATAAACGTCAGGATGCCGCCTTTCTGGAACCCAATAACGCCGTAGCGGTTTTTGATCAACACGGATATTTGACTCTCTACAGTTCCACCCAGGTCCCCCATTATGTCCAGCGGACCGTTGCCATGGTCTTAAAAATGCCTGTCGGAAGAGTCCGTGTCATCAAGTCCTATGTCGGCGGCGGGTTCGGGCCCAAGGCCTCGGCGTCAACCCTGGAATTGACTGCCTGCCTCCTTTCCATGAAAACCCATCGTCCGGTAAAGATGCATTTCTCCCGGGAACAGGTTTTTCTCCACAGCCGGGCCCGTCATCAATTTTTCCACACCTTCAAGACCGGAGTCAAAAAAGACGGCACTTGCTGGCTCTCCATAAGACCTGTGTCCTGGAAGGCGGGGCCTACTCCAGCTTCGGGATCGCCACCGTATATTACGCCGGATCCCTTTGGGAGGCCCTTATAAGCTTCCCAACATGAAATACGACGGTTTCCGGATTTACACCAACCGTCCGGCTTGCGGGGCCCAACGGGGACACGGCGGCGTGGCCGCCCGGGCTGGGTTTGAGCAGCAGATGGACATCATCGCCGAAAAATTGGGAATCGACCCGGTGGAAATGCGTTTGAAAAATATCATGGAAACCGGCGACACGACTTGCAACGAACTGAACATGAGCAGTCTGGGAATGAAAGAATGTATCGAGGCCATTCGGGATCACTCCGATTGGAAATTGAAAAAAGGCCACCTGCCGAAAGGTAAAGGGATCGGACATGGCCTGCGGCTTTTTTGTCTCCGGTGCCGGCTATCCCATTTATCGTTCCGATACCTATCATGCCACGGTGGTCGTCAAGATTTCCGAGGACGGCGGAGGCATCCAGGTTTTGACCGGCAGTGCGGAAATCGGCCAGGGGTCGGACACGGCTTTTGCCATGATTGCCGCCGAGTCCCTGGGGGTTCGGTACGAGGATGTGCGGGTTGCGTCCGGGGATACGGATCTGTCCGTCGATTTGGGAGCCTATTCCAGCCGTCAGACCCTGATGACCGGATATGCTACCAAGGAAGCGGCCGAAGATGCCCGACATCAGGTTCTGGAGGTGTTGTCTGAAACCCTTAACGTCCCGATGGAAAAGATATACGATCCGCAACGGCCTGGTCTTTTTTGAAGGGGCCACCCCCGATTTCGAAACGATCCGCATTGAGTATATCAAGGAACACCGGGGCTGGACTGATCCTCCCCGGGAAGAACATCTGACTTTTAGAGAAGCCGCTCGTCTGGCTTATTTAAAACGGGGAACCATAGTGGGCACCGGCAAATATAAGCCTCCCAAACTGGGAGGGTCCTTCAAAGGGGCGGCGGTCGGCACTTCACCGGCCTACGGTTGTTCAGCCATGATCGCCGAAGTCAGTGTGGATATGGAAACCGGCGAGGTGACGGTAGATAAAGTGACCGATGCCCACGACTGCGGCCTGGCCATCAATCGGACCTCCGTGGAAGGACAGATGGAAGGCTCGGTTTCCATGGGTCTGGGGGAGGCCCTCTTTGAAGAAGTGAAATTCAACGACCGGGGACAGATTATCAATGCCTCCCTGGGAGAATATAAGATCCCCACGGCCCTGGACATGCCCCAGGTTCAATCCCTTATTATAGAAAGCAACGAACCCAACGGTCCTTTCGGAGCCAAAGAAGTCGGCGAAGGGGCCATCATGCCCACGATCCCGGCCATCCTGAATGCCGTTTATGATGCCACCGGAGTGCGCATCACCGAACTGCCCGTCACTTCCGAGCGCATCTGGCGGGCCTTGAAAGAAAAAAAAGAGAGTACCCCCTAAGATCCATTATGGGTCAAAATAAATCAGAGCCGTCCTTTTTTTCTTACTGTCATAATACTTCCTTTTTCCTGTTTTCCTGCTTTGAACCAGGATTGTGAATTATTTTTATTTGACCTTAGTTCTCTTTATGCGAATCTCACCTGCCTGGCTGAAAACACCCACGAGGATTCTTGCCTTTTCCACTACAATCAGACAACTTAGAATCCAAATTACTGATCCCTTTCATCGGTCCGGTCTGGGGATAACGGATCGGCCATTATATTATAATTGATTTCTTTAATTAAAAACCATACATTTGGATTAGATTACAAAAAATAAAGAGAGGTTAGCGTATGGCCTGGGAAAAAACCAGGTGTGCCTTATGTGAAATTAATTGCGGACTTGAGGTCCAGGTTGAAAACAACCGGATGATCAGGGTAAAACCGGACAAAGAAAATCCCCGCAGTGAAGGGTATATCTGTCGAAAAGGGTTAAAGGTCGCTTTTCATCAACATAATGCCGACCGGCTCACCCATCCCCTGAAAAGGGCAGGAGACACTTTTGAAAGGATTTCCTGGGAGCAGGCGATAAAAGAAATCGCAGAGAAATTGAAAGGTATCCTTGATATTCACGGCCCGCGATCTCTGGCTTGGGTGCTTAGCGGGCAGGGATGCCATTTTGGATTGGCCTTTGCCGGTCGATTCGGCAATATGTTGGGTTCCCAATATAATTATACCGCTCTGGGCCAGGAATATACCGGCCGCTATTGGCTGGAACGAAGGGAAAAGAGCCTGTACGCTGCTTATGAACTCGGAAGATGCGGCAGCTTATGGATTTAGCGATGAACCAAACGTCCGCCTAATCACCGAGGCCGGGGAGGAGACCGTTGAAATCGAAGTCTCCAACGGGGTGAGAAAAGGGCAGGTGATCATCCCCCATGGATTCGGTTTGATTTATGACGGCAAGAAATTCGGCGCCAACGTGAACCGATTGACAAAAAAACCCATCGCGATCGAATTGCGGCAACCCCTTTACATCGCTATGTCCCCTGTAGAGTTGAATTGTTATAAGATTCTTTTCTTAATGGAATACACTTTTCACATCTACTCAAATCTTTTTGGGGAGGGTGTCCAATCAGAAAGTAAAACTGGGAATAGACTAATAACCATCAGCATTCCGGATAATCCTCGCTGTTTTAAATCTGCTTTCATTTTTTTGGGCAAAATGGAATGATAAAAAACAAGACCAGCAACCACTTTCCCGACGCGGGTTCCTTGTACGATTTTATGGGCCATGCCCCCCTGATCTATGATGTTCGGAATCAAATTTCCCTTACCAACATGGGGTATTGGAACGGTCTTACTTCTTTTACCAATCGAGATTTGTTCCGTTCCAATTACGCTCTTTTTCAATTAGTCTGTCAAAAGGCCCGATTATCAGCACAGGACGAACTGGTTGTCGATATTGGCTGTGGATTCGGTAATGCCGCAGTTTTATGTGCGACGGATTTTAATTGCCCTAAGGTGATCGGTATCAATGTTTCCCAGTATCAGATCGAACAATCCAAAGCCGGAATTGCCCGGCAGAATCTTCAAAATCAGGTTACCGTCCTCAAAATGTCGGCAACCGATCTACAATTTGCCGACAATTCCATCGACAAAATGATCAGTACGGAATCAGCCTTTCACTTTAATCCGCGGGATGATTTCTTCCGGGAAGCTTTCCGAACCTTGAAACCCGGCGGTCTTATATCTCTGGCTGATATTGTCTATAATCTACCCCGCAACAGGATGGAGAAAGGTTTTATGGCCCGATTGCAGGACAGTCTATATATCCCTTCCGTCAACATTTACGGCACCGCGGTATATTTGGAAAAAGTCCTTGAGGCCGGATTTGAAATCGTTGACCAGAGAAACATCACACCCTATGTAAGGCCTTATTTTCGAAAATGGGTCCTTTCCCATTTGCTGCACCTCATGATGAACCACAGGATTAAATGGAAAATTTCATCCATGGGATTTCTGGTTTATCCTTGGGAATACTTATCCCTGACGGCCCGAAAGCCGTCTTTCTGAATATTTTGCTACCTCCGCCTGTTCTTATTAGTGATAACCTCGCAAAAAGTCAAAAACCAACTTTTCGCGAGGCGGGTAATCCCGCCCTGGCGGGACTCTCCCGCCACTTGAATGGGATTCAAGTGGTTCCACCTTCACCCCAGGCCGGGACTTAATCGTCCTCGGCCTGTCGATGGACTTCTTGCGAGTCCATCTTTAGTAACATTTGGCAAGAAAAAGACAGGATTAAAAAGATCTTCAGAAAAAGGCAACATTGAATAGGTGACCGTGACCTTTTCATGGGGGCCCCCTTTTCTGAAATCCGCAAGATTCGATTTTGAAAAAATCAGAAGGATACTAACAGCCATCACCTAAAAGGAGTATCTATTTCGTCGGCTTTATGGTAATTGAAGTGTGGAAATAAAAATTAAAATAACCACGTTTTCTTTTTGGCAACCTCTTAACAGGGATAACTAATCATGAAAAGGAACAGCCAGGATTATTATTGTAATGTGATCAGAGAAGATGTTAGGATTTATCTAAAAAATAAAGCTAATATCGGCCTCAAATACAAAAAGGACTATTTTGTTAAATGTGATCAGGAAGACTGCCAATATGTTGATGAAAATACATCACCATGTCCTTTAGGGATAGAAATGTTTAGCATGCTTAGTCCAGTTTAGATATTTTCTCATTTTTGAATAGGGTATGGTTGCGTCTCTGCGCTTGTCTGCTTCTTCACTTTTCCTCCAGGAAATAATCAGCGACTTGAATTCCAAGTTGGGAGGGGTTGAGACCCCCGATGATCTTCAATCGAGGGGAGCTATCCTGCATTATCCCGGTCGACAGGGAGACTGTTTCTCCTCGGATCAGTCCACCCTCGCCGTCATGAAGGAGAATTTGAACCTTAGGCATGTCCCTTGGGGATTCATCGGGATACTCCATTACCAGTGCGGTTCGACCATCATTTAATTCCACGATAGACCCAATTGGATAAATCCCCATCATGTTAACAAAGCACTTCATTAAAATCGGATCAAAGCTCTTTCCGACATCGCTCCACATCATCCTCAGGGCCTCATCCGGGGTGAAAGACCTGGGACGATAGGCACGACTTGCGGTCAGTGCCTCATAGACATCGGCGATTCGAAGGATTTTCCCCATAAGACTCAACTTCTTCATGAAATGTGTTTTGGGGTATCCGGTCATATCGGGATTCAAGTGATGCTCAAATGGACCAAGGATTATTTTTGACCTCATCTCTTTATTGGCATTCAGTCTCAAAATATTCCTAACCCCGAAAAGCGGGTGATTACGCATGCTTTTCCATTCGTCTGCGCTCAACTTTCCCCGCTTAAGGAGGACCTTCTTGGAAACCTCGACCTTTCCCAGATCATGAAAAAGTCCGCTTACACAAAGATGCTCGAGAGTTACCTTGGACAAGCCGATGCGTCTTCCAAGGCAGGTCGCCAAGAGGGAAACATTGACCGAATGGACATAGGTATAATCATCATAGGCCTTGATAGTCGCGAGTCCGAGTACGAGGGTTTGATCTTCTCGAACAAGATCCACAATGGTTTGGGCCAGACGTCTTACCTTGCGAATGCCGGCAACACCTTTTGAAGCCTTATCACTCACCTCTTTAATTGAGGCCATGGCATGCATGTAGGCTTTTTTGGCCCTTATTTGAGGTTTAAGGTCGCCTTCTTGTCCCTTTTTTTGCTCCTTCTCTTGTTCCCTAAAGATCTGCACCCATGACAGCCCTTGAGCTCTAATTCTTTGATCAAGCCAGTTAAAGGGATCCTCCTGTTTCACCGAAACATCAAGAAGGCGAATGAACTTCATGAGGTTTTCAGGTGAAACCTTCCTGGAATTCATAAAAAACGCGATCCCGCCTAATCCCCTCCCGGAAAAATATTCAATCATCTCATTGAGGATGCTGACGCTCTCTCTTTTATAAGGAAACCTTTTCCCTCCTATATGGAACCTTCCCCGCCAGATCTGAATATTCAAATCTTCCGCCTTAGTTGTCTCCTCGAGAATTTCTTTAAATTTAACCAGAGACTCCATTGTTAATTGATTGTTATCATTATATATTCTTGCTGTCTGAACAAGATGATATAATATTTTCAGGAAATCTATTCCGGATTCATCCGTCTGTGCTACATTTTCATTCACCACGGTCAGTTGCCTTCCCTGCGAAGCGATTCCTGTCTGCTCTTTCTGACAATGCCTCTAAGGCTCGGAGAAAGGGATCGACTGGCATCTTTTAGAACGAGTTCGGCCTCAGGTAAGTCCATCGCGCCAAGGGCAATAGCAGCCCCTTTTCGGAATTCAGACCTCCGGAAACCGGGCATCCATCCCCCTTTAAACAGGGTTTCACGAAGAAAAGGGATTGAACGTGCCGACCCGCATCTCCCTAAAGTTCTAAAACACATAATGAGATGCTTTTCCTCATTCTTGATGGATCTTTTATTGCGAAGGTATGCAAGGAAAAGATCTTCGACTGCTTCGTCCCGCGACTCCCCCAATTGTGTAAGGACCAATTGTCGTATCGAATCATCTTTATCATCGATCAAATTGAAAATATCCCTAACACGGGCAGGGTCCCTGCTGAAAATACCCTTAACTGCCTCATTGCGGACTTCTGACGAGGGATGACGGGTAAGCCTTATCAAATACCTCAGAGATTTCCCTCCCGGTATGTTGACGATCACCGAGACGAGTTTTTCCAGCAACATTCCATCAGAGTTTTCGAGCATTGATTCCAGGGGACGCATATCCTGTAATGCCAGGGAAATGATCGAATCCTGCAGGATCTGTTGAAGAGGGGCCGTTTGTGATTGTGGCAGAAGAGAAACAAGCGTAGGAATAGCTTGAGGATTAAGGAGGTTGAAAATCTGTTCCAATATCCCGGCATGGTTTGAATCTAAATGTCTCCAAACCTCCTTAAGGGGTGCAAGTGAATCAAGACTGGAGGCATTCAAAAAAAATGTTTCTATAGCCAGACCGGCCCAGGGTATCTCTGCCTTGCAGATATCGAGCACGAAACGCAATCCGTGCAGGATCTTTAGCGTTACAACAAAGTCTCCTCGGGCCAGAGAACCTGTGAATTCCTCTGAAAGCACTTCCAGTATTATCTTGAAATTTTCTTTATCCCGATGCTGTAAAAGGCTATCCAACAAGGCATCCAGATAGGAGGCCAGATCAGCCTCTTCCTCCTGACGAATCATTTCTTTTAGTACTGCTTTTTCTTGTGGTGTAAGTACCAGATGGGCATCATCTATGGCAGGGTATTCCGGGGATTCCTGTTCCTCCCTTTCAAATTCTCTAAGCTGCATCTCGACAGCTTCCTTTTCTGTAAGATCGGAAATCCCGGTTACCACTTCCTCCGGATCACCACCCCAGGAAAAGTCTGCGACCTCGTATTCCATATGAGAAAATTGGGCTTCCCAGAAAGCGGTAACAATGTCCCCTTCCGGTTCAGCCGACAGTTTGGTATACTTCTCTAAAATTATCAGAATATCATGTAGTTCCTCTATCTCGATGCCCACCTTGAACTCCAGCCATTTTATCCCAACCTGGAAAAGGGAAAAGTGCAGAGTCCCATCATCCGGGAGTCCTTCGGAGATCAATCCACCCTTGGAAATAATCCGCTCCCTCTCTATCTCGAGTTTGAGTGTTCCGTATTTATGAAGGAATGCACTGAGCAGGCCGTGAAGCTGATTTATAGAATTGACACAGATGGTATGACTATGGGGGTAGAGTGACAGGTTCTTGCAGGCAAGCAATAAGCTTGCAAAAATTTTCTTAGTAGCATTCAACTCATCCTCTGAAGCGATTTTTCCAACAGAGGTGGTGGACTTATGTTGAACGTTCATAATCTGACCATTAAATATTAGGGTGCTATCGGTTGACCCCCTTGGGTGGTCATAGAAGAGTTAAATCCAAGTTAAACTTTTTCTCTCCTTATATTCAATGAAATAAAATAAAAACCTTAGAAAAAAACAGGCTGAATATCTATATAAAAGGGGAATTTGATGATGTCAAGGAAATTAAAAGGAAGGCTCGCAGGTAATCCCCCCAAAGAACCTCGGAGCCTTGTCCGGGATTCTTTGGGGTCAAAGGCCTTTATCTTTGGCTACAAGCTTTTAAGAATCTTTCAGGAGATGATTTTCAGGATATCGGGTTCCTTGCGTGCCGGCATGGGCGGAATTGCTTTGGGATATCCCAAAACGAGCGGGGCCCACATCCGATACCCTTCAGGCAGGCCGAGTTCGGCCAGCAGTTCCGGATCGCGGGCTTCCGCACCCTGGGCGATCCAGCAGGTACCCAATCCCTTGGATGCGGCCGAGAGCATAAAATAAGCCGCCAATAAACCGCAGTCCTGGGGAATGGTGGCACCCTTGAGTGGGGCAACGATGATTACCGCGCAGGGGGCGTTGTAAAAGACGTTAAAATCTTCCTTTTTCAAAGTGTCCAGGTATCCCTTCATAGGTGAGTTGGGGTCTTTTTCAATACCGGCGATAATGATTTTTTTACTGGCATCGGAAATCCTTTTCAGCATGGCCTTGTTATTGACCACGATAAATTTCCAGGGTTGCCGGTTGCTGGCATTGGGGGCCTTGATACTTTCGGCGATGATGGACTTGATCACCTCCAAGGGCACCGCCTTGTCCTCATAATCCCGGACGGCCCGTCGTTTTTCAAGAAGTTCGGTAAAATCCATACTCGTTATCCTTTCTGTTTCATAATCTTTTTTCCTTTTTCAGGAAAAGAAGTTAAAAGTATAAGTGAGAGCGGCGGGAGAAGCAAGGGGAAAGCGTAAAAACCCCGCTTGCTTTTCCCTGTCAAGCCCCCGCCTGCGGAGTTCCTGTCCCTCGTCTGGCCACAAAACCCATGGTTTGCAGACCGGTGGTGGACGGGGTTCCGGCAATCTGGGCCAAATACGTTCCGTCTAAATTCTTAATATGGTCCTTGATATTGTCGAAATAATTGAAATGAATCTGCTCCTCATCGATAATGGTTTCAAAAAGTTTCACACTGATGCTGTCGCCGTTTTCCCGGCAGAGGATGAGAAACTGGTTATACTGGTCGATGGTATGGTCTTCCAGGTCGGCATCAAAAGGAAAAACGGCTTCGACCTTCTGTCCTTTGATCACTTTACCGGCCACGTCAGCAGTGGGCTCTCCTCCTAACTCCTCGATCCGATCAGCGAACATCTCGGCATGCCGCATCTCATCGATGGCGATCAGTTTGACTTTGGCGGCCAGATCTCCATAATCCATGTTGTCCAGGTTATAATGCTGATTCATATATTGGTGAATCGCCTGCAACTCCATGGAGCGCGCCTGGTTTATCACGCCGATAACCGCCTCTTTTTTCTTTTCCTTAGAATCCTTAGCCATAAGTCACCTCCAAAGTTGAATTTTTGTATTCGTTTAGCTTTTTAAAATAAGGGATTTTACCGCTAAGACGCTGAGGACGCAGAGAAGTTATTTTATGAATTGCCGGTGAGAGGCCGGCAATCCATAAGCTTCGCAACCCTTTGGGTATCTTTTTGGCCAAAACCTTAAGCAGTGTTGAACAATCCCGCCTCTCACGGGATTGTTCAATAATAATTCTCTCTGCGTCCTTTGCGGCTCTGTGATGGAAAAACTCCTTTTTCATATACCTAAGCCCTACTAAACCGGGAAATTGATTTCCACTAAACCCTTTTTAACATCTCAAGCCGTCAGCATGCGGTAGATACGGGTGATTTTTTCCGGAAGTTTGTTCACGTCATCAATAACGGTCCAACTGCTGTGGCTGTACATCCGGGGCAGGTATTCGGCGGCAGTGCGATCTACGGTGATACAAAAGGTCCTGATCCCGTAATGGCGGGCTTCTTTCAAGGCCAGCCGCGTATCTTCGATCGCATAAGCGCCGGAATATTCCTTGTCCACCGGCTTACCATCGCTCAATAAAATAAGCAGCTTCGTCCGTTCCGACCTCCTTCTCAGTTTGCTTATGGTGTGCCGGATGGCCGTGCCGTCCCGGTTTTCGAAGCGGTCGGTAATGGCCGAGATCCTTTTTTTAACCGGGTGGTCGTAGGGATCATCAAACGATTTAATCCGAAAATAATCAACGTTGTCCCGATTGTCCCCTGAAAACCCGAAGACGGCGAAGGCATCCCCGACTTCGTTCAGGGCCTCGGACATGATAATCAGGGCCTCCTTCTCCAGTTCAATGGTGGGCCCCTTGGTACTTCGGCTCATATCGATCAGAAAAGCCACGGCAATGTCCCGCTTTTTTTTCTGATGGAGGGTATAGTTTTTTTCTGAGGGGGACAGGCCGACTTTCCGGTCCACCCAATATTCTACAACCGCTTCCAGATCGATCTCGTTTCCATCATATTGCCGTTTACGCCGGGTGAGCCCTTCCGGTTTGAGCATCTGGAACTCTCTTCGGATTTTCTTTAAAAGTCCGGAATGCTTTTCCAGGACTTCCCGGTAAAAGCCCAATGATCTCCCCTGGAGGGTCTGCTCCCGAATTCTGGCCCAGTTACCCCGGTATTCCTGAATATCCTCCCCCCATTCCGGGTACAAAGAGGTCCCCCTTTCGCTTTGGAGTTCCGTCTTTTTGGCCAGTGAGGCCTCCAGATTTTGCAGGAAAAGATACATTTCGTTTTGTTTCAAAGATTCCAATCGCCGTTCGATTTCCTTGGGTGTAATTCCCCGTTCCCGATAAAGGGCCTTGAGCAGCCGCTCTATCTTTTCCCGGGAATCGAATTTCAAGGTTTCCCCCGCACCGCCCGTTTCTTCTCCTCCCGGATCGGCATCGCCGGAATCCTGTTTCCCGCCTCCGGAAGGCCCTTGAAAGGTGCGCTGCTCTTTACCGGAAGCATGTTGCCGTTGTTGAATATGATCCTGACTTGGGCGGCTTTGGGTGGGTTGGGTCTCTCCCTCCGACCCGCTTTCCGCCTCGGGTTGTGTTCTGGGCCGGTTCCCCCCGGCTGTTTGTTTGCCTTGAATCCGGTCCTGTATTTGTTGGGAAGTCTTTCCGAAACTCCCGATATTTTGAGAGACCTTATCCTGATCCAGTGAATCGGAAAGGGGTTTTATCGGACGATAGGCTTCCGGGAATTGATCATCGATCAGGAGGTATAATTCAAGGGCCATTCCAGCAGCCGTATGCACATCGGTTCCCGCCTGCCCCAGGATATCAGCCCTTTCCAGGGCTTGTTGCAGGATAGCCCGACATTGTGGGTCCACATCCTGGAAGTTCTTGCCGGCCAACAAAGTTTGCCCGATCATTTCCACGATCCGTTGTTTGGGATTGGTCATTTTTCTGGGAGACCCGCGCTTGGAAACCTGATGGAGGTTCATCCGGGAAATTTCTTCCCCCAATGCGGGATACTCCCTCTTTAGGATTTTTTCTATCCTCCAGTCTTCCAGGAGATTAAATAGATCCCGGGCCAGATCCGGTTCCTGGCAAAGCCGGACAAACTGCTCGATATCGCTTTCACCTTCCCAGGCTTCGATCATGGGATCAAAACCGTTTCTGATCAGGTAATCCTTCATCCGGGTGAGATCGAACTCAAAACTCCCATACTCCAGGTGGGCCTCGAGATGAGTGGCTGAGACCTTATACGCTAAAAAGTTATCCTCCTGACTTTGAAAATCCCTGATCCTCCCAGGGAGGTGGATTTTATTTCCATCCGTATACGCTTTTTTGTCCTCAGCGATTTCAACCCTCCGGCCCAAAAGGGCCTTCAGGTATGTAGAGAGGATCGGCTGGATGGTCTTCAATTCCATCCCTTTGGGAATATTTTCAAGAAAATCCGTCCAAGTCGGAGACTCACTGGATAGAAAAGCAAGGGCCTTTTGTTCATCCCTTTCGGCTGTGGTTTCAATAAAAGCGGCTATTTTCCCAAAACCTTCCCAGCCCACCCAATCAATCAATGCCGGACTTTTTTCCAGAAGCTTAATGGCTGCCGCCGGACTGGTCCGGGCCACTTTGGCGGCCAGGTCAAAAACAACGGGGGCGATCGCCCGTTCCCGGAAGTGCCCCAGACGATCAATCAACAAGGGGAATTTTTCCAATAAGGTCAGGGCACCCATCCAGTCGAACCCGGCCAACAAGGAAATCAAACCGACCGCGACTTCCAACCCTTCAAAACCAATCTGGTCCAACAGGACCGGACTCAGGTCCAGCAGTCTCACGGCAATTTGCCCGTTTACCCGGGCCGTTGAAATAACCAAGGCCACCAGCCTCTCCAACCCCTCAGCCCCCAGTTTGGACAGAAGTTCCGGACTTTTTTCCAAAAGAGTGTTTGCCAGCCGCCAGCTTATGAAGGCGGTCTCCCCCACCAGGTCATAGATATGGAGGATTTCATTTTTTGTGCCGCTTTTCGATAGGCGGTCGATCAGATCGGGGGCCTTTTCCAGGAGACTTACCGCCGAATAGCTGTTCTCTCCGGCCAGGATTCGAGCGGTGGTTGAGATTTGATTCAATTCTTCAAAATTCAACCGCTTCAGAAGCTGGGGAGTGGCCTCTACAAAACTGACTGCTGTAGTCCAATTTTCCTTACCTATTTGGAGAGCCCAATCATTTATTTTTTCCAAACCCTGGAAACCGGTTTTGCTAATGATATCAGGACTGCCGCTGATCAGGCTCACCGCCAGCCGGGCATTGGTTTGACCCGTCCGGCGGCCAAGCCGGCAGATCTCATAGATTAGAGGAACATTTCCCAGGGCGAGGAGTTCATCAATCAGGACAGGGCACTTATCCAGCAGTTGAACAGCCGCCGTCCAACTCTCTCGGGCCAGGAAACCGGAAAAGTCACCAATTTCCTCCCAGCCCTCGAATCCTAAACGGTCAATCAGATCAGGGCTTTTTAATAGAAATTTCGAAGCCGTTTCCCAACTTTCCCGAGCCATAGGGATAATTTTTTCTACAATCTTCCTCAGGTCTTCCTGATTCACCCGGTTCATCAAGCCGGGAGCGGCCTTCAGAAAGGCCTCTGCCGCAGACCGGCTGGTTGCTGCAATTTCTTTGGTTGTGTCTGAAATGAACTTCAAAGTTGAAAATTCGAATTGCCGGGCAAGCTCAACACTTTCCAGGATAAATTCGAGGGCCGGTTCTGAACCCACCTCGGATAGTTCTCTTCCCAATTCAAAAATCTCAACCACCTGACCGGGAGTGATAAAGGCCAGAAGCCGATCAACTATGTTAGGGCTTTCCCGGAGGAGGGTAACGGCTTTTTCCGAACGGTCGGCTGCCATGGCCGGGGCACATTGTCTGATCGAATCCAGACCGGCTGGACCCAGCCGGTCGAGTAAAACAGGGGCGGCCTCGAGAAGGCTTAGGGTTAATTGGGCATAAAAGGGAACGGCCTGGCCTGACTGATTATAAAGGTCAAGGACTTGCCTCCTTTGGCCCTGGGCGTGGAGTTCTGAAGTAATGGCCGGACTCTTTTTAAAAAATTCCAGGGCGCAGTTCCAATCTTCGGCGGCCATTTTTATGCCCAGAGCGAGAACAGACCGAATTAAGGGGATGCCGCCCATTTCTTTAAGGGTTAGGAGGATAGAGAGGCTGTTTTCAACGGTCTTCAAGGCATAGGTTCGGCTTGAATCGGCGATGGCTTGGCAGAAAAAAGTCAATTTTACCAGCCCCTCAAAACCGGCGGCCTCAATAAATTCCGGACTTTTTTCAATCAGGCTCACCGCCAAATCCCCATGGACAGCGGCAATTTCTCCGATCAAAGCGGTTGTTTTCACCAGTGTTTCAAAATCATTCTTTTCAAGAAACCGGGGACTCGTCTCCAGAAATTTCAAAGTCAGAAAAGGTCCGAAAGGAATCATCTGGTGGGCCAGGTCAAAAATATCCAGAATCCGTTCTTCCCCATAGGGAAGAAGACTCTCGATCAGGAAAGGGCTTTCTTCCATCAGAATGAGAGCCGCCTGGGGATCAACTTTTTTAAGCCGGGCCATCAAGATACCTATGGAATCGATCCCGTCGTAGCCGAAGCGATTGATCAACGGGGAAAGGGCCTCGCCAAAACGGGAGATCAATTCCTCTTCGTTGGCTTCTTTGATGCCCCGGGTTCTTTGGTTTTCCACTAATGAATTGTCGGACATAATGAGTTTTAACTTGGGAATGATATTGGGGTGCAGGGTCCAGGGGGTAGGGGTTGCACTTGGACCTCGGACCTTGTACCTTTTTATAACAGGCTCCCGAAAAATTAGAATTTCACAGGTTGATCAAAAAGGGCCAGATACAAGGCGCCCGAAACTGGGATCCATCCTGAAAGGGATGGGACTGAGCCTTGTCTTGTACGCGAAGAAATTCCGAGGATAGTTGGTCCTTTTTGTTCGCCCCACACCCCGGCTCACTCCCACCCCTTCGGGGCGGTGCCCGGTTTCATCAACCTGTTAGAAGCTGAAATAATTTTTCAATACCTCTTCAATGCTTTTCTTCAAATCGCTGTCATAGGTCAGCGGTTCAATCATGGTGGTCTGAAGTGAATCCCTGGCCGACAGTCCGTTTCGGAGCAGAATTCCAGCATAAACCAGCTCCCGCGTGGAAACGCCCTCTTCAAGCCCCTGGTGAACCAAATTCCTTATCCGGTTGGCTGCTTTGACCAGCTTTTCAGCCGTCGACTCATCCACCCCGGCCTCCCGGCTTACAATGCGCACCTCCAGGTCTTCCTTCGGCCAGCTTAAGTTTATGGATACGAATCGCTGCCGGGTGCTGGGCTTCAATTCCTTAAGCACACTCTGGTAATTGGGATTGTAGCTGATGACCAGCATAAAGTCGTCCGGGGCATGAAAAATTTTACCTCGTTTTTCCACCGGCAGGCACCGCCGGTGATCGGTCAGGGGATGGATAACCACGGTCACGTCTTTTCGGGCTTCAACCACTTCGTCCAGATAAGCCAGACCACCTTCATGAACGGCCATCAATAGGGGCCCATCGATCCATTCCACTTCATCCCCTTTGATGATATAGCGCCCGGTCAGATCATTGGCGCTCAAGTCGTCATGGCAGGCGACCGTATAGAGGGGGAGGTTCAGGCGCCAGGCCATGTGTTCTACCAGCCTGGTCTTGCCGCTTCCCGTGGGCCCGTTCAGCAACACCGGGAGTTTGTTCTTATGGGCCGCTTCGAAAATGGCAATCTCATTTCCCTGAGGTAGATAGAAGGGTTCCTGAGTGACTTTGAAATCCCCGTTTTCGAATTGATCTTTTTTTTCTTTTTTTGACATTCTCTGCCCCTATTCCGACTGATTAGAATTCCTATTTTATTGTAACGGCTCAGGTGGTTAGATTCTTAGCAACCAAGTCTGAGAATTTCTCCCTAACATTTCTCACACTCACGACCATCCGCCTCGGAACGAACGATCCAGGATCATTTCAAAAGATTGAAACCGGCCCATATTCTTGGAGGATCGTGGTTAAGAACCCGGATTTCAAATAGGTTTGGTTAGGTATAAGGCTGAAGACTGAAGGAAAAGCCGGCCACTACAAATAGGTTTAAGGCTGGCAGCTATAAGGCCGAAACATCTTTCAGCAACAGAAAAAACCGGGATTGATCCGGAAATCAGTTCTTTGTAATACCGTGTTGTTACCTTTCTTCCTTCAGCCTTCGGTCTTCAGTCTATTTGCCTGAGACTTTATTTTTTAAATATAACCATAAAAATCCAAATATCAATCAAGTTACAGGAATATTTTTTACGACGTCGCCAGACCGGAAGTGACCATCCCGTGTTGATTTTAATTTCGGTAATGGCATCTCTTTCCTTCAAAGAAAGAATGAAGAAATCTCAGAAATCTAACGGGCTTTTGGCTTCTTTGATCGTAACGCTTTTAACGGTATGGGTATAGATCATTGTGGTTCGCACATCGCTGTGCCCCAAAAGTTCTTGAATGGTCCGGATATCATAATTGGCTTGCAGCAGATGGCTGGCAAAACTGTGGCGAAAGGTATGGGCCGTGGCCCGCTTGGTAATTCTTGCCTTGCCCACCGCCTGCTTTATCGCCTTTTGGACGAGCGTTTCATGCAGATGATAACGCCGAAGTTCTCCGGTCTTATTCTCAACGGTCAATAATTTAGCCGGGAAAAGCCATTGCCAGATAAACTCCCGGGCGGCATTTTTATATTTTTTCTCCAGGGCGTTCACTAAAAACACCCCGGCATATTTTCGTTCCAAGTCCTGTTTATGCAAGTCCTTCAAGGATTCAAGGTGTTTTTCCAGTTGGGGGATGACTTTTTCCGGGAGAGGGACTGTCCGGTCTTTCTTCCCTTTACCGTCATGAATGGTTATAATCCCGGCATCAAAATTAAGATTTTGGACTCGAAGACCCAGACATTCAAAAAGGCGAAGCCCACATCCGTAAAGGAGTTTTACCACCAGATCAAAAGGAGTCTCCAGGTGCTTCAGGACGGCATCAATCTCTTTCCGGGAAAGAACGACCGGGATATAAGGCTTGCGTTTGGCCCGGACCACCCCGTCGATCTTACCAAATTCTTTATTAAGGACATGGCGATAAAAAAACAAAAGGGAATTAAAAGCCTGATTTTGGGTAGTGGCCGAAACCTTTCTCTGGACAGCTAAAAAGGTCAGGAATTCCTTCACATCTTGGGAGGAAAGATTTCCCGGCGGCTTGCTACGGGTAAAGGCCTGAAATTTCCGTACCCAGCCCCGATAGGTCTGAAGGGTTTTGGGGGAATAATGAAGCATCCGGATTTCATTAGCCAGCCGGGTGTATTCTCCTTTCCAGGAAACACCGATTCCCCGATTGGTTTCAATGGTTTTTATAGAAGTCTTTGCCGGCTGGGAAAAGATAGGAACTGGGTATGAGGAGGGGCCGGGCTTTCTTGAGGCCTGAACCGAATGCTGAGAAAACCTTGGTATTCCGGTTTGATTTGGAGCCGGTTTTGAAGGAGTTTCACGGAAAGAAGAAGGTCTTTCTTTGGTTGATTCGGGGTATTTTAAAGGAGGAGCGGGGTGTGGGATAGATCTTTTTAAGGGAAGGATTTTCTGTTTAACTATTTCATAATATAAGGCTATTGCCTGAATAGCCTGTTTCCGCTGTTCATCGGTTTGCTTCTTTTCCTTTAACTTACTGATAAAACGAGGCAAGCTCTCTCTCCGGGGGGAAGGGAAATGGTATTTGTCACAGAAATCAAGATAATAACGCAACCATTTTTTATATTCCCCATGCAATCGGGTTGGGACAGCCTTATTTCTCAGATACTCTTCAAATTGGGCTTGAAAAGCTGAAGGGATGGCCAGCATGAAGAATCCTCCTATTTCTGTATATCTTGCTATTTTAACGAATATACAATTAGTAATTGTTAGGGGATAAAAATTATTTGTCAAGATAATATTTATCATTTATAATAGGTTATAAATATTATGAAGGGGTAAACAAGTCACAGAACCTCTAAGAATGAAAAACGGAAAGGTTGCTTTCCCCGATTGAGACTTTTGATTTGTAGAGTTATCCATAAAAACTTTAGAATAACTTG
>CAWAKF010000015.1:0-136273 GCA_963782435.1 uncultured delta proteobacterium
TTGTTATCTGACAGCGAGTACGTATTGCTACCGCAGTGTGCCTTCATCACCACCTGTTTTTACAATGACGTTGATCATACCGGTTGTTGCAGTAAACCTGAACCATCGGTTATAATTCGGACCTCCGTTTCCATGCTGAGCCGGCAGTTTCATCAGGCGTGGCATTCATTGTAGTATAAGCCTGCAAGGGGGAACACCAGTTATTCAGATCGGTAAGGTCGATGGCTGCAATTTTATAGTCATAATCCAGTGTGTCATCGATACAAAGGCTAAACGTTCCGCAATAACCGGTATTGTTGTAATTATCAACAGAGATGTAATACCACTAGGTGTCGGTTTCTCGGAGCTGGCCACGATATCATCGTAATCATAAGAATATGTGGAACCGGCCACTTCATTGTCATTTTCATTCCAGATGTAACATGAGACAATTGTACAATAGAATCTCAAACAAGGAAGGTTTGATCGGCCCTGGAGTTCGTCTCAAAACAGGACTTGTTGTCGGTAGGGAAAAGGGTAATTTATCGGCATCTTTTAGTGAGTGCCCCCTTTATTTTGAGACCCTTACTAAGGGAGGTAATTACGAGCCGAATCCGTTCAATTAGTGTCTGACCGAAAACCCCAATTTTTTGAGATACGCTGGCATACGAAAAAATACTTTTAGGAGTTAAAATGTGTTCGCGCATCCTCTGGAAGGCGGATAACTGATTTCAAGCTTGGTTTTAGTGAATTTTGGAAACACTTCTCCTCTATCCCATTTTTTATGTCGCTTTGGTTACCGTCTCAGGCAGCCAGTTTTCTTTTCCGCTTCAGCCTCCTAAGTTCCCTTTCTCGTTGCAGTGATCCCAGTTTCTGAAGGTTGCGCGCCAGCACTGCCAGCGCAACATAGCACTTGAACCGTTCAATCCATGATCCAAACAACGATCCAGACCGTGATTCTCAAGCGCGTTGATCGCCGATTCCACGGCCGCGTGCTTGCGCCGGGATTCGACAAAGGGCTCCGAGTACTCGATCTGTTTATCGCTTCTGGACAATTTCCCCTTCTTGGGAAGCACGGCCTCCTCCAGCAACACCCCAAGATCGCTTCTGTTGGCAGGGCTATAAAACCCTTTGTCAAAACTGCACACCGCCAATGCCGGAAATCTCCGCTGGGCTTCGGCGACCATTGACACCGCCAGGTCGACATCCTTCTCGTGTTCCATCACCTGATGATGCATGATAAAACCATACTGATCTTCCAACACACAAACTCCCAATCCAAGCTCCTGAGACACTCCGGCTTTTCCCTTAGATATCCATTCCGTATGCTCTTCAAAAATCGAAAACACCTTCTCCTGGTGGGCAATGGCGCTACCCTCCAAAACGCGACGTCGAATCTGATCGATCTGACGTTCCGCATGAGCGATATATCCTTCAATGACCATTATTTGGGCCATCGTGCCCATATCCAGCACATTCAAAACACCAAGGCTGGCCTGGGCTCGCTGCACATAATGATCAACCAAATCCACGTATTGCCGATGCGCCTCGATAATCAACTGCTCCCGTTGAGCCTTTTTCGCACCATCCTTTGATGACGAATGTTTGAGCCGGCGCACCACGTTAAATTGCTTCCGGATCTTTTTGAAAATATGCCGATACTGCCGCCAATCGGTGACTCCCAACTGATCACAAAGCTCCCCGATCAGAAACACCACCTTACGGATGGCATCCAATAGCAAGTTGATGTCGGTAGGATAATGAACATCGGTTTCCACCACAAACGAATCACAACGTCCCTTCAGCCGAAATTCCCCTTGACCACCAACCCGATCGTGTCCGGCTCTTACCACTATCTGATTGATTTCATCGAGCAGATCCAGAGTGAAAAGCGCCAGGTTGTCTTTCAGCGACTGCAAACTGTATTGTTGATCAAATTCATAAATCGTATGCCCCAAAAACTCTCGCACGGTCTTATGCTCATTGGAAATGTTGTGCAGCTTGTCGTAGTCCCAGTTGCAGTTCAATCGCAAGGTCCCCAGTACCAATATCTTCCACAGATCCATCCCGGGTCGGCCGTTGCCCATGTCCACATGGGAAGGTACGATGTTTTTCAAAACTCCAAATACCTCATCCCGCAAACGGCGGTCCCTATAAATCGTCTGCAAGCCCATCAACAATTGCGGTATTTCGTCCCGGCATTTGAGATCGATGTCGATGCTCGAAATGTCCACCTGGCCAATTTTCAGTTGATTCTCGATCACTTTTCGCATACCATTTCACCATGAAGATTTTCCGGGTTTTACTCAAAACGTCCGATTCGCGAAAATCGGTCGCAACCAATATCTATATCGATATCAATAAGATATATACCAGTTGCGGGTAATCGGCGCAAGTTCTTTTTGCACCAACCCGGAAAATCTTCACTGATAAAATCTGCCGCAACAAGCTGTCTACATTGACACTTGTCGCTTTCCCTTCAAGCACTATTTACTGTTTGAAATCTGACAATATGGCCAAAATATAAAAAACAACATTACAGGAAGCTACTTGACATTTAAAATAAAATCAAAATATTAATAAAACTTATCCGATCTTAAAAAGATTCGGCAATCTTCGGTCTAATTCGGTTCTCATTTGTTTGATGTTTCTTTAAATACCGGCCTCCCTTTTCAGGCCCGTTGATTAATTTCAATTGCCGGATGAACCGAAGGATGTCCACCTGAAGCGATTGGGCATGTTGTATGATAAAGGGGTCAAGTCTGCCCTTGACCTTTATCGCCAAATTGGTGGGCAGGGGACATCGTTCCGAGAGTGCAGAAATAAAGATTCAACTCATAAAAGTAAATTGACATGGCCCGCATGAACCCCGAAGAGATTGAGGAGTTAGAGAACCCCACCGAGGTGGAAAGGAAGGTCTTTCGTTTCCTTCGGGAAACGCCCAGGCCGGATTCGGAATTCATCGGCTGGTATGAGCCTGCCATCGGAGAACAGGGCAGGGAGCCGGACTTTGTTCTTTTCCGAAATTTATTGGGGCTTCTGGTTCTGGAGGTCAAGGATTGGCTGATTGATCAAATTGATAAGGCTTATTTATATTGCTATTACCCGGGCCAAGTTCCGGCTGGTCATTCCCTATGTCGAGGAAACGGAGTTTATGGCCCGTTTTAAAGCAACCCTTACTAATTCAAAATAATCAAAAAACATATTTTTAAAAAATCCTCCAGGTTTTGACCGTATCTGACAAAAGTATCATTTATAATAATTGGAATTCAGTTCAAA
Organism: uncultured delta proteobacterium; assembly: GCA_963782435.1. Lineage (GTDB taxonomy): Bacteria > Desulfobacterota > RBG-13-43-22 > RBG-13-43-22 > RBG-13-43-22 > RBG-13-43-22. The sequence continues at coordinate 3,259 of CAWAKF010000015.1, forward strand.
AAATGGTTGTTGAAGATGATCCGTTGATGAAGTGATTATCGTTAGCGATCTGACACCCCTTCAAGGTTGTAGGTTCGAGGAAAGTAGAGAAGCTATTTTAATTTTCTGGGAGAATAAATGAATCGTGGCGGGTTCTCGTGGAAAAGATTTTTCGGGATCTCTGCGGCCAAATCCCGGATTTCCCGGTCCATCGGCGTACCGCTGACCAAGAATGGGCGGGAAAGGAAGATTGGAAGAATGGTTACCGGCGGCGGTTGTCTAATCATGGCCGCCTTCTAGATTGTCATACCGGTTACTCTCGCTATCATCATCCATCGGTTGGTGTATTGATCCAGCAAATCAAGACATTCGTCTCCATGCTTTTACTCACGAACAAATATAAAGGAAAGTTTTTAAAACCGGGAGCTAACCTGTTGCAATCCACTTGACCCTTTGTTGGGAAAGGATTACCAAACGATCTTTAAATTGGGAAGGTGACTGGCGACGTAAAAAAGGGACTAATAGCTCTAAGACATTTTTTGAGGTCGTTGGATTGACTTTTAACCGAACAACACCGGGATGATGGCTCAAAGGGAGAACAGCCCAGTCGCCAAAATGCTGATCGAGAGTAACAAGGATTCTGTTTTCGGAAATAGCCCTTTCCAGGATCTCTTTATCATCGGCCCGGGCTTGTCCCATCTCAGATGCCCGTATTACATCATAACCTTCTTCCTTTAGTGCCCGGGTAATGTCCAGATTGAACATTTGATCAAGATAGAGTCGGAATCCCTCAGGCATTGATAGCCATTACTTCTGTGTGGTCAATTGATTCTCGGGCGTAAAAGAGGACGGCCTGAAGGTCTTCTCTTTTCAACTCAGGATAACCGGCAAGGATTGTTTCCCAGGATTCCCCCTCGGCGATTTGTTCCAAAATAACTGAAATTGGTATCCTGGTTCCTTTAACTACCGGCCTCCCGTTGCAGACCCTTGGATTAATTTCGATACGGTCAATGAAGTTCAAATGATCACCCGTTCAACCATATATAATTTGTTAATGTTTTATAAAAAATTATAAGATGGGAAGCTGATAAAGGTCAAGAAGAAAAATTTAACGCGTATTTGTTCCCAGTATGCTTGGGAGGCTATTATCTATTCTGGCAGCCTGCTGGATTGCCGTACCAGTCACCATCCTTATTATCATCCATCAGTTGGTATATTGATCCATGACCGGACGGTTCTATTAATAAAAAATTTAACCATCGCGAGTGGGGAGGGTTATGTCAAAAAGTTGGGTTCCAGGCCGAGTTATCTCCGGGTATACATTCAAGAAAGAAGATTTCAATATTGCCAGGTTGAAATTGGCTATCGTCAAAAGGAACTTCAGATTTATTGATTTTTACGAGACTCTCTCGAAAAATCCCTATTCAATAATAAAAGAACTTCGATCGCCGGAAGAATCGCAGGATGACTACATGAAACGGCTGGGCGTGCTGTATGTGCAAGGAGGACCTTTCTTTGGGGGGGGTGCTGCTGAATTCGGTTTTTTTAACGCTTCATTATGATTGCGCAGGAATATTGGGGAGTGGCCACATCGGAAATACTTAAGCTTCTGTATCCGGGAAGAGATCTGGATGATCTTCATCCCTTAATTGCCAAAGGGCTTCCGCTTTTGTTCTATTCTCCAGGGGTTGAAGAATTCGGATTGGCCCATGGAATGGTAGTTTATGAAGGGAACCTATGCTATCGCCGATACAAGCCGGAAATATCAGGGGATGTAGAGCGGTATGAAAGAATTTTAAAAGTTGATCTTCGGAAAAGCCAAACCCAATTAGCTCAAGAATTTAAATCCTTGTTGGAACACGAAAGGGAATACCTGATAGTTGGAAAAAGATTAGAACCTACTATGGAGAAAGTATTAGATAGTGAGAAAAGTTTAAATTCTGGCGGGTTATTTAATTGGGACATTGACAACACCAGGCAATGGAATGAAACATGGGAACAATTAAAGATTTGGGATTTAAGGCGGAAAAAGGAAATAGTCAGAAGGAGAGGGGACGGGCCTGCTTTCACAATTAGGAGGACATTTAGACGAATATCCAGTGAGTTGAAATTGACTGAAGACCTGGTAAAAAAACGTTTCTATCGGGCTTATGAGATAACTCAGGGGCGGAAGTGTGATATTGAGAAAAATCGCGAGTTATGGATAATGCGCAAGTGCGAACTGGAAAATGAATGCGGGACCTGCGAAATTAGGGACACCTGTACTGATCCATGCCCGGATATTCTGTCCGTTTATGGACCAGGATCGCGTTGCTCCGATTTATGCTGTGCCACTTCGCCCCGAAAAAGATGAGGATCCTGAAGAAGAATAGAAAATTGGTTTGACCACAGTAGTATCTATCGGTGGTTTTACTTTGGAGGATGTACACGCAGAAAGCCATTGGCAGGCTCCAAGAAAAAAGGCCCGAGTATCGGGCCTTTTTTAATTGTTGGCTCCCCGGGACGGACTCGAACCGCCGACCAAGTGGTTAACAGCCACCCGCTCTACCGACTGAGCTACCGGGGAATAATTTAATTTCGGATTTTAGATCCTGCGATCGGCAGAGGATTGCGGAATGGAGTATAATGCAAATCCGGTTTTATATCAATTTATTCTTCTTTGGTATCTGTTTTTGCCTCTGTTGTTTGTGTTAACCCCTCCAGCTTCAACAGCTTTTCATATTCCACATCCACCCGCTTCTGGATGGTTTGGATTAGATCCGGGGTCAGGTGGCTGAAACGCCGTTGGATTTTCAGGTATTCCTCCACCGGTTTGGGTTTGGTGTTTTTCCGGACCACATATTTTCCTTCAGTGACTTCAAATAGAGGGAAAATATTGGTTTCCACCACCAAACGGCTGACCTCAATGGCCAGATCCGTTGCATGCCGCCAGCCGGTCGGACAAGGGGAATAGACATGGAGATAAGCGGGACCTTTAATCAGAGCCGCCTTTTTGGCCTTGTTCATCAAGTCCAGATAATAGGCCGGGGACGCTGTGGCCACATAAGGGATGTTATGGGCAGCCATAATGGCCGGGAGATTCTTCTTCCAGGTGGTTTGCCCGGCTGTAATTTTGCCGGCCGGTGAAGTGGTGGTCATGGCTCCAAAAGGAGTGGAGCTGGAACGCTGAATACCGGTGTTCATATAGGCTTCATTATCCAGGCAGACATAGACAAAATCATGACCTCGTTCCGTGGCTCCGGAAAGAGACTGAAGCCCGATATCGGCAGTTCCCCCGTCTCCGGCAAAAACCACTATATTAATTTTTTTCTCAGGTATACGCCCCTTAGCCATCAGGGTCTTAAGCCCCACTTCTACCCCTGAGGCCACAGCGGCACTGTTTTCAAAAGCCACATGAATCCAGGGCACGGCCCAGGCGGTTTGGGGATAGGGTGAGGAGATGATCTCCATGCATCCCGTGGCACTGACAACAATCATGGGACTGCCGATGGCCTTGGCCACCATACGCAAAGCCAGAACTTCCCCGCAACCCTGACAGGCCCGATGACCAAAAACCAGAGGTTCTTCCTTGGGCAGTGTCTTGGGAGTAAATCTTTTGAAATCTTTTAAGTCTTGGGCAATCATTTCTCTCGCACCCCGATCATTTCGTAACGCATTTCTTTTTCTGTTTTTGCATAGCGTTCGGCTTTGGCTGCCATTTCGGAAAAGACTTCTACCGTCAAATCCCGCCCACCCAGGCCGGCGACAAACTCTGCTACATAGGGACGCTCTTTTTTTCCAAAAAGGGCGGATTTGATTTCCAGACCCACCGGTCCGCCAACACCGCCCGGAACCAAAGCCCGATCCACCACCGCCAGCACCTTGGCCTCCCGAATGGCCTGGAAAAACTCCTTAAAAGGGAAAGGGCGCCAGAGCCGGATATGGATCAAGCCCACTTTCTGCCCTTTTTCACGCATCACATCCACGGCTGTCATGGCCGTTTCGGTAATGCTGCCCATGGTCACCAGCAGCGTTTCGGCCCCTTTGACTTTGTAGGCTTCAATCGGTTTATAGGTCCGCCCGAAGATTTCCCCGAATTCTTTCCAGACCTCAGTGGTCACCTTCTGAGAGCCGACCAAAGCTTCGTCTACCTGTTTTTTGACTTCTATAAAGACATCAGGACTGCCGAAGGCCCCCATGGAGATCGGTTGATCCGGATCAAGACGTAAGATCGGTTTAAAAACCGGCAAAAAGCGATCCACTGCCTCCTGCTCGGGCATCTCCACCGGTTCAATCACATGACTCAGGATAAACCCATCCAGATTGACCGCCACGGGCAGCAAGACCCTCGGGTCTTCGGCTATCTTAAAGGCCTGTAAGGTCAGGTCTACGGCCTCCTGGCCGTTGATGGCAAAGAGTTGGACCCAACCGCAATCCCTTTCGGCCATGATATCGCTCAAATCGTTCCAGATATTGATCGGAGCCGAAAGGGCTCGGTTGACGACGGTCATAACCAGAGGTAACCTTACACTGGAAGCAATAAACATGATTTCATGCATCAGGGCCAGCCCCTGAGAACTGGTGGCGGTATACGCCCTGGCTCCCACAGCGGCTGCTCCAACGGCGGCACTCAAGGCCGAATGTTCCGATTCCACAGGTACGAAGGCCGCTTTTAACTCTCCATCGGCCACCAGCTCTGATAGATGTTCCACGATATGGGTTTGTGGTGTAATCGGATAGGCCGAGATCACATCGACATTGGCCAATTTAACTGCCTCACTGACGGCAATGGAAACTTCCATGCCTTTTCGTCCGGCCATAACTATTTTTCCTCCGCAATCATTTGAATGGCCTCTTTGGGACATTCCCGGGCACAGATCCCGCATCCCTTGCAGTAATCCCCGTTCCAGTCATAAAAACCATCGGCCCTCTGGCTGTAGGCCATATCCGGACAAAAGATCCAGCAAAACCCGCATTTAATACATTTTTCACGATCCGTAACCGGCCTGGTTGCAGAACGCCAGTCTCCGGTTTTGAAATGCCGGGCATTTCCGGCTTCCAGGATTACGCAACCTATGGGGACTTCTTTCCAGGGGTGAAGGGCATCTACTTTAGCCACGCTGATTACTCCTTGATGATGGTTTCTTCAAAGGCCCTTTGCATGGCCTTTTTATTTCTTTCGGCAATTTTTCCGAACCGCTTGTCCAACGGTTTGTCCATAGAGGGTAGGGGGGTAATCCCGGCTGCTCGGATCAAGGCCCCCAACATGGTGGTATTGGTAATGGGCACCTTCATCTCTTCCATGGCGATTTTGCCGGCATCGACCACGGCCAACCGGCCTTTGAACCCATAATCTTTTCGGACCTGGTTTAAGGATTTAGCTGAGTTAATAACCAGGGTCCCTTTAGGTTTCAACCCGGAGGAAACATCGACGATATCCAGCAGGGTCGGATCGAGAACCACCACGATATCCGGTTCATAGACTTTGGAACGGATGCGGATCGGGGATGGACTGACCCTTAAAAAGGCCACCACCGGAGCCCCGCGGCGTTCCGGCCCAAAAAGGGGAAAGGCCTGGGCATATTGCCCTTCATCAATAGCCGCCAGGGCTATTAATTCGGCTGAGGTTACGGCACCCTGTCCGCCCCGGCCATGAAATCGAACTTCAATCATCGCATTATTCCTTAAGATCCAATCGGGATTATTAATAAAGTCTCGTTATTTATCATAAGAAAAACAAATTTGTCAAGGACAAATTTCCCTTCAAGCCAAAAACTCCCGGCTGTCCCCCACCAGGCTCTCCAAGGGCAAGGCGATCAGACCGGTCCTGGCGATCTCTTTGACTTTAAATGGGGCCAGGGCCATGAGCAGGGTGTTGATTCGCCGTTCGTTTCCTGAAAATTCCAATGTGGCGGTTTGATCGGAGATATCGACGATGGTGGCTCCGAAAGAATTGGCTACCTGGATTAATTCAACGCGTTTCTCCGAGGGCAGGTAAACGGTCATTAGGATTAATTCCCGGGTGATGGATTGGGAATATTTCAGATCAATGACCCCGATGACATCAATCAGTTTCCGGAGTTGCTTGGTTACCTGTTCCAAAATCGCCTCATCTCCGGTAACCACCAGGGTAATCCGGGTGATATCGGTCCGTTCCGTTACTCCGGCCACGATGCTTTCAATATTATAAGCCCGCCGGGCAAAAAGACCGGCCACATGGGATAGTACCCCGGGATGATTTCGAACCAGGACTGAAATAACTTGACGCATGATTATGACTCCTCAATAAATTCACTGATCCCTTTTCCGGCCGGGACCATAGGAATGACGTTTTCCTCCGGGGCCACCCGGAAATCGATCAGGTACGGTTCGGGAATGGATAAAGCCTTTTCCAGGGCCGGAATAACCTCATCCGAGGATCGGACGACCATTCCTTGAATCCCGTACCCTTCGGCCACTTTAACGAATTCTGGATTGAATTCAAAATGGGTTTGGGAATAGCGCTTGTCACAGAAGAGTTCCTGCCATTGTCGAACCATGCCCAGATAGCCGTTATTAAAAATACAAATTTTAACCGGAATATTGTAGGCCCGAGCTGTCGCCAGTTCTTGAATGTTCATCTGAAAACTGCCGTCACCGGAAATGAGGAATACGGTCTTATCCGGGCAGCCCACTTGAGCCCCAATAGCCGCCGGAAATCCGAATCCCATGGTTCCCAGTCCGCCGGAAGATATAAAGGACCTTGGTTTCCTGGTGGTGATATATTGGGCAGCCCACATCTGATGCTGTCCTACATCCGTGGTGACGATCAGGTCCCGGTTTTTGACGGCGCTAATGCATTCCAGGATATATTGGGGTTTGAGTTCTCCTTCTTTAAGATAATGAAGGGGGAATTCTTTTCGCCATTGATCAATCCGGTCCAGCCACTTTTTCCGTTCGATTGATTTGAATTTCCCCTGGATCTGACCGAGTACGGTCTTCAGATCTCCTACGATCGGGATGTCGATATTGATCCTTTTTCCGATTTCAGCCGGATCGATATCCACATGGATGATTTTAGCTTGAGGAGCGAACTTTTTGACATCTCCGGCTACCCGGTCGTCAAACCGCACGCCCAAGGCCAGAATCAGATCCGAATGATAAATGGAATAGTTGGCATAGCGGGTCCCGTGCATACCCAGCATCCCCAGGGAAAGGGGATCATCATCCGGGAAGCTGCCTTTTCCCATCAAGGTGGTGGTAATCGGGATATTGGCCGAGCGGATAAAGGATGCCAGTTCCGCAGTGGCCCCGGCCGAGATAACTCCTCCGCCAACGTAGGCCACCGGTCTTTCGGCTTCCTTGACGGCCTTGACCATGGCTTCGATTTGTTTGGGATGCCCCTTGACATTCGGATGGTAACTGGGGATCTGGACTTCTTTAACGGGTTTGTATTTGGTGCGGGTGTCCTGAATATCCTTGGGGATATCCACCAAAACGGGACCAGGTCTGCCGGTCCGGGCGATATAAAAGGCTTCCTTAAGAATACGGCCCAGATCATTTAAATCCTTGACTAAGTAATTGTATTTGGTGATGGGGATACTGATCCCGTAAATATCGGCTTCCTGAAAACTGTCATTACCGATCATGGAGGTAGCCACCTGTCCGGTTAAAGCTACCATCGGGACGGAGTCCATATGGGCGTTGGCCAGACCCGTCACCAAATTGGTTGCCCCCGGTCCGGAGGTGGCGATGCAGACCCCCACTTTCCCGGTGGCCCGGGCATAGCCGTCGGCCGCATGGGCCGCTCCTTGTTCGTGACGGGAGAGGATGTGCCGGATGGGGCAATGATAAAGGGCGTCATAAAGGGGGATGACCGCTCCTCCGGGAAAACCGAAGACTACATCCACCCCTTCCTCCTGTAAAACCTCCACAATTATTTCCGAACCTTTTTTTAATCCTGATACCATAATTCTATGCATCCCTCCTGCTCTCTAAAGCCATCTTGATCGTCCAGTTATCCATATATTTGAGGTCCCCTCCCATGGGAATCCCGTAGGCAATCCGGGTCAACAGGAGTCCCGGTTTTCTGGCCTTGATCTGTTCCGTTAAAAAAGAGATGGTGGCTTCTCCCTCGGTGGTGGGATTGATAGCCAGAACGATTTCGGAGATATTTTCCTGGTCGAGTCGTTCCAAAAGCTCACGGACCCGCAGATCATTTGGGCCGACACCGTCAATAGGGGACAATGTCCCTTGAAGGACATGATATTTCCCTTTGATGCCTCCGGCTTTTTCCAGGGCCAGTAGATCACCCGGTCCTTCCACTACGCAGAGGATGCCCGATTCCCGCCCATGATTCCGACATAAAGGGCAAGGATCTTCTTCCGTCAAATTAAAACAAATGGAACAGGAACGGATTTTTTCTTTGACGTCGGTTAAGGTGCGGGCCAATTCGGCCACTTCCGCCTGGGGGCGTCGAAGGATATGCAAGGCCAGCCGGGTTGCCGTCTTTTCACCCAATCCCGGCAGGCGGGAAAGGGACGCAATCAACCGGGCCAAAGGGGGAGGGTATACCGATGCCCCCATGGTTAAAAAAGCCCCGGGATTTTCAACCCACCCGTTACCTTGGCCATTTCCTGGGAAACCAGTTCCTGGGCCTTTCGCAGAGCGTCATTCACAGCGGCCTGGACCAGATCCTGGAGCATCTCCACATCCTCCGGATTGACCACTTCGGGTTCTATTTTGACTGAAAGGACCTCCTGACGACCATTGGCGATAACCGTCACCATTCCGCCGCCGGAGGAGGCCTCCACGGTTTTGCTTCCCATTTCTTCCTGGATTTGCGCCAAGCGGTTTTGCATCATTTTGGCCTGATTCATGATGTTGCCTAAATTCTTCATAACAGGTTCTCCTGTTCACTTGAGTTATTTCAAAAATTTTATTTTAAAAAATATTCTTTCAAATGTAAAGCATTCTTTGAGGATTATTCTGTTGTTCCCGGATGGTTCGAGATGGACATCAGAGTTCGGATTCCTGTGGGTCTATGAGACCTTGGACTCATGGATGAGGGGAGTTTAATGTTGAAACAGGGTCCCTTTTAAGGTTGTTTTTCGCTTGCCACAACCTCGACTTTCAACCCCTCTCCGGCCTTGAAGTCGATCAGGTCTGAAGCCCGGCCCAGACTGCAGGCAATTTCCAGATAACCGCTGGAGCCGATCAGGGCCAGTAGATGGGCTTTTGGGCTCTGGGTATAGTTCTGTTGTATCTTGGAAATCTCATATGGTCCTATAAAGATCCGTAATTCTGAACCGGGCCTGATGGTAAGGAGCATTTTTTGACTGATATTGGTAATCAGATTTCCGAAATGATCGGCCCAGAGGACCCGACCGACGATATGGTTGTTTTTTATCTCCGGGTCGGGGATATCCAGTATTAAAGGGTCTGATAATGGTTTCCCTATCTCAAAAGGAGAAACACCCAGGCTGAGGTGGGCTGCTGCCGGGGCCAAAATGTCCCGGCCGTGAAAAGTATGGGAAACCGTTTCTAAAAAAAAGGCCTCATTAGTCAAGTGAAACAATTCGGCCACGGGATGGTTTTTCAGAACCAGGGAGAATAAACCGTTGTCAGGTCCGACCCAAAAACCATCCTTATCCTGAATAGCCATGAGCCGCCGATCTCCCCCCACTCCGGGGTCAACTACCGCCAGGTGGATAGTGCCCTGGGGGAAATAAGGAAAGGCCGAATCCAGGATGAAGGCCGCCTCTGTGAGACGATGATGGGATAAGGCATGGGTCAGGTCCACCAGATGTACTTCGGGATTGATTCCAAGAATAACCCCCTTCATCACGCCCACATAAGGATCGTCCAACCCGAAATCGGTACTTAAGGTGATAATCGTACGGCTGGTTCTGACCCGGTTTTGCATGTTAAGTCCTCATGTCCCGCTTGGGACTGAACACCACGAAACATTAAAGTCAGGTTTCATCGATTCCGCAATCCGCATTTGAACCCTATTTTCGTATTAAAGCTCCCTGCCGGCGGCTTTCACAAAGGGGCGTAATTCTTTCATCAGCCGGGAAAATTGCTCGGGATAGAGGGATTGCTGCCCGTCGGAAAGGGCCTCCTTGGGGTTATAATGCACCTCGATTAAGAGACCATCAGCCCCGCAAGCCGCCGCCGCCTTGGCCATAGGCGCCACAAAGTCCCGGATTCCGGTGCCATGAGAGGGATCGACGATAACCGGAAGATGGCTTTTCTGCTTAAGAAAAGGAATGGCATTCAAATCCAGGGTATTCCGCGTGGCCGTTTCAAAAGTGCGAATGCCCCTTTCGCAAAGGATCACATTGGGATTACCTTCGGCGACGATATACTCGGCGGCCAGAAGCAGGTCTTCCACAGTGGCGGCCATGCCCCGTTTCAAGATCACCGGTTTCCGACAGCGGCCCAGTTTGGTCAGCAGTCGGAAATTCTGCATATTGCGTGCGCCGACCTGGAAGGCATCGGCAAATCGTTCCACGGTAGAAACATCCCCGGCTTCGACGACTTCCGTTGTGGTTGAAAGGCCGGTCTCCTGCCCGGCTTCCCGGAGAATCCGTAAACCCTTGACCCCTAAGCCTTGAAAGCTGTAGGGGCTTGACCGTGGTTTGAAGGCCCCGCCCCGGAGGCAGTGAGCCCCGGCGTCTTTGACCGCCTGGGCCGTGGCCATCATCTGTTCCCGGCTCTCGACGGCACAGGGTCCGGCAATCACCACAAACGGTTTTCCTCCTATAGCGACTTGGCCGATCTCAACCACGGTATTTTCAGGGTGGATATCACGGCTTACCATTTTATAGGGGGTCAGGATCGGGGTGATGCGCTCAACCAGCGGATGACTTTCCAGATGCAGTCCGGCCAGGACCCTTTCGTCCCCGATAGCCCCCAGGACTGTTCTTTCGGTACCTGGCATATAAAGCGGTTTCAGGCCCAGACCCTCGATCCGGGCGATGATCTCGTCGGCGTCCTTTTTGGTGGCTATCGGTTTTAAGATAATGATCACGCTTAATCTCCTCTTCGAATGTCGGGCGCAATACTTTTGACGGCCCGGGGGAATTATCTGTTGCAGGTAAGACCTCGGTTTATTCAACACTACTGAAGTTAAAATACCTTACCTGTTTGGATACCCCCCTGTCAATATTCTTCCCTCCCAACAAAAAGACCTTGGTGCGTGGTTCTGACCGGCATGGAATTTCCTCCATAAATAAATATTCTTATATTATGTTGATAGGAAATAGGGTTAAGCAGATGATAACAAAAGAAAATGGACATCCGGTATCTCTTGGGGATATAAGTTTGTTGCCAAACAAAACAAAACCCTTGGAGGCCTGCGATGTCCCAACTCAGTATAACACCCTATCTCCCCTTTTGTCGAATTCGAGTTATAGATCAATTTGTCTATCCCCAAGCTCACGAATCTTGGCTGAAGGTTGTTCCAGACAAGCGATTTCAACCCATCTGTCACCTGTGTGGTCAGAAGGCCCTCCGGGTTCACAGTTGGAGCCAACGCAGCATCCGGGATCTGAATCTGGCATCGACCCAAGTATATCTTCATTGCCATTTTCGAAAGATCTTCTGCCTCACTTGTGGACAGATTGTTATAGAAGATCTGGAGCTTCTCCATCCCTATTTCCGAGTTACAAACGATTGGCCTTATATATTCATTGTCTGTGCCGAGTCATGACCGTCAAGGAGGTAGCCGATCATCTTGACCTAAATTGGAAAACGGTTAAAAACATCGACAAATATTTTCTGGAGGCCCAATATGGAACCCCCCATTTTGACGGACTTCGTCTTTTGGCTGTTGATGAAATCGCTATTGAAAAGGACATCGTTACTTGACTGTTATCCTGGATTATGAATCCGGTCGCGTAGGCTGGATCGGCCAAAAGCGTAAAGCCCGGACCTTAAAAACATTCTTTAATCTACTGTCTAAGAGTCAAAAAAAACACTTGGAAGCCATTGCCATGGATATGTGGGACCCCTATATCAAAGCCGTCAAAGATAAAGTACCTCATGTCCAGATCATCTTTGACCTGTTTCATGTTATAAACCAATTCAGCCGAGTTATCGATAAAGTCCGCAATAGTGAATACCGAAAAGCTTCCAAAGATCAAAAAGAGATCTTTAAAGGAGCTAAATACCTTTTGCTTAAAAATACCGTTTGGCGTTCTAAGGAGCGGATCCAGTTAGCCGAATTGTTAAAACTTAACGAGGTCATTAACACGGTGTACATCCTTAAAGATCAGCTAAAACATATCTGGTCCTATAAGTCCCGAACCTGGGCTACCAAAGCCCTGGATCATTGGTGCGCATTGGCGAAGTGTATAGAAAATAGGACCGTGACCAAGTTCGTAAACACTTTAAAACGGTACAGCTATGGCCTTATCAATCACTGTGATTACCCACTCCATACCAGCGTCCTGGAAGGGGTGAATAACAAAATTAAAGTCATTAAACGAAAAGCCTATGGCTTTCATGACCTGCGTTACTTTTCTTTAAAAATTTATCAGGCTTTCGCCAACTAATCGGGAGATGATCCCTTTAAATTAACTTTAACTGTTTGTTATGGTTTAGTTAATCAAGTTAATCTTGGCTTCAAATAAAATGAAAATCCAAAACCCGAAAAATTGATCCATGAAGCAGTCCCCCAAGACCCCATTATAAAAGAAAGATGGGGTCTTTGTTTTGATCAGGTCTGTGTTCTATGCTGCCAGGTCCATCATGCTTGAGGAATAAAATTTGATTACCTAAAAGATCATCCTCTCCCAACTCGAAAACTTTCTTTTTATGCGGCTGATATTCTCCATGGCAAGATGGATGCCTCGGAGTTCAAGAAAGTTATCTCTCCCCCCATACCCGATCACCCTAAATAGGGTAGGAAACTGTTTACCTTTTTTGGGAAAAAGTTTTCTCTTCTTTTAATTTTGACAAAAAAAATTATTGTATTTTTTAAAATAGCTATGATAAAATAACTGATTTTAAAGGGTCCTTGATTTCAGGAAGAGATGATTTATGGGTGAATTCTGATCCTTTAGATTTCATAATCAGGGAGGGTTTTTTATTCCTCAGAGTAAAGAAATTCCCCATTATGTAGGTCATCGGAAACGGTTAAAAGACCGTTTTTCCCAGGCAGGGTTGGATTCATTTAAAGATTATGAGGTTGTGGAATTTATTTTAAATTATGCCCTGGCCCAGAAAGATACCAAACCCTTAGCCAAGGATTTAATAAGGACTTTTGGATCATTGAGGGGGATTTTTGAGGCCCCGGTAGAAAAATTAAGAGAAGTTAAAGGGCTTGGAGAACACAGTGCTCTGCTCTTTAAATTAATTAAATCCTCCTCCGAGAGGTACCTTCGGGATCGTTTCATCAAATCTCAAAATGTGATCACTTCACCGGGAGATCTGATTGCCTATTGCCAATCCAAGATGGGCTGGCTTAAAGACGAACAGTTTCGGATGATTTATCTGAACACACGAAATCAGGTTATTGAAGAAGAGGTTTTACAGGAGGGTACGGTAGATCAAACCGTAGTCTATCCTCGGAAGGTCATGGAAAGTGCCATTCGCTTAAAAGCAACCGCCTTGATCCTGGTCCATAATCATCCCGGCGGTTCTCCCTACCCTTCACCGGAGGACCGGGAATTGACCCGGACCTTGACTCAGGCCGCCAGAAATTTGCAAATTAAGGTCCATGACCACTTGATTGTCGGACAGGAAGGGCATTTCAGTTTTTTAGAAAATAACCTGATTTAAAAATTGAACATGGAGGAAAAAAGCAAAAAAATGACGCAATCGGATATCTTACGTAAAGAGTTGGAAGAAATTTTGAAACATAAATGGATCGAATCGGAAAAAGCCGGATATGACCTGGGCGATAAAGCGGTCTGGGACTGGGTCCAAAAGTATGCCCATGAGTTCAGGGAATATTGGCAAAAGAAAAACAGTTAAGTTCCCGTCCGCTTTTCCCCCTAATCCGTAGTTCCGGTCCTTTAACCCCTCTTTTTTTATTCTTTTTTCCCTTCGGATTTCCATTTTACCTCTTTAGTAAATAAGGGGTTGCCGGTAGCCTAAGTTTTGTTGGCATTAACCTCTGAAAAACTAATCCATTTCAATAGGTCCCCAAAGGTTCCCCGAAGGTTTTTTTATCATTGCAAAAAAGAAGAACATATGATTATTATATCTATTATTTTTAGTGAGTTTTTGAAAGATTTCCTGGTTTTTGGAATTTATTGACATGGCCCGTCCCGGTCAAAAAGACCCTTATGGGGTCAAAGCCAAGGAAGAGGGCTATCCTGCCCGGTCGGTTTATAAATTAAAAGAGCTCCAGGATAAATACAAGCTGATTCGCCCTGGGCAGCGTATAGTCGATTTGGGGTGTCATCCCGGTTCCTGGCTCCAATTTTGTTCTCAGTCCGTTGGACCTGTCGGTTTGGTTTTGGGGTTGGATTTAAAAAAACCGACAATTCCCTTATCACCCAATATTTTATTTTTCCAAGCGGACCTTTTAACGGTCCCGGATGAAACCATCCGGGAATGGGCCGGCCAGGCCGAACTGGTTTTGAGCGATCTCTCCCCTAAGACAAGCGGTATCAAATGGCTGGATCATCAGCGTTCCCTGGAATTGAACCTCCGAGCCTTGGAAATCAGCTTTCTGATTTTAACAAAGGGGGGGACGGTGGTTTTTAAGCAATTTGAGGGGGAGGGGACCAAGGTCTTTATTCAGAAAATGAAGGATCATTTTGAACAGGTACGAATCCATAAACCCAAAAGTTCAAGAAGCGAAAGTTCCGAAGTCTACCTGATCGGGCAACGGTTTATAAAATCAGGCAAGAGGCACCTGCGGGCAGGCAGGGGCAAAAGGCAAAAGGAGAATAAAGGACTGATATAGCCCATCGCCCCCATTTAGACCTGAGGGTTTTTACGAGAGTATCAATGATAGATATAAGGATAAGGATATAAAAAGGAGGCAATATGTCCGGGCATTCCAAATGGAGTACGATAAAACGAAAAAAAGGGGCTGCTGATGCCAAGCGGGGGAAGGTTTTTTCAAAGGTCATCAAGGAGATTACCGTAGCCGCTCGAGCCGGGGGAGGAGATCCGGAGGGAAATCCAAGGTTACGGGCCGCCATTGCCTTGGCCAAGAGTGAAAACATGCCCAAGGATAATATTGACCGAGCCATCAAAAAAGGAACCGGGGGGCAGACGGGGTGGCCTATGAAGAAATTTTTTACGAAGGATACGGTCCCGGCGGAGTGGCCATACTGGCCCAGGTGTTGACGGATAATAAAAACAGGACCGTAGCCGACATCCGGCATATATTTACCAAAAACGGGGGAGGCATGGGGGAAACCGGATGTGTGGCCTGGATGTTTGAAAAAAAAGGATATATTGTTTTTGAAAAAAATAAAATTGACGAGGAAGCCTTGATGGAGTGGGGACTCGAAGCCGGGGTGGATGATATTCGGGAACAGGAAAATGAATGGGAGGTGATCACTCCCCTGGAAAACTTCGAAAAAATCCGGTCCGCCCTGGAAGAAAAAAAATGGACGCCCCAGGTGACGGAATTGACCATGCTTCCTAAAAATACCGTAACGCTCGAAGGAAAAAACGCCGAACAGATGCTTCGCATGATGGAAGCCCTGGAGGATAACGACGATGTCCAGAATGTTTATGCCAATTTCGACATCCCGGATAAAGTCATGGAGGCCTTGGGCTAAAGGATGACCTTTCGGCAGCCCGGCCGCACTCTTGGTATCGATCCGGGTTCCCAAATAACCGGATTCGGGATTTTGGAAAAAAACGGGACCCGGATCAGGCACATTCACAGCGGCTTTGTCCGCCTGACCCCTTCCCCTTCACTCGCCCTGCGGCTTAAACATTTGCATCAGACCCTTCAGCGGGTCATTGAAGATCACCGGCCCACCGATTTATCGGTAGAAAAGGTTTTTTTTGCCAAGAACGTCCAAAGCGCCCTCACACTGGGCCATGTCCGCGGAGTCGTCCTTTTGACTGCGGTTGAGTCTGGGTTGGAGGTTTTTGAGTACAGCCCTTTGGAGATTAAACAGGCAGTCACCGGATACGGTAGAGCCGACAAAAAACAAGTCCAGGAGATGGTAAAAATTCTATTGGGGGTCTCCTCCATCCAGAATCAAGATATTTCCGATGCCCTGGCTGCAGGAATTTGTCATTTAAATTGGTTTTACCCGGCTAATGGAATGTTGAACCATTCCGAAGTGGAAAAGAGATGATCGCTTTTTTAGAAGGCCGCCTTTTATTTAAATCTCCTGAATCGATCATAGTCTCCGCCCACGGGATTGGGTATCAAGTGGCGGTTCCTCTTTCTTCTTTTTATGACCTGCCGGCTGTTGAGCAAGGGGTCCAACTTCATATTCATACCCATGTCCGCCAGGATGCCATTCTACTTTTTGGTTTTCTGACCCCACAGGAAAAGGAAATTTTTCTGCTTCTTCTCGGGGTTTCCGGGATCGGCCCTAAAGTGGCTCTGAATATCCTCTCCGGTATTTCCTCCCGGGAATTAGGTCAAGCCCTGCTGGCTGAAGACAGTGCCAGGATCCAAAGAATTCCCGGGGTGGGCAAGAAGACCGCGGAACGAATCGTCCTGGAATTAAAAGACAAGATAAAAAAAATGAACCTGGGTCCCATTCCTTCACTGGTCCGGGGAATCGAGGAGGAGACCCCTTTCGAGGATGCTGTTTCCGCCTTGGTGAACCTGGGATATCCCCGGGTTATGGCTGAGAAGGTATTGGGGCAGATAAAAAATGAAACGGACGGACCGATTTCTCTTGAAGAACTCCTAAGAAAGGCTTTAAAATCGTTATCGCGATGAAACCCGAGCGAATTATCAATCCCGAACTTACCGAAGAAGAAATCCGACTGGAAGTCGGTCTTCGGCCCAAGGGCTTTTCGGAATTTGTCGGCCAGGAAGAAGTCAAGAATAACCTAAAGGTTTTTATCCAGGCGGCTCTGGAACGTGGAGAGGCCCTGGATCATGTACTCCTCTATGGATTTCCGGGGTTGGGCAAGACCACCTTGGCCAATATCATCGCCCAGGAACTGAAGGTCAACATGAAAGGTACCTCGGGTCCGGTGATCGAGCGTCCGGGCGATCTGGCGGCCCTGTTGACCAACCTGCATTCCCAGGATTGCCTGTTTATTGATGAGATCCATCGACTCAATCATGTGGTGGAAGAAATACTCTATCCGGCCATGGAGGATTTCCAACTGGATATCATGATAGGACAGGGCCCCAGCGCCCGTTCCATCAAACTGGATTTGCCGAAATTTACTCTAATCGGGGCGACGACCAGGGCCGGTTTGCTCACACCGCCTTTGCGGGATCGGTTTGGAGTAGTCCTGAGAGTTGATTTCTATTCTTCCGAGGAGTTGAAGATTATTCTTTCCCGATCGGCGGAAATCCTGAAAATCCCTGTCGAAGAAGCCGGGATTCTGGAGATTGCCCGACGGTCCCGTGGGACTCCCCGGGTAGCGAATCGTATCCTCAAGCGGGTCAGGGATTTTGCCCAGGTTAAGGCCAACGGTTGTATTACCTTAAGAGTGGCTCAGGATGCCCTGAAAATGCTGGAAGTGGACCGGCTGGGCTTAGATAAAATGGACCGGAGGATCTTGCTGACCATTATTGAAAAATTCAATGGCGGGCCTGTGGGAGTTGAGGCCCTTTCTGTGGCCCTGGGGGAGGAGAAAGATACCCTGGAGGATGTTTATGAGCCTTTTTTGATCCAATGCGGGTTTTTAAACCGTACTCCCCGAGGGAGGGTAGCCACCCCCCTGGCATATGGACATTTTGGTAAAAAAGTTCCACAGGAATTTCAGGCCAGCTTGTTTAATGGGGAATGATTAGATGGTGAAGGAATTGATATGGAGAGTCAACTTAAATCCGGAGTATTGGAGTATTGGAGTACTGGATTGTTGAAGTGAGGGTTTGAAAGACCCGATATTCCATTACTCCGGCACTCCGGTACTTCATTTCCGCTTTTTAGGAATAAAGGACTATGAACGCCATCACATTTTTTAATTTAAAAGGAGGGACCGGGAAAACAACCCTGTGTAGTTCCTTGGGTTGGCTTCTGGCCGAAGAAGGGTATTCCGTATTAATGATCGATCTGGACCCCCAGGGTCATTTGACCCAATCACTACAGGGCCAACCCATCAAAAACGAAGCTTCTTTGTTTAATGCCCTGATCCGGGAGCAGTCGCTGGTTGGATCGATAATCCCTACTTCGCACCCAAAACTGTCTTTAATCCCAGCTACTGAGGAGCATCTTTATTTAAATACGGCCTTGATGTCCCAGCCTTGGAGAGAATGGAAATTAAAGGATGCCTTATCGGTTATGGTCCCCTTTCCTTATGACTGGGTTATTATAGATGTGGGGGCCAGTTTGAATTTAATTACCTACAATGCCTTGTTTGCCTCCAAGACCCTTATCATACCGGTTTTACCAGATGTCTTTTCCTACCTCAGCCTGAAAACCCTTTTTGGGTTTTTGGAAAAAACAAGCCGTGATTTTCGATATGATTTTAAAATGATTTGGATTCTTATGAATAAAATTAACAACCATCGACCGTTAGACCGGGAAAATCGGGAGGCATTAAAAAAGTACTATCAAAAATTTTTGATGCCGGTCATGGTGCGGGAAGACCCGAAAATTTCTGAAGCTATCAAATACCAAGTCCCCGTAACCACCTTGGCCCCTCAATCAACTGCGGCCCGGGACCTGAAGAATGTGATACGTTTTTTGAAAGAGATTTTCCCCCAGCCTAAAAATTAAAATGACTGAAAAAGGAGATCCATCATGAGTGATATCTATGAGGCCAATGCCCCGGTATTATTTCCCACCCCCCAGGAACAGCCCAGCCTTGTTGAAGATTCCCAGGCGGGGCGGGTTTTCAAAGGTCCACAGGTAAAAGAAACCGTAGATCGATGGAAAAAAGAGATCCTCTCTAAAATCCAATACCTGAAGGAAAATTTAAATATGGCCAACCAGGAAAAAGAGGCCCTCACACAGGAAGTAGACGAGATCCGATCGGAGTTAACCGACGCCAAGGGTCGGGTAAAAGAATTGGAAGCCGAGTTGTCCGAGGCTTTGGAAACCTTCAATGCCTTATTGGATGAGGTCGCACAGGCCTTGGAAAGTTAAGGTTTTTTAAAGACTAACCAAAGATGTTCGAAATTGGTTTTTCAAACTCGATCCCCCTGGAATGATACTCGATACTGGGATTTAAATTAAGGGATTGAGAAATTACGAATTGAGGAATTGGTTACCTTCAATTCTTAAATTCCTAAATTCCAGAATCATTCTCAAGTATCACTTTTTGTTTTTATTCAGTAACGGTCGTTTAATCCAGTATCCAGTATCGTTCGACCAGAGGGGGAAAATATCATATTTTAGAAATAGTTTGAGAGAATTTATTTCACTTCCACAGTCCAGCCAAAGTCGTCTTGGACTACACCTTTCTGGATACCGGTGATAGTTTGATAAAGCTTCGCCGATACCTTTCCGATTTCCCCCTGGTTTATGGTTATTCGGTGATCCTTCCAGCTTAATTCTCCTATGGGGGAAATCACTGCGGCGGTCCCGGTGCCAAAGGCCTCTTCCAAGATTCCTTCGTTATGGGCGTCATATATTTCTTGAATGGATAATTTTCTTTCCCGGACCGGAACCCCCCAGGCCTTAAGCAACTGGAGGGTTGAATCCCTGGTTATTCCGGCGAGAACGCTGTCCCCCAGGACCGGGGTGATCACCTCACCGTTGATTTTGAAGAAGACATTCATGGTTCCTACTTCTTCCACATATTTTTTTTCTACTCCGTCCAGCCATAAAACCTGGGTAAACCCTTTTTGATTGGCCTCAACCTGGGCCTTGAGACTGGCAGCATAATTACCCGGAGTCTTGGCACAGCCGACTCCGCCTTTGACTGCCCGAACATACTCGGTTTCCACATAAATCTTTACCGGATTGATCCCCTCGGGATAATAGGCCCCCACCGGACCTAAAATGATAATAAATTGATAGGTGTTGGAAGGGCGAACCCCCAAATAGGGATCTGTGGGGATGATAAAAGGACGGATATATAAAGAAGTCCCCTCTTTGGCCGGTATCCAGTCCTTATCCACTGAAACGATAGTCTTAATGGCTTCGACTCCAAATTCGGGGTCTAAAGGAGGGATACAAAGGCGGTCATTGGACCGATTGATCCGTTCCAGATTTTTATCCGGACGAAATAATAACAGCCTACCATCTTCTGTCCGGTAGGCCTTCAGCCCTTCAAAGATAATCTGACCATAGTGGAAGACCATCGTGGAAGGATCCAGTTCCAACGGAGAATAAGGAATAATCCTGGGCGCATACCAGCCTTTTTCTGTTGAAAAATCCATAATAAACATATGGTCGGTAAAATAATGTCCAAAGCCCAAATTGTTTTGATCCGGTTTGGGTTTGGGGGTTTTGGTGAGTTCTATTAAGATGGATTTCTCCATAGTCGACATTCTCCTTCACATGAAAGTCTCGATGTGGCCATTTATATTAATGATCTCCCAAAATGTCAATCCTTTCCTCCTTCTTGATGGAAGCAAAGAACCTGGTGTGTTTGGGGGTAAGGTTCATTGAAGGCCATGTTTTTTAGGACATATCCATTAGTTAGTCTGCTAACGCCTGGACCCTTAAATCTGAAAGACAATTCCATGAAGCATTCCGGGAATACCCCTTTTTATAAGAATGTTGAAGCCCTTTAAATTCTTACATTAGATCATCTGAGATTCTAATAGATTTGGGATGTGGATTCGGTTTTACATCCCTATTCTCCTGCCACGTGAAAAAAAATCTTTTTCCAAGTTCAGATTATCATTCACCCACAACAATAGGGATTTTTCACAAAGGGGCTGTTAGTTAAACAGGAGCAAAAGAAGCCTTTTTAGCTACACGCATGTTCGTTTGTTAAAAGGACTGACTAACCCTATCTGATCCGGCTTGACCTTGTTTGCCTTCCTTGATAGGATTGTACGAAGATGAATTATTATTAAGCCAAAGACCTTTAATGAACAGGAGTGAGAAAATGGAAGACAAAAAACGGGCCTTGATTAGTGTTACGGACAAATCGGGGATTACTGAACTGGCCCAGGAGTTAGCCGCCCTGGGCTTTGAAATACTTTCTACCGGAGGTACGGCCAAGGCGTTACAATCAGCCGGGATTCCAGTAACCGAGGTTTCAGCGTATACGGGGTTCCCGGAAATATTGGACGGCCGGGTTAAAACCCTTCAGCCCAAAATTCACGGCGGCCTTTTGGGCCGGAGGGACGATGCGCAACACCGGGAACAGATGAAATCTCTGAGCATCGAACCGATTGATCTGTTGATCGTCAATCTCTATGCTTTTGAAAAAACCGTGGCCAAACCCGGATGCACCCTGGAAGAAGCCATTGAGAATATCGATATTGGAGGCCCGGCGATGCTCCGGGCAGCCGCAAAAAACTTTCAGGATGTGACCGTCCTGACCGATCCGGCCGATTATGAAAAAGTCCTCGGGGAATTAAAGGCCCAAGGGAAAACCTCTCAGGCGACCCGATTTTTTCTGGCCAAGAAGGTTTATGCCCTGACCCATCACTATGACGGGGCCATCACTCGTTATCTATCTGAAGTCAAGTTTAATGAATGATGGAGCGAAAAGAAAATACATATTTTCTTAGAAAATAATTTGATCCAGCCTTACAACGTATGGGGATACGTTGAATAGTAATGAGAAGTTTGCCAGCTTTTTTTCATGGCCTGATTGAATTTTTTTACCAGAGTGAAATTGGTCCCGCTTTTCAGATTATAAAAAGATTTCAGAAGGCGATAGGGATAGACAGGGAAGGAATAGATCCTTTTTTTAATATAATTATCCCCCCGATAAATGGTTTCTGCATCAATGCCTTTGGGTTGATGCACGACAGAGGATAATCGATACTTTTTCCAATCTTCGGGGAAGTCTTTATAAACCAGGCGTCCTTCCTGCTCCATTTGTTCCATTAAATCCGTCCCCGGCAGCGGGGTCAATATGCTGATCTGAACAATATCAATCCCGGAATGGACCAACTCCTTGGCCAATTTTTTGTAATATACCGGAGATTCAAAGTCGTTTCCCAGGATAAAGGACCCAAAAACTCCTATCCGGTATTTATGGAAGGCATCCACCACCTTTTTATAGTTATCCGTTCCAATTTTCAGGTTAATTCCTTTTTTCATGTTTTTCAATGATTGGGGACTGGTTGTTTCAAACCCTAAAAAAGCAAAGATGCAGCCGGCCTGAGCGGCCAATTCGAGCAATGGTTCATCCTCCGAGGCATTGATCGAGGTTTGCATATACCATTTTTTTTGATAGCCCCTTTTTATCATGCCCTCAAATAACTTGGCCGCCCTTTTTCGGCTTTCAGGGCTGTGTCCTATCAGGTTGTCGTCCATAAAGGCAATGAATTTACCCGGGATTTGATCCAGTTCTTCTAATATGTCTTCCGGGTTCCGTTGACGATATTTCCGTCCCAGATAGTTGGAGACTGAACAAAAATAGCAATTAAAGGGGCAGCCGCGGGATGTCTGGACCGAATTCCAGAGGTAGTCCGGATGTAATAAGTCCCGCCGGGGTATAACCGAATTTTGAGTCAGGTCAAGCCGGGGACCGATGTATTTGGGTTGGAGGGCGTTATTTTCAAAATCCCGGATCACCTTTGCCCAGATTCCTTCCACCTCACCCACCACCACGGAATCCCCATATTGTATGGCTTCGTCGGGCAGCATGGAGGCATGAATGCCCCCAAAAATAACTTTAATCTTTTTCTCCTTGTAGATTCTGGCGAGTTCATAAGCCCGGTTGATATTGCTGGTAAAGGCCGTGATTCCTACCAGGTCCGCTTCTTCAAATTCAAAGGGAGTATGATTTTCATCCCATATTTTTACTTCCCAGTTTTGGGGAGTTACAGCGGCTACATAGGCCAGGCTTAAAGGGGGAGGGCTCGAATACTTACTCAAAAGAAAACCACTTCTTTGACCAACCGGGTTTATTAAAAGAAGTTTTTTCAAGGTGATTATTATCCTCTGTTATTAGTAGGCATCCATTTTGGGAAGGATTTGAGATACGGTAGTTCCTTCTATTTCTTTCCTTGACTGCCTCAACGGTACATAGTATGTTTATTTTATTAAAAAGTAAACAATTATCAACAAATTGCCTGCCTAAAAATAATAAAGGACTCTATGGCAATAAAGCAACTCCTGTCCTTAATAAGAAACCTACCGGGGATTTCGGCTTGGGAGATTCGAAGCCTTCGGAAGAAAAGCTATCAACGGTATCTTATTTTCGACCAAATTGAATCTCAACGAATGGTTGAAACAGAAAAACTGGTAGCCGTCCTTTATAAAGAATATGAAGTACAGGGCCGAAAATGCCTTGGTGAATCCACCGTCTCTCTCTCGGAAGGGGATCCTATCCGGGAAAAATTATCTCTGGGGCTGGAGATGGCTTCCCTGGTGGCCAATCCGGTCTTTGGTTTACCTGGAAAGGGGTTGATTTATGATCGGGTTCCAACCGTTGACCCGGAAGTCAGAGAGAAACCCCTTTCCTTTCTGGACCGCATCCAGGAAGATATGGAAAAGGCTCCTTTGGATAAGGCTAAGCGAAGTTCAACGGAAATTTTTATTGAGGATAAGGCTTTAGTTCTGATAAACTCGAACGGTCTGGAACAGGAGGCAGAATCGACCGAGCTCCTGGTGGAGTTTGTTTTATTGGCCGGGAAAGACCCCAAAATGGAGGGGGAAAGCCAGGGCATGAAACGAGCCAAATTTTATAAGGATCTCCATTTACCCGAGATGGTGGAAAAATATGCCAGATACACCAGGGAATCGTTAGAAGCCCAACTTCCCAAGGGTGGAAGTTATCCGGTTATTTTTTCGGAAGAAGCCTTGGATACCCTTTTTGATTATTTTTGCCAGCAATCCTCCGGGCCGGCCCATTTTCAGAACTGGTCCCATTTTGGGATGGGGCAACCGGTTATCTCCAATCTGAAAGGGGACCCCTTAAACCTCTCCAGCAATCCAACCCTACCCGGTGGCAACAAGACCCGGGCTTTTGACGACAATGGTCTGCCTCTCCACCGGGTTCAAGTCATCGATAATAATGTATTCCAAAAACGGATGAACTCCAAAAGATATGCCGATTATTTACAAGAAGAGGCTACGGGAGACTTCTCCAACCAGGAGGTGGGCACCGGATCAAGGTCCTTTCATGATCTACAGGAGGAAACCCCCTGCTATCATTTGCTGCGCTTTTCTACCTTTGAACCTAATCCTATAACCGGGGCCTTTTCCGGGGAGATTCGAACCGGGTATTTTTTAAAGAATGGGAAGGAAATACCGATAAAAGGAGGATCGGTTTCCGGCCGCCTGCAAGAGGCCTTTAAGGAAGCCTTTTTCTCCCGGGAAATTACACAAAGAGAAGCCTATCTGGGACCCAAGGCTGTTAGAATTGAGAAGCTTGATATCGCCGGCACCTGATTTTAAGGTTGGATCGTTGACCCAAAGGCAACTAATTTCGGGATAGAATATGGAAGATACCCCTCTCTACAGCAGTCGACTTCTGAAAAATTATGTGGAATATCTTCGAAAATTTTATCCCCAGATAGACCCCACTGACGTCCTGGAGTATGCAGGAATCGAACCGCATGAGGTTGAAGAAAGCGGGCAATGGTTTTCGCAAAGACAGATTGATCGCTTTCATGAGATGCTGAGTCAGCTTACCGACAATCCCAATCTTTCCCGGGAGGTTGGTCGCTTCTCCGTTTCAGGCAGCGCCCTTGGTCCGATACGCAGATATGCCTTGGGTTTTCTGACCCCTTTCATGAGTTACCTCGTGGTGGAAAAACTCGCCAATAAGATTTCTCAGGCCACCATCTATAAAGTAAAAAAATTGGGAAAACGAAAGGTGGAAATCTGCGTCGAATTAAAAACCGGCATAAAGGAAAACCCTTATCAATGTGAAAACCGAATTGGTATGACCGAGGTTCTGGCCAAGCTGTTTACCAAAAAACTGGCCCATGTGGATCATCCGATCTGCGTTCATAGGGGAGGTCCGTTTTGTCAGTATATCGTTTCCTGGGAAAAAACCCCATCCTATGTCTGGAAATTAATCCGAAGTTATAGTTTTCCCTTGAGCCTGATCCTGGCCGTGGGGTCTTTTTTTATTTGGCCCTTTCCTGCCTGGATTTGGCTGGTGTTTATTATTCTCCTTTTGAATCTGGGGATTATCATCTTCTCGGAGTATGTAGAAAAAAAAGAACTGGTTGATAACATAACCAAAGAAGGTGAAGCCACCCAGGCCTTGCTCATTCAAACCAATAGGCGTTATAACGAAGTCCTGCTGATCAAAGAAATCGGACAAACCCTTTCCATGATCCTGGATATCGATGTCTCGTTGCGGGCCATTATGGACGCCATGCAAAAAAGGTTGGACTTTGACCGGGGAATGATCATGCTGGCCGACCCAGAAAAAACCCGGCTGAATTTCATCACCGGTTATGGGTACGATCAAGAAGATGAAGCCTATTTTAAAAGAGTTGAATTTCGCCTGGATAATCCCCAATCCATGGGACTGGCGGTAGAATCATTTAAAAAACAAGCCCCTTTTATGATTAACAATATTGAAGATGTGGCCAAAAAGATATCGCCGAGAAGTCTGGAATTCCTCCGCCGGGCAGGCTCCCAGTCCTTTATCTGTGTCCCCATTATCTTCAAGAAAGAATCCCTGGGTATTCTCCTGGTGGATAATCTGACCTCCAAAAGACCTTTAACCAAGGGAGATTTGAGCCTCCTGATGGGGATCGCCCCTCAAATAGCCATCAACCTGATTAATGCCGCCTCCTATAAGAAATTGCAGGAAAGCGAAGAACGATTTCGATCCCTTAGTGAAAATACCCCGGACATCGTCTATGCCTTAAATAAAGAAGGTTTTTTTTCCTATGTGAATCCGGCCCTGGAAAGGATTTTGGGCTATTCTCCATCGGAGGTGATTGGAAAAAAATTCTTTGAGTTTGTCAAGGAAGGTGACACTACAAAATTTCAAGAACTCTTTGATCTGGTCTGGGAGGAAAAGAAAATTATCCCGGATACTCTGGGTACTTTTATAACCCAGGACGGGAAGGAACGGATCTTCAGCGCCAGTGGCGGCCCAAATTTTGACCCTGAAGGAAATGTGGTCAGTTTGGTTGGTATTTTAAGAGATATTACCGAACAGACCTTTTTAGAGACCCGGCTTCGGCAAGCCAAGAAAATGGAAGCGATCGGCACCCTGGCCGGTGGCATTGCCCACGACTTCAATAACCTTCTTATGGGAATCCAGGGATATACTTCTCTCATTCTTCTGAAAGTTGACGAAAAAAATCCTTTCTATGAAAAACTGCAAGGTATCAATCATCAAGTTCAAAGCGGGGTTGACTTGACCCGGCAGTTACTGGGGTTTGCCCGGGGCGGTAAGTATGAAATCAAATCCGTGGATATCAACCAGGTTCTCCAGAACTCGTCTGAAATGTTCGGGAGGACGAAACGGGAAATTCGGATTCACCGCCGATTTCAGGATGACCTTTGGACGGTTGAAGTAGATCAGGGGCAAATTGAACAAGCCTTTTTAAACCTGTATATGAATGCCTGGCAAGCTATGCCCGGCGGAGGGTCTATTTTTTTGGAGACCGAGAACATCCTTTTTACGGCCTATGGCTCCTATCAGCTCAACCCCGGAAGGTATGTGAAAATTTCCCTGACGGATACCGGCGTGGGAATGGATGAAAGCATTATTGAAAGAATATTTGAGCCTTTTTTTACCACCAAAGAAATGGGACGGGGGACCGGGCTGGGGTTGGCCATGGTCTATGGTATCATCAAAAGCCACGGAGGAAGTATTTTTGCTAAGAGTCAAAGGGGCCAGGGAAGTACCTTTACCATCTATCTTCCGGCCTCGGATAAGCGAATGGTCCTGGAAGAAAAACCGACAGAAAAGACGGTTCGGGGGAGTGAGACTATTCTATTGGTGGATGACGAGGAAGTCATCCTGACTGTAACCCGGGAAATCCTGGAGAATCTGGGATACCGGGTCATCTCTGCCAGTAACGGGAAAGAAGCGGTTTCCCTCTTCCAAGAGAATCATCAGGAGATTTCAATAGTAATCCTGGATATGATCATGCCGGACCTGAAAGGGAGTCAGACCTTTGATCTGCTCAAGAATATAGATGCTGCGGTGAAGGTCCTTTTGTCCAGCGGTTACAGCATCGATGGGCAGGCCTCGGACCTTATTGAAAGTGGGTGCAAGGCTTTTATCCAAAAACCTTATACGGTTTCAGAATTGTCCAAGAAAGTAAGAGAAGTCCTGGAAATGTCTTAGAAGATGTGGGGGATGACGAGGAAAATCAATTTTTAGAGTTTAAACGCAGAGCTTTCGGCTCTGTGCTGTTCCAAGGAGGGAATTCATGGAACTGACCATTCAAAAACTAGAAATTCCGGAAGGGGCCAATATTATTTTCGGACAAACCCATTTTATCAAAACCGTGGAAGACCTCTATGAAATACTTATCGGATCGGTGCCGGGGATAAAGTTCGGATTGGCTTTTTGTGAGGCCTCCGGGGATTGCCTGATTCGCAGCCTGGGCAATGATCCGGAATTGGAGATCTCCGCGGTCAATAATGCCAGAAATATCGGGGCGGGCCATACGTTTAATATTCTTCTTCGTCAGGCTTTTCCCATCAATGTCCTGAACGTGGTCAAAAACTGTCCGGAGGTTTGTCAGGTCTTTTGTGCCACGGCCAACCCGACCGAAGTTATTCTGGCTCAATCCGAACAAGGCCGGGGAGTTCTGGGCGTCATAGACGGCTTTTCTCCCAAGGGTGTGGAAGAAGAAGAGGGCCGGCTCTGGCGAAAAGACATCCTGCGAAAGTTTGGCTATAAATTATAGCCCGGTCACATTTAAATGTCCGCCTCAAAGGAAAAAAAATTAATCGTCCCACCCTTTCTCAAACCCGGGGATACCATTGGCATTGCTACTCCGGCCAGTCCCTTTAAAGCCGAAGTCCTTCTGAAGGGTATTCATCTCATAGAGCAGTGGGGATTTAAGGTGGCCCTGGGCCGAAAAGGAATCGCCCGAAAAGGATATCTGGCCGGTACGGACCGGGAACGGGCCGAGGAATTAACGGGGCTCTTTACCGATCCGGAAATAAAAGCCATCCTCTGCTCCCGCGGTGGCTATGGGGCCATGCGCATTTTGGATTACCTGGACTTCAAAACAATAAAAGATCATCCAAAACTCTTTATGGGATTTAGTGATATCACCGTGTTGTTGATAGCCTTATGGGAAAAGATCCGTTTAATGTCTTTTCATGGTCCCATGGTAACGACGCTACCTCAATTAACCGCTTCCTCGCTGATTAAGGTTCAGACGACCCTGCTGGGACATTACCAAATTCATATCCCCTTAAACAGGGATCGGGCAATTTTGCCGGGGAGTGCCCGAGGTGAACTGATAGGCGGAAATTTAACCATGTTGACTCATTTGATAGGAACTGCCTACGAACCCTGCTGGGATCAGGCTATCCTTTTTCTTGAGGATTGCGGGGAAGATCCCTATCGGGTGGACCGTCTTTTCACGCACCTGAGGTTAAGGGGGTGTCTGGAAAAGGTTTCCGCTGTTCTCTTGGGAACGATTACCGGGTCTGATAAGAAATCTCTTAGGATGGGTCTGATTAAGGAGATCTTGATTGATTCGAATATCCCGGTCTGGACCGGATTGCCAATCGGCCACGGTTCTCGGAATATTCCCCTTCCCATAGGAGCCCCGGCTTTCCTGGATGCCGAAAAGGCTTTATTGTCGGTTGAGTTGTAACGGGAAGCCTTTATTATGGGTCTCAAAATAATTTTGAATAAAAAGGACCGGAGGGGTTTATTTTTAGGGATTGTCCAAAGGGTAACTTATCGCCCTATCCCGGCCAGTCCAACAAAGATTGATTCGAGGCAGGCCTGGAGGCCCCCAGGTACACCGTAGCCAGTTTCGAGCCCAGGTGAAGGCCAGCTCTTGACTTAATTAAATAATTAGCCCGGCATAGAAGCTTCCAGGTTCAGGGTGGACAACCCCAAAAATAAACCCCTCCGGTCCTCAGTCTAATGCGAACCCAAACGTTTCCTGTCAAGATTATTATGAGATCCATAATGTTTATAACCACCCATCTTCTCACCCTTTCAACTTTCGGCTTTGAAATTTGAGGAATAATAAGGTCAGGGGTTGTTTCCGCATGTCTTCTTTCTCGAAAATAAACCAATTGATGGAGTCCGGAATCGAGCAAGGCGTATTTCCGGGTGCTGTTTTATTGGCGGCCCGAGGGGATGAAATATTATTTCATGAGGCTTTTGGGTTTGCCTCGATTATTCCTGAAAAGCAGATTTTGCAAAAGGACACTATTTTTGATCTGGCTTCTTTAACCAAGCCCTTATCCACCACGCTGGGGATTATGAACCTTGTGGAAAAAGGTCGATTATCCTTGGATCAATCCTTGGAATTTTGGTCGGAAAAAATCCGTATTCCGGAACAAAAGAAGATAACCCTTCGCCGTCTTCTGGCCCATTCAGCCGGGTTTCCGGCTTACCAACCCTTTTATTCCGACTTAATCCGCCTGTCAGGAAATAAAAAGGCGATACTTCGGGATTGGGTTATCAAGGAACCTTTATCGTATCTGCCAGGCAGTCAAACCCTGTATAGCGATCTGGGGTTTATTCTCCTGGAATGGATTTTTGAAGAAACAGCCGGGGAGGGATTGGATACCTGGAGCAGAAATAATATCTACACCCCAATGGGACTGTGCCGAATGGGATTTCGTCCCCTGGACCCGTCCGGAGCAGTGGCGGATCCGGAAGCCTATGCCGCGACGGAAGACTGTCCCTGGCGTAAAAAAGTGCTTCGGGGAGAAGTCCATGACGACAATGCTTATGCGATAGGCGGGGTTTCCGGACAGGCCGGATTGTTTGGCACGGCCTCTGAAATCTACCAACTAATGCGGGCTCTAAAAAAAGCCTATGACCGGCCCGGGACCCAAAGCCTGTTTGATGGGACCTTGGTTCGAACTTTCTGGGAAAGACAGGTCCGACCCTATGGAACAACCAGGGCCCTGGGTTTTGACACCCCGGCAGAAAAAGATTCCAGTGCCGGCCGCTATTTTTCCACAAAAAGTGTGGGACACCTGGGATTTACCGGGACTTCATTTTGGCTTGACTTGTCAAAAGACCTTTTGGTAGTTCTCTTAACCAACCGCATCCATCCCACCCGGGCTAACGAAAAGATAAAAGCTTTTCGGCCCCTGATCCATGATCTCGTCTATCAAGAGATGATGGCCCTTTAATTCTCCGATCATTATGGAACTTGGCGGACCCCGGAACAGGACCGGGGTGAACCGTGGT
Organism: uncultured delta proteobacterium; assembly: GCA_963782435.1. GTDB lineage: Bacteria > Desulfobacterota > RBG-13-43-22 > RBG-13-43-22 > RBG-13-43-22 > RBG-13-43-22. The sequence goes on from CAWAKF010000015.1 coordinate 33,721, forward strand.
CCTTCCCCAAACGATTGGATTGGATACCGGCCTTTGCCGGAATTATCTAAAATGCCGTTCTTAGTCCCAAACAAACTCTCAAGGGACCTTCCAGGAAACTTTTTGACTTTGTCCCTCATTTTGGTTAGAGTGGGCCATAATATTTTTAAGGCTACCGATGGCCGTTGTTTAGTAAAGGATTATTATGATTCCTATTATGGAACCCTGGCTTGATCATCAGGAGATCGAACTGGTCATGGATTGTTTGAAAAGCGGTTGGATTTCCTCCCAGGGGAAATATATTGTGGAATTCGAAAAGGCCTTTTCCGGCTTTTGCGGTACCCGATTCGGTGTGGCCACTTCTAATGGAACCACGGCTTTGCATTTGGCTTTACTCACTCTGGGCATCGGTCCCGGCGATGAGGTAATCGTTCCGGCTTTAAGCTTTATAGCCACCGCCAATGTGGTCGTTTATACCGGGGCCAAACCTGTTTTTGCTGATGTGGATGAGAAGACCTGGACCTTAGACCCCTCTCAGCTTCGATCCTTGATTACCAACCGCACCAGGGCTATCATCCCGGTCCATCTCTATGGACATCCGGCCGATATGGGACCGATTATGGAACTGGCCGAGGAATACCACTTGTGGGTGGTCGAGGATGCGGCCGAGGCCCACGGGGCAGAATATAAAGGCCGAAAAGTAGGGTCCTTGGGCCATATGGGATGCTTCAGTTTTTATGGGAATAAGATTATAACCACCGGCGAAGGGGGAATGATCGTTACCGACAATCCGGAATGGGTAGAAAAGGCCCGGATCCTACGTGACCACGGAATGTCCAAAGAAAGAAAATATTGGCATCCGGTAGTAGGCCATAATTTCAGAATGACCAATATTCAGGCGGCAATCGGCTTGGGGCAAATGAACAAACTGGAGAAGGTGATAGAAATAAAAAGAGAAATTGCCGACCGGTACAGGCAGGGCCTAACAAAAAATACCGGTCTCGTTCTGCCGGATGAAAAGCCGTGGGCCAAGTCCGTTTTTTGGCTTTATAGTATTTTATTAAAACCGGAAACACAGAAAGATAGAGATAGGCTGATCGCCTTTCTTTCCCGGTCCGAAGTCGAGAGCCGCCCTGTTTTTTTCTCCATGCCCGACATGCCTCCCTACCAGGGTTTCGGGACTTACCCGGTGGCCTCCAACATTTCAAAGGGCGGTATTTCCCTCCCCTCGGGATTTAATCTGACCAGCTCGAAACAGGACCAGGTCATAGAACTAATCCAAAGTTTTTTGGAAAAATAAAGGAATCGGGCCATCGAACTCTCTATCGTTTTGCCGACCTATAATGAAAAGGAAAACATCGGAGACTTGATCCAGGCCATTTTGGATGTTTTATCTCGTGTACCGATCAAGACCCAAATTATTGTGGTGGATGATAACAGTCCGGACGGAACTGCGGATCTGGTCCGGGAAAGGTTTTCTTCTCAACCGGAGGTCTTTCTGATCCTTAGAAAAGAAGAACGGGGTTTGGCCACGGCCATAGCCAAAGGGATCGAACAATCTCAAGCCGATATTATCGCCATTATGGATACGGATTTTAACCATCACCCCAAGGACCTTCCCCGGCTTATTGAACAAATTCCGGGAGCAGATATGGTAATCGGCTCCCGGTACATTTCCGGCGGAGGTATGAAGACGTCTCGCTTGCGCTATCTGGGAAGCTGGGTTTTTAATGTTTTTATTCGCCTGGTTTTGGGGTCCCCGGTAAAGGATAATTTGAGCGGCTTTTTGGTGCTTAAAAAAGAGGTGGTGGATCGGGTAAAAAACAACCCCATTTTTTTTGGGTATGGCGACTACTGCATTCGCTTGATCCATTTTGCCCGCCAAGCGGGTTTTGTCCTCCGGGAGGTTCCGGTGGTTTATGAGTTCCGCCTGGGGGGAGAAAGCAAGACGGCCTTTGTTAAATATCTGCTCAGTTATGCCAAGGCCGTCATGGCCTTACGGTTGGGCAGGTGAAAGGGGTTATTATAGGGAGAGGTGCCCAGGTACCTGGGTTCCCGGATTCCAGAGTCCCATGGATTTTATTGAAAATCCTTTCACTTGATTTCTTGTATCCTGGATTCTCTTAATTGGTAGATGTTCATGGTTTGTCCCCGTCATTGTAAGCGGTCGGGAGGGTAATTAAGGGTCTCAAATAATAAAATTTTATGGGGAAGCATTATTGGATGAGAGGACGATCTTATGGTGAAAACATTTAAAAAACGAGCCTTAATTACCGGGGTAACCGGGCAGGATGGCGCCTATTTGGCCCAATTTTTATTGGAGAAAGGGTATCAAGTTTTCGGGACCTTCCGCCGGCTATCCACTCCTAATTTCTGGCGGATTCAGTATCTGGATATTTTTGAAAAGATCAGCCTGATCCCGGTCGAATTAATTGATACGGCATCCATTACTGAAGCGATTATCAGTTCTAAACCGGATGAGGTTTATAACCTGGCTGCTCAGAGTTTTGTCGGGGCTTCCTTTGAAGAACCTGTAGGGACGGCCAATGTTTCAGGTCTGGCCGTGCCTCGTATCCTGGAGGTGATCCGCCAGGTGAATCCCAAGATTAAATTTTATCAGGCCTCCACCAGTGAACTGTATGGAAATCACGGCCAAACCCTGCTCAATGAAAATTCGCCTTTTTGTCCGGCCAGTCCCTATGCTGCGGCCAAAATATATGGGTATTGGATCACCAAAATTTATCGGGAAGGGTATGGTATTTTTGCCGTCAACGGTATCCTTTTCAATCATGAATCCCCTCTGCGCGGGTTGGAGTTTGTAACCCGAAAGATCACCAATACAGTAGCCAAGATTGCTATTGGATTGGAAAAAGAGCTGCCTCTGGGCAACCTGGCGGCCAAAAGGGATTGGGGCTTTGCCCGGGATTATGTCAAATCCATGTGGATGATGCTGCAGCATTCAAAACCTGACGATTATGTGGTGGCTACGAATGAGTGCCATTCAGTGGAAGAGTTTGTCCGGCAGGCCTTTGAAGTCGTCGGCCTTAATTGGAAAAAATATGTTAAGAAAGATAAACGCTTTCTGCGCCCCATTGATGTGAGTTTTCTGCATGGTGATTATTCCAAGGCTCAAAAGAAACTGGGATGGAAACCGGAAGTACGTTTTAAAGAATTGGTCCGGATTATGGTGGAAGAAGACCTGCGGCGCTGGCAACGATGGCAAAAAGGAGAAATTTTCCCTTGGGATGCTCTCAACTATCCCAATGAGATGAATTTGTTGACCCGGGCCATGAGAATGTGACCGGTCCATCTGACGATGGGATGAAAAAATGTTTTTTTCGGTGGGTTTACAAACGATCAGAGGCCGGGTTTTTCAAATTCATAGCCAGAAGGCGTCCCTAAAAGTGTGTCGGATCGACCCGGAATGATATCAAAGGAATCGATGAGAGGTTTTCAAAATCCTCTACAGGTTTCAGTAATCCTGCCCACTTTTAATGAGGCCGGGAATATCGGTCTCTTGATCGAAGCCCTTTTGGCCAGACTGCCGAAGCACAGTGAGATTATTGTGGTGGATGATGATTCTCCTGATTTGACCTGGCAGGTTGTAGAGGGATTAAGGGTTAGCGATCCAAGAATCCGATTAATCCGCAGAGTCGGCCGCCGGGGTCTGACGTCGGCCCTGCAAGAAGGGATAGAGGCTGCGGAAGGGGAATTTGTCTTTTGGATGGATTGTGATTTATCTCAACCCCCGGAAAAGATTTCAGAGCTTCTGGAGGCCTTAAAAGTGAATGATATTGTTGTCGCCTCGAGGTATGTTCCCGGCGGAGAAGAAAAAGGGCATTCCCCGCTGGGATCTTTTTTAAGCAAAATGATCTGCCGGTTTGCTTCTTTGGTGCTCTCCTCAGCCATTAGAGACTATACCAGCGGGTATATAGGCACCCGAAGAGAAATCTTAGAAACCATTCTCCTAAGGGGAGATTATGGGGAGTATTGCATTGAATTCTTATATCGTGCTTATAAAAAAGGCTATCGAATCCTTGAAATACCCTATACCTGTCAACCCCGTCATTCCGGAGAATCCAAGACGGCCACCAGTTTGATCGGTTATCTTTCCAGGGGACGAAGGTATATCGGCACCGTATTAAAGCTTCGATTGGGAAGATAGCCGACAGGAGGAGAAAGCATTTATGGAAACCGTTGAACGTATCGAGGGACAAGGCAAGCCTATTGCCATTATCGTCCGGAATGATTTCTCACGGCCAGGAGTCAATTTTTTCAGTCCTTTTGAATTTTCCCAGCAGCTTGGGATCCTGGTACATCCCCCCGGTCATGAAGTGAAACCCCATGTCCATAATCTGATTGCCAGAGATGTGCGGGTAACCCAGGAGGTGCTTCATCTGATCGAAGGAAAGATTGAGATAACCTTATACAAAGAAAACAAGGAAAGGATCACCTCCCGAATCTTAAACCGAGGGGATACCATTTTGCTGGCCTATGGCGGCCACGGGATTAAAATATTAGAACCCAGCAAGATCCTGGAAGTGAAACAAGGACCCTATGCCGGGATGGAAGATAAGGAGTTTTTTTAGAAAATGATACCGGTTAATGAACCGCTGTTGGGGAAGGATGAGTTTAATAAGGTCGCTGTTTGTCTGAGAACGAATTGGATTTCATCCCAGGGGAGCTATCTGAATGAATTTGAGGAAAAATTCGCCCATTTTTGCGGTCTCAACTATGGGATCAGTACCACCAGCGGGACCACGGCCCTCCATCTGGCTCTGGCCGCCTTGGGGGTTGGTCCCGGAGACGAGATTTTGATCCCCACTTTTACCATGGCGGCTACGGCCTTTGCGGTCTGTTATTGCGGGGCCACACCGGTATTTTTTGATTCCGATCCGGAAACCTATAATATCAATTTGGAGCGGGTCTCCGTCTATCTCCGCAACCAGGAAAAAAGGGGAAGGATCAAGGTCAAGGCCATCCTGCCGGTTCATCTATACGGCCATCCGGTGGATATGGAGCCTTTATTGGAAATGGCCGATCGATATTCCCTACACATTATTGAAGATGCCGCTGAGGCCCACGGAGCGGAATACAAAGGAAAGAAATGCGGCAGTTTCGGGGCCTTCGGTTGTTTCAGTTTTTATGCCAACAAAATTATTACTACCGGTGAGGGGGGCATGGTAGTTACCGACGACCCGCGATTGGCCGACAAGGCCAGGCGGTTAAAAGATCTGGCCCATTCCCCGGGGAAAAGATTTCTCCATACCGAGGTAGGATTTAACTATCGGATGACCAATTTACAGGCTGCTTTGGGGGTGGCGCAATTGAAAAGAATAAATAGCCATATCAAAAAGAAGCGTTGGATGGCCAAAGAATATGAAAAGGGCCTGAAGGATATTCCCGGGCTGCGGCTGCCGATCGAAAAGCCCTGGGCCAAAAGTGTCTATTGGATGTATGCGATCTTAGTGGAGAAGGAATTCGGGTGCTCCCGGGATCAACTGATGAACCGGTTGAAGAAACGAGGGGTCGATACCCGTTCCTTTTTTGTCCCCATGCACCAGCAGCCGGTATTTGCCGGGGGGCGTTTTAAGGCCAAACAGTTCGGGCCTTTTCCCGTGGCCGAGAAACTATCTGAACAGGGGTTTTATCTGCCTTCCGGATTGACGATTTCTCAAGATCAAATTCAATTTATAAGCCGACAGATAAAGAAATTAGTATGAATAAGTATGGTTATTGGATCGGATTCATCCTAAGCCTTGTTTTTCTTGTCATCTTTTTTAGAAAAATCGATCTGGCCAGTATTTGGGAGAGTTTTCAACGTGTCGAATACCTTTATCTCCTGCCTTTTGTTTTCATCAATCTTTTCAGCGTCTGGATCCGGGCCAAACGATGGCAATACCTTTTAGCTCCGATAAAAAAAGTTAAGATAAGTCCTCTTTTTTATGCCACGGCCATCGGGTTTATGGCCAATAATATCCTACCGGCCCGGGTGGGGGAATTTGTTCGGGCCTATGTCCTGGGCGGCAAAGAAAAGATCAGCAAGACCACTTCCTTTGCTACCATAGTCGTCGAGCGATTATTCGATGGGTTTACCATCCTGTCGCTATTTCTCGTGGTCATTCTGTTGATGCCTTTTCCACCGGACCGATCCCGGGTATTTACCCAGCACACTATCAAGATGGCCGGTTTCCTTTCCTTTTTTATCTATCTGATCATCCTGGGATTACTTCTGGCCTTACGTTTTCATAATGAGAAGGCCAACCGTTTAATTGGTTTTTTCCTGAGGCGTCTCCCTCAAAAACTGGCCAAAAAAATCAGTGAAACCATTGAATCCTTTATCCTGGGCCTTGAAATATTGCGGAGGGCCGGAGATATTTGGATCATTATCGTTTTTTCCTTCTTTCTTTGGGTAGTTATCAGTCTGTCTTATTATCTTCTTTTTCTGGCCTTTCATCTCGATCTGCCTGTCCTGGCCGCTTTTTTTCTATTAGTGGTAGTGGCCTTCGGGGTGAGCATTCCTTCGGCTCCGGGATATATAGGCACCTTTCATTGGGCTTGTGCGGCAGGCTTGATTTTTTTGGGGATAGAGGCCAACTTGGCTAAAAGTTTTTCCCTCTTGTTATGGTTTGTAGGTTTTATCCCAACTATTTTATTGGGGCTTTATTCGCTGGGGAAAGAAGGGATGTCCATAAGGCAATTAAAAGAGAGCGAAAAGGAATAAATCATGCCGCCCCAGTTTTCCGATATTTCCGCCGCCCTGGCCTACCAGGTTAAAAAAGAGATTGCCGAAAACTATTTCGGATCCCGTAAGATTCTGGAAGAAGAGCGGGATGACCTCGCCAGGCAGAAAAGATTATTAGAAAAAAAATGGGAGGAAACGATTTTATCGAATCTAACCGAAATTTATCGGCTTTTAAACCCAGAAGAAGGACTTGCTTTTTTAGATCTTATAAAAAGAATAGATTTGCTTGACTCGATTAAACGGAATCTGAGGGTTCAGGAAATCCATCCTTTCATGCCATCCTGTTCCTTGCCTTTTGCCTTGACGGTTAAGGGGAAATATAAAGGCCTTGTTTTTTCTTTGTATCGCACGGCCTCAACCAAAGATGGTGAGATTCGGAAGGAGTTTCATGAACTTGAAAAAAAAGTGAATCTATTTAATGAAGATCTGGCCAAATTCACCTCCTGTTATCATTTGTCCGATATTCTTTCGTTGATTCATTCCTTTGAAAACAGGGATGATTTGAAGGGGGTGTTGGGGGAAAACACTGATCCTCGTGCGATTCATCTATTGGAAGAAAAAATGATGCTGAAACCGTTTGATCTCTGCCCGGCAGGGCCGGTTTTCCCCCGACCGTTGCCCCCCATGAAAGAAATTCAAACCCCCTTGAAACTTTTAATCGACCTGGCCTTTCATGCCTGTAGTTCGGAAATTAAAAAGATGTTAACGCCGCTATAATGTGGTGGCAGGAGTTTTAACTATGCGTCCTTTGGCGGACACTATTGCAAACCCGGATCGAATCATTGCCTTCCTTGATGTCTTCCGAAAGGCCCTGATTCAACTGGCCGTCGTCGTATTTGTTTTTGCCATTGTCGGATATGGTTTTTCCAAAACGATTCTAAATTTTTTGCAAAAGCATACCGGGGTTACCCTGGCTTATTACGGTCTCTCCGAAACCCTCTTTGCCCTGCTCAATATCGCCCTGTTTTCATCCTTGTTTGTTTCCATGCCTTTTTTATTATTTAAGGTGCTGACGGCTCTGAGGGCCGTTTTCTCATCATTTTCAAGGAAGATGATGGTCGGCTTCTGGATCGGTGCGGTTTTCATGTTTTACCTTGGGGCTGGTTTTTGTCTTTTTATTACCCTTCCATACGGAGTGCAATTTCTCTTGAGCTACCAAAGCAGCCAACTCGAGGCCATTATTTCCGTAAAAAAATTTGTTTCTTTTTGTCTCCTGTTCACTTTTGCCTTCGGGATTATCTTTGAACTACCACTGACCATGATCCTTTTAGGCCGGATTGGGTTAGTAAAAGCGAAGATTCTGACCAAATATCGCAGTTATGCCATTTTAATCATCGCCATTCTGTCGGCAATTCTGACCCCTACTCCGGATGCTTTTAATATGATGTTGATGGCCGGTCCTCTTTATCTCCTTTTTGAAATCGGAATTTTAGGAGTACGCATCTGGGGCAAAGACAAACCGTAGCCGGTCCCTGGCGGTAAAAAGGAATTTTTATTGATTTTCCCCTCGATTAAAATGTAAACTGGTTCCATATCCAAATATTTCAAATAAGGAGAACCCATGAAAATCGCCATCAGTGGAAAAGGCGGGGTGGGAAAAACTACCCTGTCGGCCTTTATTATTAAAGCCTTCAGTGACCGGGGCCACAAAGTGTTGGCCATTGACGCCGATCCGGATGCTAACCTGGCCGGCGCTTTGGGCTTTGAACACCCGGAAACCATAACACCCATTTCAGAAATGAAGGAACTGATCGGAGAGCGAACCGAATCCCAGCCAGGCACTTTCGGCTCTTTTTTCAAGTTGAATCCTCAGGTCAGCGACCTACCGGAAAAGCTTTCACTCAATAAAGATAATATTCGTTTAATGGTTATGGGGGGAGTTAAAAAAGGGGGTGGAGGTTGCATCTGTCCGGAAAGCGTCATGTTGAAAACATTGATCACCCATTTGATTCTGGCCCGGGATGAGGTGGTGATCCTGGATATGGAAGCCGGTATCGAACATTTAGGCCGGGGCACGGCCTCGGCCGTGGATAAACTAATCGTTGTCGTAGAACCGGGAAAGCGAAGCATCGAAACTGCCCACCACATCCAAAATCTGGCCCGGGATATTGGACTTAAAAATATTGTCCTGGTGGGGAATAAGATCAGAGGGGATCAGGATATCGCCTTTCTCCAAAAGCAATTATCCGGTTTTACCTTTTTAGGTTTTTTGCCTTATGATAATCAGATCATCGAGGCAGACCTGGAAGGTAAAGCCCCTTTTGAAAGGGAACAGGGGCTGGCTGTGCAGGTTGGCGGAATGGTGGATAAGTTAATAACCGGAAAAAGTCTTGATGCTCAATAAAATATTTTCAATGAGGAGCCCTGTCCCAGTGGGCTCCTTTATTTTTAAATAGCCCCCCGATAAAACAACGACTTAAAATCCCTTGACATTCCAATTTAAACCAATTAAATTCGCCCAAACTGACGCTATACGTATACGACGAACGCTTTCCCTGATTTGTTTTGTTGATCCTTTTTGTCGGCTCAAGGAGAACCCTGATGATTTCCAATGAACCCATCGAAGACGGACCGGATCTTTTATTGCGTGTCAAGGACGAAATTCTGGAGGTCTTGAACCAGCTTCGGGAAACCTCCGAGCGGCTGCAAAAGGGCTTGGACGTTTCAGGAGAAGGCGTTGATTCTCTTTTGGCCCGGGGAGAAGCCCTGGCCCAAAGAATCGGTTCACTGCCGGGGATGGGACAGGCCGGAGAAGAATTCTTAATCCATGTCAATAAAATCGGTCAGGCCATAAAAGATTTACAAAGTTTTGATGCCTTAAAAAAAGAAAATCTTATCACAGGTGTTAAGTTTTAAACAAAATAGGTTTGGATTGTTCAGGTTGCGGGTTACAGGTTTCGAGTTGCTGGGTTAAACCCGCAACCAGCAACAAAATTTTTGTTAGAGAAAAATTTCCAAATTATGTTAAGGATCTTTGGGCAGGAAATTTAAGGGTTGCATTTTTAATAAAGATATGATAGGCATACAATGGAATTTCGGAGTATCCCCTGTTGAATTGTGACCGAATTGGTGTCAACCGCATACTCCCGGCATTTCGGAAAGGATGGGGAATGAATAATACTGGTTTATTCAGAGCGTTTTGTATATCACTTTTTTTTGTTGGTTTTGTCTTTTCTAATTCTTATGCGTTAACTCCACCCGACCCAATCGGACCTCTGACCCCTCCGGTCCCGGAATTGATCCCTGATCCCAATTTAATTATTCCCAGTCCCTCCTCGTCGCCCTCCAGTTTCTTAGAACTGGTTCCACCGGTCCTGAAAGAGAAAATCGATCAGGGTAAGGCTATTCGTGACCTTCCTCCCATTGTCAAACCTTCCAGCGAAGAGATCAAGGAGAAGGTTGTTCTTGAATTGAAAGAACTGGAAAAGGGTGTAGATGAAAAAATAAAGAACTCCTTTGAGTTTCCCATCGTCATAAATGATCAGGTGGAATATTTTATTGATTATTTTCAAACCAAGCTTCGTATGCGGTTCTCGCTATGGTTGGGGCGTTCAACCCGATATATGTCCGTCATGAAAAAAATATTGAGAGAGTACAACCTGCCCGAGGATTTGATTTATCTGGCCATGATCGAAAGTGGATTCAGCACCAAGGCGTATTCACGGGCTCATGCTGCCGGACCTTGGCAGTTTATCCGTGAAACGGGTTCTCGATACGGGCTTCGGGTCAATTCCTGGGTGGATGAACGAAAAGATCCTATTAAATCAACCCGGGCCGCCGCCCAACACTTGTCTGATCTCTATAATCGGTTCGGTTCCTGGTATCTGGCCGCGGCCGGCTATAATGCCGGTGAAGGAAAAATTTCCAGGGCCTTGGCTATGTATAATGCCAGTAATTTTTGGGAAATCACGGCCGAACATTGTCACTATATCAAGGAAGAGACCAAACAATATGTTCCCAAGATGATTGCCGCAGCCTTGATCGCCAAGGAACCGGGAAAATACGGGTTTGCCGATATACCCTACCAACCCCCCATTTCCTTTGAAGAAACGGTCGTTCCCGGAAATGTTGAATTAAAAGATGTGGCCGCGGCCTGCGGGGTGGGAGTTGAAACCATTGTTGATCTGAACCCGGAATTGAAACGATGGGTCACTCCCCCGGGAGTATCCGACTATACCCTGCGTATCCCTGAAGGGACCAAAGAGAAGCTCCTGGACAATTATGCCCAATTGATAAAACCAAAACATGTGATCGCTTATGCGGAACATCGTGTAAAAAAAGGAGAGCGTCTATCTTCCATTGCCAAACGATATGGGGTTAAGCCCAGCGTTATTGCCCGGGTCAATAAGATAAAAACAGGCCGTCGTCTCAACACGGGCCTGGTTTTATTAATACCCAAGAAAACAGGGAGTCAGGGTTCTCTCGCGGAATTAGAACCTATCGACCATGATAGCCCGATTAGAAGAACTGCCTCGTTCCAATCCCCCCGAAACCGACATGGAAAAAAATCTTCTCTAATTGCCAAGAAGGGAGAAGAAAAAAACGGCCGGCTCCTTCGCCTTCGGTACAAGATCAAAAAAGGTGATTCCCTGGCCTCCATTGCCGATAAGTTTAATGTTGAAGTTTCAATGATCAAGAAATGGAATGATTCCAGGGGAGGCACTAAAATCCAAAAGGGAAAAATTTTAACCTTATTTGTGAGCAAGAATACTCCGGAATGGGAAGGTAATAGAGAAAATAGAAAATCCGGAAAGTCATCTCTCAAAAAAACCAAAGCGGAGACAGCCGGCCGGATAAGACTGGTTCTCTATACCGTTAAAAAAGGGGACAGTCTGGGTGAAATCGCCCAGAAGTTCAATACCACCCCCAATCTTATCCGGACCTGGAACCGTCTTTCGGCCAAAGGCACGATCAAACCGGGAGACAAGCTTAACTTGAAACTGAGAAAACCCACTGTTGAGAATATTTGATCTCTTCTTTGTATTCCCTTCCTTAAGTTTTTCCTGAAAAGAACCTCTTCTGTTTTACCGGATCAAAGTAAAAATCCGGTCTTCGCTATCGTCCTCGGCCTGTCGATGGACTTCTTGCGAGTCCATCCTATGAGACCATTAATAATTGGTAGGAGTCGGGTTGAAAGAAGGGGAGGGGATTATTCAGACAAAAAGGAAAAATAGGGGAAAAAATTCTCAGAGGGTGGAAAACACAAGCGAGTAAAAAAAAGTTTGCCGAGACCAAAAACTAAGGGTCTCGGGGCATAGGGAATAGAGAATTCTTACTCTATTAACGCCTATGCCCCTGTGCTTATCGAATTTAAATGTTTTTTATTACATGATTTTTTTAAATTCTTCTTCCAGGACCGGGACTACTTCAAACAGGTCCCCAACGATACCATAATCGGCCTTTTGGAATATGGGGGCATCGGGATCTTTGTTGACGGCTACGATAACCTTGGAAGAACCCATACCGGCCAGGTGCTGAATAGCCCCCGAAATACCACAGGCGACATAAAGATTAGGATTGACCACCTTACCGGTTTGGCCAACTTGGTCGCTTTGGGGTCTCCAGCCCGCGTCTACCGCCGATCGGGAGGCCCCGACTGTGGCGCCGATCACACCCGCCAATTTTTCCAAAATCACGAAGTTCTCCGAATCTTTCATCCCCCGGCCCCCGGAAACGATACAGGTGGCCTCGGTGAGATCCACCTTGCCGCTTTGATCGGCCAGCTCTTCCACCAGCGTGGTTCGCAGGTCTTCAGGTTTTATGGAAACGGCGACCGTTACCGTCTCTGCAGTTCGAGCGGCATCGGGCTCCGAGATTGAAAAAACATTCGGACGGCATGAGGCCATTTGGGGCCTGGCTGTTTCACAAACCACATCCGCATAGACTTTACCCGCATACATGGGACGCCTGGCGATCAATATTCCTTCTTCCAGACGTAAGCCAACGCAGTCCATAGCCAATCCGGTTTCCAAACGGGCTGCCAGTTTGGCTGTTAATTCCTTCCCTTGTTGACTGGCCCCTCCTAAAACGATATCCGGTTCCTGAGCTTTAATGAGGTCACTCAAAACCGCGGTATAGGCCTCCGGTGTATAGGCCGCTAATTCCGGGGCATCGGCCACATAAAGGGTATCCGCCCCATAAGCGGCCAGCTTTTTAGCTTCTTCTGTGATTTGATGTCCTAATATGACAGCCGCCAAAGACTGCCCCGATTGATCAGCCAGACGCCGTCCTTCACTGACCAATTCCAGTGATATCTTACGGAGGGTTCCCCCTCTTTGTTCTGCAATGATTAAAATTCCTTTTGCCATAGCCTTTTCTCCTTCACTAAATAATTTTGGCTTCTTCGCGTAAAAGTTTGACCAGAATTGTTCCCTTTTCCTGGGCGGTTTCTCCTTCAATTATCTTACCCGCTTTGCGTGCGGGGGGCGGGGTTAACGCCCTGATGGTGAGCTTGGAACCCAGTGAACCCACCTGATCGGGAGAAAGGCCTAAGTCCCCCAATTTCTTGACCGCCAAAGGTTTTTTCTTGGCCTTCATGATTCCCGGCAAAGAAGCATAACGAGGTTCGTTCAAGCCTTTTTGTGTAGTAATTAAGGCCGGCAAAGGGGCCTCAAAAACCCAGGTAGCGCCTTCCACCGGACGTTGCACTTTTAACTTGGCTTTGTCATCTGAAAGTTCCACTTTGGTGATTACCGACAATAGAGGGATTTGTAACAATTCGGATAACGCGGCTCCTACCTGGGCATTATCGTCATCCACGGCGCGTTGGCCACAGAAAATAAGATCAAAAGGGACCTGTTTAACGGCTGCGGCCAGGACACGGGCAGTGGCCAGCGCATCGCCGCCGTCGGCTGCAGGGTCATCCACATGGATGGCTTCGTCCGCCCCCATAGCCAAAGCGGTCCGCAAAGATTCAACGACCCGTTGAGGGCCGACACCGATCACGGTAACTTTGCCTCCTGCTTTTCCCTTAATCCGAAGGGCTTCTTCCACCCCAAATTCATCATAGGGGTTCATAACCCATTTGATGTCGGCGGTTTGAATCCCCTTACCTCCCGAATCGATTTTAATCTGGGCCTCGGTATCCGGGACTTGTTTAATACAGATCAATATATTCACGTCTTCCTCCTTTTCTGCCCTTCCTTGCTGGATTGGAAGGGACGGTATTTATTTTACTTTTTACCCTGAGTCGTTTTTCCGGTTTTAATTAGGTCTACTTGTGAATGAAATCTCATTCATTGTATAGGATATAGTCAAGGTTTTTTTTCGTGTCAAGTTTTTATTTTTTTTCGAAAAGAATTAATAAATGATTTAAATGAAAAAAACAGTCTTGATCGAAAAAAAATATTTCCTTCTTTGGAAATCAACTTAACTTTTTTTGCCCAAAAATATTTTTTTTATTCAAAACCATAATTCTCCCTTTCTTGTCCCGGGAATAGTGGTTTTAACCAACTATTTGCCTGCTATTTTATAAGCTTGACATTTCTTCAAAACTTTAATATTTTTATAAAAAAATAAAAGAAAAAGGAATTTTCCTTTGAAAATACCCTTCTATTGGAAATCGATTCTGCCAACCCTTCTCCAGGAATAAAAATTTGTGGAAAGTGTTTTTCTAATCTTCCTGAAATTCAGTAAAATACATATCATAATAAAGGAGGCGTTTTTTAATTTAACTTAGGCAGTAACAAGGAAGAAAGAACCTATTAAAAAAATTTTGGAAAGGAAAACAGAAAAATGAAAAAGAATGTTTGGGTGTTAGTAGCAATGGTACTGTTGGTTTTAGGATTAATTGGCCCCCTATCGGCCGCCGAACCCATCAAAATCGGATTTGTCGCCTCTATTACCGGAGGGGCTTCCTGGTTAGGTGAACCGGAAAAAAATACCGCCGTTATGCTCCAGGATTGGATCAATAAGGCGGGAGGGATCAACGGGCGACCCCTTGAAATCATCATCGAAGATTCCAAAAGCGGTGCCAGCGAAGCCGTTCTGGCCACCAAGAAGCTGATCGAAAAGGACCAGGTGGTGGTTATTATTGGGTCTTCAACTTCGGGAGAGTCCATGGCCATGGCCAACATTTGCGAAAAAGTTCCGATCCCCATGATCTCCATGGCCGCGGCTAACCAGATTGTCACTCCGGCGGAGGAGTATAAACGGATGATCAGCAGTCCGACTTCAGCTTTTGAAGTTCCAAAGGTTCAACGTCCCTGGATTTTCAAAACTCCTCAAGCGGACACCTTAGCAGTTGAAGCGATTTATTCCTTCATGAAACAGAAAGGAATCTCCAAAGTAGGGATCATCTCTGTATCCGACGGATTTGGAAGTTCCGGGAGGGGGGAATTAAAACGACTGACTCCCAAATATGGCATCACCCTGGTAGCCGACGAAGTCTATGGCCCCAAAGATTCGGACATGACTGCCCAGCTTACCCGGATCAAGGCTGCCGGGGCCCAGGCTGTCATCAATTGGTCGATAGGACCGACCCAGGTTATCGTGATGAAAAACTGGAAAGCCCTGGCTATGGGAATTCCCCTGTACCAGAGCCATGGTTTTGGATCCAAGGAGAACATCAAGCTGGCCGGTGGGGCTGCTGAAGGAGTAATCGCCCCCTTGGGCAGAGTGGTTGGCTGGGAAAAACTATCGAAAAACAATCCCCAGTATGCGGTCGTTTCCAAATATGTCCCGGAATATGAAAAACGCTTTAACGCAGAGGTTTCCACCTTCGGGGGGCATGCCTATGATGCCATCTATATGGTCGTCGATGCCCTGAAGAAAGTCGGGACCGATAAGGCCAAGATACGCGATTATCTGGAAAATAACATTAAAAAATGGCCGGGAACCGGCGGTGTTTTTAACATGTCTCCCAAAGATCATACCGGTCTGGATCATACGGCCTTTGAAATGATCACCGTAAAAAACGGCGATTGGGCATTGGCTAAATAAAACAGGTGAGAGGCACGAGGTTTGAGGCGAGAGGCACGAGGATTGAGGACGAAGAATAACTAATCTTGACGATTTGTCGTTGAAAGATTTTGTTTTCGCTCGATTGCTGTGGCAGCGGACGGAATTTAAGCTTTATCCTTTAACCTAGAGCCTCGTGCCTTGATCCTTGAAAAGGATCTATGGATCTTCAGAGTCAGATCGTTCAATATCTGGTTACCGGATTAACCCTGGGCAGTATTTATGCCATGGTCGGGTTGGGATTCACTATCATTTATAATGCCACCGGGATCATCAATCTGGCCCAGGGTGAATTCGTCATGTTCGGCGGATTGATCATGGTTTTTTTGACCGCCACCCTGAGAATTCCGATGATCCTGGCTTTTTTTGTCACCCTGGCCTTAGTCACGATTATTGGCATGATCTATGAAAGGGTGTTTATCAACCCTTTGAAACAGACCTCCTTAATCACCCTCATTATCGTCACCGTTGCAGTTTCCATCTTTTTCCGCGGCATTGCCATGTTTATCTGGGGGAAAAACCCTTACAGTCTTCCCCCTTTTTCCTCAGGGAAACCTATTATGATCGCCGGGGCGGCTATTCTTCCGCAGATTTTCTGGGTCATAGGACTCTCCCTTCTCTCGGTTATCCTGATGAACCTTTTTTTCAACCGAACGATTACCGGCAAAGCCATGAGCGCCTGTGCCGGGAACCGATTGGCGGCCAGTCTGGTGGGCATCAACGTCTCCAAAATGATCCTGCTTTCCTTTGCCCTCAGTGCCACCTTGGGGGCCATCGCCGGCGCCAGCATTACTCCTATTGCCTTAATGGAATACGACCGGGGCCCCTTGCTGGCCCTAAAAGGGTTCTGTGCCGCAGTTCTCGGGGGTTTGGGATTGGGAACCGGTGCAGTAGTGGCCGGCTTCATTATTGGGATCATTGAATCCTTTTCCGCCGGCTTTATTTCTTCGGGTTTCAAGGATGCCATTGCCCTGATCATCTTGATTTTAGTCCTTTTTATCAAACCCAGTGGAATATTCGGCAGCGAAGAAGTGGGGAAGGTAAAACAGTTTTAAGGATCCGCCTATGGGTAGAAAAAACTATTTTAAACTTCTGTCCTTGAGTATCGCTGTGGCGGTCCTTCCCCTTTTTATCCGAGGCGACTATTATCTCAGTGTCCTGGTCTTTATGGGTCTTAACGCTCTGGTCGTCATGGGACTGAGCCTGTTAATGGGATATGCCGGACAGATATCCCTCGGGCATGCCGCCTTTTATGGGATCGGGGCCTATTGTACGGGGGTATTGACGACATACTTCGGTTTTTCAATCTATCTGGCCTTCCTGGCCGGGATCATTTTATCTGCTTTGGTGGCCATTGTTGTCGGCATTCCGGCTTTGCGCCTCAAGGGGCATTATCTGGCGGTGGCCACCCTGGGAATCGGAGAGATCGTTTTTATTATTTTCAATGAGTTGATAAAATATACCGGGGGACCTTCCGGTCTGTCCAATATTCCGGGTATCCGCTTGGGTAATTTTCAGTTCAATTCCAGCTTTCGGTTTTATTATCTGGTCTGGGGCATTAATCTTCTGGCCCTATTTTTTTCGTTAAACGTTATTCATTCCCGGGTGGGTCGGGCCCTTCGTTCCATGCACGGCAGCGAAACCGCAGCCAGCGCCATGGGGGTAAACCTTTCTTTTTTAAAAATTCAGGTATTTGTCCTGAGCGCAGTTTTTGCTTCCATTTCCGGAAGCCTTTATGCCCACTTCGTTTCCTTTATTTCTCCAAACAATTTCGGCCTCATGGTTTCCATCATGTTTCTAATGATGGGCGTAATCGGAGGCATTCATAATATCTGGGGCGCTTTGCTGGGGGCCTCCCTGTTGACCTTCCTGCCGGAGTATTTGCGGATTTTTAATGAGTACGACATCCTGGTTTATGGGGCCATTCTTTTAGCCATATTGTTGTTCATGCCCGAGGGGATTTTAGAAGGCACTCCAGCCTTGATCCGGAAATTGTTCAAGCAAAGAAAGCGCTGAAATTGGCCGATCCCATTTTAAAGATAAAAAACCTGAAAAAGGCCTTTGGTGGTCTGATGGCCATCGTCGATTTGTCCTTCGAGGTTGATCCCGGCCGAATCAAATCGATCATCGGTCCGAATGGGGCGGGGAAAACCACCCTGTTCAACCTGATCACCGGGGTTCATCCGGTTTCGGGCGGGCAAATCGTTTTTAAGGGGAAAGACATTACCAAACAGAAACCCCATTATAGTGCCGGGATCGGAATCTCCCGGACTTTCCAGACCATTGAACTTTTTGGAAATATGAACGTGTTGGAAAACGTCATGGTGGGTTGCCACAGCCGGTTTAAAAGTGGGCTGTGGGGTTCAGGGTTTAGGCTCCCTCGGATGCAAAGGGAGGAAGCCGAGATTTTTGAAAATTCCATGAAACTCCTGGAGAGAGCAGGGCTGGCCTCCAGGGCTGCGCTCCCGGCCACCAGCCTGCCTCTGGGTGAACAGAAGACCTTGGAAATTCTCAGGGCCCTGGCCACAAACCCTCAATTGCTCCTTTTGGATGAACCGGCGGCCGGACTAAACGAATCGGAAACCGACGGCATGTCGGAGTTGATTTATTCCATTCGCGACCAGGGGATCACTATTCTTTTGGTCGAACACGACATGCGATTGGTCATGAAAGTATCCGATGAAATCGTGGTGGTCAACTATGGACAGAAGATCGCCGAAGGTCCTCCGGATGTGGTTCAAAACGATTCCCTGGTGATCGAGGCCTACCTGGGCGGGGAGATAGAGTATGCTTAAACTGGAAGGAATCAATGCCTTCTACGGCACTATCCAGGCCTTGAAAAATATCTCTATCAAGGTGGGTCTCGGTGATATCGTTTCCATCATAGGGGCTAATGGGGCCGGAAAGACTACTTTATTAAAGACCATATCCGGAGTCATACCGGCTTCGGGCGGGGCCGTCTGGTATCAGGGAACCGACATTGTCCACTATTCTGCGGCCAAAATCGTCTCTATGGGAATTTCTCAGGTCCCGGAGGGGCGGCAGTTATTTTCCCACCTGACCGTATTGGATAATTTGCATCTGGGGGCATATCTCTACCACAATCGAAAATTTAAAAACGAAATAGAAGAAAAATTGGATTGGATTTTTACTTTATTTCCCATTTTAAGAAAAAGGGCCAAACAATTATCCGGAACCATGAGCGGAGGAGAACAGCAAATGGTGGCCATAGCCAGGGCTTTAATGTCCCGCCCCAAACTTCTCCTCTTGGATGAACCTTCCATGGGGCTTGCACCTTTGTTCGTCCATGAAATCTTCAAGGTGATCCGCCGCCTCAATGATCAGGGAACAACCATATTGCTGGTGGAGCAAAACGCCCGAGCGGCCTTGCAGATCGCTCGTTACGGGTATGTCCTGGAAACCGGTACCGTTGCTTTGGAAGGACCCTCTCAAGAGCTACTGGCAGATAAGAAGGTTCGGCAAGCCTATCTGGGAAAATGAGTTTTTTCAAGAGGACCTGTATGAGTCAATGAAACTGACATCGGGCGGGAATCATCAATGCATTAAAAAGGATTCAGGTGAAATACCTATTTTCTCCCAGGAACAATCCTCGAATCCTTGACCTTTTAAATTCTTTGCAACGGTCATGAATCAAATTACTTCCGCCAAATTCGGATCTGTTTTGATTGTAGGGGCTGGCATAGCCGGTATGCAGTCCGCCCTTGACCTGGCCAATGCCGGTTTCAAAGTTTATTTGACGGATCAGGGTGAAATCATCGGCGGGGTCATGGCCCAATTGGACAAGACCTTCCCTACCAACGACTGCTCAACCTGTATGCTTTCCCCCAAGTTGATCGAAGTCGCCGGAAATCCCAACATCGAAATCCTTACCCGCACCCGGGTAACCGGAATCCAAGGGGAACCCGGTCATTTTCAGGCTAATCTTTTCCGAGAACCCCGTTTCGTCAAGGAATCGGTCTGCACGGGTTGTGGGGATTGTATTCCTGTTTGTCCCATAGAAATCCCGGCCGATTTTAATCAGGGATTAAATCGCCGAAAGGCCATCTATCGTCATTTTCCGCAAGCAGTCCCTTCTTCCTTTGCCATAGACCGTCGGGGAACCTCTCCCTGCAAAGCCGCCTGTCCGGCTCACATCAGCGTGCAGGGCTATGTGGCTCTGATCGCCCAGGGAAAGTTTGAAGAGGCCCTGGCCCTCATTCGTCGCGAAAATCCTTTGCCTTTTATCTGCGGTTATGTCTGCACCCATCCCTGTGAAGAAAAATGTCTGCGAAGCGAATGGGATGAACCCCTGGCCATACGGGACCTGAAACGGTTTGTTGCCGAGTATGAACGGTCGGCCGGGCCGATAAAATCTCCCGGGAAAAAAGAGAAAAAAAAAGAAAGAGTGGCTGTGATCGGTTCCGGTCCGGCCGGTTTGACCTGTGCCCATTATTTGGCTTTGGAGGGATATGGGGCCGAAATTTTTGAAGCCCTGCCTGTAGCCGGGGGGATGCTGGCCGTAGGCATACCGGAGTACCGCCTTCCCCGGGAAGTAGTGAATAGAGAGATAGAGGCCATTGAAAAGCTAGGAGTGACTATCCATTTGAACACCCCGATCGGACCGGACCATGGGCTGGAGGCATTAAAAGAAGAAGGTTTTGCGGCGGTCTTTATCGCTATCGGGGCCCACCAAGGGATCCGCTTGAATATGGAAGGGGAAGACCTGGAAGGGGTTGTGTCCGGTGTTGATTTCCTGCGAAGAACGACTTTAGGAAACCCGGAACCTTTGGGGGAACGGGTAGCAGTGATCGGCGGCGGAAACGTGGCTATCGATTCGGTTCGCACGGCCCTTCGTCTGGGGTCTAAAGAGGGCCTGGTGTTATACCGGCGAACCCGGGAGGAGATGCCGGCATACGCCGAAGAAATTGAAGAGGCACTGGAAGAAGGGGTCAAAATTCATTTTCTTACCTCACCGGTTCGCTTTTTGGGAGATGGATCGGGAAGAGTCAAGTCGGTGGAATGTCTTCGTATGGAATTGGGAGAACCCGATGATTCCGGACGAAGGAGACCTAAACCGGTTCCCGGATCGGAATTCCGGATCGAGGTGGACAGTGTAATCATTGCTATCAGCCAACAGCCGGAAATAGAACCAATAAATAGGGACGCGGCCCTTCAAGTCAGTCGGTACGGGACCTTGATGGTCAACCCCATTTCCCTGCAAAGCAGTTTACCCTGGATTTTTGCCGGAGGGGATGCGGTCTCAGGGCCCAAGACGGTTATCGAGGCTGTGGCCGCGGGGAAAGAGGCGGCGGTCTCCATTGATCGTTTTCTCAAAGGTGAAGATCCGGCTGCCGATCGGGAAAAGGTTTTTTCTTTGGCCCGGCCTGAATTCTCGGAAATAAAAAAAATCCCTCGATATAAACCCCAACGAACTGATCCGGAAAAAAGGCGCACCCATTTTGAAGAAGTGGTCCGGGTTATGACCGAGGAAGAAGCCCGAAAAGAAGCGGCCCGCTGTTTGGCTTGCGGTATTTGCTCCGAGTGCTATCAATGTGTAGAGGTCTGCAAACCCAGGGCCATTGATCACACCATGAAAGGAGAAGAGGTTTCTTTGGAGGTCGGGGCGGTTATCCTGTCTCCGGGGTTTGAGGTCTTTGATGCCCGCCTTAAAGGTGAATATGGATACGGCCGCTATCCCAATGTCCTGACCACTTTGGACTTTGAGCGGATCCTTTCGGCCTCCGGTCCTTTTATGGGGCATCTCCAGCGGCTTTCGGATGGACAGGAACCAAGGAAAATCGCCTGGATTCAGTGCGTCGGGTCCAGGGATGCGGCCATTAATCAGGATTATTGTTCCTCGGTCTGCTGTATGGCCGCCACCAAACAGGCCATCATTACCAAAGAGCATGTGGCTTCTATCGAATCGACCATTTTTTTTATTGATCTGCGGGCCCAGGGCAAAGGTTTCGACCGTTATGTCGAACAGGCCCAGAAAAGGCACGGGGTCCGTTATGTGCGCAGTTTGATTTCGCGGGTAGCTGAAAATCCCAGGACCCACAATCTGGTCATTTCCTATATCGATGAGACCAACCATTTTCATGATGAGGAATTCGACCTGGTCATCCTTTCGGTAGGCATGGTCCCCCATTCGGAATCAAAGGACCTGGTACGGACTTTAAATATTGAGACCGATCGTTTCGGTTTCTGCCAAAATCCTGCTTTGAATAGTATCGGAACTTCCAGGCCGGGTATTTTTTCCGGCGGCGTATTTCAGAATCCTAAAGATATCCCCGAAACTGTTACCCAAGGCAGCGGGATGGCCGGTGAAACAGCGGCTTTGCTTTCCGAAGCCAGAGGCACCCGGATCAAGGCCCTGGTCTTTCCCGAGGAACGATCCATAGAAGGAGAGGAGCCGAGGATCGGCATTCTCATTTGTCATTGCGGGATCAATATTGCCGGCATTGTCGATGTGGATCAAGTCACGGAATACGCCCGCACACTGCCCGGTGTGGTCTATGCCGATCATTTACTGTTTACCTGCTCCACGGACAGCCAGGAACAAATGGAACAGGTGATTCGGGAGCATCGGTTAAACCGGGTTGTCGTCGCCTCCTGTTCCCCCCGGACCCATGAAGGATTGTTTCAGGACACCCTGAATAAAGCCGGGCTGAATAAATATCTTTTTGAAATGGCCAATATCCGTGACCAGTGCTCCTGGGTTCATCAGGATGAGCCGATCCTGGCTACGGAGAAGGCCAAAGACCTGGTGCGGATGGCCACGGCCAGGGCACACCTTTTGGAATCCCTGGTCGACCTTCCGCTTGAGGTCACCCAGAAGGCCTTGGTTGTCGGTGGCGGTGCGGCCGGGATGACCGCAGCCCTCAATCTGGCGGATCAAGGGTTCGAAGCCTTTGTGATCGAACAATCCGATTGTTTGGGCGGGCAGGCCTTGCGATTGCATCAGACCCTGGAAGAAAAAGGGGTGCGGGATTATCTGAGCCGGCTTATTAATCAGGTTTCCCTTCATCCCCGGATTCGAATTTTTCTTCAAAGTCAGGTCTTGGAAACCAAAGGATCCGTGGGACAGTTTACCAGCACGATTTCCCACGATGGGGAAAGGGTTTCGTTGGATCACGGGGTCGTTCTTGTGGCCATCGGCGGCTCGGAATACCAGCCGGATGAATATTTGTTCGGATCGCATCCTATGGTGAAAACCCAACTCGAGTTTCAGGATCTTTGGTTTGAACACCCTGAAAAAATACGGGAAGCTGGACAGATCGTGATGATCCAGTGTGTCGGGTCCAGGGAAGAAGAACATCCTTACTGCAGTCGCGTCTGTTGTTCGACGGCCGTGGCCAATGCCTTGAAGATTAAAGAGCTCAGCCCGAAGACCGAGGTCCTTATCTTGTATCGGGATATTCGGACCTATGGCCGGAAAGAACTCTTTTACAAACAGGCGCGGGAGACCGGGGTCCGGTTTATTCGCTTTGATTCAGAAGCCAAACCCGAGGTCAGGGAAGAACAGGGCAAACTGCTGGTCAGGGTTCGGGATCAAAATTTAAAGGCCCGCATTCTCCTTAGGCCTGATTTATTAGTCCTTTCCGCGGCTATCCGTCCGTCCCCGGAAGCAAAAATCCTGGCCGGCACTTTAAAACTTCCTTTGGATTCCGATGGCTTTTTCCTGGAAGCCCATATCAAACTCAGACCCCTTGATTTTGCCAACGCCGGGATGTTTCTCTGCGGATTGGGGCACGGCCCCAAATCCTTGGAAGAAAGCATGGTCCAGGCCAAAGGGGCCGCAGCCAGGGCGGCAACGATTCTGGGCAAAAAACAGATTCAGGTGAGTGGAAAGACGGCCGTGGTGGATGAAGAATTGTGTATAGCCTGTTTGACCTGTGTAAGGGTTTGCCCCTTCGGGGTACCGATGATGAATGAACATCATTTTATCCGGATGGACCCGGCGGCCTGCCAGGGATGCGGCAACTGTGCCAGTGCCTGTCCCCAGGGGGCCATCCAGGTGGGGCATTCCCGGGACGATCAGTATCTGGCACTACTTGGGGCGTGTTAAAAAAAGTATTAATTCAAAACGTAAAATGCAAAATGCAAAGTTCAAAATGAGAGATCCTGTGGGTACGAAGCAAATCCGATTAGATTTTGCATTTTGCATTTTACACTTTTCATTTTGAAATGAATGGATTTATGAAAGATTCCTTTGATCCGAAAATAATCGCCCTGGTCTGCACCTACTGCACCTATACGGCTGCGGACATGGCCGGTTCCATGAGGCTCCAATATTCACCCAATGTCCGAATCGTTAAATATCTTTGCACCGGCAAGATTGATATTCAGCATATGCTTATGGTTTTTGAGAGGGGGGCCGACGCCGTTCTGGTGGGCGGTTGAGAGATCGGAGACTGTCATTTCCTGGAGGGAAATCTAAGGGCCAAAGAGCGGGTGGAATACACGAAAGCGCTATTGATGGAAATCGGATTGGAACCCGAAAGGCTGGAAATGTTCCATGTCGGCGCTTCTGATGCCCCGGCCTGGGTCAGGGCCGTGACGGAGATGACTGAAAGGGCCCAGAGGTTGGGGCCCAACCCGTTGAAAAAAAAGGATGCGGATTTTGGAGCCTGCGACCGGCAGGGGATTTCGGAACATGATGAAATAAGGGATAGCCAAGGGTAATTAACTTTTTTTGTTGCGGATTACGGGTTACGAGTTACGGGCTATTCAAGAAAAGGTTTTTTTTAACACGCAACCCGCAACCCGAAACTGCTCTTATTACTTGGCAATAACTTCTCAAATTTATAGTTTAAAACTGAAGGGTTTTTATGATCATAGCCAGTCGCAAACCTTTTGCGGAAATCAAGAAGAGCATCGAACCCTATGAGAATATATTAGTGGTGGGGTGCGGGACCTGTGTGGCCGTTTGTTTGGCCGGCGGCAAAAAAGAAGTAGGGCTCCTGGCCAGTCAGCTTCGGATGAGTTTCGCCCTGGATAAGAAAAAAGTACGCATTTCTGAAGAAACCCTGGAGAGACAATGTGATCATGAGTTCCTGGAAACGATTCGAGAACCGGTAAAGGAATTCGATTGCCTTTTATCCCTGGCCTGCGGGGCCGGGATCCAGTTTTTAGCGGAAACCTTTCCGGAAAAAAAGGTTTTTCCCGGGGTGAACACCTCTTTTATCGGGGTGGCCGAAGCCTCCGGGTTGTGGACCGAACGTTGCTTGGCCTGCGGGGATTGTGTGCTGGCCGTCACCGGCGGAATTTGTCCGAGAACCCTTTGTACCAAAGGCCTTCATAACGGCCCCTGCGGCGGGATGAGGGACGGAAAATGCGAAGTGGATCCGGAACGGTCCTGTGCCTGGGTGTCCATCTACGAACGACTGGCGGCAGAAGGAAGACTCGATCAGATCGAGTCCATGCTTGCCCCGGCCGATTTCCGACTTCGAACCAAACCGGGAAAGGTCACCCATCTGGCGTATTTAAGGAGGTACCATGCCGGATCCAAGTGAGTTTGCTCAAGCCCTGGGAACTGATTCCTTTATTGTGACCTGTGAACTGGATCCGCCAAAGGGTTTTATGCCGTCATTAATTGATAAGAAAATTGCCGTCCTGAAAAACAAGGTGCAGGCCATAGTGGTTTCGGATAACCCCAAGGCCAGGATGCTGATGGCCCCTATCGGCTTTTGCCGTTATCTGCTCGACCAGGGCCTGGAACCGATTATGACTTTAACCTGCCGGGACCGCAATCGTTTGGCTTTGCAATCCGATCTCTTAGCGGCCGCCGGTTTCGGTATCCAAAATATCCTGGCTGTGACCGGAGATTATATCACCTGGGGGGATCATCAGGAAGGCAAACCGGTTTATGATCTGGATTCGATACAGTTGATCTGGGCCATTTCCCAACTGAATGCCAATAGGGACATTTCGGGAAATGTGATTGAAGGACCGGCTCCAGCGTTTTCCATTGGATCTGCCGCTGCCTTAACGGGCAATCCTGTCGGTCCTCAGGTTTTGAAATTCAGAAAAAAAGAAAAAGCAGGGGCCCATTTTTTTATAAGTCATCCGGTCTTTGACCTGGCCGATATGGAAGAATTCTTTAAACAAGTGGTCGAAATAAAAACCCCTCTTTTGGTTTCGGTTTGTTTGTTAACGGAAGAACAGATCCGGGGATATGCCTTGGGCGATTATCCCGGATTAATAATCCCGGAGTCCTTGTCGGAAAAATTCAAGTCGGTTGATTCGACGGAATTCCAGCCAAGGATGATTGCGCATACGGCCCGATTGATAGAAACCATTAAGAAAGACGGCCGTTTTTGCGGGGTCCATTTGATGCTGCAAGGGGAAGAGGAGCGGATCGGAGAACTGATTTAGATTTCGGATTGCGGAGTTCGGAATGGGAAAAAAGGCAAAATACCTTACTCCGAACTCAAAACTCATATTAAACCCTCCTAACCGTAGGGTCACCACGAAGGATGTAAATATGGGAGTTGAATTCCGCAATCCGCAGTCCGAAATTTAAGTTTATTTTCATTCTAAACCCTAACCAAACCTGTTTGAAATTGCGGGACGGACCAAGGGGATCTTATTTTTTGGGGATTGTCCAAAGGATGACTGATCGCCCAATCCCGGTCAGTCCAGCAAACTTTGATTCGAGGCAGGGCCTTCACCTTCGCCCGTTGCCGGCAATGGTGAAGGCCTGCTTCAGACTTAGGTAAACAATTTGGCCCGGTAAAGAAGCTCTGGGCGTTAGGGTGGACAACCCCAAAAAATAAGATCCCCTTGGTCCTTAGTATCGAAAGTGAGAGATGAATTTTCAGACTTATGATTTTAAAATCTAACTTTGATCACAATTAAGAGTGAAAACGGAAAATCCAAAAGTCCTGATTCTGGGCGGCGGCATAGCCGGCATAACGACGGCTGTGGCTCTGAGCCGTTTGAATATTGCGGTTACCCTGATTGAAAAAAACATCGCTCTGGGGGGGATGGTCCGTTATTATAGTTGCAAGGCGACCGATGCCTGCCAGCAATGCGGTGTCTGCCTGTTAAATGATTCTTTGCAGGCCCTTAGTCAAACCGACAATGTTGAAGTCCGGTTACAGACCGAAGTGACCGACCTGACCCTGGATGCCAATAGATTTCTCTATACCTTTAGCCGCCCTGGAGGGGGTGGCAAGGGGAGGGCCGAGGCCCTTCTTCTGGCAACCGGTTTTACCCCCTTCAGGGCTGAAGACAAACCCCAGTATCGATATGGTCTACTTCCGAACGTAATAACCGGTTTGGATCTGGAAAGACAGCTTAAGGAAACCGGTTCGGTTTTCAGACCATCCGACCATAGGCTTCCCTCCTCCATGGCATTTATTCAATGTGTCGGCAGCAGAGACCTTCATCTGAATCACCCCTTTTGCTCCCAGGTTTGTTGCGCTTATTCCCTGCGAATGGCCAACCTCATTAAGCATAAAAACCCTAATACTGAAATCACCGTTTTTTATATGGACATCCAGACTTTCGGAAAAGATTTCTCCCTTTTTATGGAAAAAACCGAAAGACAAATTCGTTTCCTCCGGGCCATACCCGGTGAAATACAAAAAGGGGTCAACGATCAGGTC
The DNA here is from genome assembly GCA_963782435.1 of uncultured delta proteobacterium. Classification (GTDB taxonomy): domain Bacteria; phylum Desulfobacterota; class RBG-13-43-22; order RBG-13-43-22; family RBG-13-43-22; genus RBG-13-43-22. The sequence goes on from CAWAKF010000015.1 coordinate 61,015, forward strand.
CTGTTGACCTTTCAGGACGATGTGGGGTCTTCCAGTCGGAAAAAGGCCTTTGATCTGGCTGTCCTTTCCATTGGCATCATGCCCGGACCGGACCAGGAGTTTTTAAAAGGCAAACTGGGATTGTCTTTAAATGAAGACGGTTTTTTGTCCGGGACGAATGAAATTTTCTCTTCTAAAGGAGTTTTTCTGGCCGGAACCGTCCGGGGACCTAAAGGCATTGCCCGGAGTATTGCCCAGGCCTACAGGACCGCGGAAGACGTCGCGGCTTATTTAAAGGCGAGACCCATATCATGATCCCTCAAGAAGAATTCAGAAAAATAAACAGGGTTCTTATTTGGGGCAAGGGCTTGACGGCAGAGGAAACGGCAACCCGCCTGACTTTATTGGGCTATGAGGTATTAACGATTAATCCGGAGGACTCATGCCGGTTGCTAAGCATCGAGGGTTTTGCCGGTGATTTCCAGGTGACCCTTGGACAAAAGTCTCCTTTTGATCAAGTGGGGGGGGAGAAGAATCCGGAAAGAAAGTGGAAGGAGAATATCGGTGCGATCGTTTTTGCCCCGGAGTTGGCTTCAGAAGGAAATGGTTCCATTTCTCAGTTAGACCGGTCTGAAAAGATTATTTCGTTAGAGGATATGCAAGAAATTATGGTCCCGGGTTCAAACGATTGGCACCAAGGGGAGCATTCTTTTTCCGCCTCACCCCCGTCCACTCCTGACAGGGGACAGCGAATCTTAGCGGCGCTAAAGCCGACTTCCTATGTTGCCTTTTGGATCGGCCTGACCACCGAGGGAAATGTGTTGGATATGGCCGGGACTTTATCGGCGGCCATGGAGATTCGAAAGCGATTTCAAGCCCAGGTCTTTATTTTTTGCCGCCAGGTCAAGGTGGCTGGGGAAGGAATGGAACAACTCTATCAAGCCTGCCGGGACGAAGGGGTTCTGTTCTTCAAGTTCGATCAGGAAGGCCCGACCTTATTAAAAAAAGGGAATGAGATTGTCCTTCAGTTTGAAGACCCCATTTTAAAACGGTCCTTTACATTGATCCCCGATCTTCTGGTTTTTGATTCCAGGCATTTACTGCCTTCGGAGGTCCGGCAATCAGCGGTATCGGCGGGAATAGGAATGGATAAAAGCGGATTTCTGCAGCCGGCTAATGTTCATTTTCTACCCCAGGCCTCGCTGCGGGAAGGGATCTTCATTGCCGGTCCGGGCAAAGGGCCGTTGCTCCCCCAGGACTGTATCGAGGAAGCCGCGGGGGCCGCTCTTTCGGTCCACCATTTTTTCCAGGGCCTGACTTCCGAACCGATGGACCGGGAGGTCAGTGTGGATAAGGGGCTTTGCACCCTTTGTCTGACCTGCCTCCGATTTTGTCCTCACCAGGCCGTGGGCTTTACCCACCGGGTTTTTATTCATCCTCTGGCCTGTCGGCGCTGCGGTATCTGCGCCAGCGAGTGCCCGATGGACGCTATCCAGATTGCCGGTTATTCGGACAAAGAGGTTGAGGAAAAGCTTACGACCCTTCAAGAAAGAGGGGATCAAAAGGATTTCAGCCGGCCTCGGATTGTCATTTTTGGATGCCGACGTTCGGCCGGGGTGGCCTGGGAGGAAATTCAAGGTTCAAATTTTGAAGGGCAAAGTAATGTGGAATTTATTGCCCTGCCTTGTGCCGGGAAAGTGGATCCCGATCATCTGTTGAAAGCCTTTTCCTTTGGAGCCGATGGCGTGATGATCCTGGCCTGTCCGGAAGAAAACTGCCGGTCCGTCTATGGAAACACCTATGCCCGTGATCGTATCCGAGAGGCCCGGCTGTATGTTCAGGATGCCGGTCTTGACCCGGGACGAATTCGTTTCGAGCATCTTTCGGGCAACATGGGCTGGTTTTTAAAGGAAACAATTGATAGTTTCATAAAGCAGTTAGTTTTAGTGTAAAGGCCGGTTTCAAACCGACCTTAAATAAAACAAAGAAAAAAATGTGCGGGTTTCAAGCTCGTCTTTTTATCAAGGCAATCTGTTATGAAAACGTTACCCGAAAAACCGGTTCGTCGGTTGCTTCGTTTAAAGAATTATGATTACCGTACCCCAGGGGCATATTTTATAACCCTTTGCGCCCATAAACGAGAATATTTATTTGGACAGATTATTAACGAAAAAATGATTTTAAATCATTTAGGAATTATCGTTGAATCGGTATGGCAGAATTTGCCTGTCCATTATTCTAATATTGAATTAGATCAATTTGTAATTATGCCGAATCACGTCCATGGAATTATTGTTCTTGGCAGACCTGTAGGGGCGGGTTTGAAACCGGCCTTTATTTAAAAACAGATCAAAAACGGGCGGGTTTCAAACCCGCCTCAACAATAAACAAAAAAATGGACCATATCGATATAAAAACACTGGATCCCGACTTCAAACACCGGCTGGCCAGGCAATTAGGCGGGGAACAGATAAAAAAATGTTTTTCCTGCGGGGTTTGTTCGGCCAGGTGTCCCATTGAAAAAATCGAACCGGAATACAATCCGCGAAAGATCATTCGCATGATCCTGCTGGGTATGGAGGAAGAATTGCTCAAGGAAGAATTTATCTGGTATTGTTCGACCTGTTATACCTGCCAGGAAAGCTGTCCCCAGAACGTCGATTTTACCGAAGTTGTTTTTGCCCTTCGCAATTTGGCTGTCCGCAAAGGCTTGGCCCCGGCGGGTATGGGGGCCGCCCGGAATCTCCTGGATCAACAGGGGAGAATGTACGAGGTAGGAGATTTTGAAAATGAAAAACGACGGGAAATGGGATTGCCGGAGATAAAGGGGAATAACAAAGATATTCAAAAGATTCTAAGTAAAAGTTAGGGAATGAAAAATCAACCTATGGCGCTATTTGTTAATCGAAGGCTTGAAGATGTAGCACAGTGGCCCACGGCCGGGCAACCAAAAGATAAAAACAGGAATTTCTAAGATATGAAATATGCTTTCTTTTTAGGATGTACGGTTCCGGTCCGCAATCTGAATTACGAGCTTTCAGCCCGGTGGGTAGCCGGGGAATTGGGATTGGAACTAATTGATCTTAAGGATTTTCAATGCTGCGGATTCCCTTTAAAATCACTCAATCAACTGGATTCTTTGGTCGTCGCCGCCCGAAACCTGGCCCTGGCCGAACAGGCCGGCTTGCCGGTATGTACTTTATGCAGCGCCTGCGGTGGGTTTTTAAGTGAAGCGAACCATCATCTTCAGCAAAACCCTGATTTAAAAAGTCAGGTCAATGAGCGACTGAAGGTTTCCGGATTGGAATACCAGGGAACGATCCAGGTCAAACATTTTATCCGTATCCTCTATGAAGAGATCGGTCTTGAAAGAATACGGGAAAAAATCACCCGACCGCTTTCCGGCTTTTCTTTCGCTCCTCACTATGGCTGTCATTATATCAAACCGGCCCGGACCGCCGGCGGGATAGATCCGGTGGAGGACCCTAAATCATTGACCGAGTTGATTGAGGTCACCGGGGCCGAAGCCCTTCGTTATGAAACCTTGCTGGATTGCTGCGGAGGGAGTGTTTTGGGGATCAAAGAGGATCTGGCCAATACTTTGGCCGGTAACAAACTGGCGGAGGTGAACCGGCTGGGAGGCAACGGCCTGGTCCTGATCTGTCCCTTCTGCAACGTCATGTTTGAAAATCAGCAAAAAAAGATAGAGAAAAAAATGGAACAAAAACTCAAAGTGCCGGTACTTTACTATCCTCAGCTTTTGGGATTGGCCCTGGGAGCCTCCCCGGATGAAGTGGGCTTTAAGTTGAATCGAATCAAAGACAAGGAATTTTTAACCCGATTTGAAAGGAGGGATTAATTATGGAAATGGAAGGATACTTTTTCCCGGATGATTTGTGGTATGATAAAAATCATTTCTGGGCGCGGATCGATGGGGACAGTGTGGTGATGGGTACCACCGACTTCGCCCAAAAACTGGCCGGAGACATCGGCTATGTTGAATTGCCGGAAGAAGGGCGCAAGATCCAGCAGGGCAAACCCTTCGGTTCCATTGAATCCGGAAAATGGGTGGGCAGGATCTATGCGGTATTTTCCGGTGCGGTAACTGCAGTTAATGAAGCGTTGGAAGATGAGCCGGAGAAGATCAATGTCTCTCCTTATGAAGACGGCTGGATCTGTAGGATCTCTCCCGAGAACCTGGAAGGGGAAAAACAAAACCTGATGGCGGTTGCCGACCTCAAGGCCTTTATCGAATCGGAGATTCATCGGGTGAAAGAGTTGATGAACAAATAATAAGACAGGCACGAGGCGAGAGGCTGTAGGCGTGAGGTGGGAAAATAAAACAGTAAGCCAACACCCTTAAAGGAGCTTTCTATGGGATATATTGAAGAAATAAAAAATATCGTCGGAGAAGAAAATGTGCATACCGGCCTGATTGACCGCATCGGTTTTTCCCGGGACATGTCGGTTCATGAAGGTCTCCCGGATGTGATTGTGTTTGCTCAAACCACGGATCAGGTCAGCCGAATCGTCAAGATTGCCGCCGCCCAAAACATCCCGGTTGTGGCCCGGGGGGCCGGCACCAGCGTGACCGGGGCCGTATTACCGTCCAAGGGAGGCATCCTGCTGGATCTTTCCCGGATGAATCAGGTCATAGAAATCAACAAAAACGACGGGTATGTGGTTGTCGAACCGGGTATTATCTGCAACGCCTTAAACGCCCGGCTGGAACCAACTCATTTTTTCCCGCCTGATCCGGGCAGCGCCCCGGCTTGCACCATCGGCGGTATGATCGCCTGTAATGCCAGCGGGGTTCGGGCGGTCAAGTACGGGACCACCAGGGATTATGTCAAGGGCTTGGAAGTTGTCCTGGCCGACGGCCAGGTGATCCATACCGGGACTCTGGCGCCAAAAAGTTCCGCAGGATATGATCTGACCCGTCTTTTCTCGACCTCGGAAGGGACCCTGGGGATTATCACTTCGGCCACTTTAAAGATCCTTCCTAAACCGGCCTATCTGGCCTTTGCTAAACTGCTCTTCCCTTCTGTCGATCAGGCCGGGGAAGCGGTGGTCAAGATATTGACCTCCGGTATCCCCTTGTCTGCTTGTGAGATCCTGGACGAGGTTTCCATTGGGGTAGTCAAACAGGCCATGAACCTGGAAATTCCTTCTCAGGTCAAATGTCTGCTTTTTGTGGAGATTGACGGCCACCGTCAGGCGGTTGCTGATCAGATGACTCAAATTGACGCCATTTGCCAGGAGTTCGGGGGGCTGGGGAACGAATGGTCCGATGATCCGGCCAAACGCCTGGTTATGTGGTCGGCCCGACAGGGGCTGGTTCCTTCCCTGTCCCGAGTCAAACCGGGTTACCGGCAGATTCCGATTGTCGAGGATTTTGGCGTGCCGATCAGCCAGATCAAATCCATTATCCATGAAATCCAGAAAATCGGCCGGGAGCACGACTCCCCGATTGCCACCTTCGGCCACATCGGGGACGGAAATCTCCACGCCGTTCTTATTATGGATGTGCGTAAATCGAAGGAGTGGGAAACCCTGCGCAAGATCAGTCAGGATTTTCTGGCCCTCACCATGAAATATAAAGGGACCTTGACTGCGGAACATGGATTGGGCATGGCCAAATCTCCTTTTATCAAAGAAGAATTGGGGCCGTCCCTAGAGGTCATGAAAAGCATTAAAAAGGTTTTAGATCCCCAAAATATTCTTAATCCCGGAAAACTGGGATTTGAGGACAGTATCAAAGATATTTATGAAAAGTCCGCTTATACCCCTTTGATTGAAAAACCGGAAAGGATAAAAAGTTTTGGGGATAAGATCGACCATGAAATCATGGCCTGTATCTTATGCGGATTTTGCCGGGCGGGATGCCCCACGTATGCCCAAACCGGCCTGGAAACCATGAACGCCCGGGGCCGGGTTCTGTTGGCTTTCGAGTTGATGAGCGGCCGTCAAGAACCATCGGAAGAGATGGCCAAACGACTCTATCAATGCACCACCTGTCTGAATTGCAAGTATACCTGCCCTTCCCGTGTAGAAGTTTCCGATGTGGTCCAGGCGGCCAGGAAAAGGCTGGCCGACAACGGTTTCCTTCCCCCGGTCTTTCAAAGCAGCTCCAAAAGTATTGCCCAGTACGGCAACCCATTCGGTGAACCGAGGGAGAAGCGGACGGATGTCTTTCCTGCCGGCTTTAAAACCGGAGGGAAGGGGGCCGAAGTCCTGCTCTTTGCCGGATGTGTGGCCTCCTATCAGGACATCAATATGATTCCGAACCTGATGACCATATTGGATAAGGCCGGTATAGCTTATACGACCCTGGGACAGGAAGAGGATTGCTGCGGATACTTAAGCTATCTGATCGGAGCTGAAGCTGATTTTCAAACCTGTGTAAATAACAACACCAAAAAATTTACCGACCTCGGGGTCAAGGAGATCGTCACCAGTTGTCCGGGTTGTTTTCGGACTCTTTCGAAATTATATCCTGATCATGGGGGGAGCAGGGAGATCAAGGTCCATCATGTGGTCACCTATCTGAATGACCTGGTGAACCAGGGGAAAATCCCTTTGAAAGAAACCGGGAAAGTGACGGTAGCTTATCATGATCCCTGTGATCTGGGGCGTCATATGCAGGTTTTTGAAGAACCGCGGAATCTCCTGAAACAAATCCCCGGGGTTCAATTAAATGAATTTAAAATGAACCGACTGCTGGCCAAATGCTGCGGAAGCGGAGGAGGGGTCAAAGGTTTTGACAATCAGCTCAGCCAGGACATTGCCTATGACCGGGTCCTCCAGGCACTGGAAGTTGGGGCCGAAGTGATCGTTTCGGCTTGCCCCTCGTGTAAGAGTAACCTGACCCAGGGGGCGGCCCGTTTGCGCAAGGAGAAAAAAGGGAAGATCAAGGTCAAAGACATAACCGAGGTGATCGCTTCATCTTTGGCTTAAAAATATAAAGGCGAATCCAGAATCCAGGAGTCAGAATTCAGAATAAAATCTTCAGAGAAAAAATATAGAGATTTATGAGTTTCGTGAAAAAGTCCAGCGATGTCATTCCGGCGAAAGCCGGAATCCAGTATTTTCAATGCATTCTGGACACCGGCTTTCGCCCTCCGGGGTGTAGTCCCCTACGGGACGGAATCCGGTGTGACGAAATTTGAGAGATTTGCAATAGGCTTTCATGTAACCCTTTTAACAGAGACCTTTTATCAAGAAGGGATTAACCTATAAATCCTTCAGAAAAGGAGAACATCACTATGGCCAAAAGCAATTGGATGCATATGGGAACGGTGCTCAAAATGAATGCCGTCAACTTTCCGGACAAACTCGGATGGCAGGATAAGTCCCAGGAATTCACCTTTAAACAATGGAACGATCGCTCCTGTCGTCTGGCCAACGGTCTTAAAAAAATGGGAGTTAAACACAAAGACCGGGTCGCCGTTCTGGCTTACAACCGGGGGGAATGGATGGATATCTATGCCGGGGCGGCCAAGGGAGGCCAGGTGGTCGTTCCCTTGATGTTCAGGCTGGCCGGACCGGACATTGAATTTATTGTCAATCATTCGGAGTGTAAGGGATTGATTGTCGAAGCACCCTTTGTCGACCTCATCAATGGGATCAAAGATAAATTGCCGATTTCCAAAAATGCTTATATTTTTTTGGGGGATGGCCCTGTACCGAAGGGCTATACCGGCTACGAAGAATGGCTGGCCGGTTCCTCTCCTGAAGAGCCGAAGCAGGTTGTGGATGCCTCCGATCCCTGGACCTTTATGTACACTTCAGGCACCACCGGCCGACCGAAGGGGGTGGTCCGATCCCATGAAAGTTACCTGGCCCAATATTATTTGAATAATATAAACATAGGCGCCCGTACCACGGATAAAGTCATGCTGGTCATGCCCATGTGCCATGTCAATTCCATTTTTTACTCTTTCCCCTATACCTTGCTCACCGCCCCGGTTTTTGTCTACAACATGGTCTCCTTCGACCCCGAGGATCTTCTGAAGACTATAGCCGAGTATAAGATTACTTTTACCTCTCTGGTGCCCACCCATTATATTATGATCCTGGCCCTGCCCGATGAGATCAAGAATAATATTGATGTTTCCTCCATCCGTCAGCTCCTGATTTCTTCGGCGCCGGCCCGCAAGGATCTCAAGCTGGCCATCATGGATTATTTTAAAAATGCCGAACTCTGGGAGGCCTACGGGTCCACTGAAGGCGGCCTGGTCACCTTGCTCCGGCCCGAGGATCAGTTTAAAAAATTGGGTTCTATCGGGCGTGAAATCTTCGGGACCGACCGGATCCGTATTCTCGATGAGAAACGTCAACCGGTTCCGGACGGGGAGGTAGGCGAGCTTTTTTACCGAACCCCTATGCTCTTTACCAGCTACTGGAAAGAACCGGAAAAAACTAAAGAGGCCTTTCACTATGGCTGGTCTTCGGCCGGCGACATGGTCCGGCGCGATGAAGACGGTTATTATGTATTGGTGGATCGAAAGGCCAATATGATTATCACCGGCGGCGAAAACGTTTATCCTTCCGAAGTGGAAAATGTGGTCGGCAGTCATCCGGCGGTGAAAGACGTGGCGGTCATCGGGGTACCGGATAAAAAATGGGGGGAAGCCATCAAGGCCATCGTGATATTGCACGAAGACTATCAGGGAACCCCGACCCTGGCCCGGGAGATCATGGATCATTGCCAGGGGAAAATAGCCGGTTTTAAAAAACCGAAGACCATCGATTTTATCACCGATGCCGATATGCCGCGAACCGGGACCGGAAAAATCTTACATAGGATCTTGAGGGAAAAGTATGGGAAATGGAGTGATTAGGGATAGGCGTATTCCTACTTGCCCATTCCCTATCCGATGGCCTTGACCTGGTTTTTTTGCACTGTGGTTGAAATTACCATCGCTGGTCTGATCGTGGGTGGGATTTTCGGAAGAAAATGAACCTTGTTGGTCTTAGTCAGGCGAGGGACTTTTTTTAAAAATAAAGTTGATAATTCAATCAATAGAGTGTATACTTCAAAGTGTACACTGGAGGTTTACCATGAAAGTATCGACCAAAGAACTCAGGATACAACCCGGGAAAATTATCGAACAAGTGTCGAATGGGCAGATAATTACGGTTACTTTCAGAGGAAAGGCCTTAGCCCGCATTGTTCCTATCAAACCACCCTTATCACACTCAGAAGAAGAGAAAATCGCCATATTTGGTCTTTGGAAAAACCACACCGATATGGAAACGGTTGAAACCTATGTGCGGGAGCTTAGGAAAGGTCGCCGATTTTGATACTTGATACAGATATCCTGGTATGGTATCTCCGAGGGAATGAAAAGGCACGTAAGATCGTGGAAACCAATATTCCTTTTTCCGTTTCGGTAATAACCTATATGGAACTGATTCAAGGCATGAAAAACAAGGATGAATTTAAGCTATTTCAGAAACAAATGCAAAAATGGAATATAAATATTATCCAAATAGATAAGGAAATATCTTCTCGATCCATGTTTTATGTGCAGGAATACGCGTTGAGTCATTCCATGATGCTTTCAGATGCCTTGATCGCCGCAACGGTAGTTCAGTATAATGAAATCCTGCTAACTGCCAATGACAAACACTATAAGTTCATTCCCAATATCGAATGTAAAAAGTTTGTTCCTGGATAAAAATAGACTATAGAGTCACCACCGATTTGAAAACCGGCCCAAGTTGACGTTTATGAAACCAGCCGGGGAGTAAAAAGGGGGGGGGAGGGATACTGAGAATTGGGGGTAACCGTTGGGAGAAAATAGTGATGGCCAAATGCTGGTTTTGTAAAACGACAAAAGGGAAAAGATATTGTTCTCCCATTGAAAATATTCTTTGCCCTGTTTGCTGCGCTGAGAACAGACTGAAAAAAATAGATTGCAATGAAGATTGTAGATACCTTGAAGGGGTTGCCTTTCAAAAGAAGCGTGAAGAGGAAAAGGAATTTTCATCCTTAATGGAGAGTATTCCACATGGGCAATACGATGATATTTTTCAAGAAACCGAAGTAGCCTTAATGGCCGGAAAAATTGAAACATTTGTCCTCAATAGGTATGTATCCGGGCAGCTTAATCTGACCGATAAGACGGTGTATGAAGCCTATAAACTTATTTTTAAAGTTTATTTTGATAGTCAACCTTCAGAAGAGTATGAATTTGACCTTTTTTCTCAAGAATTGGTAAAACTCTATCTGGATAATAAAAAAATTTGGGAAAAGAAAATGTCCCATAATAAAATCGGCCAGGTATTTTTACGATTAATGATATCAATAAAAATGATGAGCGGGGGCCAGTTCGGAGAATTTGGTTATTTGAATTACTTAAAAAACAACTTTGAAAATATCGATAAAGATGGGCAATTCATTGTTGAAGATAAATTTGGAAACAAAACCTTACGAACATTGAAAGACTCTTAACAAAATAGTTCAAATGAATATCCAAGAGGAAAGGGTGACATGATAAATTCTTTTGTAGCGTTTGTGACTGTATTTTCTGTAGTTGTCCTGGTTCACGAATTGGGTCATTTGGTTGCAGCCAGGCGAGCAGGAGTGAAAGTGTATGAGTTCTCCATAGGTTTTCCTTTCAGCCCGCGCTTGTGCACGCTTTTTCGGCACAAGGAGACGGCCTTTACCTTGAGGTTGCTCCCTCTGGGAGGATTTGTAAGATTTTCCAATGATGAAAATGATGAGGCCAAGGACCTGTTTGAAGCATCTCCTGTTTCCCGGGCGTTGATAATGTCGGGCGGTTCTTTATTTAATTTGGTTTTTGCCTTCCTGGTTTTTATCCCCGTATTCCTTTTCGGTCGGCATCTTCCTTTCCTGGATACCTTATCGGCCAGTGTAAAAACGTTCTGGGGAATACTATCTGGAACCGTTGTTTTTCTCTTGAACCTCCTTTCGGGTCAGGGCGGGATGGAGGGACTATCCGGGCCTGTGGGCATAGCGATAATGGCCGGGAAGGCGGCGAGTAAAGGTTTTCTGGATCTGTTTTACTTCACCGGCGTGTTAAGCATGAGTCTGGGGATCATGAACCTCTTTCCTCTTCCGGCCCTGGATGGCGGGCAGTTGCTTATGCTTCTTATCGAAACCGTAAGAAGAAAACCGTTTGGAGTCAAAACGTACCAGGCCATTAGTTTAACAGGATTTGGATTATTCATAGTCCTCACCGTCCTGGTGACCTATCGTGATATTGTCAGGCTGGTCGTTTAAAAGACGAGATGTGCGGGCTCCGGGACGCTCTTTAAAAATAAATGGATCATTTCCAAATTAGTTGGTGATTATTAATACCTGAACCTTATTGAACCGCCCGTACCCTACGGGCACTTGATAACCAGGATAAAGGCGGACATTATGTTGCCCTCGGGCGATGCTCCCCGAGGCCAGACTGCCGTTGCTTCGCAAATGGTCATTTCGCCGAAGGCCGATTGGTCTTTTCTCGGCACAACGTCGTGCCGAGAAAAACATCTCGTCCCGCGGTTGTCCCGTCTTTGTCAAGTGACCGTAGGGAACGGGTGGCTAATAAATTTTATAAAAAAAATAGTGTCTTCCTTTTATTTATCTTTGATTTTAAATCAACTAAATGGGAGAAGAACCAAATTAAATTAAAATACCGAATTTATCACAAGAATGCCAACAAACAGTTAAGGCTGATGAAGATGGCTGTACTGTGTGTCGGACGTTGAGTTTGATGAAAAAGAAAACAAAAACAGAAAACAATATTCGCCGTTGTCCCTGGGTCGATTTGAGTAAAGCCGATTATGTGGCCTATCACGATACAGAATGGGGTGTTACCGTTTATGACGACCGGTTGATATTTGAATTTTTAACCTTGGAATCCGCCCAGGCCGGTTTGTCCTGGTACACGGTTCTAAAAAAGCGAGAGAATTACCGCAAGGCCTTTAAAAATTTTGAACCAGAAAAGATTGCCCGGTTTGATCGGGCCAAGATTGAAAAACTCTTGCTGAATCCCGGAATCATCCGAAATAGACTAAAAATTGAAGCTACGGTCAACAATGCCCGGAAATTTCTTGAGGTTCAAGCCGCCTATGGAAGTTTTTCAAAATATATTTGGGGTTTTGTCGGCGGTAAACCCAAGATCAACATGATACGAAAAATATCGGATTATCCGGCAACCAGCAAGGAGTCCGACGCTTTGAGCAAAGACCTGAAGCATCGAGGTTTTAAATTTTTAGGGTCGACCATATGCTACGCGCACATGCAGGCTACCGGCATGGTAAACGACCACTCACTTGATTGTTTCAGGAGAAAGGAGATCTTTATTCATCAAACCCCAGCCAGTTAATATTGACCTGGAGCGGTTCCCTGTCGGTTTTGATCTGATTCGCCGGGAATTCCCAATCAGGGTAACCGATTGTTATGGACCAGTAGAGATTTTTGGTTTTCGGTATCCCGGTAAATTGCTTCACAATATCGGCGTATAGCACCCCTTGAGAGATAATGCAGGTTCCCAACCCGTATTCCAGGGCCGCCAGGCAGATCGTTTGGGCGATACCGCCGATATCTGAGGCCGCACGGGTCGGGTCGAGGGATTCATCGGCCGCAAGAATGAAGGCAGCCGGTGCATCAAAAAAACGAAAGCCCCTTTTTACCCATTCTTTCCGTTTTTCTTTGTCTTCCCTCGAAATAGCCATCAATTCAAAAATCTTTTTCCCCACCCCTATCTGACGTTCCCGATAGATTCCCTCATAGGGTTTATGCGACACGTCGGGGGCGACAGGCCGGCCTGAATTCAGGGCCTCCACATTCGCCTCGGCGACATCTTTTAATACCTTTCCGGTGATGACGGTAATCTCCCAGGGCTGACTGTTGTCAGCCGAGGGGGCCCGAGTAGCCACCTCCAGGATTTCCTGTAATATTTTTTGTGGCACCGGATCTTTTTTATATCCCCTGATACTTTTTCTGGTCTTAATCGCCTCCACAAGGTCCATGAACGACTCCTTTCAGATGAAATAATATTCAGAATATATCACGCCCCCGTTTTGTGATGCAAGTTTTTGGATTAGGAGGGTGCCTAATAAAAAGGGAGGCCCTGTATCGCCAGAGCGATCAATCAGAGCCATTCGTTTTTTATAAGACTATTGAAAATTGTCAACAAACCAAGTACCATAGGGTGAAAACCACCGAGGAAGGCAAGGGGTTTCCTTCCGGACGTCACCACCTTAACCCAATAATAGGTTCTCACCTAAGAAAGGGACTTTCGATGAAATTATTTGAACCGATAACTATCCGTGGCATGGTCCTCCCGAACCGCATTGTCTATCCGGCCATTCAATTGAATATGGGCATGAACGGCAGGCGGGCCCGGGCCTTTTACACCGAGCGTGCCAGAGGGGGCGCAGGCCTTATTTTGACCGCCAACACCGCGATCGATAACTTTGCCTGTGAAGAACTCTGGGGGGGCACTGACGGTCTGAATGATTTTCTCAAGAGACTGCGTGTTTTTACCAACGAGGTCCATGCCGCCGACAGTAAAATCGGGGTCCAGTTATGGCAGGCGAACCGCTTTCCCCAGGGGAAAGGGGTGCAGGCTGCCGGCAAAGAAATGGACCCGAACAGCGGAGAGACCATTGCCCCTTCCGCATCAGGGGATATGCGGGCCTTGACCCTCCCCGAAATCGACGCCATCATTTACCGCTTTGCCAAGGGTGCCCGTAATGTCCGTGAAGCCGGGTTTGACTGTGTGGAAATTCACGGGGCCCATTCTTACCTGTTGGCCCAATTCTCCAACGCGGTGACCAATCAGCGCACGGACCAATTCGGCGGCGATTTGGCAGGGAGAATGAAATTCGGATTGGATCTCGTTAAAGCCGTGCGGGCTTTTGTGGGTCCGGATTTTCCCATTCTGTTCCGGCTGGGGGCATTGGAAGAAGGCGGCCAGACACACCCGGAAAGTTTGATCTATGCCCAGGAGTTGGAAAAAGCCGGGGTGGATTGCCTGGATATATCTACCGGCGGCTGGGGTCCGAATCCGATCTCCCCCGGTAAAAAAGATCCCATGGGCACTTTTGTCTATCTGGCCGAGCCGATTAAAAAAGTGGTTACCATACCGGTGATCGCCGTGGGTAAAATCAACACCCCCGAGGTGGCGGAATCCATCCTGGAAAAGGGACAGGCGGATATGGTGGCCATCGGCAGACAATTGATCACCGACCCCTACTGGCCTTTAAAAGTAAAGGAAAACCGATTTGAGGATGTGGTCAAGTGCGAGTCCTGCAGTATCAACTGTTTCGCCCCGGCTTTTGAGCGTAAATTGCCCCCCGATGCGCCTCTCTGTAAAAACAACCCGCTGGCGGGTAAAGAATGGGAAGGAAAAAATTAATAGATATCCAAATTCTTAAGTATGTAATGAATTGGATGTGAGTATGGAAATGAGGGAAAAATACTGTGGGATAAAGACGTTTCTTCCTTGAAATGTTGCAAGTTCCATTTGTGAAAAATCAGAAGAGTACAAACCATAATAGTTTAAAGACCCCCCTAAATTTAGGGGTCCAGCCTAAAGAAAAACCTTCTATTTACTATTCGCAAAATCGTGTATAATCCAATTTAATCAAAGGCCAGATAAGCAAGTTAACCTGTCTTCCAGCAACGCCACTTTACCCTAAAGGGAGGCAGCATATGGAGGAATTCAGGAAACCCTGTTTCTCATTCTCAACAGAGAGGCCGGGTTTTTTTTATTTGAGGAATGCGGGGCGAAGATGGAATTAATATGCCCCGGTTGTGGGGGCAGCAATTACCCAAGGGAAAAAATTCTGCGACGAATGCGGACACCCAACATCCGACACCTCCAAACCTGCCCACAAAGACCTGACCTTCGACGAGAAACTGGCCAAGATCCAGAAGGTTCTCTTTGGGGTACCCTTATACCATGTAACTGGATAGTACTTCCTCCTCAAACATCCATTTTGAATAAAATGGATAGTTCAAACCGTAAACAAAAAAAAGGTGATTGAAATTTATTGACATTTTACAGATTAACGGATAAATAATGCTATATTAACTATAACAAAGTTATCTTGTTGGCAATCCTTTAAGAGGAGTTCCAAATGAAAAATGACAAGACCCCATTTCTCAAAAGAGAAATGGGGTTTTTTATACTCATCATTATAAAGAACGAATTCAAAGAGGGAATTAATGAAATCTAACTATGTTATATTTATAGTGGTTATATCTTTCTTTCTTCTCTCCTCAGAATTTTTACTTGCACAAGAACCCCCTTAGAAAAACGTATTAAGACTCTTGAGTCAAACGTATCAGAATTAGAAGCAAAGTTGCGTCAATTAGAAGGCGTGATTAACCAATCCCAAAATCTGCAACAATCCAGCTCAATTTTTTTAACAGATGGTTGGAAAAGATCACTATATTGGAACAAATTGAAGAATGGAATATCAAACGGATAGGAAAAGATGATTTTGGGTCCACCCCCTAGTACCACTCCAACATTTTGTAATAAGCTGTGGAGGGTAGTTGGTTAGATCTCCGCCAGTATCTAAATATAAGGGTCCATCGTCAAGTGTTGCAGGTAGGCTCACAGTTCCCCTTGTAAAGAAACTATAAAATGCAGATACGTAACACAAGTACGTGGAAAATGTTTCCGGTCATCGAAAAGAAGATTTTGTGGTAGGAGGAACTAACCGACTACCCCCAACGATTAACCATTTCACATAATTTTGAAACAAATCCGAAAATCAAAAACCATCTAAAAAAAGAAAGGAAAGGTTATGAATAATAAGTATTTTAACAAAATAATTTCCAAGATTGTATTTTTAGTCTTTTTCTTCCTAGGTATTTTTGTATTTGGTACAAGTTCAACCCAAGCCCAGGCCATTAAACTTAAGCTGGCGGATTCCTTTCCTATATCTCATGTACTTTCAAAAGAAGGGGGTATGTATTGGGCTAATCGAGTAACAGCGTTAACTAAAGGACAAGTTACATTTGAACATTACCCAGCCCAACAATTGGGGAAGGCGGAAGATATTCTTGATCTGGTGAGAAATAAGGTAGCCGACGTGGGGTACGTTGCCCCTTCCTATGTCTCGAATAAACTGCCCTTAAGTGCGGTGGGGATGCTACCAGGGGCATCTACCTCAAGTTCAGAAGGCACAAAGGCTTATTGGAAAGTTATAGAGCAATTTCTTGAGAAGGAGGAGTTTCTTAAAAATGGGGTTCGTCCAGTGTTGGCAGTTGTTCATGTACCCTATAAAATAATGACAACCAAAAAGTCAATCAGAACCGTAGATAGTCTAAAAGGATTAAAAATTAGGAGTGGAGGCGCATTACACGAATTAATGCTCATGCAAATGGGAGCTATTCCAGTTTCAACACCTGCCCCAGAGGTTTATATGGCCCTGCAGCGTGGAACTGTTGATGGAAGTACAGGGCCTTTTTCCAGTTTGAAACCATACAAGATGGAGGAATTAGTCCACTATGCGCCATCTAATAGCAATGTTGGAACTTTCATTGTTAGCTATTGTATTAATGAGAGCTTATGGAACACATTGCCAGATAATGTAAAGAATGCCATGAGAAAGGCTGGCCAAGAAACTATGCAACATTTGAGTAAGGTTTTAGATGAAGAGGAACTTACAGCGCAAAAGGGATTAGAAGCTCTCAATGTATCGATATATTCGTGGTCAAAAGAAGATCTGATAAAACAAAAAGATGCAGCAACAGCTGTTACAAAAATATGGGCGGAAAAGCTAGATAAACGTGGGTTAAAGGGAACAAAAACGGTGGAAATGTTTCAAAATGCATTGAAACAATAGACATATTTTTCTTGCGGGTACTTCCATATTAATCGGAAATATCCGCAAGATTAAGGATTTGACTATATTCTCAATTTATGGAGATTTGATTTTTATGGTTAAAAAAATATTGAACTTTATTGAAGAAGTTTTTTTCGCTTTAAGCAGGTTGTCTTTATTATTGATGATGTTTTTAATTACCGCAGACACTATAGGAAGATATATTTTTAATAAACCTATCTACGGAATCTTGGAAATTACAGAATTGTATCTCATGGGTGCTGTTGTTTTCTTAAGTATGGCGTATACACACCGTGAGGGAGGGCATATCAAGATAGAAATAATTGCGCAAAAGTTTAACCCTTCAGTAAGGCATGTCTTGGATATCATTTTTGGCCTGATATCCTTCTTTTTGTTTTTGGGCATCACCTATAAAAGCTCTGTTGTTACATATCATGCTTTGATCAATAATGAAGTTATCCTTAGTGTTATTTCTTGGCCTGTACATATATCATGGTTGATAGTTTTCTTAGGCACAGGAATGATGTCCATTAGAATACTTCGCGATATTATTCGTGATGTTCGAGAAGGAATATATCCTAAAACTGACCATCATATTCACAACTAATTAATATAGTTAAAAATAGTATTTCGCATAAAGGTATGACAAATTTGGCAATATATAAATATTCATGATCCCGTCAAGAGTCGTCAAACTGCCCTTTTTGAAAATTTGTGCTTCACGAATTCAGTTACTTAAAAACTGCAAAATGGAAAATTTTCACTTTTTACGAATTCATCGATATTCACAAGGAATCGAGATTCATTCGTCACCTTTAGGAGGTATATAAATGACGATTTGGCTCCCCATAGTCTTGATGCTGATTCTCTTTATTTGCGGTATGCCTGTGGCCTTTGCTATGGGAATTGCTGGGGCAGTTGGCCTTTTCCTGCATAATGGTCTCGCTACCATGATGGGAATCCTCGAAATAGTTCCCAATCGGACAGTCGCAAGCTTTTTAATGACTACAGTCCCCATGTTTATCCTGATGGCTGAGTTTGCAAGTGCGAGTAAGTTAACGCAAAAAATGTTCTTTGCTGCTTCTAAATGGTTAGGACATCTACCGGGAGGTCTTGGTATCGCAACCGTGATGGCAGGTGCCACTTTTGGAGCAATCTCGGGCTCAAGCACCGCCGCCGCCGCCGCATTTGCGCCGGTTGCGATACCAGAAATGAAAAAGTATGGATATAATGAAGGATTTGCCGCTGGAATTGTTGCGGTAACGGGTACTCTCGCAATATTGATTCCTCCCAGCATTGCTTTTATTTTATACGGGATAATTGCTGAAGTATCGATTGGAAAACTGTTTATCGCAGGAATCATACCCGGTTTAGTTAGTGCAACTGCCTATTCTTTTGTAATATATTTGAGAATAAAAATAAAACCTAATCTCGCTCCAAGAATTTCACGAAGTACGTTTCGGGAGAAGATCAACTCGCTAATTCCATTGTGGGCGATTACTATATTAATTATTCTTGTCCTGGGAGGAATATATTCAGGAGCCATCACTGCTACAGAGGCAGGAGCCGTCGGGGCGATGGGTGCCTTCATTATTGCCGTAGTTGGCAAGATTGATCGTGCTGCTATTTGGTCTTCTTTGGGACGAACAGCGCGAGCCACCTGTATGATTTTTACGATAATCATTGGAGCAATGATTTTTGGTTATTTTGTGACAACTACTCAGTTAAATCAAAAACTGATTAACTGGATTATAGGAAATAACTTTAGTCCAAACACGGTATTGTTTGTCATAATCTGTTTATACCTTGTTTTGGGCTGTTTTATGGACCAAATTGCCATACTACTAACAACTTTACCTTTAGTATTCCCCTTAATTTTAAGCTTAGGATTTGATCCAATTTGGTTTGGCGTAATCGTTGTTAAAACAGGTGAAATTGGCCTAGCAACGCCGCCATTCGGCATGAACACATATGTTACATCTTCTTGCTCAGGCGTACCACTTGAAGAGGTTTTTAGGGGAGAAATGGTACTGATCATGACAGACTTATTTGTTTTACTGTTGCTGTGTTTATTTCCTCAAATATGTCTTTGGTTGCCCAATTTAATGTCAACTTAAACGGGAAATCAAAAGAAAACATCTTAAACAATCAAATAGTTGAATGTTATTTGGCTGAGTCAAGTGGACACCCCAGAAACAATTTTCTTTTGCTGATGGAGTAATATGCTATGAAAAAGGTTCGTATTGGGGCGGGACAAGGTTTCTGGGGCGATTCACCTTTCCCTGCACTCGATGGGGTGCAATCAGGCAATATCAAATATCTTGCTGGTGATGGCTTGGCTGAATTGACTCTATCAATCTTGCTAAAAGCAAGGCAGAAAGAATCTATCAAGGGATTTGTGGAGAACATGTTCTTTAGTCTTCTCCTACAACCTTGTCGAGATAGAGGAATAAAAATATTGACCAATCAGGGGGGAATAAACCCGGCTGGAGCCAGCCAGATAGTATACAATCTTGCACGAAAGAAGAAAAGGGGGAATTTAAAGAATGGAATATAAAACAATTATTGTTGATATGAAGAATAATATCAGCATAATAAAATTAAATCAGCCTAAAAAAAGAAATCCGATAAGTCGAATGACTGCCTTAGAGCTTAATGACGCACTTTTAAATGCGGAAAAAGATGATAATGTTAGAGTTGTGATACTTACAGGGGCTGGAGACTCATTTTCTGCCGGTGCCGATCTGAGTGAATTTTCGCAAAATATGCAGCAAACCCCTGTACAGTTATTTAACTCGGGACGGGAAAGTACCGAACTTTTTAAAACCGGTTTAAGATATTCAAAACCTTTAATAGGTGCAATCAATGGTCACGCTTTTGCGGGGGGCTTTGGGCTGGTTGCCATGTGCCATATTGCAATAGCGGCTAACGTGGCAAAGTTCTCGATGCCTGAGATTAAACTCGGCCTATTCCCTTTAGTTATTATGCCCCTTGTCAGAAGAGCGATTGGCGATAAAAAAGCTCTGGAATTATCTATTAAAGGGCTTATTCTAACAGCAGAAGAAGCCAAAAGTATTGGTTTAGTCGAAGAGGTTGTTCCTAAGGGGGAGGTGATGATAAAAGCAATGGCTTTAGCTGAAGAAATCTCAACTCGATCTCCACTAGGAACAAGAATGGGCCTTATAGCTTTTTACGAAACAACGCATATGGAACCTCTTGTCGCTATGGAATACCTTAACACCATCAGGGTTATTATTTTTAAAAGCGAAGACTTGGAAGAAGGAGCCAAGGCCTTTTTAGAAAAAAGACAACCTGTTTTTAAAGGTAAATAAATCTGGGGGTTGATGATTTTGAAGTTATATGCTCTTGAAAGAAAGTAGGTGCAAACATGGAATTATTGCATGATGTATTACAGAGAGCGGTATCAACTTACCCGGACAGGATTGCATTCGAAAATATAGGGAAGGAGATATCCTTTTCTCAACTTTTCCAAAGGATCGAATGCCTGGCAGGGATGCTTGTCGCTTTTGGAATCAAAAGAGGGGATCGGGTGTCCATTCTTGCTGAAAATTCTATGGATTATATCTGCTATCACTATGCCACAGCAATGATTGGATCTATGCTTCACGTTATCAACACCAGATTATCAGAAAAAGAGATGATTTGGATGGTCAATAATGCCGAGTCCACGATCATGGTTATCGACGAGAGTCATGCTTCCCATTGGTCTGTATTTTCAGTTAATTGTCCTTCTTTACGATTTTTAATCGGCATCGGTGAAGTGCAAGGGGCGAAATATATGACGGATGAGCTGGCGAGTTCCGGTGTACCAATCAAAGATCGCCCATCTGTATCCCCTAAAGATCCCGCATTGCTGATTTACACGAGCGGGACAACGGGCAGGCCGAAAGGCGCGCTCCAGACGCACGAAGGTTCGATTACTCAAGATGAATTGACGGCGGAGGCGCTTGAGATGTCTCCGGAAGATGTTTACCTGGCCTTTATGCCCTATTTTCATCAAGCCGGTCTTGTCAGGACAAGATCAACCCTGATCAGGGGTGGAAAAAACGTGACCATGGGCACGAAATTGGACATTACGAAGGTAGCCAATGTGATAGCAGAAAAGAGGATTTCCCTAACTATGGTTCCCCCACCTGTCGACAGCATCATTATAGAGACTCGGGACCGCGAAAGCTTGGATCTTTCATGCCTTCGCATGATTGTCGGAGGTGGTGGCATGGGATCAGCCGTTACCGAGAAAATGAAGCTATTCTGTGAAAAGATGAATTGTCGGTTTATGGGCGTTTATGGATCGACAGAATGTACCGGAACCGTTACATTTGTAATGGGTGAGGACTCTTTTAAGAATTCTGAAACTTGTGGAAAACCCTTTAGAGGCATTGAAGTTGAAATCTGGAACGAAGATAATCGACCTCTTCCTCCAGGAGAGATTGGGGAAGTTATGGTTCGCGGCAAGACCACGGTGCCCGGTTATTGGAAAAATGAACAGGCCACAAAAGAGCTGTATACAAGGGAGTGGCTTCATACCGAGGATCTCGGTAGGTTTGATGAGAAAGGCTTTCTGTATATTGTGGATCGCAAGAAAGACATGATTAAGACGGGTGCGGAAAACGTCTATTCGAAGGAAGTGGAAGATATGCTGTTTAAACATCCGTCCATTGCCGATGTTGCTGTCATTGGCCTTAGGGATCCTAACCCGGGCGGATGGGGCGAGGTCGTCACGGCCATCATCGTTCCCAAGACTGGTGCGGCTGAATTGACGGTCGATGAGCTGAAGGCTTTTTGTAAGAACAAAATCGCCGGATACAAGGCCCCCAAAATTGTTTACAACGTCAAGGTGATACCAAGAAATGCTATTGGTAAGGTACTGAAGGTGGAACTCCGGGAGCAATTTTTCCTTAAAAAAGCTTTGAAGTGATTGAGACGATTGATCCGAAAGAAACTTCATACCGTGGGCTTGTCGGAATAATGACTTTTACACAGCGCCCCGGAGGTCAAGGAATATACTGGATGATTAGCGGTTGGGGCAGGTAAGGGGAAACAGGTTAGAGAAGATCAATTGCAGAACATTACTTTTTGTGAGGCTTTTTTGATTCAATGAGTCATAAAACTTGGAAGAAATACTTTTTAATTCAATTTCTTGAACAAAAAGATGGGGTATAATGAAAAAACTATCAATCGTCACAGTAATTCTGGTTTATTGTGGATTTTTAATGCTTGTAGGATAGGCGTTATCAGCTCCCAGCGAACATTTGAACTGGGGGAGTCAAGTTAACCAAGGACAGTGCGATCCGGGTTCAGGAAAATTCGTTATCAACGTCACCCGGGAGGCAAAAGGCGATATTAATTCAGGCTGTTCAGGTAACAGCTGGGCTTACGATGAATACAATAAGCATATCCAGGTTTGGTAGGTTGGGCCAACCAGCTTCTACGTTGATGTCCGGGATATGGGTTCATTTATAACGGTTGAGGGTGCAAGTCCTGGGACAACTTGTGGCAGTCAAGATGGATTGATACCCGCAGGATCGAAGGGACCTTTAAAGGGGCTATATAGCAACCACTACAGGCACCCTCATGGGTACCCTCGCAAATCTAACCAAGGGAAGAATTGGCGAAATCAATTATGAATGCAGTACGTCAACTGGATGCACAAACCCAGTCTCCTGGAGAGATTATTACTTCGACGTCGGTAATACCTTCAATATAATTGTTTGGGTTGGATTTACCCTACCGGGGATAATGACTCATGGATTAATGCAAGAACTGGGAACGAAGGGGGGTATGACACCTTAAATTTGGATTTATCGAGTCCGAAATAAAGATTTTCGACCTATATCTAATTGCAAGGAAGACTAAAAGCATGTTAAAAATCCGAATAGGATCCGGTGCGGGATTTCAGGGAGATCGTTTGGACCCGGCAATAGAATTGGCTGAAAAGGGGGATATCCAATACCTGGTCTTTGAGTGCCTGGCAGAAAGAACGATTGCCATCGCCCAACAGAATAGACTACAAAACCCAGATCAAGGGTACGACAGCCTCCTAGCATTAAGGATGGAAGCCGTTCTTCAGCAGTGCCGGAAGAAAGGAATAAAAATTATCACCAACATGGGAGCGGCCAATCCATTGGGGGGAATGTGCAAGATCATAGAAGTAGCCAAAAAAATGAATTTAACCGGCATGAAGATCGCAGCCGTAACCGGTGATGATGTTCTTGAAACCGTGCTTATAGAAAACTGCATTATTGAAGAAACCGGCTGTAAAGTAAGCAGTCTCCAACATCCCGTTTCAGCCAATGCCTATCTCGGGGCGGAATCTATCGTTGAGGCTTTAAGAAACGGAGCAGATGTTATCATAACCGGCCGAGTTGCTGACCCTGCCATGTATCTGGCTCCGATGATCCATGAGTACCATTGGCCCATGGATAGCTACGGACTGTTGGGAAAAGGCATAGTAGTGGGACACCTGCTGGAGTGTGCAGGGCAAGTTACAGGTGGGTATTTCGCCGATCCCGGTTATAAGGAGGTACCGGACCTGGCGCATTTGGGGTTTCCCATTGCCGAAGTTCAGGAGGATGGCACTGCAGTAATCACTAAAGTGGCCGGCTCCGGAGGAAAAATAACCCTGGCTACCTGTAAGGAACAACTACTATATGAAATATTGGATCCCTCCTCTTACCTCACCCCGGACGTTACCGCAGATTTCTCAACCGTTACCCTAACTCAGATTGGGGATGACCAGGTTTTGGTTCAGGGTGGGTGCGGCAAAGAGAAGCCTTCGACATTAAAAGTGTCTGTGGGTTATCTCGATGGTTTTATCGTTGACGGGAGGTTCGGTTATGCCGGTTTGGGGGCGGTTGCCAGAGGGAAATTAGCCCTGGAAATAGTGGCTCAAAGGATAAAGATGTCCGGAATCACCTGCATGGAAACCCGGTTCGACCTTATTGGTGTTAATGCCTTGAACAGTTTGGTTTCTGTGCCTGACGAAAACACCAATGAGGTCCAAATACGCGTAGCTGTCAGAGTGGTTAATAGGTTGGATGCCATGCAGGTAGGCCTTGAGATTGGAGCCCTGGGTACCAACGGCCCCGCTGGCGGCGGTGGAGGATCAATGAACGTTAGGGAAGTGCTGGGAATCGTCTCGACCCATATCCCACGTTCGGTGGTCACCACGCAAGTACATTATGAGGAGATATAGCTATGATACTGCGAGAGATAGCTCATTCACGGGCAGGCGATAAAGGAGATCATTCTAATATCTCTGTTATTGCTTATCGCGATGAAGATTATGCCTTGCTGGAAAAATTTGTCACGGCTGAGCGAGTTAAGGCTCACTTTTCGGGGATTGTCAAAGGAGAGGTGATTCGATACACGATGCCCAACATCGGTGCTATAAATTTCGTACTGAAAAATGCCTTAGGAGGTGGAGTGACCCGAAGCTTGGCGTTAGATATCCATGGGAAGTCCCTTAGCTCACTCATGCTGGAGTTGGAAATTCCTGATTGAGAGACTAAATTAAATAACCTAACTATTCAGAAAACAACTTGAAATAATTAAAATATTTTCTTGATACGGATTTTGTGCAATTTTAAAAAATCTGGTTCATAACTGACATGCTTCAGATGTCAAGTGAGGACCGTCATAATCACTTATATAAGCCGAAAATTCTGTATTACCCTGGGGTCACTATTCAAAAGGAAAAAGAGCGTTACAGGGTGATCAAAGGATAAAAACTGATTCTGAAAACCTGTGTTATAGTGGTTCAACACAAACACAGGCAACTGGATGACGATAAATAACATCAACGTAGAAGAGATTATTTCAAGAGCCAAATTGCCGGATGAATTTGTCATCCTGGCCATGAACAGCTTTGAGACCTCAGCCGAAAAACCGATCTCCCGCTTCGAGCAGGTGTTGAATGACCATCCTTTCCAAGGAGAACGCCCCTATACAATCTCCCTGAGTCTCGGTATTGCCTGCTTTAACCCCCAAGATCCTTGTTCCACAGATGTCCTGCTTTCTCAGGCGAATAAGATGATGTATGAGAATAAACAAAAAAAGAGCAGATAGAGTTAGAATTGACTCTGCCATTCTTTATGCATCTTTCAAATCATAATCGTTGACCGTTAGCGGTGCCTTTGGCGAACAGTTGTAGGGTATGCCGTGTAAAACGTATGACTGGTCGGTTAAAGTCCGACGGTGGGAGTTCGGTAGTTCGCCCACATAGCTTGAGGGAGGTGTAAGGGGTAACCCGAAGCACTAAGTTTCTTGACAAAGGCTCCTTTGGGGAGTTGAGCAAACCTGCGGGTCGCAGCGCAAGCGAACCTGGATGTAGCCTCGAAAGTGTAAATGGAGTTGTCGACCCTCTCCTACACAGGGGAAGACCGGTGCATCTATCCTAACGAAAACTGCCACAACCGATAGATGGACTTCCGGTAAGGTACATCGAGACGAAAGCACTGCCGGTACGATAAGTCTCATAAGCCTTGGTATGAAGCCAACAGGAGAGCGTAGTGCGGGAAAACCGCATGCTGCGTTCGATGTGGCGGGAGCTGGAAACGGGGTACGGTCGAGATGTTGGGACACTTGCAGACGAAAGGGCAAGTCAACGGGGAAAACAAACATCGACCTAAACCAGCGCGCCAGTTCTCGACCCTACTGATGAGGGGGAGCTGGAAACCTCTGACCGCTATAGTCCTTAGTAGATGCTTGCATCGAAAAGTTCAAAAGTGGCTCCAGCCCGGCGCCAGTTCCCTACTCTACTGACATCTTTTAAATTGGGTTGATGAGGCAATTTTCTATGAGATCTTAACGGCTCCTTCCTGTAAGCTTCTAAATTCGATTTTTCAAAAAACGGAAGAGTTCAAACGCAAATTGTCGATGAACCTCTCCTTTTTTTCTGGCCCCATTTGCCAAACAAATTCTCCTATTTTCTATTCACAATATCATGTATAATATGATCCTTTATCGCCAATTTACCTTAAAGGTGAGCAAGAATATGATGGAATTTAGAAAACCCGTTTCTCAACTGAGCGGTGGGGTTTTTTATTTTTGGGATGAGAAGGTGTTAGAAAAAAGGTCTACAAAAAACAATGGATTTGAGGCATGAAAGGATTGACAATGATTTGTCCCAAGTGTCAATCCGACCTTCCTGACGGGGCCAATTTTTGCAACGAATGCGGCCACCCTCTATCCACCTCCGCCCCCGTCCCCAAAATAGGCCGATGTCAGCTTGGATTGTCCGCACTGATGGTCATTTTTCTAAGCTTAATCTCTCCGAGTACAGCCACCGCGCAAAACCCGCAAAGGGATTGGGCGCTAACGCTTTATTTGGGGAGGTTGACCGATTCAGACCTCACTCAAACTTTTGAGTTCAATTCCAAATTTGAAAATGCGTATTTTATTGACCTGGGTCTGTCGAGAAGATTATACACCTTTCGAGACTACTTCAATATCGAGATAGAAGGTCAGATCGCCAAACATTTTGGAGCCCAGGATCAAGGGGAATTTGATCTGGTGAGCTACTTTCGTTGGCTGGTCTTTCCCTGGGATGCCTATTTGGACACGAGCTTCGCTGCAGGGGTAGGGCTGTCCTATGCCACCTCGGTTCCTCAAATCGAAGCACAAAACCACGACAAAGCGGCCCAATTTCTGGGGGCATTGATGTTTGAGTTCGCTTTTTCCCTTCCCCAGGTTCCACGGTGGAACCTGGTCACAGGCATTCATCATCGCTCAGGTGCTGGCGGAGTTTTCAGCGACGTTTGGGGTGCTTCCAACGCGTGGGTAATGGGCCTTCGGTATGGCTTTTGAGAAAGCCTGGAAGGATAAAACGATCACCTTGCCGAGTATAACTGGTCATGAATTTTAAAATCACATTTCAAAGGTTAATTGTTAATTTTCGGAACGATCTCCTTAGAATAGTTGTAGGTGTACACCTCATACTGCATATTTCGACTCTGTCTGTCAAATCATATAGGGTAAGGATAATTAATAACCGGTCGGCCAGTTTTGCAATTTCTTCTGGCTCATAAAACCATTTTTGCGGGAGTGCATCAGTTCGAGGCGTTCGATCACCCAGTTCCTCAGATCGCGAGGGTTCAGTACTTCATCCAGCCAACCGTCGGCGGCGGCCTGCCAGGGGGCGCTTCCGTATTGCATTTCTTCAATCAGTCTCTTTCTTTCTCCTTCCGGATCTTCCGCTTCGGCGATTTTTTGGGCCCAAACCACGTTGGCCGCGGCCTCCGGAGACATGAAACTGATTTCAGCCGTTGTCAAGGCGGCGATAAAATCGGCCCCGCAGTTCGGACCTCCCATATTAGAAATAGCCATGCCATAGGCCTTGCGGATAATCACCGTAATCTTGGGCACGGTGGCCAGGGCCAGGGCCTCCATCCAGTTCATAATCCTGGTTGGAATTTTATTGGTTTCCGCCTCCTTGCCGACTAAAAATCCGGGAGTGTCCGCCAGATTGATAATCGGGATATTGAATGAATCGCACAGTACGATAAAACTGGCGGCCTTTTCACATTCGAGCGGCCCGGCCGCACCCACATTATAAAGGACCTGGTTGGCCAGAATGCCCACCACCCGGCCGTTCATGCGGGCCAAGCAGGTGATAAGGGCTTTGCCGAAAAAAGGCTTCAGGATGAACATGTTTCCGTCATCGACCATGTCCTTGATGACCCGGGTCATATCATAAGCCCGGGTGGACACATCCGGAATAATTTTCATCAATTTTTCGGTTTTTCGATCGGGCGGGTCCACCGGGGTCACCAAGGGCGGCTCCTCATCGCAATGGGAGGGCATGTAGGACAGAAATTCACGGATAATTTGCATACAGTGTGTATCATCCTCGGCAAAGCAATCCACCTGTCCGGTCACTTCCGCATGCAGTTTCCAGCCTCCCAATTCTTCCGGGGTAATTTTTTCGCTTAAGGCCACTTCCAGAACCCGCGGACCGGAAACAGCCATGCAGGTCCCTTTAACCTGGACAACAAAATCGGAGATAGAAGCCTGCCAGGTCGGATCTCCAAAACATAAGCCCATAATTCCGGTTACCCGGGGGGCGCGGCGGGGATAGAGCAACCGTGTGGCCGGGTAGGTCACGGCCAGCACACCAGTGGACCCCATAACGCTTTGCAGGTGGACACCGCCGCTCTCGCCGAGCCTGATGTAAGGGAAGTTTATTTCCGGAAGCAATTCGTCATGAAGTCCTTTTTTACGGGCCAACCCCGAAACGGTCCGGCCTCCTGTTCCGGCCAGAATGGTGCTGTCATCGGTCTGGACGAGAACGATCCGGCCGTTTATTTTGCCGTACCCGTGAATTTTATTGACATGATATTCCTTGCCGTCCGGGCCGACAAACTGCTCCAGTTCTCCAATCTCTCGCCATGATCCCTCGTCCAGCAATATATCAAGCCGCTCTCTGGCGGTCAGATGGCCCCTTTTCCGGTGTCTTTCAACCGCTCTTGGGCCTCCTAATTTCCTGGTGACCTCCTTACGTCTATTCAATTCATCAATAGCTTCTTTTTTACTCATTCCTTTTCTCCTTGTACTTCCTTAAAAAATCTGGATCCGGATGTCGATCTTATTTTCCAGTGATTGGCTGTTGACCACGATTCCCCTGGACAAAACCGGCTTTTTGACAAATTACATACCTGCCATCCATGTACATGTAACTATACTTTTATTATCCTATTTCTTTGCGATTCGTTCAACCCTTATGCGCAAGGATTTATTCCGGAAATCGGAACTCCGAATTCTGAAGACCCCCATGGTTCTTTAACCATGTAATCCACGTCAGAAAAAAATTTAATTAAAAGAACAAATTCACCAATTAGAAAATGCCGCAGGCTGTGTCTTTTTTTCATTGCGGTCTCTCTCCGCTGCAATGAAAAAGAAAATGGCTCTTCTCAGAAAGCTCCGTGCGCTCAAGCGAAGCGGACGAGAAATAGAAGTAACTGTGATTATCCGTTTAATCCGTGCCAAAATGTCCTAAACCCAGCATCCAATACCCAGTATCCTGAATCAAGCATCCAGTACCAGCTATTTCCCTTTTGAACTTTGAGTGTTCCGTAAACCCAGCGAACCCAATAGACCCAACAAACCAAACAGACCCCCCTTCCTCTATCCTTCAGAATCTCTTTTAAAACTTCTTTTATCCCACCATCCTTCCGGAATTTCAAGATAAAACAGAACACCGGTTGGGTAATCATTTTCATCAATATCAATATCTTTTCCTGCCACTCGGGAGTCACCAGGGGTTTGATGACCCAAAAGCTATGCTTGCCCATTTCAAATATGCTTTTAAAGGCTAAAAAAAAACTGAATCAATTGTGCGACGTTCCCAAAGTTCCCACACTAAGTGGTAGGAATAATTGGTTGACTTTTTCTTACTTTTCTTGATAAAATGATTCTATTCAACAAGAAATAAAGGAGCGAAAAGATGAAAACCGGTTCATCCAGGGTAACCTCCAAAGGTCAAATTGTAATCCCCAAGAAACTAAGGGAAAAATACGACATTGCTCCGGCCATGATGATTCGTTGGATTCCCAGGGAAGAAGGTTTATTGATGGTGCCTGAAAGGGATGATGTTATCAAGGCCGCCAGGGGGATGCTGAAAGGGTCTAACTTATTGAAGGCTTATCTAAAAGAGAAAAAATTGGAAAAACAAAAGGTAACCTGGCTCACCTGAGCGGGCCTGCCCTCCACCCTCTGCACTATGGGAAGTTAGACTTTACGAACCCAAGAAACCCAACGTACCCAATAAACCATATCGACCAAACAGACCGGAATATAATCCGTGCTAATAATTAACGGTCTTGTTGAAGATATTAAAACTCGTGCATTAAAGAATTCCCGTTTGGCGGTTTCAACCCTTATATGTGTAATTCTCGGGATGGTCTCCTTCTTTCTCACCCAGGTATATTTTCATATTAATAATATTGAAAAATTGCCTGATTCGCAGGTCGAGCAAATTATAATTAAGGCCATGGAAAAGGTGAAAAATGAAGGATAATTTTTCGAAGGCCCTGGGGTTTGCTTTAGAGTGGGAAAAATATAAAACCGATGATCCTCGGGATCCCGGGAAGTTGACCATTTGGGGCTGGTCTATTGTGTATCATCCGGTAGAAGTGGCCAGAATGGCGAAGATGTCAAAAGAAGAGGCCATGAAATATGCCTCAGACCTCTATTTTAAACAATACTGGCTGCCGGCCGGTTGTGACCTTCTCCTATATCCTAAAGACATAATCATTTTCGATATCGCGATTAATCCCGGTTTTAAGCTGGTTCAGAGATAATGTCCGGACCCGGAGAATGGCAGGATTTTCTGTTTGACCGGATTTCCTATTATTCTGACCGGGTGAAAAAAAATCCGGCCAAAATTGTTTTTTTTCGGGGATGGATCAACCGGACCATTGCCTTGAGAAAACTGATCAACAAATAGTGTACATCTAAAGGTTGGGTGTCTGAGTAGGATTAAAAATCAACTATTTTAACTTGTAGTGGAAATAATTAACTGGCCCTTCTTATCTCTTCCAATCACAACTCTTGGCATTATTGCCTTTGCAGCCGCATCGCACAATTTTGTTCACGTCATCATAGTGTTTAATGCTGAGGCATCTTCCGCAGTCATCGCAAAAATACAAACTCTCCAAGTCCTTTATATCCTTCCATACCGCCCGAAAGTCTCCGCCTTCCGATATGAAGGTACTATCATGAGAATCCTTATTTGTAATGAATGAAGTCACCAGAAGACGATCAATTATTGCTGCGCCTTTTATAGGTGGTCCAGCGTGCTTATTAGTCTTTGCTTTTAATTCCGTCAGCAGTTCGTAAGCCATTCTATCTTCATTTGTGTCGTTGAACAAATACCGGAACTTCACTTCAAGATTGAATGCAATTTCCTTTAGAATATGCTCAAGATATTTTCGGAACTCGTTACCTAAGCCTTCAAAATTGCCCGTTTTCAACTGAGATTCAATCCTCGTCCTTATATCCTCTGTGGGCTCGTCTATGTACGTTCCGTTATCGTTGTCCCATTTAACGACATTGTTTTTCCAATTCTTACCTCTCACGGCATTGGCCAAATAGCCGTACCAGTTCTTTTCGTGCGTCAAGACAATCAATTGATAGTCAGCAAATTTTTCGAGAAGGAGATCCCCAAAACGTTTTCTATGATTCGTATCGAAGCTGGAAATCACGTCATCAAGCACAACAAATCCGTTGCTTCGGTTAAACGCTTTCACAGAAGCCAGGAAGAAAGCTATGCCGAGACAGTTTACATGCGATTCGGACAAATACTTATGAGGAGGACTCGTTTCCGCATTATGAAACTTAAATGCTATAGTGATCCCCGACAGCTCGTCATTATTCTCGATAGGGACAAGCTTTATGTCATCAACCTTCTCATTGACATTCATGAATTGGTAGTAGTCGTTTACGCTGCTCGAAAAACGAGAAAGAAATGTCTGGAAGGGCATGCTTCTGCCTCTTCGCGAAATCGGCATATATGAATTCAAAGGAGATTTTTCGTTTTTCTACCAATCCCTTCTCTTTTGACAGCCGTTTTATCTCTTCCAGAGCGTTTCGAGTAAAAACGATTTTATTATGCACCTCGAACTTCGTGTCATCCTTTCGGGTTGCCTTAAGCTGCTGAATCTTCTCGCTACATGCTTTGGCCATCTCGTCAAAGACCTTCTTGTGTATCACAATATCCTTCGCGTCTTTCAGAACCTGGCACTCGCCAACCTTTGTCCTTAATTCTGATTTAAAGAGCAAGAGCATTGCTTTGATGCTACTCAGGTTCTTTCGGAGGCCCTCGTTTTCCGCCCCTGCAAGAGTGGTATCGGTCAAGAACTGGTCGGGTTTTTGAGACCATTGGCCAATTTCTTCTTCTATCGCCTTACGTGTCGTGCCTAATTCGTCAATTTCCCTCTTATACTCATTGAGCTGTTCCACTCTGGCGGTTAGTTCAGCTGTAAGAGCTGTTCTGTCCTTGGTCTGCAAACATAAAGGGCATGTGTCATCTGTGGCAGCCCCACTACTCAAAACCCGCAATCCTGCTTGGAGCAAGTCTTCAAGGGCTATCTTTTTGAGCTTCTCAAAGTCTTCGACAATTTTTTGGAACTTCGTACGGTATTCCGTGTAGAGGTTCGCAAAGTCATCCATTTTTGTCGATAGGTTCGAGGACAGGTCATGAATCTTCGCGTAGAACGTCTGATCAGCAATCACTTTGTCGTCCGCCGGCTGCTTTATTGCTTCCAGGATAGGGGCAATGTCTTCCATCTTAGTCACGGATTTGCCGACATGTAGGGGCTTCAACCGAGGTTGTTGACAATGCTGACGAACTGCTCCTGATTGGTAATATTCTGGCCTACCTGCTTAACGATGTTTCTCTGCTGTACCGCGATCTGCGTTTCGAAGTTCTTGGAACGGAGCTCTCTGCCAAGAGCATTGACCATTTTCTTCAAAATCTCCCTGGTGTTTGTCACTTCCGCAAAACCGATGATGTTGGAGAGTTCCTTGAGTTTTTCACCTTTGGTTGCTATGACGAAGCGAATGAGATCACGATATCGGAGAATAAGGTTCTCCCTACCGGCATCCTTCAAGAAGGCGGTAAAAGCGGGGGACTTATTGGAATGTTCTCCGGTGAGGTTCCCTTTCTTAACATATTACTGATTTGATGGAGTCATATGCTGTATCCGTGAAGTCTATTGTTACGGATCCTTTGTCGCCGCTGCCGAGGACAAATATTTCTCAGAGCTTCCAGCTCGATTATTTCTTCGCTTGTCAAGTGCTCGATTTTGTTATAGAGAAACCATTCCAGAGAATCAGACACGCAGCTCTTACCTAATAATTGTCTCCGTACAGGAGGGAGGCGATTTCCATCAAGGTTAAAGAGTACCTGGGATTTAACCCCCCGGAGGCCATCTATAGTAATGTCCTTAATTTTCGTCATCGGTCTTCTCCCCCTCTCTTCTCTCTAATGCCTTGTCCTAACTACCAGATCATGAGATAAAAAAGAAGGATAAAATGGGTGACACACCCGAGAGGGAGAAAGGGGTGTACCCATGGAAGAAGTAGAAGAAGTAAAGAAGAGGGGTAAAGGGAAAGAAAGCCGTTATGGGAAGCGGTATGGGTTTGAGTTAAAGCTTCGATGTGTGAAGTCGATGTTGGAAGAAGGGATCCCGGTTTCCCTGTTAAGTAAGGAAGCAGGGTGCAGTCAAGACGTCATTCGTCGTTGGGCGAAGGCGTATGAGGAACGGGGTGAAGCGGGGTTACGGAAAGGGGTTGTCCCGGCGGGGAGTCGAAGGAAGCTTCCCGGACCCATACGTGATAAGATAGTTGAGATCAAGAAACGAGAGCCCTCCTTTGGTGTCAAGCGGATTTCCCATCTTTTAAAGCGTGCGTTTTTCCTCAGCGCCAGCCCGGAAACGGTCCGTCGGACGCTGGGGGCGGAATCATTGATTGTTCCCACCAAGAAGAAGCCCCAGCGCAATATCACCCGTCCTCGATTTTTTGAACGGTCAACTCCGAATCAGTTGTGGCAGTCGGATATTTTTACCTTTCGTCTTGGGGGCAGGTATGCCTACTTGATTGGGTTTATCGACGATTACTCGCGGTATATGGTGGGTTTGGAGTTATACCGGAGCCAGACAGCGGATCAGGTGTTAGAGGTGTATCGTCGGGCGATTGGGGAGTACGGGGTCCCGAAGGAGATGCTGACGGACCAGGGGCGGCAATATACGAACTGGCGGGGAACGACCCGGTTTGAACGGGAGTTAGGGAAGGACCGGGTGAAGCACATTAAATCACAGGCACACCATCCGATGACGCTGGGGAAGATAGAGCGGTTTTGGAAGACGATCTATGAGGAGTATCTGGTCCGGGCGCAGTTTGGAAGTTTTGAGGAGGCCGGAGAAAGGACGCGTCAATGGATGCGGTATTATAATTACAAGCGGCCACACCAGGGGATTGGAGGGTTATGCCCTGCGGATCGGTATTTTGAGATTCAGGCCGAGTTGAGGAAGACGATGGAGCAAGGGATAGCGGAGAATGTTCTGGAGATGGCCTTGAGAGGGAAACCGCGAGAGCCCTTTTACATGGTGGGACGGATGGAAGGGCAGTCGGTGGTGCTACGGGCGGAGAAAGGAAAGCTGCGTTTGATGGTGGACGATAAGGAAGGCGGTGGGAAGCAGGAGATGGTCTACGAGGTCACCGCTGAAACGGAGGAAAACGATGGACAAGATAGAAAAGCCGAAGAGGGAGAGGTCCGGCCATCCGGCGGAGCAAAAGTGCCGAGCGGTGTTATCGGTGTGGACAGAGAGATGCAGCCCCGGGGAGGTTTGCCGGGAGCTGGGAATCTCATGGAATATATTGAACCAGTGGCAGGAGCGGGCCATGGAGGGGATGCTCCAGGCGCTTCAGACCCGGGTTCCGGTGGAGAAAGGGGTGGCGTTGCACCAGCGCCTTGCGGTATTGTTAGAGAAGAAGAGCAAAGGCAAGGTGTTGGAACGGCGATTGGCCAAACTTCAAGGGAGCCCGGTGGCCAAACCAGTAGTGACAAGGGAGGTTCCGGCCGAGAAGAAGGTCTGACGGTCTTCAGGGGGAGTCCATATGCGGCACAAGAGGGATTCGACAGAGAAGAACAAAAAGCTTGCCCGGGAGCGGGCGCTGGTGATTCTCCAGGTGCGCAGTGGAGCCTTAACGGCCAAGGAAGGGGCGAAGCTGCTGGGGGTGTCGCGCAAGACCTATTACGAGTGGGAGGCGAAGTCGCTAAAAGCCATGGCCTTGTCCTTGGAGAATCATCCTGCGGGAAGGCCGACTTTACCGGTGGACGAAGAGAAGGAGGCCCTTCGGGAGCGGATCCAGGAGTTAGAGAAGAAACTGGATCTGGCCGAGAAGACCATTGAGGTCAAAGAACTGCTGGCCGACTTGGACAGCTTTCGTGACAGAGGCGCTAAAAAAAAACGATCGATCGGCAAGAGGCAATAAGAAGGCTTGTGGAGGTTATCGAGAGCATGAAGGAACAGGCGGGGATACCATATGGGGCGATCTGCAAGATGCTTAATCTCCCCTTGGCGAGTTTTAACCGATGGCACCGCAGGATTCGGGGAAACGTTGTTTTACTCAATCGCCCGGGTCCCAAGAAGGTGCAGCCGTTTGATTCTTCAGTTCTTGACACCGAGATTCAACTGTTAGATCATGGGGTGAAACGGAGTGCGGGAACAACAGACCTCTACCGACGGTACTGTCTCAGTGTGTCACGGCGGGAGCTGGGGTGGATGGTGAAGCGGGTGCGGCAAGACCTGGAGGCGGATCGTCGGAAGCAGATGCGGCGGGTCGAATGGCTAACGCCAGGGGTAGTGTGGGCCATGGACTTCACGGAATACGACTTGGGCCTGGCTCGGAAAATCTATTTGCATAATACGCAGGACCTGGGTTCACGGTACAAGTTCTTGCCCATGGCCGGAGGATATCCGGTAGGAGAAGAGGTCGCGGGATATCTGAGCGAGAAGTTTGATCGCTATGGCGCCCCTCTGGTGTTGAAACGAGATAACGGAGGGAACATGAACCATCTGGCCATCAACGAGGTGTTAGCTGAATCCTTTGTTCTGCCTTTGAACAACCCCGAGTATTACGCACCGTACAATGGAGCGATCAAGGAGTCGCAACGAGAGGTAAAGAGTTGCTTGGGCATGAAGCTTATGCAGGGCCTATTCGATCCCGGGGAACATATCACTCCGTATGCGGAGGCTGCGGTCAACGATCTGAACCATCAGATCAGGCCTTGTCTGAATGGGAAAACATCCTGTCAGGCCTTCTTTGAACCAGGCATTAGGCCGGCTTTTACAAAACGGAAAAGGAGGGAAATCTATGATTGGGTGCAGGATAGGGTCGAGAGGATCTTATCGGCAATGAATCAATCCGGTCAGGCTGTCAGAGAATCGGCTTGGAGGATCGCGGTGGAGTCTTGGCTCCGATCTAAGGGCCATATCAAGGTTCATATCAACCAAAAGTGTCACCCAATTTTATCCCCTTTTTAGCTCATAAATAGGTAGCGTGCACATTAAGCAATGACGACAAAGTACTCTATGAACGATCACAAAAATTAAATGCGATTTTAGGCGGGCGGGTGTCGGTTCTACCACCGGATACACGACATGTTGATTATGAGATCATCCCGCTTATGATGTAAGCGTCAGACCAACCCAACTTTTCAGGGCTGGTAGGTTTTGATAAGATTAAAAATGATGGCGGAGATTATAGCCGTTGCTCTTTGACAATAGGACGGATAAAGCTGGGGCCAGCTACGGTTGGACGATTAGGCCGTACTCATTCTTGGGGAGGGGTTTCCATTGATCGGGTAATAGCTCCCGGAGGCGACTGACCGGATGACTCATCAGGCGGCGGAGCAGGTCGTCCAAGTACTCCCAGGGATTGACCCGGCAAGCTTTGCAAGACTGGATGAGCCCCAGGAACAAGGCCGTGGCCCGCGCCCCTCTTTCACTGGCCGCAAATAACCAGTTCTTTCTGCCCAGAGCCAGGGGACGTATGGCATTTTCGGCGGTATTGTTATCCGGTTTCAACCGCCCATCTTCCAGATAACGATAGAGGGCCTGCCGCTGATTGAGGGCATAATCCACCGCCTTCCTCAGAGGCTCCGAAGGAATCGTCTGGGCTTTGAGCTCTTCCATCCGGGCAAAAAGATTATCCAGCAGGGGCCGGGAGCGCTCCTGCCGTATTAGATGTCTGGGCTCCGGTTTCAGCTCAGCGCATTCCGCCTCTACTTTATAAAGCTGACCGATGCGGGCCATGATCTCGGTGGCCTCGATTTTTCGGGAGGAAACCGCTTCATCAAAATGTCTCCGGGTGTGAACCCAGCAGCCCACTTCGATCACTCCTTTACGGCGGAACAGTTCATCATAGCCGCTATAGGCATCGGCGTGTACATAGCCCTGGTAGTCCCCTAAAAAATCCAGAGGACGCTTCTTACTTCGATCATGGGAAAAATCATAGACAGTCAGCGGCGGATCCGTTCCTCCCCGCACATAGGCCCACAACCGGGCCTTTTGAACTTTGCCCCGTCCTTTGACCTGAAGGGGAATGATCGAATCATCGGTATAGAGGATATCCCCTTCCAGGACGGCCTGTTTCAAGGCCTTCTCTATGGGGTTCAGGGCCTCATAGGTTTGGAGAACCCAGCTGGTCTGGGAAGCCCGGGGAATATCCACCCCCTCCCGCTCAAAGATCCCGTTTTGGCGATACAGGGGTAAATGATCGGCAAACTTGCTGACGATCAGATAAGCGATCAGTCCGACATCGGCCTTGCAACGTTCAATGGGATGATCCGGCATAGAGGCGATGACCACCCCCGGTCCTTCGAGATCATTGGCAGAATACTTGGGCCGTTTATAGACGTTGACAATCAGCTTGCCCGGACGATACTCCAACTTCTCGGATATCTCCCAGCCGATCTGTTTGAGAGGCTGGCCACTTTGAGAACAGATTTTTTGCTCTTCAGGCAGATCCAGGACGATCTCTACCCGTTCCAGGTGATCCGGAATGGGAATCCGGCCGGGGTGGTTGCGCCTGGTCCGGACCGGGGCAGGTTTTTCAGATTCGACTAAGGGGACCAGTGGTTCCGGGTCGGAGACCGGTTGTTGGATGGCCTCTAACAGGAGTGGCTCGAACATCATCTGGTTGGGGTCCATTTTTTCCGACCTTCGGCCATATATCCGGCGAAGCAGTTGCTCAACCTGATGTTGCAATCGGTTTAGATTGAGCTCGGAGGAATGCAGTTTTTGGGTCAATTCCTCGATCTGGAGGGCTTGGCGTTCGATGAGATCATTGGCCTCGGAAAGTGACGTAACCATTTATAATATATAACATTATAGATCATAAAAAGCAAGAAAATAATGCTATTTTTTATATCTTTTACTCATTTTTTTGGGGATTACGCCTTCCAGTAGAAGATTAAGATCCCGTCGGTCGATCCGGCCATCTTCGGTGCCCATATCCGGCCGGGTGAAGGCACCCTTTTCTAAGCGCTTATACCAGATGGCCAGACCGTCGCTATCCCAATAAAGCAGTTTGACCCGGTTGCGGTATCGGTTGCAAAAAACGAACAAGGAACCGGAAAGCGGATCCTGATTGAGTTCCATCCGGATCAACCCGCATAGGCCATCGA
Source organism: uncultured delta proteobacterium (assembly GCA_963782435.1). Taxonomy (GTDB): domain Bacteria; phylum Desulfobacterota; class RBG-13-43-22; order RBG-13-43-22; family RBG-13-43-22; genus RBG-13-43-22. The sequence goes on from CAWAKF010000015.1 coordinate 99,029, forward strand.
AGGATTTTCTCATATCGCAGGCGGACCGATACAGATAGATTCGGGTGGCGGCGGTCAGGGCAAGCATGAGGCCTTGACTACCGATATAACCTGGCGAAGGGTGACGGGATCGAAACCGCAATCCATCTCAATAGAGAGTTCTGGATTAACCCGAAGACGAATGCCGCTCCCGCTGTCCTTGGAGGACGGAACCAATTCCAGGAAACTACCCCTTCCCAATGCAGGAGATTGAGAATTAAAACGTTGGCGCCAAAGATAAAATCTCTGAGAATTGATTTGATGATCCCGGCAAAAATCGGTCACGCTCAGGCTGCTTTGGGCCTGTTCTTTAACCACCTTTTGCCAATAGGTGATTCGTTCCCCTTTGGTCATGGCAAGTACTCCCTTCTGATGTTTTTATTCTAATTTCATCTTGGGGAGTATCTTAGATGAACCAACTGAGTTATAAAAGATGGGTTGGTCTGACGCTTACCTTATGATTGCAGACGGATGTCTTTATCATTGCAGCTTTTGTTGTGTTAAAACGGCGCAAAAATTTCAGGCGCGTATCCGGAACTGAAATTCTTGAACAGATTCGACAATTAAAAATTCTTTATGGTCGCAATCTTGAGAATTATAACGCCCTGTTTCTGGGAAATCATGACGCACTGGCAGCCGGGGAGGAACTGATCTATTTGGCCGCTTCTGAGGCAAGCCATATTTTTGGTTTTGAAGGAACCCGCACAAACACTCCGATATTATTCCTTTTTGGAAGCGTGGATTCCCTTCTCAAATCAAAAATGGCGTTATTTGAAAAGATAAGTTCCCTACCCTTTTATACCTATATCAACATCGGTTTCGAATCGATAGACCCACCGACCCTGAAATTTATTGGTAAACCTGTATCTGCATCAATGGTTCGAGAGGCTTTTATGAAGATGCTCGACCTTAATGCTAACTATCCCAACATAGAAATTACAGGCAATTTTCTAATGGGAAATACCCTTAGCCCCGAACATTATCAATCCCTTGCCGAGCTGCTTGGAGACGCATCGGTTCCTTCAAAAGGGAAGGGAGCCATATACCTATCCCCGATAAAGGATAGTCCCAAAAAACGGGAATTGTTGCCGCAATTTTATGAAATAAAAAATCAAAGCCAACTTCCTGTCTTTTTTTATTTAATTCAACGATTATAACAGGGCATTTATAAGTTTCTGACGGATGATTCGTCCTCAAGGGGGGGAGTGTGTTCATTTGGCCAAACGGGTTTGGGCCACGCTAAGTATTTAAATAAATTAGGGTGTTACACTCTTATTCTTTAGAATCAAAGAGTAAACGGCCGTAGACGACGGCGAAAATAGGTTGGTCAGGTCCGACCCCACTCAACCATTCCATTAGACCCGGACCAATGTAATTTCAAACAGAACCAAGATCAAACTCCCTTCAATATTCACTCTCAATTTTTCATAATATATTCATTGACCGCTATACCGGATTACGGTATAATAGGTAAAATTTCTTTTGGGACATAAAATGGCTATCCGAAATTTCAGAACTAAAGGAACAGAGGATATAAATTATAAAAGAGTCACCAAGGAAGCTCTCCGAACCCTTCCGAAGGAATTACATCATAAAGCCCGGATAAAACTCGCTCGTTTAGGCGCTGTAACCTCAATGCAAGACTTGCAGGAAATACGGGGAAATCGTTTTGAAAAACTGAAAGGGGAAAGACAAGGCCAAAACAGCATACGAATAAATGATCAATATCGGATTTGTTTTAAATGGGAAAAAGAAAACGCAGTGGATGTGGAAATTATCGACTACCATTAAATTAAGGAGTCACAAAAATGAATCAACACCATTACACTCTTATACATCCCGGCGAAGTGCTAAAAGATGAGCTCGACGAGATTGGGCTCACTCAATCAGCGCTCGCAAAACATATCGGGGTCCTGCCGAAAACAATTAATGAAATATGTCGTGGTAAAAGGGGCATAAGTGCAGAAATGGCCGTGAAGCTCTCAAAGGCATTAGGAGGCAGCCCCCAGTTTTGGTTAAATTTGCAAAATAATTGGGAGATCAGTCAGATTGACGAAACTGTTTATGAAAGCATTAAACAAGTTGCCGCTTAATACCAATACCTTTCGGTTCCGGCTGACCTGCGATACTGGCGCGGGTATCGGGTTTCTTTTTAAGATTTGGGGGGGCCGAGTTTGTGGTCCGCTGAACCAAGGAGTTATGCCGACTAAAAATAAATAATGAGGTAAATATAAATGCAGGTTACAGAACGAATACATGCGTTAAAAATCCCGTTTAAAGTTCCTATTTCTCCGGAAATGTCCGTCGATAGATTTGCTTTTGTTTATCTCGTTTTTGGAAACAAAATACACTTGATTGATAGCGGCGTAGCCGGTGCCGAATCGACCCTATGGGAATATATAAAAGAGCAAGGCCGTGACCCGAAAGAAGTCGTTTCTTTGATCCTGACCCATTCACACCCTGACCATATCGGAGCGGCCCAAAGTATAAAAAAACAGACGGGCTGTATTATTTTCGCCCACAAACTTGAACAAAATTGGATAGAAGATACCGAACAACAATTTAAAAACAGGCCCGTTCCTGGATTTCAAACTTTGGTTGAAGGCCCTGTCCGCGTTGACAGGTTTGTTGATGGAGGCGAAACAATAGAATTAGAAAAAAATATAATCGGCAAAGTAATCCATACCCCAGGTCATTCCAAAGGCTCCATTTCATTATTGTTTGAAAAGGAGTCCTCTTTGTTTACAGCCGATGCCTTGGCTTTACCTGGTGATCTCCCGATATACGAAGACATTTCCGCCTGCCTGACATCCATCAAAACCTTACAAAAGATAGATAATGTGGAGAATTTATTTTCATCTTGGGAGCCTCCAATTCAGGGGCAGGGGAAAATAATCAAACGAATGGAAGAAAGTATAGCCTATCTTCAGCGAATTCATAATGCGGTTATCAACAACCACACGAATGAAAAGCAACAAAGCATTATGGAGTTGTGCCAAAAAGTGGTCAGGGAACTTGGACTACCTCCCTTTGCCGCAACGCCACTGGTTGCTAAAGCCTTCGCATCAAGTCTTGTTGCCGGACCAAATCAAAAAGCTACACCACCAGGCGATTGAGTGAACCCAGGGAAACTCAACCCAACGCGGTCTGACCACGTCAATTATTTATAAAAAGACCGCATGCGCACTCTTGAATTTTAAAGCCAACGGTAAATGGTCGCAGAAGACGGCGAAGGGTATCATTTCGGAGGATGGGTTGTTCAGTCTAAAGGATAAATAGAGACAAAATTGACCAAAATATCAAACAAGATTCTCTCTGGGGCAAGTGGGCAAACTGATCGAAACAAACTTCTTTATGTTGTTTATTCTTTTCAGTCTCCCAGAGGAGGGGGTTCATAAACTGAATTTCAGACCAGGTGTGCCTTTTGTCGATTTAAATTATCTTATAATACAAGGTTTTCCTTGACACTTTTCCCTCTCGTGATTAAAATTAATAAATAATTTAAATAGCTTAAGAAGGAGAAGGAAGTTGCGCATTATCTTTTTCGCCGGCAAGGGCGGTGTGGGGAAAACCAGTGTGGCGGCGGCCACCGGCATCAAGGCTGCGGCATCGGACCGCAAGACCCTGATTATGTCCCTGGACATCGCCCATAGCCTCATCGATATCTTTGATCTGGAGCGTCATCTTCTGGACCAGAACCGGGGGAAACCGATCAAGGTCCGAAACAATTTATGGATTCAGGAACTGGATATTCAAGAAGAGATACAGAAAAATTGGGGGGCTATTCATCGCTACCTGTCCTTGCTGTTAAACACCACCGGTCTGGATGAGATCCTGGCCGAGGAGCTGGCCATCCTTCCGGGGATGGAGGAGGTCAGCCTGCTGCTTTATATCAACCGCTATGTCCAGCAAAAAAAATTCGACGTGATTATTCTGGATTGCGCTCCCACCGGAGAATCCCTGCGATTTATCAGCATCCCCACCACCCTGGAATGGTATATGAGCAAGATTTTTAAAATGGAAAAAACCCTGGCCAGGCTGGTCCGTCCTATAGCCAAAAGGATCTATGACGTGCCGCTCCCCGGAGAGGATTACTTTGATGCCCTGGAGAAACTTTTCGAACGGCTCAAGGGGGTTGACCGTATCCTGACCGATCCCCTATGCACCACCGTTCGCCTGGTAACCAATCCCGAAAAAATTGTCTTAAAGGAGACCCAAAGGGCTTATATGTATTTCAGTCTCTATCGCCTGCTGATCGATGGAATCATCATGAACCGGATCCTTCCCGAAGGACTAAAAGACGAATATTTCTCGGATTGGAAAAAAAACCAGGGGGCCTACCGGAAGAAGGCTGAAGAATATTTCAGCCCCATCCCCATTTTTGACATCCCCCTCTTTCGAGGAGAAATCCTCGGTTATAATCAGCTTAAAAAAATGGGGGATCAGCTCTATGCCGGCAAAGATCCCCTGGACCGCTTCTACACCGGAGAGCCTTTTCGCCTGAACAAGGTAAACGGGGTCTACCAGCTTCAGCTTAAATTGCCCTTTATCGCCCGGGAGGATATCGACCTGAACGTCCTCCAGGAAGAACTGATTATCAGGATCGGCACTTACAGACGTCACATTCCTCTGCCAAGACCGGTTGCGGCCTCCAAGTCGGTCAAGGCCAAATTGGAGGGTGAAACCCTGAACATTACCTTTAAGTAAAGGAGAATAACAATGGCCAAGGAAAAAACGAATCAGGAGATCATGAGTTGCCCGGTGGCCCGGATTTTTTCAGAGATGGAAAAAGCCTGCGGGCGTAAAACCAACTTTTTAAATCATCTTCACCAGTCTCACCTTGAATTTCTAAAAGCCATCCGATCCCTGGTTGACGATCGGATTGGTGACCTGGAGAAAAAATCAGAGAAAGGAAAGAAGAAGACAACCAGGATCAAAGTGGAATGATAAATTCTTACTCCGTTTGACCGGAACGGCGAGTTCACATCAGGAAAATGCGGCCCTGGAGATCCTCAAAAAAAGGTACGCCCGGGGAGAAATCGAGAAAGAGGAGTTTGAATCGAAAAAGAAAGACCTGATCTGACCGGTAGTGCCCGCCTCTTTATTCATCCAATCGCCCCGCCCGATTCCAATAGCAAGCCATGCGGGATAATATCTGGGCAATCTCATCCAGACGGTCATAGGTCCGGATACCTTCCTGATTCAAGTCAAAAATGGCCTGGCTTTCCCAGGTAGAATAGATACTGCCGATCAGAACCGGAATATGGAAGGTCTTTTCCATCTTGGCATATTCCCGCACGATGCTTTTATTGATTTCCAAAAAGATCCGAAGCTCGTCGGTCAATCCTTCCGAGAGCATGCCCGGTCGCCCTAAGCCGTGCAGGATCAGGGCATCCACTTCTCCTGAGGCCAATATCTCCCGCCCCAACCCGGTTAAGGTATTCACGTCATGAAACAGTCCCGAAGCCCCGATGTCCACCGGGTTTCGGACCGAAGCCCGGATGGGCATTCCCAGCTCTCTCAGTTTATTTTGCAACCCGGGGCTTAATACGGGGACACAAAGTCCTTCGGCCTCAAGGGCATCACCTAAGGCCACACCCCAGGACCCGCCCATGGTAACAATCGCCACCCTTTTTCCCGCGCATGGGGGGCCGTTCCACCAAGGCATGGCTCAGCGGAAGCAATAGCTCCAAGGTGGGGCATTCGATGAGGTTAGACTGTTCAAAAACCCCTTCATAAACCTGGTAAGAGCCGGCCAGGGCCCCGGTATGGCTTCGGGCTGCCCGGGAGGCATCCGTTGTTTTCCCCGCCTTATAAATGATGATCGGCTTGGTTTGACCTACCTTTCGAGCTACTTCGGCAAACCGTCTTCCATCCTTGACCCCTTCGATATACATCATGACGCCCTGCACAAGAGGATCGGCCCCGACATACTCCAGAAAATCGGTAGTCGTCAGATCGGCCTCATTGCCGGTTTGGACGAATAGGCCCAAACCCAAGCCTCTGGAGTAGCCATGGGCCAGGAGATCATAAATGGCGTAACTACCCTGACAAATGCCAGCAATAGGGCTTTTGGTAAGATACCCCACCGGGGCTGCGGAAGCATTAAACTCGGCCTGCAGATTGAAAGCGCCGCTTACATTGGGACCCAGCAAACGCATACCATAAGAACCGGCTAATCGCACCAGTTCCGTTTCCCTTTGCTTGCCACCCTCTACTGCTTCCCCAAACCCGGCTGATATGATTATGATTCCTCGGACCCCTTTTTCACCACATTCCGTTATGGTTTGCTCCACGGATTGTTCGGGGATAGTAAAAATGGCCAGTTCCACCGGACCGGGAATCTCCCCGACCATTCTGAAGGCCGGTATTCCGAAGACCTGTCCCGCTTGTTGATTGACGGGGTAGATCGGACCGGGAAACGGTCCTGAAAGCAAACCTTTCATGATGAACGAACCCCACGATCCGGGACGCTCGGTTGCCCCGATTACCGCAACTGATTTTGGACTTAGAAAAATATTTAACGATTCTTGAATGGCCATTATTTTTTCCTTTTTAAACGGGTAGGGTCAGGACACCAATGTTTCACTTTCTTACTTAAATTTTTGATTTGACTTGTACCCGAATTTTATTTTCTCCAAATTCTACGACATTACCGGAAAAGATCTTTTTTCGTTTTCTGGTTTCGATCTTTCCATTTACCCTAACCTGACCTTCAGAAATCACAAGTTTAGCTTCACCGCCGCTTGCAACCCAATTTTCCAATTTCAAGATTTTATAGAGCTCGATTGGTTCTTTGAAAATTTCAACTTCTCTCATTTTTCAGAACACTCCGTCCTGATGGTATTTGAACAGATACAACGACCTATTTAATATTTTTGCCTGCTCTCAAACCTTAAGTGGTTCTTTCCGGGCTGGAAAAAAAATCAGGTTGTCTGCCTTGTTTCTGATACGGGTTTAGGTCATGAATTCCACAAAATCTGAAAATAAGAACGCTTACCGGATTAAGGAGTATGAAATACAATCCGCTAATTTGTCAAGATAACTATTAAAGACGAATTGAAAGGAAAGGAGACCAGAACTATTCAATCTTTTATCACCCTTACCCTCCAAAATATTTTGAGCCTAGGGATGAAAAGGGTTTCTCCTTCCTCATCGGCCAACCAGAATCGATCAGGCTCATCTGGTTGAATATTTTAACCTATTGTAGTATAAACGATCAATATCTATATGCGATCTTTCTTTTTTTAAAAAACGAAGCCGACATGATCCTGGTCGGGAGGTTTTATTGAAGATAAGCCTATTCGGCAGTAACATGGACCGGATGCCCCGGCTCGCTTTCCGGATGATGAAATGAATGTTTGATATCCGGGATCGGTTTGTGTTGGTCGGGTCTTTACTCAACCAATCTGGCATGGAAAGGGGCAGGACCGGGAGGGAAGCGATCCGGTCCAGCAAAAAAAAATGGGTCAGCATAAAAAAAGCTAACCCATACAATCTTTGGCGTCCCCAACGGGATTTGAACCCGTGTTGCCGGCGTGAAAGGCCGGTGTCCTGGGCCAGGCTAGACGATGGGGACCTTTTGTTGGTGGGCCGTGCTGGACTCGAACCAGCGACTCTCTGCTTAAAAGGCAGATACTCTACCTCCTGAGTTAACGGCCCGATTAAAAATGTTAGAATTATTATTTTTTTGTTGTTTTGTCAAGAAATTTGTTATATTTTTTTCACAGTAGCAATTTCTAATTTTTATGGGGTCCTCAGCCTTTTCACCCGGCACCAATAGATCAGACCGATGTTTAAAAAAATCCCATTAGGCTTATCGATAATTATCTTATTGACCCTTTTCCTGGGGCATTGGACCTGGGCCCAGGAAAAAATCGCCTCTTTTCCACCCCTTCCAGCCCGTTATAGCACAATCAAAGTTTTTGACAATCAGGGAAGATTCGTGGGCCGGCTCCTCCCGGAAAAAAGATATTGGGTCTCTATCGACCGAATTCCTATCTTTCTGCAAAATGCCCTGGTGGCCATTGAAGACGCCCGTTTTTATGAACATGGAGGGATCGATATCCGGGGGATCGCCCGGGCTCTGGTCAAAGACGTGGTTAAAGGTAATATGGCCCAGGGAGGTTCAACCATCACCCAACAGTTGATAAAAAATAAATTCCTTTCCGGGAAAAAACGTTTCAGCGGAAGGTCAAGGAAGGCCTCCTGGCCATGGAATTCGAGCGCAAGTACACCAAAAAGCAGATTTTGGAAATGTACTTCAATGAGGTCTTTTTTGGAAACGGGGCCTGGGGTATTACCCAGGCCTCCCAACTTTACTTTGATAAAAACCCTGAGGAACTAAACGAAGCCGAATGTGCCCTGCTGGCCGGAGTCCCCAAGGCCCCTTCGCGCTATAATCCGTTGGGGGTGGCATCTAAAATCCGTGATCGGAGAAACCTGGTCCTGCAACGCATGCTGGAACTCAAGATGATCCCGCGACCTCAATGGGAAAAATTAAGGAACCACCCAATTTCAATTATAAAACCGGGGGAAGCGCCGTATTATTTGACTCATCTTCGAAATAAATTGATCGAAAGATATGGCCCGGCATTGATTGAACAAGGCGGCTTGGAAATAACAACGGCCATGGATCTGCCCCTGCAAAAGCTGGCGGAAAAAGTCTTAAGCGACGGGGTTAGACAAATCTCACCTCAGTTGCAGGGTGCTTTAATATGTCTGGATCCCAACACCGGGGATGTCCTGGCCGCCGTTGGGGGTGTGGATTTTACACAGAACCCCTATAATCGCGCTTATAATGCCCGAAGGCAGCCCGGCTCGGCCATTAAACCCCTTATTTATGCCGCCGCCCTGGAGAAAGGGATTACGCCCAGTTCCTTATGGAATGATACGCCGGTAGCCTATAATAAAGGCAATCATGAAATTTGGAAGCCTTTGAACTATGAAAGAAAACTCTATGGAGAACTAACCCTTAGGCAGGCCCTGGCTTATTCCAATAATATCATTACGGTAAAATTACTGGACACCATCGGAGTCCCCTATTTCGTCAACTTTGCCCGGACCCTGGGTCTTCCCTTGCGCTCCCCCAATGACCTCTCCCTGGCCTTGGGGACCGAAGAGGTGACCTTAAATGACCTGATATTAACATATTCCCCCCTGGCCAACGGCGGCTTTCGACCCGAGGCCAGAACCATAATCCGTATTTTCGACCGAAACCACAATAGCTGGCTGGAAAATACACCGATAGTCAATCCGGTTCTTTCCCCGGCCACCGCCTTTGTAACAACCCAGATGCTCAAGGACGTGCTGATTTACGGGACAGCTAAATCCATCCATGCCTTTAGCCAGGAACGACCGGCCGCTGGCAAGACCGGTACAACCGATGATTTTCGGGATGCCTGGTTTATCGGTTATACCCCGCAGATAATAACCGGTGTTTGGGTGGGTTATGACAAGCCGAAACCCGGAGGAAGAGGGTTTACCGGAGGAGCGGTTTGTGCCCCGATTTGGGCCCGATTTATGCGTTCGGCGTTAGCCGACAAACCGGTTATGGACTTCCCGCAACCGGAGAAAGTCGTATCGGCTTCAATCGACCCGACCACCGGCTTCTTAGCTACTCAGAACTGCCCGATAAAACAGGAAGAATTCTATATTGAAGGGACTCAACCAACCGAATATTGTCCCAAACACCCCATGGAAAATTGGAAACCCGTCCCTCTGCAAACACCCTAAGAGACGATAGATCTCTCGTATTAAAATTAGAAATAAATTCTTAGATATCTAATTAAAGAATCTAAAGGCTGCATCACATTCCAGCCAGTTTGGTCTCTTTGATATAGGCATCGATCCCTTTTACCAAACCATCGACGATCTGATCCAGATAGTCCTCCTGGCATAACCGTTCCCTTTCCCGATCATTGGAAATGAAGGAGGTTTCTATCAAAACAGCCGGCATCTGGGCGCCGATCAAAACATAAAAAGGGGCCTGCTTGACCCCAAGATTTTTTACCGGGGGATATTTATCATTCAAGGCCAGGACAACCATTTGTTGAACATGCCCGGCCAGGCGGGAAGATTCATCGATTTTGGAATTCAACATGATGTCCTTGAGTGTTTTTTGCAGGTCACTGATCCGCTTGGTAGAGGTGGCATTTTCAAAGGCCGCCACCCGCATGGATTCCTCATCGGTGGCCAGGTTTAAGTAGTAGGTTTCAACGCCTTCGGCTTGGGAATTAGGACTGGCGTTGACATGGATGGAGACAAAAAGATCGGCATGCTTGGTATTGGCTATAGCCGTTCTCTCTTCCAGAGGAATAAAACGGTCCGAATCCCGGGTCAATAAAACCTCCAGGTCCAGGTCTTGTTTAATCCGTTGAGCTAATTTTTTAGCTATCTTAAGATTTATATCTTTCTCGTGTATTCCATGCTTGCCGCTGGCCCCTTTGTCTTTTCCTCCATGACCGGGATCAATAACAATCCGTTTCACCCCCAATCCCAACTGCTGGGCCAAAGAGAGTTTCTTTTCCTTGCCGGGAGGTTCGGCCGGTTGGGCCATGGTTTTTTCTTTTCCGGAAACATCCACAATCAACCGGAAAGGATTTTCCAGGAAAAAAATCTTGTACCCTTTGATACTCTCAATATCCAAGACCAGCCGAACGGTGGAGGCGTTAAACTGACCGATCCGAGCCCCTTTGAGCAGTCCGTCCTGAATGACTAACGGAGCAGTGCCTAAGGCCAATCGGGCCGGATAAAGATCTAAGTACAGCCTTTCCGGTTTTTCGATGGCTGGATCTTTTTTCAGCAGTCTCTGGCGATAGGAAATCTTATCTTCCACATCGACCACGATGCGGGTGTACTGCGGGGTGGACCAATGACGCAGTCCGGTAACCTGGGGATAGGTTTTTTTTGGGCGCTCTATCTCGACCGGGGACTTCTTCTCTTCTGCGGGTTTCTCCTCCTGAAACAGATCGGTTTTATCCGCCTCGGACAAGGGACTGCTGCCTTCCAGCTTCGATAGTAATTCTTCGGCCCGCTTCTTCATATCCCCTTTTGGATAAGTCTTGATCAATAACAGGGCTGCTTCCCGGGCCTTTTCCGTGTTTTTCTTGTGCAGAAGATATATTTCAGCAGACAAATAAAGGGCATCATCCGAAAGGTTGCTTTGGGGATAATGATTGACAAAACGGGAAAAATGATCGAGAGCCAGGTCCAGATCGGGTTCCATCCCGGACCACTGATAAAGAACGTAAGCAACCCGACCCACCATAAACATGGATTTTTCCCCCCAGATGGTCTGAGGATGCTGCTTGTAAATTTCTTTAAAGGCCTCCATCAGGAGTTGCCACTGTTGGCGCTGTGTCCTTTGAGGAGATTTATCAAGGGCCAGGAAGGCTTCCCGGGCTTGGTTGTATTTATTTTCTAATTGCACGTCACCGGAAGCCGTGCAGACCGAATGGACTGCCCCTTCCATAACCCATACCACACCGATCAACAGGAAAATAAGCCCAAAACGAAGCAAGTTCGAATAAAAACCCCGTTTAGCGTTCGGTGTTCGGCGTTCGGCGAAATTTATTATCATTCTCTAATGTTACCCTGGAAGGGTTGAGGGTTTATTAAAAAATAACTTTCGAGGGTTCAAGTCCCCCCAACGGCAGGATTGAATCCTTTGATAGGTGCCAATTGAAATGCTACAGTTTCTCTACAAGATCCTTCAATTCTTTTAAGGTCAACAGGGCTTGAAGGGGACTTATCTCATCAATAGATAAGGACTTGACCCTTTCCTGGAGCTGTTGGGCGCCCCCTGAAAAAAGCTCCATCTGGGCCGGATGAGAACCTCTTCCCCGGGAGGAAGAAGCCAAGGCCGGAAACCCCCAAAAATCCAGTTCCCCTTTTTCCAGGTTTTTAAGAACCTCCTGCGCTCTTTCTATCACCGGAATGGGGATACCGGCCAGCCTGGCCACTTGAATCCCATAGCTTCGACTCGTGCCCCCCTCCTGCAACTTTCTTAAAAAAATAATCTGCTGGTTATATTCTTTTACCGAGACATGATAGTTCTTAACCTTTTTTTTCGTCTGGGTCAAGTCTGTCAATTCATGGTAATGGGTGGCAAATAAGGTTTTCACCCCTTTTCCTTTTAAATCATGAAGGTATTCGGCCACAGCCCAGGCAATACTCAATCCGTCAAAGGTACTGGTCCCCCGGCCGATCTCATCCAGCAGGACCAAGCTGCGATCGGTTGCCTGATGCAGAATCTGAGCGGTTTCCTGCATTTCCACCATAAAGGTGCTCTGTCCGGAGGAAAGATCATCCGAGGCCCCTACCCGGGTGAAAATCTGATCGATAAGCCCGATCTCCGCCTTTTCTGCGGGGACAAAAGAGCCCATTTGGGCCATCAGGCAAATCAGGGCCGCTTGACGAAGGATCGTGGACTTCCCGGCCATGTTAGGACCGGTGATTATGATCATTTGTTGCTCTTCATTGTCCAGTTCTATGGAATTGGGAACAAACCGCTGGGCCGGGAGATTCTTTTCAATTACCGGATGCCGGCTGTCCTTCAACGAAATGGCATCCCTTTCATTCAGAAGGGGTTTCTGGTATCGGTTTTCTTGGGCTGTTTGAGCCAATGAGGATAGAACATCCAAGTCGGACAGAACCCCGGCCGTTTGTTGCAGTCGGGAGCTTTCCTCAGCTATCCGGCGCCGAACCTCATTAAACAGCTCAATTTCCATTTGCCAGCGTTTTTCTTCCGCCTCCAAAACCATCACTTCATATTCTTTTAGTTCAGGGGTCAAAAACCGTTCCCCGTTGACTAAAGTCTGCTTTCGCTGATAATCGGAAGGAACCAAAGGCAGGTTGGGTCGGGAGACCTCGATATAATAACCAAAGACTCGGTTATAACCTATCTTCAGGGAATTGATCCCCGTCCGTTTCCTCTCCTGGGCCTCCAATTTGGCGATCCATTCTTTCCCCTCCCGGCTCACGGTTAAATACTGGTCCAGCTGGGCATGATAACCCAGACGAATAATCCGGGCCTCCTTGTCTTTCCAGTTAATGGAAGGTTCATCGAGTAAAGCCCGGGAAATAAGATCGGTCACCTCCGGCAGGGGATCCAATCCCGCCCCTATTTCTTTTAGTCGGGGGTGAGCGCTCTCCTCAAGGATCCCTCGAATTCCCGGCAGATGGAGAAGGGAATTCTTCAAGGCCACTAAGTCTCTCGGACCGGCCTGGTTTAGACAGACCTTGGCAACCAATCTTTCGATATCATAAATATCCCTGAGATGAGAACGAAGGGCCTGGCGTAAAATCGGATCTTCAACCAAGGCCTCGACCAGATCCTGTCTCTGCCGGATCTTTTCTAAATCCAGCAGGGGATAGTTAAGCCAATGTTTCAGTTTTCGACTGCCCATGGCGGTCATGGTCTGATCGAGCACGGAAATCAGGGACCCTTGGCGGGTTCCCCGATACAAGGTCCGGGTCAGTTCCAGATGTCTTTGGGTAGTCTCGGACAGAATCATAAATTGAGAAAGGGAGTAGACCTGCAAGGGCTGAAGATGAGACACGCTCCCTTTCTGGGTTTCCATCAGGTAAAAAAGCAGGGCCCCCGCGGCCCGAATTCCTTCGGTTAATAATCCCGCCCCGAACCCGGCCAGGGATTGGACTTGATAATGTTTGATCAGCAGATCATGGGCACGGCCTTTTTCAAAAGGCCCTTCCTCTCCATAGGTCAGAAAATAAACGGACAGGTGATCCAGGATAAGCTTAAAGGAGGCCTCCTGTTTTAATGCCCGGCTGATCAGGATTTCCGATGGATCTATCCGGCTGATTTCTTCAAAGGCCTTTTCAGGGTCCGTAATTTCCGTAACCCGAAATTCTCCGGTAGCCAAATCCACCGCAGCCAACCCAATGCGCCCCCCATCAGAAGAAAGCCCTACCAGATAACGATTGCTTTTATCGGAAGTCTCATCAATATAGAGTCCCGGGGTGATTAATCGGGTCACCTCACGACGTACAATCCCCTGAGCCTGGGCCGGGTCTTCAACCTGCTCACACAGGGCCACCTTGTAGCCTTTTTCCACCATCCGGGCGATATATCCGGAAACGGCATGGATAGGAACCCCGCACATCGGGACCTGGTCTTTCTGCTCTCCCTTGTGGCGCGAAGTTAAAGTGATCTCTAAAACCCGGGAGGCCAACAAGGCGTCTTCATAAAACATTTCAAAAAAATCCCCAAGCTGATAAAAAAGGACAAAATCCTGGTATCTTTCCTTAATCTCCAGATATTGCTCCAACATGGGGGTTATTTTGGTCATGAATGGTAAACGGATTAGGAAGGCATGGAGGGGTTGTTTTCCGACGACGAACCCGATTTTTTAAAAATTGGAACAGAGGAAACAATAGTCCCCTCTTCAGGTTTTTTCTTTGGTTCGGCCTCCTGCTTGGCCTCTTGCCAGGGTTCCGTCCGAGTTTCAGGGTTCGATTCCGGCTTAATTTCCGCTTTGAATTCCTGCCTGGCCATCGGTTTAACCTCCGGCTTGAACTCGGTCTTGGGCTCCGGTTGGGGCATTGGTTGGGCGCTCTTTAACTGCTTTATCTCTTTGGAGAGACGACGCCTTTCCTCCCATCCCCCAACCGAACCCAGGAAAAGCCCGCAGAAAAAAAAGAGGGGGGCAATTAAAAATAACGGCAAGGGAACGGATAACAGGGAAAGGAACCCCAGGTTCAACCGTAATGCGATACTGTAGGTCAATGTGTAATAATTTTGAACAATAAAGATGACAAAAAGAAAAACAAGGAGACCATAAAAATAGAGCTTGAAGGTTCGCATGTCAATCCTCCTTAATCTCCCGAAAAAAAGGAAGCAGTCTATTGTATGTCTGTTCCATGTGTTCGGGAATAACCCGGACATCCCCGAAAACGGTCATAAAATTGGTGTCCCCGTTCCAACGGGGAACAATATGAAAATGGAGATGATCTTCAACACCGGCCCCGGCCACCTTTCCCAGATTCAGACCCACGTTGAATCCTTCGGCTTTCATGGTTTTTTTCAACAAGGTCACGGAAAGACTGACCATGGTCATCAAGGCCGCCTTTTCGCTATTTTCCAGTTGGTCCAAGGCGGCGACGTGTCTTAAAGGGGCCACCAGCAAATGGCCGTTGATATAGGGATATTTATTCATCATGACCAGGGTCTGTTTTCCCATATAAAGAATGGATCGTTCCTTGAGATTCTCTTTTTCCCCGGAACAAAAGATGCACCCGTTTTCTTTTGTTCCATTCAAGATGTATTCCATTCGCCAGGGGGCCCACAAAACATTCATCACCTTCATCCTTTCACAAAACCCACATAGTCGCCCTATGGGCTTTCAACAAAAAGGGATATTCAATTTAAAAGATAGATTAAACATTGGGCCGGGGGGGATTTTTATAAATAATTTTCCGCCTCTTGCCCCTTTTTCCCTTTTGTTTGTTAAGAGTATAAAATAAGCCCCAAGAGGGGTCAAGGAGAAAAAACAACATATTATTTTGGGGCTCTTAATAAGATGGGGTTGCCCAAAAAAATTGACCCCGATCCTCATTATGGTTACAATCAAACACCTGGTTGATAAACGGAAAATATTTTCAACCTGTTGCTTAAAATCAAATAATGATACCTGAATTAAAACTCGGTAAACAAATTCTATTATCCGGAGAAATTCCTGGAGGATTGAAATGAACAAGATTATATTTCCATCCGATTTTAAATGGGGGGCGGCCACTGCCTCCTATCAAATTGAAGGGGCCTGGAACGAAGACGGAAAAACCCCTTCTGTCTGGGATACCATAAGCCACCGCCCGGGACTGGTTTTGAACGGCGACACCGGCGATGTGGCCATGGACCATTATCATCGATATAAAGAGGATATCGCTCTTTTAAAACAATTAGGCCTCCAGACCTACCGGTTTTCCCTGGCCTGGGCGCGAATTCTTCCCAACGGTATCGGGGAGATCAACACCAAAGGGATCACCTTCTACAATAATCTGATCGACACACTGCTGACTGCCGATATTGAACCTACTATAACGCTTTACCACTGGGACTTTCCGCAGGTTTTAGCCGACCAGGGGGGATGGGAGAACCGTAAATCAGTCGAATGGTTTGCCGAATATGCGAGGGTGTGTTTTAAGGCTTTCGGTGACCGGGTAAGGCAATGGATTACCTTCAACGAGCCCTGGGTCGACGCCTTTGCCGATGCCTTCACTCTGCGAAAACCGACCGAAAAAAGACTCAAAAGGGGGATCACCAAATCCCATCACTATTTATTGTCCCATGCCAAAGCGATTGAAATATTTCGTTCCTTAAGTTTAGAGGGAAAAATCGGGATTACTTTGAGCCTTTCCCCTGCTTATGCCGCAACCGATTCCCAAGAAGACCGGGAGGCTTCAACCGTATTTGACGGATTTGTGAACCGCTGGTTTCTGGATCCGGCCATAAAGGGATTCTACCCGACAGACATCCTGAAGCGGTACCAGGACACCCTGCAGGTTCCGGATATTCAGCCCGGCGACATGAAGTTGATAAAAGACAATCCGGTTGATTTCCTGGGCGTGAATTACTATTCGCGCTCCGTCATCCGATACGCACCCGACACGGTGGTGTTAAACCTGGAGGTGGTCGAGCATAGAGATGAAACCTGGGCGACCAATGGAGAAGTTTTTCCGGAAGGGTTATATGAGCTGTTAGTTCGATTGGATCAGGACTACCAAAGACCTTTGCTGTACATCACTGAAAACGGCGCCTCTTTCGGTGACGAGGATTTAATCGAGGGTAAAGTCCACGATGAATATCGAATCCATTATTTGGAGAGCCACCTCCAGGCTGCCCATCGGGCCATAAACCAAGGGGTAAACTTGAAGCGATTTTACGTATGGTCCTGTTTTGACAATTTTGAGTGGATTTTTGGATATAGCCGCCGTTTTGGACTGATTTATGTCGATTTTAAATCCCAGGAACGGGCATGGAAAGACAGTGCTTTCTGGTTTCAGACGGTTATTAGCAATAACGGATTTGAACCTCTGGAATGAATGACTTTAATGCCTATCAAATTGGTTGCAGGAAGACCGATAAACGGTTGAACGGGAATATCTGCCCATTCAAGCAAATGAACAGGGGGCCAAGTTTTTACTAATGGAATAATACCGGGGCCTCCCCCATGCGCCCCCGAAAATTCACTAAGAAAAGGAAACCTGTTTCAAGATTCTATCTTGATACCTAAGCCGGCCCGCATAAGATTCAACCCTTCCTGTTGGATCGACCATTGTCGACCTCCCAGCAAGCCCCCATCAACCACCAGGTTTAGCCCGTTGACAAAGGTCGATTCATCAGAAGCCAGGAAAACGGCGGCCATGGCAATATCTTCCGGCAGACCGGCCCGCCGGATCGGTTGCATGGTGTTAAGGGCCTGTTTGATGATTTCAGCACTCTTTTCTGCTTCCTCAGTAGGTAACCCCAAAGCCTTGCCGAAGATCCCGGTAGCAATCCCACCGGGGGAGATACTGTTAACCCGAACGTTACTTTCTCCCAATTCCATGGCCACACAACGGGTCAGGTGGATTACGGCCGCTTTGGCCGCCGAATATATCATGGAAGACGAATATCCGGCTTGTACACCGGCCACGCTGCCGTTACTGATGATGCTGCCGGAACCCTGGGCCTTCATAACCGGGGCGGCGTGTTTCATACCCAGCATGACCCCACCCAGGAGAACCTTCAAGGCGGCTTCGTATTGATCCCAGGGGATGGTTTCGATGCTCCCCACCGGGGCCGGACAACCGGCGTTATTAAAAAGACAATCCAAGCGCCCGAAGCGTTTCATCGTATAATCGATCATGGCCTTGACCTCCGCCTCTTTGGAGACATCGGTCTTTAGAAAATCAACCTTGGGGCCTAAGACTTGAGCAAGTTCCCGTCCCTCCTTCTCCCGTCTGGCGGCGATGAGCACATAAGCCCCTTCCCGGGCGAAAATTTCCACGGTCCTTTTCCCGATCCCGCTGGTCCCCCCGATTATAATAGTCACCTTATCCTGTAACCGTCCGCTCATAACCTTTCTCCTTTCAATTGTTATTAAGAATAAATTTATTCAATTTTCCGAAGTGCCGGGATAAAAAAAAATATTAGAATGGTGAAACCGATGCAGGAGAGGGCGATGACTGTCAGACCGAGCTGAGGACCTAAGGCTTCTGCCAGACCCCCGGCCAAGACGGCCCCGACGGAAACAAAGCCCCTGTCAAGGCTCATGAGACTTAAAACCCGTCCATGCAAATTCGGTGGCGATTGTTCGAATAACAGCGAGATGTTTAATGAATTATAGGCGGTTGTCATACAACCGGCTACAATGAGCGCAACGGCGGAAAGGACAACCCACCGGCTCTGGGAAAGGAGAACCAGGGCTAACCCGAAGATGACGATAAACCCCATCAGGATCAAACCGCGACGGGGTAATTGCCGGATGGAGGCTATGGTAAGAGAACCGATAAGGGCCCCCACACCGGTAAGGGCCAGCATCCACCCTGCTCCCGAACGGCCGATGTGCAGCACATTGAGGGCCAGAAGAGGCACAAATACCTGTTGATAAGGCAGTCCGATAACGAAAATAATCAGGGCCATACCGACCAGATAAAGGACACGGCGGTTGGCCGCCATATAGCGGAATCCCTCCAACAGGTCATGAAGGATGGACGTTTTTTCAGGGACCACCTGTTTTCCCACAGTTAAATCTGTGGGGGAGGCATTTTCCGTTAAAGTAATTTTAACAGTCGTCCAAATAACATAAATGAAAATAATGGCGTTCAGCAAATAGACCTGGCCGTAATCAAGAAAAATAAGCAATACCCCCGCCAGGCTGGCCCCCAATACCCGCATGGTATTCATGGCGGCGGTATTTAAAGCGACGGCGTTGAGTACGAGGTCTGAAGGAACCAGGCGGGGTATCATCGATTGTCTGGCCGGCTGGTTAAAAGCCATAGTGCCGCCGGAAATAAATGCGGTTACGAAAACGTGCCAGACCTCTATCCTGCCGACAAGGATCAGAATGGCGAGAATGAGGTGCATCATCATGGTCCCCATTTGACTGGCCATCAATACCAGCCGTTTATTATATTTGTCGGCGATAACCCCGGCCAGAAGTCCGAAAAGAAACTGGGGCACCATTCTCACGGCTACGACAAATCCGACTTGAAGCGGAGAACCGGTCAACTCGAGGATAAGAAGAGGACGCACCACCTGCTCCATCCACATGGTGGCCGAATGCCCGAGTTGTCCCAGCCACAAATAACGGTAAGCGGGGTAGCGAAGAGCCCGGAAAGTGGGAGGCATCTTTATTCCCTTTTTATCAGGGAAACCTTTTTTATCATTACTCAATGAATCTCTCTCCGGAATATTTTCGCTTTTTGGCCAAGGAGGTTAGAGACCAAGAAAGATTGGTTAGGCTGGCTGTGGAGCGCTTATCAATACCTTCAGAATTTCTTTTTTGATGCGAGGAGTATATGGAAAGGAAGGAACCCGGTCAAGGAGAAAAATAGGCACCTTTTTTTATTTCCATAGCCATCAAGAAACCAAGCTATCTGCAGTTAATAAGGAAGGCTCTCCAGTTCGTTCATTACCGGAGTAATCTCCTTACAGAATCCGGAATGGGTGTGGTGCACTTCCCTTGCCAGTGTCAGGGCCTTTGTTTCTAACGTTTCGAACCGGGAGAGATTCCTATCGTAGAGGGAAACCATGGATCGGGCTGCATTCACAAAATAGAGATTACCCCGGGCTATTATCTCACAAACCTTCCGTTCAAGCCTCATAAACCGGACGTCCACAGGAAAATACTTTTTGTATACTGCCAGGTAGTATCTCGCCCATCGTGCCAAATTGAGAAATCCGTCATGGTCGCCTATCCAGTCTCCAAAGCTCCAGGCCATCAAGTCATAAAGCAGATTCAGGCTTCTGTCAAGGAATTCGTAGTCTTCGTTTCCGGGGAGGCCTCTCAGCCGGCCCTCAGACTTCAAGGCCCCTTCGACTTGGGTTTCCGCATAAGGGAGCATCTTGCAGAAGGTTACCGGCGAGGACCCGTCCCCGCAAAGCCTTTCAAGGAAGGTCAAGTTATCTATTACCGATTGAAAAGTACTTGCCGGTTCAAAGAGCATGAACCCGTAATCATATCGGATGCCAAGCACATTCAGAATAGAGACGGCCTTCAGATTTGTATCGACGGTAATGCGCTTCTTCATGCGTCGCAGTCCTTCATCCGTACCAGATTCTATACCGAGGTAAACCAGAAAGAGCCCATGATCTTTTAAACGAGAGAAGGTTTCATAGTTAACTTCGTCAGGTCTGCAGTTAATCTTCCATAATATCTTACGGTCCAGCTTCTTATCAACCAACAGGTTGCAGAAATTTTCTATCCAATCTTTGTTTTTCTTATGCATGACAGGAAAATCATCATCCTGGAACAAGAATATAGAACAATCTTTTTCTTCGTGTAACAACTCCATTTCCCGGACTACCATTTCGGGACGTCTGATACGTTTTACGGGGCCGGGAGGCTTGGAATAGAATTCCCGAATACTACAAAAGTAACAGTTGTTGACGCATCCTCGCCCAGCTAAGAGTGTAGCAAACTTCTTACCAAAAGCATACTCCTGCAGAGGCAGACGAACCGGTGGGGAAAACCTATCGAGGTCTCGCACCAATGGGCGCAGGGCGTTGACCACGCTGGACCCATTGTTCCGATAAGCGATACCCTTTATCGTTTTCCAGGGAGCCTCATTTACGAGGGCACGGACCAACTCAACAAAGGTAATTTCCCCTTCAAATAAAACGACGGAGTCAAGTTCCGGGATCATATCCAGAAGATCACCATACCGAAGGCTAGGATAATGCCCCCCTGCACAAAAGTGGCACGATATCCCATTCTCCCGCAGATACGAAATGAGATGTCTAAATCTGTCGATATGATGCTGAAAAATAATTGAAAAACCTATCGAAATCGGGTCGAGACGAATAAGGTTGGCCAAAATGGCTTCTTCACCAAGGCGAAAGTCAATGATCCTGACTTGAAAACCGGCATTGATTGCTGCCGAGGCTATGTAACCGATTCCCAGGTTGTCCTGCTCCTCGAAGGCAACGAACACAACCGTTTTTCCCTTTTTTTCAGACCTCTTCCCTCGATTATTGTTTCTCAAGCCCTTCTCCTTTCCAGGTGCATTCTCTTTGATCGCGATCTTGTTCGGAAAAGACGATAGGGGGGCAGGCCCGATTCGTCGTTTTCTGATAAGAATCTAATCAGTGAAGCTTAAGCGTTGTTTCTCTTTTCAGGGTGACGTAGTTATCTGCCTCCCTTTCCAAGCTCTTTCCCCGTTGCTGCGAGTGCTTCCGCTTCGGCCTCTTTCATCTGAGCTTCCAATTTTGCTATTTTCACTCGATAATCGATGTTGATTTTGGCAATATTGATAACCGTTTCATCCCGCAATCTTCTCAAGACAGCAGGATCGACCGCCCAGAGGATCTTGTAGATTTTCTCAAATACCGGCGGCAGGATGAAAGCTTCTTCTTCAAGGTTAGGTAATTTCAAATCCTTTGTTGGCATATGCTGCACCTCCTTTTTTAGTATATGGCCTGCCCCAACTATAGTCTCTGTTTTGTCACCTGTTAGTCACCTACGATCCCTACTCCTCAATTCTCTATAATAACTTCGGTACTCAATTTGCCACTCTTCTCAAATACATTCATCACCTGCTTCTAATCAAAGGATTAATATCCCGAATCCTGAAGGAGAGTATTCGATGGAAGTGGCCACATAGGATGTCAGGTCCAGAAGTTGATTTCCTCCTTCTTGGTTTCCATCTCACTGTTCAGCCACTGGTCATTGTCATCCAAGTAACTCCAGGGCGATTTCCCTTTCGCCAACATCTCACGGATATACGACCGGTAACGGTAGTGCAGGTAGACCGACATGATATGAGCGACATACGATTCGGCAAGCTTCTTGTGCCCCTTAACGATCACTAAGTTTTCGTCGTTATTCTCGCTGGCAGGCTTAGAAAAGTTGTGGCTGCCGGTTACAACAATTGGGTTCTCAGACAACGGATCGATCACCAAAACCTTTGAATGTACAATGGCATGTCCGATCTGGGTCAGAAAATTCCGCCGAGTGACTTCTCCGATCCATGGCCCGAGGCCGGCATCGATTCCTTGTGGCTGTACCACCGAATAGCGGTCTGGTACAAACTTTTTATCACTGCTCACCAGATTCACATCCAGGACGTTCTTGTCACCATCTGATTTGGCCTTCCAGGTCCAACACTATTCCTCTTAGTAAATTTCAAATCCAATTCCTCTCTCAAAAAAAGAATAAGGTTTTTTGTGGCGGAACTTTATCCCCCAGCCACCTACCTTTGGACACTGATTTAACTTTCCCGACAATCTTTCTCAACTCTTGAACCTTCCGCTCAGGATTGAAGCGATAGACAGGGGGGCGGCCTTCGGTTTTCTTTTCGATCACAAACCCTTTTTTTACCAAACAATCAAGGGCCGCTTTCGCCTCGGTAGTCCGGTGCCGGATCTCCTGTTCATGTAGCCACCATTCGACCACACCTTCCAGGGAATCCTCGGCATCTGGATGGTCCAAAAGATAGGCAAGGATCTTATTAGCGATAGAGATTTCTTCTTGGGCTGTTTGGCTTTCTTCCACACCATTCTCCCGGTTTCAATTTACCAAACATAAAAGCAATAGCTGTGCCACACTCCTCGAGAAAAAGACTTATCAGGAATCAATAACTTTTTTCTAAATTATTTTGATTAATTACAGGAAATGATGGGATGGCTTTGGGAGAATAGAAAATCAGCTTCCTACCAGGGAAAAGGTTATATTTATCCTCTTACTGAAGGGAATTCGTGATAAATGTGCTTATTTTAGGGATTGGTTGACAGGATAAAATTATCCTCCTT
The DNA here is from genome assembly GCA_963782435.1 of uncultured delta proteobacterium. Lineage (GTDB taxonomy): Bacteria > Desulfobacterota > RBG-13-43-22 > RBG-13-43-22 > RBG-13-43-22 > RBG-13-43-22. The sequence goes on from CAWAKF010000015.1 coordinate 122,022, forward strand.
TTGTTAATCTTTGTCCTGGTCCAATCCCGGCAAGATCGTTTGCATGACTGCCTACATCGATCTTGTACTTACGAATCAACTCCCAAAAAGCCCTTCGGTTTTTTTGGGCCGCCTTGGCTGCCTGGCTGATATTTCCATGATGGGCAAGCAAAATCCCCTGGATATAATTTTTTTCAAATTGGATAATGGCTTTTGACTTAGTTATCCGAAATGATTCTTGAACTTCGGATTTTTTTGATAGAGGCAGAACAATTTCAGCCTCATGAATGATGGGTTGAAGCGAAAAGACGGTAACCCGCTGGATAACATTCTCCAGTTCCCGGACATTGCCCGGCCACTCGTAAATCAAGAGTTTTTGTAATGCTTCGGAAGAGAGACCTGGGACTGGCCTATTAAACTCAAAAGCATATTTATCCAAAAAATGACGGGTGAGAATGGGAATATCCGTCTTCCGCTCCCGAAGGGGTGGTAATACAATTGAAATAACATTTAAACGATAGAAGAGGTCTCGCCGAAATCCCCCCTCGGAAACCATTTTTTCTAAATCAATATTGGAAGCCGCAATGATTCGAACGTTGGCCTGATGCATCTTTGCCGATCCAAGCTGACGATATTCCTTATCTTGAATGAATCGTAAAAGCTTGACTTGCATCTGAAGGGGCAGACAATCGATCTCATCCAAGAATAAGGTTCCGCCATGGGCCTCATGAATCAAACCGGGATACCTATTAATAGCGCCGGTGAAGGCCCCCTTTTCATGGCCAAAAAGTTCATTTTCAACCAACTCGGTTGGGATAGCCCCGCAATTGACGGGGATAAAGGGGTGGCCTGTTCGGAGGCTGAGATAGTGGATGGCCCGGGCGCAGAGCTCCTTACCTGTCCCCGTCTCCCCTAATATCAGGACATTGACATCACATTTGGCTGTAAGGGGAATCTTTTCTATTTCAGAGAGAAAAGCCGGGTCCCTTCCAACCATCTGCTTCAATCCGATCTTCTCTTTAAGGATTTGTATGGATTTTTCTTCCGGATTTTGTTTCAGAAATCTCCATATCCTGGGAATAAGATCTTCAGTTTTAATTGGAGAAATAATAAAATCAACTGCTCCGCACTTGAGAAGTTTGATGATATCCTCGGCCTTAACGTCATTACTGATGGCAATCACGGGAAATGGATAGGACTTTTCTTTCATGAATTGGAGGAAGATTTCGGCCTCTTTTAAATCATTCGAAGAAAGAATAAGAAAAATGACGTGAGGATTGAATTTTAGGATGGTGGTGTTGAAAAGATTGACAGATACCGTGGCTTCCCAATTCCTAATATTCCTTTGATGAATCTGTACCTTCAGTCCTTCGCAGGAATTCAGGACCCTCTTTAAGGTTTTTCCTGTTTCAGACGGAAAGCCCACCTCGATCAAGAAAATCCTTGTCTCTTCCATGGGGTTTCTCCCAATAAAGTTTTTATTACATTATGGCTTAGGAATTAATAGGCTACCCTTTCCTCGAATTAAAATCAGTTATTCTGCCGTTATCTTCCGGAGAACCGAAGGCGGGACAATTCTTTCAGGTGGCCCGCAGTATAATAAGGGTCAGCCCAGGAATCGTCTTCTGTCAATGGTTTCACCTCTTCCAATTTCAGCTTCTTCGCGTAGTATCGGAACCGATAGTGCTCATAGAAACGCAAAACTTCCAGGCCGTAGCGATCGGCCAGATCGGTGTCGCCGCGCATGATCAGGTAGTTTTCATCATTGCCGTTGCTGGCAGGTACACTAAGGTTGTGGCTGCCGCTGATAATCACGGGATGGTTGGAAGTAAAATTGGTAACAATAACCTTGGTGTGAACCAGCAGATTACCTTTCTGACCTTTGAGCCCTTCTTTCATCCAACCTTCAAGACTCTTGGTCAGCAGAGCAGGGGTGGTGAATTCTGCGGTTCGATCAGCGTGAAATCCCGTGATCCTGCTGGCCGTATTTTGGATGCCATAACGAAGCACGGTATCGTTGGCCTTTCCTAAAATGGCATTCAGGACGTCTTCGGGAAGTTTAAAAGCTGTCGCAAACAACAAGTCCCGATCGGCAGCATTAATGATGCTGATAAACTCAATGAGGTCGGTCTTTTTGCTCCGCGGCGAGAAACCCACAAAGAGTTTATTGTTGGGATCAATCGGATTATTCTTGTTAATCCACTTTCGCGTGATGGACACGTCCTCGGGGTCGTTCCATATGACCTCGAACAGCTCCAGATATCGTGCCGCAATGGTCTTGTCGTCCGTTTCATGAACGACATTCGCTTGACGATAAACACCGTTTTCCGTGAAATTGGTGCTACCGCAGAGGACCGCCTGCGGGTTTCGTTTGCCGGCAGGGTCAATCCGGCTTAGAACGATAAACTTGTCATGGAAAATCTTCGATGTTACCCGGCCGTGCTTCTTTTCTGAGGGGATCTCCTTCAGGCTGATTTCGTTTTTGGATGTTTGTTCGTCATCCTTCTTGGCGTGGTAGAGCACACGTACGTCGACGCCGCGCTGATGGGCCTCATTGACGGCGTCTACAATAGCCTTGAGTTCATATTCATAAATGGCCACGTCTAAGGCCCATTGCTCGTTTTCACCTCGGCCGATAAATTGGAGGATACTGTCTAATAAGCCGTTTTCCAGCCATTCCCGCGGCTCTGCGGGCCAATCTTCAATAGGCATATCTTTGTTTTCCTTCTTACGGAGCATTTTGTCCATATCGGGAAACTTGCGCCCGAATGATTGGCTGGCAGCCACAGCCCGATTAAAGAAAACCCGATGCCCCATAGGCTTGTCATCGTCGGCCTTGATTTCGATTTCCAGCGATTCGCCTAAGTCCTGTTGGCCTACATAGGCCAGATGCACACGATACCGGCAAGTAGTCCCGGGTTCGATACTATAGTCCGCCCAACGGAACTTTTGAAACGGGGCGAGGTTTGAAGGTGTAGCACCCCATTTGGGAATTGTGTGAGCTTTGCCCGGAAACGTAAGGCTGTTCCACAGCCACTGCCAATGTTTCCCTTCCTCTTTCTGCTCGACGGCGAACCCCAGAAGGCCCGGTTTGCGCGCAGGGTCAAGATCAAAGGCCAGCAGGACACCGTTAGTCCCTGCGTAAGCCTTTACTCGAAAGGTATCTTGGGCATTTTTTGTTATTTTGCGCATGGTCCCCCCCTATCACGATCCTCTAAAAATTGTTATTTTTTTCCTGCCTTTTTGGATATTTCCGTCATCAATCACGGCCACCTTTTCGTTAAATCGAGATAATAACTTGTGTTCGCTGTTGAGTGGTCCTTGAACCGTATCGTTATCTGAATCGTGAATTGTCCCCACCCTGAATTCTCCAGAGCGAATCGGTCGTTGGGGTTGGTTCGTACCTGCAGGGGATAGGGAAAAGTTGGATGTAACAGATATTGGACCTCTGAGATTTGAGAGAGTATTTGACTGGGTTCATCGACATACACACGCCAGTTGTAGTAGGTCCTGCCCTGCGAGATGGATGTGGCCCTGGCATAATTGTTGAATCTGATGTTGATTTTCCTTTCAGCCGCGAAGGCGCCGTTAATCAGACCCAAGGCAGGCTGTATGGTTGCGGCTTGGTTTGGAGGGGGAATAGTGGCAAACAAGGGTTGCCGGTGGTAATTGGGATAAAAGGGAAGCACTTTCCACAGTTTTCCATGCCTATCCTTCAAGGTCATCCGGAAGGCTTTGGTCAAACCTGTACATGGGATTTTAGCCGTCCACCATCCGATGTTCTGTCCGGCTGTCAGTTCCACCGGTCCGGAATGGGTCAAGGATTTCCCCGAGCTTGATGGCTCGTCATATTCATAAGTACCGCTTTCGAGTTCGAAGGTGTCGGCTTTCACCTCCGAGGGTGGTTCGAGATTGACATAAATGTCGAGCGGTATCGATGGTGATTGGGTCTTGGCCCATATGATAACCACGCCGACAATAGCTGCGGCAAACCCCCCAACCGCCCAATTTCGAAAACGGTTATCCGTCTTAATAACCCCGACAATGGCCAAAATGGCGACGACACCGATTATCATAAAGAAAGCGACGAAGACCCAGAAGAGAACCAGATGCTGTGTTGCAGTCATAACACCCTCCCTCTTTATGAAACATGATCTAAAGTCAAAAATCCCCTCTTGATGCAACTATTTTAATTCATTAAATTATTGAAAGTTCTACAATATTCCTTCCGTCAGATTATTTTTAGAAAGGTCTTTGCATTGCCACAAAGCAATGAATAATTAAGTGAGATAAAATGATCAAAATATTTTTTCAGCCCACCCAGGTTCTTATCCATCATAATCATGATATAGTCTGTTCCGAACATCAACCTTGATTGTAAGATATCGTTTTGAGCAATGAGGTCGGAGATCTTTTGGGCCAGTCCCGGTTTGGCATAATAGGATATATCGGCATAAACATTGGGATGTTGCCGGATCATATCTATGATGGCTTCCATCCACCCGGTATCGCCCGAATCCAGTTTGTCCCCGCCGCCGAAGTGAGCAAAGTTTAGGCGCAGGTCCGGCCACTTCTTTAATACAGGCAACCATTTTTCGGGGGCTGGATAGTAGCGGCTCTTATTTCCATTTGAAGCTTGGAAGTCCTCCCGGTGATTGTTCCCCTCCCAACTTTTCACATAATTGGCACTTCTGAAATTCTGTAGCCCGCCTTCTGAGCAGTGCAGGGTGATCGGAACATCGTATTTTGAGCAATACTCGAAAATGGGCTGGAAATTGGGATGAGTGGGGAGATATCCCAACGGCGGATAAATCTTGATCCCTTTAAAAATTCCCTTGCCCTTATTCACTTTTTTCTCAATGAGTTTCATGATTCCGATTCTCCGGGGGTCAACCGCCAGAAAGGGAAAAACCATATTCGGATATTTTACGCTGAGCGCTTCAAGATCCTGCATGTGTTTCTCATAGCCCGGGGATAGTTCTATTCCCTGATCATCCATACCCCTGCGTAATTTCCTGGGCGTGGCGAGCAGCGCTTGTCTCGCATCATCAAAGACAGCGTCCAGTTTTTGATCCGTGGAAGTTCGCCGTCTTGTTGCCGGCAACCTCTGCATTCCCTCAAGAATGAGATTTTTAATATCATTAAAGTGACCATCAAAGCGCTCCTTCAGATCATCCGGAATGACAAACGGTTCAACCCTGACAATAGGGGGCCTTCCTCTCCGCCGTATTTCCTCTTCATCCTTGTTATCATCCAGCACGAAATAGATATCCATCATTAATGGCGTCACAATAAGCGAACTCTTTTTTCCAAGTGAGCTTCGGGTAAAGTTTTCCCGGGCTGTATTATAATTTCCTTCACAATCGGAAGCCGCAGTCTCTAACAACCTCGCGATCCAGGCCGCGAAGTCTTTGACACCCTGTAATTTTTCAAATACTCCCCGGGCCGGTCTTTTTCTGACAACGCCTTTTTGATGGGGGTAATTTCCCCAGAGGTGATTCCAGGTTGCCGAAGCAAGCTCCATGATTGCGTACTGCGCATTGAAAAGATGGCAGTGAATATCTATAATTTGTCTATCCGCCACTGTTTTTCTCCTTTTCATATCAATTGATTACAATGGAGCGATCAGCCATCGGTTCTTAACCTTTGACAAAATCCTTTGCCATTTTTGGGTTGACCAAAGTCTGACCGCCGACGGCTGAAAGCTTTATCCGGAAATATTGAATTTTCGGATAAATGCCAGTAAAAAAAGCCCTAAGAATAATTTGCTCCCCAAAGAACCTTTCATTCGCCTAAGGAACCTTAAACTCATGGCCGCGAGCGAATGGCAATCAGGTAAGCCTTTAGAAACGAATCCCACCCGGTTTTCTTGCTGAAATCCAAACCGGCATAAAGGGGTGAAACGGTTTCCGTAGGAAAATAGATCGCTACACCGTGGGAGTTCTTCACATTCGAACCCTTATAGCCTTGTTTAATGACATAGCCGGCCTGCACCGTTTGAATCACCTTCTGGCAGGCCGATACAATGGCCGGACCGGAGCCGGCTTTAGCCAGTAATGAACAGAAATCCACTAAATCGATGTTGTCAGTCACTTCATAGGATTGAACCTGATTGCGAACGGTCAGAAGGCGTGTCCGGGCAACGCTGTCAGTGAGGCTCGCTTTCAGGACTTTAGCCAGTTCGGCAACAGCGACGGCCAGGGCGTCCGCCTTGGACAAGTCGCAGGCAGAGTAGGTAACGCCGTCCGCTTCGGTGTAAGAGGCGAGATACTTGTCCACGATAAGCGTACTGAGATCACGAGGCGTCATTTTCGAGTTCTTGGCCAGGGCACTGAGGATCGTGTGGTAGGGCCACCCAGCCCCCGGCTCGGTTTGCTCCGAGCCGACCGTGTAATCAGCGTTCTCATAGATCTGATAACCTACTTCGGCCATGCTCATCAGACAGGCGTCCATACCGAGGACATCCAGCTTTCGGTTCAGAAGTTTGGCCGTGTCGGCCAGTACTTTTTTCATCTCCTGGTTGTCCAGGAAGTCCTTGGCGTTGTCGTCAATCAGAATGGCGCGATATTTCATATCTCTTTTAGCCCGTTCCAAGGCGCGGCGGACCGGCGTGTGAAAAACAGCATGCCTGATGCTACCGATCGTCAAGCGCCGAAGGCTGCGAAAACGCTCGTTCGCGAAAATGTCTGTATCATCCCAACCTTGTCCATGGTTCCAGAGGACCAGCAGATAATGATCAGCCGGGTAGGTCTTGATCCCCCACTGAATGAAGTCATTAAGAAACTTCGGGTCTCCGGTATTTACATCTCCGAGGGAAGCAACGGCATCGCCTGTGACTATCCCTCCCTTACGCAGGTAGTAGCGCCGGGCAACATGACCCGAGGCACGATCAAATTGTGCGATTATATTAAGTTTGTCCGTCGACCCGACCTTTTTCATTTCCTTCAGGTCTTCTACTCCTTCCGGGTCCAGACTATTGTCCCCGGCCATATAGACCATTACGGTCCACGGTTTCTTTGAGATACCTGTTGGCATGACGTTATCTCCTTTCTTTCAGGCTTTAAACATGCCCGTGTCCACCCATTTACTCTTGATCACCGACCACCAGTCTTCAGCTAATCCCTTCTTTATGTAGTCATAGGGTAACCAGCCATATCCCCCGTCGCCCCAACCGGTCCCCCAGGAATTCCGGATAAGGAATGCACCTTTGGTTTCGATTCCTCCTTTAAAAGTATTTTTAATCTTCATGTTATTATCATAACCAACAGCAACGATGGCATGGCCGCCCTCTATATTCTCCCCAGCAGTCGGGTAAGGAATCTTCCCGCCATTGTCTTCGGCCTGATTGATGGATGTATAGACCGTAAAACCGAACATGGAAGGAAGGCCGGCAGCCAAGTTTTTTTGGATCCGGCTGATTAAAACGTCAGGAGTGGTTCCGGGAGGGTCGAGACGGTAGTACTTTATCGCTTGATAGTTCTGTCCAAAGCTGTAGCAGAAAGCGGGCGGTTCGACGTCAAAATCTCCGCTGTTGTAAGGCCAGTACTCTTCCGGGGGTACGCCGAAAAGAACCAGTGCCCCCATGGTTGAGCGAAGGTAGGCCCCTGTATCACCTATCTCTTTCATCAAGTTGCGGGTAACCTTGTACAGGAAGAGACGGGAGGCATCAATGTGATTACCAAATGCCCTTTTTTCAAAATACTCGATTAAGGCGACCCCTGCGTTTGCGGTGCATGAGCCGATCTGTCCCTGATCTTCAATAGGAGAACACCATGGTCTCAGATCGGTAGAAGTCGGTAGTTTTCCCTTAGCCTGTTCATTCAATCCTATTTGGGTGAACATTGCTTTCAAGGGATCCTTCTGCCCTGGAGCTTTCACCCTTGGATTAACCTCACCGCGTTCCGTAGTATAATCCCTGAAGTCGGGATAATCCGGCCGCCACCCCAATCCTCTTTTTCCTTTTATTTCTGCCATAATCTTTCTCTCCTTTTTATTTTTTCCCAAACGTTAAAAAAAAATAAGAGCCGAATAATAGTCAAATACCAAACAGGTATAGTTGAAAATCAAAGGCTACTCAGGAGCAAAAATAAAGTGTAATCCTGACTTGGTAAAAACCATTCAGTTTTCAAAAATAGCTGGGGACGAAGTTGAGTTTGTGATTGGTGAAAATTAATTTGGTTTTTTGGAATAAAGGCCGCTCAAGAAAATAGTTTTTGCAGTATATACAAAATTTTGGATACATTTTATTGTGACGATCTGCTTCAAAGTGAGTTGTTTATCAGGAATCAATTATTTGAATAACTTCGATATTTTCCATTTAATAATAGAAAAAAGGTTAGAAGGGTTTAATGCAAACCCTAACGCCCCAGAATGGAATAGGGTCCTCATTTAAATTCTCCAATGGCCCCGCAAGCAGTTAACCTTAAGGAAAGTCAAATCATGTCTACATTACATTCTCGGATAACCATTCAACTTATTTATCAATATTCCCAAATCAGTCCCCCGATTTGGAGAAGGACTGATTTTACTTTCTTCTCTCATTATAATAACTACAAAATCTGTGCCATCTTGGGTTAATATTTTAATATGGCCTATTGACTTAGCTGACCCAATCATTTACTATTAACCCTATGTGGGATATAGGGGTTAGGCCAAAATATGAAAAAATGAGTTGGTTAATATTCCAAGAGGAATTTCAAAATGAGGAAGACTGTTATGCTTGGTTGTATAAGACACGTTGGCCAAGAGGATTTGTTTGCCGGGAGTGTGGCGGTACAGAGTATTGGCTGATTTCAACTAAACAACGTCTATACAAATGTAGAAACTGCCGTAACCGGGTTTCACTTACATCCGGGACTATTTTCCACAAAACAAGAACACCACTACTGAAATGGTTTATGCTAATTTTTAGAATGGCAACTTCAAAAACAGGGGTTTGCATAAATGAAATGGCCAGAGAACTTGAAATCAAAGACTATAAAACAGTTTGGACAATGGCCCACAAAGTGCGCAAAGCTATGGCCGATCGAGATGCCCAATATACATTAGCCGGGTTGGTAGAAATTGATGAATCGTTTTTTGGCCCAAGTTTTTCGGGGAAAAGAGGTCGTGGTACGGAAAAAAAGGAATTAGTTATTACTACAGCGGCATTTAATTTTTAAACGAATTTAATTTAGCCAATTGTTTTTTTCTATGTGAGACATAAGCGATATAATTACGTTGAGTATGGTATTTTACAATCTCCAGGGCGTTGGTTAAACTGAGAGTTCGAAGTTCGAAAATCGTCGCTATCAACCGACGGGCTTGAGGTAAAGTCAGCATTGGGCTTTTTTTTAAAACGGATGCGTAATCGGGTCAAGAAATGCAAGGCCAGGAAGACATAAATCATATGACGATGCCAGGCTGGCCAAGAGCGGTGCTCATAATGATCCATTCCCACTTGGTCTTTGCCTTCTTCAAAACATTGTTCAATCGGCCAGGGCAGAATAGCGGCCTGACACAGATCGGACCAGGGGGTATCGGGCGAAGCATTAGAGAAGGCATATTTGATTTGGCCATCAAGATTGCGGCGCAAAAAGAGCCACAAGGGATAAGAAAGGGGAAGTCCATCTCGGGAGGGATAGACCCGAAGGCAAGTCACCTCGGCCAGGATAGGGCCTTTAGCCCCTTCGGTCAAGACCACTCTTTTCCAGCGAAGGTGAGGTCGGCGAGCGATATCGGCTACGGTTTGGGGACCCAATTGATCCGGCAACAACCGTCGTTTTTTAGGTCGGGGACCTCGACCGGAGTAAGCCGGGATCTCCGACGGAGGTTTTTTAAGAAACACGCGGGTGTTCGAACGGATTGCGGCGAAATAAGTATACTCCTTTGGCAAGGATTCCAGAAAGTGAAGATCGGATCCGAAAGTGCTGTCAAAGCCAATCCAGCGAGAGGGGAATAACTGAGTTTGGGTGACTTCCTGGATTAAGTCTTGAGCAATCTCTATCTTGGTTTGAAAAACCAGATCTCCAGGAACCCAATTATCTTTTCGCCGTTGTTCATAGTCTTTAGAAAACCAGACCTCCGGAAGATAGAGTCGGCCCGTGAGCAACCCATAGCCGTTTTGACTGGTATATCCGACAAAGACCCCGGATTGACAGTTTTCGACTTTGCCTAAGGCCCCACAGTACTGGCGGGCCACCCCGACAGACTCCTTGCCCTTTTTGACAAATTCAGAACTGTCGACGGTGATCATCCCCTCGGGATCGGTTAGTAATTTGGAAACCATGACCTGATGCAGGGACTTCATGGCTTCATGATCCCAATGGTCATTTTTCATAAATCGTTGCAAAGGACGAACGCCACCGGCTCCTAAAAATTCCAGGGCTATCGGTTCAGCCGACTTGGCTTCCAGTTTACTCATCAGCCCGGAAAGATAGGTAAGCCCTTTCCGTTGATGCTCTTTACGACCATAACAGCCCTGGAATTGTTCATGAAAACGGACCAGTTCTTCGGCCATCATGGCTATATCGGTTTCGGTCAATTTCATCCAGGGAACGATATCCGGATCAAAAGGGGTATCTCTGAGAATCATCTTCAGCTCCTCCAGTTGTTGGATCGATGGAAGAGGACGATGAGCGCCGTGGGTCGGCTGGGGCTGACAGCCAATAATGGTTCGAAACCGGGGTTCTAAGACATAAACATAGACCTCCTTGGGGGCTCCATGATAGATATAACGAACGCCTTGTTTGCCATAACCCTGGGTTTGACCTACTCGCTCCCAGTTGGCCGCTTTATAACTGGTCCCTTTGAAATGTTGGGGATCGACATAGGTCTCTAAAAGCCATAGGGGAGTATGAAACTGACTCGGCCAGTCCCTCCTCACCTGATCAATGGCCAAGGACAGGACATGAGAGGCTAAATGGGGAACCTGAACCCAGGGTAAAATAAGAAAGCGGCTGTTGTTGGCTAAGTGCGGCAGGTATCTTTTTCGCTGATCCGCCGACCAGCCGATAAATCGATCCCGGGCCTCGACTTTCAACGCCGGGGCACTAAAGGATAAGGCGGCTACCGGACAATTTTGCATCAAGGCCAGGTATTTTAAGCGATGCCCTAACAGTTTTTGATAACTTAGATAATGATATTGGTGGACCAACCGGTCCCAAAGGGATTCCATAAATGATTGATGGGCCAACTTCAGACTAATCGGTGGCAACGTGTTTAAGTTTCCGCTAATAATCTCAACGGCGTTTTCTTTTAAAAAATGGTCCACCCCGGATTGAATATTGAACATGGCATACCCGCTTTCATCAACAGGGCGAACGATATCGTTTCTGCCAAAAGGGATCTTGTTCCCTGGCAGACTCAGTTCTCCTATGCCACCCACGCTTTCATTCGCCCCAACGGATATCATAATACTTGGTTCAATCCTAAATGTCTACTAAAATAATACGCTGTAGTGTTAGGTTAAATAAACAATAAAAATAAAGGAGGGCTTGGTATGTCTCAAGATCAAAGTTCTTTACTTTTTTCTATTGCGTTTCGATACTGTTTGAAGCAGCAATGTATTTCCTAGAAGAGATAAAGTGGCGATAATAGACGGATTATCAGGCGAAGCAATCACCTATGGTGACCTGCATGATCGGATTTCCAGGATGGCCGGCTGGCTGATTCGGAAGGGTGTCCGCTATGGAGATCGGGTTGCCTGCCTGTTTTTGAACAGCAAAGCTTATACAGAATTATTCTTTGCACTCGCATGGATTGGCGCTGTCGCCGTTCCCCTGAACATACGACTACACCCCAAGGAACTGAATTTTATCATTCAGGACTCTGGGGCAAGCGCAATTTTTTCAGACGGATTCATGGTGGAATCCACAGAAGCGGCTATTTCCGGAATTCCCCTTTTGACATGAAAATATTGAGTGCGGGCCCGGGATTGGTGGGTCATATGTCATCAATTGATTCGCAAGGCAAATGAATTTCTTGAACTTGAAAAACAGGTTTACGGGGAACGTGTTTATGTTGCATTACACCAGCGGCACCAACTGGAAAGCAAAGACTTCACTGATTCCGCAACGGTCATAGACAGGATACACAAAAAACATGGCTATTTGTTTCCAGATGGGTGAACGGGACATTACCTGGCTTTCTTACCATACTTCCGCGTGGCGGAATTAGCACCGCCTTCTCTCATCGATACTCGGGAACAATAATCATAGCGTCCTTGCCGACCCAAATTTTTCTGAGCCTTATAGAAAAATACGTGTAAATATCATGTTTTGTAGTTCCTATAATTCCGGATTCCTTTATATATGATGCCGCAAGGGAGGGTAGCGACATATCTTCATTGAAAAGCTTTATCAGTGGTGCAGATTTGGAAAAGGTTGAGCTGATCAATGACGTGGAGAAAGTACTGGACGAAATACTATGGCATTTACGGACAAACCGAATCCGGGAGCAAGATCACCTGGGCAGATTCGGATATGATTCGTGAGAATCCACCACTTATGGGCACGTTATGCCGTTTTTTGATTATAGAATAATGGATGAAAATGACCAGAGAACTCGGAGCCCGATAGGGTCGCAACCTATGTTTAGAGGGGAGACTGTTATGATGGGTTACTGGAACCGCCCGGAGGCTACAGCTGAAACATTGAAAAATGACTGGCATCACACCGGTGATCTCTTTATGCTTATGGACAACGGACAGGTCAAAATGATTGACAGGAAAAAGTATTTGATCAAAACAGGTGGAGAAAATGTGTATCCTCAAGAAGTCGAACAGGTTCTGATTAGCCATGAGGGAGTAAGCGATGCGGCTGTTATTGGGATACCAGATGAAAAATGGGGCGAAGCAGTAAAAGCCTTTATTGTTTTGAAGGAAGGAACAAGCCTGTCGAGAAGAGAAATAACAATTGGGTGAGTGAATCAATCGCCGGGTACAAAAAGCCACGGTTTATCGAATTTGTTGATGTTATTCCTCGGAATGTATCAGGGAAAATATTAAAAAATGAACTGTCTCTGTTTGAGACAACGAACGAACAGAAAGTGTGATTTCCCGGCAAGCATATCATTCCCTGGAAACAAGTGAGTGGTTTATTCCGGAACAGGAGCAGTACTGTATGAAAAAGCATGTAGACTATACACTTGAAAATGAAATAGCACTCATCACCATGGACAGCCCCCGGTAAACGCCTTTACCGATCAGTTTCGTCAGGATTTTCTACATGTACTTGACGAATTAAAGGGACGGAAGGTACGTGTGGCTATCATTACCGGCATCGGTCAATATTTCCAGGCAGGTGGGGATATGAACCGTTTTCTGAAAATCAAATCCATTGAAGACGCGAAGGCTTTCGTAAAGATGGCCCAGGATTTTATGGACATTATCGCCACGGTTTCATATCCGACCATTGCGGCCGTAAACGGGTTTGCATTGGTGGGCTTGAGATTGCACTTGCTTGCGACATCCGTATCGCATCAAAAACGGCAATGTCAGACTCCCGGAAGTCAGGTACGGATTCTTTCGGCGACAGCGGAACGCAGCGTCTATCTCGATTGATCGGGACTGGTCGGCCAAGTTGTTGATGTATACAGGCCGTCAGATCAGTGCGGAACAGGCCTTAAAAATAGGCCTGGCAACAAGGTCATAAAATTCTTAGGACAACGACCGAAATCTTTTGAGGTCGCTGAAGAGATCGGCGCAAACAGCCCTATTGCAGTGGGACATATTAAGAAATGCGTAGATGAAGGGATTGAGATGTCTTTAGAAAATGGGCTGGCTATAGAGAGAAGATATTGGGCAGAATTCATTCCCTACGGGGATTACCTGGAAGGAGTAAACGCCTGGCTTGAACATCGAAAACCTAAATACCGGTATAACCATTCCCTAGATGAGGAGTAAGACAGTTTTATTTTCCGATCATTATTTTGAAGGATTTTCTTTTTGATGGGCATAGTAAAAAAGAAAAGAAGGACAGGATCAATATGAATGATAGGACATAAAACAGAGGTATTTAATTAAAGGATCTTCTCGGAAAAACGAGACTTTTAGACCTCGATTTTACAAATTGGTTATAAACGATTATCGTTTAAACTCCTCCGACTTTTCAAATATGTCAACTGAACGATTACAGGAAGCTATACGCACCAAGCACCAACGATCTCCTTGAACGATCCTCCAGATATTCCTAAAAACACTTTTAATCCACTTGATTTCAAATGATACTAATCAGCCAGAGGAACTTTTCCGGTGAATGTTGACCATCCTCAAAAAGATTTCTATGGGTAAGAGA
>CAWAKF010000016.1:0-192164 GCA_963782435.1 uncultured delta proteobacterium
AGGAGCGGGCTTGCATGGGTTGAAAGAATAATAAAAGGTAGGTATAATCTATGCCCCATGTGATAATAAACCTTATCCGGGAGGAAGCCAAGAGCCAAGAAACCGCCTGGCCGAAGCCATAACCAGGGACGTTGTGGCTATCGGCAAATGTGAGGAGAAATCCGTTTCCGTAGCCATTGAAGAGGTAGATCCAAACCATTGGGCCGAAAAGGTCTATCGTCCTGATATTCTAAATAACGAGGCCAACCTTTACAAAAAACCGGGCTATAATCCTTTTGGATAAGGCCAAAGAAAAATATAGCCCGACCAGGCCAATATTATAATTGATTTTTATTGTCTTAAATTGTTCCGACCAGTATTTAGGTTCCAGATAACTCTTCGTCTTCAAACCAAAAAAATGTTCTTAATAACGTAAGAGACACCATGTGCCCATCCACATCCCCAACCGAAAAACTCTCTGCTTTGGTCGGGTAGCTGAAATACTTGAAATTCTTAGTCACCGCCTCCCGCTCGGATGGCAAGCCCAAGACCTTAGGCTGGGACCACTAAAATGCCGAAATGAACCCATCTTAACTTTTTTGTAGCCATGATCGTTTCCTCTTTTTCCTATGGTTCGATGTTAAGCCCTATGAAACAAAAAAACATCTTTTTTCTTCCGTTGAGGTCCCCTTCTTCTTGCGGCTGATCTCAGCCAATGCGGCTAAACCGCCTATGGCGCCAAGATTCATTGATTCCAAGGCTGAGCTTGGCACGATCATCAGGGATCCTTTATCCTTCATTCCTTCGAAGAGCATGTTCATGCCGCGCAGTTGCAAGGCTACGGGATTGTCGATGTATTGTTCGCTGGCCTTGGCAAACTTTTCGGAAATTTCGGTTTCAGCCGTGCCCAAAATGATACGTGCCTGGCGTTCCCGTTCGGCCTGGGCCTGCCGACTCATGGCGTCGGAGAGCCCAACCGGGATGATGACATCTTTGATACCCACGTTATTGCAGGTAATGCCCCAGGGATTGGTCAGCTCGTCCAACACATGCTGCAAATCCCCAGCGATCTTGTCACGGTTTTGTAAAAGATCGGCCAGTTCATGTTTACGGATCGTATCCCGCAGGCTTGTCTTGGCCACAAAAGAAACAGCTTCCGCATATTTCTGCACTTCCAGCGCTGCTTTTTCAACATCCCAAACCGTCCAGTATACGATTGCATCAACGGTAACAGGAACCGTATCTTTGGTAAGCGTGGATTCCGCCGTAATATCGGTGACTCTCAGACGCTGGTCGATATAGTCGCAGATACGGTCCACAACAGGGATAATAAAAAAGAAACCCGGGCCTTTTAATCCGTTGAATTTTCCCATTCTAAGCACCACGGCTTTTTCCCATTGGTCTACCACTCTGATAGCCGTCCCCAAAACCAGGCCAAAAGAATCCCTGCCGGGACAATCCCGCCAGTATTGTTTTCCAATTGGATAAAGCCGCCGACAAATCAACCCGGTAACGATAATCAGAGCGTAAAACACAGTCGTGGAAACCGAATTAAACCCTCTCATGACTTTTGTATCGTGTGTCATATGTTGCCTCCTATCTGTAATGTCGTCCTGTATTGGTTGACGGTTATATTCGTTGTCGCTGCCATTTTTTCTCAATGCTATTGAGGCCCACCGTTCTTCAAGTCCCATCAGCTTACCTCATCTCGATTTAATTTCTTCGATGATGTCATCGGCGGTGAATCCGTAGCTTGCGGCAATGCTCAGGAACTCATTGCAGATGTCGGCGAGCTTCTTTTTGCGTTCACCCCGGTCAATTTTTACTTTGCTCGTTCCGATAAATGTGCCTGTCCTTGTTGTGTTTCCAAATACTGAATCTCCAACTCTCTTGTAGCGCTTGCTGACGGTATTAGGTTCACCTTGAGTTCAACGGCCAGAGCCCTCACTGTAGGTAACTGTTCGCCGACCGTTAAGCTTCCTGTGGCAATCCCATAGCGAATCTGATCAATGATTTGCCTGTAAAAGGGGACTCCGCTTTTGGGATCCAATTTGAACTCGATCATTAATAACCACCTCTTTTCATTGATGTTTTATATTTATATTGTTATATTTGATTAGTACAATAAAGCACCAAAACAGTAATGTCAAGAAAAAAAATCAAGGAACACAAAAAAAGGATCAGAGGTGAAAATGATTTCCTTGTTTTAAAAACGCTAATTTATTTAAATAATTTTCTTTTTGCTGGAAAGAAGATAAGAAACGAAATAAGCAAGCAAAGAGAAAAACAGGGACAAAGGCAAGGAGAAAAGAAGGGGTCTTCTGAAGAAAAAGGGGAAATGCAGGGCAGCACATTACAAATTGATTACAATTTTGTAATATTGTATAAAAAGCTAAAATCGAAAAACAACATAGTGGGAAGATTGTCACCATCAAACCGACAATGCCTGTATAGTCAACTCCTGACTTTCACATTGAAACACCTTCACCTCCTGCCGGCATGTGTAAGTGACTCAGGAGGTCTTTTTTTTCTCCTTGATCCGCCATTTTCCATGTTCTATACTCTCTCTAAAATATCAAAGGAGATCTTATGACCAACATTACCAATAATTCCGATACATATTATCCTCTCGGTCTGCCCCCCGTTCTTGGCTCACCGATACCCGGGAATATGCAGGCCTTGACCATTCACCGAAACGATTACGGTCCGCCCAGTCAGGTGATCCGGATGGAGACGATCCCTACCCCCCGCTTGCGGGAAAACGATGCGGGCCGTGTTCTGGTGGCGATTCTGGCCTCGGGACCCAATTATAACACCAATTTCGCCGCCCTGGGGCTCCCGGTCCCTGTTTTCGGCCGAGGGGATTCGGCTTCCATTCATATCCCCGGAAGTGATGCCCTGGGAATCGTAGTCGATGCCGGACCTGCGGTCAACCGGGTCAAGGTCGGACAGGCGGTAATCCTGGACTCCTGGACCGGTCGAAACGTCAGAGGCTATGAAACCCACGACGGGTTTAACGCCCAATTCGCCGTAGTCGAAGAAATCCGGGCCATTCCGGTCCCTGAATCTATGCTAAATCAATCTCCGGAGAGTTTGGCCGCCCTGCTGCTGACTTATGCAACGGCCTACCGGGCCATCATTGAGCGACTGAAAGTCCGGCCGGGTGATTCTGTTCTGATTATGGGCGGAGGAAAGGGAACCAGCTTCGCCGGGGCCCAATTGGCCAAGGCCCTGGGCGCAAGGGTGATCCTGGTGGGTTCCAACCCGGCCCTGGTCAACCACTTGATTTCCCGCGGGCTGGCCGATGCCTTTATAGACCGTCGTGCTTTTGATCCAAAGATATTTGGCGTCATTGATCAAACTCTCTCCCATGAACATTGGAAGTCGAAAACCGAATCGTTTCGCCAAGCCGTTCGCCAGGCCAATAAGGGCCGTCTGGTGGATAAAGTATTCGAGCATACCGGAGGAGCCAATTTCCCTTTACTCATCTCCGCCCTGGTCCCCGGCGGCACACTGGCCTTCTTCGGCGCTACCGGTAAGGGTTTGAAAGGAGAATACCAGGAAACCTTCTTCTATGAAGGCCGCCGTTTTGTGATGGATGCCCGCTGGGTCTGGATGCGCCAAAAACAGATCCTTTTTCGACGGGGTTCGGCCGAACACATTTTAGAAGCGGCCGGTTTGCCTCCCGGCCGGAGGGTACTGATCTGGGGGGCCGATCGATACGCCCGGCATTTTATCCGGGCCGCCTTGAACCGGTCCGCCAAGATAGCGGTCATCGCTTCACAGACCAGAGAGAAAAAGGATATTTCCCGGGTGATCCGGATAGGCATCCCTTCCGATCACATCCTGGATCGTGACGGTTTTGTGTTGCCTGCAGACATGCCCGACCCGCTGACTGAAAAAGGGGAACCCAATCCCGTTTACGGTCCGGAATATATGAAACATGCCCAGGCTCTCGGTAAGGCCCTATGGAACATATTCGGCCCTCGACAGAACCCGGACCTGGTAGTGGAAAGAACCGATCAGAGCACCCTGCATTTCAGTACCTTTGTGGTCCGAGACTTTGACGAAAACGATGTATTCCCCTGCGGTACTGTGGTTGCCCG
The DNA here is from genome assembly GCA_963782435.1 of uncultured delta proteobacterium. Classification (GTDB taxonomy): domain Bacteria; phylum Desulfobacterota; class RBG-13-43-22; order RBG-13-43-22; family RBG-13-43-22; genus RBG-13-43-22. The sequence goes on from CAWAKF010000016.1 coordinate 4,086, forward strand.
GGGCAAATCCGATCTTACCATCCGCGGATCGCATATGTTTTGCCCCTCCCAGGCGACCGATGTCGTCCGCTTGCTTTCTTCAGGAACGCTGGTGATGGAACAGGAGGATCTGGAGATAACCGATTTGGCCGGGATTGCCGGCCTGCAACAGAAAATGCTGGACGGGGTCATGAATAAACCCAAGGGTGTGGCCCTGGTCCAGGCCGATCGACCCGGACGCACCATCGCTGACTTTGAATCGGCCTTCCGGGGAGAGGCGGTCTTGGTGGCCGATCCAGCGGAAAATCGATTGATCGACGCCCGGCTGATCAATGAAGTGGCCCTGGTGACCCTTTCCCGACCCGAAGCCCTGAATGCCTTGAACGATGCCCTGGTTTCCCAGTTGAAGGACCTGGTCCAGGAGATCGCCGGACATCACACCATTTCGAACAGGCCGGTGAAGGCCATGATAATCACCGGGGCCGGGAGGTCCTTTGTGGCCGGGGCGGATGTCAATGCCTTTCGCGGCACCCCCGAAATCATCGGGGCCTTTGCCCGGAAAAACATCGCCGTCTTTTCGGATCTGGAAAATCTCCCGATTCCGGTAATAGCCCTCATTGACGGCTTCGGTCTGGGCGGCGGTAATGAGCTGTCCATGAGTACCCATTATCGGATTGTGACCGAAAACGCCCGTTTGGGACAACCGGAGGTTAAACTGGGCATCATCCCGGGGTATGGTGGATTGCAACGCCTGCCCAGGCTTATCGGCCCGATCAAGGCCGCCGAGATGTGCATCAATGGGGAGCCGATTGATGCCTTTTCAGCTTTGGAAATAGGCCTGGCCGATGAATTCGCCCCCTCGGCCACAGCCCTGACCCGCGCTTTCATCATAGCCCGCCAGTTTATTGAGGGGCAACGGCTCATTACACCTAAGGATTGGGATATACGCGGAGAAAAACAACGAGAAGAATTGAAAGCCCTGTTATCCCGCCCCGAGGTCCAAGAGATGATGGCCGCCCCGACACCCAACCCAAACGAGGCCGGAGATCTGCACGCAGCCCGTATGGCCTCGGCCCGGGATACATTGGCGGCAATACAATTCGGTTATGCGCATGGGTTCGAAGCGGGGCTTAGTAACGACGCCGTGCTTTTCGGACGCATTGCCGCCTCCCCCGGCGGACAGGAGTGGATCGATCGGTTCCTGGCCAAGGACCCGCTCCAGTCTTCATACCTGACCCTGTTGCCGTAGTCGACTCCATTGCCGGGAAACCTTTCAACGGTGACAGGTAGACCTGTTCTGGCTGGCCATAGTGAGAATCAACTATAATGTTTGGCCACGGCAAAATTTTCTTGATTTGCTTCGTAAACCGGTCGAAAGCGCCAGGAATTGCATTGAGTGCGGTGAATGCGAAAAGAAGTGCCCCTATAATCTGCCTATCCGGGAAATAGTAGCCGATGGGGTCCGGTTATATGAAAAAGTGTCTGGGGAAAGATAGAAAAAATCGATCGACAGGATGTAGGCTCAGCTTTTTTATTTTAATTTTTCTTGAACATAATAACTAAAGGCCAAAGTCCCTTTACCACCCTTCAGGGGCGTTCGGATTCCAGGCTATACCCAACAGGGAGTCTCCGCGGTCACGGTTTACCGGCCTGAAGGGCAACCATTCCTCTTCTTCAACCTTGATATCGATTTTTGGATATCCTATCGGTTTGCCCTTTCCTAAGACCACAAAAGTCTCCGGATCCAGTTGAACACCATATAACTCCGCCACAAAAAGCCCAACCTCTTTTTGCCACTCCGAGGGAGGATGACTGTATTTCGGTACAACCGTCGGGTTCCGGCTGATGATACGGAAACTGGCCGGATGGGCCATGCGGCCACAACTCAGGGATCTTGCTCCAGGCTGAATAACCCCGCTCTCCCTGATAGCCAAAGATTCGAGATAAGTAAAAAGACCCTGACGGCGGAATCGGGGATCAATGCAGCAAATACCCGCCAAAATGACACATTGGGGTTCGGCCATTCGCGGAAGAGGTGCCAGGACGGCATCTCCCAGGGCGAACCCCACCGGGGTGGCCTGGTCGTGCGCCAGGGCCAAAAAGCGGAGTTTTGTTAATGACTGATCGAGGTAACCGTGATTGGCCTGTTCATAGGCCAGATCGAAAAGATCATGAACGATCTGCAAATCGGCGGCAGTCAATTCCTGCGTTTGAATAACCCGGGTCTGCAAGTTTTGGAGGATCGTTGATTTCACCGGTTTTTCTCCTTGATCCAATTCGGCTCCTATTTTATACTCTTTCCAGGATTAGGCAAGATTTTAACAAAATGAAATTCTTAACTTGATTGACCAAAAAGGATTTTGATTATGACTCCCAAACGAGTAGTGGTGATTGAAGGCGATGACGCCGCTCCGGAAGCGGTAGGACCCACCCTGAAACTCCTTGAACAACTGAATCTGAACATCGAATGGCTGACCCCAACTATCGGTGATCAAGCCAAGCAACTCTATGGCTCAACTTTTCCCGAACAGTCCCGCCGGGTCATTGACGATTCGGATGCTACTTTTTTTGGGGCGGCCAGCGGAAACAGCACTGCCGCATTATTTTATCTGCGTTTCGGCAAACAGACCTATGCCAATGTGCGGCCGGTCAAATGGCTCCCCGGATTCAAAAGCCCACTGGCCAACCCCAAAGGCCTGGATCTGGTGATCGTCCGGGAAAATTTAGAAGACCTCTATCTTGGGGTAGAGGGTGAGATCAAAGACCTTGATCCTTTAAACCTGACCAGCCCCTTCACCAGGGAAAAAATTTCGAACCTGGCCCCAGGCCGCTATGCCCTCAAGGTAATCACGAAAAAAGGCACCGCACGGGTAACCCGTTTTGCCTTTGAACTGGCCCGAAAACGAAAGAATCGAGATCGTCCCGGTAAAGTCACCTGCGCCACTAAACACAATATGCTTTTCCGGAGTGACGGGTTTTTTAAGGAAGTGGCTCAAAAAATCGCCGGGGACTATCCGGATATCGAATTTGAAAGCTTGATTGTGGATGACTTCGCCCACCGCTTGGCCGCCAATCCTCAGCAATTTGATGTGGCGGTGATGCCCAATTTATACGGAGATATACTGTCGGATATGGCCGGGGGGCTGATCGGAGGTTTAGGACTGGCTCCCAGCGGTTGTTACGGCGACAACTACGCTTACTTCGAACCGGTCCACGGCACCGCACCGGATATTGCCGGAAAGCATATCATCAATCCCACGGCAACGATGCTTTCCGCCGCGATGATGCTGGAGTACCTGGGGTTTAAGCCGGAGACCGAAAGAATTGAAAAGGCTGTCCAAAAAGTCTATGCCGAAGGCCGCACCCTTCCTCGGGACCAGGGTGGATCGGCCACTACCGATGAATTTGCCGCGGCTGTCCAAGACAATCTGTGAACCTTCTTTTTAACACAACCTTGGCTGAGGTGGAGAGGAACATCTTGTAATAACTCTGCTGACAGGGGGTATTTATGAAAAAGATATTTGGGAATGTTTTTATTTTTCTACTATTATTTTGTACCTCCGGGCCCCTGATGGCTTTGGATCGCCGAACCAGTACCCAGGAAGACCAGACTACTCTGGAACTAACCGTTTACAACAGCAATCTGGGACTGGTGAAGGATCAAAGACAGATTAAATTGGAAAGCGGCATCCAGGAACTCAAATTTATGGATGTGGCCTCACAAATCATTCCTGCCAGTGTCAGCATTAAATCCCTTCTGGAAACCGACCCTTTTACGGTCTTGGAACAAAATTATGAATATGACCTGTTAAGTCCCAGTAAACTCCTGGACAAGTACGTTGGTAAGGAGGTTAAACTCTATACCAAGAATCCCTATACCGAGAGGGAGGAAATGGTTTCCGCCACCTTATTGGCCAATAATGAGAACCAACCCGTTTTTCAAATCGGGCGGGACATCACCTTCAATCATCCGGGGCGGATCCTTTTTCCGGAAATTCCCAGGGATCTTATCTCCAAACCCACATTGATCTGGCTTTTAAAGAATACCCAAACACATCCCCAGAAGATTGAGGCCCTCTATCTGACCAACGGTATCAACTGGAAATCGGATTATGTTCTGATCCTGAATGCGGAGGATTCCCGGGCCGATCTTTCCGGATGGGTAACGATCGACAACAAAAGCGGAGCGACTTATAAAAATGCCGGCCTTAAATTAGTGGCCGGAGACATTAACCGGGTTCAGGAAAACTTTCAAATGGCCAAGAAGGTCATGGCCCTCTCCAGAGAAGCCGCGGCCCCCCAGTTTAAGGAAGAATCGTTTTTTGAATATCACCTCTATTCCCTGGAAAGAAAAACGACCCTGAAAGAAAATCAGACCAAGCAGATCAGCCTGCTGAATGCGGACCGGATTCCGGTTTCCAAGGAATTTATTTATCGAGGCTCCACCTATTATTATCGAAACAAACAGGGAGAAGTTATTTCCAATCAGAAAGTCGGGGTCTTTATCCAAATCGCCAACTCCAAGGCCCACCATCTGGGTATGCCCCTGCCCAAAGGGACGGTCCGGGTCTATAAACGGGATTCGGACGGGAATCTCCAGTTGGTCGGAGAAGATTCGATCGAACATACACCGAAAGATGAGAAAATCCGACTTAAGCTGGGAGAGGCCTTTGATTTAAAGGCTGAAAGAAAACAAATGGAGTGGGAAAAAATCGCCTCCGATACTTATGAATCGGCTTATGAGGTTTCCCTTCGAAACCACAAGAAAGAAGACGTGGTTATCCGGGTGATCGAGCCCTTACCCGGCGACTGGAAGGTCCTGGAGAATTCTTATCCCTTTACCAAGCTGGATGCCTCGACCATCGCTTTTGAAATACCGGTCCCCAAAGATAAGGAGAGTAAACTCAAATACCGGGTCAGGATAAGGTTTTAGGTCCTTTTGGTTCTCTCCAGTTGCATAGTCACCAGATTGTAGGAATCCGGGCATTGGGCCTGAATAGTATCTCCTTGCCACCAGGGGAGATTTCCTCCGAACTGAAAGGTCGAAAGGTTAGGGAAGATGTCATGGTAGAAATACCCGCACAGGCCGGCGGGGTTGTGACAACTGATTTCAAAGGTTTCGCCGACCTGATGTCCGGCACTGCATTTCCCCTTTACCCCGGTGATGGTGGCTACCACTTTTTGACCGATCCCTGGATCATTGGCCATTTTCCTGTATCTCCTTTCAGATTAGATTCTTAGCACCCAATTCTGAGAATTTATCTCTAACATTTCTCAAACTCACGACCATCCATCTCAAAAGATTGAAACCGTCCCATATTTTTGGAGATCTTGGTTAAGAACCTAAATTTCAAAATGGATATCAATCCCAAGGGCAATTAGAAGCAACGAGTCACTCTATTTAATGTAAGTCCACAATCTTTGGTCGTCTTGGAACAATCTCCAACTGATCGATACCGTGGGCTTCAAATTCCGCCCCATATTTTTTCCAATGAGGCTCTTCTTTCTCTATCCGTTCTATGGGATCAAGAGAGAGGTATTTTTCTTCTCCCATTTCACGAATCAAATCCCTTTCGACAAAACGTGCAATTAGGTCCTCCCAAAAGGATTCGTTTTCAAAATCTTCAATGTAATCCATTCCGGGGCTGGTGTCTTCAAACTCGCTGGTCGGGAAATAGGTTTGGAGTTCTTTATCGAACGTAATGAGGTGGTCATACCCGAAGTCTTTGGATAGAGCGAACACCTTCTGTTCAAGCTCACGATAAGGTTTGGTATCCTCTGGTGGTTCGTCTGTTTTGTGGGCGTGCAGGATCCAGTCGGCTATTTCCAGAATTTCCAAAAGTGTTTTATACTCTTTTTTGGTGATGTTGATTTTCATAATGTTTTATCCCCTAAGAAAAAATATTTATTATTCCCAAAAATACGGACCTTTCTGCCTGCTTATAGCCCTCGCATCCACTCTGGCCTCAACCCTACTCCCCCTTGAATGGCCTTCTGAATCAAGGCCAGGGCCGGTTCTTTGCCTTCCGGATATCGGACCTTGATCGGCAGGTAGTTGGAAGCATGATTGGAATAAAAAAGTCCGCGGCGTAAAGCTGGGTGGCGGCCACCATTTCACCCAACTCGGTCAAGAGCTGGGGGACCGTAAGGGGTTTATATTTCTTTTGGGCAAATTCCTGTCCCAATACGGTATTGGGTAAAACCATGACCGTTAAGGCCCCGACAAAATCAGGATCCATTTCGGTCAATAACGTTCCCGTTTCCCGGGCATGATCCAAAGACATCTCCGGACCGGCAATGCCCAACAGAACGGTGACCGAAAGTTTGATGCCTGCTTTTTTAATCCGCTTGCCTTGAAGGATCAAATTCTCCCGGGAAGTCCCTTTGCAGATGGTTTTAAGCAGCTCCGGATGACCGGTCTCCACCCCCAGGTAGACAATCCCCAGCCCCAGGGCTTTCAAGTGTTTTAAGTCCTCATCGCTTTTCATCCGGATACTCTTGGCATTGGCATAAAGCCCCACCCGTTTCACCCAGGGCAAATGTTCCCGAATCCGTTCCAGGATCCAAACCAGCCGTTTCTGGGGGATGATCAGGGCATCCCCATCCATCAGAAAAACCTTGTCCTGTCTCCGGCAATAACGGGAGGCAAAGCGAATGTCTTTTAAAATTCGCTCATCGGTCTTGATCCGAAAGCGCTTGTCCTTGTAAGTCCCGCAAAATGAACACTTGTTATGAGAACAGCCCACAGTGACCTGGAGCAGGATGCTGTAGGCTTCACTGGGGGGACGGATAACCGTTCCCTCATAATCCATATCCTCTTCTTCAACTTCACTCATGGACCTTCCTCTTTTCAACAAATAAATCCATTTACCATTAATAAACTCATATAAATTTGAAAAACGTCCTTTTTGTCATTTCGACCAAAGGGAGAAATCTTGCTTTATCGAACTGTTACAAGATCCCTCTCATTCGTTCGGGATGACAAGAGAGACTTTTTACTAATCCATCATTATTGAGCCCTTATAAAAAATTATGATCGATTCCCGAAAGAAAATCAACTTTTTTCGTAATAATTTAGCTGCTTATCAACTGTCTTTTTTACAACAGAAGATTGTCTCTCACAAAGCGCACAGAGGCACAAAAAACAATCCTTTTTCATTGCGGCTGAGAGGACCGCAATGAAAAACAAGTTCAGCGCTGATGCGCACACTGGCCGGAGGCCTGAGTGGTTATAAAAAAACCGGCCGCTCGCCGATTTTTCAAAAATATGGTTTTCTTACAATGAGAACTCTGAGGGCTCGAGTGACCGGAGAGAACAGGCGAGAAAAAAAGAAGTGCCCGAAGGGCCTGACAAAAGGAGGAAGACAAGTCGTCTTCCTCTTGTCCTGCCTTTGTCCGTGGCAAAAAAATTTACTTTGCTTTTTTCAAAAATCTTGACGCAAGAAGGATCAGGGTTCTTGCAGGAGAGAAAGGAAGGCATCCCAATCCGAGACCCGGGGGACCCCTTGACTGAGAATTTCATCGGACTCGGAGGGAAGACTGGGTATGCTCGGCAAATGGTTGTCCTGTACATAAGTCATCCAGACCGGCCTGAGCCCGGATTGGATGGCCCCATGGACATCGGGGTCCAGAGAGTCCCCCACATACACAATTTGATGCTTTCCAAATCCGAGATTTTCCACCAGCATCTCAAAGACTAAGGGATGGGGTTTCCGATATCCTATTGCTCCGGAAACCAATACTGTATCAAAGAAAGGGGTCAACCCCAATTGGTCGAGCATCCCCTCGACCGCCGGACCGTGGGTGAAATTAGAAAGGACCCCCAGGCGGTACTTCCCTTTGAGTTGTCTTAGCATTTCCACTGTATGTGGAATAAGCTGGCAATAATCGAAGAAAGTTGAAAAATAAGCCTCCACCGCCCTGGAAACGGCAGCATCATCCGGATCAACATTCTGTCCCAGAGAAGTCAGGGCAGCGCTTATCCAGAAACGGTTATGGGTCTCCTTCCCCGTAGACTTGCTTTCGTTAACGAACCGTGTGGCTGCTTCCCGATAAGCCTTCCGGAAAGGCTCCGGATCCATCCGGAAGCCGCTCTTTTCCAAGCTTCCGGTCAAACGCTGCCAGGCTTCTCCCACAGCACCTGAGTCGATGGTCATCAGGGTATTAAAAAAGTCGAAACCGATGGCTTTTACATTATTCATGATTTTCTTTTTATCTGAAGGAAAAGAAAAAGGCAAGACCTATGAAAAGAAATCAGGGTATTCCGATTTTCTCTTTGACGAAATCCCTGGGAGACGATACCATAGAAACCCTATTGGTGGACCATTTTTATCTTCTCTCCTAACGAGAGAGTTCCGGATAAAAGGAAGCATATTTTCTCATGTCCCCCACAACTAACGCCCACCTTCATCTTGAATTAACCGGATTGGCCCATCTTTGTCCATCCGAACCTGTCTCTTTCCTTTCCTGGATCCGACGTCTGGTCTGGCAGAAACAATGGCAATCCAAAAACCAAATCCTGGCTGGAATCGAAAAAGGTATTGCCGCTCTGGAGAGTTATGGAACCACCCATATCGGGGATATTTCGGCTACGGGATGGAGCGTGGATCCCCTCTTGCGCAGTCGCCTGAAAGGGAAAATTTATCTGGAGATCCTGGGTTTAAATGAGAAAAATGCTTTAAATCGGTTGGAACAAAAAAAAGTAGAAATAAATCGAATTCGTCGAAGGCCGCATTATGGAGACCTTCAAGTCGGTTTATCGCTGCATGCCCCCTATTCCTGTCATTCCAGGTTATTAAAAGAAGCCGCCCAATGGTGTCGTCGGGAAGAGGTTCCTCTTTGTCTTCATGCCGCTGAGTCACCGGAAGAGACCGCATACCTGACAGAGGGCAAACTTCCCGGCCGATCCTGGGGGCTCCGGTTAGTTGGAAAAGCCTTGGGGTTTGGAGGCCGATCAATTCCCGGAATGAGGCCTATCCCATATTTAGCCTCTCTCGGGGTGTTGGACGCCAGACCTTTACTGGTCCATGCGGTTCAGGTGAATGAACAAGAAATAAAAATGGTTGCCGAGAATGGGTGTGCAGTGGTCCACTGCCCCCGATCCAATAGTTTGCTGTCCTGCGGTCGTATGCCTCTGGAGCGCTATCTGGAAGCCAAGGTGCCTGTCTTTTTAGGGACCGACAGCCTGGCCAGCAGTCCCAGCTTGGATATTCGCCAGGAGGTGGCCTTCGCCCAGTCGCTTCATGCCGGGCGTGTCGATGAAAAAGTGATCGAAACTCTGGTTCACCGGATACTATAGTGGACATCTTCCGGAGAAAACGGGGCCTTGCGGGGCCGGAATTTTCAAACAGATTTTCCTTTGTAGGGTAGGGTATCCATGTAAATCTCCTCTCGATTGGCGGAGATTAAGAGGACTCGCATATGTACTCCAACTGATGGGCTTGAATTTTCCTGAACGTTGATATCGAGATGCAGGATTTTAATACCCTCTCCGGAGAACCGAAAAGCATTTTCCGGATCACCCGGTCACAAATAAAAGCCGGTTTTTCTTCAAACCAATCCCTCATGAACAGGCAGGGGTTGCCGGTTGGTCAGGAAATCTTCTAAAAACCGGACATGACGTTTTTCTTCTTGAATAATTAGATTAAGCTGATCCAGCGTTTCTTTATCTTCTATGAAGGCGCTGAGCATTTCGTAAAACAGAATGGTGTCTTTTTCAAATTCAACGGATAAATCCAGAAGCCTATCCAGGTCCTCTATCTTGGAGAAATCGGCCTCATCAATAGAAAAAGTATGATCCCCCAGAACCCCTTGCAGGATAGATTTCCCCATTTCTTCCAATTTGGGATCTTCCTGAGTAACCTCCAGATTATCTTTGAGCCTGGGAAACCATTTTTCATGTTCGGCTTCTTCATCGGCCAGCCACCCAAGCAGGGAAGCCAAGGCAGGATCAGTTACCTGCCCCTGCGCCTTTCGATAGGCCTTTCCTCCGTTCGTTTCGATACGGACTGCCAGATTAATAATTTCACCTAAAGTGAACATTTATTTTCCCCTTTTATAAGGCCTTTCTCCGTCTCCTGGAACCTTCTCCCGAAGGTTCTAACTTTAATACTGAAGTTATCTTTTACTTTGGACCTCGGCTTTCGCCAGGCAGCTTGAGATTGGCCGGGAACAGTTAAACCGCCGGACTAAGCTCAGGGCTCAAGGTGGTTATCTCCACCAAATGATGCTTTTGACGGGCCTCGTTCACAATATTTTCCAATTGCCCGGTCACTTTATCGTAGATCCAATCCGCTCCGCATTGGGCACACACCACTGCCGGGACATCCCTGACCACAACAATGCCAAACCCCAATTCAACAGAAAAAATGGTCTTTCCTTGTTTCCGGTTCCCTCCACATAAGGGACATTGGAAAGATTCTCTATTGATCGCCATATCTCCTCAATATAAAGGGTTTAATGATTAATCAACAACCCTCCATAGCTTTCCTGAATTTAGCGATCGTCTCCCGGTAATCCGGGGTATGAAAGACGGCCGAGCCGGCCACGAACACATCGGCCCCGGCTTTACAGACCAGGGCCACATTATCCGGCGTGATCCCGCCGTCCACTTCGATTTCTACGGCAAGTTTTCTATCGGTAATCATCTTTTTGAGGGCCTGAATCTTTTTCACCGAGCTTGGGATAAATTTCTGGCCCCCGAACCCGGGATTGACGCTCATGATTAAGACCATGTCCACCTCTTCCAGGATCTGGTCCAGAAAAAAAACCGGGGTGGAAGGATTGATGACCACCGCCGGTTTGACCGAATGTTCCCGGATCAGGTTAACCGTCCGGTTAAGATGCGGACAGGTTTCAAAGTGCACCGACAGGATATCGGCTCCGGCTTTTGCAAAGTCAGGAATATATTGGTCCGGATTTTCGATCATCAAATGTACATCCAGAGGCAGTTTAGTGATTTTGCGCACGGCCTCCACTACCACCGGCCCGATGGTGATATTGGGCACAAAATGGCCGTCCATAACATCGATATGGATATAGTCAGCGCCTGCCGCTTCCACGGCCTGAACTTCTTCTTTCAATCTTCCGAAATCGGCGGATAGTATGGAGGGGGCTATACGTTTCATAATCACCTCATTATTTAAGAGCTTTGAAAACCATCCCTTTTTGCCCAATCTCGGCGTCAGACTCAAATTTTAATCCTCGAAATACTAATTTTATGTCTGTGGTTAAAATTTTCATCTTCCTTGGTCTTGAACAAAACTGAATGGTTTTTAAACCCCTCTTTTTTAGGGGGAAGTTTCATCCCGCCTTTATAAGCCGGGCGGCAAAAAAGCCGTCCATCCTGTGGGTTGGAGGCCAAGTCTGGTAGCAACTCTGGTTGTCAATTAATACCCGGGCCGTTTCAGGAAGAAAAGGGGCAACATTCTCCAGTATGAAATCCGGATTTTCCTGTAAAAAATTTTCAATGACCCCTTGATTTTCCTCCCGGTTCAGGGTGCAGGTGCAATAAACCAAAACCCCTTTTGATTTAAGCCATCCGGCCCCGTTTTGCAAGAATTTGTTTTGTATATTGGCCAATCGAGAGCTATCTTCCGATCCCAGTCTCCATTTAAGGTCCGGATTGCGTCCTATGACACCCCAACCCGAACAAGGGGCATCGATCAGGACCCGGTCAAAGATCCGGGCTGTTTTTGAAAACAGGTCTTCCTTTAAACCATCCCCAACCAGGCCCTGAATAATGCCGGTTCCCACTCTTCCGGCGTTTTCCATCAGGGCCTTTATCTTCTTAGGATGAAGGTCAACGGCCCAAATCTTCCCCTGATTATTCATCAATTGGGCAAGATGACCGGTCTTGCCTCCGGCCCCGGCACAAAGATCCAGGATCCACTCACCTGGTTTGGGGTCCAGGATAGGGGCAATCATTTGGGAGGCCTCATCCTGGATCTGATAAAATCCTTGGTGATATAAGTCATCCTCAACCAGGGGGCGCTTTGGCCCTTCTATTCGAATCCCCGCCGCAGAATAGCAAGCGGGTTCCACTGCCAGGGCCTTAGGTTTAAACCTTCTCATAAGTTGTTGCCGGCTGATTTTTGAAGTGTTGACCCGGATGGTATAAGAAGGAATTCGATTATTGGACTCGCACAAGTCACGGGTCTTTTCAAAACCGAAAACGTCAAGCCAGCGTTTCACCAGCCAGACCGGATGGGAAAAGTTTACCGCTAAATAAGAAACCGGGTCGTCCGGGGAAGGGAAGGAGAGACCTTCTCTTCCCCGATCCAGGGATCGCAAAACGGCATTGATAAAATGGCCGGTCCAGGGCTCACGGCCTGACTTGGCCAGCTTTACCGATTCATTGACCGCTGCTGAAACGGGAATCCGGGAAAGGAAAAGGAGTTGAAAGATCCCCAGTCTTAGAATAAACAAGGTCCTCATGGACAACTTTTCCAGGGCCATTTTGGAAAATTGCTTGAGGACCCAATCAATTTTCCCCTGCCAGCGGAGGACCCCATAAACCAATTGGTAAATAAGAGACCGGTCTACTGATTTGATTTGAGGATTCGTATCCAGCAGATCCCTTAAAAGTTGATCCGGATAAGTCCCGGTTCGATGCCAGGAAAGAAGGACTTGAAGGGCTAACGCTCGGGGATTGGTCATTTAAACCCTAACCAAATGCATTTGAAGTCTCTAAACTTAGAGACAAATTCTTAAATTTACATTCTAAGCGGACAAGCCTCTTCCTGGGAATTTCCCGAAAGAGTGGGCCCTTTACATGGCAGTTGGCCTTGAATAATTTTTCAAAAGCCCCTGTTTGTCATTCCGGGCCTGACCCGGAATCCGAGAGATTTAGAACTCTCCTGGACCCCGGCTTCCGCCGGGGTGACGGCGGTACCGGGTTACTAAATTAATCGACTAAACTTTGTCGATGCATGGTCACTAAGCACCTAACCGGTCTCCGACCTTGACGGGAAACCCGTGAAGCAATTCTTTAGAGGACATCCGACGATGTCCCTCCATCTGAACTTCCAATAGCGAGAGGAGACCCTGACCGGTATGTACTTCAATGCTTCCCTCTCTTAAAGAATGGATTGTTCCCGGGGCCCCCCCGGCCACATTAGATCCCAGCCCGGCCCTGTGAATCAGCATCCTTTTTCGATACAGAAAAGTAAAGGCCCCGGGCCAGGGAAACAGGCCGCGGATTTGCCGGTCGATCTTCTCGGCTGAAAGATCCCACTGGATTTCTCCCTGGTTTTTTTTTAAGGGAGGGGCGTAGCTGGCCAAGGAAGAATCCTGGGGTTGGGGGATCAGTGTCCCTTGACGAAGCCGGGTTAGGGTTTCCATTAGCAATCTTCCCCCCATTTCCGCCAATCGATCATGGAGGCTTCTGGGCCGTTTCGGTTTCACCAATCGATTCCCTTTCTTGCAGCAGGATGTCTCCGGTATCCATCCCGGCATCCAGGCGCATGGTGGTCACCCCGGTTTCCTTTTCCCCGGCGATAATGGCCCATTGGATTGGGGCTGCTCCTCGATATTTAGGGAGTAAAGAAGCATGAACATTAACCGCCCCCCAGGTTGGGATATCGAGAACCGCCTTTGGAAGGATCAGTCCATAGGCGACTACAATCAATAAATCCGGTTTCTGTTCAGCCAGTTGGTCCTGAACGAAGCTTTCTTTCAAAGAGGCCGGCTGATAAACAGGCAGGTGATAGGAAAGGGCCCGTTCTTTTACCGGAGAAGGGGCGGATTTTCTCCCCCTTCCTTTAGGACGGTCCGGCTGAGTATAAACGGAGATCACTTCTTCTCCGGCTTCCAATAAGCCCATTAAAGACGGCAAGGCATAACCCGGGGTGCCCATGAAAATGAGACGGGAGTAGTTAGGTGGCTTCACTCTTGTTTTTCAGCTTTTTCTGGACCCTCTTTTTGTAAAGGGCCCGCTTCAGGGCGCTGATGCGATCGATAAACAGGATGCCGTCCAGGTGGTCGATCTCATGCTGCAAGACCGTGGCCAGAACACCTTCCCCGCAAATCTCCACCGTTTTCCCCTTAACATCCAACCCACGGACCTTAACCTTGGCTTTTCTTTTAACATCTGAATAATATTCCGGCACACTCAAGCAGCCCTCTTCCAAGGTCTGCTCTCCCTCGGCCTCAATAATTTCAGGATTAATCAGAAAAGATGGATTCCGACCCTCTTCCCGGGGCGTAATATCAAAAACAATAACCCGTATCAGTTTTCCCACTTGTGTTGCAGCCAGACCGATACCCGGGGCTTGATACATGGTCTCGGTCATGTCCTCAATCAACCTTTGTAAAGAAGCATCTATGCCCTTAACGGGGTCGGCCTTTATTTGAAGGACCGGATCAGGGTATTTGCAAATTTCCAGTAGTGCCATATTAAAATCCTGGCTTCTGAATTCCAATAGTTTTTATCTTTTATAACATATCCACCGGGTCAACATCCAGGATAATTTGAACACCTGTGCCCTTCAAGAAAACCTTTTCCGCTTCCCGGATCAGGTTGGCGGCGGCATGCAATATTCGATTATTTTCCCCTTTTAACAACAGTTGCCAGCGAAATCGTCCTTTGATCTTGGCTATGGGGGCCGGAACCGGCCCTAATATCTCCAGTGAAGCGGTCCAATGATTTCTCTGTGTTTCTTTTTTAAGATACCGGCATATTTTTTCAACCATCTTAACTACTTCTGTTTCCTGGTTACCCTGAAAAAGGCAGTTTATCAGACGGGAGAAAGGCGGGTATTTCAAGGTCCTTCGAAATCGGATTTCCTGGTTATAAAAACCCAAATAGTCATGGTGCCCGACATATTTATAGATATAATGGTCGGGATTAAAAGTTTGAAGAAAGACCTGGCCAGGATGCTCTCCCCTGCCGGCCCGGCCGGCCACCTGGGCCAGGAGCTGGAAGGTCCGTTCCCCGGCACGAAAATCAGGCCAATTCAATGATAAATCCGCACAAAGGACCCCGATCAGGGTTACCTGCGGGAAATCATGGCCCTTGGTGATCATTTGAGTCCCGATCAGAATATCGGTTTTTTGATCTTCAAGCTTTTTAAGGATTTCAAAATGGGCTCCTTTTCGAGCCACGGTATCCCCATCCATGCGGTCAATGAAGGCCTTGGGGAACAAGGCGGCCAATTCTTTTTCCACCTTTTCCGTGCCCATGCCCAGGGCCTTGACCCCTTCCTGATGACAGGAAGGGCAGCGGGTCGGCATCGACGTATGATATCCGCAGGTATGACAGAGAAGTTGATCCTCCCTGGCGTGATAGGTCAGGGTCAGAGAGCAGTTTCGGCATTTGAGGACCGCCCCGCAAAGGGTGCAAAGGATCAGGGTATCAAACCCCCGGCGATTAAGGAATAGCAGGGTCTGCTTTCCTTGATCCAGGTTGCGGCTGATGGCTTCTTCCAGAGGGGGAGAAAACAAAGGGATCTTTCGGCCCCGGCGAAACTGTTTCATGTCGATCAAATTTATTTCCGGCAAGGGTTGTTCCTGGACCCGTTTATGGATCCCCAGATAACCGATCTTTTTCTTCCGACGCAGGTAGAGGGTGGATATGGACGGAGTGGCTGATCCCAGGACCACCACGGCTAAAGCCTGCTGCCCCCGGACCAGGGCCAGGTCCCGGGCATTATAGCGCAGGGAATCGGTTTGTTTGTAGGAAGAATCATGTTCCTCATCGACCACGATCAATCCCAGGGTATGGAAGGGCGCAAAGATGGCCGAACGGGTTCCAATGACCACGGGGCATAAGCCCTTCTGAATCCGACGCCATTGATCCAACCGTTCACCGGGATTCAGACCGCTATGGAGCAAGGCGACTTTATCACCGAAACGAAGGCGGAACCGCCCCTCCATCAAGGGAACCAGACCGATTTCAGGGACCAGGATCAAGGCCTGACGCCCCCGGTCAATCGTTTCAGCCGCTGCCCTCAAATAGACTTCGGTCTTTCCCGAACCGGTGATCCCGTGAAGGAGCAGGGTTTGGTATAAACCGGATTTGAGCCCTTCGTTTATTCGGGTCAAGGCCTGCTCCTGTTCCCGGGTTAAAATAAATGGGCCATTGGCTTGAACCAGAATCTCCCCAAAGGGATCGCGCCAGCAAACCTGTTCCCGGATTTCGATCAACCCCTTTCGTTCCATAGTGGCCAGGCGCTGGTCCGATAGCGGAAAATGGTTGCGGATATCCTTCAATGACAGTCCGGGCAGAGGAGCCAAAAATGCAAAAAGGGAGTGATCTTTCAAGGGAAAATTTTCTTTTTGAAAATTGGATCCCGGATAAATCCATCTTTCTTTTTTGAGGCGGGCAGTCTCCTTTTTCTTTCGGGTAGTTTGCTGAATCCAGCCCTTAACTTCAAAAATCTTGAGGATTTTTTTCTCTTCCGGAGAGAACCGGGATAAGGATCGGCCTTTGGAAGCGGATAGGGTTTGAAGAATTTCCTTTTCCATTTTCGGCAGTTGATCTTCCTGAAAGGCTGTCCGTCCCTGAGCTGTAATTTCAATATGCTGATAATCAGATACCGACAGACCCGGTGGTAAGGCCGCCTTCAAGACCTGCCCCAGGGGAAAAAGATAATAAAGGGCAATCCATTCAAAAAAAGGCCGCATGTTCTCCGAAAAAAGGGGTTCCGGGTCCAGGATCTGGGACACGGGTTTGATGACCTGCCCTCCTTCCGGGTTTTGGGTTTCCTCCCAGAGATAGCCGGTAACCCGCTTTCTTTTCAAAGGTACCAGAACCCGTTGGCCGATCCGGGGTTCGCTGGCAAGATCAGCCGGAACCTCATAGAGAAGCGGCTGATTTAATGGCGGGACGATGACGTTAAAAAAAGACATATTCTTATTTTATTTTAAGTGAAATTTATAGCCAGTAGGGAGTTTTCCCAATTACAATTCAGCCAATTCTGCCGCCCGCCTCACGAAAACAATCATAGACCTTGCGGCTCTCCTCTTTGTCAACACCCAAACCCCTTTCGGTGCCGAAGGTCATGGTCCCGAGGGGCAGCTCCGAAACCTTAACGCCGCTCTTGCCTAATAGCTTGTATTGCATGGTCATTACCTCTTGATGCCCGGCTCAACTTTAAAGAATTAAGGAATAGAAAAACTTTGTCAAGATAATATTTATCATTTATAATGGGTTACAAAGACTCCAAGGGGTTGGCAAACCATAAGTCATTAAAAAAAAGATAATTGGTCGGGACTTTTCCTCCAAAGGACAAGTTAAGGTTTACCAAATGCGCCAGTTTCTAAAGCTGGTCGAACGTTATAGCCTGAAACTGAAGGAGGAATAATGGCTGATTACCATATTAACATCTTTTACTCGGAAGAGGACGACGGATACATCGCCGACATACCGGATTTGGATGCCTGCTCTGCGTTTGGAGAGACTCCGGAAGAGGCATTGAGAGAGGTGCAAGTGGCCAAATCGCTTTGGTTGCGGACTGCTCGTGCCGAGAGCAAGCCCATCCCACCACCAAAGTATCGGCCTGTGATCTATCGGGCGGCAGCTGCCTGATAGAAGAATTAGGACAGAACCTGAAATGTAGTTTGGTTAAATCATAAATCGGGGTTGGGCCACGAAAACTATTGCGGTGAGGAAGTAGGAACGCTTGAGGAAGTGGGACGCTGTAGACTTATTAATTTCATTCGACGACCCCCGGTAGAAGTTAATAAGTTAACAGCATCCCATTGTTCCTTTTCACTTAATCAACAGGGGACTACGATCCTTTTGGTGGAGACAGAACGCCCGCCTGGCCCTCAAATATGCCCACCGGGGGTATGTCCTGGAAACCGGGAGAATCGTGTTGGAAGGCACAGCCAAGGCGTTGTCAAGCAATGAAAAGGTGCAAGGCGCCTATTTGGGGAAATAATATTTAATTTACCAAGACAACAACCGGAGTAAAAAAAAGAAGACCCCCTGATAAAAATAATGTCCCCGGAATTCCCATCCTATTACAAGTTATTAAGGTAGGTTCTTGCAAATCTCTCAAATTTCATCACACCGGCGAACCCCGGATCAGGTCCGGGGCAAGCGCAGGTGTCCGGAATGCATTGAAAAGACCAGGAGGGAAATGGTATTTTTCGCAAAAGTCAAGGTAATAGCGCAGCCATTTTTTATATTCCCCATGGTGCCGGTTTGGAACTGCCTTCCTTCGTCATAATTCTTTAAATTGGGACTGTAAAGCGGCAGGTATCACCAGCATGAAGAATTCTCCTATTTCGGTTGATCATGTCAATTATGATAATCTACATTGTTTAAATTTTAGACAATAAATTTTAGTTGGCAAGATAATATTTACCAAATATAATAGGTTATCTAAACTTTACACAATTTGGTCTCCAATGGCTGCTCCAAAAATGCGATCGGCCATTTATTGTATCCCTGACAGGACGTCTTGATTTATGGAGATCAACAGAAAAACTTTAGAATAACTTGTTGGAAGGTTGGACAGCTCACAAATGAATTCGAAGCTTCAGATCTTCATATCTTCAACATACACTGACCTGAAGTCCGAGCGCCAGGCCGCTGTCGAAGCCATTCTAGACTTATCGGAGATGAATCTAAACAATAATCCCATGAACCTGGCACAGCAGGTTTTGAAAAAAGTATCGGGCCACAAAAAATGGCAACCAATCGTACGGGCTGAGCAAGAAAAATTGAAACAAGAACTTATTGACCTCGGGTTTTGGTGAGTATAGAGATTTTACAAGGTTAATTCAACTTTCAACAAAAGCCGTTCGGCTGATTTGTAGGCACAAAATGAATCCAGAAACTGAAGACGAAAGAAGATCGAGGCAGTTGAAAGAGCTGGAAGGAAAGAATATTTCCCATTATAGTATCTTACTACAGACTGTTATCCAATCTGAATTGGATAGCATCAAAACTATTATTACCCTGTCGTCAGTTGCCATAGGGGTGTTGATTACGGTTGGCAGGTTTGATGGATCATATGAGATCATTAGGGGATTAGTTATTGTCGTAAGTCTGGCTTCCTTTATTGTAACAATTATATTAGGACTATGTTTTCTTAACCAGGCGAGCACCAGGTACGAGGAAGAGTTAATGGGAGCCAGGGATAATAAAGAGTTGCATGGTTTGATTAAAGCCAGACGTAAATTAACCATTTGTCGAAAAATAGCATTCATAACTTTTGGGTTTGGGATTTTTGTTGGATGTTTTTTGGGATTTCTGGGATTTCTTAGGTTTGAGGTTAGGTGAGCAAGTGGAACAGCCGATTTCGCATGTTATTGCCACCTGCCTTCAGACAGTGCTCAGAGATGAGATCTGGTTGGATTTTGGATTCACGAAGCGGCCTAAATATGGCACACTCATTCAGATGATACGACCGAGGTGGAGGGTAGAAATAGAAAAAGTGGTGCTGAAAGAAATGGTCATTGTCTTAACTGCTGCGCACGTTATTGCGGGTGTGATTTCATCGAAGGATATTGAACAAATTGCGGATGCTTACACAACAACTTCGGATGTGGTTCGTTCACTTGGCTACGCATCTCGAAACGAGGCATTGATTCATCTCCGTAACTCCATTGAAGAGTACTCGAAATTACCTCCTGACCAATGGCCTAATACCCTGGTTAATCATATCAACCCGAGTAATATCCCAAATGAGAAAATTGCCGCGCGGATAATGCTTGGCTGTGCCCAATTTGGTACTGCTGCAAAGAATATGATTAATGTCTTGAAACAAAAACGCATCTAACAACGCCTTCCAGCAGACGCGCAAAGATTGCGCGCCGCTGAAGTCGAGCGTTATGCTGAAGGAAAAACAATGAAAACACTTTATGTTAATCCATGGGGTGGTTTAATAAATTTAAAATACTCTATGTCGGCGATTACCTTCATGCAGAATATAGAGCTATTAGAATATTTGATCATCTATCTCAAAACGGCAGATAGATTATTATCAAGTAACTATGAGGAATTCGCGGCCGATAGTCTTCATTACATCAAATCCCTAGGGCCTAAATTTAAGGAAACATTCGAACATATAATAGAAAAGAAAGCTGACAGGCTAATACTTAGTGGTAAAACCTATGAATATATATTGAGTAACATGGCTCATTGCAAGTCAGTTGACGAATTTATATTGTATTTAAAGAACATATTAGCAGAAATAATCCAGATTAAACCCCAATTGCTTAAGTCTAAAGAGAATGAAAGGTTAGAGTTTATCCTTAAATTCGATGATATTAAATCTCTGCGAAAAGCATTGGCAGAAAAGAAAATAGAAAGCTTATTTTATGGGAGTTTCAAAGATGTCTATACCTTCTATGAATCAAGAATTGGCCTCAAGTTAGTTCATAAACAGGAAGATTTTGATCGAATAAACCTGTTAATAAAAACTAGGAATTTATTGGTCCATAATGGTGGAAAAGGTAACACAGATTTTAAAAAAGAATTTCCAGAATGTTCCTTTGGGGTAGCTGATGAGGTTAGGTATAGGTTTTCTGATGTCTTAAGAATAATAGATACATATTAAATATTGTAGAAACAATAGATGCAACTATCACATCAAAGTTTGGCATGAGTTTAGTTAATCTGGAAAATCTGGAGAATAAAACTGATTCAGCCTAACAAAAAAATTAACAAATAAAGAACGATAAAGGGGACAGATTTATTTTTGACGAGAAAATAAAAGTATTCACTACATATTTTTCCTCTTATTAATCTGGACGGCCGGGACGATCAGAATATTTCCGACAATTTTCAAAAGGCCGTCCCCACTTCTTTTCATCGTATCCCGCAGGGCAAACAGGACCTTTCCGGCCACAGTCTCCTCATAAAACCAATTGGAGAGGACCTCACTGGAGGGGGACTCCTGCCCCGGTTGGGTCGTTAGGGCCTCAAAGTAATAAGCCTTCAAGTCATCGGTCGCCAGGTTGAGCGTGTAAGGGAGGGCGATATCCTTTCGTGGATTATCCGGAGTCTCACCCTTTAAAAAGGCACAGATAAAATCACCGAGATCATCCAGAGGTATCTTACTTACCCCGACAGTGGTGCGGCCCCGTTTTCGAACCCCAAGATCATACCAGGGGCGGATGGACAGCATCTCCTTTTTAAACGAGGCACACAATTTTTCAGTTTCGGTAATGGGGACCTCTTCCTGTCTAAAATCAACCGGGCAGGAAAGGGAGGTCATCTCCCCCCTTTGGAACAGGAGCCTCCTCCGGGAAGTCTTCGAGAATCGGTCTGCTCCCGGCTTCCAACAATTTCAGGGCGGCCAGGAGAATCCGCCTTTGTAGAGCTTGATCGTTGGGCACGCCCATAGGGCGTCCCAGTTCAAAGGGAACCCACAAGGCCCGGGGCGGTTTCATAATCTCGGTATGCAAACGAACCAGACTTATCTGGGTTGTCGGTATGCCCTCTTCTTCAAAGAAATGTGCCAGCCCGCCAACGGCGCACGTGCATAAGGGTCAGACCGGGAGGAGCAACAGGCCGTTGACCTTGTCTTTTTTTATCGTCGCGGCCAGGCTTCGGGCAGCCTGCTCCATTTGTAAGGGATCGATGGCCCCCATAAAGGAATAATGAAAATCGGCCACACTATTGATAAGGCCTTCTTCAGCCAACTCCTTTAATCGGTCTATGGGAAAAACGACGTTCCAGTCCTGCTGAAAACCGGAGTGATCGAAATTGGTTGAAACATGGCTCATCATAAGGTCGGCGGCCTTGATATCCCCGGGGATGACCCTGTAATAATCGCCGGGATCCAGGGTAAAGGGTCGATCGTCCCGAAGATGCAAACCGGCGGTGGAGAGGATGGCCACCCGCCTTTCCTTCAACGAGGGACCTTCAACCCAGGGCTGGGATTCAAATGTTGGACAGGCCAGATTTTCCAAATATTTCCTCTCTTGTTCCGTCATAAGTTCTATTCGTGCCATTTATTGGTCTCCTTCATCCGGGGATCTTCACTTATTTGTTAACCTGAACAAGTATACCTGTGGTTGCCGGGTTCTTCAATTTATTTACAAAACCTTTAAAAAATTAAGAGGCCGTCCTATCCCTAAGCTTATAACAACCTTGGGTGTCCGGGGTGCTTCCCGTCTTGCTCCAATAATTTAGCTGTCGGGCAGGCTTAACGGCACCTCCTCCTCATTAAAAAGGGGCTTTAGGCAAGCGTGGATATTCCGGCAATCCATCGAGTTGATTTCCGGAGACAGATCAACGGAATTGAAGGTGTGCCAATAAAGGAGTGGTTTTCCTGAGGCGGCGCTCCCTTCCGCATAGTCGAGGAAAGCGGCGAAAGTCTTGGCCGTATAGGTCGGGTCAAGGAGGATATTCTCGTGTTCCCGTACCCGGACTAAAGTTTGGCAACACGCCTCAGTGGGATGTCCGTACCCGTTACCGACATATTCACCGATAATCTGCGGTGTTTCCCACCGGTCAATGGCCGGCAATGAAGGGCACCTTTTTTTCAGGTAGCGGTAGGTGCCTCGCATCAGGTTAAGAACGGTCTTTTCAGTGCAGGAGGGAAAGGGACCGAGATGGGAAAAGGTCACTCTCACACCGATGACCTTCGATCGTAGACCGAGCCAGAAGACATCCCAGGGAAAGCCCGGCCATCGTGCCATTTGACCCGAGAGGACAAAATATGACCTCCGGCTCGGGCATCTCCCCTGCTATTATCTGTTGTCTCAATTCAAAGGCCACGTTGATGAAACCGACGGTGCCGATGGGACTGGACCCTCCGGCATAGAGGAAATAAGCCCCTGGATTCTTTATCCGCTCGGTGAGGTAGTATGAGAGCACAGTTCCCCAAACGGACTCTTTATATTCTATTTCGGATATGTATCTGGAAAAAAGGAGCATGTTTTTTTTTACAAAGGCCGTTATGGGCTGGCGAAAGGTGAGGAGCTTGCATTGAAGACCGAGTGCCTTACTGTGCATTCCCAGGGCAAGTCCGTGATTGGTGCCCACCCCGCCCATGGTGATGATATGCTTTTTTTTCTTTTGAAGGACATCGGCCAGGATGAATTCCAGTTTTCTGACCTTGTTCCCGCTGTAGAGATCCGAATCAAGGTCATCCCGTTTGATCCAGAGGTTGCCCTCTCCGATGTGTTTAAGCCTTTGTACCGGTGTCGGGAATTTCCCGAGTCGAATAAAGGGAGTTTGTTCTTTCAGCTCGGGATAAATCTGGAAAAGGATGGGATGATTCAGGTCATTCATTAAAATCCTCTTTGCGCAGCAGGTCTTTCAGGTGGATGCCCCGTCGGGACAGGTAGCGGCTCCTCAGAAGGTAAACGACCAGTCCGGATAGGATGAAGAGAATAAAGGTGATGATCTTTTGAGGCGTCTTTAGATCCACCAACAATATAAGACTAAAAAAAAAGGACGATCCCCATACCGACTGCCGGGCAAAACCAGAAAAAAAATCCTTTAAGTTTAAAGGGCGACTTTTCATATCTTTCGGGATAAAGACGGGGCAATCGCAATGAGGCGATCTGTATCGGGAAAAAGATGAGAAGTCCGCCCAGAGCCGCATAGGAGGCCAGGGTCTGAAGTTCGAGACCGGAATAAATACCGATTAAGCTGCAAATCCATATGATCGTAAGGAGAGAATAAGGTGTCCCGAACCTTTTGCTCAGAACTCCCAGTTTTTGGGGCAGAAGACCGTCCTCCACCATGATGAGCAGGGACTTTGTGCCGACGATGAACAGGGCGTTGAGGGTGGTGGTCAAGGCGAGGATGGCCCCGAAGAAAACAAAGTAGGCCGTTTCCATTCGGGACATGATGGACCGGCTTACGGCAATGAGGGGTTCATTTTTGCCGAGGATCTTTTCCAGGGGGACACTTCCGACCGTGGCCAGGGCAACGGCGATATAGATGACGCCCACAACGGCGAAGGCGATGGCAAAGGCCCGGGGAATCACCTTGCCGGGATTTTTGATTTCTCCGCCCAGTTCGATTATTCCGTTGGCCCCGAAATAGGTAAAAGATAATAGGGCGGTGCTGAGAATGATTTTCCCGCCACTGGTGTTAAATATGGATGAAATCGATCCCGCCTCAATAAGGGATATACCCCGGTATGAATAAAGAACAAGGGCCGACAAGAGGATAAGGACCAGTATGCCCTGAAGAAGCGCGGCCAGACGAATACCTAAAATATTGATAAGAAAAAAAAAGGTGATGATAGCCGCGGCCGTCATTTCCGGGGGTAATCCCTTGAAATAAAATCCGGCATAACTGGCACAGCCCAGCGCATAGAGGGGGATCTGACCGAAAAAAGAAGCAAAGGCATAAACCCACACGGCGGTAAAGGCCAAAAGAGGTGAAACCATGCGGGAGGGATATTTGTAACTCGCCCCCGTAGTCGGCAAGGCCGCCCCGAGCATGGCCAGGGGGAGCATGCTGATAAAAACGGGTATGCCGGCCAGGCCATAGGCCAGGGGGAGGGCTTTTCCGGATATCTTCAGCACGATTCCGGTGAAAACAAAAACCCCGCCGCCGATCATAAATCCCACAGCAATGAATGTAACTGCCGGGAGCCCCAACACCCTTTTCAGTCCGCTTTCTTTCATTGGACACCCTCATTGACTTTTGTTTTTTCGGACAGCAGTGAATCGGCTAATAATTCCACCGCTTTCCGATGCACAAAACACGCGTTTATCCAAAGGAATATTGGTGGGTGTTTCAATGGTAAACACATTACCGGAGAGATACATTCGGCAATAATTGGACAGGCTGAGCTGACCCGTTAATTTGACATACCAGAGCCCCCACATGGGGGCGTCGATAATACCGTTTTTTGTTTTCAACAGAATCATATTGACGTTGTTTTCTATATTATAGCCCGAAGATTTGACTTCGGCAACCAAACGGTTAAGCAGGGTTTTATCGTCACGGGCATACTGATAGAAGTATACGCCCTGGGCCTTCGGGTCTTCATGAAGGTCCATAACCAGGTCATAACGCCGGTCCTTGAAAAAATTGATAATGATTCTTGCTTCCTGTGAGTGGTGGGAACTGAAATCACGGTTTATATCAATCCCGGCCATGTTGAAGCGGATATCATGGCTCCAACCCCAGGGATTAACCACCGGAATGATATCCAGATCATAATCGGCCAAAGGAGTCGATCCATCGGCCAGGCGGCCGATTAGTTCCCTAACAAAAGCCACCCCGGCCGGTTCGTTTCCGTGGATCCCGGCCTCAATGAGTATTTTGTATTTCTTTTTTGATGAATCGGGGGATCGATAGGCGACATGAAGAATGGAAGACTTAAACCCGTCATAAGTGATATTTCCGATTTCCTGAAGAGAAAGATTCTTAGACAGTCCTGTCATTTTATTCAATTCATTATAAAGACCGGGCAGGTCCCTCACTACGGGTGTGTCCTTGGAAAATTTTTCGTGATGACCTGAGGCGCAGGCCATCAGACTTAATATCATTAAAAAAGAAAGCAGCGTCTTCATGAACCCCCTCCTTAAGTTTGCTTAAAAGGCTCGATTTTGTCCAGTTCCGGCACCTGGTAGCGGCGGGGAGAAAGGACTTTCGGGAATTGATTTTTGATGACACCAGATAGAAGGGTCATGGCCCGGCTTTTGATGCGGCGCTTGGGCTCCTCGCCGATAGCCATCTGGACCAGTTCAAGAATATGATAGATGGGAAGGTTCCTTACCGGATTGAGGAGCTGGCCCACAGACAACTGCTGGAGACAGCCGGCGCAGTAAACCGCCACGGCATCCGCCTTTGGTTTGTGGGACGAATTCAACGCCTTATAGGTAGCCAGCGTAATTTTCAACGGATGGTAGGAGGAACTGTGGCTAAATCCACCGCCGATACCACAACAGAGTTTGTTCTCTTTGATATATTCCTGCTCCCGGATGGTGACCCCCAGGCTCATCAGGAGTTTCCTGGGCAGGTCCATGAATTCCTCTCCAAAGGCTTTGGCGTGACAGGAGTCGTGGATGGTGACGGTCATTTTCAGAGGGTGGGTCACCCGTAATTCCCCTTTCTGAATTTTATCATATATCCAGGGAAGCACATGGATCACTTCGAAAGCGAATTCCGCCCCGAATTGGGGCAGGATACGGGTAAAGAGGTTCCTCCCGGCCGTGCAGGGGATGAGCATTTTTTTCAGGCCCATTTTTTTAAAGTGTTGGGTCAGCTTTTCGGCGACCATTCTTAGCTGGTCGAAATGGCCGGTTCTGTAGTACATCTCACCGCAGCACAGGTCCAGGGCCCCCCGTATCTCCAAACCGTTAAAAATTTTTGACATGGTGAGGTAAGGAACGGTGAGGACGTTACAGCCAGGATACATGATTTCTTCACAGGGAGAGTCATCCGCCCATTTTTTAATCAGGGCCTTTTCGTCTTCCGGGAGTCTCTCCTGGGCATAGGTTCTGAAATTGGGGACATGGTGGGGGGTAAAATAAAGGGCCCGGGCCGGCATCCCTTTTTCCTGAAAGGAAGCCTGCCATCTCTCCAGAATCAGGTTCATGGGGTTGGCTTTTTCCGGGCAAAGGATATTACAGGTGTGACAACTGGTGCAGCGCTGGAGAACGTCTTGGGTCGTCTCCCCGTTCAGGAGTCGGACTATCTCCTTTTTTGCCCTTTCAGAGGGGAGATGCATGACCGGACATTTTTCAAAGCATTTTCCGCATCGGGTGCATTTTTCCGGGTGAAATTTTTCAGCAAAGTTCATTCTTTTTTCCTTAAAATCCTAAACAAGGAGATTTGGGTGTTTGGGGTCTCGGGTTAGGAGTTACAGGTTTTTGAGGAAAGATCCCTCGATTTAACCGCGCAACGCGCAACCCGCAACATGTAACAGGATTTTTTTAGAGATAACCCCTCAAGTTTTCTCATCTATAATTCTATTCCTTATACGCCGCATGCTGTTTATAAAGTCCCGGTCTGTGATCATCGGGTGGATTCCCATCCGCTCGTCTCGGTGGAAGAGGATCACGGAGTTTTTTCATGGAAATGGCCCCCTCCGGGCATCTGCTTGAACAGATCCCGCAACCGTAACAGTTTTCGCCGGTTTTACTGACCATTCCGGTGAAAATCCGGGCCTCAAAGGGGCAGACCTCGATGCATATTTGGCAACCCTTACATTTTTTACTATCGGTAACGGCCAGATAATAGCCGTCAATAAGGGGATAATGAAGCTGTCCCAGTTCCCGGTTGATGATATAGGGTACGCACCCGCAGGTGCAGCAGTTGCAGATGACGTATTCATTATAAAGATTTACCGGGCAGTGGACGAAGATCATCTGCATCATCCCGAGGTCGTGACATTGGGTCACAATGGCCTTGGCCTCTTTTTTTGAAATGGTCCGATAGTCCCTGGGAAAGGCTTTGGTCCAGGCTTTATATCCTGTCCGGAGGACAATATCCGTCTCCAGGGGATGATGGCAGGCCTTGTGTCCTATCCGGCACCGGCATGGGCCGACCGCAATCGGGCCTTCAATCTCTTCGATATAGTTGAGGACCTCATGATAAGGCATTGGTTTTGCCGTATCCCCGAGGTAACCGAAGGGCCTGACCAGAAGATAGGAGGCGATGGCACGGAAAAGGCTTGTAGAGCCGATCCCTTTCCATTTTCCCCGGAGAAGAAAATAGGCTGTTTTCAGGAGGGGAACTTCAATATAGCGGGCGAATATAAAAAGAAGAAACTTTCTGATTCGACTCTGCTCTGAAATGAGGACATGGGCGAGCAGGAAAAAATTGGCTAAATAAATAAACCCTATCCGGGTGGTAAAGAAGGGATTGTTCGGTTCTATAACCATTATTGGACCGCCCCGGTTGTTATGGTTGGGACCCCAGATCTCTTTTTTGTGACCTTATCGGTCATGGCCGATTCAAAACCATAGCCGGGATGTCCCGGGAAAAGAAGGCGGTCTTTGAGTTTTTCATAAGTATCATAAGGGAATCCGGAGGTCAGAAAGTCCGGAGCGTTTTTTCCCCAGGCAATGGCGCCGGTACAGAAAAAACTGATATTGGCTTTACCCGATTGGAAGGGAATGATGGTGCTGTTCCGGCAGATGGACATGTTGGCCATATACTTGGTAATAAAGCGATCAAATAACCGGGTTATCGTCGTGCTTCGAAAGAGAAAGGTCGTCAGCCCTTGCCACCAGGGAAATTGGTTCATCCAGTAGAGCCAACGATTGATGTTTTTAGTGGCCCAGCGGCGGAATCCTTTTAGAGGACCTTCGACGAATATGGAAAGGGCCGTTTCATCCAGGCTGTAACTGCTATAAGGGACAAACTGATCATATCCCAGAAGGTTGATTATGGCTTGAAATTTTTCAACCTGCGCCCTGATAATAACAACGTCAGGCCTCTGCTTTTCATTGAATTGCCCTATGGGAGCGGTTAATAAAGAACGGATGCCGGCGGGAAGGTGTTTGTGGATGGTCTTTTCAAATTCATTATTCGCCTCCTTCAGACCGAGAGCCACCGGCGACCACTGGCAAACCTGAATAGAGTCGGAATCGATGATCAGGGTCTGGCCGTGGGTTGATTGCTGAATGGCCTGGCAAAAGGATATTCCTGTGAACCGGGGGATTCCGGCTCTGTCCGGTTCCTCATTCGTCCAAATTTTAACCCCCACCGGGGGAAGATCTAAACAGATGGTTTCATCTTCTTTCATAGATCAGTTCAACCGATTTGGATCCACCCTTAGGTGGTGATTTTGTTATCGCCGAACAGTGTGGTTTAGAGATAAAATAGTCCAACCTGTTGATTGATAAAATACAAGAAATAGTTTATTTCGTCAAGAAAGCTGGTTCATTAGTTTAGGTATTACCCCGGTTTTTTTATTAACCCCAAAATACCCCGGAGATGACGGTCAAGCTTCACGATAGTCTTTTACAGGCATTAAGGAGTGAAGACGAAGGATAGGTAGTTTACGCCATCGCAATTTTGCCATCAAAGCGGCAGAGGCAGGAACCAGCTAAAACAGATTAGCCAGCTCTAAGCTAACAAAATAAAGCGAGAATAAATACTTATATTTGACTTGGGAACATATTTGTTGTTTAGTCTTTAAATAGTTTTATTCATTGAATAATTAGGAGAAAGGGGCAAGAGCAGATTTGACCCCTTTATAATCGAGTAGGGAAAAAAGATTGTGAATCCAGTGGAAAACATCCCCTTTTTATAGGAATTGAAAAATATTTTGGAATCGGTTTTATTACCCTTTTAACCTACTCCAAGATAATTTCCTTAACTTCCCCCAGCACTTGAATCTTATTTTTTGGCTTTTTATTCTGAATTCTGATAAAATAATCTATGTTTGTTTCAACTACAATTATCTTTTATATAACCCAACAAAATTGTTTAAAAGTCACGGGGCCAAAGATGATACCAATTGAATATGATGTCATTGTTTTCAAGGAAGACCATACCTATGTGGCCTACTGCCCGGAGCTCGACCTCTCTAGCTGCGGCCAGGATATTCAACAGGCCAAAGAAATGTTGAAGACCGCGGTTCGGCTTTTTGTCGAAGAGGCAGAAAAAATGGGGACCCTTGAAGATATATTGGATGAATCGAGATATAAGAAAGACTCTGCTGGACGCTGGATACCCCCCAAACTGGTGGCAACTGAATTGGTAAGCGCCTTTTAAAATGCCCAAAATCACTCCGATTCCTCCTGACCGTCTAAGGAGGGTTTTTGAAAAGGCCGGATTTCGATGTGTAAGAATAGAAGGGGACCATTTCGTTTATACAAAAGAAGGGGTCCCAAGGCCGGTAGTTATCCCTGACTGGAAAGAAGTACCGGTGTTTATCATTAAGAACAATATACGAACAGCCGGGTTAACTCGGGATGAGTATTTCGGGTTGTTGGCAGAATTATAAGGCCATTAGCCGATCCTTTCTGTTATTGTTCTCTCTCCGAACCCCGAACTCCCTTCTCCGTCCTTTCTTTTGGCCTCACGCCTCTTTATTCGCCGAACGCCGAACGCTCCTGCCAATCATAGGCGCTGAACATTTTTTCCTTTTTTTTCGAACTCCGAACTCCCCACTCCGAACTTTTCTCGGCCTTTTCCTTCCTTTCAGCTATAGGCTTTCAGCAATGAGCTCCTTCTTTTGCCTGTTTCGGCAAAAAAGGATTGACATTCCCCCTTTTCCCCTTTATAAAACAAAGCGTTACTCAATCTTCCTCGGGTAAATCTTTTCTTTGAGCTCCGGCATGCCCGCCTGGCTTTGAGCTTTGAGCTGTCAAATATTTTGTGAAGTTAGCATTTTAGGATCATCTCCCGATTAGTTGGCGAAAGCCTGATAAATTTTTAAAGAAAAGTAACGCAGGTCATGAAAGCCATAGGCTTTTCGTTTAATGACTTTAATTTTGTTATTCACCCCTTCCAGGACGCTGGTATGGAGTGGGTAATCACAGTGATTGATAAGGCCATAGCTGTACCGTTCTAAAGTGTTTACGAACTTGGTCACGGTCCTATTTTGAAGAGACCGCGCCAATGCGCACCAATGATCCAGGGCTTTGGTTGCCCAGGTTCGAGACTTATAGGACCAGATATGTTTTAGCTGATCTTTAAGGATGTACACCGTGTTAATAACCTCATTAAGTTTTAACAATTCGGCTAACTGGATCCGCTCCTTAGAACGCCGAACGGTATTTTTAAGCAAAAGGTATTTGGCTCCTTTAAAGATCTCTTTTTGATCTTTGGAAGCTTTTCGGTATTCACTATTGCGGACTTTATCGATAACTCGGCTGAATTGGTTTATAACATGAAACAGGTCAAAGACGATCTGGACATGAGGTACTTTATCTTTGACGGCTTTGATATAGGGGTCCCACATATCCATGGCAATGGCTTCCAAGTGTTTTTTTTGACTCTTGGACAGTAGATTAAAGAATGTTTTTAAGGTCCGGGCTTTACGCTTTTGGCCGATCCAGACTACGCGACCGGATTCATAATCCAGGATAACAGTCAAGTAACGATGTCCTTTTCGAATAGCGATTTCATCAACAGCCAAAAGACGAAGTCCGTCAAAATGGGGGGTTCCATATTGGGCCTCCAGAAAATATTTGTCGATGTTTTTAACCGTTTTCCAATTTAGGTCAAGATGATCGGCTACCTCCTTGACGGTCATGACTCGGCACAGACAATGAATATATAAGGCCAATCGTTTGGTAACTCGGAAATAGGGATGGAGAAGCTCCAGATCTTCTATAACAATCTGTCCACAAGTGAGGCAGAAGATCTTTCGAAAATGGCAATGAAGATATACTTGGGTCGATGCCAGATTCAGATCCCGGATGCTGCGTTGGCTCCAACTGTGAACCCGGAGGGCCTTCTGACCACACAGGTGACAGATGGGTTGAAATCGCTTGTCTGGAACAACCTTCAGCCAAGATTCGTGAGCTTGGGGATAGACAAATTGATCTATAACTCGAATTCGACAAAAGGGGAAATAGGGTGTTATACTGAGTTTGGACATCGCAGGCCTCCAAGGGTTTTGTTTTGTTTGGCAACAAACTTATATCCCCAAGAGATACCGGATGTCCATTTTCTTTTGTTATCATCTGCTTAACCCTATTTCCTATCAACTAATTGGGATATGAACCGCATTTTATTAATTGTTGATATTGAAAATATAGGGTGTGCCCTTTTTTTCGACCAGACAAACAAAATAGACCAAAGCGATTAAACGTCCAAAGCGCCGGTTGAAGTGATAGATAAATAAACAATTTTTTTTCTTCGAACGAAAAATTTCCAAATTATTTTAAATAGGGAAATCTCCCCCTTTTTCATTGGCCAATAAAATAGAATGATAAGAGAAAAGGTGGTATAATTGAATTGAATATTCGTTATTATATCGATCAGGAAACAGGACTCCCCCATATCTATGGACAAGAAGTTGAGGAAATTGAAGTGGAAGAAGTTCTTTCTAATCCGGGAGAAGATCGACCGGGTCGAGAGGGATCACGAGTTGCAGTTGGAAAGACATCAGACGGACGTTTTCTTAGGGTAATTTATATTCTTGATCCAGAGCCGAGGAGTGTTTTTGTAATCACAGCATATGAACTTCGAGGCAAACCTTTAATCGCCTATCGTCGCCGCAGAAGGAGAAAACAAAAATGAAAGCAAGTGGATTTCCACCAGGATGGGATGCTGAACGTGTGAAAAGGGTATTAGCCCATTATGAATCCCAGTCTGAAGAGGAGGCTGTGGCTGAGGATGAGGCTACATTCGAAGCTTTGGGACAGACAGTCATAGAAGTCCCAACAGAAATTGTTCCGGCAATACGGGAGCTCATCGCAAAACACAAAGCAGCATGAAATAGCCTTTCAAGTAGATGGAATAACCCGTGTAAATACGGCAATTCAGCCTTTTTGTTAAATAATAAGTATAAAAAAGGGAATAGATCAATAGGTATATATAAAATTCAATCGGCTAAGGATAAAAATAAGTTGTTTTAGAACCAGCGTCCCATCTTATAATTTGTGAAGTTAGCATTTCCTGAATTGTTGTTATAGGTTTCCGGGCCTAATTGCCGGTCGAAGTGATAGCTGAACAGACCTTTCTTTTTTCGAACGGTTTATAATTTATTTTAGCCTATTGACTTAGCTGACCCAGCTTTTTGAACATTAACTCATCCCTTGTTATGGTGCTTGTCGAAGCACAAGCAAACAATAAGCGATGAAACACTTCCCTACCCCAAAACCTTCGATTGAAACGATAACATACTTCTGAAAGATAGCTTTGGAGATGTTTTCTTGATACACCTCTATGGGGCCCAGCAAAAACCGCTTTTGCATTGGCAATGATCTTATGAGTCCAAGGAAGTAATTGCATAGAATCCTTGGGATCACGAAGAACCGCCCTATTATGAACTATCCCCAGCTT
Organism: uncultured delta proteobacterium; assembly: GCA_963782435.1. GTDB lineage: Bacteria > Desulfobacterota > RBG-13-43-22 > RBG-13-43-22 > RBG-13-43-22 > RBG-13-43-22. Next base: position 36,904 of record CAWAKF010000016.1, read on the forward strand.
TTTAGACACCGTCTGATAACTCCTCCAACCATCTGAACGAATAGCTTTAATCAATGGTTCAATTTCATCCACTGAAACATCAAGCCTCTTCAAAATGTTTTCGATTGTCTCTGCCTCAGCATTTTCAGCTACAAAAGCATGAGCAAAACCGGGGCGTTCTTCTCCATCATTATCTTTCCAAACAGAGACCGCTACAATAACTAATTCCTTTTTTTCCGTACCACGACCTCTTTTCCCCGAAAAACTTGGGCCAAAAAACGATTCATCAATTTCTACCAACCCGGCTAATGTATATTGGGCATCTCGATCGGCCATAGCTTTGCGCACTTTGTGGGCCATTGTCCAAACTGTTTTATAGTCTTTGATTTCAAGTTCTCTGGCCATTTCATTTATGGAAACCCCTGTTTTTGAAGTTGCCATTCTAAAAATTAGCATAAACCATTTCAGTAGTGGTGTTCTTGTTTTGTGGAAAATAGTCCCGGATGTAAGTGAAACCCGGTTACGGCAGTTTCTACATTTGTATAGACGTTGTTTAGTTGAAATCAGCCAATACTCTGTACCGCCACACTCCCGGCAAACAAATCCTCTTGGCCAACGTGTCTTATACAACCAAGCATAACAGTCTTCCTCATTTTGAAATTCCTCTTGGAATATTAACCAACTCATTTTTTCATATTTTGGCCTAACCCCTATATCCCACATAGGGTTAATAGTAAATGATTGGGTCAGCTAAGTCAATAGGCCAATTTATTTTATTTGAAGAGGTAGAAACTTGAGGTCACAAATTGTAGCCTCAAGTTCATCCGATTGGAGTGGACCCTACTTTTTCCGATGACGGTTTCTAAGCCAAGTATGGCTATGCTTTCTTTGGAAGAGCGATGAATGATCAGAAATTAGTTGTCCCCTTGGAAAAGATTCAAAGTCAGATAATTACCATACGTGGCGAAAAGGTCCTGTTGGATAATACCCTTGCTAATCTATACGGGGTAGAAACAAAATACCTAAAGCGGGCAGTTCGAAGAAACAGCTATCGATTCCCTCCTGATTTCATGTTCGAACTTTCCAGAGAAGAATTCGATTCTTTAAGGAGCCAATTTGGCACCTTAAAGAGAGGAGAACATTCCAAATACATGCCTATGGTTTTCACCGAACAAGGCGTGGCCATGCTTTCATCGGTTCTGAATAGCAGGAGGGCCATTGAGGTCAATATTAATATCGCCGGTCAGGAAACCAACCAAAATGACCGGTGAAGAAACCAGCCGGCGGGAGGAAAGGGCGGTATTCAACGACACGGGACAGGCATAAAAGCAAGCCACGACGCTGGGGGGATCACCAGGGAATAGAGTGCCCCCCAATCATTTACCGCCATAATTTATTTTACAGGTTAGGATTTATTTTTTCTTCGATAGCTAGGCCCTCCCAGGATAAGGACCTCGGAGTTATGAACGAGACGGTCAGCGATAGCCGTGGCCACCGGGGTGGAATCAAAGACATTTCCCCAGTCGGCAAAGGGCAGGTTAGTAGTCAACAGAGTTGATTTAACCGTATGCCTTTGACTGATAACCTGGAAGAAGAGGTGCGAGCCCTGTGGGACCGAGGGAAAGATAACCGAGTTCGTCACAGACCAGGAGGTCCGGAGATTGATAGTAGTGGAGCTTTTTGAGTAAAGAATGGTCGGCTTCAGCGGCGATGAGGTGATTGATCATATCCATGGTATTGGTAAAGAGGGCTTTGATATTAGCGTTACAGGCGGCGAAGACGAGCGACTTGGCCAGGAAGGTTTTACCGGTGCCGGGATTGCCGATGAGGATGACATCCTGGTGTTTGGAGATAAAATCGAGAGAATAAGTTCAGGATCAAGGTTTTCTGATCGAGCCGGGATTTATGGTGATGGAAGTCAAACTGGTCGATAGTGGGTTTATCGGATAATTGGGACTGACGGTACCGGAGGGTAATAGCGGTTTGACGACGGGCCTCCAGTTCATAATCGGCCAGACGGTTCAAGACGGCCGGGAGGTTGAGATTTTTTTGAGCGGCCTGATCGAGGACGGAGTCCAGTTGTTGGGCCATGGTTTTGAGACGGATCTGGATCAGTTTATCTTTAAGGGTTTCCAAGTCAGGACATGATTAATCCTTTCGTTTGAGGATATAGGCGTCATAATCGGCCAGGAGGGGCTCCTCCAGACGGATACGGTTCAGGTCCTGACGTTGGAGTTGAACCGGGGGATGATCCTGCTTGGGAGATTTTTCCTGGTGGAGGATGTTTTCCACATAATGGGCGCCATAGGCCTTGTGATCCAAGGCCCGCTTAAGGGCCTGGATGAATAAAGGGGTTCCAAAGCGGTCTTTCAAGGCCAGGAGTTTGGCCAGATTTTTTTTAATCGGCTGTCCGGTGTGGGCCAGACCTTCCAGGAAGGTTTTGGCCTCTTCGCCTAAAGAGATAAAGACAGAGACCTCGGTGGCCAGCCACTCCTGAGGCCGACGTTTAAAGGCCGCCTCCCGATGATCCGGAAGTTCTAATCGTTGTTTTTTTTCCCAGCAGCGGGTATGGGTAGCCAGGGTTTTCTCGTGATGGTAAATAGTGACGGTTGTTAGATCAGCCTTGACGATCACCGTTTTACCAATGGCCCAGGGAGGGACGGAATAAAAGTTACTGTCGAAACGGATAGCAAAGTCGGGGTGGACCTTAAGCGAGAGGGTCTCCCGGCAGTCGGGAGTAAACTCCGGCAGGGGTTGAAGGATCTCTGGTTTAAAGCGATCTACCGGTCTCTCCCCGGTCGTCTGATGAAGCCGGCAATTGGCCTGGGTATCCAGCCAGTGCCGTAGCTGGCGATTGATATCCAGCAAGTCGGTAAAGGTTCTCAGGGGCCAGAAGTTATGCCGGAGGTAATGGATCCCCCCTTTTTCGATCTTGCCCTTTTCCTGAGGCTGATAGGGGTGGCAAGCCCTGGGAGTAATCCGGAAGGGTCTTAGGAACTCCAGGAAGGCCTCATTAAAGCGGATGATAGAGCCTTCTCTCTCTAAGGCCTTAAAATGGGACGCTGGTGCAAAAACAACTTATTCAATCAAGCAATTCTCCAGTTTTACAAATCTCCAATGCCTGATTTCATCTCTTGCCTTTACAATATTGTTGGGACAAAACGGGGAGAGCTGCGCCTATTTTATTTTGGAACAGCGGGATCGGGTTTTGCAATCTCCGGGTCCGCTGTACTCAGTTGGCCCTTTCAAGACGTTCGGCTACCCAGACCTTGATGATTGACTGCCGAGGAACACCTAATCGTTTTGCTTCTTTATCCAAAAGTTGAATCATCCATAAAGGAAAATCTACGTTTACTCTCTTCTGTTCCCGCCCAAGCCTTTTAGATTTTGAGAGATCAAGATTATTGGAAATGTCTTTACCCTCATCAAATTGTTTGTCGAATTCTTTAGCTTTCATAAATTTCAACCTCTTCTTTTCGGGAACGGCGAACCGAAATAATTCTCAAGTTATTATTCCGGTAAGTAATCACTCCCGACCAATGTTTTCCAGCGATCTTGCCGATGACCAGATATCTGGGTTCATCAAGGACCTTGACCGGTATCTCAATAATCTCAGGGTCGTCCCATAAAGTCTGGGCCTCATAAAAATCAATGCCATGCTTTTTCTGGGCGATCGAATTCAAAATTCATGGTATAATTACTATACCTTTTATATATAAAATGTCAATTGTCCAAGGGAAAGGAATTACCGCCGGTCTAATATTATACCCGAGTCATGGCATTGGCGGAAACAAACGGTTGGCGAATTGATTATTAAAAGAAAGTGGGCAAATGTCCGTTTGACAAATGCGCTGTCTCTTTGGATATATAACGGGGACGATGAGGTAATTTGGGTCTATATACTCACTTCGATCTCTGGGGCAACCCGGCCTGTTCAATAATTTCGGGGATCTTTTCCTCGATGCCGATGGACATGATGTGGACCCCTTTTACACCCTTAATCTGTTGAAGCGCCTTTATCTGTTCCACACAGATACGGATCCCTTCGGACTGCTGCTGGTCTTCTGGTAATGACTTCAAGCGGTCTATAATAGAATCGGGGATGGTGAAACCCGAGACCCGGTCCCTCAGATATTCAGCTAACCTAAGGGACTTCAAGGCGGCTACTCCGGCTATAATCGGCACCTGATCATTCAATCCGGCTTCCTCCACCTTGGTCATCCACCCTTGAAAAGTCTCCGTATCAAATACCGGCTGGGTTTGGATAAAGTCAGCTCCGGCGGCGACTTTATTTTGCAATCGGATAATATGCAGATCAATATTTTTCATAAAAGGATTGGCCACGCCCCCGATAAAGAATTTCGGCTGGCCGGTTATTTTTTTTCCGTTTAAAAGAATACCCTGATCCCGAATCCGCTTTATGGCTGCGATCCATTGGGTGGAGTCCAGATCAAAGACCTTTTTGGCCTCAGGATGATCCCCCTTGGAGGGATGATCGCCGGTCATGCAGAGCACGTTTTGAATTCCCACGGCCGCGGCTCCTAACAGGTCGCTTTGGAGGGCCAGGCGGTTGCGATCCCTCATGCTCTGCTCAAAAATCGGTTCCAGCCCCTTTTCTAATAACAGCCGGGAACAAATCAGACTGGACATTCGGACATTCGAATTCGGATTATCATTGATATTAACGGCATCAACCTTATCTTTCAGCTTTTCTACCATCCTGAACAGTCCGTCTAATTCAATGCCCCACGGGGAAGTGAGTTCACAGGTAAGGGCAAACCGCCCCTGGGACAAGGTCTGTTGTAACCGGGTTTCTGCTATCATAATGTCAGGTCCTCCCTGATTATTTTTCGGGGACCGCCCGAAAGACTGGTGGACCAGTCTTTCGGGCCACGGATATTTTTAAGAGAATCCAAAGTACCCAAGGTCTTCATCCGGGTATAGATCTGTTCCCAAATACACGGCCGGTCCTTATTGACCTCGCACATTCCGTCTTCCGACCCTCCGCAGGGACCGTTGAAAAGGTTTTTGGCGCAACGGGTGACCGGGCATAATCCACCAAAATTATGAATACCGCAATTTCCGCAAGCCGCACAATATTCTTCCCAGATACCGTGTTGGGCCGTTCCGCCCATAAAACTGGTATTTAGACCGGGAAATACGGGAAGGTCCTTAAAGGCTTCAGCAATATACTGGGGGCCGATGCTGCAGGCTAATGAAATAACGGCGTCATAATTTTTTTTATTCAGGGAATCTTCAAGCCAGCTAATAAATTCCGGTTCACACTGGCGGTCAGAGGGTCATCTCATCCACCATAATCGGGTTTCCCTGTTTTCGCCGGGCCAGTCTGAGGGCGGCGGACAGGATGGCCACCTCCTTTTTCCCGCCGGCATTACAGACGGTGACACATCCCTTGCAGCCGACCATCAGTATGTTGTTATAAGGGGCTACCATGGCCAGAAGTTCCTGGACTGGTTTACGTTCAGCAACAATCATTGTTCTCTCCTTTAATGGGAGTCTTCCAATTTTTCTCAAACTTTTTTTAAGAGGCAGGATCGATCGCTATTGGCCGGACGATGCTGGATACTGGATATCAATACCGATACTGGATAAAAATCCGGTGTCCAGTGTTCTTTATAATTTTTAATCAACCTCGAAGCCCTCAGAGACCCTGCAGGGCGCCATATCCCATAAAACTATCTTTCGCCGAACGATCCTGCCGATCGCAGGCGACGAACGTTATTTTGTCTTAACACCAGGCCCTAACTCACGTATTCTCTCGGTTACCATTCGGGCGACTTGGGCGAATTTGGGGGCATCCGAGGCGGCAATATTAAACATCTGCACCCGGTCCGGTTCGATGCCCATCTCCTCCAACAGATGACGGACATAGGCAGTCCGTTTTTTGGCCTTAAAGTTACCCGTTTCGAAATGACAGTCCCCTTCCATACACCCGGCGATAAAGACGCCATCGGCCCCTTTTTCCAGGGCATGAATCAGATGGAGCGGATCGACCCGGCCCGAACAGGGGACCAGGATGATCTTTACATTGGCCGGATAACTCATCCGGATGGAGCCGGCCAGGTCGGCCGCTGCATATGAACAGTAATTGCAGCAAAAAGCGATTATTTGTGGTTCAAAGGGTTCTCCCATTATTTCCATTCCTGAAACACTGACCGAAGACATTTAAGCTTTGCACGGTCAAAGGGGGTCTTGTTTTTGGAGGTTGTCCACCCTGGACCTGGAAGCTTCTTTGCCGGGCAAATTATTTAACTAAATCCAGAGCAGGCCCCTGGGGACCTCCAGGACCTAAGCTCGAAACAGGCTATGGTGCCTGGGGGCCGCCAGGCCCTGCCTCGAATCAAACTTTGCCGGACGGGCCGGGATTGGGCGATGAATTACCCTTTGGACAATCCCCAAAAACAAGCCCCCCTTTGACCCCGATATTAGTTTCTCATTCTAAGTTTTTAAAATCTGTTTTCCTTTCAGTCGAATAAGCCCTGCACCTTGGCTTCGATCTGTTCATCCAGATAATGGTGGACGGAAATGGCCTGGGCCGGGCATTCGGAAGCGCACATCCCGCATCCCCGGCATCGGGCCGGATCGATCTGGGACACCCCATATTCGTTAATAAAAGGCACGGAATAGGGACAGGTCCGGACACAGGTCATACAGGCCGCACAAACTTCCGGATCTACCTGTGACGGAAGGCCCCACCTGAATTACATCCTTAGACAGGATGGACAAGGCCCTGCCGGCCGCCCCTTGGCCTGGACCATCACCTCTTCCGGGAATTTCGGTCCATGACCATCCCCACAAAGAAACATGCCGTCCGTGGTGAAATCCAGAGGCCGGAGTTTGACATGGGCCTCAAGATAGTACCCCTGGTCATCCCTGGGCAGTTTGTACACTTGAGCAATTCGGCCGGACCCGGGATGGGGCTTTCATGGCCGCGCTTAAGACAATACGATCCGGGGATAAAACGATCTCCCGCCGGATAGCCGGCTCCATAAAGCGTATGGAAAGCCGGTGGTCCTTTTCAAAAACCTCGGGGGGTTGGTCCGGGTCATAACGGATGAACAGGACCCCCTGCTGCCTGGCCTTTTTGTAATACTCCTCTTTAAATCCGAAGGTCCGAATATCCCGGTAGAGAACAATTATTTCCATATTCGGATTGGTTTCTTTAAGTCTCAGGGCATTGGCCACGGCCTGACTGCAACAGACCCGACTGCAATAGGGATTGTCCTGGTTTCGCGAACCGACACACTGGATCATGACGACCTGGTTTAATGACCCGACCTTGTCCCGGTCCTCTTTGATCTCTTTTTCCAGTTCGCTTTGAATCAAGACCCCCGGATGCTGCCCATATAAAAATTCTTCCGGATAGGTGGGTTCGGCGCCGGTGGCTATAATGGCCGTCCCGTGGCGCAGGGAAACCGTCTCACCGGTCTGTTTTTTAAGGGTTGATACAAACCCGCCCACATGTCCGTCGATCTTTTCGATCTCGCCTCCCAGGTGGATTGAAATCTTGGGATGATTTTTTACTCTGCTGTATCAGTTCCGGGATGTATGCGGCCGGATCGAAACCTTCCAGGGTCGGAAGACTGACTTGATGTCGCCCACCCAGAGAATCGCTTTGCTCAATAAGATGCGTTTTGAATCCCTGATTCGCAATGGTAAGCGCAGCCGTCATTCCTGCCAGGCCCCCGCCGACAACCAGAGCCACCGAAAGGACCGGAACCTGTTGGGTTACAATGGGTTCCTGAGTGGCTAACCGCTTAACGGACATGCGGACCAGATCTTTGGACTTTTGGGTGGCCACTTCGGATTGTTCGGAATGGACCCAGGAACACTGGTTCCGGATGTTGGCCATCTCCAGGAGATAGGGATTCAGGCCCGCATCCCTCAGGGTATCCATAAAGAGCGTTTCATGCGTCTTCGGCGAACAGGAGGCGACTACCACCCGGTTGAGATCATGCTCCAGAATCAGCTCCTTCATCCGGACTTTGGAATCGGTGGAACAGGCGAACAAAAAGACATCCGAAAAATCCACGTTGGGTAGCTTCCTGGCATACTCGGCCACTCCCTGTACATCCACGACTCCGGCAATATTGGTTCCGCAGCAACAGACGAAGACACCGATCTTTGGGCCTATTCCGAAAAGAGAACGTTCAGGCGGTAATATAGGTTTGATAATCTCATAACCCCGGACCCCGGCTATGGGCAAGGTTGCCTCGGCGGTTACAGCGCTGGCCTGGGTCACGGACTCGGGAATATCCTTGGGGCCCTCAAATCCTCCGCAAACGTAGACCCCGTCCCGGGAAGTCCGCAATGGATTTCCGATCGGCGTCTTGACAAAGCCGTATTGATTGAGTTCAATGCCCAACCGGCCGGCCAGGAGGACGGCTTCGGCCGAGGGCGATAAGCCCACCGCCAGCACGACCAGGTCAAAGACCTCCTCGACCTTTTCACCGGTTTGAGGATCTTGGTAGGTCAGCTCCAAATCATGGGTAATGGGGTTTTCCACCACACGGCTGATCATGGACCGGATATAACGGACATGGCTCTGGGATTCGGCCCGTTCACAATAGGAATCAAATCCCTTCCCCTGGGCCCTCAGGTCCAGGAAAAATATAGTCGGTTCCATTTCAGGATGATGGCTTTTGGCGATCACCGCCTCTTTGGTAGCGGCCATGCAGCAGACCGAAGAACAGAACTCCCGCCCTTCCCTTATGGACTCCCTGGACCCCACACATTGGATCCAGGCCACTTTTTTAGGAACGGTTTTATCCGAAACCCTCAGGATTTCTCCACCCGACGGTCCGGTGGCCGAAAGGCAACGTTCGAACTCCATGGTGGTAATCACATTGGGATATCGGCCGTAGCCGTACTCCGGGGCCCTGGCGGCATCGAAAAGGTCAAGACCGGCGGACAAAATAACCGACCCGACTTCCAGGGTTAACTCTTCCGGTTTCTGATTAAAATCGACGGCATTGTTTTTGCAGAATTTCTCGCAGGCCCGGCACCTTCCCTTCAGGAAATAGATACAGTGATCCCGGTCGATCTCATAGACCAGAGGCACCGCCTGGGGATAAAGCAGGAAGGCCGCTTTTCGTTTATTCAATCCCTGATTGAATTCATCTTCCACCTTGGCCGGGCACTTCTGGGCGCAGATCCCGCAACCCACACATTTTTCCTCATCGATATAACGGGGATGCTTTTTAACGACCGCCTTAAACCGCCCCGGCGCACCTTCCAGATCGATCAGTTCGGCTTTGGTGATGATTTTTATATTCGGATGACTGGCAACCCCGATCAGTTTGGGAGAAATCATGCACATGGAACAGTCATTGGTGGGAAAGGTCTTGTCTAATTGGCTCATCCGCCCACCAATCGAACCTTTGCGTTCTACCAGATAGACCAGGTAGCCCGATTCAGCCAGGTCCAGAGAGGCCTGTATTCCGGCTATTCCACCGCCTACAACCATCACGGCGCCGATAGGGTTTACAGCTGTTTCGTTAGACATTGTTGCTATCCAAAAATTTTAAATTTTCCTGTTGCGGGTTGCGGGTTGCGAGTTACGAGTTTTCGGAAAAAAGGGTTCGGTTTTTTGACCCGCAACACGCAACCCGTAAACTCGTAACCATAAATAAAGTTAGAGATAAATTCTCTGATATAAGCTGTGAGAATCTATCCGGCAACCAATCCTTTCTCTTTCAGATAGGGAATCGGATTCACCCGATGCCGTTTAAGCGCCCGGGGGATATCCTTTAATTGCATAGCCAGTCCGATTAATTCGGTAAAGTATAAAATCGGCAGTCGGTAATCCTTGTTAAAAATTCGGGCAATCTCTTCCTGATACAGATCCAGATTTGCCTGGCACATCTGACAGGAGACTATGATACACTCGGCCCCGGCCTCTAAAGCCCGGTCATAGAGCTTTTTTACCAGGTTATGGATAATTTCAGGTTTGGAAATGGAAAAGCTGGCTCCGCAGCAATCAGTCTTAAAAGACCAGGGTTTCACCTCTATTCCAAGGGCTGCGGCTATTTGATCCATTTCCATGGGATTTTCGTAATCTTTACTCCCGGTGATTTTAGGCGGCCGATTGGCCATGCAGCCGTAGTAACAAACCGCCGACATACCGGTAAGTGGAGCCAGTACCGCGGCCTTGATTTTTTCGAGCAATTCCGGCTGGGCCATAAAGGAGGCCATATCATGGATTGGAACGGGTGATCCCGTTTTCACCTTGGCACGGATCAGCCGGTTATAACATAAAGGGCAGGGGACCAGCAGGTCCTGTCCCATACGTTCCATTTCCGGGAAATTACGGGCCGGAAGATCAACCGCCAGTTTTTCGTTCAAACTGTGAGCCGATGTGGCGCCGCAGCAAGTCCAGTTTTGGGGTTCCTGCAGTTCGATATTCAGAGCCCGGCAGACAGTTTTGATCGATTCATTATAATCCCGGGCCGATGATTCCAGGGAACAACCCGGATAGTAGGTGACCTTCATAGTTCAACCTTTGAGACCCTTAAAAATTTTCCCCTTTTGCCCAATCTCTGTGTCAGACTCAAATTTCAATCCTTGAAATATTTCATATATTCCTGTGGTTGAAATTTTCGCCTTCCTTGATCTTGGCCAAAATTGAAATTTTTTCAAAGGTCTCATTTTTTAAAAAGTCCTTGGACCTCTTTCCTGGTTTTCCAACGGGGGAAGAGGGAAAGACGTCCGCGTTTTAACATACTTAAGCCCAGGCCAATATTTTTAAAAATGCCAGGGAAATCGATTCGGCTCTTTTTTAAATCGGACCAGGAAGAAGTTAGCTGGTAAGCGGCCATCAGAACCGTCTCATTGATCCGGCCGAACATTTTGATGTTCTTCAGGAACCCTTCATGAAACCTGGCTACGGCTTCTTGGGATGGTTTCCTGGACTTCTTCAGGACCTCCTCTTTAAGATCATCCATCAGTTTCGGGATTTCAATTTCATTCGGACACCGGGTATAACAGGTTTCGCAGGAAGAACAGACCCAGATTGTCTTGGACCCCAGGACCTCTTCCGTCAATCCCAGTTGAAGCATCCTTATCAATTCATGGGGCAGAATATCCATGGCAAAAGTCACCGGGCAGCCATTGGAACATTTGCCGCACTGGTAACAGGCGAATAAATCCACCTGCCAGTCAAGAACGCCCTGTCGAGCAAAGCTCGTGTCGATCTTTAATATTGGATCAAAGTTAGATAATAAGCGCATAAGTCTAAGAATTTATCTCTAATATTTTTTTAAAGGGTCATAGAGGGTCTTGTTTTTTGGGGTTGTCCACCCCCAAGCCATGAGCTTCTTTGCCGGGCCATCGTTTGAACCTAGTTCGGAGACAGGCCTACACCAGTGCCCGAAACTGGCTCGGATGAATGCCCTGCCTCGAATCAAACTTTGCCGGATTGGCCGGGTTGGGAGCTCATAATTACCCTTTGGACAATCCCCAAAAAACAAGACCCTCTATGACCATCCCAATTTCAAATAGTTTTTGTTATTATTCATTTTTTTTATTCCTCCACCGAGGCTTTGGCCAAGTCCTTTACTTTTTGAGGAATAATTTTCCAATAAACCTCGCCGGGGGTCTTTCGAACTCCGTTCACAGTCAGGAGATCTTCTTCCACGGAGATTCCGAAAAGGTTTTCGTTTTCTCTTAAAAAGGGAAGGATCAGGCGCCAATCTTCATTGGTTAAATCATCAAAGGCCCCCCCGTTTAATTGCTCCTCTACGAGCAGCCGATGCGGGTCCCGGACATAAATAGCCCCCCCAGAGGCCAGGGAAAAGAGATTGGATCCGGGGTAGGGTGTGGGCTGTGGGCGCGGTCGGCCATCCTCGTCAAATTCAAGCCCGTTAAGGACGACAAATCCTCCGCCGTTGTGGGGATTTCCGGCCATGAAGGATTCAGCCAAGTAATCCAGGGCCGTCCCATTGATAACGACCTTGGGCCGTCCCACCGCGTTGATCAAGGGCCGTCCGGCGGCATTGCCCATGACATAGACCTCTCCGCCCTTGGCACCGTACAAAAAAGTCTGTCCCACATCCCCGTAGATCACCAGTTTTCCGGATTTCAATATCTGGCCGAGCTGGTCCTGGGCGTTTCCATGAACTTCGATGTTCAAGCCGTCAATACCCGACCCCAGGTAATCCCCTGAACTTCCATAGACATCGATCTTGACGTTATGGGTTCCCGGACCCAGCCCGCATCCCAGAAAACGTTGGCCTCGATATCCATAGCAGATAAATTGTTTCCAGCCCAGCTCATAGGCCCGGCAAATCAATCTGGCATCGCAATCATCCCCTTCCGGCGGAAATCCTTTGGCGTTCAGGATCAGGGTGGTCTGCTTCCCCGCCGGTTCGATCAGTTTCTCACTCATATCCCAGGTAATCAGGCGATAACGGCTGCCGCCTCCGGAACCTATGGGCTCAGCCTGGCTGAAGATCCCTTCCAATGTGCTGCGGGTAATATGGAGTATAGCGCTGCGTTTCAGTTTACCTGTGGAATAACGCCGGTCATTGATCAGGGTCAGAGCCTGGATAGCCGTTTGCCCGTATTCGTCGTTGTTTTGGGTTGCTTCAGCTACCCGTTGGCATGACCAGCGGAAACCGTCATAGTTTTCTTTCTGTATCTGATCTTTTAATAATGAAAAAAGACCGAAAGAATTCCCCTGCTCCAGTTGTTCCGAAATGGATAAAGTCAGCGATTCGCTCTTATCCGGTCTGCCGATCGGCAACCGGATGTCACCAGCCTCTCTTCCCGGGTGGGTCTTGACTTCCCGGCCAAATTTATCGGTACATACCATTCTCTTTTGGCCCGCGCGGTCCGGATCATCAGAGATGGTGAAGATAAAGGCTCCGCCGTCAGTATGAGCTCCCTCCTCTGGCGTTCCAGTATTTATCCGCGACCGGGCAGATTCGGGGGTCTTCCGCCGCCAGACTGGCCAGAGTGGCGTCAATGGCCTGTTTTTCGGAACAGATCAGGCCGACCTGGACTTCGCCGTCATCAAAGGCAAAGACCTGGGGGCGGAGCATGGCGGTATCGGTGATCCCGATGAGTTGGAACTTGTCAGCTGCTCAAGTCGGTTCTGGCGATGATAAAAAACCAGGGGCCGTCCGGTGAGCCATTAATATGATCGACTGAATTGCGCGGTATATAGCCTGTTTTTCCTCGGGCAAGCTGATCAAAATCCATTTCCGTGGTGGGGGCCAGGGCCTCGATGATATATTCCAGCGGATATCCGTATATCCGATTCAGCAGATCGAACATCTGGACGGCGACCTCCGTATCCGTCAGAAAATGGGGGAAGATATTACGCTGTGCAAGATACTCGCAAACGGAGTAATAGTTTGCAAAATCGCCGTTATGCACCAGTGCCTTATTGAGTCCCATGAAGGGATGGGCACCGGCCGGGTGCCAGACCCGTCCCTTAGTGGGATACCGCTGGTGGGCGATCCAGATATGGGCCCTGAAATCGTCAATCCTGTAATAATCGGCCACCTGTTCCGCATACCCGACAATCTTCAGAATCATCATGTTCTTGCCCTGGGACATGACAAAGGCCTTCTTGTCGCCCTGGGCGGCGTAAAACTCCCGGTTCAGCTTGATGGTGTTCTGCCAGATATACTCATCTTCCGCCTTTTCTCGGGTCGGTCTCTTTAAATCGGTTTTTATCTGCGAATTCGGCCAGAATATCCGGCTTGACCCGGACAAAGTAGCGCCAGACATCCGGGGGTTTGATCTCCAGTCCCTCGACTTCCCGATAATCATCCAGAGTGGGAATGGCACGTCCATCATGAATATCCATGAAGGGCAGCAGACACTGCTTTTCCACATCCCCCCGGGCTTCGGGTTCCAACAGGGCCACCTGAATCATATAACAGTCATCCAGCACGGACTGGGAAACCCCCAGATCGGAAGCGATTAATCCCGCAGCCGCGATGCCGCCGCCTTTTCCATTTCCCCGGTTGTGCATCTGCACTGAGGGTTCAAAAATATGCTTGCCCCCCACTGGAATTGAACAGGCAAATCCCGTGACCCCGCATCCACCCTCCTCGGATTCTTTTTGAATATTAGGTCGGGCGTTTTGTGTGAGTCTTTTTCTGGATTCCAGAAATTTCTCGATAAATGAATTTTTCATGGTTCATGGGTTGCTCAGACTCTGCGATCCGAGAATTTATTTCTCACTTTCGATACTACGGTTGAAGGGGGTCTTGTTTTTGGGGTTGTCCACCCTAACGCCAGGAGCTTCTTTGCCAGGCCAAATATTTTAACTAAGTCTGAAGCAGGCCTACACCCTTGCCCGAAACAGGCTAAGATGTAGGCCCTGCCTCAAATCAAACTTTGCTGGTCGGGCCGGGATTGGGCGATGAGTCACCCTTTGGACAATCCCCAAAAACAAGACCCCCTTCAACCATCACAATTTTAAACAGGTTTGGTTAGGCCGACGTCTTCATAATCCAAATGTCTAAGACAGTCGGTTCGGCCAACTAATTCTTTTATATCCGTCATATTCAGGCGGTAAAGTATCTCAATCAACTGCGTCCGCCAGGCATGATACATGTTGATCAGTCTCTGGGTGGCCCACTCCAAATCAATGGATCGGTTTAATTCCGGATCCGTAGAGGCTATGCCCCGGGCACAGCCCCGACCACTCTCACAATTGGAACAACGGATGCATTCAACGGCCACCATGTCCGCGGTTCCGATTACCACCCCGTCGGCACCCAGGGCGATGGTTTTGGCCACGTCGTAGGCCGTACGAATACCGCCACTGGCAATAACGGTGATCTTGTCCCGAATGCCTTCCTCTTTTAAAAAATTATGGACCTTAACTATGGCGTACTCGATCGGCATGGCAATATTTTTCTTGGCTATGTCCGGGGCCGCACCAGTCCCGCCATAGCTGCCGTCCAGATGGATTATGTGGGCTCCGGCATAGTAACTCCCTACAGCCACCATATCCACATCCGTCGGTGTGGAAACCTTCACTGATACCAGTCCCTTGGGATTGATCTCCTTTATCCAGTCGATATGTTTTTTGTGATCTTCAACCGAATAAACGCTGTGAAACGGAAAAGGAGAAAATAAAGGGTTTCCCGGCACGGCCTCCCGCATCTTGGCTACTTCCGGGGTGACCTTATCTCCCAGTAAATGCCCGCCCAGACCGGGCTTGGCACCCTGGGCATATTTGAATTCCACCATGCGCACCCGCTTGATGGTATCTTCCCTGACCCCGAACAATCCCGTAGCCACCTGGGTAATGACATGGTCGTCATAGGGATAGAGTTCCTGGGGATAGCCTCCCTCACCCGTGCAGGTAAAGGAATTCCAGGCCTGCCAGGCCCGGGCCCGGGCGATAATAACCTTTAAGGCAATGGACCCGAAGGACATACCTCCGCCATAAACCGGGAGGTTGATCAGGATCTTTTCCCGATTATCCCCTGATCGGTTAAGGGGAATAACGGTGGAGAAATCATTTGGGTTGAGATCCCGGCTTGGGGCTTCTTTTTGAAATTTGAATTCCAGGCGATCAAATCCGCCCTGGGAATCTCCGATTTTGTACTCTATATCACCGGGCGGCACCCGGCCGGTTTCGGCCATATACCAGGTACTGATGAGTAGATCCGGGGTCCATCGCTTGTCCCCGATAACCCTGGAGGCTGGATTGATATCCAGGGCCAGGGCCTTTTCCGGGCAGGCTTCGATACACTTGTTACAGGTAAATCCGATACATAAATAGTCTTTGGGCATGGCCATCTTTAATTTTCCCTTGTGGTGCACGCCATAGGGACAGATTTCCATGCATTTACCACAGGCGATACAGGCGCTGCTTCGGCGAATCCTGAATTTGCCTATGCCGTTGCGATAGCGGCTCGGGGTACTCTTAACCTCGGGCATCTCCATTATATGATCCAATTGTGCCATTGTTGTTGTTTCTAAAGGTTAAATCCTTACACCTGATATCTAAAAAATAATCTCTAACTTTCGACACTAAGGTCCAAGGGGGTCTTATTTTTGGGGTTGTCTACCCAAATGCCCTTAGCTTCTTTACCGGGCCAAAATTGGAACATAAGTCCGAGAGCAGGCCTTCATCAAGGCTTGAAACAGGCATAGCTAAAGGCCCTGCTCCTAATAAATTTAGCTTTTGGGCCGGGATGGGGCAATGAATCGCCTTTTAGACAATCCCCAAAAACAAGACCCCTTGGACCATTCTAAAATTTCAAAAATGTTTGGACCGGTCTAACTTAATTTTTTCTCCGGCCAAAAAGCCGTCCAAAGGTGTCGGCCTCAAGATCCTCGAAAAACATGGCCCGGCCGACCTCTCCCCGTAAACGTCTGACCTCCCGGATTCCCATGGCTCCTAAAACCTCCAGGAGCTGATTCCTCCAGGCCGCTATGAAATTCATAATCCGATTCTTTCCCCAGGCCGGGTGGATATTTTCTATCTGGACCGGACAGGATAAGCCCTCTGTACACCGGAGGCACATACGGCATTCCAGGGCCAGCAGAAGAGGAATATCGATTGAAACCGCATCGGCCCCGCAGATAATGGCTTTGGCCACATGCTCGGCCATGGCAATACCGCCGCCGGCTATGAGGGTTAGGCCGTTGCGGATGCCTTTATCAACCAGACGATTATGGGCTTTTCGGACGTGATCTGTTATAAAACCGATCACGTCATCCGGTCGGGATCGGCTGTAAACATTACCGTTTCGATCAGCCAATAAATGGATAATATCCACTCCCTCATCCGCTAGGAAGGCCACCCGTTCATGACTGGACTCATCCAGCCCGGTTTTTATCATGACCAGTTTTTCGGGATAGTGCTTTTTGATCTCCCTGAAGGCGGCCACCGATTTCGGTGAGTCACGAAATTCGATGATAGGGGCGGACTCGATCCAGGTCCGGACCGATTCCCACCCATTCGGAGACAGGAGGGGAATAATATTCGCGGCATAAGGTTCAAGGGCTTGGTCAAGGACATCCCCAGGGATTTCAATGACCGTGCCCAGCGTAGCGGCAGCCATGGCCATGGCGGTGAAAACTTCGCGGCTGAGACTTCCGAAAGGAAGTTCTCCGAAGAGAATCGGAATCGGAAGGTCGATATTCTTGGGTGCATCCAGGATGGGTTCCCCGGTTTCGGTAAAGGGAAGGGAAAACAATTTCCGGCCGAGACTCACCTGGGTGTTGATATACTCCCGACCGTGTATGCCGTCCCGTGTAGGTCGGACAATCTCTGACATATCCGTCCACATCTGATCAAAACCCGGTCCGCAAAAGGGTCCGGCATAGCCTGCACCGGAGACGGGTATGCTCCCGGTTTCCGCCTGATACCAATGTTTGTTTATGATATCCGGTGTCCAATAGGCGTCCCCGATTTTTTCATATTCCGGATTCAGGATCTTGGTAATCACCCGGCCCGGGCATTCCTGAACACATTGAAGGCAGTTTTTACAGATTTTATCGATGGTATCAGTTAGCTGGGTTGGATCAAAGGTCCGCTGATTATAGGCATTCACCACACATTTGCGTTTAACGCACTTAAAACAGCGTAAGCACCCGCCTTCCCAATCCAGGACCGTGCTCTTGGCCGTTGGGGTGAACCGAGGAGGGGTGGGGGTTATGGTAATATGATATTTCTTGGGCATTTTCTTTACGAGACCTTCCCCAAAGGTCGGATCAGGTCAATCATATGACGGGCTACCTGGTTAAAGTCCTTAAACTCAGAAGTTCCCAATCGCACCATGGTGAGACGATCCGTTTCAAGATTGATCTCACTTAGAAGTTTCCTGGTATAGTTGACCATCCTTTGGGCCCGTTCATTCCCATCAAGAAGCCGGCAAGTCTTTTCTTTACACCCCAGGACAAAAATTCCGTCATTTCCGGCCTCAAAGGCTTTGATAATGCTCAGCGTTTCAACTTTGCTGCTGCAGGGAACGGATATAATTTTAATCTCCGGTTCAAATGCGTGCCAGCCCTTTTCAGCTAACACCGGGTCCGATGCGATTGCGTTTTTACAGCAAAAACCTATCATTCTTATTGGAGTTTCCGTCATCTTTATCCTGAGGTGATTATTGAGAACGAATAAATCCGTGATAATCTATTAGTTACAATAAAAGATGTTTGTTAAAATTAGTTCCAATAAAAAAGGCGCCTATTAATTAACATAATAAGACGCCTTTGTCGTTATTCCTACTAAAAGAACCTAAACCCTATGCAGGTTAGACACACCCTTGTGCCTGAATAAAATTAATAGCACTTGTTTTTTATTTAAAAAGTATAATGAAGGGAAAAAACACAGTCAAGAAAAAAAGGAGGGTTTATGATTATAACAATTGAAAAATAACCCGCTCTCCTTTGAATTTTACCTAACCTGAAAAGGCAGGAAATCATAAACTCCCCTTGACAACACAGGGAGGGTTCGTTTAATAACATCCTATCAAGTCTGAGCCATTCAATTGAGATAGAACCATGAAAAAAAAAGCGACCGCTCTTAAAGTCGACGCATCATTGTTCGACAAGGCGATGGAACTGTTTGAGTGCACCCAATGCGGAACCTGTTGTCGGGGTGAAGGAGGGATCTATCTTTCCCGGGAGGAGATCAACCGAATTTCCCTTTTTTTAAACAGTTCTCATCAAAAATTTCTTGAAAAATATTGTATCCGGAAAAATGGAAAGATTTATATCCATATCCGAAAAGATGGATATTGTCATTTTTCCCAAAACGGTCGATGCAGCATTCATGAAGTAAAACCCGCACCCTGTCGACAATGGCCGTTTTTCACGCCCATGCTCGTGGATCAGCCCAACTGGGAAACGGCCCGCAATTCCTGTCCGGCTCTGGCCCCTTACAAGACATTAAAACAATATCTAAACAGAAAGAGTGGGATATGAAATTTTTGAAGGTTAGTCGATTCTTTCTCCGGGTATGCTGTTTTTCATTAAGGACTTTGGTTCTTGGCCTTTAATTTCTCAGACTCAAGGGTTTTAATTTCTTTTTCTATCCTGTCTTTTTGGGCTGGATCTTTGTCGACATATTTCAAGGCGGTTTTGAAGTGAAACAGGGCCTTTCCTCGGTCTCCCTTCACACCGAATGATTTACCTAAGTAATAATGGGCCTGCCCCAGATTTTTTAAGTTTCCATAGGTCATACCCAAATAATAATAAAGATCCTCTCCCTTCAACCCAAGTTGTAAGGCCCTCTGAAAATTTTCCAGGGCTAATTGATTTTCTCCTTTTTCCTGGTAGGCTCGCCCCAGAAGGAAGGCGGTGGATCCGTCTTTGGGGTTAAGCAGGGAGGCCTGACTTAATTTTTGGATGGCCGTCTCATAGCTCCCTTTTAACAAAAATACCTGTCCTAAATCTCTCAGGATATAGATATCCTTCGGTTTGAGGCTTAGTGCTTTTTCGAATTGGTCGGCGGCTGCCTCGAATTTTCCTTCCCGGACATCAATCCAACCTTGGCCATAATGAACCCAAAAAAGATTTTGAGTCTCCTTGGACCAGTCTTGAAAATGGTTCCGGGCTCGCTGCAAGTCTCCATATTTGGCCAGGATAATGGTTTGGAACAGTCGAAAATCGTCGGAACTCGTCCGCCTCCAAGGTCCCTGACTCTCATACTGGTGCAATAAATCTTCAATATGAGACATGCGGTCTCCGGTCAGGGGATGGGTTTGCATATAGGCCGGGATCCCTTCGGAACCAAAAGACCCCCAACGTCGAAGTTTGTCGAACAATTCAATCATGTCCTTGGGATCGAACCCCGCCTTGGACATATATTTGAATCCGGAAATATCCGCCTCGTCTTCGTCTTCGCGGCTGAATTTAAGCATTAAAGTTTGGGCCGTGGCCATCGATCCGGCGATAGCGGCAGTGGCAATCGTGGGGTCTCCGGCCAAGACCCCGAGCAGGGCGGCAGCTATAGTGGCCAAACCGATTTTTTTTTGTTGTTCGATCATTCTGGAAACATGGTGTCTGGTGACGTGACCGATCTCATGGCCGAGTAAGCCGGCCAATTCTCCTTCCGAATTCATGATTTCAACTATCCCGGTAGTTACAAAGACATGTCCTCCCGGAACCGAAAAGGCATTTAATTGGGGATCTTTCAGAAGATAAAAATGAAAAGGATATGGCTGAGCCCCGGCTTGTTTGAGGATGTCCTGACCCAGTTTGTTGAGATACTCCAGAATAAAAGGGTCCCGGATCAGGGTGAATTTGCTTTCCACCTCGCGGACCACCTCTTCTCCTATTTTTTGTTCTTCTGAGGTAGTCAGGGCATAAACATTCCCTCCTGTAAAGGGAATCCAGGGATTGAGGGGAATAAATAGGAGAGCAATCATCAATCCGGTGCAAATCTTAGAAAAATATTTCTTCATTATTGTCCTTGAAAATCATGAAGGCGGATTCCTAATACGGACCTGCCGATATCCAATAAAAGACAAAAACCCATTGCGTCCCTCAGGCACCTTGCATCCTGTGGTTCCAGGTCTCCAACTCAAATCATTCGATCAGACAACTCCCGGTCATCTCCTCCGGGATTGGGATGTTCAGGATGCTCAATATGGTCGGGGCTACATCGGCCAAAATCCCATCCTTTAGCCGGGTCTTGGACCGCTCCGGGTCTATCAATAAAACGGGAACCGGATTGGTCGAGGTATGGGCCGTATGAGGTCCTCCGTGCTTGAGATCGATCATTTCCTCGGCATTACCATGATCCGCAGTTAATATTACCACCCCTCCCTGATCGGCAACAGTCGAGATCACCTTCTCGAGACAGGAATCGACTACCTCACAAGCCCGAATGGCCGCATCCAAAATCCCGGTATGACCGACCATATCCAGGTTGGCATAATTTAAGACCATAAATCCATAGCGCCCCTGATTTATCCTCTTGATAATCTCTTGGGTCACTTCCGGAGCGCTCATGGCCGGTTTCAGATCATAGGTAGGTACTTCCCGGGTCGAGGGAATCAAACAGCGCTCCTCCAAGGGGAAAGGGGTTTCTACGCCCCCGTTGAAAAAATAGGTCACATGGGCATACTTTTCGGTCTCGGCAATCCGGAGTTGATGGATACCTTGACGACTAATGGTTTCTCCCAGGGTATGAACCAGATTTTGTGGGGGAAAGGCCACCTTTACCCCCGGAGAAAAATGGGTGTCATACTCAGTCATGGTCATAAAAGTTGAAAGTTTCGGACGTCCGGCGACTGAGAAGGCGCTAAAATCCTGTTCGATAAAGGCTCGGGTGATCTCCCTGGCCCGGTCTGCCCTGAAGTTGAAGAAAAAAACGGCATCTCGATCCTGGATGGTTCCGATCGGACGGTTATCTTCTCCCACCAGAACGCATGGGGAGATAAACTCATCCGTTTCTCCCTTCTGGTAAGCCTCTTCCATGGCCTGAACAGGATTCCGAACAGAAATGCCCTCTCCTCCAGTTAAGGATCGAAAAGCCTTTTCCACACGCTCCCAGCGGTTGTCCCGGTCCATGGCGTAGAAACGTCCGCAAATGGTGGCGATCCGGCCTACCCCGATCTCCCCGATCTGCTGTTGTAATTGACGAATAAATTCCAAACCCATTTTAGGAAGGGTATCACGTCCGTCGGTAATCACCTGGATCATAACCCGTTCCAATTTTTCCTTTTTTGCCAATTGAAGCAATGCCACCAGATGATTTATGTGGCTGTGAACCCCTCCATCGGAAACCAGACCCAGGAGGTGAAGCGTCGTTCCGTCATCCCGACATTGACGAATCATAGCCAGCAAACCGGGATGGACAAAAAAATCACCCTTTCGGATAGCTTGATCAATCCGGGTAATATCCTGGTAGACGATACGACCGGCCCCAAGGTTAAGATGGCCCACCTCGGAATTACCCATTTGTCCCTCGGGCAGGCCTACGGATTCACCCCAGCATTTCAATTGGGAATGGGGATATGTTTTAAACAAGAGATCCATCGTCGGGGTTCGGGCCCGGGTCACGGCATTTCCTGCGTAATCCGGGCCGATACCCCATCCATCTAAAATAATAAGAATCAGTGGACGGGAAACCATCAGGAGACCTCCGGAGGGGATTCGTCCGAAGAGATGGGCAGGCGTGGGGCCTCTATCCACAACCCCTCCAAATCATAGAATCCCCTTATCGATTCGAAAAAAATATGAACAATCACTTCATCGTAATCCATTAAAATCCATTGTCCTGTTTCCACCCCTTCTATCCCGCGGAGACGGATTCCCTGCTTCCTTAAAGTCTCTTCCAAATGACTGGATAAGGCCTGAGTCTGGCGGGTCGAAGTCCCACTCAGGATCAAAAAGAAATCAGCAAAAGAACAACTTTTGCTAACATCGAGCAAAAGAGGATCCCTGGGTTTTTTTTGTAGGGCTACCCGGGCCAGTAACAGGGCCTTTTCACGGGGGGAGAGTTTCGGGTGGCGTTTAGACGGCATAAAAATTTCTTTCTAAAATATAATTTTCCACTTTTTCCGGTAAGAGATAGCGGATAGTTTGATTACCCTGTCTGAGTTGGCGAATACGGGTCGAGGAAATGTCCATCAGAGTGATGGGAAATAGATAAATTGAAAACCCGGAAGGGTGCAGGAAACGATTTTCTCCAGGAAAATATATTGCATCTGGGGTTATTTTTTGAAAAACAAATTCTTTAATACGGTCCCGGTGATAACCTGGACGGTCCATGATCACAAAATGACATAATTTAAAAAGATTTCGATACTCTCTCCAGGTTTCAATCTCTAAAAAAGCGTCTAACCCGATGATAAAAAAAAGCTCGGTCTTGGAATCCAGCGTTTTCTTAAAAAACCGCACCGTCTGGATGGAATAAGACTTTCCTTCCCTTTTTTTTTCTACCTCCGAGACTTTCAAAAAAGGATGCCCGTCAAGGGCCAAACGGAGCATTTTCAAACGGTGCGCAAAGGGAAGCAGATTATGGGTTTCTTTGTGCGGCGGAACGGCCGTGGGAATAAATAAAACCCGGTTTAAATGAAAAGCCTCCTGAATTTCAATTCCAGCCCTGAGATGTCCAAAGTGAACAGGATTAAAAGCCCCTCCAAAAAGACCAAGACGAGTCGATTTCGGATTACGGAACCTGCAATCAGCAGGGGATTGCAGAGTGGGGAGTTTTTGGACCAAATCGGAAAAAGGTTTTGGGACGTTCCCGGTTTTTATATCTCGAACCTTGAACCTTGGACCTTGAACCTTTCTTCTTTCTTGCCTCATGCCTCTCGCCTCCAACCTCTCAGCTCCTGACTTGCCCCTGTCCAAAGACAATAAACTTGGTTGTGGTCAGTTCATTTAGCCCCATAGGTCCGAAGGCGTGCAGTTTGGATGTGCTGATCCCGATTTCCGCTCCAAGGCCCAATTGATTTCCGTCGTTGAAACGAGTCGAGGCGTTGACCAGGACAACCGAAGAATCCACTGATTTTAGGAAATCATGGGCTCGCTCATAATCCTGGGTGACGATGGCCTCCGTGTGTTGGGATCCATACTTGTGGATATGGGCTACAGCCTCCTTTAGATCCTTCACGACCCGGACTGCAACAATCAGGTCGAGATATTCTTCATACCAGTCTGCTTCCGTCGCCGCCCGAATCCCTTTTCCTTTTCCAATGATTTTAAGCGTGTCCGGACAACCCCGGATTTCCACCCCTGCCTTTCGGAAAAGTTTGATCATCCCGGGAGAGAAAGGCCTTAGCCGCATCTTTATGGACCAGAAGGGTTTCCATGGCATTACAAACTCCAGGACGCTGGACCTTGGCATTAAGACAAATCCGATAGGCCATGGTCACATCCGCCCCTTGATCCACAAAAACATGACAAACCCCCTTATAATGTTTCAGGACCGGCATTCGAGCCTGGGACGTTACCATGCGGATCAACCCCTCACCGCCCCTGGGGATCACCAGATCGATGTACTCTTCCAATTTTAGTAATTCAGTGGTGGCCTCCCGGTTTGTAGTCGGGATAATCTGAATGGCCCCTTTGGGAATCCCTTCCTGAATCAGGCATTCCTGAAGGATTTTGGTTAAAACCAGGTTGGACCTGATGGCCTCGCTTCCACCTTTCAGGATGACGGCATTGCCTGATTTCAGACAAAGTCCGGCTGCATCTACGGTCACATTAGGTCGGGATTCGTATATAAAACCGATTACCCCCAAGGGGATGCGCATCCGTCCTACCTGCAGCCCGTTGGGCCGGAGTTGCATTCCGGTAACCTCTCCAACCGGATCGGGCAGATTGGCGACTTCCAGGAGTCCCTGGGCCATTTCTTTAAGCGTTCCCGTGGTCAAGAGCAAACGGTCAAGAAAGGCCCGGGGGTGACCGGCTTTCTTGGCTTGCTCCAGGTCTTTTTTATTTTCTTTAAGGATAATTCCTGATTTTTTTAACAAGACCCGGGCCATTCGTTCCAGAGTCTGGTTTTTCTGTTTGGAACTAAGGCCGGCCAGAACGGGACAGGCCTCTTTGGCACTTTTGGCTATTGTCAGAATTTCATTTTTAAGGTCCATAGCCGATCTCCTTCAATTTAATAATCACACTCGGGAATCAAATATAGCCTTTCGCCTGAAGCTTCAGGCCTCATTCGCTGGATATCACCATATTATCCCGGTGAATCACTTCATCCGAATGTTTGAATTCCAATCTCTTTTCTATTTCCGAGGTTTTCAGCCCACGGATTTTTATTATATCTGATGATGAATAATTGACCAGTCCTTTTCCGATCACCCGGGCTTTTTGATCCAACAGTTGTACACAAGCCCCGATCCCGAACCTCCCTTGAACCTCAAGCACCCCGGAAGGAAGCAGGCTCTTGCCTTTATCCAGCACTGCTTTTCGAGCCCCTTCATCAACGATAATATCCCCTTTAGGTTTAAGAGTAAAGGCGATCCAATGTTTCTTCCGGCTCAGGGTCGGTTTTTGCGGTAGAAAAAGCGTCCCCAGGGGTTTCCCTTTTATGATCTCCTGTAAAACCCCCTCTTTTCTGCCGCTGGCGACAATGACCGCAATACCCCCGGCGGTGACTTTACGGGCAGCCATAATCTTGGAACGCATCCCGCCCAACCCCCATTGCCCTGAATATTTTGATGTATATTCAACTATATGAGAATCTATCTGTTCCACCACGGGAATCAAACGGGCCTGAGGGTTTTCCCGGGGATCTCGATCATAAAGCCCTTCCGTGTCGGTCAGGACGATCAACAAA
Source organism: uncultured delta proteobacterium (assembly GCA_963782435.1). Classification (GTDB taxonomy): domain Bacteria; phylum Desulfobacterota; class RBG-13-43-22; order RBG-13-43-22; family RBG-13-43-22; genus RBG-13-43-22. Next base: position 62,123 of record CAWAKF010000016.1, read on the forward strand.
TCACTCTCGACTAAGTGGGTAATCAGGGCCGAAAGGTTGTCATTATCTCCGAACTTGATTTCATCCACCGCCACCGTATCGTTTTCATTAATAATCGGGATGATTCCCCACTCCAGAAGGGTGATCAGGGTGTTATGGGCATTCAGATACCGTTGGCGATTGGTCAGATCTTCACGGGTCAGGAGTATCTGGGCGACCAGTAACTGATGGGTGTTGAAGGCCTCTTCATAAGCATACATCAGACTCCCTTGCCCGATGGCCGCCACGGCTTGTTTCTGGGGAATCGTTTCCGGTTTCCTCATCAACCCCAGCTTGCCTACTCCGGAAGCAATGGCTCCGGAACTGACGATGACCGTTTGATACCCTTTTTTTCTTAAAAAAGCGATATCGTCGGCCAGACGGATTATCGTCGGGCGATGCAGGACCCCGTTATCGGTCAGGACCGCACTTCCGATTTTAATGACAATTTTTTTTACCCCTTTTAACAGGGCCTTCCGTTGATCAATCGATCCATTTTGCTTATCCATGGCCGAATACCCTGTAATAATCCCTTGGTTAACTTTCATCTTTCGATGTGTCCGCCAAAATCCGGTTGGCGTGTACGGTAAAAAGGCGATCTATAAGGGTGGGAATCCCTTCGCCGGTTTTTGCCGAAATCGGAATAACCTCCAAACGGAGTTTTTTAAAAGCCTTTTGGATACCGGCCCAATGGTTCTTCGAATCGGGTAAGTCCATTTTATTAACCACAACCAGTCGGGATTTTCCTAAAAGGTCTTGATTATAGGTCTCCAATTCTTTATTAAGGGTCTGATAAGAAAGAAAAGGTTCATCTCCGGTTAAGGAGGCGTCTATTAAAAACAACAGGACCTGGGTGCGTTCAATATGTTTGAGGAATTTTAAACCCAAACCGGCTCCGCTGCTGGCACCGGCGATAATCCCCGGAATATCGGCAATGGTCAGACGCTGTGCTTGATCGTTTTCTAGAATCCCCAGGTTGGGGGTCAGAGTAGTAAAGGGATAGTCGGAAATTTTGGGTTTGGCGGCGGAAAGCTGGGAAAGGAGGGTTGATTTACCGGCATTGGGCAGGCCCACCAAGCCTATATGAGCTAATACTTTTAGCTCCAGTAACAACCAGGACTCAGTACCGGGCTCTCCCTTTTGGGCGAATCTTGGGGTCCGATGGGTGGCCGTGGCAAAGTGTTTATTCCCCTTGCCACCTCTCCCTCCCCGGGCGACAACCAGGGTCTGCCCTTCTTCGGTTAAATCCGCCAGGATCTGCTTGGTTTCCGCTTCTCGGACCAGGGTTCCTAAGGGAACGGTGAGCCGAATGTCCCGGCCTTTTCTCCCGTGTCGATCGCTCCCTTGCCCATTGGTCCCTTTGGGGGCCTTGAAATGCTGATGGAAGTGATAATCCTGTAGGGTCTGACTTTGGGAGGAAGCGGTAATCAGGACGTCGCCGCCCTTGCCCCCGTCCCCGCCGTCCGGGCCCCCCCGGGGGATGAACTTCTCCCTTCGGAAACTGAGGCAACCATTGCCTCCGTCTCCGGATCGAACAAAAATCTTGGCCTCATCAAAGAATTTCAAAGATATCTGGCGAGCTTTTTCCCTACCATCTGTGGTTGGGCGATTGGAAAGGTTAGAAACAAATTGGGGTTATGATCTACCCCGCAAGGGAGGAAGAAATCATTAATAGACGCTGATTCTTTTTCGATCTTTTCCCCAGCGTTCGAAAGTTACCACCCCATCAATTTTGGCAAAAATCGTAAAATCCTTTCCCAACCCCACATTTTCGCCGGGGTGGAATTTGGTCCCCACCTGCCGGACCAGGATATTTCCGGCCTTGACCTTCTGGCCGCCATATCGCTTGACTCCAAACCGTTGTCCTTCGCTGTCCCGGCCGTTTCTGGAACTGCCTCCGGCTTTTTTATGTGCCATAATAAACCCCTTTAAATCCCTTGGATTTCATTAATTTTAAACTGGGTATAGGGCTGCCGATGCCCGACCATTTTCTTATACCCTTTTCTTCTCTTATGTTTAAAAATCAAAATCTTACGGTCTTTCCCCTGGTGCAGGATTTCTCCCACCACCGAAACCCCGTCCAAAAAAGGTTTCCCGACCATAATTTCCTGGTCCCGGGCGACAAACAGGACTTTGAGTATGGCTACGGTTGTCCCCTTTTCGCCCTCTAAGGTTTCGATCCTAATCACATCTCCAGGGGCAACCTGATACTGTTTCCCCCCGGTTTGAATAATGGCATACATGGCTATTCCCTCGTAAAAATTTTTAAATGGAAATAATAACTTCAAAATATTTTTTTGTCAACTACAAAAAATATTAAAAATTGGTTCTCTTTTCTTAACAAAAATCTTGCCAAATGAAACTCCGGAAACTCGAAAAGAATCCTTTTGGTATTGATATCAGACAACATATCCATATTATACAAACTTCGTTTTTTCTCTATATTATCACCAAATACGACAACATGTAACCAGAAACTTATTGATTACTATATGTTTTTTCTTTTTCATAGAAAAAATATGTTATAATATGGACCTTAAATTTGGAAATAGAGAAGTTCGTATATTTATTGTTATGTACGCTCAGAAATGAAAACATGATTCGAGAAGCTAATGAGGAAGATTGTATTAACCTTGCTGGGTTGTCCTTAGAGGTAGGGTTTAATACTTATGCACTTGATGGTATTAATACTGCTTATTCAAAATATGCAATTTCAACATTCACTGAGCAAAACTTTATTAAGATAATTCATGACTCCAAATATCAATTATTGGTTAATACAGAAGAAATTTATCTTAGAGAATACGCGCTTATAAATTTGGAATCATTTTATGAGGGTGTTGAAAACGGCTTTGAAATTGACAAATTATATGTCCACAGCCCTTTCCAAAGTAAAGGAATAGGTAAAAACCTACTATCTGAGGTTTGAAAACAATACGGGGAACAATTTTGGCTTCATACCTGGGTACACAACAAGTCAATTGGTTTTTACAAGAAATATGGTTTCAAAGACATAGGCAAGTATGTATTTATGCTGGGCGAAGAGAAAATTGAAAATCGTGTTCTGTGCTATTCAAGTACATAACATCAGGTTTGAGTAGGATGCTCATCACGCTGCGCTTCATTCGCACCTCTCAACCTGGGCGTTGGACCGCAGAGATAGAACTATAATATGTTGCCATAATGCACACATTGTGATAAATATCTATAAATGAAAAGTATAAATTGGAACACAGAAAAGAGTATGGCACTCAAGACGTCGCGGGGCATCTGTTTCGAGGATGTTGTTTTCTTTATTGAAAGGGGTGACATCTTAGACGATTATTTACACCCCAACCAACAGGCGTACCCCGGACAAAGAATTATGGTCATCGGGTTTGCCAATTACTCCTATCTCGTGCCTTATATTGAAAATGAGGAAGAGTTATTCTTAAAGACCATCATTCCCAGCAGGAAAGCAACACAACGATATTTTGGAGAAAAACATGAAGACAAAACTAACAAAAGAAGAAAAGGAAATACTGGATAGCTTCGAGAAAGGTGAATGGATTTCCGTTTCAAACTTTGCAGAAAGAAAAAAAGAGTTGGCTGCATACGCCCGCAATACCTTGCGAAAAGACAAGAGGCTGAACATACGTATTTCCGAGAGAGACCTTCTTGAACTACAGAGAAAAGCGGTTAAGGAAGGTCTACCCTACCAGACTTATGTGTCAAGCATTATCCACAAATTCATCAACGGGTCTCTGATCGAAACGGCAAAATAAAACGACCGACCAGTCAATCCAGCCGATCACTACGCTCCGGCTGATTTTTTCGTTAGGCAAAGGGCAAGTGAAATGACGAAGGATGGTTATGAAGGGTAAGAATCCTGCTCGGGAACATTTTTTTAGGCAGCTTTTCGATAAGGTATCGGAAGTGCTTAAAATAAAAACTGAAGATATTTGGGCCAAGGGGAAATATCAAAGGATTGTAGATACTCGTAGTCTTTTATGTTATTGGGCAGTTAGGGAGTTGGGAATGCCTATGTCCAATTTGTCGATCAAACTTGGCATATCGATTCCATCGGTCAGTGTGTCGGTAAGACGTGGTCAAAGGATCGCAGAGAAGAATGAGTTTACTTTATTAGCAAGTTAATAAGTTAACAGCGTCCCTGATCATACTTTTTCGCCTCTTTAAACATCAGGAAAAAAGTGGAGGAGCATCATGCATAATGAGTTTACGGCAATTATTGAAAAGGATGGAGATTGGTATCTTGCTTATTGCCTTGAGGTTCCAGGGGCAAATGGACAAGGTAAGACAATCGAGGAATGTAAAGCAAGTTTGGCGGCTGCTATCTCACTTATTTTGGAAGATCGGCGTGAGGACGCCCTGCGCGGATTACCGGAAGACGCCATTCGCGAGGTCGTGGCGGTCTGGTGAAGAGACAAGCTCTCCTAAGACACTTACGTCGGTATGGGTGCTACCTCAAGAGGGAAGGTGGTGAACATTCTCTATGGATGAATCCATCCAATGGTTCAGTGGAAACTATCCCTCGGCATACCGAGATACCCGATAAGCTTGCCAGAAAAATTTGTAAAGGATTGGGAATTTCAGACTTCAATAAATAATTAGCCGAACCCAATTCCAAAAAAATAAAATACAGCCAATCCCTTGCAGCGACGGCTGATTTTGTCATCCCCCCCCACCTTGACATCATAGCTCATGATGCTCATCACTGATATGATGAAAATAAAACTTACCATAGTCAAAATTCATCGAAAAATACATTAAGGAGGAATACCATGGCAAACAATCCTGTCGGCTGGTTTGAAATTTATGTGCAGGACATGGATCGAGCCAAGAAATTTTACGAATCCGTTTTTCAGGTCAAATTGGAAAGACTCAACAATCCGGAATTGGAGATGTGGAGTTTTCCGATGTCCATGGATCTCTGGGGGGCCTCAGGCGCTCTGGTCAAAATGGAAGGGGTCCTTTCCGGCGGCAACAGCACACTGGTTTATTTCAGTTGCATGGATTGCGCTATTGAGACGGATCGGGTCAAGGCCTCTGGAGGGCGCGTTGAACGGGAGAAAACGTCCATCGGTGAGTACGGTTTTATCTCCCTGGTTTATGACACGGAAGGCAATATGATCGACCTCCATTCCATACAATAGCATTGGCTTCCCTGGCTTTTTTTGAAGGACCAAGCGAAAGTGGTTCTAATTATTTTCAATTCCATCTTCAATTAGGGGGACAGGAGGATTCTCTTTTTGATAGAGTATATTTTTTTGTGCCTTTGTCAGACTCCCGAGCCTACTCTTAAGGTATTTCAATATATAGCGAGATTGAATTAGTGGATCAGGTTTTTTAAAGTTAGGACAGGCCCAGAAGACATCGAACCATTCCGAATTTGAAATAAGTTAAAGGCCGGAGAGGTAAGATTAAGGAGGAATAATGTCCATTCGCATTGTCAGACTCGGCACTCCCCGGGAAGCCGGAGAAGGGATTCGTCTCGGGACGGTTCGGCGGCCCCCGCGGGGGGTCCCTAAATCGGAGTATGCCGAACACGATTTTTATGACGTCTGGCTGCCCCTGCTTTCTCCAAGCGAAGAGTTGTTAAAAGAAGGGAAACTGGCCGGTGAAGATCGGGCCTGGGCTGTTTTTAAGAGGAGGTTTATAGCGGAAATGAACCGGCCTGATCCGCGCAGGGTCCTGGACCTTTTAGCCGCTTTTTCTCATCAAACCCATTTTTCGTTGGGATGCTATTGTGAAAACGAACTCCGATGTCACCGATCGATTTTGAGAGAGTTACTTCTGGAGCACGGAGCAAAGGTGATTTAAAGGGGGACATTCCATTCGGAAACTAACAAACCCCCCAAAAGCCGAGCCGTAAGGCCGCATGACCTACATACCAAAAAAAGTCTTTCCATTCCTGCCTGGATGAAGAACGGTTGAATTTGGTGTTCCCCCGGCTTTTTAAAAAGATGCAATAGAAATCAGGATACCTTTGCGAATCTTCTCTTGATTTCAGCATACTTGACCAGGACAGCCATGGCCCCGGCCGCAGCCTCCGGTGTGTTGTAAGATGTAATACCGGCAGCGTCCATCGCTTTTTCAAGCAGTTTACTGGTAACCGCGATTTCGTTGAGGCCCACCGTGACCACCGGTTTCCCCATCTTCTGCGGTATGGCCGTGAGTAATTCGGCAGCCTGAATCAAGAGCTTTTCCAGCTCAACCGCAGATGACCCGGAGGAATCGGCCCAGGTAATCGGGGTATTGCAGATAAGCCCGTCTATATAGTCCAATTGAGCCATTTTGTTCAGAACCCCGGCTTCTTGAAGAGCGGTGCGGTTTGCCCCGGCAAAGTCTACCGGGTTCCTTGGAGCAGGCGCATGGGGAGGAAACTCCAGGTCCGAAACGATGAACTTTATGTGTTCCTCCTTCAGCTCAGGAACCTCCATGCCCATCGAGACACAGGTATCAGCAAGGACCACGCATAACCCCCCGGTACCGAGGATACCGATCCTATTGCCTCCGGGTAAGGGCTGTCTGGCGAGGATCGCGGCCGCATCGAGGAGGCTCATTAATTCATCAACGCGGATAAACCCCACCTGCCGGCACATGGCATCAAAAACCTTGTCTTCGCCCGCTATCGAAGCGGTGTGTGACATGGTGACCCTGGCAATAGACTGGTTTTTGCCCGCTTTGTAGATAATAACCGGCTTCTGTCCGGCTATTTTTCTGCCTACATTAAACAGCTTTTTACCGTCACGCAAACCCTCAATATACATGACTATAACCTTTGTTTCCGGGTCATCAGCCAGATACTCCAGGTAATCAGCGACGTCCAGATCTGCCTGATTCCCGGCGCTGATGAAACTACTCAGCCCACAACCTCGACTGGCCGCAGCCCGTGCAAAAATACCTCCAAAAGTGCCGCTCTGGGATATAAAGCCGATAGAACCTCGTGGAACTCCGTTAGGAAGGGACAGGTTAAGGTTGGCCGCAGCGCTATAAATACCCATGCAATTGGGTCCAACAAAACGTATGCCGCCCTGCCGTGCGATTCCGGTGACCTCTTCCTGAAGGGCCAGCCCACGGCTGCCGGTTTCAGCAAAACCAGCCGTTATCAGGACGGCTCCCTTTATTCCCTTTTGGATGCATTCTCTCATGACCCGCGGTACCTGTTCGGCCCGAATAGACATTACAGCCAGGTCAATTTGGTCCGGAACATCAAGCACGGAGCGGTATACCGGCAGGCCGAGTATTTTTTCTTCCTTTGGATTGATAGGGTAGATAGTCCCTTTGTAGCCGTCTTGTCTGCATCGACCGGATGATATCATTACCCCATTTGAAAGGGACACCGGAAGCGCCGATTACCGCTATCGACTTTGGTTTGAAAATTGGGTGTAGTTGCTCACTAATATTCGTAATCAGGGTTCCTCCTCCTTATGCGGCTCCTCTCACCATTCGTCTTTGTAGAAAGCCAATATATTAAGAGGTTCCCGGGAGACACCCGGGAACCTCTTAATAAAAATATATCGTTGCGACTCAGAGTTTGTCAAACAGATTATGAATTTATTTCATCTGATCAATGATATCTTCAGCGCTGCTGATGACGTAGTGGGATAAATCCCTGGCCTTGGGACTGCGGGGATCGCTCCAGTCATAAAAACCTTTACCGCTGTTAGCACCGAACTCTCCGTTTTTCACCATCCGCATCAGGGTCAGTGGCGGATACATGCGCGGATCATTGGAGGCCTGGTACATCTGAAGCGCCACGCGCAGCATGGTGGGAGTGGTCACAAAATCATGGAGTTTAAAGGTTCCCTGAGGATGGCCCAGGCTGGTGTTCAAACCGATGTCTCCGTCTTCAACCTTGATTTTACCCTGTTCCAATAGGCGTACGGCGTCCAGCATCTGAGGAACCAGCAGCCGATTAACCCAAAACCCCGGGATGTTGGGAGCCAGAAAAGGCGCCTTCTTCATATCAAGCAGTGTCTGGCGGGTGAACTCGACGGTTTGAGGCGAGGTCTTTTCTCCGGGAACCACCTCGACACCCGGCATCAGCGGGACCGGATTCATGCCGTGGGTAATGATTGAACGCTCCGGACGACCACCGGCTTCGGCCATGGGGTTGATGTCCAGACTGCTGGTGTTGGACCAGAAGAAGATCTTCGGGGGAAGCTGTGGCAGATATTCCGCCAGTACTTTACACTTCAGTTTCAAATCCTCGAATATGACCTCCAAAAAAACATCGCAGCTTTTGGCCGCTACGATGAAAGCCTCTTGGTTTTCGTAAGTTGTGATTTTGGCTGAGGCCCTGGTCGCAAAATCCGGATCGTCGATTTTAAATCTTTTAGCCACCGACCCGGCCAGCTTTTCGCATCCGGCCACTACACCGGAAAGACTTTCTTTATTGGCGTCAAAACAGTGAACCTCATGTCCGGTCATCGAACATTGCGTAATCCAGCCTCGCCCCATAATACCCGTACCAAGTATCGCAAATTTCATTCTTTTCCTCCTTTTTCTGTCAAATAAATATGGACCTGTCCCTGTAAGTTGTTGTCGTTTTTATAAGAGAACTGCTGCATTATCTAGCCACTCCGGCTTATTAAAGGTCTCAATATATCAATATAAAATACCGGGAGGCCGGACATTTAATGAACCAGGCAGCCTGACTGTATTTTATCCTGCCTTCCACCACTCCACAAGACCTTTTTGCTTTAATCAACGTTCCCAAGATTGCTCGATTCAGTCATTCATTCTGGTTATTGTTTTAGTGTTTCATTTTGTGTATATCATATAGGGGAGACATGAGTTGCCGCCTTAACATCAGATTAACTTGAACGCAAGAATTTGAAAGGTGAAAACCAAAATCCAAAACCGGTTAATGGACCCATAAAATAGGGAGGGAATCTATGAAACTGAGCGAACTAACCGAAGTGTTGTATGAGGTTGATCGTGGCCTGGCCTGGATCACTATTAACCGGCCGCATCGTTACAATTCCTTTACCAACCGTACGATTGACGAGCTGATCTGCTGTTTTAAGGCGGCCTGGGCCGATCCAAAGGTTGGCGTGATCGCTTTTACGGGAGCGGGTGACAAGGCCTTCTGTACGGGCGGAGACCAGAAACAAAGAAAAGAGACCGGGGATTACGGGCCCATGGAAACCGGCGTTTCGGAAATAGAATATTTTCATCACCTTATTCGGGATGTACCGAAACCTGTTATTGCCGCGGTTAACGGGTACGCCATCGGCGGTGGGCAGGTGCTGCATGTTCTCTGCGACATCACGATTGCCGCCGACCATGCCCGTTTCGGCCAGACCGGTCCCCGGGTCGGGTCATTTGACGCGGGTTTTGGCAGTGCTTATCTGGCTCGGATAATTGGCGACAAGCGGGCCAAAGAGATTTGGTTCTGCTGCCGGCAGTACGACGCGATTACGATGAAAGATTGGGGCCTGGTCAACCAAGTGGTCCCCTTTTCCGAGTTAAAAGAGGAGGTGCGCCGCTGGGCTGATGACATGCTGGACAAGAGCCCGACAGCGCTCCGGGCGCTTAAATGCTCCATTAATGCGGATAGTGATTCGATAGCAGGGATCGGAGCCCTGTCACATATCAACCTTGAGCTGTTTGTAAAAACAGATGAAGCCGAAGAAGGCCTTAATGCCTTTAATGAAAAACGGCCGCCGGCCTTTTCCCGGTTTCGATAATAGCCGGGCTTAGGATTAAGCGTCCTTTATTTCAATCAGACCATGAAAAGGTGGCCCCTTTTTCATTTCATGATTTGTGAGAAGTTACCGTCCATATCGAGGGACAAAAGGACCATTTATTATTAATTGGGAAATAAGTATGAATTTTCTCGAATCATCTTGCCAAGTTCTAAATCCCTGCATTTTCTTCAATTCCTACCCGTGCGACAGGGAATCAATAAGGCGAGAGCCCGGTAGTGTCCCAAGCTGTGATAAAGCATACCCCAGACAAAAGCAAAATGTCCGTCATAGTGGCTTATAATCTCTATTGGAGAAGAAATGAAAAATAAAGTATTCGGGACTTTCCGGGAGGCTGTGGCCGACATCCCGGACGGTTCTGTAATTATGGTTCACTCTTTCAGCGGTCCCGGTGGTATTGCGCAAAATCTGATTAAAGCGCTTAGAGAACAGGGGGCCAAAGACTTAACCCTTATTGGCTGTAACCTTGGGCAAATATCGGGCGTGGGGATGCTGGAATATCAAGAATCCTCACCCGAAGATATACCCGGATTAAGGGAGAGAATAAATGCCCCGGGGTTATATTCGCTTGTCCTGGGTCAAAGCTATACGACTCCGGCCGTCTTAATTGAAAACGGACAGGTAAAAAAGGCGATTACTTCATGGGCGGGTACCTCTATCCTGGGAATTGAATCCCCTTTGGAGAAGGCGGTCAAAACCGGAGAGGTTACCCTGGAAATCGTACCCCAGGGAACACTGGCTGAGAGAATTCGGGCCGGAGGATCCGGAATAGGCGGTTTTTACAGCCCGGTTGGGGTGGATACCGTTTACCAGGAAGGTAAAGAAAAGAGAACTCTTCAGGGCCGGGACTATATTTTTGAAACACCGCTAAGAGCGGACTTCGGTTTCGTCAGGGCCTATAAGGCGGATCTGTTGGGAAACCTGGTCTACCGAGGATCTTCAAGAAGTTTTAACCCGCTGATCGCAACGGCTGCCGGGACAACCATTGTTGAGGTGGATGAAATTGTGGAACCCGGGGGACTGGACCCGGAAGCCATTATTACGCCGGGAATTTTTGTAAACCGTATTGTGCGGATCGATCAGGGAGAAAGGAAATGAAAAACAGGCTGGATACGGAAGTTATTGCCATGAGGGTGGCTAAGGAATTTAAGGATGGCGATTTCGTAAATCTTGGGTTTGGGATCGGCGCGGACGCGGCCAGTTATATCCCCCCTGATAAAACTGTCATATTTCACTCCGAGCAAGGCATCCTCGGGTTCGGACGCATCTTGACCGAAGGGGAGGAAGACCTGGCGGATTTTAACCTGACCAATGCCGGAGGAAAATTTTTGGCCCCCCAACCCGGCATGTGTTTTTTCAACCATGCGGATTCTTTTGTCATGGTCCGAGGGGGGCATCTTGATGTGACTGTCCTTGGTGCCCTCCAGGTGTCCGAGCAGGGCGACCTGGCCAACTGGTCCCTGGACCCTTCCGGAAAACTGGGAAATATCGGAGGGGCCATGGACATGCCTGTGGGGATCAAGAAAGTTATCGTGGCCATGGAGCACACCACACGGGATAACCGGATCAAGATTGTAAAAAAGTGTACCCTTCCTTTAACCTGTCCCCGTTGTGTCGACCTGATTGTCACCGACCTGGCCGTCATTGAAGTCACGGCCAATGGGCTGATCCTGAAAGAGTTTGCTCCCGGATGGAGTCCTGAAGAAATCCAAACTTTAACTGAAGCGAGACTGATTATAGCCGATGACCTTAAGGAGATGGAACTTTAGAAGGGATGCAATTTCCTTTTAATCGGCAGGGAAAGTGGATGCTGGGTCCGAATTGACTTGGGTAAAAGTGGAGATGGGTTGAAACGGCCACCCCATCCTTCGATTCTCAGGTAACCGGGATCGAGGCACGGAAACTGATTATTCCAGGCCCATTAGAATCTTTAGTCGAATGGCGGCCGGCGGTAAGACCTCCCCGATCTGTTCCTGAAATCGTATATGGGCCATAGCGTCAAAAGGGGTTTCCCCGGCATTGATGATGACCAATTTCGCTCCGGCCCTGAGGGCCACCATAGGCATATCGGCAGCTGGCGTCACTACCAGGCTGGAGCCGACCACGACAAAAAGATCGCTTTTACCCGACTGTTCAAAAGAAATGGAAAGGTCCTTGGCCGGAAGAGACATGCCAAAATCAACCACACTGGAGACCAGGGTCCCTCCGCAGTCGCACCTCTTTTTATCCGGAGACCGGTCGAAAGTTCGTTGGCACTTTTGACAACGAAGCCGGCTGATGTTGCCGTGCAATTCGGCCAGCAGGTCAAAGGGAATCCCCGATTTCAGATGTAGATTGTCCACATTTTGGGAAATCAGGAATTTAAGCTTTCCTATTTTCTGCAATTCCACCAGGGCCATATGCCCGCTGTTCGGATTGGCCGTATCCCATGGTCTGCTTTCGGTCTTTGGCGGAAGCCCCTTATCCCGTCGCGTCCATAGCCCGTCCGGCCCCCGGAAATCAGGAAGCCCTGACTCCGTGCTTATTCCCGCACCGGTGAAAAAAACCGGATATCGCGCCTTGAATAACAATTTAGCCAAGGTTTCTATACGTTTTTCCAGATCGGTTGACATACTTGCCTCGCTTTGGCCTTGAATCATTGACCGCTGTTTAAAAGTGGAAAGAAATATTATCAGTTTAAAATCCTGACTTTCTATGTCAAAGGAAATATCATCGCTTAAATAACGGGGAGGACAAAATACATCTGGCCAAATCGCCACTTGACCCTTCTGAATAAATTTGCTAATTCGGATATTAGGATTCTAATACAATCGGAAAGAGAAAAATCATGTCGATTCTTTTTAAGCCGTTTAACCTATTTTTTCTATCAATTGTAATAATTTTGGGGGCAGGCAATTCTTCGGCACAAAAACCGGACGAGGCCTATCTGTCGAAAGATATTTCATCGATCCCATCTATTGCTATCGGAAAGTGGATGATAGCGCCGGATAAACTTCCGGCCAGATGGCTTGGGTCAAAATATTTCGGCAAGTCTCTAAGGGAGCCCATCAATGTCATTATCGTAGATGAAAGAACTTCAGACTTAGCTGAGGCTCTGAATAATCTGTATGCCGCCTGCAAGAGCGCAGGGTTTGAGGCCCGTAAGGGACATTCGGGTGGATACTCGGCGTTTATAGCCGGATCCTTGTACCCTCAATTACCCAGCGAAAAAGATCACGCTTTTTCCAATGAACCTTACGAATTGAACAACAACCACGGCCGCGTTTTTGGGCCCTATCTCTCATCAGGAAAGGCCGTTTTTACGGCTGCTTTTAGCCGAGAAGAAATCGATCCCCTGGATAAAATCAAGCATGGCTACAATTCCTTTAACCGAGCCAGGGACAGCTTCGCGGCGGCCATGGATCGACATACTTGTTTTAAAATAAAAAAATTCATTAATTTAAGAAATGTGTTTATTGCCGATCCGAATATCACAACCGGAGATCACGACGGGATCGCCGTTATGTTGGTTTGCGAAAAAAAATGAATTATTCCGGTTTTTCCGGCTCGGCTATGGCTTGTCAATTAATATTAATTGTCTCATAATAGTAGTGACTCGGTGGGGATGCATTTTCTTCCGTCTGTAACTTCAGTGTTGGTCTTTTCTAAGAACTTATCCATGGGGGACCTTTCCCCCCTCCGCATTCCCACCCGCTAAAAACAGCGGGAGGGCTGCGGTTTCCCCCATGGATAAGTCCGGAAAAGGCGGCACCCTAAAGTCAATGACTCCATAAAATACACCCCCACCTGCCTTGGGAGATGTTAATTTAACTAAGAGACGATTAATAAGCTCTACTTATGTTCCAAACAATTATACACTTTATTCCCGATTACCCTGAAACGTTCCCAGGCGGTATTCATATCCGTCATCTGATTGCTCAGGAAGGCTACGGACAGTTTTAAGTCCGGGTCGGCCCAGGCGATGCAGGCACTACCCCCGGCGTGTCCGACCGTTTTCGGATTGAGGTGGTCTCCATAAATCCGGGGCGTCGTCCCCAGCATGAAGCCCAGTCCCCAGCGAATGGGGAGTTGCAGGCGAAGGTCAATCGTGTCCGGCGGATTAAGGGGCCGGGTGGCTTTCTCCTGGGTCTCTTTGGAAAAGAACCTTCGGGAAGAAAACGTCCCCTCGAAGGCCAGGATATTCATCAGGCAGGCCAGGTCCCTGGCTGTGGCTACCCCTCCAACCCAGGCCAGGGGAAGGCCTATGCCGGCCGGTGTGTTTAAGAAATCACTGAACCGGGCCCGGGTATCCTGTCTTTCCCGCACGCCCCCCTGAACGAACATCTTGGCCATCCTCGGAAATTCCCTGGATGGCAGTCCAATGAAGATATTTTTCAGTTCAAGAGGTTGTAGAATCTCTTCATCCACAAATCGACTGATGTTTCGCCCTTCCCAGCGATAAACCAGTTCATCCAGGATCCAGCCAAAAGTAGCCGCATGATAACCGTTGGCGGTTCCTGGTTTCCAGATCGGTTTCATGGCCGCAACCGCCAAAGCAACAGCCCGGCGATCCCCCATTTTATCCGGCGGGATCATGGGGCCGTCCGGGATTCCGGCACTATGACTCATAACCTGGGCGATGGTAATGGTTTCTTTGCCCTTGGCTCCGAATTCCGGCCAATATTTGGCCACAGGGTCTTCGAAGGAAAAGCGATGCTTTTCATATAGCATCAGCATGGCAATTGAGGATAAGGCCTTGGTCGTGGAGCGTATCTGGTATAGAGTTTGGGAGGTAACTGGGCGCCCGCTCGGAGACTCGAGACCCCCGGCCAATTCGATCAAAGGTTCTCCCTGGAAATAGACGCATAACTGGGCGCCGGGATGAAGGCTGTCCTTGATCATCTTGTCAAATAATTGGGTAAGTTCATTTACCTTGGTTGGGTTAATTTTTCTCTCCAAATTTTTATTTTGATCGACGGTTTGGGACATGTCCTGTTCTTTCCCTAAGGATAAATTGTCTTTACCAAGGCCATAAGCGGCGGGGAGTCCGAGAGCCAAAGTCCCTGAGGCTAAACCAAATATTATAAATTGACGTCTGGATAGATTGCCCATAAACTACCTTATACCGTTGATTTTTTCAATTTATTCACTTTAGTATACAGGGTCCAATATTCTCTTCCGCGAAGTAGTAATTTCAAGGATAGACAACTTATTTTTTTATATCATTTTAGATTAATATTCGTCTATCCTATTTCAGAATTTCAAATATTCTGGAATTATTTCCCGAAAACAAGAACAAATCCTTTTTACTTGACATCCCGATTCGGCGTATCTTATAAAATTTATTCGAGGAAATATTATTATTAACTGCCGGCATACAAAATATTCAAACGGCTACCAGGAAGGGAGACTTAATTACCCTCCACCTCTCCACTACCTTCCCATCCCCTGCCGGCCGGAAAGGATACCTAAAAATTACAATGGAACAATACACCGATCTTCTTCCCGCGACTGCTGAACAACCGGAGGCCGAAGCTGTATCGGCGGAAAATGGATGCCGCACCTGGCGTCAACTCGAAATAAACGCCCGACGCTTTGCTCACGCCCTTGTGTCTCTCGGGTTAGGAATTGGTGACCGCTGGGCCTTGTTGGCCCACAACCGGGTCGAGTGGCCGGAGTTGTTACTGGGTAACGCCCGGGCCGGGACACGCTTCGTACCTCTCAACTGGCATCTGACCATCCCGGAGTTGGTGTACTTATTCCAGGACAGCGGGGCTACCATGCTCATCGTTGATCCGGCCAATGAAGAGAAAGGTCGTGCCGCTGCTCTCGAGGTGGGAATCGACCCTTCGCGTATATTTGTGCTGGGGCCGGTCTTTGATGCCTGGCTCTCCGGCTTCCCCGACAGTAACCCCCGCGACGACATCGCCGGGGCCCCCTTACTCTACACGGGGGGGACCACCGGCAGGTCGAAGGGCGTCATTCGTTCCGACTCCGGTGGTCCGGTGTCCCTTTGGGGTGAAGCGGTCAATTTATGGGCTTCTGCCATATTTATGCCAAAAGAAGGTGCCGGCTTGATTACCACACCGCTCTATCATGCCTTTGGTGCGGGAATCCTGGGATCATTTCTCGCCCGGCGGCACCGATTGGTGATCAAGGCCCGTTTCGACCTCCCCGATTTTCTGGAAACCGTCGAACGGGAAGGCATCACTTCAACAGCACTGGTGCCGACGCTGATCATCCGCCTGGCGAAGCTCCCCCCGGAAGAATGGGCCCGGTTCGATACCTCATCACTGAAGTGGGTATGCCATACTGCGGCGCCCTGTCCGGCTTGGGCCAAGCAGACCCTCATCGACCGCTTGGGTCCGATTGTTGTTGAGTTCTTAGGGTCCAGTGAGGGTACGGGACCGGTGGTATGCACCAGTGAAGAGTGGATGTCTCATCCCGGTACGATCGGGCGGCCGAACCCCCGGCTGGAAGCCAGTGTGGTTGACGATGAAGGACACGATCTTCCGGTTGGGTCGATCGGAACTTTATACTTTCGCAGGGTTGACGGACCCCCGGTTTATCACGACGACGACGAAAAGACTGAAAAAAGCCGTCTGCCTGATGGGCGGTTCACCGTAGGCGATGTGGGCTGGATAGACGCCGAAGGCTTCATCTATCTGGCTGATCGCCGCGTCGACCTGATTCTCACCGGAGGCGTTAATGTCTACCCGGCGGAGGTTGAAGCCGTCCTGCTTGAACATGCCGGTGTGCGGGATGCGGCGGTTTTTGGTATCCCTGACCCGGAATTCGGCGAACAGGTCAAAGCCGCCATCGAGTTGCAGGAAGGCGTGCCCGCCGGCGAGGAAACCGCCGCCGACCTTATGACATGGTGCCGCACTCGATTGGCATCGTTCAAATGCCCCAAGTCGTTCGACTTCCACGACACCCTGCCTCGCGAAGCGAGCGGTAAACTCAAGAAACGTTACCTTCGTGATGTCTACTGGGAGGGCAAGCCTTAAATCTTTTTTCAAAAATAACCTGCAATAGACCCGAACAGTCCAAATTTGGTGGATTATGAAAATAGTCAAGATAGAAACCGTTCCTTTTGAGGCTGATCGACTCTCTCAGTTGTTTGTCAGGATCGTTACCGACGAAGGATTAACCGGGATAGGGGAATCCTGGTATGGGCTTCCCATAAAGCCGATTCAAAGCGCGATAGAAGAGGTCCTGGCACCGCTTTTAATGAATGAGGATAGTTCCCGAATCGAATATCTATGGCAGAAGATGTACCGCTACGCCTATCGCTACGGGACTGAAGGGGTGATTTTATGCGCCATTAGCGGTCTGGACCTGGCCTTGTGGGACCTATTGGGTAAACGCCTGAACACTCCTGTTGTCCATCTTTTAGGAGGATTGTTTCGAGATAGAATGAGGGCCTACGCCAGTTTTCCCCCTTATCACCAGGAAAAAACGCTGCTCAGAGAAGTTGAAAGGGCCGTCCATTTAGGGTTCGCCGGCATCAAACTCCATGAAGTGGATCTGTCGATGGTTGCCGCCGTTCGAGGTGCCGCGCCGGATGGATTTCCGATTATGCTGGATGTCAATGGGCAATGGAGTGCTTTGGAGGCGGAGGAGAATGCACGGCGACTGACGGATTGGAACATCCTCTGGCTGGAGGAACCTCTCTGGCCCATGCAGGATCACGAAGCCATGGCCCGGGCGAGGCAGCGGGTGAAGGTGTCTTTTGCCTCCGGTGAAAACGAATATACCCTTAAGGGTTTTGATCATTTGATGCGATGCGGCGCGGTCGATTTCGTTCAACCGGAAGTTACAAAAATCGGCGGATTGACCCTGGCCAGAAAGATATCGGTCCTGGCCGATCTAAACAACCTCCTGGTTTGCCCTCATTCTTTCAGGATCGGTCCGGCCGCTTATGCCAATATGCACTGGGCTCTGTCCCAAAACAATATGGACTGGATGGAAGTCCCTTTGTTACCTGAAGGGATTTGCTTTCCATCCCGTTTTAAACCCTTGAAGATAATTGAGGGTCAGGTGCTTTTACCGGAAGGACCAGGATTGGGACTCCCCGAATTCTAAACGGTTCTGTTTGAAGTTTCTAAGTTGCGAGTTGCGAGTTGCGGGTTACAGGTTGTTGGAGAAGAGGGGCCACCTTCTTAACCCACAACCCGTAACCCGTAACAATATTTCTGCTTTGATTTATGACCAGTCTTTACCCGTTTCAAATCACATTTTGTTCTTCCAGAGCATCGATCTCTTCCGGAGAAAGTCCCAGGAAATCTCCATAAATTTCGCGGTTGTGTTCACCCAAACGGGCACCGAGAAATTCCACCCGGCCTGGTGAGTTAGCCAGCTTGGGAAAGATTCCCGGGATCAGCACTTTCCCTTTTTCCGGGTCCTGAAAGGCCATGACCGCTTCCCGCTCCAGCATGTGGGGGTCCTGGGCCAATTCGGCGATATTCCGCACCAGATCGGTGGGAACACCTACCTCATCTAACAGGTTAAGCCCTTCATTGGCTGTAATTCCCTTTACCCACTCGGCGATGATTTCATATAGCTTTTCTTGATTCATGGTCCTGGCAAAACGGGTTGAAAATAGTGGATCCTGAAGAAGCTCCGGTTTATTCATCACCCTAACCAGTTTCTCAAAAAGCGGGTCCGTCCCGGCGTTGATCACCAGGATCTTCCCGTCTTTAGTTTCAAAATCTTCTGCCGGAACAAATCCCACATTACGATTTCCCGACCGTTCCCTGATTTTTCCGGTCAGGCTGTAATCCATCAGGGCCGACTCGGAAGAGCGAAAGGCCGCCTCAGCCAGACTGACATCGATCACCTCCCCGCCGCTGTTGTTCGCTGCCCGGTTATAAAGGGCCATCATAATACCGAAAGCATTCAGATAGGCGGTCATATAATCGACCATGGCATAGCCGGAACGCACCGGGGGCTGATCCGGATATCCGGTGACATAGGTCATACCGGCGAAGGCGCTGGCTGTGCGGTCGAATCCGCCTTTTGCACGGTACGCTCCGGTTTGTCCATAAGCCGACACCAGGGAAATAATCAGATTTGGGTTGGTCCGGTGCAGATCTTCCGGGCCGAGTCCCAAACCCTCGGCCTTTCCCGGCCGAAAATTCAAGAGAACCACATCGGCTTTTTCCGCCAGTCTGTGGGCCAGTCTTAATCCCTCGGTGGTTTTCAGGTTCAGGGTTACGGTTTTTTTATTGCGGCCTTCGTTAAGCCATCCCGGGGATCTTCCGTCCTCAATAAAGGGTAGCCCCCGTGTGGGATCTCCGACCTTGGGCTGTTCCACTTTGATAATAAAGGCCCCAAAATCGCCTAAAAAAGTAGCCGCTACCGGGGCGGCCAATATGGTGGCAAAATCGATTACTATAATACCTTCAAGCGGTAATTTGGACATAAGTTCTCCTAACAAAAATTTCGGATTTCGGATTGTGGAATTCAAAAACCCTATTTTCGAACTTAATCCTGAGTTCCCTTGGTCGCGGGCAGGGATCAATCATAAGAAATGTTTTCTCCGAACTCTTAACACCGAACTCAGAACTATGTTTTCTTCTTTGCCTTGGCCATGGGGTTCCTATCCATACAGGGAACACCAAACTGGCAGAAGGCGCAACCCACGGGGTAAGAGACAATAACGGTACCTTCCACATTCCGTTCATGAGGTTTCAGCAAGGGACCGAACTTCTTGTTCATCTCTTTAGATACCTTGACCCCGTATTGTCTGCATTTGATCTTGTCGTGCCCTTCGGCCGTTATAGCTTCTCCGGGGCAGCGCTCTTCACATTTTCGACATTCCCCTTTGGCATAAAACAAGCAATTGGCATAAGGATCGTCGCTCCTTCGGGGAGTGACCGTCAAAGGGGCATCGGTAATCACTGAGGTGACCCGGATATTACAGCCGGCCTCAGTAATCAGGCCCTCATGAAGACTAAAGGTCCCCAGACCGGCTGCGAAGGCCATATGGCGTTCGGACCATAGGGAATAAAATTGCGGGGGCTTGTCCTGGAGTCTGAGTTGGAAGGCCGGGCTAAGCATTCCGGCAACAGCCCTGTATCCCTGGTCCTGAAAATAGGTCATGGCCTTGTACAATACATCTTTCATAAAAGCATTGGCATAATTTCTTCCCACACAATAGATATCGGCCGGCATTATGGTGGCGGTTTTACTCTCTTCCCGTATCCGCTTTACATAAGGAAATATGATGGAAATAATTCTCAGATGGTCGTCCCTGTCGCCTTGGACAGCCATTCCGCTGGCGGTCCACATTTCCAGAGGAGTCAGATGGTCCGGGGAGACTACTTCTTTAAACTTGGTGAAAATGGGATCATCCCCTTGGGAAACTCCGATCAGGGGAGGATCGAAAATTCGGTCGGCACCGAATTGTTCAGGCAGGTGATTCAATCCGTTAGTCAGAAACAAGTCCGTTAAAAAATGTTGAACCTTCTCGTTCATATTCATCCATCTTCCAGGTGTGATATGTTTTCCAGAGGAATAAAAAAATCAGAAAATAACCCGGCCATCTTCCTTTTCAAACATATGGGATAGATTCATCCGGACGTAAAATTCAGCCACATCCCCGAGTTTTATATTGACATGAGGATCTATCCGGGCAATCAGGTTATCCTGGCTTTCCGGGCGGATATAAACCAGCTTTTCCGAACCCAGGGGTTCGATGACCCAGATAGACCCCTTGAAGGAGACCTCGGGATCAACCGGATCTGCCGGGTCCTTATAGATAATATGTTCCGGCCTCAGCCCCAGACACACCTCCTGACCTACCCGGTCTTTTAACCTGAAGGTTTTGTCCTTTGGGATTTTTAATTTCATGCCCGGTGATAAGGCGTAAAACTGGCCGCTATCCTGGCTGATGCGGCAATCAATAAAATTCATGGCCGGCGAACCGATAAAACCGGCCACAAATCTATTAATCGGATTATCATAGACGTTTTGAGGGCTGTCCAACTGCTGGATAACTCCCTGGTTCATGACCACAATCCGGTCGCCCATGGTCATGGCCTCCAACTGGTCATGGGTCACGTAAATCGTGGTGGTCTTAAGTCTCTGGTGCAGACTGAGCAGTTCGGCCCTCATACTGATCCGGAGTTTGGCGTCCAGGTTGGACAAGGGTTCGTCAAAAAGGAAGACCTTGGGGTCGCGAACAATAGCCCGGCCGAGAGCGACCCTCTGACGTTGGCCGCCGGAAAGCTCGTTCGGCTTCCTGTCTAATAATTCCCCCATCCCCAACAGATCAGCAGTACGTTCCACGATTTCATTTATTTTCTTTTTGGGGACCTTTCGCAGCTTAAGGGAAAAGGTCATGTTGTTTCTGACGTTCATGTGGGGATACAGGGCGTAATTTTGAAAGACCATGGCGATATCCCGTTTTTTGGGCGCTGTCTTGCTGACCGGTTTCCCGTCAATGAAAATCTCACCCGAGGTAATGGTCTCCAGACCGGCCAAACTTCTCAAGACCGTTGTTTTGCCGCACCCCGAGGGACCTACCAGGATAATGAATTCACCATCTTGAATATCCAGGGAGAAGTCTTCCACCGCCACGAATTCGCCAAACATTTTACGCACGTTTTTTAATTTTACTTCAGCCATAAGCGAAACCTATTTCCTGCCTCCCAGGGCTATGCCGCGGGAGAAATATTTCTGATTAATAAGTATAAACAGGATAACCGGAAGGGTAATCAATACCGCGGCGGCGGACAAGGGGCCGAAATCGAGACTGTTGTCTGCAAGAAAATTATAGACAATCACCGGGAGGGTCTTGGAACGATACCCCGAGAGGACCAGGGGAAAGAGGAAAATATTCCAGGTAAACAAGAAGGCCAGGGTGCTCACGGTGATAATTCCGCCCTTGACCAGGGGGATAACCATGCGGATAAAGGTACCGGTGCGGGAACACCCGTCCAGCCAGGCGGCTTCCTCGATTTCCTTGGGAACGTCCTCGAAAAATCCCAGCAACAGCCAAACCGTGAAGGGGATCAGATAGGTCAGGTTGGAAAGGACCAGCCCGATATAGGTGTCGTAAAGTCCCAGGCGTTTAAAAATGATATACCAGGGCAGCAAAAAGACAATCCAGGGAGCCATCTGGGTGAAAAGGATGGCAAAGGAAAGCCATTTCTGTCGCCACCGGGCGATAATATAGGAGGCCGGGAGGGAAATGATCAAGTTGGCGGCCAAGGTGAGAAGAACGACGATGGTACTGTTTTTAAAGGCGTTCAGAAAATCCCCTGCGGCAAAGACCTGCTTATAATTATCCAAAGTGGGGGTAAAGATCAGCTTGGGGGGCATGGATTGGGCCGCTTCGGGGTTTTTCAGGGACATCAACACTACCCAGAAAAAGGGGAAAAAGAAGAAAAGAATGGCCAGGAGACAGGCAGTCCAAAAAAATGTTTTGGCTAAAAATTTTTTTAATCGATAAAAGCCCATCAGTAACTCCAGCTCCTTTCCCGATACTTAAAAACAGCCAGGCTGACGGCCAGGATGACCATGAGCAAGAAAACGCCCAGGGCACAGGCGTAGCCGTAGCTGAGGGCGGTGAAGGCCTGGTGATAAATCATCAGGTTCAAAGTCTCCGAGGCTCTCATCGGTCCGCCCTTGGAAATGACGAATATCTCATCAAAGACCTTCAAATTTTGAATCAGCCGAAGAATGACCACCAGGACGATATAGGGCTGCATAAGCGGCAGGGTGATCTTGAAAAAGATCTGCATTCGTGAAGCCCCATCGATAACGGCCGCCTCATAGGGATCCTTGGGCAGGTTTTTCAGCCCGGCCAAAAGGATCAGCATCATAAACGGCGTCCAGTGCCAGATATCGACCATGATCAAGGTGGGCATAACCGAAGTCGAGCTCGAGGCCCAATTGCCGGGCGGCAGACCGATCAGGGAAAGCAGATAATTCATGATACCCATCATCGGATTCAGCATCATGACCCAGACCAAGGACATGGCCACTGGTGTGGCAATGATAGGAAAAAGGAGAAACATCCTGACAACCGATTCCCCCCTGAATTCCCGGTTAAGCAACAGGGCCAGGGCGAAACCGAAGATAAACTGGCCCGCCAAAGCCCCCAGAGCAAAATAAAACATCAGCCAAACCGCCCTCCAGAAATGATCGTCATGGGAAAAAGCGCGCAGGAAATTGGCAAAACCGATAAAAGTCTTTGGTTCCTGGGTGATGAGGTTCCAACGAGTGAAGCTAAGATAAAACAATTCAAGCAGTGGATAAAGAAAAAGCCCTAAGGCGATGAGCAGGGCCGGCAGGGGAAAAAGAAACCGGATATTACGGTCGAGGGTCTCGAGGATTCGAGTGAAAAGGGAATCCCCATTCCCATTTTCTTTTCCCATAACCGGGTGGTATGCTTTGGAATCAGCCATATTTTTCTTTTCCCGGGGGCCTGTTAAAAAAGGCCCCCGGTTTTAAGACACCATCATTTAGTTCTTTTCATAATCTCTTCAACGGCTTTCACTGTCTCATTGGCTGATTTCTGGACATCGCCTCCTTCATAGGCCGTGAAAATCATTCTTGAGAGGTAAGGGCGGGCCTCTTCAAACCCGGCTATGGTCAATTCAAAGTCAACGAGCCCATGCTGGATGCCCTCGTATTGAATCTTGGTCAACTCGGGATATTTATCCGCTGCCTTAAATTTTGGGTCGAGCCAGGCCGATTTTCTGGCCGTGGGCAGCATCCTGAGTTGGTAGGGGAGTGTGCGGGCTTTATCGGTCATGAATTGCACAAACAGCCAGGCCGCTTCTTTTTTCTGAGAATAGGCACTGATGTGGTAGCAGTTGGTGGGCAGAAGCATGGTGGCATACTCAGGCTTGGCCGGTGGGAAATAAGCGTATCCGATCTTGCCGGCCACTTTGGACTGTTTGGGATTTTCGAGCACCATATCGGCGAAGATAGATATTTCCACCGTCATGGCGGCCTTACCCTGAGCCATGGCTCCGATAACCTCCTGCCATCCGATGGTGCTGCCGCCCGGAGGGCCGTAGGCTTTCAACAGGTGTCCATAAAACTTCAGGGCTTCAACCGCTTTGGGAGAATTGAATACAGGCTTATTATTCTTGTCGAGCCAGGCCGCCCCGTTGGAAAACAAGAAATTGGCAAAAGGGGCCGTGTTCTCTTCGTTCATCCGGGCTACCCAGCCATAAATGTCCGGTTTTCCATCACCGTCGGTATCCAGGGTCAGCTTCTTGGCCGCTTCCTCAAGTTCTTTCCAATTGGTGGGCACCTTGACCTTATATTTCTCGAAAAGATCCTTGCGATACATCAAGACCTGGGGGTTCATACTGTTGGTAATGCCTATGGTCTTACCATCGACGATGGATCGTACCTTGGGGAAAATATCATTATAATCGTAATCTGAGCTGGTCAGGGTGGGATTTTTAAGGAAATCATCCAAAGGCAACAGCCAGCCGGCCCGGTAAAATTCCAGGTTGGTTTTCATCATTCCCGCAAAAACATCCAGGTCCTTGTTCTTGGCCGCCAGCTCCATGGTCAGCTTTCGCCGCAGGGGTGCGGAGCCGTAATGCTCATCAATCACCTTGATGCCGGTCTTTTTTTCAAATTCCTTAATATATTCCTGGCCCATGGGGGTAAAGGCGCTTTTGGAAAGGACCACCCGGATCGTAGTGCCTTCGTACTTACGCCAGTTGATATCCGCGGCCTGGGCCAAGGCCGAAAAAACGAAAATCGCCATGATTAAGACCGGAACTCCGATTTTGAACAACTTGTTTTTTTTCATACCATCCTCCTTAAAAAAAATCCGGCCGGTAGGCGGCCAGGTTAATAAGTAAAACCCACCCGAGCCTGTTTCCCAAGGACGGGTGGAAGTCTTAAAGACCATCCTCCGGGATGAATGCCGACCTGTAATTTCAAATCCATTGGATAGCACCTCAATAGTGCGGCCCTTTAGGAGCCATGATCTTTTTTCGGGACATTTCCATTTTCTGAATATCCGTTCGGAAATAAACACTGGCCCCAAGCAGCAATACGCCTTGCTCGTCCTTAGCCAGTCTATTTTCCAACATCAGAGGGCTCCCGGGAGCGATTTTAAGACGGTCGGCAATTTCACCCACTGCCAGAATGGCCTCATACGTCTCTTGAACATAATCAACGGTCCTTCCGGTGATTCGTTCCAGAATTCGATATAAATAAATATCCTTTTGAGGGTTAAGCTCGGCCAGGACCTTTTCGGCATCCTGAGGCCGCATGTAACTGTGGACTAAATTAATAGGGGTTTGCTCAAACCAGCGGATCATTTTAACCCGGCTTAATACCTTTTCCGATTCAAAGGCCGCAAGGATGGGATTCGATCGGTCATTGACCATGGTTTCGTGGGAAAATACTTCTACATGGATAAGATCCGGATAGGGATAGGGCGGGCTGATACCTTCAACGACCCAGATCTCTTTAGCCTGATAATGATCCACCGCCCAGGTGCCTTTTCCCGCCTTTCGCTCCAGATAACCGTTCTGGGTCAGGTATTCCAAAGTTTTTTTGACGGTAGAACGGCTGGCAGAAAATTGTTCGCAGATCTGGCTCTCTGTCGGAATAATGTTCCCCACCTTCCAATAACCGCTTTGAATATATCCCTGGATTTGGTCGGCCAGGACTCGATATAAGACTTTGGAAGATTTTTCTTTTTTGACGAGCTTCTTGCCGAGCATATTTTAGTCTATAATAGTTGTTAATTATACCTATTAATTAAATATAATATCTTTAATATAGGTATTAATATATGAAATTTAATTAATGTCAAGGGGGAAAATACCTTTTTAGATAGGTTTTTTTTAATACACAAAAGTTGGTAAATGGCATTTTGCTATTTTTTTAAGTCAATAATTGATTCCAAAAACTTTCTATCTTTTTCCATGGCATGGACCCAGGTATTTCGAGACATGAGGCAATAGTCCTGTTCACAAAGGGTTTCCAGAATAAGGAGGTGTAATTTCCGGGCCTCAATATGTTCCGGGTCATATTTGAGTAAAATGTCGAGGACCTGTAAGGCCAATTGGGCTTGTCCCTGATTAAAGAGGGTTTTAGAACGGTCTAAAATGGTTTGAGGGTTCCCGATCATGGTGAATATTTCGGTATTGATTTCCTTATCCGGTCTGGGCAACAGGTGAGCCGGATTGTGATCATAATAGCCGTGGTACCAGCGATAGATATTATAGACGGCAAATTCAGGTCGGGAGTAAACAAACTGAAGGTAAGGGTTGTTCTGGAGGTGATCCGGCAATTTTATTTGATGGATCATCTCATCAATGGGGATGTCTTTGTTCAGGCTTTCCACAACCTGGTCGTGTATGGAGTAAATAGCTTCAATGGTGGCATCAAGCACTTCTTTAGCCTCTGTCCCTCGATAAACAGCCCTTCCTCCATGAGCGATCAGCAATTCCGGTTCCTTGGTGCGCACGGCTTCCAAGGCCCGGGCCCAGGGCAGGGCAAACCGGGTCGGTTTGAAGGGATTCCCAATGTTGGGAAAGCCGGCAATGATTAAGTCGCCCACAAAAGCGGTCTTGATCTCCGGGACAAAGACCCAGGTGGCATCGTCCGTCTCAGCCCGGGCATGGTAGAGTTCAAAGGTTTTATCTCCCAAGGTGAAGGTCATGGTATCGCTGAAGGTCCTGGTCGGTCGGAAAAAATTCCGGAAGCGGTCCGGATTAAAGGGAACATTGAATTGGACCGAGGCAATCCTGGCACGGTGTTCCTTCAGAATTTCATGTTTTTCCAGATCTTCTATTAAAAAACGATGCCCGATAATTTCCGGGTTTAGATCAAGAAAGACGGAAGCCCCGCCCACATGATCCCCATGATGATGGGTATAGATAATGGTTTTAACCGGACCACCGGTCTCCAGAATTTTCTCCTTCATTTGAGTGGCCACAGTAGGATTCAACAGGGTGTCTATCACTACGGTCCCTTCGGGAGTATTGATCCAGGAGGCATTGGCAATGGGGATCTTGGCCACATAGACATCCGGATGGGGATGTTCAAACATAACATTACGGGCATTGAGGACCTGAATGGCCTCGTTTTTCTCAGGTATTTTTACATCTAAAGTAACTGATTCCTCGGTCATACTTTTCTCCCTTTCTAAATTTTTTTCCTTATAAAACGATACACTTTTTTCTCTTTATCATCGGTCAGACCCTTTCCGGCCTCGTTTCCTCATTTCCTGTCTTTATTTTTCCCGGCGTATCACCGGCAAATCAATAATGGTCCGGGCATCCATTTACCTCTTCCTTTTCTTTCTCTTTTTATGCAATAACCTTTTCCTGAAAGAACCTTTGGATATCCTCCCAGGTGTACCTATGTTCCAACAGGACCTTTTCACTGTGCTGGCCGAATTTGGGTGCGGCTGTTCTCAGCGAGGCCGGTGTTGCGCTGACCTTTACCGGGGGAGCGGTCACCTCTAAAAACTCATGAACAAACCCTTTAAAGGGGTGGCTTTCTCCGGCCACCCCTTTTGCGAGTTAGGTTAAGTATCAAGCCAGGCTTCCACCAAGGCTGCCTCCGGAGTGAAATAGTCCGCTGGCTTAAAGTTTTTAAGTTTCTTGGTCCAAACCCGGGCTAGGATAATTGAAACATAAGGCAAATAGTAAGCCTTTTCTCTAACCCGGAGAAAAACTTTTCTGAAGATTTTTTTTCTTTTTTCAAAATTGACTTCGCTGGCGAACTCATCCAGCAGTTTATCCATTTCCGGGTCCTTAATTCCTAAGGCCGGACTGCGGCCATTATAGGGTTCGGCCGGGTCGGTATGCAGGTAACCATAAAAAAACCCCATGGGGTCTTCTCCGCCTAAATGGAAGTGGAGCATGTGATAATCATAGGTGCGCAGACGCATCCAGTATTGAACCCCCAGTTCTGGTTTTATGGCAATACGAAAGCCTGCCGGTCTGGCCATTTGCTGAATAATCTGGGCCAGCAGGTCCTGTTTGCCCCAGGACGGATCAATACTGAAATTGATATCCACTCCATTGGGAAAGCCGGCCTCCTTCAAAAGCTGCTTAGCCTTGGGTATGTTCTGTCCGGGTATCCCAATATCACTGAAAGCCCAGGGGGAGACCTTTATATCATAACCTTGGACGGTGGGAACCCCCATATTCCCCCACAGAGTTTTGCAGATTTTCATCCGGTCCAGACACAGGTCAAAGGCCTGACGAACCCGCTCATCCTTAAAGGGTGAATTCCCCTTTTCGGGATGGCTATTCAGGAAGATGGTAAAGGGTCCCGGTAAACCACTTCCTGTGGTAAAGATACCCAAGCCTTCTTTTTCCAGATTTTGAACTTTAAAAAATTCTTTCCCGGCCATAACTTTGGAAACCCATTGTTCATCCAACTGGGTCCCGTAGTCGATATCACCGGCCCGAACGGCCATGGTTTGCGGTCCGGGATCGCTGATAACTTTGAGGATGACCCGATCCAAGTAGGGCAGGCCCGGGATACGATATTCCTTATGGGCTTCGAGAACGGCCTCGGCCTTCTGCAGAAAACTGACTAATTTGAAAGGTCCGGTTCCCGGAGGACCGGGAGTAGGCGGTTTGAAGGTCGGGGTAAGGCCCCAGGTGACCCCATGGGGCATACAGTCCTTGGGCATAATCGGGGTATGGGGCCAGGAATTGGCCATCAGGAAACTGCCATAGGGTTGGGTCAGATTGGCCACTACCGTGTACTTGTCCGGAGTTTCAATGGACTTTAGGAAAAGGGTCAGGAATTTTCGGGCACCGGCGACATGGACCGGATCCTGTATCCGTTTCCAGTTCCACTCCACATCCCCGGAATCAAATTCTTTCCCGTCATGGAATTTGACCCCTTTTTTAAGGTGAAAGACATAACGGGTTCCGCCTTTTTCTATCTCCCATTTTTCGGCCAGCATTGGCTTGACATCCTCTATGGCCGCCCCGCCTTTTTTCTTGAGCATCTGTTCTCTTTCGGCCTGGGAAGTGGGTGTAGTCAATCCCTCATAAATAAAGGACATGTGGATCCGGCCCCAAGCACCGCCGTAACGCTGAGGCTCCGGGACCTGGATTAGAAAGGGCACACCGACCTTCAAGGTGCCTCCTCTTTTGGGTAACACCGGTTTGGGAACGGCTGATTTGGCTGCGGCTGAAAAGGCGTCGGGTAAACTCAATCCGGATACGGCTGCACCGGCGGCTCCGGCGGCAACCAACTCCAAAAAATTCCTTCTCGAGATTTTATTCTTGTTCTTTTCCATTTGACTCTCCTGATTTTAAGATTAAAGGACAGATCCCCTGTTCATCTGTTTTATAGCCATAATTGGGCAATAAAAATTTAAGACTAACATAGAAAAAATTTAAGTCATTTAAAAAATATCCTCAATCCCAGGTCTGCCTCGTCCACTCTACTTCTTTTCTAATTTATCAAAGTCCAGTCCATAAGCTTTAAAGACCACTTAAGTGCTCTACTATCAAGTAATAATCTTCTCTTCGGAAAACTTCTGGATGTCCTCCCAGGTGTACCCATGTTCCAGCAGGACCTCTTCGGTATGCTGTCCGAACTCGGGAGCGGCTGTTCGCACCGAGGCTGGTGTTTCACTGAACTTTACCGGGGGAGCGATTACCTCCATGGGACCATACGATGGATGATCAAGGGGAACAAAGTAATTATTGGCCCGGGCATGGGGATCATTGATGACCTCTAAGAGATTCTGAAGGGGACCGGAAGGAATTTCGGAAAAAATAGTTTTCCACTCGGTCAGGGTTTTGCCCATAAAACATTCATCGAAAATCTGATACAAAGCCGTGCGGTTTTCAGCCCTGCCTTCAAAAGTATTGAACCTTGGGTCCTGGATTAAATCCTCCCTGTCCAGGGCCCGACAGACCTTGGGCCAGTATTGATCCGGGAGCAGACACATTAGAATAAAGGCCCTCCCGTCTTTGGTGGGATACATACCCGCCAGGGGGTTCATGGAATCCTCCCGGCCTTTGGGCTTAAACTCTGTAAACTCCTTTTTTTCGACCAAGGCCCCGGCTATATCGAAGGACATCTGAAATACTGCCAAGTTAAATAATGAGGTCTCCACCGCTTGGCCGAGACCGGTTTTTCCCCTAACAAAGAGGGCGGTCATGATTCCGAAAGCCAGCATCAGCCCGCCGAGATTGTCTCCAAAGGCCGGTCGAAAACCCAGGGCATCCATAAGGTAGGGAACAGCTCCCCGGGCCCAATAAGAGACGATGTCATAACCCGGTGAATTCCTGTCAGGCCCGGTGAGACCGTAGCCGGTCAAACTGGCAAAGATGAGCCTGGGATTGATGTTCTTGAGCGTTCCATACTCCAGGTTGAATTTTTCCAATTCGTAAGGTCGGAGATTGCTGATAAAGACATCGGCCTGGCCGATGAGTTTATAGAGGATATTCCGGCCCTGATCGGAATCCAGGTTGAGGGTAATCCCCCTTTTATTGATATTATAGTTTTCCCAGTTGTAGTTGGTAAAGGAGGGGACCCCTCTTCCGGCATTGAGCAGGTTGTCGGGTGTGGATTGAAAGTAGCGATAGGCATCGCCGGTTACAGGGTTCTCAACATGGATCACATCCGCTCCCAGATCAGCTAATAGTCTGCCGGCCATGGGTGCTGCCGCCCATTGGGCGACTTCGATGATTTTTATTCCTTCTAAGGCCTTGGTCATGGTTTCCTCCTTTTAATCTTTTTTATTAGGGATAAATGGTTTTACAATATTTAAAAAAGAGTCCGAAGCATTATCAAAAAGCTGCGTCTTACTCATATCAGTAATCTGTAGGAAATAATCCTGGACCATTTCCGGCTTTATGCTGCCGGATGGATCGAAAAGAATCCCTCAAATCGGATTTCACTCATAATAGATCCCCCTGGCCCTTCGATGCGGTTCCCAGTTTCAGTAACCCGTTATTCTTTTTCCAGGATAATCACGGAACAGGACGCTTCCTCAAAGCCGATCACCCCACCTCCGTTTTCCTGAAGGGCAAGTTTGGCGTCCTTTACCTGGCGCTCGCCCGCTTCACCCCGGAGTTGTGTCACCAGTTCATAGATCATTCCCAATCCGGTAGCCCCTACCGGATGTCCCTTGCTAACCAAGCCGCCGCTGGTGTTAATTGGGACTTTACCCCCCAAAGAGGTTTGGCCTTCTTCCACAAAATTCCCTCCCTGACCGATGGGGGTAAAGCCCATCATTTCCGCCTGATAAATCTCACAAAAAGAGGTCGCATCATGGACTTCAGCCACGTCAATATCGGAAGGTTTTAAACCGGCCATTACATAGGCTTTCTGTGCGGCGACGTGAGAAAGGGAGGGTTCATCATAGTCGCGGTATTTTCCACCGGTCAGGACACTGGCCCTGATCTTGACGGCTCGATTCCTAACCTCCGATGGACAATCCTTGAGATAATCCTCTGAACACAGGATGGCCGCAGCCGCTCCGTCCCCAATAGGCGCACACATGGAACGGGTTAAGGGATAACTGATCGGACGGTCGGCCAGGACCTGGTCTACCGTCATTTCAAACCGATACTGGGCCTTGGGGTTCTTGGCTCCGAAATTATGATTTTTAGCCGCTCCCACGGCGATCTGGCGTTGGGTGACGCCGTGCTTCCACATGTAATACAAGGCCTGCATGGCATAGGTGTCCATAAAAAAAGAACGATCAGGTCCACTATGGAAAGGGGTTTCGATGATTCGACCGGCTTCTTCGTAAACCTCAACGGTTTCCTCCGGTGTCATCTGATCCATCCCACCGCTGAATGATTGGAGCATCAGGGCCGCCTGGTCCGGGAAATAGAATTTATCCATGCCGACGGCTAAAACAACCTGGGATTGACCGGACAATATGTCTTTCCAACCGGCATGAAAGGCCATAGAGGCTGTGGCACACGCCCCTTCCACGTTGATGATTGGAACCCTTTCAGGGAACAGTCCTTCTTTAACCAGGGGAATAAAGGTCACCTGCCCTCGAATAGAGCTTTGTCCGACTATGGGCATGGCACAATTTCCAAAATAGCCAAACTCGATCTCGGAGCCGTCGACCATCCCGGTATCGGCCAGAACGCCCAGATAAACCTCACGGGCCAGGTCGCGGTAGGTTTTTTCCGGCCATCTTTTAAATTGGGTGGAATAGGACCCAATGATATAGACATCGTTCATTTTTTTTCCTAAGATTTAACTTTTGATAAATTGTTTTTCTTTTAAAAATGTGCTCAGGGTTTCGGTGAAAAGCTCCGGTACCTCCAGAGGCGGACAGTGGGCGGCTCCGGGCATCTCTGCAAAGATGGCTCCGGGAATCCGGGAAGCCATTTCACGGGCAACAAAAATTTCAATGGCTTTATCTGCGGTTCCGTGAACTACCAGGGTGGGAACATTGATCTCCTTTAGCCGGCCGGATACATCGGGTCGATAGCAAATCGGTTTGCCCAGGTTGGCAATACCGGCCAGGTCATACCCTGCGACCTCGTTTATCCAGGAGCCCAACCAGGCGGGCTGGGATTTGAGGAAATTCTCACCGAGAAGCATATCAGCGGCCAGTTGTCCCATCTCTGGCCCCCAGGCCACGGCCGCCATATCCATGGCCTGCAGAAATCCCTCTCGTTTCTCATCCTCCCACAAGGTGTCCTGAGTGGAGACCAGGACGATTCCTTTAATCCTGTCCGGCCATTTCAAGGCGGCGTTCATGGTGACCATTCCTCCCATGGAATGACCGATCAGAACACAGGTTTTGATACTTAACTCATCCAGTGTTTGAATCACCCAATCCACCCACTGCTCCATGGTGGCATCCGAACCAAAGGCCGAGGTTTTTCCATGCCCCGGCTGCCAGAAGGCCAGACAACGTGCTTTACCTTTAAGGGCTTCCATAGGTTGTGCCCACATTTGGGGGGACATCAACCAGCCGTGAAGAAAAACTATAGCCGTTTCTTCGGAGTTTTCCAAAAGGTCCACTCGTTGTGCATTGTTGATGATGGTGGTCGTATTCTTTTTAGAAAGTTTGGTAAGGGGGGGGTTATTCTTGGCCGCCGCCCTAATGAATCGGCCGGCAGCCGCCATGAACTTATCCGGGGCTTCCTGCAGGACCATAGCTCCTCCGCCGGGGATGACCACCAGTTCCGAAGATTGAATACGGGCATTCAAGCGTCTGAGATGTGGCAGCCTGGGAAAGGACTCAAAGGCCGGTGCCACCAACAAAGTCGGGTTGGTTATCCGCTCTAACTCTTCATCCGTGGCCGCCTGTTGTCGTATGGCTTCAAACCATTTTAACACCCGCTGGGTATCCAGGCGTCCGGTGTCCGCCTTCAGACGTGCTTCCACCAGGGCTTGAATCCGCTCGAAGTGCTGCTCGGAATAATCGGGTGTATGCTGGCTTAAGAGCCAATAATAGGTATAAAGCTCCAGATCTCCATGATCGAGAATTACCTTGAGGATGGCATTGGTCTTTTCCATAGGGCGCCGTTCCTCCGGCAGGTAGACCGCACCCATTAGCATCGCCGATTGAACCTTCTCCGGAAAATCCACCAGGCATCTCAGTCCAACCTGGGCCCCGCCGGTCCAGCCAAAGAGGTGAAAGCGTTCGTAGTTCATTCCTTTGACCACCGTCACCACCCGGTTGGCCATGTGTTTGAACAGTTCCCGGGAGGATTCGAACTTGTCCAGGGACACCGCCGGCAGGTCAATGCTGGCCACCGTAAAATGTTCGCTCAAATAAGGCCAGACATTATCCCAAAGTCCCATGCCTCCTGCCGCCATCCTTAGCAAAGTCATCAAGGGCCTGCCGGGATTTTCAGTTAAATAAACCCTGTGTCCCTCAACCTCGATCACTTTTTTTTCTATTTTTTCGATTGTCATTTCTTTGCCTCGATACAATCAATAATAAATCCGGAGAAGATTCTTATGAAATTTTTTTCTTAGACTTTCTGTTCTCGGCCTCAGAAGTTTTAATCGCGTCGACCTGTATTACCTATCAACTCAATAAAAAGTCCAACAGCGCCTTATTGACCTGATCCGGCTGTTCCTGCATGGAAAAATGTCCCGAGTCTTGAATGATGGTCCGCCCCTGATAGCCGGGGATAACTTTTTCTACGCCTTCCAAAAAATACAAGGGCTGGCGCGGATCGGAATCCGGATAAATAAGGTGAACAGGCATGGTTAAGCGCTCCCAGTGGGGCGAGACATCCGGTTGGCCGATAGGGGTGTCCCGGAAATATCTGGGTACAGCCGCGGCGGTACCCGGCCGTGCAAACTCCTGAATGATCCGAAGCATCTCCGGCTCGGATATGGCCTCCCCCCTATTTTTGCAGGAACTGGCGTAAACCGCTCGGATGAAGGGATCGGCATTGCTCATCAAGGCCGTAGTTTTTTCCGTATCCTGAAAGGCCTTGTGATGTGGCTCTAGCTTGGGATCATAGATATGGATGGGTGTGGACATGTGAATGTACTTGATAATCCGTTCCGGAAAAATGGCTGCTAATTGGGAGGTGACCACGCCCCCCCAGTCATGGCCCACCAGACAATACCTTTCTGCCCCCAGGGTCTGAATAAGATCGCCCAGCTCACGGGCCACATTAGCCGCATTATAACTACCTTCCCTTTTGTCCGATTGCCCATAGCCTTTCAGGTCCGGGACAATAACCCGGAAGTGGGCTGAAAGGGGAGGGATTTGGTAACGCCAGGCATACCAGGACTCCGGCAGACCATGAACCAGAACTACCGACTGGCCCTCTCCGGACTCCACCCAGTGCCATTTTATACCTTTAATCTCCTTAAAACCGTTCTTTAGAGTGGATTCATCGACGATCTCGGCCATGTGTGTTTGCTCCTTTATTACGACTTCTTTATTTTTGAAAAAATTTTATCTTTCCCTCTCCCAGCTTTTCCACCTGATCCGATTTGAGAAAGGCTTTGGCCGCTTCATTACCTCTAAGGTAGGCGTCGAAAAAAGCCAAGCAGACAATTCGGCTTATCTTCCGGGCAAAGGGATCAATGGTTTGCCCGGCTCTTCCATCGCCGAAGGTGTAATGATAAGCCCCCTCAATCCATAAGGCGTATTTATCTCCGGAGGGCATATATTTATAGGCATCCATACGTGATTCAGCGGTTCTTGGCGGCTTGGCTATGGGGTCAAGGTCATTGGAACCGGTCATGATCAGCGTGGGTCTGGTTATCTCATTAAAGATTGGTTTGGGATCGACCCCCGGAGGGGGGCTTGGAGGGGACATGGCTAAGAAGGCCTTGGGCCTGGGGTCACTAAAGGTCTTGCCGTATTGTTTGCGGGAGGCCTCGGCGTATCCGCCGGCCACGGCCAAGGTAGTGAAGGCTCCGAAGGAATGGCCGGTTATACCGATATTTTTCAAGTCCATTCTTCCCTTCAGGACCGGATGGTACCTCCCTGTTTGCTCTAACCAGTCAAGTACCTTGGTAATGTCCAGAGGACGATTTATGGTATTTAAAGGATTTAGAAGTGATTCCTGGAGCCTTTTGATGTTTTCCGGCAGCCCGGCGGATAGATCCAACAACGAGGTGTCCGAACCGTAATGGGTCATAAAGACACAAATGTACCCGTGGCTGGTCAGGAACTTTCCTACCCAGTTGCCGGTGACCTTCGATCCGCCGATACCGTGAGACACCAGGATAACCGGACTGAGGAGTGTGGAAGTCTTAGGGTAATAGATTCGAAGTGGAATCTGACGGTTTCGGGCCTGATCGTTGATGGTTAGATCGTCGATAATTTCGTACTGGTAGGGCCCGTCTGCACCGTCAAATTTTTCATTTTCAGCCCCTATAGAATGATGAGCTTGAAAAAAAGGCAGAAGAAGGGCCAAAAAGAAAAGGGCGGTGATAATAAAGCCCCTTGTGCGGACGGTCGACAAATTCATGCTGGTCACCTCAATTTATTTAATCCGTCGTTTGGCTTAGCCCATAGGATTAAGCATTGTCTTGTTTGGAAACTAACAGTCGTGTAGCAATCGGGGTCGATTCAATAGTCAACTGATGGCGTTTAAGAAATCTTTCTCTGGCCTCATTCGAGGGCTTGCGTGATGTCTCCCAAACACGCAGGTCCCGATACCAGGTGAGCAGAAGCATCTTCCCCTTTTCCTTGCTGCGGTCACTTTCGGCAAAAAGGCCTTGAACTTCACTGTCGAAATCCCCTTCAAAGGTAACCCAGGCTTCATCGGACAGCTTGACGATTTCATCTACGTCACGGTTATAGACATCAAACCAGCGGAAGACATAGATGCCGCTCTTGGTCCGCATGGAATGATCAATAGGTCTTACCGTAGGGCTGAATTGATAACCCTTGAGAAGGGTGTAATTATTTAAGGTGACCAGTTTGGATAAAGGATGTGACTTTGTCTGAGGATTTCCCGCCATTTTCTCTCGTGGTAAGCAGATAAAGCTCGTTGGTAGCCAGCCCAAAAAGACCGAAGAATATTCCGTAAAGAGCATAACCCGACGCCTTGGCTTCGGGTAAGATCTCGGTATGGATTGATTTAATTAAATTGAGGATGCCATTGCTATGGGTGTCTTTAATTTTGAGAAGTTCATAAATAGTCATTAGAGGTCACTCCTTAATTTCAGTGAAAGCTGATTTTAAAAACCTTATTCAGGTTTCTTTTTATCTCAGGATTTTGAAAAAATGACCCAACCCTTTTCCTACAGGATCCAATAATTCGGGGCTGGTTTCCTTTTCCGAATCCAGTTTGGTGTGAAAGAAATAATTTGAACCGAAAAAACCCGCGCTGTTAAAACCATTCTTTACAATACCGATGAATTCCCCCGCATAGCGCCCACTTCCAATGGTCAGCCCTTGTACCTCTCCGAAGGAGGTTTTTACCGCATCAATCAAGCCGGGAACAGCAGCGAGATAATACACTTTATTCGGTTCTTCAAGGGGAATAAAATCATTCCCGCTCTTCTTCCAGCTTCGACAGGCGATAGATGCCCCGAGATGAAACCAGCAGACTACATTATCTGTTGGGACTTACGGGTCCTTTCTCTTTAAAACTCCGTCCCATGGCGGAAAAAAATCTTTATACGGGTCATTCAGCCTAGTTGAATAAGTTAATTTTCCGGTATCACAGGTAAATCTATATAAGAGGCATACCCAGGTTCGTGGTAGACGGTCTGCAGGGCCGGAATACCCTTGGCGTCCTGGGCGAAAGCATTTCCGGTGTTCATGTTACGGTCGATCTTGGGGAAATTACTGCTGGTGATGTCCAGACGAATCCGGTGGCCTTTTCGGAAGAGGACACTGGTGGCCGCCAGATCGACCACATATTCCACCACCTCCCCTGGGGTGACAAATTCCGGTTTAAGAAGTGACTTGCGATATCTGGCCCTGATCTGACCCTCGGCCAGATTATAGGCCGCACCATTGGGATGGACATCGATGAGCTTGGCTATAAAGTCCGTGTCTTTGGTTGAAGTAGAGGCAAAGAGATGTAATTTCAAAGGACCCGTGACTTCCATTGCCTCCTTGAGGATCGGGGTGGTATAGCATAAGACATCGTGTCTTTTCTCTATAGGGGTTTGATCGATAGGCCCCGGCACCAGCCGCCCGGTCGGCAGTGTTCTACCCCCCAGGGTCGGTACCGGATTCATAGGATCATAGACAAAAATATCCGCAGGTTCAGACACGGGTTCTTCCCGGCTGAGTAAACCGTCCCCGGAGGCCGTCTGGGCTCGCCCGGAGCTGTGCAGATAAAAGCGTTGCCAGTCGGTTTGAGGCAAGGGCCAGTCTTCGGCTTTTTTCCATTGATCCAGACCCATAACAAAATACTGCAAAGCCGGGATTTGGATGGTTTCTCCCCGCAGGTATTTATCGAAAAAGGCGAGGAGTCTTTCTTTGGCCATTGCTGTAATCCCACGGGCCACAGGTCCGAAATGCACATCCCCGGCAAAGGCCAGAAGCTGCCCTCCGTGGACCCAGGGACCACAAAAGACATGCTGGCTTTTCCTGGCCAGGTCGGAACCGCCATTACTACGCATGTTAATAAAATTAGTGAAAAGAGAACCCGTGTTTAAGTCATACCAACCTGAAGAATGAAAACAGGGGACCTGAACCCTGGAATAATTCCAATAGAGGTCCTCCTCTGATTTAAACAGGGACAGGAGAGCTTCGGCCATCTCCGGCCGGAACCCCTGGGAGATTCCCTCAAAATTAAAATAGGGAATTTCCTTGATGGGAAGATAGTTACAGACTTCTTGGGTATGGAAGCGCGCCCAATTGATGGATTCTCTCATTTTGGAAACGTCTTTTCCCTGTTTTTCCAGCTTGTCGATCATATCCACGGCCATGGCCGCAAACCAACTGATTGCCTGCTCCAAATCGATATGGCCACTCATCCGGGTTTCGCCTATGGGACCGGCCGTAGTAATTTGAGGGGCAATAGCCTTCAGATGGGGCGGAGCCTCCACAGCCGTCTGCCACTGGATACGCCCCAGGTAAGACCCTCCGGACATGCCCACATTCCCGTCACACCAGGATTCCGAAGCTATCCATTCCACGGTATCATAGCCATCCTGGCCTTCCGGTCCGCCCGGGATAAACTGCCCTTCCGAGGCAAACCGGCCCCTGGTGTCCTGAACCACATAGGCATACCCGGCAAAAGCCGCATCAACGGCTGGCAGGTAATCACTGGTGGCTGAGAACAGCTTATTATAGGGCGATCGAGTCAGGATGGCGGGGTGCTTTTCCCGGTCATCGGGTCTATAGACATCAGCATAAAGAGTAATGCCGTCGCGGGTTTTCATGGGAATATCCCGGTCTATCCTTATGGATTTCGTTTTCATTTGATCTTAAAAACCTCCTTCTTGATGGTTTTAATCCTCTAACCAAGGAAGAGTTAACAGGAAAATATTCCAGGTTGTCAAGGAAATAAAAATTAGGAGAAGTTTACCCCTTTTCAACTTTTATCTTTTTTAACTGAAATCTTATCAAGTTTATGATAAAGGTAAAAAATGAGGTTTTCCACATCCTAACTTATATGTCCAGATCTCAATTAATATTGTCCCTAACGGCGGCGGTTGCAGCGGCAGTCCAAATCCTTTCAGAAATATTGGGTCTTCAGGTTGTGGTTTATATCCTTAAGCCTCTGACCATGGTATTGATCATTTCCGTGGCTTTGATAGGGATGAAAGGATTTCGTTTATTTTATAACCGATTTGTTTTTTTTGGTTTGATTTTTTCCTTGATCGGCGACATCTTGTTCATGCTTCCATCAAATCTGTTTATTCAGGGGCTGGTCAGTTTTTTGATCGCGCATCTTTTCTATATCCTGGCTTTTTCCAGGGGCGTGGATCTACGACTGAGAAGCCTGTCCTGGATCCCCTTTCTTGTTTTTGGAGTCCTGGTGTACGGGTTTATGCTGCCGACTCTCATGGAAATGACTATTCCGGTGTTGGCCTATATGCTGGTTATTCTAACCATGGGCTGGCGTGCTTATGAGCGATGGGGCCAGAGCAAAACCAGGGGAGCAAAGTTGGCCCTGATTGGAGCCGTTCTTTTTATTATTTCGGATTCAGCCTTAGGTATAAACCGTTTTCGTTTTCCCTTCCAACTGTCAACCCTGGTGGTCCTGGGCACCTATTACCCGGCCCAATGGTTCATCGCCAGGTCCGTAGCCGGGGGGAGTACACTGGGTAAACCGGTCGAATTTTGAATGGATGATTCTTAAAATTTCGTAACACTTTAGCAATTTATCAAACACTTTTTTGCCGCGGACACACACAGCGCAGCATAGCCGCAACCAAAGGGGTTTTAGGGTAATATAGAACTAGATATAGAAATGACGTCCTACTTGGGGTATTGTTGGCAGTCACGACACCACCAACGCCCAGGAGGACGCCATGGATAGATTTATACAACAATATGAAGAAAAAATCATCGGACATTTGAGTGGTTTTGACCGATTGGTATTGCGAGGAACCTTGAGAGCCTTGGCGGTCAAGAGTGGAATGCTCAATTATCTTTGGTATGCCAAGGTTCTTTTGAAGGACTTGGGGGAATTTTTCAAGAAGAAAAGCGAGCAATTGAAGGCGGCTTCCTGTGAAAAGGCCCACCGATTGAAAAGACCGATTATCTATCTGCCTTCGGCGCAAACGAATAAGGAAGAAGTAGCTTGGAAGATCGCAGAGCGGGATGGGATTCAAGCGGGATTGATTTGTATTTTGACGTCGGTCGAATTGTGCCAAAGCTATGAAGTTTTCCGGAACCAAGAGAAGAAGATTCTGGAGCTGGAACCACGCCGGAGGAAATGCTTGTTTCTCTACCATTATTGGATCGACCCGGTTTTTGGTTTCATGAACGGTCGGATTCAAAGTTGGTTTCCCTTCAGCATCCAGATCTGTCTCAATGGACGGGAATGGCTGTCCCGCCAGATGGACGCGGTGGGTTTGCGGTATCATCGCCGAGACAACTGTTTTCCGTGGATAGAAGATCAGGAGGAAGCCCGGCGGTTGATGGAAAGACAATTGAAGACGGACTGGCCGTCGGCCTTGAGTCGGATTGCCCACGAGCTTAATCCTGCGCATCAGGAGATGCTGGCGCCCTACCGAGTGGACTATTATTGGTCGACCCATCAGAGCGAATGGGCAACCGATATTATGTTCCAATCCCCTCAATCCCTGGCCGAGATATATCCCACCCTGGTGCGCAGTGGTATTTTGGTCTTTGGCAGCCGCGATGTGATGCGATTTTTGGGGAAGAAGCCTCACGGGAATATGACCGGGGAAGTGATCAGCCATTATCGCCAACGACCTGAGGGAATCCGAGTGAAACATGAAGTCAAAGGCAATGCGGTTAAGATTTACGACAAGGAGGGTCAAGTGCTTCGGGTGGAGACCACGGTGAACAACCCGCGGGATTTTAGGGTCTATCGTCCAAAAGAAGGAGATTCTTCGGGGCCTCCTTCCTGGCAACGGATGCGAAAAGGGGTGGCCGACTTGTACCATCGGGCCGAGATCTCGGAGGCTTCCAATCAGCGCTATTTGGATGCCTTGGCCTCGATCCAGGTGGATCAACCGTTGGGAGAGGTAGTCGGTTCGATATGTCGGGCTACCCGTTGGAAAAGTCAGCGGGTCCGTGCGCTGCGTCCTTGGTCTTCGGAAGACACGCTTCTGTTCGAAGCGATTAGTCGGGGCGAATTTAAGATCAACGGCTTTAGAAACCGTGATCTTCGAGACCTTCTGTTTCCAGACCAACATGATCAGAAAATGAGCAAACGCCTTTCGGCTCGGGTAACTCATCGTTTGCGAATGTTGCGAGCCCATCGAATGATTCGTAAAGTGCCTCATACTTCCCGGTATGTTTTGACCCCCCTTGGGCAGATTATTGCTAGTGCTGTCATCCATACGCAACACATAAATATCACAAAACTTTCTCAACTTGCAGCATGATATGCTTAATAAAATTTAAAGAAAATACACATTAGTAGTACAGACAAATGCTGGACAAAGACATATCTCTCACAGAGCGCTCAGACCTCACAGAGGAACAGAGACAACTTTATATATTGATGGTCCCGCCAAAGAGGGGACCATCAATAACCAGCCATCGCCCCGGATTAGATCCGGTGGCGAATATATTCCCGCAGGGTAACGGGGTTAGGCAATCTTTCTGAAAAAAGGTCCCTCTCTGAGAACTGAGGGAACGGGCGGGAGGAAAAATTTGTGCCCGGAGGGCCTGACGGTGGGAGGAAGACAAGTCGTCTTACTCCTGTCCTGTAGTTGTCAGTGGCAAAAAAAGGAAATTGCTGTTCTTTTTTCAAAAAACTAAATTGATATAAAAATTTTAAGAATATTCGGATAATATCCAGGTCAATTATGTCGCAGAAAAACCACTTAAGGAGGAGCATGATGATCAAAGAATTAGTGTTAAAGAATCGGAGTCGTCGCCGTTTTCATGAAGAGGTATCCATCGATAAAGAAACATTGCGGGAATTAGTAGATCTGGGCAGATGTTCGGCCTCAGGAGCCAACCGGCAGCCCTTGAAATATATCCTTTCCTGGGAGCGGGAAAAGAATGCGAAAATCTTCCCCAACCTTTTCTGGGCCGCGGCCCTCAAAGACTGGGACGGCCCGGCCGAAGGAGAGCGGCCATCGGCCTATATCATCATTCTCGGTGATAAAGAGATCAGCGAAACCTTCGGGGTCGATCACGGAATCGCCGCCCAGAGTATCCTCCTTGGCGCCGTGGAAAAGGGCCTGGGAGGTTGTATGATGGGGGCCATTAATGTCAAAGGGTTGCGCGAGACACTTCAAATTCCTGAGAGATATGCGGTTATCCTGGTCATCGCCCTTGGTAAGCCAAACGAAGAGATTGTACTGGAGACCGTTGGCCAGGATAATCAAACGAATTACTGGCGGGACAGCAATGAGGTCCATCATGTGCCCAAACGGTCTTTGGAGGATATCATTATTGAATAACGGATTCTGAGTATGGGAGCTGCTTTGATCCCAAGGCGAAGCAAGCCCGATATATCATGAGAAATTTGTTTCGGGAAATAGAAGGAGGTTGACTTTAACTGCTTAATATGGTTCAGATAAACAATCTGATTTCATAAAAGATGGAAATCCAAACCCTAAAGAGGATGATCCATGAAGCATAAAAAACCCCATTTTTCTGAAAAAGAATATGGGGTTTTTGTTATATGATATAATCAAATGCCCTTAACCGATTACCACGCCAAATATTTTGCCTACGAGCTTACCAAGCGGTGTCCCTCCGACAGTCCCGAGAGATTCGCCGGGGCTCTGGTCGATGCCCAGGATGAGATCGACCGACGCAGGGAGCAATTGATTGCCGATATCGAATCAAAACTTACCCAGAAGATACGCTCAGAAACATTGTTTATGATACATTGGAACATCAAATGAGGGTTTTGTATAGATATCGATAAAACAGAGTTAAGCCCCTGAACGAAATTTTTTCGATCATCATGGTTCGTGAAATAATCCGGCATCCTTCAACTTATTAGAAAAAGGATAACTTTTTCGTGATTCAAATAATGCTTGACAAGGTATCAATTGATACTTTATCGTCATGAAAAGACCCTCGAATAAAGAGATCATCAAACGAATCAAGGAGGCCCTGGAGGCCGTGGCGGAAGGGCGGATAGCTATCCTTAATCAAGTAGCTATCGCCTCTGATGCCTTGGAACTGGGATATCTTGTTGAAGAAGAATTAGAAACCCTATTATCCGAGATGTTGGATATGATTTCACCGACCCATTATGTCGGTACCAGACCGCCCCAGAGGTCTTACGAACAAAATATCAAGGACCTTGAACTATTCGCCTTTGAAGTGATCAGCTCTCACTTTGAATGCCCGATTTATTTTAAGTTTGCCTTGAGCACCGGGGTGTTGTGGCTGGTTTCTCTGCATAAAAGCAGATAACTTAGGAGGTAACATGAAGGCTTTGAATTGCCCCCGTGGGCATGAAAAAATGAAACTCCGTAAAATAAATAAAACCGTCAGCTTTCGAGGAATGGAGATTCCCTGCCAGGTTGAGGCCTATGTCTGCCCGGAATGCGGGTTGGAGGGAGGAACGATTAATTCCACCGGCGCTATTCAACAGGAATTGGCCGAGGTCTTCCGGAGGAGGACCGGACTGCTTACCGGGGAGGAGATTAAAGCGTTACGCAAAAAAAGAGAGTTGACCCAACAGGGCTTAGCTGATCTTTTAAAGATCGGAGTAGCCAGCATCAAGCGCTGGGAAACCGGACTGATCCAGAGCAAGTCCCTGGATCATGCCCTTCGCCTTCACCTGACGGGAAACCGATTGAAAGACAATTTTTCAGGAAACCGGCCATTTTCCATACCAAGGATCAAATTGGTTTTAACAACCTTTGAAAAGAAATTGGGCAGGACGCTTCTCCGGAAAACGGACAAGATGCTTTATGCGGCTAAGTACCTCTGGTATGCGGATATGCTGGCCTTCCGCGACCTGGAGAGTAGTATGACCGGGGCCGGGTATGCCGCCTTGCCTTTGGGGCCGCAGCTTAACAACTACCGGGACTTGGTGGAAGAAATTAGAAAAGTGGACGAAACCCAGGCCGAACCGCTTACCAAGGAAGAATTGCAGATCATCCGGAAAATCGTCAAAGCCTTCCCTGAAGATCGACAGGTTTATGCAGCCTCCCACCGGGAAAAGATTTGGCGGGATAAACCGGTCGGGGCATCAATCCCTTATTCCGAAGCAAAGGGATTAAGCGAGATATAGTATTGTTACCAAGAGAGTTTATGTTTTGGGGCGGATGACAGGGCTTTTTAATTGAAGATTTTTATTAGAGCAACTTAGTCAGCAGCGTCCGAGGCAGCAAGGAATCTGGTATTTTGTGTATATTTAAGATTTGACCCTTGGATCTTAGGGGGATCACTCAAGAAGAGGCCCGGAATCTGAGGAACAGACTGCTTGCCTTTGAAGACGATTGGAATGCGGAAGGGATGGAGCTTTATAACAAATTATAAAATAGGCATGAATTAGGTAATCAATTAGGTAATGAAAAGGAACAGCGATCCATATACAACAATAACTTCAATTTTACTGGAGGCATATGATGGAACAAGAAAAAATTATCATAACTATCCCTTCTGAAATTTTGCCAATAGTAGCCAAAAAAAAGGGGGATGTCCCAATAAAAGTCTTTGAATTTTTGATACTCGAACTTTACCGGTTAGGCGAGTTATCAAGTGGTAAGGCTGCTCAATATCTCAATATGGAAAGGTTTGAATTCGCCCGATTTGCTTCTGGAATGGGAATCCCTTTTATTGATCTGGACAAAGATGAAATCTCCGAAGACTTTAAAGAGGCCCGCCGGGCAACGAAGAAGGGGAAAAAATGATCATTTCAAATTCCAGTTGTTTAATTATTCTGGACAAACTGGGATCTCTCGATCTCCTGCAAAAACTCTATTCGAAAATTACGATTCCCAAGGCGGTTAAAAAAGAAGTTTTCAAGTCAAAACCAATACCTGATTGGTTTGACATTGTCGAGATTACTCAGCCGGCGGCTTATAGAATTTTAGAAAAAAATTTGGGCCACGGAGAAAGTGAAGCCATTACTCTGAGTATCGAACTAAATGCCGATCT
Organism: uncultured delta proteobacterium; assembly: GCA_963782435.1. Lineage (GTDB taxonomy): Bacteria > Desulfobacterota > RBG-13-43-22 > RBG-13-43-22 > RBG-13-43-22 > RBG-13-43-22. Next base: position 106,946 of record CAWAKF010000016.1, read on the forward strand.
ACTTATTGTGGATGATTTGGCAGCTAGAAAAATGGCCCATAAAATGGGGATCAAGATAACGGGAGTAATAGGGGTACTTCTGGAAGCAAAAAGAATCGGAATCATAAGAGAACTCAAACCTTATTTGGACGCTATGCTTAAAGAAGGTTTCAGGGTTTCAAAATTGGTATATGAAGAGTCGTTGAATTTGGCACGGGAAAGCTAAAAGGAAGACAGTTGAATGTATCTCGGAGAATCCTATGGTCTCGGCGAAGCTTAACCAGCATGTCGGTATCTCGAAGCGAAAAATCGAGGGAAATATCGACAAATTGAAGCAAAGAAATATCCATCGCGCATCGGTCCGGCCATGGGTGGGTATTGGGAGGTTGTGGAAAAAAGCTAACCTATGCAGAAAACCGGGCAAATAATGAAAACATGCTGGATGTCGGCAAGGAGCAACAAGCGGGATCGTCGGAGTGATCCTTTCTTCCCTTGACCAGATTGGTTCCAGTGTGCGTTTTTCAGGGACGAGATCTATCCTAAATTCAATTAACTTATTGAATCAACTTAACAAGATCCCTCAAAATAGAGGCTCATGAAAAAGAAATCTTCGAATAAAAATCTGATCGAAATTACGAGACTGATGATTGAAACCTTACCTTGGCCAGAAGGGTATGTTCTATTGCACAAATATGGCCTTCTTGGTAATGGTCCGATGTCTTATGAAGACATGGGTTATAAGATAAATAAATCTCCTTCAGAGATTGAAGATGCAGAAATGAGCGGTCTTCGAAGGCTTCGCAACCCGGCTTACCAGCAGCTCGCTGAGGATTTTCTAAAGTCTCCGACCAATGCTGCTGAACTCAAGAGTATTTCTCCGCAACTCACGGAAGTAATCGAGAAAATTTCCAAGCTAACACCTGGGTTAGTAGATCATCTAAGAAAATGTGAAGATGACCTAATAAAATTACAACCGGCTGTATTTGAGCACTTAGTAGCTGAATTTTTTGCAAGCTGGGGTTTTGAAGACGTTCGACTTGTTGGTAGAAACTCAAAAACATCAGCTGACATATTTGCCGCACGAAGAATTCATCCACTCGAAATTAACGTTCGGTTCTTTGTGGAAGTGAAAAGATGGAAACACAAGATAGGTGTTGAAGTAATTGATCGAGTTTACGGAGCAATGATAAGTGAACGTCCGCATATTGGATGGAATGCAGCTTTAATTGTCTCGCTGGTAGGATTTAAAGATTTTAGGAAATATGATAGACAGGATTGGCACTTAAAGGAATTGAACTAAAAGAACGTGAGGATTTGCTTAGATGGTTAAAGGACTACAAATCTAACAAGAACGGGTTGTGGCTCCCAAATCCAAAAGTTGATCTTTAGTTCTGAGGAGAAATAAGTGTGGTTTTCGAAATTATTATAAAAAAATTGATTTAGAACTCTAAAAAGCGGTTTTATGGTTGTTTTTCATAGAGATCTGACAATGGCTGAGAAAGAGGTTGTTCCCGGAGATGGCGGAACAAATGGCGGAACAAATGGCGGAATAAATCAGTTATTTTTTTATATAAGGAATAACCCGGGTAAAAGAACTGTTGATATAGCAAAGGGTTTAAATATTTCTCTAAGGACCACTGAAAGATGGATACGGAAACTGAAGGATGAAGGCAAAATTAAGTTTAAGGGGAGCAAAAAGACCGGTGGTTATTATTCGGCATAGCTATGACACGAGAAAAACAAAAACTTGAACTAACATGGATCGGGAAGGAGAATCGGGCGAGGCTGGAGCCGAGGATTCTGCTGGAGGACCCGGAGAGGTCTTATCATGCGCCGCACCGGGTGACGGACAAAGGAATCTTTTCTGGTAGTGCTTTTGAACATTATTACAAATAATTTCCGAGGAGAAACCAATATGGCCAAAGATCCGGGAGAATGGTTTAAGCAGGCAGATTACGATATAAAGACCGCTGAAGCCATGTTATCCGCCAAAAAATTTATTTATGTGGTTTTTATGTGCCATTTGGCAATCGAGAAGGCCCTTAAGGGATTATATTAAAAAAAGTTGGGCACCATACCTCCCAAAGTTCATAACCTGCTTTTTTTAATTGAAGCAGATGGGTTGACATTACCCGGCCTTTTATACGATTTGGTCTTCAACCTCAACCGGGCAAGCATCCCGACCAGATACCCGGAAGATCTCAAAAAGATGCAAAAAGAATACTCTAAACAAAAATCGGAAAAATTGCTCACCCAAAGCAAGGAGGTTTTGAAATGGCTCAAAAAAGAGCTAAAGAAGTAGTTCGTTTTTTCTCTAATTGTCTCAAGGAAAAAGGGTTGAAGATTTCCAAGCTTATTGTCTTTGGATCTCAGGCTAAAGACACGGCGACCGAGGAAAGCGACATAGACATCGTTATTGTTTCTGAAAATTTCAGAAGAAAGGATATCTTCAAACGCGGAGAACTGACTAAGGATGCCGAAATTCGGACCATCAAAAAATTTATGGTTCCCCTCGATATTATCACCATGACCCCGGAGGAATATGATAACAAAACGACTCTCATGGCCGAATACGCCCACGAAGGTGAGGTTGTATATGCAAGCTAAGATTTCAGGCAAAGGATTACGTCTAATTTAAAAAAGATAAATATTTTTTTCCCAAAAACGATGACATGAGAAAAACAAAAACTTGAACTAACCTGGATCGGGAAGGAGAATCGGGCGAGGCTGGAGCCGAGGATTCTGCTGGAGGATCCGGAGAAGTCTTATCATGCGCCGCACCGGGTGACGGACAAGGACATTTTCGACAACCGGCTTATCTTTGGGGATAACCTGCTGGCCCTTAGGGCATTGGAGCAGGAGTTTGCAGGGAAGATAAAGTGTATCTACATTGATCTGCCATATAATACTGGATCTGCTTTCAAGCAGTACGATGACTGTATTGATCATTCGTTGTGGCTTACATTAAAATTCCCAATGCTGTCTTGAAACGCTGCGAATGGGGACATGACGACTACAGCCTGCGGGTTGAAAACCTACCTAAGGCCCCACCCAAACCAGGACAGTTGCTGCTTTTTGGTGAGGAGGTGGAGCCGTGAAAGAGAAACCGGCCAACCTGATTTCCGACGCATTGCCTTGGAAATCGAATAGATCGAGTATTTCACTTATTCTCAGAATTGGTCACACAATGCGTGACCAATCCGAAAAAACTGGTCAGTTGAATGCGTATTTGTGAGAACCAATGGAGAAAAAATTTACCGAAGAGCCTCTAAAAAACTCTGAATTGATCCTCTACCAGACAGAGGATGGGAAAAGTCGCCTTGAGGTTCGCCTTGAAGGGAATACGGTTTGGCTTTCACAGAAACAACTATCCGAACTGTTTCTGAAAGACGTTAGGACAATCAGCGAGCACCTCCGAAACATTTTCGATGAAGGGGAACTGCATGAAGATTCAGTTATCCGGAAATTCCGGATAACTGCTGCTGATGGTAAGAATTACGAGACGTTGCATTATAACCTTGACGTTATTATATCCGTCGGATACCGGGTAAAATCCCCTCGGGGCACCCAGTTTCGGATCTGGGCTACCCAAAGGTTAAGAGAGTTCATTGTCAAGGGATTTATACTGGACGATGACCGGTTAAAAGAAGCAGGCGGGGGCCATTACTTTGAAGAGCTGCTCGAACGTATCCGCGACATCCGTTCCTCCGAGAAGGTGTTCTGGCGAAAAGTGCTTGATATTTATTCCACCAGCATTGATTACGATCCCAGCGTAGAGATGACCCAGCAATTTTTTGCCACCGTTCAAAATAAAATGCATTGGGCCGCCCATGGTCAAACCGCTGCAGAAGTTATTGCCCAACGGGCCGATGCGTCGTTGCCCCACATGGGTTTAACAAGTTGGGAGGGCAGCCGTCCCCGCAAATCCGATGTCGGTGTGGCCAAAAATTATTTACAGGCTGAAGAGATTGATGCCCTCAACCGGATCGTGACGGCCTATCTGGAATTTGCAGAACTTCAGGCCCGCAACAGGAAGCCCATGTATATGCAGGATTGGATTGTCAAACTCGACGATTTTCTAAGGCTCAGTGAGCGGGACATCCTCACACATACGGGCAAGATCAGCCATGAAGCCGCTATTGAAATGGCAGAAAGACAATATGAGCAATTCCACCTGAAACAACTGGCGGAAACAAGTCCTGTAGAAATGGACTTTTTTGAATCGATCAGGAAAATAGAAAAGTTAAAGCCAGCGCGACCGTCCAAAAAGAAAACAAGGAAGACCAAATGAACCGCCATGTCAACGCCATTGCCGACCGGTTAAGTCAGCGCACCTTCGACTTCGTAGCCGAGTCCGGGGATGTGCTCTTTATGGTAGAAACGAAAGCACGGGGCGATATGGATTCCGCTGAAGTAATGGCTAAAAAAGTATCCGCCGTTCGTTGGTGCCGACAGGCCTCGGAATACGCCCGGACCCATGGCGGCAAGCCCTGGCAGTATCTTTTGATCCCCCACGATGTGATTTCGGAGAACATGACCTTGGGCTGGCTTGCTGAACAATTTAGGGTTTGATTCTTATCCGTGGAATGGAAATGATATCCATGGGATTTAAAGAAGGAAATATGCCGAATAAAATAAACAGACGGATCCTGTTTTCACGATTCATGGTTGGGGAACCCCAGGTGGAGGATTTTAAACTGGTTGAAGAGCCCATCTCGGAAATTGGAGAGGGAGAGCTGTTGTTGCGAAATCTTTATGTCAGCATTGATCCCGGCTCGCGGGCGCGGTTAAGCGGGCGTGACTCTTATGTTCCGGCCAAGCCTTTGGGTGAAACGATGGATGCCCAGTCGGTCAGCGAAGTGGTGATCTCCCGACACCCGGATTACCGGGTTGGTGAGATTGTCGCCGGTTATCACGGATGGCAGGATTACGCGGTTAGTAACGGTAAAAGGTTGATCAGGGTCGATCCCAACCTGGGGCCCATCTCAAGCGCCATTGGGGTATTCGGTCTGCCTGGCCTGACCGCCTATATTGGAATTCGAAAACTGTTAAAAGTTGCCTCGGGGGAAACGGTTTTGATTTCATCGGCTGCAGGGGCTGTCGGGTCCATAGCCGGTCAGATTGCCAAAATCGAAGGCGCACAGATCGTGGGTATTGCCGGTGGGCCGGAGAAGTGCGACTTTTCCAAAAAAGTATATGGTTTCGATCAAATGATTGATTACAAGGCAGAGAGTAATATGATTGAAGCCCTGAGGAGAGCCTGTCCAAAAGGGGTGAATGTGTATTTTGACAATGTGGGCGGTGAACTGTTAAATACTGCGGTGGCGATCATGAGCCGTTTCGGCCGTATTCTGGTCTGCGGGCAGGTGGCCGAATATAACCTGGAACCTGAACAAGGTACAGGTTTGCGTGATGTCTCGGCCTTTATCGGTAAACGGCTGGATATGCGTGGATTTGTAGTGCTGGATCATGCGGAGTTTTTTAATGAAGCACGCCAGACAATGGCGGAATGGATCAAAAACAAAAAATTGGTCGTTCGCGAGCACATTGTTGAAGGCTTAGAAAACGCCCCCCGGGCTTTTTCCGGTCTTTTCCGGGGGGAGAATTTCGGCCGCAGTCTGGTTCTTGTGGCCGACCCATCCCATTAAATTATTTGCGAAGATAGTCGTTGGTCAGGAAGGTGTTCATCCCAAAGGATTCCTCAGACTTTTTCCCGAACCAGTTTTTGTTGATAGGCGTCCTCGATTTTAAGGATCAGCTCATTGATGTCACAGGGTTTCATGAGATAGTCAAAGGCCCCCAGGCGCATTCCCTCGATCCCCGATTCCACCAAGGCATGACCGGTGAGCATAATCACTTCAATCAAGGGATTGATTTGTTTGATCTGCTTCAAGGTCTCCAATCCGTCCATGCCGGCCATCTTGACATCGACCACCGCTACATCGATCGGCTGGGCACGCACCGTTTCGACTGCTTTAAAACCGTTTTCCGCATCCCATACTTCCAGCTTCCTTTTTTTCAGACGACTGGCCAGGGTCATTCGAAAATCTTCCTCATCATCGACGAGTAATAATCGGATTGCTTCCATCAAACACCCCCTGATTAGCTCATAGTTGATAGGTCATAGCTGATAGCTGAGGGCAAAGACTATTCCTTTGAGCTATGAGCAATGAGCTGTGATCTCTTAGCTTAATACGGAATCTTTACAAATGTACTTATTTCCCCAAGCATTTCTTCAATATAATGATTAACCTTAGCCGGATCGGAAAGAACCATATCCAATTGCCGGGTGTGAAGGATCAGATAGCCCAGGACCTTCAAGCGGTCGGCTAAGATTTCTTTTTCCTGCCGTTCCAGCCGGGCCGAGAGCAAATCCCCTTTTGTTTGCACCCAAAAATGGAAGCTTTCCAGGATCAGCTCAATCAAGCGGCCCCTCTGTTCTTTGCGAACCCGATCGGCCGCCCCTCCCTTAAAATAAAACCAAACATAATTTTCCGCCGGCTGATCTCCCAGGTAGGCCTCCACCGTAGAAAAATGAAATCCCAGCCGCGTACTCAAATGACAAAAATTTTCGGAAATGATGGCATAGTTCTTGGCCGACATTTCAGAATCCCCTCCATATTCCAAAGAGGGGTCCATGGTGGATTCGGCCAGTATGGAGAGAAATCCCCGAGTGTCAACCGGTGGCGGACCTTTCCAGGGTACAGCCGCCAGTCCTTCCCATAAAGCCAATAAGGGAGCGGAACGGATATCTTCCACTTGCAGGGTAGGGCTTTCATTCCCCGCCCGCACCCCCCCCTCCAAATCGATCACCCACCATTCCATGGGCAGGGAAGACATCAACTTTTTCGTAAATTTTTCAGAGATAGAAATGTCTTTTTTGACGTCAAAGAGTTCCCTTAAGGACATTTCATGGGCATATCGAATGATGTCGTGAAGGGTTTGACAACATTCCGGAGTAAAATTGCCCCATTCGGGATCGGTCAGGTTCAGGGGCGCGATCAATTTAAGGATCTTTTCCAAAGAACGGTAAACCGGGCTGCCTTTCATGGGACTGGATTTTGGGGGAGTTTTGGAGAGTAGTGATTCCACTTTTCCAGCATAGATTTTATGACCTGTCGCATCGACTGTAATCAGATCCCCGCCATGAATTGTAGTAAAAGCCGTCTGGGTACCCATCAGGGCCGGGACCTTAAATTCCCGGGCTACAGCCGCCAAATGCCCGGTTAAGGCCCCCTGATCGGTTATTACGGCCGAGGATTGATTTAAAAGGGCAGCCCATTGAGGTAGGGGATTCCTGGCCACCAACACCGCACCGGGAGGAAACTGCAGCATGTCGACGGTGGTTTCAATGAGGAAGGCAGGACCACAGGCTACTCCCGGACTGGCTGTTATTCCCCCTTCCAAAAGCACCGGTTGTTCCACCCGGGAGAAGGAAAGGCTTTCTTCCTGCTGGGATTCTCTCCCAAGAATCATAAGGGGCCGGGATTGGAGAATCTGAAAAGCTCCATCGGCTTGAAGGGCCCATTCGATATCCTGCGGGCATTCGAAATGGGATTCCAGACGGAGGGCCATTTCGGCCAAAACCTCAGCCTGTTTGTCGGTGATAGCCGGGTGTTTTTCGCCGGATTCAACCAGGGTTTCCAGACAGACCCCTTCCTCCGGATCACAGACAAATTTTTTTGTTTTCTCCTGGATTTCTTTTTTGATTAGATGTTTAGTATCTTCCCGGTCAATGACAAAAAGGTCGGGGATCAGGCTCCCGTCGACAACAGATTTGCCCAGCCCTAAGACGGCGTTGATGATTATCCCCTTTTCTTCCCTGTTCCCGGGATCGGTGGAGTACATCACCCCGGCAGCTTCGGCCTCAATCATGGCCATACACCCCACACACATAATGATGTCTTCATCCAGAAATCCCTTGTTGAGGCGATAGGCCATGGCCGGCACCGAATATTTACTGGCCAGTATTTCCTTGTAAGACAGGATCAGGTATTCCTGGCTCACATTGAGGAGAGAACGGTATTGCCCGGCAAAAGAGGATTCCCGGGCGTCTTCACCCAGGGCGCTGCTGCGCATGGAAACACGGGTCCCCGTCCCTGTTTTTTTTATCAAGTCCTGATAGGCGGATAAGATGGCCTCTTCCAATTCGTGTGGGAGGACGGCATTGATGATTGATTTTTGAATTTCTGAGCTGGTTTCATGCAACTGGGCGATATCGGAAGGTTCGAGGAATTGAATCCGACGATTTATTTCATCCTGCAGGTTGTTCTTTCCCAGAAAAAAATCATTAGCGGAGGCGGTGATTACAAACCCCTCCGGGACCGGCAGCCCCAACTGATTCCTCACTTCCCCAAGGTTGGCCATTTTATTCCCGGTTTGGTCGGCCATCCCTTTGACGACAACCTCCAGGGGAAGCACCCATTCTCCCTGGTTTGAGAGATTTTTCTTTTTCAACTCCTGATCGATCTTGGCCCAGATATTATCAAAGATGGGAAAGAGAGTTTTATTTCTATCAGCCGTAATGGCATTAAGGCTTTGGATTATTTTAAACAGGTTTACCGAAAGGGCGGTACAATGGGCCCGGACAAAGGCCATCCCAAAACCCTGATCGCCTTCCAAGGCTTGTTCCATTTCATTGATAATCTCTAAAACTTTGTCGTTGAGGCTCAGAAGGGTCTTAAAATTCAAATACCGTTGGGTAAAAGCCAGACGAATTTCGTCCCGGGCCCTCTCGGCATCCCGAATTTTTCCTTCCCGGCGTTTTTTGAAAAATCCCTTTAAATCGAACATGAGATCGACCTGACCATGCCTTGAATGGTAAAACCTGGTTACGGGTTGCGGGTTGCGGGTTGCGGGTTGAAAGACATGGTTGAAAAAAAACGCTCGATTTTCCAACCCGCAACTCGAAACTCGGAACAGAAAAAATCCAATTCCTCTGGTTTCGACATCTAAATTAATCTCAATTATATAATCAGTTTCACAACCAGCAAAATAACAGCGGCAAAAAGAATAAAGGCAAAGATCTGCCGCAAGTTGGGATTGGTGAGCCTTTTTCCCAAAACTCCGCCAATTTGGTTGCCCAGGTTCCCGGTAATTAGCAGAACTACCACCAGGATCAGATCAATGTTGCCATGTAGGGAATGGGACAGGGTCCCATAGCCCAAGGAAAAAATGCTCTCAAACAAATCGGTTCCGATCGCTACCACCATGGGACATCCGATGACGTAAATCAAGGCCGGCATGCGGACAAATCCACCCCCGGCCCCCAGGAAACCGACCAGCAACCCGGTGGCCAATCCCATGCCGATGATCACCCAAAGAGAAATGGCCTCGATCCCGGATACCGGAAGGGTTATCATGGGGGGCAGTTGAATATGTTGAAGCTTGGCGGTCATGGCCGGTTGGTAGGGAGCAGTCAGGCCATCGACCGGTCCTTCCTTCCCAACCGCCCGGGATTCCCGATAAATGATCATCCCAATCCAGAGCAGAAGGGCGCTGTAAACCAAAGTCATAATCAGAGGCAGATAGGTGATCGATTTTCCCTGAAGATTGAACGTCCCGGCCCCTTTCAAAAGTTCGAGAAGCCGGACTCCACCTTCCACCCCGATGATCGTTCCGGCCAGCATCCAACTTCCCAGTTTATAGTCAATACGGCTCATTCTTTTAAACCGGAGGATATTCATGGTCGAAGTACCCATCATCTGGCAGAGGTCACTGCCGACGGCAACATTATAGGGGATATTAAATAGAGCATTGAGTAAAGGCGAAGTCAACAGCCTCCCCCCGACACCGAAAAAGCCGGTCACCCCTCCGACGAGAAACCCAAATACGATCAAACCTGCCAAACTCGGATGAATCTGAACCCCCTGGATCCGGGCCCAGTACAAGGCAATAGGGAAAAAATCAAAAAAGGTGTCCATGGTCAGTGTTTTTCTCCCAGCAGACGGTTCAGGCCTTTTTCAATAAAGCGGATAATCCAGGCCAGAACAATTCCAAGCATAATAGGAATGGCCAGGTTAAGTAAAATATACAGGGGATGGGATTGAAATCCGGGATGTTGCGGGGCGGCATCAACGGCCAGTTTTAAAATATATTCCAAGGCTCCCATAGCAGCTCCTCTTTTTATCTTGAAGATGGAGGAATAATAAAGTAAAAGAAAACATTCATCAAGCTTGAAAAAAAGTTGTAGGTTGATATCATGAAAACCTGGTTAAAAAAACTGATCCATCCGGATTCCAGAGCAAAGAATACCCTGCTTGAAAATTTTCAGTCCATTTACGGTCATTATCGAACCCTGATCAATGCCCGGGCAAAGGCCCTGGAAATAATCCAAAGGCAAGATTCGAGAATGTCTTTGGACCTTTCCCAATCTATCGGGACCATTATCGGGTCGTTGAACATTATCTCTAGTCAATGTTCTCTGGATCTGGTTAAAAAGTTCCAAGACCTCCAAGAGGGCCTCCTTCAATCCCCTTTAGTAAAATCAGAGGGGCTTATTCCTTCCTTGTTTCAGAATAGAACCTGGCCCAATCCTGGACCTTTTCCAGTTAAAGAATTCCATGAACTCAAGGGCCTCCTGGACTATACCCACGAACTGGCCGTTGAAGAAATGTTTGATCTCCTGGACCGTTTTGACCCGAGCTGGTCTAAAGCCATAAAAGTTCAAACCGGACTGCCGATCAATCTTCATATTATTGACCTGGGCGGTGGGCTTTTTTCCGGGATTGAAAAAAAACTGGTTCGCAAGGAAGAGATCCTTTCCGAACCCATGCTGGCTATGTTCAAGGGCATGTATTGCCCGGGAATAACATGGTCCGGACCCATAGGGGTCAACTTAAAAGGACTGATGGTGATCATGGCCCAGAGCACCAGTCGCCCGGAAGAGGACTTTTGGGATAAGACCTATGCCCTGGTCACCGGAGAATATATGAATTACAATTCCCGCCTGGGCTACCATTACACCTCCGTAGATGCCTATCTCAGTGACAGCCAAGAGAGTAATCATGTCCGTTTTATGTTCAAAGGCGGCGCGGCCGATGATGTACGCCGGGCCCGGAGGGCCCGCTTTATCGGGACTGTCTTGGAGAAAATAGGCTTTGAAGTCATTGTCCAAAAAGATTGGGTTAACGCCCGTTTGCTTCACGGGGATCGTTCCTGCATGGAAAAAAATTTGGATCTGATCGGAAGATTAATGGGATGCTCCCGTCAACGGGACATGGTTATGAACGATGAATCGATTGTATCCTGGCATATCGAAGCTTTCATGCAGGGAAATTACGAATTCGATCCTAATAAATCAGGCAATAGGCAATAGGCAGGAGGCTGAAGGACAAAGACCAAAGACCAAAGAACCTGAAACTTTTCACTTCGTTCCTCTTGCCTCGTGCCTCTTGCCTTTTGCCTGTCTTACTCTGCCTTAGCCACCAGGACCGAACAGCCGGCTTGACTGATGATCTTCATGGCCGTGCCCCCAAGACTGAAACGCCCGGTGGCTCCCAGGCCGCGGCTGCCGATAACAATCAGATCCATTTTTTCCTGTTCCGCCATGGTGGCGATCTCATCGGCAATTGCCCCCGAACTGACCAACAGGGCCTTGGGGGTAAAACCTTCTCCCTGGAATAATTCCTTGGCTTTGTTTAAGGACATCTCGGCCTGCGAACTCAGCTTGTTGTGCAAGGAATCTCGAGCCCGGGCTGTTATTTCCAGGTCAATGCCCGGATAAGCGGGGATCACTGCCAACAGCCAAACCTCGGCCCCCTGGGTTTTGGCCATACCCAAGGCCAACTCAGCTCCCTTCCCAGAATCCTTCGACCCATCTATGGCTACCAATATTTTCATATTAACCCCTCGGTCAATTTCCGATTGTGGATTTCGAATTTCGGATTGCGGAATAAAACAAATGGTTACAAGTTACGTGTTGCGAGTTGCGTGTTAAATAGCTTAAGGCCGGTGAGTTTTTACCCTACTATTGTTGCCGAAACCCGAAACCCGTGACCCGCAACCCGCCACTTTTTTAAACCTCTTTCTTGAATTTAGCCTTTTTCATGGTCAGCCCGACACCATCGAAAATATAGAAGATGGCAAAACCCCACCACAAGGTATAAAAGACATAAAAGATCAATAAAAAGGACATCAGACCGGCCCGATCAATCACCCGCTGTGGTTCAATTTTGTAAAAATTATAGGCCGGTTCGATCCCCTTTTTATTTATTTCGGTAATATGATTGGATTCCTCTATTTTGAGATTCTTTTTAAAGGATTTGTCCATTTTGGACAAGGCGGTCCACCAGGTTTTCATCACATCTTTTTCATCGATGCCATAGGCGGCCACTATCTCTTTCCCCTGGTTATGAAACATCAGGTCCGAATCCTTTAAAACCAGGTCGATGACGTTACCCAGGTCCCCTTCAATTTTTAAGCCGGTCCCCAGGACTTCAACTTTTGATCCGGCAGCCGTAAACAGTTTTTTGATTTGTTCGGCTTCAATGGGGTTCCCCGGGTTTATAGTGACCACAAAGGGCTTTCCCTGAAATGCCTTATTGGCCTCCTTCAAGTCAGGAATAAAATAGGAGGAACCCTTGGATAACTTATTAAAAAGGTCATCGGCAAAGTCGAGACCATTCATGCCTCTCCCGTATATTGGAGAAAAAATAAGAATCAAGACCCCAATAAAGGAAAGGGCCAGGAACATCCCCATGATAAAAGGTCCTTTATTATTAATCAACATTGCCTTATCCCTCCCTCAACGTCTTCATATTTCCAAAGAACTTACTCATGACCCATAGTCCGAAAAAACCCACGACAACCCAAAAGATGATGGCCCCGACAAAATCGATGGGTCCACTGATTGATTTAGGAATATTGATTACTTCCATTTCGGTCAATTTCTTGGGTAAGGTGGCTATCCGGTTGATGAAACCGGCCAGGATGGATATCGCGTAAAATCCCCGAATATGAATCCCTTTGACCACTTTGGTGGTCAAAGCGCCCACCTGAATTCCGACTAAGGAACCGATGAGCATACCCATGGCCAGGGAATAGAATACATAGCCATAAATGGCATACTGGACTATGGCGGCCAATCCTGCGGTAAAAATGATTTGTAAAATATCAGTTCCCACCGTAGTCATGGACGAAACGCCGAATATATAGACGAACATGGGAAAGGTGACGAACCCCCCACCAACTCCCATCAAGGCCGCCAGCAAACCGACCACAACCCCTCCCAGGGCCACGATCACCCCGGAAATTTTTCGCCCCCCAAGATCTTCATCAAAACCGATCATAGGGGGAATGTTCAAGTTCTGCACCTTAACGGCTACACCGGTAACCCCCGAGGGTCCGCCATGGGCATCATGACCACCACCGGAAGGAACAGCCGATTCTGCTCTGGATGATTTGATAAAATCAAATAGGGCATAAAAACCCAGGAAACCCAGCAGAACGGCATAAATGACACTGATGAAGGTATCGCTCAGCAGGGGATCGATATTATAGAGGGCCTTGTTGATATACCCGCCGATAAATGTCCCTAAACCGGAACCGACCAGAAAGGCAATGGCCAGCTTAACGGAAACATTCCCCAGTTTTTTGTGGACCGTAGTGCCCATAATGGCCTTGGCGAAAATGTGGAAGAGGTCAGTCCCAACGGCCAGGATCCCCTTCACCCCTGCGGCCATTAAAGCCGGGGTGATGATAAATCCCCCACCGGCCCCGATACACCCGGTGATTAAACCGGCACAAAGCCCGATGGCAACTGAAGCCAGAAAGATAGTGGTGGTATAATGAGATGGAGCATAGGCATCCTTGCCTCCCAGAATATTCGCCCCCTCACAAATAGCCACCACAAAAATGGGCAGCATCATACAGAGAAGAATCAGAAGTTTCTTCCGATTCTTCAATATGCTCATGGAGACCTCCAGGTCCCATTGGGCATGGGCGATAGCCCCGGCCTTTAAAAACTCAAAAACTTGTCTGCCAACGCTCATAACTTAAGCCTCCTTAGGAAAAATACCGGTCTGCAGTTGATGTAAATAAATAATGAGATTTTAATATTCAAAAAGTGTGCCAATATGTTATCAAAAAATAACCGCTTTATTTTAATTGATTTTTTAATTTTATTTATGAGGCAAGCCCGAAAAGAAAACTTTCAATTTACAAACTGTAAAGCTTTTGGACAGTTTTGTCGAGAAAAACCAGAAAAATTGAACCAAGGCGTCCAGACCTATTCGACAAAATGGAGTCCTTTGACTACACTGCGTCATGCAGGACGCTTTCCCCGCCGGGCATGAAGGCATAGATTTATATCTGAGGTAAAAAAGGGTCGGATATCCGGTTCAAATAGAGCTTAGAAATCCCATTTCCAGTATCTTCAAAACCTGTTTTTAAAGTTTTTCCGGGCTGTATCGTTTTAGTTAAATAAAATCAGATTGTTATGAATAGTAATCAGCCTGATTCAAAAAGAAAGCAAAATCAGATTGACGTTTGACCCCAAAGACAGTAAATTTGGACTGTCTTTCAGCACCTACTATTGGCAGGAAAGACCTTCATTGAGGAGAAACCTGAAAAAAAGGACGGGCCGGATCTTTTCCCACCCTGTATCATTAAGTGAATCCCATCTGTCGTTATAAGGACCAAGGGTTATAAGAACAACCGGTCATTTAATCATTGCGCTATGTCCACGGCTTTCCCACTAATAACGGTTCAGGTTATAAAGGTGTCAGGACTGGAGAGACAAGGGTTAACCGAAGGGTCTTTCTGGCAGAAAAGAAATTTGCTTTTCAGGAACGCAGATAAAGGCCAAGAGGTAAGCCTTCAAATCACCTGCCGGGCTGATGCCATGGATAACTTAGGAAGAACCTATCTTCTTTGGGAAGCTAAAAATCATATTTTTGAAGGTTTGGTTATTCAGCCATTGGACAGTTTTTACTGTTTTGAGGCCTTTCCGGTTGAAGAATCCGGTAATTGAACAGGTAAAAGGATAGTAAAAGCCGATCCCTTTCCGGGATTGGATTCCCATTTCAGGATGCCGTGGTGTTCCATGATGATTTTCTGGGTGACCGGAAGTCCCAGGCCGGTTCCCCCCGACTCCTTGGTGCTGTAAAATCGTTTAAATAACTGGCTTTGCACCTCCTTATCCATTCCCACGCCATTATCCCGGACGATAAAACCAATTTCCGAATCCCCCCGGTCTACGGTTACCACTACTTGAGGTTTTTCCTTATCAGAATATTCCTTCTCTCGGCAGGCATCAACAGCATTATCGATCAGGTTCAGCAGGGCTCTTCCTATTTGGGTGGAATCGAGGAGTACCGGGAGTCCTTCCTGACCTTCGAGGCTGATCTCGATCCCTTCCAGGTACGCGGATTGAGAAACCATATCCGTGGTTTCCTTGGCTAACAGGAATGGATCGGTCGGTTGTAAATCCGGTTTTCGGTCGTGAGAATAATTGAGCATATCCAGGCTAAGCCGGCTGATTCGGGAAATCCCTTTTTGAACGGTTTGCCAGCCTTCATCAACTAAGCCGTTTTCCTTTCGCTTGAGCCCAACATTGATCAGGTAAGACCCACCCTTTAACCCGTTTAATATATTTTTAATACAATGGGCCAATCCGGCCACGGTTTGGCCAATGGCCGCCAACCGTTCATTTTCGATTAATTGACGGCGCAGACGGTTTTCCTCGGTTACGTCTTTGCTGATACCGACGGTCCCGATAATCCGACCGGTATTATCCCTTAAGAGGGACAAAGAAAGGCTGATGTCAACCCCCTGTCCGTTTTTGGCCACCAGGGTCGTTCGAAAATTGTCAACTGCTCCCTTGGAGTAAACCTCGGAAAGCAGTCGTTCCCGTTCTTCCGGATTGATCCAAAGTTCTTCGACCTTTTTCCCCTGCATTTCCACTGGGGAATAACCCAATATCCGTTCTCCCGCAGGATTAAAGGTAACGATATGACGGTCCAGATCGGTGGTGATAATCATATCCGAGGAGTTGATGAGAATGTTTTCCAAATACTCTTTGTGCTGCCGCACTTCTTCCTGGAGGGCGATCTCTTCCAATTGTAATCGGTATTTCTCGGCATTGATTTGCAAAAGATCCCATAAAAGGCGGGAACTGCGATGATCCATAAAGCTGACTTCCAGGGGTCTGGTCTTGAGAACCAGTTCCCGCACAGCGTTGGATCCGGTCAGTTCGATCAGAAAATTCAAACCGGAAAGATCATACAATTGCTTAAAATCGGGTGTAGTAAAAATAGATAATCGGCGGGCATGAACCATCCCGGGGGCGTCGGGATTTGGGTCTGACACTCCTAAGATTTCAATATTCAAGGGGCTTATATGCTCTTCGACAAGAAGGGTCAGAAGGTCGTCGCAGGCCTTGCCTCCCCCGATTATGGCCATTCGAAGAGGGACCCGGGCTTGAGTGCCGCGGCGGATGGTCGGGCCTCCCGAACCTTCGGGTGTCGAAGGAATTGCTGCCGGGTTTTTCCCCTGAATAGAATCCCCTGAAGGCATGAAAATCGGAGCTCCTCTCGATCACCTTTTTTGAAAAGCCGATTTCAAGGGTTAGAAAAATATAACCCCAAATTTATTGTTTGGCCCTTCGGCCAATTCAGGTTCCGGGAATTGATTTAGAATTTGTTCAAGTCTTGTTCAGGACCTTTCGAACGGTTTCCATAAAGGCTTCCGGTTCGATGGGTTTTTCCAAAAAGGCTTCCGGACGATCCTCAATCAATTTGGCCAGGGCCTCTTCTGCCGGTTGATCCAACTTGACTTCATCCCCTTCATGGAAGGTACGCAAGGCATGCAGGCGTTTCAGAAATTCCCCTTCACCGGTTAAAACGATAATGGGAATGCTCTTAAACTTCGGGACCGTTTTTAAATCATTAAACATCTGGATGCCGCTTTTTCTGGGCATGCGGATATCGAGTACGATCAGGCCGGGGTTTACGGCCTCAACCTGTTTAAGGCCTTCTTCCCCGTTGGCGGCACTAAAAATATTTTTAAAGCCGTTTTCCTCAAGGATGGTGGTCAAATAGCGAATGTTTTCCCGTTCATCATCCACAAGCAGAACCTTAGTCTCGATCATAGGGCCTCCTTCCTCAGAAAAAAATATTAATGATTTTTCCCCCTTGCTTATGCCCCGAAAAACCCCTGACAGGACATAAAAACCTTTCAATCTTTGTACTAATTAAACCATAAAATTAGCCCACATCGCAAGAAAAAAAAGAGGATGGACCCGGTCGGTTCGGCTGAGGGTGAAAATTAAAACAAGAATTCCTATTGCATCAGGGTTGACGGCGGTTCGGCAATCTTTATTTCCCCGAAATTTTGTTCAAATTTGTCGAGGTTTTCCTGAAGGGCCCTGACAATGCGTTTCATATGGCTGGGTGTTACGATGACGCGTGACACCAGATGGGCGCCGTTAGGTGAATGCAGCAACCAATCCATCATAAATTCCTCCGGCCCATGGGTGACCAGCATGGTATTGCTGTACCGGCCCCTTGAGAGTTCGTCGCCGGTATTGATCTGTACCGGTTGGGTCTCACTTTTTATGTTTTCCATCGAGTCCTCCTAATCTATTGTCATTGAACGTCCGCTTTATAATACCGGATCTCCATGTTAGATGATGATCACCAGGGGGTTTCCCGTGCCGCACACTCCCCGGCGATCCTTCCAAAGGCCAGGGCTTCGGGCAGGTTGCTTCCTCCCTGATAGAGATGGCCGAAAAAAGAACCCAATTCGCCCGGTGTGTAGAGCCTGGGGATCGGGTCGCCCTCCACATCCAATGTTTGGGCCAGACGGTTGTGTCTGGGACCGCCCTGAGTGTTGACGATGGCCAGACAGAGTTCGGATGCGTAAAAAGGGGGTATCAGGAGAGGTGTCATCGTTTCGGGAAGTCTGCCGAAGGAGTCCTCTTGTGCTGCTGTGCAGGACTCATTATAGCGGACAATGGTTTGCACTAAATTTCCTGCATCGATCCCGATCTTACGGGCCAGATCCTCTATGGTCTCGCCTTTTATGATCCATCCCTTCTCGATTTCAGCGCTGTTGTCCTGGCTCCAATCATCAAGGCCTTGCCAGGAAGCGTAGCCGACCATACTGCCGGTGAGCCGATAGAGGGGCCCTTTGATTCTTTGCTTTTCATCAAATATCAAATAGGCGGGGAGGTTCGGGTAACAGGCCGCCTCGTGATCGAAGCGGGTAATCTCGAGAGGGTCCTTCCGGAAGATAAGCCGTTTGGTATCGTTCATGAAGCGCCGCCCTTGTTTATTGACGAAGATAAACCCTCCCCGGGTCTTCAGAAAGGGAAAGGCCACCCCATAGACCTCCGAAGGACCTTTAAAGGCCACGCCCATCATGGCAATGTTTACGAAATGCCACGGATCCGCTCCGGCCGCCGAAGCCATGCGAACGCCGTCTCCCGTATTATAGGGAGTTCCATAAGGGTATAATTTAATACCGGGGAAATGATAATTGCCCTGCATTTCGAAATCGTTTTCATATCCTCCGTTAGCCATGACCACCGCCCGGTTGGCCCTGATATTCTCCTCCATTCCTTTTCGGGTGACCACAAGACCCAGGATGGCCTTTGTGGAGGGGTCCTGGATGAGCCTTCGGGCCCGTGTTTCGTAAAGTATGGGGATTCTCCGAATCTCCACGTTATGGGCCAGGATCTTAAATACATCGTTCCCCGTCCCGGCCGTCCAATGATCAATGCACTGAGCTCCGGGGAGAGAGGGGAACATGGGGGTGTTCTCCTGTGTCCGCTTGAGGTTGATCCCCAAGGTCTTTAGCCTTTCCGGCAGGGAGATCAAGGCCTCGGCCACCGCTTGAATCAGGGTCTCATCAATGACCGTTCCAAAGGAAAGGGCCCGATAATATTTTACCCCCTCAGCAACGTTGTTGGGCAGACGCATCGGGCCCAGGGCGCAACCGGTGTTCCCTCCTCCGAAGGGAGCCTTTTCGATGACCAATACCCTGGCCCCGGCATCATGGGCGGCGATGGCCGCACAGGCCCCTGCTCCACCTAAGCCCGCGATGAGAACATCCGCTTCCTGATCCCACTTGATTGGGAGTGATGTGGTGTTTACCAATAAATCCTCCTCATTTTTTATGCAACCATGCATTTATTTGTTTGAGATCCAATATTTAATGAAAGAGCCATTGCGCTGGCTTGGATAAGGACGGCCTTCCAAACCAGAGTGGTGCCTCAGGAAAAGATTATAGGCGGGGTCCGGTCTTCGGAGCAACCATTTTTTTCTGTTATGAATGGGTTGCTATGCCTCTTTGATTGATGTATAAATTCATGAAAAGAATTTGTATAAAACAAAGGAAAGGTCCAGTCCATGAAAAAATCAAAAGACCAGGAAAAAGCGGCGCCGGAGAAGAGCTCCCGGCCCGATTCTAAAATAACCGACACACATTCCTTGCGCCCCGAATTGGTTGAGGTGATCCATCGCCATTCTTTCGGCCTGGATGAAAATCGCCCCGAGGCGGTGGCGAGGCGGCAACAAAAAAACCAGCGGACCGCCCGGGCCAATATAGACGATTTATTCGATCCCGGTCGTTTTATAGAATATGGCGCTCTGACCATGGCCGCTCAACGGGGGCGGCGGTCTTTGGATGATCTCATTCGCAAGACCCCTGCGGACGGCCTGATCACCGGCATCGGATCCGTCAACGGGCCCCATTTTGGGGACGACCAGGCCCGCTGTATGGTCATGGCCTACGATTATACGGTTCTGGCCGGAACACAGGGACATTTTAATCATAAAAAGATGGATCGTATGCTGGGATTGACCAATGAGCAACGTCTGCCCCTGGTTTTTTTCGCGGAGGGTGGCGGCGGAAGGCCCGGCGATATGGATGCCGGCGGGGTATCGATGGCCGGTCTGGATTTGTCTACCTTCGTCTCCTTTGCCAGATTCAGCGGCAGAGTTCCGGTGCTCGGCCTCGTATCGGGTTTTTGTTTTGCCGGCAATGCAGCCTTGCTCGGGTGCTGCGATGTGATTATTGCCACCAGGAATTCCAATATCGGGATGGGCGGACCGGTGATGATTGAAGGCGGCGGACTGGGTGGTTTCAGACCGGAGGAGGTCGGTCCCATGGAGGTGCAGACCAAAAACGGGGTCGTGGACATTGCTGTGGCCGATGATCAGGAGATGGTGGCTGTGGCCCGGCAATATCTGTCCTATTTCCAGGGGGCGATGCCTTAATGGGAAGCGGCGGACCAGCGATCTGCGCGACTTGATCCCGGAAAACCGGCGCCGCGTTTATGATGTGCGAAAGGTGATCAAAGGATGGCCGATACGGGTTCATTCCTGGAGCTGCGACCGCAATTCGGCCTGGGGATGATTACGGGACTGATCCGTATCGAAGGCAGACCCCTTGGCCTGATCGCCAATAACTGCATGCACACGGCTGGAGCGATTGAAGCGGAAGACGCGGATAAAGCGGTGCGTTTGATGCAGCTATGCAATGCCCATGGTCTTCCCATGCTGTCCCTGTGCGATACCCCGGGATTCATGGTGGGACCGGAGATCGAGAAGCGGGCCCAAGTTCGTCATGTGTGCCGGATGTTCATGGCCGGAGCTCATATAAGCATACCCTACTTTACGGTTATCCTTCGCCGGGGATATGGCCTTGGGGTTATGGCCATGGCGAAGGGCGGATTCCATGAGTCTATTTTTACTGTATCCTGGCCGACGGGAGAATTCGGTGGTATGGGGCTGGAAGGGGCGGTCAAGGCGGGGTACCGAAAAGAGCTTGAGGCGATTGAAGATCCGGAAGAGCGGGAAAGGCCCTTTATAATAAGTTGGTCGCTCATGTCTTATGAAAGGGGAAAGGCCATTAATATGGCGGCTTACATCGAAATCGATGCGGTCATTGATCCGGCGGAAACCCGTTATTGGATTATGCAGGGATTGAGGTCGGTTCCTGCTGAAAAAATCCGAGCAGAAGGCCATCCTTTTGTTGATCCCTGGTAAGAGAGATAATGGGGACTTTCCGGATTATTAAAATTTGATCTAAAAAATATGTTACTGCTCAAGTGGATAAGGTGAAGGCCGAAGACTCCTGCCCGTCGCAGGGACTGAAGGAAAACCGACCACTTCGAAATATTCTTACCTTCAGCCTTCGGCCTTCAGTCTATTTACCTGAATAGTTGCCAAGAAATTTAAATGGAGGAGTAGGGCCTATGACAGTATTAGAGGAAATAAAGAATTATACATCAACGATTGAGGCGGAATTAACGGAAAAGAAAGGAATTCATAGCCTTTCACTGGTCATAGCCGAAAGAAAAGGTTTTTTGACCAAAAAGAAACTCCAGTACCTGGCCAGACTTCGAATCGATGATCAGCTAAAAGAAGTAAAATTTACTGAAATGCTCAAAGAATCAGGATCGGGCTTTTCAACCGGGGGTGGATTTGATGAGGGGACGACCTCAGGGTTTGGTTTTAAAAAAGAAGTCTACAAGAGTGGGACCGGCGGACGGGAAGGGACCATAGAAGAACAATCCCGCCTCTTTGGCAAAGATTATTCTTACCGATTTGATTTTCAAGAAGTAAGGAAAACGATTGAGGACTTGGCCCGATCATCCGGCTATTCATTCAAATATCAAATCACTTCTATGGGTCTTTAAGAACTTTCTTAAAGTTTGATAGTGACATCTTCATGGTAAGCTGAAGCCGATATCAGAACCTGCGGCTGATTTGAAGATCGGGAGGCTGGAAATTCTTCGGGAACAAAACAGAAAGGTAATAGGTGAATTGCAGAGTGGGTCAGAGCGGGCACTTAATTGACTTTTGACTTCACAGGGAAAGGAAATATCATGAAAAAAATTGCTATTTGCGGTATTACCGGGAAACAGGGCGGGGCCGTATATGAGGCACTGAAGAATAGTGAAGGG
This sequence comes from uncultured delta proteobacterium, assembly GCA_963782435.1. GTDB lineage: Bacteria > Desulfobacterota > RBG-13-43-22 > RBG-13-43-22 > RBG-13-43-22 > RBG-13-43-22. Next base: position 128,835 of record CAWAKF010000016.1, read on the forward strand.
TGGGTGCCGGTCGGTTTTTCCAGGTCCCTGGAGCAGCCAAGGGTCAAGGAGCTGCAGGCCGAAGGGGTTTGCATGTTAACGGGGGATCTGACGGATCTGGCTTCCCTGGAATCTGCCTTTGAAGGTGCGGAATGCGTCTTTGGTTTAACCCAGCCCTGGAACAAGGGATACACCAAGGTGGATACCGGCCTGGAGCTGAAACAGGGGAAAAACATCATCGATGCCTGTATCAAAACCGGAGTCAAACACCTGGTCTTCTCCTCGGCTGCACACGCGGAAAACGAAAAAACAGGCTTGCCCCATGTGGATGTCAAAATCGACATTGAAGACTATGGCAGACAAAGCGGTATCGGTTTTACCATCCTCTCGCCTGTCCAATTCATGGACAATGTGGGCATGAAGTTCTTGCCTGTGAAAAAAGGCAAAATACGGGGATTTATCGACGGCCAGGCCATGGTCCCCTATGTTGCGGTTCGGGATATCGGCCTGATGGCCAAGATCGCTTTCCTGGGAGGAGAAACCTTCTATGGCCGGCAGATACCCCTGATCGGAGACCTGGTGTCGGGAAAGGAAGTGGCCGCCCTCATGGGGAAAATCCGAAAAGAGTCCTTCAAGTATAAGGATGTGCCCAAGTGGATCATCTGGGTGATCTCCAGGGAATTCTACAAGATGCGCCTGGCTTTTGAAAAAGCAGGCACCGACCCGGCGTTGCTGAAACAGTTTCAAGAGGGAATCGACATCTGTCGCAAAATCAACCCGGATATGCTGTCCATGGAAGCATATCTCCTGGCGACCGGCTGGGACCAGAAAATGCTTTAGCGTCGGTTCAACTCCCAATTGGCAGCCATGAAGGGAGTTGAACCCTTTATTCATCCTCCCATAGCCGCAGGATCGAGGGAAAAACTTGTCATTCACTATCTTATAGTCTTCCCAGCAGGACAGTCCAAGCGACCAGCTTATATAAAAATTTGTGAAAAGGATCCGTGTTAAGATAAATCAGCATTTGACTTGTTTTCAAGCACCTTAGGTGTTAAAAAAATATTTATGACATTTACTCGAAGATATTTGGCGATTACATTCTCAGTGCTGATTATTATTTTTGGTGTCGGTTGTGGAAGAATAAAAATACCTTCGAGGCAGTCGACAGAAACTCCAATTTCCAGGAAGGGAACCCCGATAAAAAAGCCGGGAACTCCCGCCACTCAGGACCAAAAAGGGAAAGAGCCCTTAGCCGTAAGTGAAAATACCTGGTTTGTTTTGGCCGAAAGATTGAAACTAAGGGGCTGTGCAGGCGATAATTGCAAGGTATTGGTGACCCTCCGCCGTGGGGAAGAGCTCTTTCAGACAGGAAGGATAGGGGAATGGATTAGGGTGCGGGTCAAGGCAACAAATAAAGAAGGCTGGGTTTCCCCCAAATATCTTGGGAAAAAGCGTCTTAATGTTGAATAGGTTTCTCCATGATCCTGGGAATCCCCCCAAGCTGAGAGAAGAATGAGCTACTTCAGACAAATTAATTAAATTTTTCTCTCTTTCTCCCTGAGGAACTTTGCCAAATAATGACCTTCTATAAAAGCAATCAGGAGAAGGGATGAAAATGAGTAGCGGACCTTACGGACAATGCCGGGAGGGATAAAAAACTGCTTCCTGAACTCTTCAAATTTCCCTTCTTAAAAAAAGACAATAGTACAAAACGTAATCGTCGATAAGAGGGCCTTAATATTTGGTTAACTTAGAAACGGCAGGGGCATGATGTAGCGGGTCCTATTTTCTATGGCCTCTTTTTTCTGAGATAGATTCTTGGACCATCGAAGACTTGAAAACCGGGGTGTCTCCAGTATTTCAGCAGATTAATATAATGGGGTATGATTTTACCTTTAGAGAGAAGCAAGGTAAAAACTTTGGATCTAATTCCTGTATTAACCTATCTTCCTATAATATATCTGTCTAACATATTATTTCTCCGTTTCTGAATTATACTATGCCAGTCTGCGGGACCCCTTTTTGATGGGGTCCCGCATTAACGACTAAAAAGAAAATCCCTTCGGCAATTGGTTCTCTTTCGTACCTTCAGGTACCCAGGCCATGTCCAAAATGGTATAGGTCGGGTCCAGCTTCTGGAAGATCGGGACCACGCGCATGCCGATTTCCGGCTCGCCGACCGCCAGATAACTGAACAGAATCGTGCATACCCCGTCAAATTCAATATTGATGAATTTAATGGGTTTATCCAGAAAATTGAAGGCTCCCGACCGTTCACATACCATGAAGGTATGCATCTTTGCTGTTTTCTTGGCAAGATCGGTCATGTCGATGACCGTGTTTTTGCTAAGGCAATCCGGGCAATAGATTCTGAAGGGATGGTAAATAGAGCCTGTGGTCTCACATTTTGGGTTGTCACAGCGCGTACCCATCAGTTTTCCTTTGCTCAAATTCTGAAAAAAAGGAGCTTCACCACCGTAGGAATGCATGTGGGTCAACTGCCGGGGATTGGTGATCCCGATCAGCCGCCAGTCTTCTTCGGCTAGGCGGATGGGTTGACCCAGCTCAAGATGGTGAAAATCGCCTTTTATCTTATACTGTCCTTTTTTAACGTAAACTTGTCCTATCATGCTCATAGTCGTTTCTCCTCTATGCATCTTTTTTAATTAATTTGTCGGGGTCCATCAATATCGTGCAGGTTACATGAGACCCAACACCGGCATGGCTGATGGCCAGTGCCCGCTTGGCGCCCTTGACCTGCAGGTCGGTCCAGTCCGCAGGTTTCCGACGATTAAACTCCTTCCATGACTTTTCATCGCCGTGGACCTCCCCCCAACGGTTCCAGAGGTGGCAGGCGATCTCGAAAATCTGCATGATGCCGGTCGCGCCGACCGAGTGCATGCAGCCGATGAGCCCGCCGGACAGGTTGGACGGAAGTTTGCCCGGTTTTCCGGTTTTCGGGTTGGTGTGATAACAGTCGCCCGACTCGACGTAGTCCCGACCGTAGCCATAGGGCCTGAGACCGATGTCTTCGTAAGTCTGGACGTCGCTGATAGTGAAGGCGTCATGGAGCTCGATCACGTCCAGGTCTTCCGTCGGATCTGTTGATGCCGGCCATGTCATAGCCGTAATAGGCTGCCATACGGGCTGCGAGGAAACCGGTGAAACCGGGGTAGCGCTCGCCGCCGGGAAACTTCTTGCCCAGATCCTTGTATTGATCCGCCGTCTCGTTGGGCAGCAGGGGGATTGCCATGTCACGCCGGTCTGCCGGCCGCAGGGTATGCGAGCCCGCGGTCACCCATATCCGCAGAGGCTTGTTGGGCGTATTCTTGGTCAGTTCGTGCCGTTTCCTCATCGCAGAGGATCGCACAGGCGGCGCCGACGCTCATCAGGCAGCAGTCCAGGGCGCGCAGGGGGTAGGCGACAACCGGTGATTTCAGCACGTCTTCCACGGTGATCTTCATCGGCGCCTGGGCGAAAGGGTTCATGCGGGCGTAGCCATGGTGCTTCACGGAGATTTCAGCCAGGGTCCTCCGGAATGAGTCCTCTTCTTTGCCGAAAATCTGCCAGTATCTCTGGGCCATGACCGCGTAATATCCGGTATAGATATGGCCCAGGGGCGCTTCCCAGTCCTTGTCGGCCGCGCAGGAGATCAAGAAGTTGCCCTCATCGGTGGGGACCTCGTCCATCCGTTCCCAGCCCATGGCCAGGACGCAGTCGGAATATCCGGAGGCAACCGCCTTCAACGCTTCCCACAAGGTCGAGCCGCCGGTGGCCCCGCCGGTCTTGACCCCGATGTTGCCAAGCGGATCAAGCCCAAGGCGGTCATGGATCACGGCTTCGCCCAGGAGCTGATCGCCGAAGTGGTCGGCAAAGTGTCCGTAGTAGCAGGTGTGGATGTAGCTTTTCAGCTCTGCCGGCGACATGTCGATCAGTTCCGCCGCCATGGGTCAGGGCGTCGATACACAGCTCTTCGGTCCGCTTTTCCGGAAATGGCCCGGTCGAATTTGGACTGGCCGGCCGTTACCAGGTAGACCGGCCTCATCAGTTTTGGGATTGCTAATTGTTTGTCGCTGAATTTAATCATAGATCAATTACCTCTTCTTTCTAGTTTCTACTTGTTATCGTTTTATTTGTCTCTTTTCTTGCCATTTTGCCTACTAACGTCCTTCCTTGATCTTCTTCCATACCGCCGGCCACCATAAAAACCCTTTGATTCCTTTGGGAACCCGAAAATTTCCTTTCTTAAATTTTATCATCCCTTATCCTCCTTTTTAATTTTTAGTTGACTAATATAAAATTTAAGTTGACTGATGGTTTGCTTCCATGTTTCCGGATCTCTTCCCGCTGAATAGAGGGTAACAGCACCATTAATGGAAACCACGATAAAATCGGCGATTTCTTGGAAGTTCAGGCCCTTTTTCACCAATCCTTTTCTATCCGCTTCCTCCAACCAGGAGCGGAACAACCTGGAAAAATGGATAAATCCTCGCAGGACCTGTTTGTTCATGGTGGCCGACTGTCCGGACAACTCAACCAGCATGTTGGCAAAAAAACACCCCCCCTCGAAAACATCGGCTCCCAAATAGTCCCTAAGGGCGTTTTCTATGGTTTTTTCTATGCGTTTAAGGGGATCGCTTGTCTTTCTGACATCCTTGAATACAATGCTTCTCCAGATCTTAACCGCTTCTTCATAAACGGCATTCCAGATGTCTTCTTTACTCAGGAAATGACCGTAGAGTCCACCCTTGGTCAGATGGGTGGCCTCCAGGATATCACTAATGGATGTATTGAAATACCCTTTAACGGAAAAGAGCTGCAGGGATTTATTTACAATCTGTTGGCGGGTTTGGATTCCTTTGGCTCCCATATTCAATTGATCTCCTCAATAAAAAGCAGAACGGTTGGTATATTTTTACATAAGAAGAAAATTTGTCAAGAAAAAATCAGCCTCAGGGATTTAATGAATACTTGACCTACCCCGATAAGTTGTACCAATTTTTGAGAGAGCGCAACCGCATTTTCTAGCCACTCTGGCTTAATAGCCTCTGGAGCAGGAGGTTGATAATTCAATGAGCTATGCGGCCTGATTGTATTAAATTCTACCTTCCACCACTCAACAAGTACTTTGCTTCAAGCAATGTCTCAAAGTGAGGTGGTCCCCAAAAACTGGTCAATATGATAAACTCTGAGTTAGCACAAAGAAGTGGGCAATCATTAACAGGAAAAAGTCATGCCTGCCCGAAGTCAAAGGCCGAAATGGTCCCTCCGTTTCTTCTACATTTCAAATGTTAATGGTTAATTTTCGGAACGATCGTTTTAGAATAGTTGTAGGGGCTATACGTAAGAAGAATTATCTGAACACTATAGGTCAACCCAAATACTGGTCAGGACACTTAATGATAGAATATGAACAGGTAGTGCATATCCAGTCCTGTTTAGTGGACTTTCCCGCCCATGGTCTGACTTTCTGTTTTTACTGTTAACCGATGTACAGTCCTTCTTTCGAGGAGATTGATCGAAATATTGTCCGATATCGTCGTCACCAGTGCCAATGTTTGTTAGATGGCGGTGCCCATCATCGCCCTTTCCGCCTATTTACCACAGTGGATCAAACTCGTCGGTACCAGAACAAGCCAAGATATTTCACTTCGTTCCTGGTGTATATGGACCGTTTCCTCCCTTTGAGCCCTGTTCTACACGATTGTTCGACTCCTTCTGAACTTAAGTGGGGGGGCCGCTGGAGGTATCAAACCTTCATGGGCCTTTTTTCCATTTCATTCACCGTGTTCCTGATTTTCCGTTATCGACTAAAGCCCACGGTGTCTTTGTCATGAAAATAAATAACGTAACTCTTTAGCTGGTAATCAATTACTTTTTTGCCACAGACTCACACAGAAAAAAACCGGACAAAGGTATATCTCTCATAGAGCTCTCAGACCTCACAGAGGAACAGAGACAACCTAACTTATTAATTGCCGACAATGGGCCGGCAATCAAAAACCAGCCATCGCCCCGGATTAAATCCGGCGGCGGATATAGCCCTGCAGGGTAACAGGGTCAGGTAGATCGGCCCACTTAACAAAATTCCTAAAAAAAAGTCCCTCTCTGAGAACTAAGGGCCGGTATGACCGAAGGAAATGGGCAAGAGGAATATTCTGTGCCCGAAGGGCCTGATAATAGGAGGAAGACAAGTCGTCTTCCTCCTGTCCTGCGGTTGTCCGTGGCAAAAAAAGGAAAATGCTTTTTTCAAAAAACTAAATTAATACAAAAAATCATTTTGGGCCTATCTGTTACGCTCCATGAAAGTGGTAGAGTTTTTCCGTTTTACGGATCAGGTCGGTGTACTGCTCATTGGTCAGGTTCTGCATTCCCAGTTTTTTCGCCAGGCTGGAGACCAATCCGGCCAGCATCCGGTTTTGTTTTTTAATCACTTCATCGGTGAAGATTTGGATCAATCGTTTTGCAGCCCTTCGGTCTTTTTGATAAAGCCTTAGATATGTTTTCTCCATGGCGGCCTGCATCTTAACAATTTCTCTTTCAAACTTGGCTATGGCCGCATGGGCTTTCGGGGCAAAGCGGGGGTAATCCTGTAAAACCAGTACCTGCAATTCGCGATATTTCCAGAACAGAGATTGATCATCGGCCGCATTTCCGGCACCCTGATACTCTTTGGGGAGATCAGTTAAACCCTTATAAAACGGTACGTAGGCCGCCAGGTCGGTCATTCCCAGGGCGATGTATTGAATATGGGCGATATCATCCGGCAGATCCGTTCTGGTCTGGGTGATGTGGGACAGAGAAGCCCGCATGACACTGATAGGACGGTAGGGTTCCTTGGGGTTTTTCTGCTGATACGGGTCGTGGGCGGTGTTGTTGTAGTGGTTGCGCAACCCCCGGGCCACATCCCATACCGACAGGCTTGCGCGCCGGTTTCATAAATACCGGATACAGGCCGTCATTGGGCTCATAAAGGGTATTTGAATACATCTCCAGAAGCTCCTTCACCCGGGGATAATTGTAGGTCTGATCATGAGGTGTGTCGCTGATGCAGCATTTAAAAAAATTAAACAGTTCCTTTTGAGGATCATACAATTCGTTTTTGTTTAGAAACTCCATCAATCCCGGTGAAGCAAGGACATTCATGGGATCCCCGAGATCAACCTGTTGAAATCTACCCTGGTTGGCCGAAACAAAATAAGCCTCATCGGGGATGCGTATGGCCAGCCAGTGATGCCCAGAAGCTGTTTCCAGGTACCAGACCTCATCCCGGTCACTAAAGGCAACTCCAAACCCCTCCCCGGCCCCGGATTTTTCAACCATATTCCCCAACAGCCGTACCCCTTCCTTGGCCGAGGTAGCATAGGGTAAGACCACTGATGTTATCGCATCTTCGGTTATGCCGGTACTTAACACATAGGGGTCAACCTTCAATACCTGCTCGCTGTTGAAGATCGTCTCCGTGGCTGTAAGGGCCACGCCGTAGTCGTTGATGCCGGTTTCTTCAAAGGAGGGGTTCTGCTTTTGCTGGGATAACCAATGGGGAAAGGCGACGTACCCCAAGGCATTGGGAGGCAGCACCCAGGTAAAATGGTTGTTGTCCGGATTATCGAATGAATTAGATTGAAACCTGCCGGCCTCTTGGCGGGCCGGACGCCTGATCATATTTTGGGGATCGGTGGCCCCTTCGCTGTCTTCATTCCTGGCAATAATGATGGACCCGTCGGATGACGCCTGCTTGCCGACGATGATGGTGGTGCAGGCCATGGCCGGAAGGGCGCTGAAGAACATGGCCAGTATCAAAATCAATATTGTAATTTTTTTCATGGAGCCTCCTTCGAAAATCGTCACCATCCTACCTAAATGCCTTATGGTAAAAGGATATTCTACCCTGGCAGCAAAAGTCAGCCTATCATAATTCGAAAACCTTAAAATCTTGGATTCTTCCTTAGCAGAATTTCTCCTTGACCTCTTCGAAGGCCTTCCGGGTGACCGTCAAGGTTTGTTCGATCTCCTCCTCTCCATGGGCAGCGGAGAGAAACCAATTATGGGATGGGTGAAAGAAAACCCCTTCCCGGGCTGCCCGGGCACAGAAGGTCTTGGCCTGGTCAAAGGCGGGATCGTCGGCAAAGGTCATGAAAGGCAAAGTGACCGGTCCGGTGTAATTGACATTCAATTCCAGGGTATTCGCCTGGTCAAGAATTCCCTGCTTTAATTTCTCCCCCATTCGGAACATCTGTTCAACGGCCTTGATGGCAACCATTTCGCGGAGAGTAGCCAAGGCAGCGGCCATGGGTACCCCGCTCATAAAGAACGATCCGGTAAAGTAGATCTTTCTGGCCGACGGCATCAGGGCCTTATCCCCCAAACAGGCCGAAATGGGATAGCCGTTTCCCAGGGCCTTGGAAAAGCAGTTCAAATGAGGGCGAAGGCCGAAATAGGCGGCTGAACCGCGCAGGTCAAGTCGAAACCCGGCCCGGACGTCATCGATGATCAGCATCGGTCCCTCCAGACTGCAGAGGTCCCGAAGCCCTTGCAAAAAAAGATCCGTGGGCATTTCCTGATCGTGAAAGGCATCATGACGAAAGGGCGACAGGATCAACCCGGCCACGTCGTCCTTGTTGGCCTTAACCAGATCCTGAAGGGCTTGAAGATCGTTATAAGGAAAGGTGAGCACATGGACCCTGTCCGTTTCAATGAGGCCTGTGGTATTGGGATTGCACCAGGCCCCGATGCCGTGATAAGCCCCTTGAGCCATGATGATCTTTTTCTTGCCTGTATGGGCCCGGGCGACCTGACAGGCATAATTGGTGACATCGGAACCATTCTTCCCAAAAACGGCCCAATCAGCCGAAGGTATCAACTCCACCAGATATTCAGCCAGTTCGACCAGCAAAGGGGAGGGGAGACTGAAGCAATTTCCTTTGATCCTTTGTTTTTGAACGGACTCTTCCACTTTCGGGTGGTTGTAACCGAGTACCATGGGACCATAGGCGCATATATAGTCGATATACTCATTTCCGTCCACGTCCCAGAACCGGCATCCTTCGGCCTTTTCTATAAAGCAGGGGCTTTGCCCGCGCATCATCAGCGCCGGAGTCTGGTGTCCGGGAATACTCCCGGGGATTACCTTTTTGGCCCGCTCAAATAAGGTTTGAGATTTTTCATAACCTGGCATCTTGCACCTCTCTTTTTTTATATAGTCTTATTAAGGGTCTCATAATAGTCTTGACATGAGGCTGAAGGGCTTGCATTACACGGGGCCGGGGGCATCTTATTTTTTTGGGGTTGTCCACCCCAACGCCTTGAGCTTTTTTGCCGGGCCAAATTTTTTTACTACGTCTGAAGCAGGCCTCCACCTTTGCAGGCAATAGGCACTGGTGTAGGCCCTGCCTCGAATCAAACTTTGCTGGACGGGCCGGGATCGGGCGAAAAGTTACCCTTTGGACAACCCCAAAAAAATAAGATGCCCCCGGCCCCTTTCTTGTCAATAGTACTTTGAGACCCTTAATATGACCATTCTTATTCAACAGGGATCAATCCCCGAATTAGCGACCTCGACCAGACCGGATCGGCGGTCGCTTCCGTATTTTTACAGCCGGAGGACCTCCCCTGCATTGATCGATAAATCCACCTGGCCGTCCTTGATCACCTGGCGTCCATTGATGTAAACGGCCTCAATGCCGCTGGGGGCCTGGTCGGTTTCGGTCACGGTATTGTGATCCTTGATTTTCTGCCAATCAAACACGGTGATATCCGCGGCATACCCCTTCTTCAAAAAGCCCCTTTCCTTCAGGTTGAAGCGGCCAGCCGTGGCCCCGGTCATCCGGTGCACGGCCTCTTCCAGGGGAATCAGCTTCCGGTCCCGGGCATATTGAAGCACAAGCGGGAAAGACCCGAACGAGGCCGGATTTTGAAGACCGGAAACGGATACCGTGGAGTCGGTCATAAACAGGCAGGCGGGATGGCTGATCAGGGCGTCGATGATCTTCATGTCGCTGTAATGGTGATTGAGGATATGGGTCCGGCCTTTGGTTTTTTCCGAAAGCAAAAGGGCGGTCTTTGCCGGGCTTAAAGATAGATCCCCGGCAATGTCGCTGAGGAACCAGCCGTCGTATTTTCTCAGGTCGGGGTGATCGGCGTTCATGATCTGAATATCCTCGAAACCGAATCCATTAAAATCGGGCATGCGCGCCAGACCGCGTTCCACCCTTTCCAGGGCTTCCGGGTCGTGATAGTTGGCCGGGAGGTTGGCCAGAAACCAGCCGGGCAGAATCACATTGATGACTGAATAACCGCAGTGGTAGGGATAAGTGTCGGTCATGACGTCCACCCCATCGGAGACGGCCTTGTCCAGGATCTCAAGGCACTGCTCGTAGGAAGGAAAGGATTTGAGGCCGGCGAACATGAGATGTGAATACTGAAGACGCACACCGGTTTCTCTGGCCACCTCGATCATCTCCTGGAGGGCCAGGACATTGTGCGGGGTGCCCCCCCTGTCCCGATAGGCCCCAGACACCTTGGAATAGGCCCGGCCATGGATGGTCAGGGCCTTTCCCTTTCGCTTCAACAAACGGGCGACTTCCCGGATCTGTTCCGGAGGGCAGAAAATGTCCGGTTCATATTGGAGACCAAAGGATACCCCGGCCGCCCCCTGTTCCAAGGCCTCTTCCAGTCTACGAAACATGGCCTGTTTTTCCTCGGGGGAAAATGGGTTGGAATTGCGGCCCCGCAAGGTGATCCATTCCGTACCATGTCCGGCCAGTTGAATCAGATTGTGGCTCAACCCGATCCCTTCCAGGTGGGCGAAATACCCTTCCATGGAATCCCAGGCTACGGGCTGAGGAAATTTTTCAAAGAGGGTCGTCTGGCTCAGGTACGGATTGTCCCGGCGAAGGCTGCCCGCACTGCTCCCGCAGTTGCCGGCTACGAAGGTGGTGCAACCCTGGGCGGTAAAAGGTATTTTCAGATCCTCATGCCCCTGGTAGGCAAGGGTCCGGTCCATATGAGAATGGGCATCGATGAAACCGGGAGCAATGACCAGCCCGGCGCAGTCGATAGCAGTGCATTCCTTCTCAATCAGCCGGTCGGACACCTGTTCAATGCGGGGTCCCCTGATAAGCAGGTCACCCCGGAATCCTTTCCGGCCGGAACCGTCAACAATCAGGCCGTTCTTGAGCAGCAGAACCGGTTCAGATCCTGCAGCCCCTGTGGTGTTTTTCTTTTCTTTCATTTTTTCTCCTAAAAGATTAGCGGCAAAAATCTCAAAAATAAATCCGTCTGCCGTAACCCTCTATATCCTGACCGGCCGCCAGATCCCCTGATCCAGCCAGAGACAGGAGAAGGGTTCTCCCACAGGAATCAGATTATCTGGTAAAACATCCGGATCAATTTCTACCGATTGTCCATATCGAGGATCCCAGGGTTGCATAATGACGGCCTCTTTTTCGAGTTTCAGGTGGATCGGCTGGAGCGAAGGGCCCCAGGATCGGGTTCGAATCTCTCTTCGGAGACTGTCCAAGGTTTCAAACTTCAACAGTTCATGAAGGGTGACCAGGGTCGGAGGACTGAGTGGAATCTCTCTTTGTAAATTTCCTTGAAGGCCCTTTAGCGGGCTGATCCATAACCCATGAACAGTTTCATAATCATCCGGAATACATTCCTGGTCTTCCGGCATAAAGGCTAAAAAGAAACGGGTATCAAATCGTTTGGGCATGACCTCGGGTGTAATCCAGTGTGACCAGGGAAAAAGGTTTGAAAAGGAAAGTAACCAGCCTTCATCCGACACCTTCCGGTGAAGCCATTCCTCATCGAGTTCACCGGTGGAGGGGCGCTCCCCATTATTTTCAAGCGAATTATCCCCATCCCTATTCTTTCGGGCCAGAAAAACCCCGGCCTCTTCGAAGGTCTCCCGTATGGCCGCCAGGCCAAAGGCGATGATCCCGGTCATATCCAGTTCAGGTCCAAAGACTTTGAGAAGATCCTCCGGCGGAAGATCGAGGTACGGTTGCCAGAATTCAACCTCCCGGTCATCCGGGTTCAAAGCGCCTCCGGGAAAGACATAATTGCCCGGGAAAAAGCCGCTCTTAGTGCTTCGTCTCAGCAAATAAACTTGGAGTTCACGCTCCTGCTCCCGAACAAGCACAACCGTTGAAGCCGGTCTTGGCGAAACAGGCTGGTCTTTTTTTTGGTTCATGGCTTTTAACATACCTCAACCGGTCGGAAAGCACAAGGGCCTTGAAAGGATTGAAATGAGGAATAGGATTGGATTTTATTAAGGAATATTTCTTTTCCCCAAAAGGGCTTAAGACTTAGGATTGGAAGACTTTATAAACAAGATCCTCCATGATCCGTTAAATCAGGGGACAGCATACCTAATTCATTGTCTTCCGGCTAAGATAGGACTATGGGCCTTATCCCATTTGCTATGCTGATCCGGAATGCGAGTTCGGTAGGGTGTCCCCCAAATACCTACCTCCTCCTTGCATGAGGATAGTTGGTTAAAAGATAAAGGTGGAATAAATTATCCGGATATTCAATCTTTCTGAATAATAACTCCTTCTATTTGTTTGTTAAACCACCGGTGTTTTTCTATCTGGTCACCGGAATAACTGGCAGGTCTATATAGGAGGCAAAGTCGTCCTGGTGCCAGATGGTCTGTATAACCGGTTTCCCCTCTGCATCTTCACCAAAAGGATTCCCTGTGTTCAGGTTACGATCGATCCTGGGGAAATTGCTGCTGGAAATATCTAAACGAATTTGATGGCCCCGTTTAAAGACGATACTAGTAGCCCCCAAATCAATGGTGTATTCAAGAATCTCACCCGGTGAAACCGGTTCGGGTTTCAAAACCGACTTGCGGTAACGGGCCCTGATACAGCCCTCAGCCACATTATAGGCCCCTCCGTCCGGATAAACGTCCACCAGTTTGGCTGTGAAATCCGTATCCCGGGCCTGGGTGGAGGCAAAAAGGTGAAGGGATAACGGTCCGGTCACCTCAAGGCCCTCCCTCAATACGGGGGTCGAATAACACAGGACATCATTTCGTTTTTCAAGGTGTGTCTGGTCCAGGGGACCCGGCACCAGTATTCCACCCGGCAGGTTTCTCCCCCCTTGGGTCGGGACCGGGAACCTGGGGTCATAGGTATAGAGATCAGGAGGTTCGGAACCCGGATTCTCTCTACTCAAGGTGCCGTCTCCTGCCGCGGAATTGGCACGGCCCTTGCTGTGGAGGAAAAACCGCTGCCAGGTCGTTTCAGGCAACGGCCAGGTATCGGCGCTTTTCCATCGGTTCCGACCCATAACAAAGTATCGGACCGGAACCAGATACCGGCTTTCGATCCCCTTGAGGTATCGATTAAAAAAGGCGATATGTCTTTCCATGGCAAACCCGGCCGCCCCCGATGCGCTCGGTCCGAAATGAAGTCCCCCCACGTAAGGCGTCAGATTGGTCTCATGGGCCCATGGACCGCATAAGACGTGCTGACCCTCCCGTGCTTCCTTGGAACCGCCCTTCTCCCTCATGTTTAAAAAATTCTCGAACAAACCTCCCAGGAAAAGATCGTACCATCCCCCGGCATGAAAACAGGGCACTTTGACCTTTCCGTATTTCCAGTAGAGATCTTCCTCGGATTTCATTCCGGCCAGAACGCCATCCCCGATGCGTGTGGCAAACCCTTCTGACAGTCCCTCAAAATTAAAGTAGGGAAGATCTTTCAGGGGAAGGTAACGGCAGGCTTCTTCAAGATTCATCAGGGCGTAACCCACTTTCCGGCGCATCTCGGTTACGTCTTTTCCGTCCTTGCCCATCTTTTCGATCATATCGATGGCCATAGCCCCAAACCAGCTGATGGACTGTTCCAGATCCACCACGCCCCTTTTCCTGGTTTCACTTAAGGGCCCCGAGGAGATAATGGCCGGTGCAATGGCCTTCAAGTGCGGAGGACCTTCCATGGCGGCCTCCCACTGGACGCGGCCCAGGTAGGAGCCGCCCGCCATACCGATATTCCCGTCACACCAGGATTCCGCCGCGATCGTTTCAATGGTATCGTACCCGTCAGGCCCCTCCGGGCTCATGGCCATAAACTCCCCTTCCGAGGCAAACCGTCCCCGGGTGTCTTGAATAATAATGGCATATCCCTCAAAGGCCGCCCGGTAGGCCGGCAGATAGCCGTAACTGCCGGTCAGATATTTATTGTAGGGTGTGCGGATAAGAATCGCCGGATATTTCTCCCGGTCATCCGGCCGGTAAATGTCGGCCCGCAGTTTCACCCCGTCCCGCATGGTTATCGGGATATTTCGGTCGATACGGATTGAATGGATCATCAGCTTCTCCTTTAAATTAATGGACGATACTGACCCTTGGCCAGGTCCGTCGTGAAGGTTGAAACGCTTATTTTTGAAAACCTAAAGTATTTTTAGATTGAAGGAGCTTAAAATAAGAAAAACACCGGGTCAAGGACAAAAATAGTGAACGAAGGGGACACTGACAATAATGGAAAAATTTTCTCGACGTTTTTACTGAATATCGGATGACTTCTGAGGTAATTAATTTTTCGACTTGCCCCTTACCAGAAAAAGTATTTGGACCTGATAGGATTTTTCATGCTTTTGTCTCCAAATAGAAACTCCGAATGGCGATACGTTTTTAATGGATTACCTGGAAGCCGTTAAGATAATCGAAATCGAAGAAAGGGAGAAAGAGGAGGGTTATCCGTTAATTCTAAGACGTTCAAACTATTCAGAAGAAATAGCCCTCGATTACGTTCTCCACATAAGTCAAACGGCGACTTGACCCATATGCCACAAAGGATCACCGTTTCTCTTTTAGGCACTTTCTGCACCGTCCCCTTCTAAGGCCGGGACAAAGGGTCACACTCCCATCCGGGCTGACTGGCGACGATATGTTCGTGAACCAGAGTCGATCCTAATTCTTCAGCAGATATCAATCCCAATACGGTATTGATTTTTTTCATGTATTATTCCTCCTTTCTGCTTAAAGGCAAGCTGTTAAGTTATGATTTCCCGGATCCTTGGATGATGGTCTGAATAACGTCGCTTATGGAAATCGTCCCGGGTCTATCCTTGAAGGCGCTAAGACGTTCATAAAGCTCGGCTGCGCCCAAGTAAAATTGATCCGGAAGACCGGCCTCTTTGAAAGTCACTGCAAGCTCCTCCATTTCACCCACAAACCTCCAGGCCTTAGGTGCTGTTCCTGCAGCAGCGAATTCCGAGCGGACTTTTAAACCGGGCTGAGACCGGTCCCATTCCTCGAGCAGAGTCTCAGTAACCCCTTCGGCCTCAGCCAGTGCCCGAATAGCCAGCAGCAAAGCCGAAGACCCTTTGGTCCAGGCGGCGTAACACATTTTTAAGGCCGAGGCCGTACCCGGATTATTTCCAACGATGATGGCTTCCATATTACCTTGGTCAAATAGCCCTTTGACTTCGCTTGTCTTCCGTCCGGCCAAATAGAGACGGGTTGTCCCCCGTTTAAAGGCCGGGGGCCCGATAATCCCCCCATCCACATATTGGGTCTTGGATGATTCCACAATTTCCATGATTTGTCGGGAAGTGGCTGGTGCCACGGCATTGACATCTACATAAATTCCTTCAAAACCGCTCTGGACTACAGACCGGGCCAGATCCTTCGCAGCATGAGGGGGACAAACCGAGATAATGACCTCGGCAATCTCAATTAAGGCTTTTAAATGCCTGATGTCTTCCACCCCTGCTTGAAGGGCTCGTTCTATTGTGGCTTGGCTCCTGCTTTCCGAGGCCCAGAGGACACGGTGCCCTCCGGCTTTGATGCTCGCAGCCACGGTAACCCCCATGGCCCCGGGATGTAATATGCCGATAATCTGACCGGACATAGGAGATTTCCATCCTTTTTTTCAGGGTCTAATATTGAAGGTAAAAAGCCTATATCTTAAATTTTTATGTGTCAATGGTATAGTAAAGTGAAAAGTTTTCAAAATTCTTCTTGACCCCTTTTAACCGCTAAATTATGCTTTTTCAACATAATCTCATTTAATTCACAGAAGCCAATCAAACTCCAATTGCC
This sequence comes from uncultured delta proteobacterium, assembly GCA_963782435.1. Taxonomy (GTDB): domain Bacteria; phylum Desulfobacterota; class RBG-13-43-22; order RBG-13-43-22; family RBG-13-43-22; genus RBG-13-43-22. Next base: position 144,874 of record CAWAKF010000016.1, read on the forward strand.
CTAAGAGGATGGGGAGTTGAAGAAAAGGAGAGAAAAATGGAAACTAAAGGTTATATGTCGATGGAATTGGCCGGTATCAAAAGAGGATTCGAAAGGGTGCTAAAAGACCTGAACCAACAGGAAATTATGTGGAGACCGGCCGCCGGCTGTAATTCCATGGGTCTGATTCTTCTCCACGTGGTCCGCTCGGAAGACTCTTTTATTCAGGCCAGAATTCAGGGAAAGCCCCAAATTTGGGAAACAGAAAAATGGTATGAGAAAATGAACCTTTCTGCAGAAGACACCGCTTCCCATTTAACAGTCGAGCAGGTGAATTGTTTTCCGGTTCCTGATCTCAAGATGATCCTGGACTATTACGATGCGGTCAGAGCAAAGACTAAGGAATATTTGAAAGCGATACCGCCGGAGGAATTAGACAAGAAAATTTCCATGCCCCCTTTTGGGGATCTCACCATAGCTGCCATGATGTCCATTATTGTTAACCATTCCGCCCAGCACATCGGGGAAATATCTTATTTACGCGGAATGCTGCGGGGCATGGACAAGTAAGAAAGGAGGCTGCTGTTGCCACTGGAGAATGATAGGCATCAGATTCAAAGTTTGAATGATTCTTGAGAGGTGGAATCAAACGTTTATCAACTAAAAAGATCGCCCTCCTTTCGTCAAGCACTTTCTGCACCTGCGTCCCTCCTATGCGTTTTCGATCAGTTTTTGGTCAATCATCTTTTCCTCTTTTGGGGGAATCGGGGTCCAAAATTTTATCGACACTCGGAAACAAGGCTAAGTTGGTATGGGGCAGAAACAGGGCGGAGGTAAACTCATCCATGTAGCTATTATTCCTGGAGAAATCGATATAAGTCATTCGGTCGCAGATTTCTTCTGCTTCCCGGCGAAAAGGCATCGGAAAGCAAAGCCATGTAGGCCCCGGCGATAGAGCTGTTTCCCAAATAGGTGAATTTATCTCGATCGAGATCCGGCAGCATTCCGATGAAAATGGCCTTATCGATATTGAGGAATTGTCCGAATCCCCCGGCGATGATAAATCGATCGATCATGGAAAAATCAAGTCCGGCTTCTTTGAGGAGAGTGGTGAACCCGGAAAAGACGGCCCCTTTGCTGTAAATCAGATTTTTCAGATCCGATTGAGAGAAGATCAGGTTTTCTTCTATGGGGGTCTCCTCCGCAAAGGCCAGAATGTACGCCGGATCATCATCAATCCTTGTGATCCGATTGTGGCTGAGGTTATCAGAAAATTTTCCGCTTCTGTCAATAATCTTTGTTCTCAGCATTTCGGCAATGAGATCAATCATTCCCGATCCGCAGATGCCTCGGGGTGGTCCATCCCCCACTGTTTTGATCCTAGGCGCTAAGGTCTCAGGATCGATGGTGATCTGTTCGATAGCCCCTTCCTCGGCCCTCATCCCCCATCGGATACCACCTCCTTCAAACGCCGGTCCGGCGCTGCAGGCCGCAGTCATAAGCCATTCGTTGTTGCCGAGCACAATCTCGCCATTGGTGCCAATGTCAATAAACAAGGTAAGGGGCTCCTCCCGGTGAAACCCGGCGTAAATCAGTCCGGAAACGATATCACCCCCGACATAACTCGCCGGCCCGGGCATGATAAAAACCGCAGCACTGGAGTAAACTTTCAAGCCGATCTCACCGGCTTTCAGGATCGGGAATTCTGAAACCGTGGGAATGTATGGTTCCCTTCGTATATTACGGGGTTCAATCTGCAGCAGGAGATGGGCCATGGTAGTATTCCCGGAGATAACCACATTATTAATTTCTTTGGCCTCCACCTTTACGCTCTCGGTGGCCTCGGCTATCAGGTCGTTGACGGTGTCCAGAGCCATACGGCTCAACTTTTTAACGCCGTCCTTTTCGGCACAGATAATGCGGTTGATGACGTCGTCCCCGCAGGCGGCCTGCAGGTTATGGCCTGAAGCCGCGGCCAGGACTGATCCATCGGTCATGTCCACCAGGTAAACCACTATGGTGGTCGTTCCTATATCAATCGCCACGCCCAGGGAACGACTCGTCCCGTTGCCGGGACGTACTTCGAGAATTTCATTGGCGCACTTTCGCCGGAGAATAGAGGCGGTGACATTCCAGTCTTCTTCCCGAACCACCTGGGCCAGTTGCCGTAAGACTCTGATGCCCACGTTGAGCTCGGTGATATCCACGCCCTGTCTCTTTAAGCCGCGGTTCAACCGGTCCAGATCGCTGACATTGTCTTCCAGTGTGGGAGGTTCCAGTTTCAAGGGATAATCCTTGAACATGGGATCGATCACCTCTACCAGCCCTTTCAATTTTTCAGTCACCTCTCGGCCCATGCCGGCAATCTTTAACTGGCGTTCCTGTGTCTCTTTCGGGATATGGACGACGACCTCGGACTTGACCCGGCTTTGGCAGGCCAGGACATAGCCATTGAGTTTTTCTTTTTCTGAAAGGAGGGAGTTGGGTTTGAAATCCAGATCCCCCGATTCGACCACCAGCTTGCATTTTCCGCAGGCACCGGCGCCGTTGCAGGAGGCGCTGAGATGAATATCGGCGAGCCGGGCCGCCTCTAACAGCGTCGTCCCTTCAGGGACCTCGATCTGTTTTTCCTTGTCCGAAAAGGTGACCTGATACAGGGGGGGCCCTCCTTCCCGTCTCCTGTCTTCCTCTTTGTCTTTTGGTTTTCTTTTGGTCATGAACCAGATGGGACAGGAGGATCGAAATTTACAGTACGTTTCGGGGTCCCGGCATTGAAGGCATTCTTCGCAGAGGAAAATATTCTGCTTCAAACATTGGTAATTGGTTTCATGATCGGGGTGTTTAACGCATTTTCCCATAGGAACCTGGTTCTCCTTTTTTATGTAAAGGGTACGGTGTTAATTTATAAAGTTTACGCCAATAGCACTCTTTTGGTCTCTGCGATCTTCTGTCCCCGGCTGTATCAAGGCGTAGATTGCCTTGGCATCCTACGCCCACATCACTCCCAACTCCTTTTGTCAACTTGAGAACTTAATAGCGTCCACTTTTTAAATTTTCAGATACAACCGTTTACCTGTTTTTCGATGGGCATTCAAAATCAGGCCATCAGGGTGATATAATTTCTTTAAGGGCGATGATGAAAAGGTCCGTCTCCCTATCCGAACCGATGCTGACCCTCAGATAATTGGAAATTCTGGGTTTATTGAAATATCGGACCAGGATGCCTTTTTCTCTGAGTTGGGCGAATAAATCTGCAGCGCCATATCTTGGATGGGTGATGAAGAGGAAATTGGCTTTTGATTCGAGGCAATGAAAGCCGATCTTCTTCAGATAATTGGCTGTTCGTTCCCTGGTCTTCATAATCTTCGTGCTGGTGGCCAGAAAATATTCTTCGTCTCTCAGGGCCTCTATGGCCCCTTTGAGGGCCAAACGATCCAGGGTGTAACTGTTAACTGAATTTTTGACCCTTTCCAGGGCCTCGATTAAGTCCCTATGGCCGAGGGCGTATCCAACCCGGAGACCGGCCAGGGAGTGCGATTTGGAGAGGGTCTGGATGACAAGGAGATTGGGGAAATCTGCGATCAGTCTGATCGCCGATTCCCCGCCAAAGGCGATATAGGCTTCATCAACAATGACCACGGAATTTTTATTGTAACTCAGGATCGTTTTGAGGTCTTGGAGGGGAAGATATTTGCCGGTCGGGGCGTTGGGATTGGCAATGACAATCCCGCTGTTTGGCCGGCAAAACAAATCCACCGGCAGGGAGAAATCATCCCTTAGCGGGACTTCAACAAAGGGAAGACGAAAGAGACTGGCGTAGACAGGATAAAAGCTATAGCTGATATCCGGGAAGAGGATGGTCCGGTCGGGATCAAAGTAAGCCAGAAAGGCAAAAGCCAGGATCTCATCGGAGCCGTTTCCGGTAAATATTTGCTCCGGGGTCATCCCCTGGCGCTTGGCAATGACCGCCTTGAGTTCATCGCAGGTCGGATCGGGATATAATCTCAAATCTTCATTGGCGGCCTCTTTAATGGCGGCCAGACATCGCGGTGAAGGAAAATAGGGGTTTTCATTGGTATTCAGCTTGATATATTTTTTATCCCTGGGTTGCTCTCCGGGGGTATAGGGTTTGATATTCCTGGTTATTGTGCTCCAGTACTTACTCATAAAATATGCTCCTCAACCTTGTATCTTAGGCCTTGTTTTTGACCTGAAATTGTAATCAGATTAGCTGGAGTATAAAGAGCGAAAAAGGTCGGGTCAAGGGGAAAAAGGACTGAACGCACATCCGGAAGAAACAAGGGTTTTGCTTATTTTTAGTTAGCGGGAGATAACGAAGTAGTTAGAGATTGACAACTCGAGTAAAATACGATCTAAATATTATTCAAGAAGTACGCTGTTAAGTTATAAAATTTAAGCCACTAGCACTCTTTTGGTCTCTGCAATCTTCTCTCCCCGGCTGTATCAATGCGTGATTGCCTTGGCATCCTTCACCTTAACACTCCCCGGTCATTATCTCAACTTAATAAGTTAACAGCGTCCCCTTTTTCAAAGGCAAACTCTGAATTGTGAATCTTTTTTTAAAGGATTACCTGGAAGCCATTAAGATCCTCGGGATCGGGAAAAGGGAGAAAGAGTAAGTTAATCCGTTAATTTTAAGACGTTCAAATTTATTAGAAGAAATAGCCCGCGATTACGTACTCCACATAAGTCAATCGACGATTTGACCCCTTTGTTTCAATATCGGAATTGTGTACATTTTTTCAAAACTTTTTTGAAAGCACGATCTGCACCAACGTACCCCTTGATACCTAAAGGATTGAAATAAACCTAATCAATAAATATTCATTGACTTAAATTAAATCTTGGATAGAATGCCGGGTGTAACAGATTAATGTTACTATTTATTCCGGTGAAACCCTTCGGGGCCGGCCCCGAAGTGGGCAACCATCTCACTTATTTGTAAAAGGAGGAGGTTATGGCTTTAAGTCAATTGGTAGATTCGCGTGATGTACGTTTCACGCTGTTTGAAATGCTCGAGATTGAGAAGCTCAACCGCTTCGACACCTTCAAAGATTTTGACCGGACCGTCTATGAAGACACACTCAAGCTGGCCGAAGAAATTGCTTTTGAACAGTTTTTCCCATCGAACGTCGATGGGGATAGAATCGGGTTGAAGTTCGACGCTGCGAAAAATGAAGTCAAGGTCCCCGAATCCTTTCACAGGGCCTTTAACGCCTACCTGGAGGCCGGATTCCATATCCTGCAGTTTCCGGAGGAGATGGGGGGAATGGGGCTTCCCAACGCCATTGCCATAGCGGCCGGCGAATATTTCAACGCCGGCAACACGGCTTTGACCATGTATTGCGGTTCCATCACCGGCGCCATTCAAATCATTCGGACCTTCGGTTCAGAGGAGGTCAAGAACATGTTTATTCCCAAAATGATGGAAGGCAAATGGGGCGGCACCATGTGTCTGACGGAGCCCACCGCCGGTTCCGATCTCGGCGCGCTGAAGACCAAGGCGGTCAGGCAGGCGGATGGCACTTTTCTCATTACTGGTCAGAAGATTTTCATTTCCAACGGCGAACATGACCTGACGGAAAACATCATTCATCCCGTGCTGGCCCGGATTGAAGGCGACCCGGAAGGGACGAAGGGTATTTCCATCTTTATGGTGCCGAAGTTCCTGATCAATCCTGACGGGACCCTGGGCGCGCGAAACGATGTATTTTGCGCCGGCATCGAACATAAAATGGGGCTTAAAGGCAATGCCACTTCAACGCTGAATTTCGGTGAAAGCGGCAAGTGCGTCGGTTACCTGCTGGGCAAGGAGCGGGAAGGCATGAAGGTCATGTTCATGCTCATGAACGCCGCCCGCATCCATACCGGGGTTCAGGCCGAAGGGGTATCCAGTGCCGCCTACATGCATGCCGTCAATTATGCCAAAGAGCGCATACAGGGTATTCATATCTCACAATTGATGAACAAGACCGCGCCTCGGGTGGCCATTATCGAGCATCCCGACGTTAAACGCATGCTACTTTATATGAAGAGCACCATCGAAGGCATGAGGATGCTCTGCTATTTTCTGTCTTATCACGAAGACGTCGAACTTGCTTCGCCGTCGGAAGAAGAGCGGAAGGCGACGTTGGGGATCGTGGAAATTCTCACGCCGATCGTCAAGGCCGGCATCTCCGACGCCGGTTGGCTGGTAACGGCTGAAGCCATGCAGGTTTACGGCGGATATGGTTACTGCCAGGAATATCCAGTTGAACAATATGCCCGCGATGTCAAGGTTTTCTCCATCTATGAAGGCACTAATGCCATTCAGTCGATGGATTTGCTGATGCGTAAAATGTTGATGAATCCCGAAATGTACAATTACAAAATGCTCAAGAAGTATATGACCGAGACCATTGCCAGGGCTAAAGGCGTCGTAGACGACAAGTATGTCGACCCGGTGGCCAGGGGCCTGGAGAAGTTTGAAGAGATGGTCAATATGATGGCCGGCCAGCTTATGAGCGGCCAGTTAGTGGAACTGGCCGCCAATGCGACACCCCTCCAGCAGGCCCTGTTTCCCCTCATTCTGGCCTGGCTGCACCTTTGGAGCCTCATTATCACCGTGCCGAAGTGCCGGACCCTGTTGGGCGGCGCCAAGGGAGACGACCTTAAAAAACTTCTTGAGAACAATGCGGGAAGCCGCTTACTACTACGGCCGCATGCTCTCGGCCCAGTTTTTCATCGGTGCGGAATATCCGAAATTCTTCGGTCGGGTCGACTGCATCATGAACAATGAGCCCTCGGTTGCCAATGCAGAACCGGCCAATTTCGCCTGATTCCGTAAGCCCATCAAACCCTGACCAATGCCGCCGTCCCCTGCTTCACGGGCCGGTGGCATTTCAATTTAAATACTTGAGGAGACATTGTCCACCGGATTTACTTATATTTATTTTTAAATTATTATTATGTCCTTTTTTCTTATACGTCGCCTTGTTCCCCTAACTTGTGTACATTAAAGATTCGACCCCAAGACCCTTGACACATTTTCAACATAAGTCAAATGACTCCTTTGCAAAACCTGACTAAGAGTCAAAAGCAGAATTGACCCTTCAACAAAAATCAACGTTTAAAAATTATAGCAGAGAAAAGGAGATCGAAACCAGTGAGTGAGAATACCAAAATACAAAATATACAAAGTGAGCCGAAAGAACCAAAAGGAAACCAGATAAAGTCTGTAATGGACGCAAATAGAACCGTTATTAAGGTTCGCCAACATGAGTTCAGTATTGGATGGCCCGGATCGGAAATCGCGCCCTGCCCGGGAGAATACCTTTTGGGTGCGTTAGCAGGATGCACATCGGGCGTGGCTTCATTAATGGCCAAACAATTGAATTTTAATTTAAAGGGCATAACTGATACTACCGGTCAGGAAGTGTACCATTTTCTTCGACAAAGAAGTAGGCCAGGATAACCGGAGTAGAAACAGGCCAGGAATATCTTTTCTTCATTTTTCTTCCATCCCAAACCCCAGCTTTATTTACTTCCCGATATAGATATTAGTCCAGGAACTCTGAATTAATGACCGAGTAGAAAATTTTCTTTCTGTTCCAAGCCTACAATTTTATTTTCTTCCGTTTTTGTGAAGTTATAGCCGATTAATGATTTCCCCAGGAGGGAAGCCATGAACCAGAATCGATGTAGGCATTGCCATACTTTTTTTCTTCCGAATCCCCGAATAAAAAAACAACGCTATTGTAACCGTCCGGAGTGCCAGCGGGCCAGGAAGGCTCTTTGGCAGAAACAAAAGATGCTTCAAGACCCGGATTACCAGACCACCCATCATGAGGCTCAAAAGACCTGGATGGAACAACAACCCCGACTATTGGAAAACCTATCGAGCGGAACATCCCGCTTATCTACAAAAAAACCGCCAGAACCAGCAAAACCGGGATCGGAAAAAGCGTTTGGGCCGTCTTGCAAAGATGGACGCGTTAAAGCCTTTTTCTTTCATAAAACCAGGCAGTTACTTCCTGGCCCCCGATCTTGCAAAGATGGACTCGTTAGCTCAAAAAGTATTCCTTATTCCGGATACTTCCACAGATCCAGCCCTTCTTGCAAAGAAGGACTCGATAGACCCGGCTTCCGGTTTTTCTTATCGTAGTCTCCCAGCAGGAGGCCCTTTATGATAGAAAAGCAACCCCTCAACCCGGCACGCATTCGGAAGATCAACGGCAGTTTCGCCTTTATCGAACACCGCTTCCGGTACTTTATCAAGACCCTGACTCATCAGGAGCTTTTGTTGTATCTCTTCCTGGTCCTGGCCGCTGATAAGCAGGGACTTTCTTATTATAGCACCGATACCATCTGTGCCTGCCTGAAGATCAGTCTGAGACAATATCTGAAGGCCCGGCAGGCGTTGATCCGCAAGGACCTGATTGCTTTCGATGGCCGATTCTTCCAGGTCCTTTCCTTACCTTTTTTTACCCCCTTGGGAGGCCCCTATGATCGATCGCCGCTGGTTTTCGAGATCCACCGCCTGGCCCGGGAAGGCTATAAAATCCGCCAGATCGCCCGGACCCTTAAGCTCAGCCGGGAGAGTGTCAAAAGATACTTGGATAATCCCCATCCGCCCAGACCGGTGATAGTCCGAACCGGCAAGTTGGACTCCTTTAAACCTGAGATCCAAAGGCTATTAGAGCAGGTCCCCTCAGTCAGCGGCGCGGTTCTGCTGCAACGCTTAAAAGCCCAGGGTTATACCGGAGGTATCACCATCCTGCGGGATCATCTCCAAGAAGTCCGGCCCAAAAAGAAAAGGGCCTATCTCCGTTTCGAATCTCCCCCGGGGGAACAGTTCCAGATCGACTGGGGTCACTTCGGGTCTTTGGTCTATGACAAGACTCCCCGAAAGCTTTACTGTCTGGCTATTATCGAAGCCCATAGCCGAATGCTTTACGCTGAGTTCTCCCACTCCCAAAAACAAGAGGCCCTCCATCAGGGGTTACTTAATGCCTTCCGGTTTTTTCAAGGCACTCCCAGGGAGATCGTCACCGATTATGTTCCGTGGCACATAATCGGTGTTATGTGGCCAACCGGATTATGTGGACGGGCAGCCGAATCCTATTGAAGTCAAACGGAGGATCTCTTCCTTTTGGCAACATAACATTCATAGGGAATCGAGCCATTTCAGAAGATTTTCATCATCGCGCCAAACTGGTCTTCGGGGGAATCCTTCCGAAGATATCGAAGGTTCACAGGTTTTGAGGGCCTCTTCCTTCATCCGTAAGGTAATCTCAGCATACCGATTTGTGGTATCGAGACTCACATGACCAAGCCAACCCCGGATTACATTAATCTCGACCCCTGCTTCCAGTAGATGGACAGCTGTCGTGTGGCGAAAGATGTGCGGAGAAACCTGACGGGATGTAGACCCTATGGTCAACTGCTTCGTGTGGCGATGGACGATTTTGTAGATACCGAAGCGGGTCAGTGCCTTGCCGTGCGAGACAAAAACCGGACCGTCCGTAGAAAGATGGTTCTCTTTCAAAAGTTGCTTGAGAAGATTCGCCGTTTCAGTCCAGAGAGGACAGACCCTCCATTTATCCCCCTTACCATGAAGATGAATGCACGGTTGCGCGGATAGCTGTAGATTGGATACGCAAATATCCGCCACTTCCTGTACGCGGGCTCCGGTGTTGTAGAGGAGAAGGAGGAGTGCATGGTCCCGTAATGAAAACCTTCCCGTAGTTGGCAGATTAGAAAAGATGGCGTGAATCTCGTCACGGGACAGGAAGTGCGTCTCTGGAGGATTTGCACGTTTCGTGGGAATGGCTGTTACCCGGCCTGCTTCCGACAGCATCTCCGGTATGCGGGTAGCCACATAATCGAAGAAGACGCGAAGGACAGTTAAACGGTGATTACGAGATCGGACGTGGTTACCTCTATTCTCTTCCAGGTATCTCAAGAACTTAATGACGCGCTCATGTGTCAAGTCCGAAAAAGATAATTTCGATATCCTGCAACCCCGCTCCTTGGCGACGAACTGGAGAAACAGCCTGATGGCGTCCCGGTATCCCTTCACCGAGGCAGGACGCATTCCTTTTTGCACCTTCAAGTAGTCTTCGAAAAACGAATAAAGAATACGTCCCAGAGTCATATGCTCACCCCCTTTACTGCTGCATTGCCAAGGCGTTCGAATCGCTCATTAGCCTGATCGAGAAGGTCGCGAGTGATCGAAAGGTACACCGCTGTTGACGAGGGACTCACATGACCTAGAAAAGTGGAAAGGTGAATCAACCGAGATGCCGGATCAACGCCTGTCCGGTACCAGCGAAGCAGTGTCCCCGTTGCAAATGCATGGCGAAGATCATGCAGCCGCGGCGGGTGGATTCCGGGAGGTATATCAAGGTCCAATGCCGGCCACATGTGATGGAATGTTTGAGAAATGGTACAGGGGTGAACGGGCTTTTGCCGGGTAAAAGAGAAGACTGGAGAATCGGGTTCGATCTCACCACGGAGACGGAGATATGTCTCAAGCTTTTTTGCCATATGGGGACCAAAGGGAACGAGACGGCTCTTTGCGAACTTGGTTTCTCGAATGACAAGAAGGCAGCGCTTAAGATCCACATCCTTCCCGCACAAGCGCGATACTTCCCCTACGCGAAGCCCGAGTCCATAAAGGAGCGCGAAAATCATAGAATAAGTTTGTCCGCGAAGGGGTGCACGGGGGTTATCGAGCAGGTCGTCCGCTGCCGCAAGGAGCCTTTTGGCCTCGGAGGGACCGAACAAGAACGGCAGCCGTTTCGTGGTTGCCTGCCGAGGTCGCGCTTTCACCGGAGATCGGTCGAGTATGCCCTGCCCGACCAACCAGGAGAAAAGACATCGAATGACTCCAAGCAGATGGTTATAGCTCCGGGGAGACTTCCGCGGCCTGGATATGAGGAATCCTTCAATCGACATGGGCGTGATATCATCAAGGCGGCCGATATTGTTCTCGAACAGGTAGCGGTCAAATAGACGAAACACGCTTTCTTCTGTTTGAAACTTCCTGGCCAATGCGCGTTTGTATGCAAGAAATGCCGTGATCTTATCCGCCATGCAACTCGTATAGTCTGACCGTGTATGTGTCATAACAGGTCCTCCCCATCTCCCAAGGCGACTTCCCGGAGGGCCTCGACGTTGACCTTTGTGTATATTGCAGTGGAATCTACCGAACGATGGCCCACGTAGTCTCCGATGGTTTTGAAGGAGAAGTGGGCATCCACGAGATGCTGCACGCAGGTATGCCGAAGAGTATGGGAACCGGCTCTGTAAACGCTGATGCCGGCCTTATGCAGATAGTGTGTAACACGGCTGGAAATAGCACTATACGTATACGATCTCAGCGGAGCAAGGAACCGGAAGAAGATATGCCTATCGGATGTTTGAGGACGGACCCGCAGATAATCGAGGACGGCTTCACCAACTATGGGTGAGAGCGGATAGATCGTCGAATGACCTGCCTTACGCCCTGGGACATATAGCTGCTCCTTCTTCCAGTCGATTGAATCCAGAGTCAGTTCCGCGACTTCCCGGCCCCGGAGCCCATAGGTGACCAAAAGAAGCAGAATCGCATAATCACGCTTACCATAAGTGGTCCTGCGGTCAACGGTCTCCAGCATCCGTTGTACGTCGTTCCAGTTTATGGAGCGTGGAATATCAGACATACGGTACTTGCGGGGGCCTTCGACAGCAAAGCTCAAATCACGCTTTATTACTCCTTCTCTGAAGAGGTATCTCAAAAACACCCGAATGGAACTTACGAGTCCGGTGCAGCTCGATGAACTCAGACCTACGCAGTGCTCCGTAAGGTATGCGCTTAACACAACAGGCGAAAGCTCGGAAAGATTGTGGAGCCCTATACGAGAAAGGTAGCCCTCAAACGACCGCAGATGATGTTTGTAAAGATCTATCGATGCTTCTCTAAGCCCACGCTCTTCCCTTAGATAGTGAAAGAAATCTGGAACACCCGGAAAAGGATTGGTTTTGTGTGTTCTTCCGTTCCCGCTAAGGCCGGGTATGACGAAATCAAGCATCCCCTTGATCGGGTTTTTGATTTCATCAGTAATTTGCTTGTGGGCGTGTTTGCTCTTGCGGTTATAGCCACGTTGCCGAAAATACATCTCAGCGAACGGATCGACGTAATCCGGCAAGCCTTCCCATGTTTTGGCTCCACGTCCCCAGGCGTACTTTCCGAAACTCATAAGGATCGGAACGCGCCGCAAGATAGTTCTTGCTGAATAGTGGTTCTCGGTAAGACATTTTACATACTGCTCTACCAGCTCCCCAATCCATGAAGCCCGGATCCGATCAATAGTATCCGGTTTTACAAAATAACGCTCCAGCATAGACAATCTCCTTTCTAAATATATTTGATGGAGAGAGTCTATACCGAGTACCGAAAAATTATGTTGCCATAAAACTATGCAATGTGCTTCCAAGGCGGTCTATGAGGGCGTAAGGCCACATAATCCGGTTGGCCACATAACACCGATAATATGCTCACCGCGGTCTTAGAGAGAGAAGGCTCTATCATCCGCTTTAATGAGGCCTTCCTGGAGTTCCTAAGACCCTTCCGGATTACTCCCAGGGCTTGCCACCCCTATCAGCCTCAGGAAAAGGGCAAGATCGAAAAAGGGGGGATCCATTACCTCCGGCATAACTTCTGGCCCCTGAGAACCTTTACCGACTTGCTGGATATCAATCGCCAGCTACGGCACTGGCTGGATACCCAGGCCAATTGCCGGCTTCATCAGACGACCGGGGAGAGACCGGTAGATCGCTTTAAACCAGAGATCCTTCAACCCCTGCCGGAGTTTACTCCCGACTGCCGGGAGACCCTCTCGCTTAAGGTCCACTCCGACTTTGCTATCCGTTTCGACAGTAACTTTTATTCCGTCCCTCCCTGGGCCATTGGTAAAACGGTGATCGTCAAGGCTGATCTAACAACCGTCACTATTTACCATCACGAGAAAACCCTGGCTACCCATACCCGCTGCTGGGAAAAAAAACAACGATTAGAACTTCCGGATCATCGGGAGGCGGCCTTTAAACGTCGGCCTCAGGAGTGGCTGGCCACCGAGGTCTCTGTCTTTATCTCTTTAGGCGAAGAGGCCAAAACCTTCCTGGAAGGTCTGGCCCACACCGGACAGCCGATTAAAAAAAATCTGGCCAAACTCCTGGCCTTGAAAGACCGCTTTGGAACCCCTTTATTCATCCAGGCCCTTAAGCGGGCCTTGGATCACAAGGCCTATGGCGCCCATTATGTGGAAAACATCCTCCACCAGGAAAAATCTCCCAAGCAGGATCATCCCCCGGTTCAACTCCAACGTCAGGACCTGAACCGTATCCGTCTGGAGGAGCCCCTCCTGGCCGATTATGACGCCTATATCCTCAAACGAAAGGATTAATCATGTCTGACTTGGAAACCCTTAAAGATAAACTGATCCAGATCCGTCTCAAAACCATGGCCCAACAACTGGACTCCGTCCTCGATCAGGCCGCTCAAAAAAATCTCAACCTCCCGGCCGTCTTGAACCGTCTGGCCGATTATGAACTGGAGGCCCGTCGTCAAACCGCTATTACCCTCCGGTACCGTCAGTCCCAATTATCCGATAAACCCACTATCGACCAGTTTGACTTCCATCACCATAAATCCCGGCTCGATCAGAAAACCTTGATCCTGAACTTATTCTCTCTCGATTTTATCTCCAAACACCAGGATGTCATCCTCATCGGCAATCCCGGTACCGGTAAAACCTTCCTGGCCAAGTCGCTCGTCTTCGCTGCCTGTAATGCTAATATCAAAGCCCTCTTTACCAATACCATGGATATGATCAATCACCTCATCGCCGCTGAAGCCGATCATTCTTTACTCAAAAAGCTTCACTACTATCAATCTCCGGACCTCCTGGTCTGTGACGAACTCGGTTATCTCTCTCTTGGTCCCCAGGGCTCGCACCTCTTCTTCCAAGTCATCAGTCAAAGGCATACGGTTAAATCAACTCTGTTGACTACTAACCTGCCCTTTGCTGACTGGGGAAAGGTCTTTGATTCCACCCCGGTGGCCACGGCTATCGCTGACCGTCTCGTTCATAACTCCGAGGTCCTTATCCTGGGAGGGCCTAGCTATCGAAGAAAAAATAAATCCTAACCTGTAAAATAAATTATGGCGGTAAATGATTGGGGGGCACTCTATTCCCTGGTGATCCCCCCAGCGTCGTGGCTTGCTTTTATGCCTGTCCCGTGTCGTTGAATACCGCCCTTTCCTCCCGCCGGCTGGTTTCTTCACCGGTCATTTTGGTTACGTTTCTTCACCGGCGATATTATCTTTTTCCTCAATCTGGATTTTGCTTTGGATCATATTTCTCTCCCCATCTGATGACCCCAAAATGCAACCCCAATTAAAGGCCCCAATGCAAGAAGAAAGTTAAGGTCAAAGGGTATACCCTATGGGCAGGGCCGAACTTTGGAGGGTTAATTCAGGTTATCACCGAACTCCAAACTTTCATTGCCTTCACCCCTCTTTGGGATTTCAACTCTAAACTCTAAGCTGACTTAGTACCCTTCCCCCTCAAGCCTCAAGCCTCCTGCCTTTTTCTCCTTTTTTTGTCCGAACTCCCAACTCCGAACTTATACCCCGTCTCCTGCCTTTTGGCTCCCACGGTTTAGTTGACGAACGACGTGGAAAGGGGAGGGAAAAAGAGTGGAGTGATCTTGATGTAGTCATAATTTCCCTGACAATTTCTTAAGGCCGGCTAGAGGAGGGGATTCACTTTACAAAAATTTCTTCTGCTATCGATTCCCGAATTGAACCGGTCCCCTTTAGACCTTCATAGATGAAGACCTCTGGTGTGAGAAATAAAAAAAGGGGGGATATTGATTTTATCTGAATGATAAGGGATTGGCAATCCGGGGACGGCATCCTAATTCTTGACCGGAAAAGCATAAAAAGATATACTGTCTCCGGAATTTATAATGGGGATAAATAAGTTGATTTTGCACCAGCGTCCCCTTCTACTTCATGAGTATTTCAGAAACAAATTTTAACCAAAAGCGATACTTGCAGAAAAGGGGTGATCAGGGATGGAAAAAGAAAACCTATTAGAACGAATCACTGTAAATCCAAAAGTCATGGTTGGTAAACCTACAATCAGGAGCATGCGTATTACAGTGGAGCAGATTTTAAAGGCCCTTGCCAATGGCCTGACACCCGAGCAATTACTTGAAGATTATCCCGACCTTGAAAAGGATGATATCAAGGCCTGTCTATTTTATGCCACAGAATTGGTAGATCACGAGCGTGTTTACGCCGTTGGATAAATCTATATAAGAAGGTTTACCATGAAATTTCTGGTTGATGTCGGAGTTGGAAAGGGGGTGGAAACCTGGTTAAAGAAAACCGGATATGACGTTCTTCCCATGAGGGAAATTAACTGCCGTGCACAAGACATCGAGATTCTCCGCCTGGCCATTGAAAATCACCGAATGATTATTACCATGGATAAGGATTTTGGTGAATTGGTTTACAACTCGGGTCTACCTCATACCGGTGTTCTCCTGCTTCGGCTTGAGAATGCAACCGGCGAACAGAAATCAGAGATTGTTCAAAAAATTTACAAATAATATGTAGATCAAATCGCCGGAAATTTCTGCGTTTATCAAGATGGAAAGCTTAGAATAAAAAAGTAGCTTTTCCTTCAAATTTGATTAAATAGGAAGTTGTTTTAGTCCCAGCGTCCCCCCTAATGTTATTAAAAACGGAAAGCAGACCTTGATAAAAAGCAAACTCAAGCCTTTGAGAGAGGCCTTTCATCAAACCTTTGGAGGCCTGATATGATGAATAATCCCCGCGCCCTGGTTTTAACCGGATACGGTTTGAATTGTGATTGGGAAACCCAGTATGCCCTGTCGTTGGCCGGTTTTGAGGCCGATAGGGTCCATATCAGTGAATTGATAAACTCGGAGATTGAACAGACTCCAAAAAGTTTAAAAGATTACCACCTCCTGGCCTTTGACGGCGGTTTTAGCTGGGGGGATGATCATGGGGCCGGGGTCCTTCTGGCCACTCGCTTGAAATATAAATTAAAATCCGACCTGGAAGATTTTATTGGCTCCGGAAAATTGATCATCGGGATCTGCAACGGATTTCAGGCTATGGTCAACATGGGATTGTTGCCCGGTTTTCAGGGACATTATGATCGGAGGGAGGTCGCCCTGCTGGCCAATGACTGCGGCAATTTCAGAAATGACTGGGTGAAGATGCGGGGTAATCCCCAGTCCCCCTGCATTTTTACCAAAGGAATTGAATTCCTGGAATTGCCTATTCGCCACGGAGAAGGAAAATTTTACGCCCCGGAAGGGGTGCTCAACCAACTCCTGCAAAACAACCAGGTGGCTCTTTCTTATGCCCTGCCTTCGGGGGAAAAGGCCGAAGGCAGGTTTCCCGATAATCCCAACGGATCACTATTGGATGACTCCTAAGGCCAACTACCTGGAAAAAATATCCTTGAATTTTATGGGATCCGTCGCATAGAGTACTGCCCGTTCCAAAGCTGCTTCCCGGAACTCGTGAACCTTGAGATAGTCTTGGTTATTGGCCATTTCAAGGAACGCCTGGCGTGACGGATATTGGACGAGCATCAGGATATCCCAGTCTTCTGTCCCGTTGAGCAATTCTTTTGCTTTTCCGAAATAAAGCACTTTGGCGCCGACGCTTTCGACAAAGGGACCTGATTCCTTGATATAACGAAAATAGGCCTCCCGGTCGCCTGCCTTTTTTAACTTCAGCAGGTTAAGCATGACAAAAGGCTCTTCATTCGTACTGGCGGCCATTTCCTGAAACTGATCTTCATTGTTCTGGATTCCACTCATACTATTTTTCCCTTCAAAAAAGAAAGACTTTCAGCCCGCCATAGGCACCTGAAATAAATGGTTCATCAACAAGGCTACCTCTTGGGCCTTCTCTTCCTGGACAAAATGCCCGGCCGGGAGCCTTTCCACTTGGATCGGATCAAAACAATCCTGGAGATGATTTAAATTTTCCGGGAGAATCGTGACTTCTTTGTTGCCATAAATATAAAGGGTCGGCATGGGAAACTTCTTCCCTTCGAGTGTGGCCCAACGTTTGGAATCCAGTTTCATGGAGCGGTAATAGGACGCGCCGGTGGCCGGTGTATTTTCAATGCGGTAACAACGGATTTATTCGGCAATGGCTTGGGGTGGAATGCTGCCTTCTTGCCCTTTCTTTCCGAAGAAATAGCGAATCCAAACTTATTCATTCCCCTTGATCATGGCTTCCGCCAAACCAGGCTGTTGCTGAAAATATTGGTACCAGAAGGGAATATATCGCATGGGGATCAGGGCCTTGGTCGATTCCTGTGCGCCTGTCGTATTCGTTATGACGGGAATGTTCATAATGACGAATTTTTTCACCCTCTCGAGAATCAGAAAAGCCGTTTCCTGATCGACAATGCCGCTCATAAGATCGTCAGATTACTTTGCAGGGTATCTCCGGGATATCCAATCCATCATAATGCGATTGGTCTCTTCCGGCTTTTCCTGCTGAATCCAGTGACCGCATTCGAGTGTATGGACTTCCAGGTCCGGCACATAATCCCCAATACGGTCAAAGGGCCGGACCATGTCGTGGCTCCCGTATATCATCAAAGACGGCTGCTCTACCCGCTGAGGCACGCGCCCAATAATTTCCCAATTCCTGGCGAAGTTGCGATACCAATTGATGGGTCCCGTAAAACCGCTTGTCTCGAAAGCGCGCACAAAAATCTCCAGTTCCTCCTCACTCATGATTAATCTTCCGAGTGGATCGGTTTCGGTCGCCATATTAATCAACACCATTCCCGGCTTGCGCGGTTGTTTTGGAGCATTCCATTGTTCGGCCCGGTAAAGGTTCCGTAGTAAGTTATCCGGATTTTGGGCAAAGGCCGCGTCGGCGACGCCAGGCTGCCGGTTGAAATGGACGATGTAAAAATCGCCGCCGCGAATTTTTTCCATCGCCGACACCCAGTCGATCGAGCCCCCCTCCATGAAGGAAACGGATAGATTGATTACGCCGGCAACCCGCTTGGGGTGGAGCATGGCGAGGTTCCAGACGACAATAGCGCCCCAATCGTGGCCCACGAAGAGAGCCTTCTCATAGCCATAGTGATCGAGGAGGCCGACAAGATCGTCCGTTAAATGTACGATATCGTATTCTTCGACCTTGGCAGGCTGGTCACTGTCGTTGTATCCCCGCTGATCAGGAATGATTGTATGGTATCCGGCATGAACCAGCGGTTCTACCTGGTATCGCCAGGAAAAGGCAATTTCGGGAAAACCATGGCAGAGAACAACAGGACGTCCTTTTCCCGCCTCGTGTACGGCAAGCCTGATCCCGTTGGTGTTTATGAACTTTGCCTGTGGAAAGTCGACCATAAGCTATTCCCCTTTCAAAGAGTCTTAATCTTTTAATTTCCAAACCAAAGGTGTTCTCCAAATTTGGAGCGTCGTTTTTGTATTATCGTCGTATCTCCATGCCCTCCCAGGCATCCAGCTCTTCCCTCGCCTGGTTAGCCTCCAGGCGGGCGGGGACATCGAAGATCATCTTATGGCGTTTGTCCGGCGTGTAGGGCTCCAATGACGAAATCCCTGGATGTCTGGATTTGGACTGATCCAAGACAAAAGAAATCTGATTTTGTCAGGCATCTTTCCTTATCCGGTCGATGAGCTGCCCGTCGAAATAAAGGGGCCTCTTAATTTTGGAGAAACCTTTGATTGGTTCTTGTTTTGTACTTTTTTTAATTCTCCTTCTCTTCTATGATTCTTCGTCGAACATAGAGGCCGGGTCCGGGATATAATCGGGTGGCCGGACCAGTTTCATTTTGCGAGCTTCCGTAGGGCAGGCAAGCGCGCAGAGACCGCAGCCGATACACTCTTCAACATCCGTATAGGAACGTTCGCCGTCTAATTCAGGGAAATCCCTCATGGTAATGGCGCCGACCGGACATAGCTTGTCGGTGCAAATACTACAGGCGGTACACTCTTCCGGATAGTCCTGGATAACGAAGCGGCTCTTGGCATAGGGGACCTTCCCCAGTACCGGCTTGGTTCGAGCGGCTTTGACAAACAATCCACAGCAATCGGTACAACAGGAGCACAAGATATTAGGCATGCGGTTTGAGTTCCCGGTTGTACTGACCAGCGGGAATTCGTCTATCTTATCCAGTAAAGCCATGGCTTCGTCGTAAGTCAGTTCTCTGCCGGCACCGCGTTCCAGAAACCTCCGACCAATGTTGCCGACGGCCAGGCAGATATCGATCGGAGCGGTGCCTTCACAGGGACGGTCTCTGTACACCACCCGGCAGGGACAATTATGGACGACGATCGGAGGATTTTTAAATATCTCGCGGATATCTTCAATAGGCAGAATCCCCGGAATATCTTTGATGGACTTCCATTTAGGGACTACTCTCATGACCTTTACTACAGGGATCTTTTCCCCGTTTTTCAGGCGTTCTTCCAGATTATCCGAGTTCTCAAGGCTCATCTCATGCATCAAATCGAACAGCTCGATGTCATCATACTTGGGATTGGCCGAAGCAACATTGTCTTTTACCAAAACAATATGATTCACCAGGTACCAGCCCTTCTTGCCGGGCGAAACCAGGCCACGTTCGTACAGGTATTGCATATCCTGGCTGACTTTTTTTTCATCTAAGGCCAGCTTTTTTGCAACGGCTTCAACGGTATTGGGCAGTTCGCGCAGAATGTTGGCTTGCTCCAGATTGGCAATCATTTTCAACACCCTGGGGAGTGCTTTATTATCCTCCTTGGTGATTTTGCCGGCAAGTTCTTGATAAACAGCTTCAATATTGATCATAATTTTCCTTTCGATTTATTTTTTTAAATAGGGACTTCAGTTCCTGGTTTCCCACCAGTCTGTCTGGATAAATGGGAGGTGTTTCTAATTTGTAAAAAATACGAAGTTATTAAGGGTCTCAAAGTAATATTGAGAATAAAGGGACCGGGGGTATCTTATTTTTGGGGATTGTTCAAAGGGTAACTTATCGCCCTATCCCGGCCCGTCCAACAAAGTTTGATTCGAGGCAGGGCCGGGAGGCCCCCCGGCACCGTTGCCTGTTGCGGGCAGAGGTGAAGGCCTGCTTCTGATTTTGTTAAAATATTTGGCCTGGCATAGAATCTCATGACTTTGGGGTGGACAACCCCAAAAATAAGATACCCCCGGTCCTATTTAATGCAAGCTCCTCAGTTTCAAGTCAAAATTATTATGAGACCCTTAATAACTCCTCGAAAATATTTTCTAAGCTTCTTTGGCCGGCGGGATATGGTCCGGGGGTCGAACCAACTTCATGGACAAAGCTTCTGCTTTATCGCAGCCCACCACACAAACGCCGCATCCAAAGCAGGCTTCCGGATCAACTTTGGCTTTTAGTTTTTTTGATTTGGTAGCCCCTTCCGCTTTAACCATTTCAATAGCGTTGAAATGACATCGATCCACACAGGTCTGACAGCCGGTGCAGGCTTTTTCATCCACGACAGCGATGAAGCGGCTCTTGACCCACACTTTATCCAAAGGTTCTTTAATAATATCCAAGGGAACCGAGTTCATGCAGCAATCCCGGCAACACTGACAAGCGACCGCCATGCCGATCAGTGCGGAATTGTTCTGCCAGGTATGAATGAGTCCGTCTTCTTCAACCTTATCCAGAAGGGCCAAGGCTTCATCAATATTCAATTCCTTTCCGGCTTTTCTGGCTATGGCATAGTCGGCTCCGCGGTTGAATTGAAAGCAGTGCCATTGGTCTTCTTCCGCCGTATGGGTGCAATGTTCCCCGACAGAGGTGGTGCGGTACCGGCAGGAGCAGGGCACGACCGCAATACGTCTCTGGGCTTTAAACAGTTCGCGAACATCTTCACTGGGAAGCATACCCGGGATATCTTGAATCGCCTTATAAGCCGGGATAATTCGGTTAAAGGGCTCCGGGGACCCGGCAAAGAGCCTTCCTCGGTCCGGATACCATTCATTCATGACGAAATCGTGCCATAAACGGTAAAATTCACGATCCTTAACCACATCGATTCCTTTAGGCGCCTGGCTGGCATCATGAAATTGCCCGACCGAACGAGGCAGGCGGTAATACTGCCGGTCATTGAAATCGCCCTTGGGAAAAATGACACCGGCATAGAAAAGGGCATCCAGTTCTTTCTTAACCACCTCCGGATCAAATCCTGTTTTCTGGGCCACCTCAGCCGGTGTTCCGGGCAGAGCGGCGGCCATCCGGGCCTGGTCAGGGGTTAATAAATATTCCAATATGGCCCTGAGGCGAATGGAATCGGGATACTTTAAATGGTTCAATAAAATTTGATAGGAATCATCAGCCGTCATGTTTTAGTTCCTCCTTGTTTGTTGAACAATATTAATTAATACTTGGGTTATTTCTTCAATCTCCTCACCGGCCTTGGAATGAGTCGGCGGTATCCCTTCAAATCCCGCCTCCTGGACCTTTTGGTCAAAATGGATGGTCCCCAGGGTCTGAACATTTCTTTTCTCAAGTTCCCGGATCATTTTTTCTTTGATAGCTTCAGAGGGGACTTTGTTCAGCAGGGCCCCCGCCCGGTTTATTCCCATGCCCTCGGCCATATAGACGATTTTTTCCGCCAGGGCCATGGATTCAAAAGAAGGCTCGACGACGGATAAGACAAGATCGACGCTTCTTTCCACACCCCGGCCGAAGCTCTCGACCCCGGCCTCCATATCAATCAGGAGGATTTCATTTTCCATCAGGGATAATCTGGAAACAAATCCCCTGGTGACATCAGCCATGGAACAGGCACAGCCCTGAAAGGGGTCCTCAATCTTACCCACCATTAAAAATTTGATGCCCTTTTGTTCGAGAATAAAGGCCGGTGGAATATCCGTGACCTTTATTTCAGGCAGCATGATCCACTGGGTATCCTCTTCCGGCTGTTCCCTATAGGAGAAGCGGCTCATCAAAGCGTTGAGAGGTTTAGGGGGTTTATCAAAACCCAGGGACCGGTACAAGCCCGGGTTGGATTCATCCGTATCCAACACCAGCACCCTGTAATTCAGACTGACCAGGGCCTTGGACATCAAGGTCACCGTTGTGCTTTTTCCCACCCCCCCCTTGCCGCAAACAGCGATCTTTTGTATCGGCCTTCCCTGCCGGGCATTGGCCTTTAGGTAGGCCCGAACCTTCTTGGAGGCCTCAACCATCTCTTCGCTCGTATTGGCCATGCACAGACCACAGTCTATACACCCCTCATCTTCATAATAAGGGCAGCCAAAAGGACAGTGAAAAATTCCCATTTATTATTTTCTCTTTGTATTGATAAATATCATTGGAAATAATCGTAAAACAATTCCATATAAATAACAATATAAAACCTGGCTTCTGTGCAGGGACGATACTCCTCAAACCCGATCAGTTCGATTTTGAATTAGCAGAACGGGCAATACCCGAATCGCTTTTTAACCCCATCTCATTGCGGGCGATAATGCTGTCTTGCACGGCCTTGCGGAGCCCGGTAAAGTAAGTTACCTATCCGGCCACATTCACGGTGAGTTCCTGGTAGGCTTCCGGAAGAAGTGGGGCTCTGAGAAGTAAAATAACCGCAAGGGGTATTACCTCACCGAATCAAATGGTTGCACTTATAAGTGATCACGGTGAGGCATGGATTTGCTTCAACAATTTCATGTTTAAACATACTTTTTACCCTAATGTAATTTGAGAAGGATGAAAAAATTCGTTAGGGGAATGAAGGCAGCCTTATTTTATTTTTGACGAATCCCTCGAGAGGGGTTACTATAAAACCTTGCAATAGATGTATTTGGAAAAGCTATGGTTGCCGTAATGAAATAGAAAACAGCTCGAAAGGGACAGTCCCGGAAAAAGTCTAACATTTTAGAATCATCAGCTTCTGAAGGGATAATGATGGAATTTACTGGTATTACTCTTATAACCGGCGCAGCCGGGTTTATGGGAAGTCACCTTGTTGAATTCCTTGTCCGGAAGGGAGTCCGTGTAAGGGCTTCCGCCCGTCCCAGGAAGGACACGTCATTTTTTGACCGTCTGGGCGTTGAATTTGTGCCCGCCGACCTTACGAAGCCTGAAACGCTGCCCCGGCTCTTTGAAGGCGGCGTTGACCGGGTATTTCATCTGGGAGCGATCTGCAATTTTTCCACCCCTTATGAATTACTCTATCCCACCAATGTTAAAGGCGTCGAACTGATCACAGGCCTCGCCCTGAAAAACAGTGTTAAACGCTATGTCCATGTCGGTTCCACCAGTGTCTATGGGTATTACCAGGGGACGCCGTTTACAGAAGACAGTCCCCGTAACCCTCAGGATTCCTATGGGAGGAGCAAGCGCGACGGTGAAGATGTCGTTTGGCGCCGCATCAAGGAAGGTCTCCCGGCCATTATCACGCGGCCGTGCACCGTGTACGGGCCGCGCTGCAATGACGGTGCCGGTAAGGCCTTTTCACGGCCCTCCACCATAAGTGCGATCCCGGGAAGCGGCACGCAGCGTCTTTCCAACGTCCGGGCGGAAGAGGTTGCCGCCGCCGTCTACCATCTTTCTTTGATGGATGGCGCCGTCGGACAAGCGTTCAATCTCGCCGAAGACACTCATCCGATGCTGGAGGAGGCGCTGGTGATGTCCTCGAAGGCTTTTGGCACTAAGCCGCCGAAGTTGCACCTGCCTCTCTGGCTGGTGAAGACCGTCGCGCGGGTGGATGGAATGGTGTCGGCGCGCAAGGGAAGAATACCTGACCTGGAACTGGACGCGGTGAAATATCTTTACGATGATTATTTGGTCGACAACAGTAAACTGAAATCCACGGAATACCGGATGATCTATCCGGATTTCAAGGAATCCATGAAGCAGATGGGGGAGTGGTATCAGGCGGAAGCGGGGAAAATCAAGCTCATATAAATGAATGGGAGGTGCGGGCATGGGACAGATTGTGGTTATTACCGGTTGTGCGGATGGGATGGGGCGTCACGTTGCTAAAATGCTGGCAGAAGCGGGCCATTCCGTAGCGGGCTTTGACGTCGATTCCCAGGGGATAACGTCTCTGGAGAAGGAGCTGAAGGAAATCGGCGGGGATCATCTGCTGGAAGAGATCGATATCACCGACCGACCGGCGATTAGTAAATTCTGCGATCAGGTCCTGGCCCGTTACGGTCATGTCGACACGGTGCTTTCGAATGTGGGGATCGGATTCTTCGGCCCCTTTGAGGAGGTGAATCTCGAGAAAGCGCTCAAGTGCCTTGAAATTAATGTCATAGGGGCGGCTGCGATTTTTCAGGCCTTCATTCCGTCGATGCGACAGCGGCGATCCGGCAAACTGATCGCCATGTCTTCGCTGGTAGGCCGCATTCCTTTCCCCTTTGAATCCATCTATTCCGCGAGCAAATTTGCCCTTACGGGGATGGTGCTCTCACTTAAATATGAGGTGGCACCCTTCGGCATACAGGTGGCCATGATCGAGCCGGCGCAGGTTTCCACAACTTTTGCGGCAAAAATCCACGTTCTGCCCCCCGAAAATTCCGTCTACCGGGAGCGAGCCCGGCGGTTTATCGAGCGGGACAATGAACTCATCAAAACAGCACCCACGCCACCCTACGCGGCCAAGAAGATCATGGAAGTCATTGAAGCGAAAAAGCCATCTTTATTCAACCAGATCGATTTTATGAGCAGTTTTTTCCTTTTGGCTTAACCAGTTCCTCCCGCGATCGATAAGGGACGCGATACTGGTAAACCATATGCATATAAAAGTCTGACCAAAGAGTATATAAATTTGGGTTTTAAGTCCGATTCTCACAAAATGATCCTTGATCCTTGATACTGGATACTGGATAAAGACAAAAAACGATCCTTGATGCTGGATATAGTCAATCAGGCATCCAGTATCGGCAGTTTAATCCAGTATCCAGTATCGTCTGATCAGAGGCGGTTAATCATGTATTTTGGAAAAGTTAAAGATAAATGTTTAGATGAACTAACGTAAGACTCTAACCTACCGGAGGACCTCCATGAGCACAAATCTTGCGATTAATCAACCCTTGCCACCCTCTCGCGTCGAAAGGCTCCGCTGGAAAATCATCGAGGCGCCCCAGGAAGTCTGTATAGAGCGCGCCCGGCACCTCACCGAAGCGATGTGTCTCCACTGGGACAAACCTCCGTTGACCCGGATGAGCCTCGCCTTCGAGCATATCCTCAACCATATCAGCGTCATTATTCGCGAGGATGAGATCATTGTCGGGTGCCGCACCTCCAAACTCAAAGGGGCCCCCTGTTTCCGGAAAACAAGTCGTTGTGGATTGAGGGAGACCTGGAAAATTTCGATAAACGGGTACTGCAACGGGCATTGATCACCCAGGAAGAAAAGGATGAACTGGCCGTGAAAATTCTTCCCTTCTGGAAAGGGAAGACCGTGGAAGAGCGCATGCAAGAGTTCATGCCGGAAGACGTTCTGATTGACATGGACAAGTACATTTTCACCATGATGCTCGAGATCACTTATGGGATCGGCCATTTTACCATGGACCATCCGCAGGTGCTGGCCCGCGGGCTTGGCGGCATCATAGACGATGCGGACCAAAAGTTCGCAGGCCTCTCCCCGGAAGAGAGGGAGGGTGAAAAAGGTCTTTTTTATGATGCGGTGATACGCTCCTGCCGGGCGGTCATCTCTTTCGCCAGGCGCTACAGCGAACTCGCGTTGTCCATGGCCGCGGCCGAGCGCGATCAGGAGCGGGCGGCAGAGCTTCGGGAGATTGCCCGCGTATGCAGTCGCGTTCCCGAGTACCCGGCCGAAACGCTCCATGAAGCGGTTCAGAGCCTCTACTTTATACACCTGCTGGCCCAAATAGAATCGGGCGGGAACTCCATCTCCCTGGGTCGAATCGATCAGATACTATTCCCGTACTATCAGAAGGATATGGAAACGAAACAGGGTGCCCTGGAGAAGGCCCGGGAACTTATGGCCCTGCTTTTTATCAAGACGAACGAGATCTGGAACGTCCTCGAGGAGGCCTTTATCCCGGGGGGAGAGGGCACCGAGGGTAAGACGACGCAGAACGTCACCGTGGGCGGCGTGGGACCCGACGGGCTGGACGCGACCAACGACCTGAGCTATATCGCCCTGGATGCTTATGCCGACATAAGGACCGTGCAGCCCAATTTCGGTGTTCGGATCTCTCCCGATTGCACCGAGGAGCTGATGCGCCGGGCCGTCGAGTATGACCGTGATGGCGTACTGATGCATTTTTTCAATGATGAAGCCATCATCCGGTCCCTGGTACAGGGAGGCCACGCGATTGAAGATGCCCGGGATTACGGGGTGGTGGGCTGTCTTGAACCGAATGCGCAAGGAAAGACCTTTGGGTCCACCTTCGCAGTACAGTTCAACGGCATTAAATGCGTCGAGTTGGCCCTGTCCAACGGGGTTGATAATATTTTCGGCTACCCAAGCGGTATAGAATCGGGAGACCCGGCAGGATTCAAGAACTTTTACGACCTTTGGAACGCCTACGACAGACAGATGCGCCATTTTATCGACCAGATGGTCCGGGGGATGGCCGTGCTGGACCGCGTGATCGCTGAAACCGTTCCCTCTCCCTTTGCCTCGGCCTTGGTCGACGGTTGCCTGGACCGGGGCCTGGACTTGACCAGGGGAGGGGCGGTCTACAATTCCACAGGCGTGCAGCTCATGGGGTTTGCCAACGTGGTGGACAGTCTGTATGCCGTGAAAAAAACAGTCTTTGAAGATAAGCGCTTTACCATAACTGACCTGACCGAATGGCTTTCACAGGACTGGCAGGATGTTGAGGATAAGCGTGCCTATTTCCTGAACCGCGTTCCCAAGTATGGGAACGACCATGATGAGGTCGATGCGATGGCCTCGCGGGTGATCGATCACTACTGCGACATTCTATCGCAATACCGGAATTTCAGGGGAGGTGCCTTCTGGCCGGGGATATTCTCCGTCGGTTTCCATATCACCATGGGGGCTTTTACCGGCGCGACGCCTGATGGTCGTTTTGCCGGAGACGTGCTCGGAAACGGCATCACACCGACAACGGGAAACGCCATTTCGGGTCCGACGGCGATAATGAATTCCGTAGTGAAGCTTCCTGTAGCCCGGGTGTTTAACGGCGCCAATCTGAATATGCGCTTTCAAGGAAAGAAGATCAGCACGGAGAACCTCACGGCTCTGGTCAATACCTATTTCAAGTGCGGCGGCACACAGGTGCAGTTTAATATGGTGGATTCGGCCATCCTCAGGGAGGCGCAGCGGCATCCGGAGAAGCATCGGGACCTGTTCGTTCGGGTCAGCGGCTATTCAGCGGAATTCACCGGTTTGAGCGAGATAGCCCAGGAGGAGATCATCAGCAGGACCGAGTTTGAAATGCACCGTGGATGAGTATGGGTTATGATTTTCGGTAAGTGTTTCGAACCAGCCCAACAGGGAATGAAATTCATATAACGGGAGGACGGGAATGAGCCAATACTATAAGGACGCCGAAGATCTTTATAAGATATACGGATACTTTTTGGAGCGGGTATTACGGGATGATAAAATCGGGACGAAAATGGGCAAGGCGGGCATCATTATTAAATTCAAGTATACCGATCCGGAAGCGGAGATCACTATCGATCTGAAGAATCCACCGGCCAAGGAGGGTTATCACGGCACCTTTTATCTGGGGCCTTGTGATCTCAAGGAGGACGTCTGGTCCAAGCAACCGGCCGACTTTTCCCATCGGTTCTGGCACGGACGCGAGAATCCGATCGCCGGTGTGGCCAAGGGAATCATTAAGCAGGGCGGGAAGGTGACTGCCATGCTGAAGCTTTTACCGGTGATCAAGCCGGCCTTTCAACTCTTTCCGGTGGCCCTGCAGGAAATGGGGCTCGATCACCTGATTGTTCCCAAAAAATGATGAGAGATTCATGTGATGATATCGAATCTTTTAAACCAACCCAGAAGCTTCGAAGGGTTTGGGCTTGTATGGCGGGATCTGGTTGTTTGGCCGGAAGCCCCATAGGGAAAGTATCTCGTCGACTTGACTTCAGACAAGTCTTTTCCTGATTTTCAATAATGCTGATTATCCGCCTCTGTCCCCCACATCTAGGACAGATCAGGCGATCAATCTCACTGGATCATTTCTGAGAAAGGCTGGATCGAAGAAGAGAGCGTTTCGTCCTTAATATAGTTTTTACCTTTATAACCATAAAAATCCGGCTATAATTGCTCCCGGTAAAACCTATAACCGGAAATAATTGCGACCGGGGAGAAACGAAGGATCTAAACCATTAAATCATTCATCCTGGATTTCCCGAAAAGCCATTTTTTCACCGGTGGTCCCAGACACTGACGAGTAGAGATAATTCCGGCCAAGTCTACAGTTGGTATTGGCTTCCGGCGCTGTGGAAAACCGATGTTTCTATTTAAGTCATTAAGGATTTGCGAAAGAGCGGTGTCTCCAAAGAGAACCTCCTTTATCTGCTTTTTTTCGATGAACGGCGTCATCGACTTCCAGTCAAAGACAAAAAGCCTCTTTTCAAATGTAATTTAAAACGGGCTTTAAAAAATTCCTGGCGGCTTTCCACTCTCCCTTCCCGCGCCAGCGGTATTACCTCATCGGCACGGAACGGTTTATTTTCTGCCTTCGAAATGGAAACGGGTGTGGCCCTTTCGCCTTAGCCACCGATAAGGGGTTCAATTCTTAGTTTAATAGAGGAGGTCTTCAGACATTTGGTTAAGAAATATTTTCCCAGAGAAGAATCAAGATCTGTTAAGGATCCCTATTCTTCAAAGCCATCGGGGCTTCTGAAGGGGACGTTCAGTTCGCTTTTGGGCCGCAACTTCCGTTTTCTGCTCAGCGGCACTGTTGCCGCGAGCTTTGCGATGTGGATGGAGCAAATCGGGCAAGGGTGGCTTGTCGCCCAACTTACGAACTCGGCCTTCCAGCTTGGTCTGGTACAGTTTCTCCGCGGTATTGCCTATGTGTTGTTTTCCCCGTTCGTCGGTTGGTTATCTGACCGTATCGACCGGAGAGTTCTCGCGGGAGTCGCCTCGACGATAAACGGGGTTTCAGCCCTGGCAATCGCACTGCTGCTGGTTTTCGGTCAGGTGGAAATGTGGCAGATTTATGTAGTATCGGCGATTGGCGGATTGGCGGGGAGCATCTATAATCCGGTACGGCAGTATCTGGTTTATGACTCAGTGCCCAATGACCAGTTGTCCAACGCAATAGCGTTAAACTCCATGGCAAACAATGCAGCACGGGTTGTCGGACCGGGACTGGCCGGTTTCTTAATCGGCTTTAGTATATCCACGGCCTTCTTCGGGAAAGCGATCTTCTTCACCGCCGCAACCCTCAGCCTGATCCCGATGCGGCTGACGCAGACGGTTCCGCCGATACGAGAATCAATGCTCGCCAGCACTCGTGCAGCCGTGGGCTATCTGTTGCAACATCGGGTTCTTTTACGTCTTATCCTCTTGCAGCTAATCCCGACAACGCTCGTTTTCCCTTACCTGCAACTCATGCCGCTCATGGCTAAGAACTACCTCCATGTCGGCGCCCTGGGATATGGCTGGCTTCAGACCGGCGTCGGGATCGGATCGGTGATAAGCGCTCTCTTGGTGGCCTACTTCTCCGAAACGCCCAAGAAAGGAGCGATTGCCAGTATCTCATTGGTTATCTACATGACAATGATCTTAGCCTTCTCGTTCTCGCGCGTTTATATACTTTCTCTGTTCCTTCTTATTCTGGGCGGTATGGCGCTGGTTTTTTTCTCCTCGTTCAATCAAACGCTGGTGCAGATACATGTCGACGACGAGTACCGGGGGAGAGTCCTGGGATTATACTCCCTGGTGATGGGGCTGAGTCCTTTCGGCGGGCTGGCAATGGGGACTGTCGCTAGTAAGCTGATTGGCACCCCACATACGATCGCCTTGTTCACCATAGTCGCTCTGGTATTGGCACTTATCAGTGGGATTGCCTCCGAAGAAATCAGGAAAATCTGATCTCCCTTCTCAACGATACTGTTTTCCTGCTCCAAACAATATCATTTTGGAGAATAAAAAAAGCCCGTTTTCAACCTTAATTGAAAACGGGCTCCAAAAATATTCCCGGCGGGGTCCTGCTCTCCCATCACACCCCAGCGGGACTACCCAGGCATTCCATCGATGCAGAAGGGCTTAATGACCAGTTCGAGACGGGAACGGATGTGGTCCTATTGCCATTGCCATCGGGAAAGGGTAAACATATCGTTCTGCGTTCAGAGTTCTGCGTTCGGCAAAAGCCTATCAACAGTTTAATTTTTAATCACTGAATTCCCTATAATGTAGGGACAATTATGGATCTATCCCTATTTCCACCGAACGCAATTCTTTTTAGGTCTCCCAATCTTCCCTTTTCTTGAATTGACTGTCACTGGTTCCTGTGTCGTCAAGCACTTTCAGAACCAATGTCCCTTTTATAGCCGTCGGAAATGGGTAATTTCCTTGACCCGGCAGAAAAGACCCCATTCATTTGAGGGAAAATAATATTTCAGATCAATATAAAAACAAGCGATATGTCCATAATTTCCTTCAGTTCCCCACCTGATTCTGTCAAAACTGGAATTTCTGAGTTTTTTTCTTGACATTATATAAATTAGATACTATCTTAATAATACTATATAATTGAAAGGCTAAATTAATGACTCAAACCTATGGGCATTTTTGCCCTGTGGCTCGGACCCTGGAAAAAATCGGTGACAAATGGTCCTTGCTTATCATTCGAGATCTCTTGGCTGGCCCGCAACGATTCACCGATCTCCTGGGGTATTTAAATCATATCACCCCCAAATGGCTTACCCAGCGTCTTCGAGAATTGGAATCATCCGGGGTCATAGAACGGGACCAAAAGGCCGGACGCCGCCAGGTCTGGTACAAGCTGACCACCGCCGGGCGCGATCTGAGTCCTATAGTGGACGCGCTTGCCACCTGGGGATATCGCTATGCTATGAGGCCTCCGATCCCAGGAGAAGTCGTCCATCCGGATCTGCTGATGAGAAATCTGACTTCTTCTCTCAACAAAAAGGGTAAACGTTTACCACGGCCAGCCAGGTGGTTGATGCAGTTCCCTGAAGCTCAATATTCCCTCTCTTTCAATGATGAAAACTGGTCAAGTTCCCGGGAAGAGGACCCCAATTCCGACCTTAAAATAACCACGACTCCTGAAATGTGGGCTACCGTTTTTACAGCCCCGCGGTCGGATCGAAGTCGCTTGGCCAAGGCTATTCAGATTGAAGGGACCCCGGATCGTATTGAGGAATTTCTGCATACATTCGGTCTACAAAACCAAGAAGACAAACCGGTTCCTGATTCTATAGATATAGGTAATAAACGAAAAAAATCTAAGCTTACTAAAGAAATAAAAAAATTAATTTAATGCAAGCCGATGAAACAAACCCCCTATGAGACCAAGTAATTCAATTATCAAATCATCAACATCTTTGGAGGAAAAAACATGAAGGTATCGAACAACAATAGTTCGTCTAAACCATACCCCTCTAAGGCTATCAAAGAAATCTGCATCAAAGCAGGGGCCGACGATGCGGGCCTGGTAAATTTGGACCGGGCATCTCTGGAAAAGGAACGGGAAGGGGCTTTGTATGTATATCCTCTGGCAAGAAGTGTTATTTCCATTATTGTGACCAATAATCGGGAAAACCTGCAAAGTCCGGCCAGGTATGTGGCCAATGAAGAATACCATCATACCGGGGATAAGATTTCTGAACTTTCCAGAGAAATTCTGCGTCGCCTGAACCGAATCGGTATCCGCGGAGTCGTTGTCAACAAGGGGTGGCCCATGAATCTGGACCACTTTCCCGGAAAGATCTGGGACGTGAGCCACAAAATTATGGCTGTGGAAGCCGGTCTCGGGCACATGGGATTAAACCGGCTGGTCCTGCATCCGAAATTTGGCAGCGCCATCCAATTGGACAGCATCCTGATCAATGGGGTGATGGATCAATACGACCGGCCCCTGGCAGAAAATCCCTGTATTCAATGTAATCTTTGTGCCGCGGTCTGTCCCACGGGGGCCATTACCAAAGGCCAACCCTTTGACCTTTTTGCCTGCAGCACTCACACTTATAGAGACAATATGACTGGGTTCCAGAACTGGGTGGAGGCCATGGTTACCTCGCGGGACATGACCGAATACAGTACCCATTTTAATAACCGGGAAACGGCCTTTATGTGGCAGTCCCTGATGTTTCGCATGAGTTACCGCTGCAGTTATTGTATGGCGGTGTGTCCGGCCGGGGAAGAGAGCAAAACGGATTATCTCAAAAACAAGAAGGATCATGTTGAAAGAATATTGAAGCCCCTCAGAGACCGATCTGAACCGGTTTACGTTGTGGCCGGATCCAAAGCGGAAGCGAGGGCAAAACGCAATCCCAATAAAGAAGTGAGGATTGTTCCTGGAATGATACGGACGCCACCGAAGTAAAGCAGACTGGATATTTTGTCCCTTAAAAATCTTGAACCGACTCATTTTTGAGAGATTTATAAAAACCTCAAATGAAAAAAGGGCTCTGTAACCAGGAGTGAATGAAGAATCTCAAACCGGATTTAAACTATAAAAAAGAATTTTTTTAGAAGGGCTTCTCCTTAGATTTTTAAAAGGGAAACCTTAAGAAAGGAGCGTATCGTGGAAGAATGGAAAAAGACTACCTGCGTAATGTGCGCTGTCTGCTGTGGCCTTGAAGTCAAAGTTGAAAACAACCGTATTGTTAAAGTCCGCCCTGACAGGGACAGCCCTATCAGCGAAGGATACTCCTGCCGAAAGGGCATGAACATCGCTTATCATGAGCACAATACGGACCGGCTGCTTTATCCGATGAAGAAGGCGGGCGGCAAGTTTGAACGCATAAGTTGGGATCAGGCAATCAGCGAGATCGCAGAAAAACTCAAGAAGATACTTCAAGAGCATGGGCCGCGGTCCCTGGCGTCGGTAGCCGGTGGGGGCGAATTCAACTTCTACCCGACCCGGTTCCTGGTCGGCTTCGTTCAGGCTCTTGGGTCGCATTACCAGTACTCATCCGCCAACCAGGAGTTTTCCGGCCGGTATTGGGCGCACGGGCTGACATTCGGAAGCCAGCTGCTCGAACTGGTACCTGATTATGAGAATACCGAGATGCTGATGGCCGTCGGTTGGAATGGGATGATGAGCCACCATATCCCCCAGGCCAGGAGAGTATTGACCGGGATCTCCAAAGACCCGGGCAAGCTGCTTGTAGTGATCGACCCACGGCGTTCGGAAACTGCGAAAATAGCGGATATTCACCTGGCCCTTCGGCCGGGTACGGATGCCTTGCTGTTAAAATCGATGATTGCCATCATCCTCAAAGAGGGTATGCATAACCAGGAATACATCGACAAGCACGTTAACGGGTTCAAGGAGATACTGCCCTGGTTCACCGGATTCAACCTGAACGCGGCGCTAAAGGTCTGCGAACTGGAGTACGACCAGGTGTTCCATGTCTGCCAGGAATTCGCCAAACGCCAGTCCTGCCTGCGTGACGATCTTGGCATCCTGATGAACCGGCACAGCGCCCTTGTATCCTATCTGCTCGTTGTGCTGCTGGCGATCTGCGGACGCATCGGTGTGCCGGGAGGAGACTACCTTGCGGGCGGAAAGAGGTACTCAGATCCGGATGACCCCAAGACGTGGAGGACAGCGGTGACCAACATCCCGGCCATCGCGGGAATGTTCCCTCCCAATGTCATACCGGAAGAGATCGCCAACGACCGTCCCGACCGGCTCAGAGCCGCTTTTGTCCTGGGATCCAATCCATTGCGGTCTTATGCCGATACGACCGCGTATGAAGAGGCATTCGGGCGGCTCGACCTGCTGGTGGTAGCCGAGATTGCAATGAGTGAGACCGCCGCACTTGCACACTATGTCCTGCCCTGCAGGTCGACCTACGAATCATGGTCCCCGGCGGACGCTATTATCCCCTCTAAAACCAATGAAGGTTTCCTGGACGTAGTCAGCCGGATGCGCCGGCCTGTTGTTGAGGTAGAAGGAGAGCAGAAAGAAGCGGGGGAGATATTCACTCTCCTGGCCGACGCCATGGGGCTGATTCCCGCATTACCCGACTCGCTTTACCGGGCCGCCGGAAGCGGCAGCCTGAAGGCATACCGTGATGCTCTGATAGGTTATCTAATGGAGCATCCTGAGAACATGATGTGGGTGCCCTTCATAGCAGCCAAGACGCTGGGTAAGGCCATCGGTTCCGCCCACCTGGCCAGCTATTTCACCGGGTTTTTACAGAGGTCCCCGGCAAAGCAGGAAGAGGCGGCAAAGGTGGGATTCGGCGCCGGACCGGACCAGGGGCTGGCCCTCTATCAGGCCATCATCGACCATTCGGAAGGCGTGCTGGTCGGAGTACAGGATATCGGGAAAAACCTCGGTAGATTGGCCACCAAGGACGGCAGAATACGGCTTCATACCGCAGAGGCGGAAGACTGGATAAAGGAAATTAACCCCAATGGGGAAGAGAAACGGCTGAAAACTGATGCTGAATTTCCATTGATCCTGATGGCAGGACGCCATATGGACATGAATTCCAATACGGCTATGAGAGACCCTGCCTGGAACAAAGACAAAAGAGCCTGCACCCTGGCCATAAATCCCTCAGATGCAGAAGCGCTGGGTATCGTTGATAATCAGATGGTAAAGGTCGTCACGGAAGCAGGGGAGGAAAAAATAGAGGCCGAAGTAACCACCGATGCCAGAAAGGGCCAGGTCATCATGCCACACGGCTTCGGTCTGGTATACGACGGTGTTACCTACGGTGCTAACATCAACCGATTAACAAAAAACACTAACCGGGACTTTGTCGGAACCCCTATGCACCGCTATGTCCCCTGCCGGGTGGAGGCGGTTTAATGAACATCCGGAATTATACTTATGATGAATTTGTGGAACGGGTAAAGGCGTTTCACGGCTATGAAGCACCGGGAGTCATCATTGGGGGGTTCATGGTGGACCTTGCCTACCGCCACTTCCCGAAAGAGGGCCTTTTCGATGCCCTTTGTGAGACACCCAAATGTTTGCCGGATGCAATCCAGCTATTGACGCCTTGTACGGTGGGCAATGGCTGGCTCACCGTAGTGAATATCGGCCGCTATGCCCTGACTCTTTATAATAAAGAGACGGGAGCAGGGGTACGGGTGTTTGTGGACACAAAGAAGCTCGATCTCTGGCCGGAATTGAAAACGTGGTTTTTCAAACTTAAACCGAAGAAGGAGCAGGACTCGGACCTGCTTTCAACGCAGATTGAGGAAGCAGGTAATGGAATCTGCGGTGTGCAGAAGGTGGAGGTGGCCGAACGATTTATTAAACGTCGACCCCGTGGCTCCTTAACCATTTGTCCAAAATGCCAGGAGGGATATCCGCTGGATGACGGTCCTCTGTGTTTAGCTTGTTCCGCCAAAGGAATTCTTTATTTGTCCTTTAATAAAAATTTACCTAACATTTAATAAGAAGGTGATAAAATCAAACAGGAAAAATATACAATATAGACCTGACGGCATGATGGACGATTCTGACAGCCCCTTAAAACACAATCCCTTAGAAAAATTGGGGAAACTTATTAAAGATAAGGTAATTCTGCGTCCGGTTCCCATAATAAAACCGGATGTGCCTATAAGGAAACAGGTCACACTACCAACTGAAAGCCGTACCACAGCGGATAACGAAGAGATCGTCTTTCGGGAAGCCATGCAAGGCGTCAAGCCGGTGGTAAAAGATAAACATCATGCAAAGGAAAACAAAGTGACCAACTTGCCGGATCATCTTGTCAATGAACCGGAACCGGATGTCATACAAGACCTGGATAGGCTGGTAAAATATGGTGAGGGATTTATTATCTCCAAAACGCCCGAATACATGGAAGGAACAGGCCGCAATATCCCGCCGGAGTTTGCTGAGAGATTGCACCGGGGTGATTTTTACATACAAGCTCACATCGACCTTCATGGGTTGGGTGCGGCGCAGGCCAAGGAAGCATTCGAAAACTTCCTCAATGAGTCAATTATGTCGGGTAAACGGGCTGTTCTGATCATCCACGGACGCGGCATCTCTTCACCCGGTGAACCGGTTTTGAAAAACAAGGTAAGTGAGTGGCTGACGCGCAGTCACTGGCGAAAACGGGTAATCGCCTTCACCAGTGCCCAGTCCTATGACGGCGGTGCCGGGGCAACCTATGTTCTCCTTCGCCATCACCTCAAATTAAAACGGCCAAGGAAACAGCGGACAAATAACTAATTCTCTCCAAACTATTCATCGTGCTTAAGAGTTTCTTCTTCTTCTCAATCCGGCCCGGTGAACGAAATAACCGAATGATCCGCCGGGCCATCACCTTGTCCTCGGTAAGCTGTTTCAGACGGCTAAAAATAAGCGTATTGAGTATCCCTTCCGTGAGCAAAGCATCGTTTACACCTATACGGCGCCACATCACTCTCCCTGAAAATTGTTGATGGCTTTGCTTAAAGGAGGCGTTTTCCCCCTTGAGGTCCTGATCCAGGAAAAAATTAAAGCCCTCCTCGGTCCAATCTGCGGCCTTGATTCTCTTCCATTTCTCAACTACCTTGACCATCAGATTGATTGAAGCATGAGAATACCTATTTTTTCTTCTAATGGACAATTTATCTTCATGATTCACGATTAAAAATCCCTCTTTGCACGGGGATACAAAGAACCTCCCCTTTTACAATTGAATAAAATAGACAGGGGTGCTTTCTTCTTTACATTGGCTGTGCCAAGCCCCCCTTTAACCGGAGTACCCGCTTGACCGTCCGAGGGATCTCCTCCTTCCGGTGGGTCACGTAAATCGTTGTTCCCTTTCCGTTTCGGATTAATTTATCCACAGCTCTCAAAAACACATCCCGGTTTGCCCCGTCAAGACCCTGGCAGGGTTCATCAAGGACAAGTAATTGCGGCCGTTTTACCAGGGCTCGTACCAGCAGGACCATTCGTTGCAACCCTGTCGAGAGGGCACACAGTGGATACTCAGCGAATTCCAGGACCTGGAATTCTGCCAGCCATTCGAGCACGGTGGTGCGCCTTCGCCGGCTCGGTGTCTGAAACAGACCGACCGTGTCATAGAACCCCGAAGCCGCTACCTCAAAACAGGTTGCACCATCGTCAAAGTGCAGGTGCAGCTCCGGAGAAACCCAGCCGATACGCCGCTTGATCTCCCAAACCGACTCTCCGCTGCCCCGCTGCTTACCGAAAACCACGATATCGTTGTCATAGACCTGCGGGTTGTCGCCAAGAATCAGACTCAATAAGGTCGTTTTGCCCGATCCGTTAGGCCCCAGCAACGCCCAACTCTCCCCCGCCCGCACCGTCCAATTAATATCGCGCAAGATGACCCGGTCCTCATAGCGTACCGTCACATTATGTAATTGTACCAACGCTTTTCCGCTGACGTGCCTGCCTGGGTCACAGGGTTGCCTATCCCGTGTTCGTGCCGGTAGCGAAAAGCCATCATCCTTAGTGGCAAGCGTTTCTCGATAGGCTGGTTTATGACTTACAAATCTTTTCCTGCCGGCTGCCAGCAATCCTTTGACCCGCGGGATCGCCAACACACGCGGTTCGCGGCCCGGCTGCTATCACTTGACACCCATGGACGCACAATAAATGAGTCACAGACCGCGGTAAATCCTCGATCCGCGTCGTGATAAACAGCATCCGCAACGGTGTCCGCATCAGCCGATCCAGTAGTTCATGAAAATACTGCCGCACCTCCGCATCCAGGCCAACAAAGGGCTCATCGAGCAGGAGCAACCGCAACGGGCGGCAAAGGGCTCGGCCCAACTGGACTTGTTGTCTTTCCCCATTTGACAAAGAAATCAACGTCCGGTCCAAAAACGGCTCGATTCTCAGCAGTCTAACTGCCCGGCGCATCCTGCGTTCGAATTGCCCGCACCCCTTGTCATTTTGGTCCCTGACCTCAAAGGGATTGATCTCCATGACCTGTTCATAAGAGAGAAAGTCGCGCACAAGGTGGGCGTTTTCTTCCTCAATACTGTTCCAGCGTGACTGCACGACCATCCCATGAACATCGAGCCTCCGATCCTCAAACGATATGTGGCCGATAGCCTCTTCCGGCATCAAGCCTGGAGGTGCTCGAAAATGATATTTTATATCCCCGTGCACCAGCGGCAGCTGACCGCGCAGTGCCTCGCCCAGAAGGGATTTACCTGAACCATTGATACCAATGATTGCCCAGTGCTCGTTTCGATGGAAAACCCAGGATGTATTCTCAAACACTATTCGGTCTCCCAGCCGAAACGATGCATCTCTGAGGGAGAGAAAGGGTAAGGAAGATTGTTTCATAGTAGGCAGGACTTCACCAATCCGCTCAGTTTTTTAGAGGAAATATTGAGACAGTGCGTTTATTGAATTCCCAAGCAATCAAACTATTTTTATATTAAAGAAAAACAGCTCATCTATCACTTCAACCGGCCATTTAGCCGTGGAAATAACTAAAAAAGCTTTAAAAAGATTAAAGATGATAACAAAAAAATAAAGGGGAAAGGGGAGGAAGTCAAGGAGAAAGATGTTCGTCGTTCAGAGTTCGGAGGGAGAACCAAAGGCCAAAGTTTTCCTCAAGATCCGGTTTACTCT
The DNA here is from genome assembly GCA_963782435.1 of uncultured delta proteobacterium. GTDB lineage: Bacteria > Desulfobacterota > RBG-13-43-22 > RBG-13-43-22 > RBG-13-43-22 > RBG-13-43-22. Next base: position 183,632 of record CAWAKF010000016.1, read on the forward strand.
GGTCATCTTTTTCGACAGCCGGGAAACCAAATTGGGCTTTCCCGACTGTCGAAATCGGATTTTAATTCATTGCTTCAATTATAGTGCTGATGCCTTCACCGGCCCCGATGCACTGGGTGGCCAGACCATAGCGTTTACCGCTGCGGCGCAATTCCTTGGCCACGGTCATTACTATCCGTGCACCGGTTGCCCCCAAGGGGTGACCGATTCCCAGGGACCCACCGTTCACGTTGACCTTTTCTTCCGGGATCCCGAGGTCTTTAAGGGAAGCAATAACCTGACAGGCAAAGGCCTCGTTGAATTCCACCCGGTCGATTTGGTCGGCCGTAAGCCCGGCATGTTTCATCGCTTTAATAGTAGCCGGAATCGGGCCTATCCCCATGAGCTGGCCTTTAACGCCACCCACGCCGATACCCACGATGCGGGCCAGAGGGGTGAGTCCCATTTTAATGGCCATATCTTCCGCCATGATCAGAAGGGCCGAGGCCCCGCTGTTGGTCGGGCAGGAATTGCCGGCGGTAATCTGAAGCGGTTTATTACAGAAACTGACGATCCCTTTTACCGGATTCATTTTTCCCAGGTCTTCCATATTACAACCCGGCCGGATACACTCATCCCGGTCAAAAAGGATCATTTCACCCTTCTCCTCCGGGACCCATTCTTTCTTTTCGTTGAAAACCGGTTTCTCCACCTCCATCGGGATCACTTCGTCCTTGTAAATCCCCGCAGCGTAGGCTGCCGTCAGTTTTTTATGGCTTCGAACCGTAAAGGCATCCAGTTCTTCCCGGGAGATATTATACATATCCACCACATTCTGGGCAGTCTGGACCATGGGTTGCAGCGGAGGGGAATCCAGGATTTCATCCGGAACCGGTACGGAAAAATAGTTATAGTGATCTTCGGCCATGTCCCGTTGAAGTTTGGATTTCTCAAAAATTTTCGGGTTCATTCCGGTCACTCGGTTCGGAGGCGGCCCTCCTTCCCTGCCCCCACCGATAGTCCGGCCCATACGTTCCACCCCCAGGGAAATACCACAATCCGTGGCTCCGATCATGATGGCCATGGCAATGCGCTGCATAGTCTCCATGGATGACCCGCACTGGCGGTTGGTGTGAAAATTGGTCGTTTCTGCCGGCAATCCGGCCAACCGGGAAATGCCTCCCAGCAGGACCAGGTCCGATGTATTTCCGGCATTCCCAATCCCGAAATCTTCAATCATGGTGGGTTTTACCTTGGGGTTTCTTTCCATTAAAGTGCGAACGACCTTGGCCGCTACCTCATCCAACCGGGTGGCCTCAAACATTCCCCTTCCACCCCAGGAGAATGGAGATCGTACACCATCAACGATTACAGCGTTTCTGAATTTCATAGATTTTTCCCTTTCTAACCATTTGTTTTTTTTAATACTTCTTTTCTTCTAACATTTGCCGTTCAAGCCAGTCTATTTTTATAATCAATTAAGCGTAAGGGTGTCAAGCAGAAAAGTGGCCGGAGCCTTAGTATTAAGATCGATCAAGCCTAACAGCCGGGGTGGGTCAGTTCGGAAGGAAAGTTTAAAGCGCCAGCCGATCAATAAGGATCAAGCAAGGGGCTGAAGTCACAAAACCTACGGTCAAAAGGTGATCACTTTATCAGCCACCTGTAGACTGGTGACGATATCAAGCATATTGGTCGTCTCTCCACATCGTTTTTTTTCCAACAGACTGAAATGGCCCAGGCAGGTCCCACAGACCAAAATGGAGACCCCCTGTTTTTCCAGTTCCTGCAGGGCAGACAAAGTTTCGGCCCCCTCAATGGTCAGTTTTACCCCGGCATTGATAAAAACAAGCCGCCATAAGGCACTTCCCATCTCTTTCAGAGTCCGGAGAAAATTCAACATGAGTAAGGTCCCCAACTGATCATCCCCCTGTCCCATGGTATCTTTGGTGACCATAATCAGATTCTTTTGTGCTTTATCATCGGAAGTCTCGAATACCATCTGACAACTTCCGGGCTCCTGTCGAACCCCTTGAAGCTTAAAATCAGGCTCTGACCCCTGAAGTGAAACTTGAAATCCCTGGGTTCCCAGAAATCGCTCTACATTCCGGGCAGCAGCCAGATTGTCTACCAAAACCGCGATCTCTTTATGTTCTGGATGGGCCGTTAGAAAATCCCGGGTTTCTATCACAGGCCGGGGGCAGGTCATGCCTTTGCAATCTAATAATTCCATGGCGACTTTATTCTCTAAAAAGTATTTTTGACAGATTGGTATAGAGTTCCCAAAAGAAAATTATTGGGTGACCTTTTTACTATGATTATTAATAATCGTGGTAGCGGATGTCAAATAGGAAAAATAGGGGGCCTTTGGGTGGTTGGATCGATTCTATCTATACCTTAATAATATCCTCCTCTTCACGACTTTCCTCCTCTGGTTCGTCATTCAAGGAATTCGGCGTTTGATCGGTTTGTTGCGGCGGCCTATCCGGTGAGCGGAAACCTTTTGACAATTCATCAAAAAGAATCAGATCGATATCACGAACCATCTCACTAAGTTGCTGAAAACTATTCAACAATTCCAAATGAAGATTGCTGCTTGTCTCACTTTCCTTGATCCCTTCCGTGAGGCGGTGAATATGGTTTTGCCTGAATTCCAGGATCAAGGCCACATTCCGGGGGTGACAGGTGACCGCCTCTTCGGCCAGACGGGGATTGTTCTGGACCAGGGCCTTATGGGTCATCCTCATCCCCCGCATCAGGGACTCGACCAAGGTCATCAATTCTTCCTGGCCAAGCAGGGAAAAATGAACCCCCCGGTTCAGCTTGGTCTCAATCCGGAATCGGATATCCCGTTCAATTATATCGTTGATTTTTTCCAGGCTGTCGAGGATGCGGATCAACCCCATGGCATACCCCTGTTCGTCCTGGTTCAGGGGCTGACGAAGGACCCGAGTCAAATAATTTACAGCGGCCCGGCATAAGGCGTCCATGGCTTTTTCTTTATAGACTATCCGGTCCAGAAAGTCGGGATTGCCCGTTTCCAAAGCCTTTTTGATATACCAGATCATCCGCAGGGTCCCGGCTGAAATACGAATGGTTTCTTTTTGAGCCAGTCCGATGGCCACCGAGGGCATGCTGATGACCTCTTCCCGAAGAAACTTGGGTTCAAGGTCAGGAATCCTTTTCTCGGGCAAAAGCCATTCTATGAACCGAGCCCCCGGTTTGATGAAAGGGAGAAAGATTGCCGCCATTCCCAAATTAAAAAGGGTATGGGCATTGGCCACCTGAAAAGTCACCGAATGGGTCAAAGTGGCCAGGAATGAACCGAACCAGGGAACAAAAGGGAAGAAAAAAATCGTACCACCGAGCTTGGATATTAAATGGGCCAGGGCTACCCGTTGGGCTTCCCTACGGGAGCCGATGCTGGCCAGCAGAGCGGTAAAGGAAGTCCCGACGTTACTTCCCAAAAGGAGATAAATGGCGGCATCCAGATTAATCAGACCATAGCCGGCCAGGACCATAATAATTCCCATGACCGCCGCACTGCTATGGATTAAAAAGGTGACGGCGGCTGACACCGCTACGGCCAGCAACGGGGATCGGCTGACAAACAGCAAGACCTCGGTGAAAGAAGGAGAAGCCTGAAGCGGTTTCAGGGAATCACCGATTATTTTAAGACCCAGGAATAAAAAGCCGAACCCGACCAGGGTCTGGCCAATCCGGTGATGGCGGTCCTTTTTTGCAAAAAAAGCGATGGGGGCCCCAATGCCCACAATCAATAGAGAAAGTTCGGTAAATTTAAGGGCGATCAACTGGGCCGTTACGGTTGTCCCGATATCGGCACCCAGGATAACCGGCATGGATTGCTTGAGGGTAATCACCGCGGCATTGGTCAACCCGACCAGGATAACCGTTGTGGCGGTGCTGCTTTGGAAAAGGATGGTGATTAGGATGCCGGCTAGAACCCCCAGCACGGGCCTTTTGGTGATGGATTCCAAAAGGGTTCGAAGCTGGCGGCCCAGAATTTTTTGCAGACCGTCGCCCATGATCTGAATCCCGTAAAGGAGGATGCCGATGCCCCCCAGGAATCCAAAAATGACATAAAACCAGTTGGTTTCCACTTTTTCCTGTAACTTGAAGATTAAAACCGGTAATCGACTTTGGGTTATTAAGGGTCTCGAAGATATATAGACTTTAATTTACTACAAACTCTTTTCTTTTAGGTCAAGACTACGAGGTGGTCCTCAATTAGATTTTCCTTATCACATTAAAAAAATTGATTCAATCAATCCGGTTTGAACATTCTCCTTTCTATCATGGTTATCCGAACCTATAATAGGCTCTGAATTGAGATCCGTAAAGGATAATATCTTCCAAATGAGACCGTGTCGAATATGTCAAAATCCAACCCATCTTGTTTTTGAAGATTCCCGACCTTTTTTTGCCTGCAATGTTTGTGGACTGATATTCACCGATTGCCATATTTCTATTGATGCGGTTGAAAAACATTATAAGGATCAGCATTGCTGAATATCTCTGCCATGATCGGGGCAGGAATCTGGGGGTCAGGGGGATTTCGTATGGTGATAATTGTGTAGTCCCGCAAAAAGGTTAACCTTCTCAAGTTCAAATCTTTTTATTCCAAAAACCCGTCCAAGGCCAAGCAATAGATTTGAATGATGCTGCTTTCCTGAATATCGAAATCGCTGGGATTGGACTTCCCATAGCCTAACGGCTTTAGGCGCATTGGGGGGTTTTTTCACCTCGATGACAAAGAACATTCCCTGGGGATTTGAGGGAGTACCTGACCTGATCAAGGGGGCCGGGGTCTCTGGCTCGCGCAAAATGGAATTAACAGGTTCTCTCCAAAATTCAAATCTTCTCCTTTGATCTCGCTGGTTATCATTTCAAATTGAAATTTTCTTCTCCTGATCCCCGGCCTCTCAGGTTAAGTCGACAGGTTGTTCAGGGCACCCGGCCTTGGCAAAAAAAAGTGTAAAGAAACTTTCTTGGTTTTTTTTCCTGTTTTTGTGTTAATATTTGAAAAAGTAGTACACCCAATTTAATGAATGTTCTTGAATATAAATTTATATTTTAATATTTATATAAAGAGTTATCCAATGTCTGAAAAACCCTTATATAACAGTAGGATACTGAATACCTATGTTGAATTTACTAAAAAAAATTATCCTTATGTCAGTATTCATGATTTATTGAAATATGCCGGGGTAGAACCCTATCAGATAACGGACGAAGGGCATTGGTTTACTCAAGGCCAACATGACCGGTTCCATGAAAAACTGGTGGAATTAACCGGAAATCAGGATATCGCCCGGGAAGCCGGGCGATATGCGGCTTCTTCGAAGGGAGTGGGACTATTTAAACAATATGCTCTGGCCTGGATGGGCCCCTTAATGGCCTATTCCATCTTAGGACATATTACTTCGAAGTTTTCAAAATCCTCCATTTATCAGTCCAGAAAAATTTCCTCCAATACCGTAGAAATTATCGTAACCCCGCAGGAAGGTATTCAGGAAAAACCTTATCAGTGCGAAAACAGATTGGGGATGTTCCAGGCCATCTTTGATTTTTTTGATTATAAATTATCCCGGACCGATCATCCTGAATGTGTTTTTAAAGGGGGAAAGGTCTGCCGCTATCTGATTTCCTGGGAGCCTCCCCCGTCTTCCATGTGGAAAAGAATCAGAAATATTATCGCGGTTCTTTTATTGCTGTCCGGAGGAGTTTTGATCCCTTTTTTCCCCTGGGATTCCATCGTTATTTTTTCCATTCTGCTACTTTTCATATTATTAACCCATGTTATTAATGTTTCAGAAAAGAAAGAATTAAATACCACCATCAATAATTTTAGGCAGGCAGCCGAACAGCAGATTGATCAAATTGATATCAATTATAAAAATGCCTTGATGATTAATGAGATCGGACAGGCCATCAGTAAAAAGTTAAATATTACTGACATCCTGAAAAATATTATGAACGCTCTGGAGTTGCGGCTGGATTATGATCGGGGGATGATTCTCCTGGCTAATCCGGAAAAGACGCAATTGATTTATTCTGCCGGTTATGGAATTAACGAGGAACAACTGTCCTTCATTCAAAATACTTTTTTTCATTTGGATAAGCCTGAATCAAAAGGGATTTTTGTCCTTTCCTTTCATGAACAAAAACCTTTTCTGGTCAGCGATATGGACGAAATAAAAGATAACATTTCAGAAAAAAGTCTGGAATTCCTTAAGGAGACCGGGAGTAAGGCCTTTGTTTGTTGTCCTATTATTTACGAGAAAGACTCTTTAGGAGTCCTGGTAGTTGATAATATCGGGAAAAAAAGGGAGTTGACGCAAACAGATATAAGTATCCTTTTGGGGATTGCCCCCCAGATTGGAATCAGTATCAACAATGCCCTGTTGATCGAGCAACAAAAAACCCAATTTAATTCTATTTTAAGGGTCCTGGCGGCTTCTATTGATGCCAGGGATCCATTAACGGCCGGTCATTCGGAAAAGGTAACCGAATATTCCATAGGCATTGCTCGAGAAATGAGGTTAGGTGACGACTATTGTGAGGTCATAGGCATAGCCGGTCTGCTCCACGATTATGGAAAGCTGGGGGTAAGGGATGATATTCTTAAAAAACCCGGGAGACTTACAGATGAAGAGTATTTAGAAATACAATCTCATGCCTTAAAAACCAAATTGATTTTGGACCAGATGAATTTCAGTGGGAATTATTCGGAAATCCCCTTATTGGCCGGGGCCCATCATGAAAAAATGGACGGCAGCGGTTACCCGAATGGTTTGAAAGGAGAGGAGATACCCTTAGGTGCCCGTATTATTGCGGTGGCAGACGTCTTTGAAGCCTTGACTGCCAAGCGGCACTACCGGGACCCGATGAAGATCGATGAGGCGATAAGCCATTTGAAGGAAGGGGTCAACACGGCTTTTGATCAAAAAATTGTCGAAGCCTTCTTAAGATATTATCAAAAGACTTATAACTTTAACCCGGATAATTTACAATAATCGGACTAATCAATGATTAATAAAACCCGTAACCGGGAATACCGGTAGGCGCTTAAAGATCAAAAAAGTTATAAAAAAACCCGGTTATGAATCACTAATAATACGATCAGCCGTTTAAAAGAGTGGGACCACCTGGCCGGAATACACCCCCCTTCTTCCTGCCCCCCTTTTTATCCTTGACTGGCTATTTGGGGTTCCCTATACTCTTCCAATCAAAAGGCAAATTCTTGTAAATACCAATCAAATTGTCATTAATCAGGGCCCTGGTAAGGAGATAACCCAGATGAAAATCACTATAATTAATGTGACCGGTCGAATGTCTTCCGACGGGTCCCGCCTGATTTCAGCTCTCTTAAAGCGAGCCGATCATGGGGTTACCAATATATTTTTAGCCCGGCCTGAGCCTATCGAATATCAATGGGAAGAACTGAAATTGTTGGATTCGATTCTCAATGATACGGACGTACTAATGCTGGCGGTGTATAGCGCCTATGTTTTACGAGCGGTTCAAGTCACCCAATATGCGAGGAAGTTTTTTCCAAAACTCAAGGTCATCTGGAGGGCCTCATTGTATCTCTGTCCCGATATGGCCCTCCAACATGCTGACGGGGTTTGTTATTCGGAAGGGGACGAAGTCGTGGTGGAACTGGTCAACAAAATGGAGGCCGGGCTCGATTATCTGGACACGCCCAGTATGGGTTTCCGCCAAAATGGGGAAAGGATTATCAACCCGGTCCGGCCCCCTTTTAAGGATCTGGATAGCCTGCCTCTACGACTATGGTCTGGAAAATCAGTTTTTGTTGGACCGTGAATTATTGCCCATGACCAATGATCTCATTAAGGAACGGATGACCGGGTACCATTATAATATCCCTATTTTTTTTTTGTAACCTCCCGGGGCTGTCCCCACCATTGCAGTTATTGCAATAATTGCCGCTACTTGGCTATGTTTGGGAAAATCCCCCCCGTTTTCTAAGTGTGGGGCAAATCCTGGGCGAATTGGGTGCGCGATAAAACGGTTAATCTTATAAATTTTATTGCCTTTGGGGATGATGATTTTTTTATGCGCCCCCTGAAACAATCGGAAGAATTTTCGGCACAGTAAAAGCCAAGTTGGGATTCCTTTTGGGGTCGCCATAAGTGCCAACACCTATGACAAGAAAAAACTGGATGTGCTCCAGGATGCCGGAATGATAGGAATCCAGTTGGGTATCCAAACGGGGAGCCAACGGGTATTGGATGAAGTTTATGACCGAAAGGTCCAAATTAAGAAGACCCGGAAAAGTTATCGCCGCCTTAAGTGAAGACCAGAAACTCCATCCGATGGATATTTTAGTTGATTTTATTGTCGACAACCCCTATGAAACACGGGAGGATATCATTCAGACTTACCGCTATCTTCTCCAATTGCCGCCGGGAATTAAAATCAATATTTTCTTTCTTTCTTTTTTGCCGGGCACTCCCTTATATGAACGCGCCTTGTCCGATGGACTTATCGAACCTTTTGATGAGAAAAGTTC